>JAEERW010000004.1 GCA_016286055.1 Bacteroidales bacterium
AAGGTACGAACATTGCCCGTAATGCGGCTTTTTGTGCCTTGGTGAGTTTAATGGGTGTTTTTTCGGGCATTTTTTTACGTTTTTTTAGGTGATTATATAACTTATTTAAAAATTGTTCGTATATTTGTAGTGTCCAATCACAAAGGGCGCGACAACATCAAGCTCCTCTTGGATATAAGGCTTTCTTAATCGAAAGCCTTTTTTAGTTTGTTTTCAAAATACGCAATCTGTGATATTCGCTTTAACCCCTTGATTTTAGTGTAATCTGTTTTATTGATTTTGAGATACTTTCCTTTATAAATAATATAACATTCGATTACTAAGTCATTAATAAAGTCCTCAATTCGGTTGACTAATGCACGTGCCGTATTGTTATGATTATAGCAATCACACATGGAAAAATCAATAACAACTGTTTTTGCTCCTTGATTTTTAGCCGACGAAAAACCGGGTGATATGCCTTTGGGCTTTTCAACTCGTTTGGCATCAGCATCAATCCCATTAATTTCTAATTCAGGGTTTTTACAATCCATCAATTCCTTATAATCCGGGCGCAGTTTTACCTTTTCTCCGCCATTAGCCAAAATACGTGCGGTTCTAATGTTTTGGCTAAACTCTACAATATCTGCCAACGCTGATATTTCAACATCGGATTCTGTGTCTTTGTAGGTCATTTTGCCAATGGCTTCCACCGCATCTTTGCGTATAGTTGCAGATGAAATATTTTTCACCCTCTGAATATAACTACAATCATCCGAAAATATCTTACCAGTAACGGCGGGGTTGCCTTTTAGTCCGGGCGATGCGGAGGAGTATTTTGGGTTGAGTTTTTCGGGGATGTCGGTGGGGTCGTCGGTTTCCTCCATATCGCACTTGCAGTTCCAAAGGTTGCCGGGTTGGTTTTTCTGCCAAAAGTCGGATGTTTTAGGCCAAACCCGGTTCCAAAATATGCGGTGCTCGGGGCGAACCTCGACGGAGCGCGACGGCAGCCATCGGAGATTGGGAAACAGGCGCATACGGTCGGCTGTCATATACTCGGCAAACTGTTTGGCAGTTCGGGCGCGTGATGCGGCGGTGGCATACTCGGCGGCTTGGAAACTGTTGTAACGTTTTTCTACGTTTTCGGCATCGTCGGCGGCAGTGGCAGCACCAGTGCGACCTTTGGCACGGATGTCTTGTGTGGCATTGAAAGCCTTGAACGCTCCAAAGCGTGTAACGCCAGCCTTCAACCTTAGTGCAAGGTCGGTGTCGGCATCGTCGCCACTGAAAACCGCATCAACGGCACGGCGGAGGTTGCCGGTGTATTTATTGTAAAGGTCGCGGCTTACGGGGTAATCGTTTGCCACAATATCGTCGGATATTGCCGATAGTTTGTAGAACGTTTTGTCGGCGTTAGCAAGACGTTTAAACTCTGTTAAAACCTCGGGGTAATCCTCGTTGAAATAGAGGTGAGCCAAACTTATATACACGGGGAAGTTTGCACCCCTTAGAGGAAAAAATCATTTGGAGCGCAAGGCGGCTCGCCTGCGACATTATAAGATAACGCGGGCGAGCCGCCTACGCTCCTACTTCCAACCACTTCCACCCCAAATTTCTCCTTAATCCATTTCGGGTCGATGTCGTAATACGGCATTACTGCCACCGTTTTTGTCCAAAGGTCGGTGAGGTTTTCCGATGCCGTGAATGCGAATGTTAGCGGCTGATCGGAGATAAGGCGGAGCGAACGGAGCGCAGGAAGTACTGCGGTGTTAAAGTAAATCTCCACCATACGGCTGTCGGATTCTATAAGGCGTTGGAGTATATCCTTTGAAGATTCCTCCTTTGAGTAGTTGCCGTTGGCGGTGTCCTGACCAATGATTGCGCCCGAAATCACCATCGAAATCTCGCGGTTGCAGAGTGTAATAAGGTTGTTGTATACGTCGCCGGTGGTGGTAACGCCCGAAGCAAATTGGAGTTCCTCGGTGTTGTCGATAACCATAGCGGCGGCAGAACCCATTTCGCGGAGCATGGTTTCGGCACGAGAAAGCATTTCGGGGTCTTGCGTGTTGGTTTTGAGAAAACGCGGCGGAATGCCGTATATCTCGCACAGTTCCGACCAGCAACTTTGTGCAAACTTTTTGAAAAGCACATGCGGCACGGTTTTGTTAAGTATGCCTATGTGGTTGGAGTTAAATTCAAGTATGGTTTTGCCGTACTCTTTAAGTCGGCGGTATGGTATGCCGGTGTTGGCGTAATAGTCGGGAAGGAAAATGCCGTCGCCGGGTTCAACGTTTTGGCGTGGTATGACATTAAACACTGGGTAAGGCTTGCCGGGTATAAACTCACAAAGCGAATAACCGTACAGTTCGCTGTCTAAGATGGCTTTTATAAGGTCTTGGATAAACGGCAATGCGGCAAGCGCAGCACTTGCTTTTTCATCGGGTTTGCCGTCGGGAGTGTTGAGCGTAAAGGCACGCGACATTACGGGTTCTTGTCGGTTCTGTATCTGCGAAGCAAGAAGGGCATCGTCTGTGATGTCGGCATAGATGTTTTGCAAAAGGTATTGACGCGGCGAGTAAACACTGCGGGCAACGTTGACGGCATTCTGCCAGTCGGCTATATCTTTACGTGTGCGGTTTTGGTAACGCTTGATAATTTCGGAGGATAATATCTTCATTTTTAATTAAAAATTAAAAGTTAAAAATTAGGGATTATGCGGACGAGCCGTCCGCGTTCCAATTAAAGGGGTTCGTGGCGGAATTTGGGACGGCTGACCATACGGAATGGCATTGCCAAAGTGTCATCGGCGGCTGTGCCTTCGCCTTCGCCCTCACCTTCGCCGTCGGAGGGTTGGAAAATGGCATCGGGGATAATGTAACGCGAAAGGGCAAACTCACCTTCACCGGCAATGCGTTTCAATAGGTCGATGGTGTCGTTATAGATTGCGGTAATGCGCTCGGTTAGCACATCGGGGCAACTCAATTCAATGATGTTGTATGCCGCAAGGCGTTTGATTATGCGCAGAAGGAGCGGGTTGCGGTCGGTGCCGGTTTTGTTAAACATAGCATCGATGTCGTAGAGCCGCCAAGCACGGTATTGCTGTTTGGTGAGCGAAGCGGTTTCGCGGCGTAGGTTTGCGGCGTTCAGATATCCGCGCACAAGCATTTCGGCTGTGTCGATAGCCTCTTGCACTATTTCGGTGTCGTCGTCGGTGATTTGTTCCACTTGGTAGGAATAGAGAACCGACTTTAATTCTGAGGGAGTAACCATTTTATTAATGTTTTAATGCATAATTCATAATGCATAATTATGAATTACTGGGGTTAATATTCAATTTCACTGCCGGTGCTGGAACTTTGTTGATGTCAGTTCGTGAGCGGGTGAGGGTGTGATAGGTAAGGGTGTAGACCGAGTAATTTTTTTCGGCATCAACCTTTTGAAGGCGACGGCGAGAAAAGGTGGCAAACTCGGGTGTGGCGTATCCTTGCAATAGGTCGTTAACCTCGCCAATAATGTCGAATATGTCGTAACCTTTGGCTTTGTTGGGTGCTTTTTGAGAGGTGTTATAAAAGTTTTGTACCGCTATTGTAACGGTGAACTCAATGTCCGCCACCTGTCCTCGGTTCAATAGGTCGGAATATTCCACACCTTCAATATCTGTTATGGCGCAAGGAAATTTAACGGCGGGGGTTTCAAGGTCTAACTGTCCCCAGTTGCGGTCGATGTATTTAAGAGCCTCGATGTCGCTTATCCGCTCGTTAACAATCTGCAAAAGGTATCCTATATTCATAGTGTTTTTGTGTTTGATTATGGTGCAAAATTGGCTTTTCGTGGGCTCAGAGTGAAAAATACTGTTTAAAATGAGTAAAGTTTTTTTGTAGGGGTGAATTAACCTACATTTTTGCACTACCGAAACACAAAAACCATGAACAGTAAGACCCAAGAACGCGAACTTGCACGGCTCTACTACATGCAGGGCGAACAACAGAAAACCATTGCCGAAAAACTTGGCATTGGCGAAAACACCGTTGCCCGATGGGTGAAAGACGGACAATGGGAAGCCCGTAGAGCCGCATTAAATATCACACGCCCCGAAATCGTAAACAAGATACTTGTGCTAATAAGCAAGATACTTGAAAAGGTGGACGACATAGAGGAGATGGAACCCGAAGCACTTGCCAAACTTATCTCCCAAATTCAGAAACTTGCCAACAGCATAGAAAAACTTGACAAACGGGCAACGGTGATGGACAACATCGAAACCTTCCAGAACTTCAACCGATGGATGGAGGCGCAAATGAAAGAAGACCCGGAACTAACCCCTCCTCTAATAACCAAGATTGCACAATTGGAAGATCGATTTGTTACCGAACAATTCAACAAAGGAAAACTCAGTAAGTAATGCATAATTCATAATGCATAATTCAAAATTCAAAATTCATAATTAGCGATGCGAATAGTTTTATGTGATAGCGAAACAATCAACAGTTACGGTTTCAAGACCGACGTAAAAGGCATCAACCTTTCCCGGTTTGAAAAGAACCCCGTAATGCTTTACCAGCACAATCCCCATATGGTGATTGGCCGATGGGAAGACATCAAGAAAGAAGGCGGACAATTGAGCGCAACGCCTGTGTTTGATATGGAAGACCCCGAAGCGGCAGAGATAGCCCGCAAGGTGGAGCAAGGCTTTATAAAAGGTTGCTCGATGGGCATTGTTATTAAACAGATGACACGCACCAAAGGCATCGACACAGCCACCGAAAGCGTATTGCTCGAAGCCTCTATTGTGAGCATTCCCGCCGACGAAAACGCCCTTGTGGTATACGACAGTGAAGACAAACAGAATCAACTCAGTATAAACGATTTTAACAAACTTTTTTACATCATGGAAAAGAAAGAAAAACCAGAATTGCAACCCGACAATTCAGAAATAACATTGAGCCAGCGCAACATGGAATTGCAGGCTCAGGTAGACGAACAAACCGACACCATCAAGGCTCTTAACGCCAAGATCGACGAACTGCAACGCGACCTTGCCGAACGCGACTACCGCGAGGCTGAGGCATTTGTAGACAAAGCCATTGCCGACGGTAAAATCACCGAAGAGGTGAAAAGCGAGGCATTGAGTTTTTACCTCTCATTCCCCAAAGAGACCGAAAAACTTTTCGGGGCTATCAAAGCGCAGACGGCAGAACCTGAGGCGCAGAACCAAGTGAGCCTCGCCTCTATGCTCAAAAAAAACGCTCCGGCTTCCGCCACTTGGGACGAACTCGACCGCACCGACAAATTGCGCACCCTCAAAGCCGAAAACCTTGAAGAGTTCAAAAGGCTCTACAAAGAGAAATTCCACAAAGAGTGGGAGTAAACAATGCACAATTAATAATGCATAATTCATAATTAGTAATTTTAAAACATAGAAAACCATGGCATTAAACAAAGAAATTTGGGTAAACGACATTAAAGAACAATTGTTACCCGACAACACATTCGTAACCAAAGGCACCGACTATTCAGCCTTTGCCGACAACCACCAGATACACATTCCCGTAGAAACGGGCTTAATCAATGTGGAGAAAGACCGCAGCGTATTGCCCGGCACAGTTACCACCAGCAACGACACCGAGGCTGTAATCACAATGCACCATTTCACCACCGACCCCGTGCGCGTGTACAACCCCGAAGACGTGGAACTGAGTTACGACAAACGCCGCGTTATCACCGAAAAGATTGCCAAGAGCCTCAACCAAAAGATTGCCACCGAAGCCATCACAGCCATTGCAGCCTACAAAGGCGGAGCAATCGCAGCCAACGCCAAGGTGCTTGACATCTTGCGCGAACAGGCACAGGCATTCGACGAGGGCGACTATCCCGAAAGCGACCGCTACGTGGTACTTTCGGCAGCCGCATACTCCAAACTGTTGAAAGAACTCACCGACGCACAAACCAATGCCTTCCTTGCATGTGCCGATGCTGAAAGCGGCGTAATTGGCAACATCTTCGGCTTGAACATTATGAAACGTTCTACCATTGCCGACAATGTGGCATACATCGCTTGGCACAAGAGCGACTACAACTTTGCCCTCGGCGATGTGGAAATCTACACACAAGAAAACGCCCCCGAATACTACGGCACAGTAATCAGTGCCAGTGCAAGATTTGGCGCATACCTTCCCCCCGTAGAACAACAGGGCAACGGCGGAAACGAAGGACAAGGAGGCGCAGGCGACTAATCCCGGATCTCTCTATTAAAAGTTAATAACTAAGTTTTGTCTCGCCCCCCATAGGTGGAGCGCCGCAAGCATGGCCCACAGAGGCGCAATGTTTTAAGGCGCACACAATACACCCGGCCATTGAGCAAACGGACAACCGACGGGGGGCTTTTTTACAAACAACAGCAAACACACTACAACAATGGAAACCGTAGACGCAGTAGGCATATTTCAAAACCTTGCATATCCGGTGGCAGTGTCGGTAATACTGTTTTTGGCGGTGTTTTTCATTGTCAAAAAGATGTTAGCCGAAATGCAATTGCGCGAGGAGGCCAACACAAAACTGCGCGACAAATACATAGAGTATCTGCAAAAGTCGAACGCCGAATTGGTATCAGCCATAAACGAAAACAGTAAGGCATTCAATAGGTTTTCGCAGGTATTGGAAAAGATAGAGCGCAAACTAAAAGCACCGGACAATTAACAATGCATAATGCTTAATTCATAATTCATAATGCATAATTCATAATTATAAACACATTAAAACGACATTATTATGTTACCATACGTAAAAATAGACTTCAAAAACGGCAGTCTTGGCGGAGTGGAACCGATGGACGACGGGGTAACACTCGCATTCGTTGCAGCCAACCTTCAACAAGACATCGATTGCCGCACTTACGAGGAGTTTGTAGACCAATTTGGAGCCGACAACGACCTTATAAAAGCGTTTTTCAGCGAGGCGGGCAAATGCCATTTGATTGTAACAGGCAAGACCATCACCGGCAACAACGCCGAAACCAACATCAAAGCAATGCTCAGCCGAATGGACGGCGTGGTGCGCAATGTGATTGTTAGCAACTGCGAAAATCTCAACTACCTTAAAATGTTGCAGAGCGTAGGCGAATGGGCGGCAGAAGAACTGTTTGCCCCCGTGATGTTTTTTGTTTCGCTTGCCGACACCTATTACAAAACCAATCCCGACCTAAAAGCCGCCGGCATCAACCGTGTGGCAGTGGTAGACAACGTAAACAACGCATTTTCCGACACCGCATTGTCAGGTGTTCCGCTATTGTGGTACGTAGCAGGACGCGCCGCAAGTGTACCCGTGCAGCGTTCGTTGGCACGAGTAAAAGACGGCAGCCTTGCAGCCGCAGAATGGTACTACATTGAAGGTTCGGGCACAAGTGCAAAGGTTAGACTTGTAACCAACACTTACGCCGAAGGTAAGCACGAAAAAGGCTTTATCACCGTTCGCACATTCCAAGGCAAAGCGGGCTACTACATTAGCGACGACCTTATGGCCACCGCAGCAAGCGACGACTACGCACTTGTACCACGCCGCAGAACTATCGACAAAGCCTACCGCGTAGCCTACAAAACTCTTGTAGAATACATCGGCGACGAAATACCCGTAACAGCCGACGGCACAATACCCACAGCAATATGCAAGGAGATTGAAAACAACGTGGAACGCAACATCTATTCGCTTATGACTGTGGAAGGCAACCTTGGCGTTGACACATCCAATCCCAACGACAAAGGCGTTACCTGTTACGTAGACCCGAAACAAAACGTTGTTGCCACATCGCGCATCGACATCACCCTCAAAGTAAAACCCTACGGATACACCAAGTACATTGAAGTGAAGTTGGGTTTTGATACTAATGCTTAATGCTCAATGCATAATTCATAATGCATAATTCATAATTAAAAGTAAATTATTATGGCACAAACAATTCAACAGACATTTGATAGCACCGAGTACACGTTTGCCGACATCACGGTACGTGTAGGCGGTGTGGACATCACCAAGATACAAAAGGTGGCTTACAAGGTTAGCCAAAAGAAAGACGTGATCTACGGCAAAGGTGTAAACCCAATTGCAGTGCAGCGTGGACAAAAGACCTACGATGGCAGCATCGACCTTTTGCAAAGCGAATTTGAGAGCCTTATCTCAATGTCGCCCAATCACGACCTACTCTCTTTGCACTTCGACATCACAGTTACCTACGGCAACGCAGAACGCGGCGACACATTGATTACCGACGTGTTGCAAGGCTGTGAATTTACCGAAGCACAGCATTCGCTCGGCAACGACGAAACCTACATGAAGGTATCGCTGCCAATTGTATTTCTTAACCTTATCAGTATGAAATAATGCATAATTCATAATGCATAATTCATAATTCATAATTAGTAATTAAAATGGAACAAAACGAAAAACAGACCCTAACAGGTGAAGCCACCGAGGGACAAATCAACCAATGGAAAAAACAGCACGGCGAAGTATACGCCGTAAAAGCCGACGGCAAAGTGTGCTATCTGCGTAAACCCGACCGCAAAGTGTTGGCATACGTATCGAGCATTGGCAACAATCCTATTAAAATGGCAGAAACCATGTTTAACAATTGTTGGCTTGGCGGCTGCGAAGAGTTTAAAACCGACGATTCGCTGTTTTTTGGCGCGGCTCAGAAAATGGGCGCGCTTATCCAGATTAAAGAAGCCGAACTCTCAAAATTATAGAGGAGGCCAAAATCCAGCCCAACGATGCTATAAGGCAGATAAACGCTCAATTGCGCTACTACCTGCACATCGACCCCGACCTCCTCTCTGATAGGGATTGGGCTGAGTGTTTCAACGGTCTTGTATGGATAAGACAACAAGAAGCCAAATACAACAATGCATAATGCATAATTCATAATGCATAATTCATAATTTGTAATTGATGAAAACCACAGTATTACCCAATCAGAGCATATTTGACATAGCATTGCAGACGGCGGGCAACGCTGATGCTGCGCTTACCATTGCCGACAAAAACGGTTTGGACCTTAGCACAGCATTAGACCCCGGCAAAGAATTGGAAACCGGCGTACCCGCCAAGTCTGCGGCTGTGGCAATGCTTTCTGCCGAACCATCTGCCACCGGCATAACCGATGCCGACGACATAAAGTTCACAGGCATTGGCTTTATGACCATAGAGGATCAAAGTAGGCTCACGGGATTTTGGGTAAGGTGATAATGCATAATTCATAATTCATAATGCATAATTAAAATGGCACGGACAACGAGTGAGATATTAGAAGAACTGCAAGCCAAATGGATGGAATCAACGGCGGTGCAAGAACTGTATGGGTTTAATCCGGGCGAACGTTGGGATACCCATTTTTCAAAGGTGAGCATCGAAGGCATAATCCTCTACATAGTGGCGTACTGTGCACACGTGTTGGAAGCACTGTTTGAGAGCACCAAGAATGAAGTGGAAGAGCGTTTTTTGCAACAATTGCCGGGTACAACTCGCTGGTATGCCCAAAAGTTGAAAGAATATCTCTACAACTTTGAGTTAGACGAATGGGGCAACCCCATACTTGATGGACACACCGACGATGAGATAGCACAGGCACGTATCATTAAGCACGCCGTAGCCATCGACGATGCCGTTTCGGGTATTCTACTACTAAAAATAGCCGGAGAGGACAACGGCAACCGCATACCGCTTCCCGACCAAGAACCACAGATAAAAGAATACATCCTACGTATCAAATACGCCGGAGTAAAAACACGGCTTATCAATGCTGTGGGTGATACATTCAATTGCGGTGTAGACATTTGGTACGATCCACTACTAAAAAGCAACGAAGTGCAAGCCGACTGCGAGGCAGCAATGAAAACCTACCTTCAAAACCTACCCTTCAATGGCGAGTTTTCTATTATGGCACTCACCGACACACTCCAAGCCGTAAAAGGTGTAAAGATAGTACAGGTGCGCAATTGTTCTGCCATTGACGCGCTCGGTGTTACCTATCAGATCTCAGATAAGACAACACCATACGCTGGATACTTCAATCCGGGAACGTTGGATATTGGAATGATACCGTATGTTTAATTGACAATTGACAATTGATAATTGATAATTCATAATTAAGATGCACGAGCAAGTATATAAAACCGATTTTGCCACCACAGCCATAATGCTGTTGCCAATGCCACTGCGCAAGGCGGGCATAGTGGCAGTGCTGTGTGCAATAATGTGGATATTCAACACCATACGCGACCGTCTAAACGCCTACCGCGACGAAACTTTTATACAGTTGAAATACAACGCACAGGTTTGCCGCCTTGAATACTGCCTCAATCGGCTATTCAACGACGGCGAACCCGGCATAACTGTTACCGACAGTCAGGCAGAAGTAGCAGAACCATACTACCTCTATCTACGCAACCCACGACCACAGAGCATAGAGATGCCGATACGTCTTAACGATAGAGAATGGCACATAATGCTCAACGATCGAGCCCACAACGCCGAGGAGCGTTTTGACTTTACGGTGTACGTTCCGCCCGAGATAGCATTGGGCGACGAGATAGAGGCACGGTTCACCTCGGTGGTAAACAACGCAAAGACACCGGGAAAGAAATGGAGATTAATTCATAATGCATAATTCATAATGCATAATTCACAATTCATAATTCACAATTATGGCACAGAAAGAGACGATATTAGGCAATTACACAAGTTTTCCTCGCTTTCCGCTCGATTGCGAAAGTATGGACTACATACAGAACAACACCAAACTGCTTGCAGTGATAGCGCAGATAGCGGGGTGCGACAAACTTATTATAAAAGGCTGCACAGGCAACAGCCAATCACGCACCGAAGGATACGTCTATGTGCGCACTGGCGACGATCTTGTGGGCGAAATCCTTTATTCTCCGGCTGGTTCTGGTGTTCGCTGTGGCATATCTACCGAAAACATCAACGCCACCGCCAACAACGAAACATTCACCTCCGCCTACACCATTAGGAGGCTTGTGTCGGGCACAACCGGCGAATGGAGTTGGAGCGATTTTCGCGCATTGTCGGAGATAACCAACTCGGCATTAAAGACATTGGTAGACGGCAAGGCAGCGGCAGGTCATAATCACACAATATCAGAGATTATTAATTTGCAGTCAACACTCAACAGCAAATCAAATACAGACCATACCCATAACGATAAATATTACACACGAACACAGATTGATTCTAAATTAAGCGGAGCATCAGTAGCCTTTGTGAAAGGTATGATTATGATGTGGAGTGGTGCTGCCAATACTATACCAAGTGGATGGGCGTTGTGCAATGGACATAACGGCACACCACCTCTACAAGATAAGTTTATTGTCTGTGCAGGTTCAACATACCCGACAGGGCTTCCGGGTGGTTCGGCAACACACCGACATAGTGCAAGTATCACTCTAACCGCAACGGATATACCTGCGCATCGGCACAGATTCTCTGGCGATGATAGAATGAATAATAAAAATAACGGTGAGTCAAATTATAGTATGCGATATGAAACTGGTTCTGCCAATTGCGGTAGCGAAGGATCAGGAGTCGGTTATCATTTCCTAACTGATGATATGATTTTTAATTCAGGAGGAACATCAGGTAGTAGATCTGATACCAAATTAATAAGGTTCAGTACCAATGATACATCCTCATTGCCCCCCTACTACGCCCTATGTTATATAATGAAACTCTAACCACACACACCTTATATATTCCAACAATTAAAACCAATTAAATTATGGCAGCAACAAGAACAGTATTAAAACAGTACTTTAAAAAGTACGCAACACCTACTGAGGAACAATTTGCAGCCCTTATCGATGCCTTTGTGCACAAAGACGAGGACAGCCTTACTCAGAGCAAAATCGACGGGCTTTCGGCAGCACTTGAAAGCAAAGTGTCGTCAAGCGACCTTGCCTCAGCAGTAGCCACCGCAGTAGTAGAAACCTTGCAAGGTGGCAACATCGAAGTTACCCCCGCAGCGCACCAACACGCCATTGCCGATGTGGAAGACTTGGGCACAAGGCTCACCACACTCGAAACATCCAAAGCCGACTACGAGGCGTTCAAGGCACTCGTTACTGCATTTCTCAACGATGCCGACGTGCAGGACACCACTATCAACAGATGGAAAGAGTTGGAAGACTTTCTCAACGGCATCACCGACAGCGACACCCTCGCCGGAATGCTCGCCGCGCTCAAAGCGGCGATACTTGCAGAAGTGCCGCAGCCACAGACAACAGTTGCAATCAGCAATGTTGAAGGGTTACAAGAAGCACTTAACAACAAGGCTGATGTTCAAGAATCAGAAACCAGCGGACTTATTACAATACCGTTGAAAGCAGCAGAAGAACTACCGCGGTGGGATGTAACCTCTCAGCACGGGACCTACCCGAAAAGGGAGACCATTATGTATATAGGACGTACCAACCAAAACTTTCAACACGGGCTATTCTACGAACCAGTTGATAACAACAACAACACGCCAGTTTATGCTGAATATGAGTTTGCTGTGCTTGATATTATTCCTATACGGTATGATAATGCACCTGCATCTTACGATTTCCCATTGCCTTTGTCGAAATTTCCATTCGGCTTCACGGGTTTCGTCGATGGCAAATATGGATACCCCTCGGGTAGCGGTTCATATGCATATGAAGTATACTTGTCGGGTGGAACAGAATATCAAGATGGCGACTATTCGTTCTGGACAGATTTATGTCAATCATATCCAGAGCGATACCAAATCAGTTCTCCAAGAGATATCAAATTTGCTATTTTTACTAACAGTTTTGGAGATAGACTAATCCTGCCAGACAGAGACAACGTTATCCACAGGTGGTATGATGGTGTTTGCAATGAAGAAGGATATGTTGCAAAAGAGAAATGCGAACGCATAGATATCCTATACAATGCACTCTACATACCAAATGAAGGAGATGCCCTAGCAATGAGAGATATCGACCAAGCCGACTTTTGCACGTGTCCTGACACATACAATTACAGTATTTCTGAAAAGGAAGCAATATGGCAACCCATCATTACCTCACCCGTAGTCTCCTAACTAACCCCCATCACCCACTAATTTCAAACGGCGTTAAAACAGCGTTGCAACGCCGTTTGATTTTTATAATGGTTATGAGGAGCAATCGCCACCGTCGCAGTTCTCCATATACCACCAAGTGGTGAGGGTGTAATCAGGATTATGAGAGCGTTTTTTAGTCTCTGTTTCTTTCTTGTAATTGTCTCTATTGTTGATGGCGTATACAACACTGAGCACACAAAAAGCAAAGAAGAAAAACGCCGACAAGACAAACACTCCAGCGAATAGTAGTAGGATAGATGCTGATAATGATCCGATACCGAAATATTTGATTGTACGCATAGGTCAATAGAATTAATGTTTTTAAAATAATACGAAAAAATGTCAGACTTTGTTACAGAGTGGCAGTTTCAAGTTAAAGGGAATGCCGAGGAAAAACTATCTTCGATGGAATCTATTATGCAACGGCTTACTACACCGTTAAATAAAATAATAGATCTATTGAGCAATCTTAACAGACAGATTGGACAGGTTGGCTCTGCACTCTCGTTGGGTATAAGCAAAAATACAGAAGGAATCACAAACCTTGCCAACAAAACGCAGGCAGGCATTAATACAATGAAAAATGGATTTTTCAATGTAACACGTGCCACTGCACAAAGCAGTCAAGCCATAGAAACGTTAGGTAACAAAGCAATAGAGGCAGGTTCTAATGTTAAAACTGGATTACTTGACCATTTTGCCAAACTCGGACAGGCGGTTATCGGAATCAAATCATTGGCGCAGACTGTAATGGGTGCAATCGCTCCGATATTTGAGGAGGGTATGTCGCGGCAAACAGCCGAAGTAAACTTTGCCACTTTGCTCCGCGACGACAAAGATACAAAAGAAACCGCTGCACAAAAAGGCAAGGAGTTCGCCGACTCCCTTCGCAACTCCACCGCCGCCGCGCTTTACGGTACATCAACAGTCAACGATGCCGCCAAGAATATGCTGTCGTTTGGTATAGACAGCGGCAAGACCCAAACCGTACTTAAACAAATAGGCGATATTGCCGCGGGTGATGCACAGAAGTTTGGCTCTCTGTCGTTGGCATTTGCTCAAATATCAAGTGCAGGCAAACTCGGCGGTCAAGACCTTATGCAGTTGATCAACGCCGGATTCAACCCTCTTGCCGAAATGTCGAAAAAAACGGGCAAGAGTATTGGCGAACTTAAAGAGGATATGGCAAAAGGTGCAATCTCTGCGGAGATGGTGGAAGAGGCTTTCGCCGCAGCCACAAGCGAAGGCGGACAGTTTCACGGTATGCTCGACGATATCAAGAATAACACCCTGCAAGGCAAATTAGCAACACTTCAAGGTTCGTTTGACAATCTTAAAGCAAAAGCATTTGAGATGATATTGCCTGTGGCAAACCGATTATTGAAACTTATAACTGACACAATAATGCCAGCAATAGACAGATTCGTGGCAAAAGTGTCACATTTATCCTCCAAAATAGGTGAGTTTGGTAGCGAGGTTGGCGGATTTCTTATGCCTATACTCGTACCTCTCGGCAATTTTCTTTTAGAAAACATTGACACTATCGCAGTATTTGCAGGGGTGATTCTTACTGTTGTGGGAGCAATCAAGATTTGGACGGGCGTACAAACAATACTTAACGCCGTAATGTCAGCAAACCCCATTTCGCTAATAATCATAGCCATTGCCGCATTAATCGCAATGGTGTATAAAGCCATTGAAGCGTGGGACACTTGGGGTGCTGCGCTTACTCTCGTACTCGGACCAATAGGTGTTATTGTTAATCTTGTAATGACCTTAAAAAGCCATTGGGATAGCATTGTAGAGGCATTCAACAATGGTGGAATTATTGGAGGAATCAAGCGAATAGGCATAGTGCTTTTAGACTGCATATTAAAGCCAGTGCAACAACTTTTGGAAATGATTTCAAAAATTCCTTTTATGGAAGATATAGCCAAAGGCCTTGCATCAAAAGTTGAAAATCTCCGTCGATCATTAGACCTTATAACACCCGAAGAGGACGAGGCTCGCAAAAAGGTAGCGGAAGGTAGCACTGAAACACAGGATTCTCTCACTGGGGCTGTAAACTCGCTTACCACGAAAGGCACGGGAACATTAGCCAACGCAGCCACACCAAAAACCGAATCCGTAGCCTCCGGCGGCACCCGAAACACCCAAATCACCATCAATCTCGACAATATGGTAGAAACCGTAAACTTCAATGGCGGCGTAGAAGAAAACGCCCAGCGTACCACCGACACATTTGTGGAATGTCTACTCCGCGCTCTCTACTCCGCTCAAACCGCTGTATAATTCATAATTCATAATTATCATGATTGGAATACAATTAGACGACACAACCCACGACCTCAAAATAAGAGAACGCGGCATTGCCGTGGGTGAAACCACCGAGCAAAATCAGTACTTGATACTTGCCACCCATCGTGGCGAGTGGAAACAATACCCTTCGCTCGGTGTAGGCATCGGCGACTATACCAACGACAACGACACCGATTTTCTCCGTCATTCGATATTAGAAAATTTTCGAATGGATGGCCTCGCCGTGAGTAGCATAAAGTTTGCCCACGGCGGCATAGAAATAACAGCAGACTATAAACAATAAAGCCATGTCAACAATAACCATCAATCCCTACACCCCAGCATGGGGTTACAACCCGGCAACAATGGCACAGGCGGGAATGTTGCGGCTGTTAAGGTCGCACAACATACCCGTAGACATTCCATACGACAACAAGATAGTGCCGGTATCGCTACAACTGCCAGAAATAGGCGAAAGTTCGCGGTTTACCTTGCCGTTAGACCCATTGGTTTCGGTAAGTGGCAAAAACAACATTGTCTGCCGCAACATTGCTTGCAACGATGGCAGCATACACGGCACTGTAAAAGAGAAATGGAATAGAGACGATTGGGACATCACCATTGCGGGGCTAATGATAGCCGACCAATACCGTTCGCTTAACGACAATATCCAACTGTTGCGCACTTACATTGAGTACAACAAAGCAATTGAGATAGTCTGTGAATACCTCAACGTTGGTTATGAAATACTCTATGTAGTAATTGAATCCTTCGACTTTCCATTTACCAAAGGCGAAGATTACCAAACCTACACCCTCAAATGCAAATCCGACGATTCTAACATTAATCTCTTAATATAATGTATAAAATTGATTGGAAAATAACCATCGACGGTCGCGACCTCCGCATATTAGACAGTGTAGAAATCACACGCGACACCGAGAACCTCACCGATAGTGCGGTAATCAAACTGCCATCGTGGGTCTACAACCGCTATATAAAAGACGTTGACACCATCAAGCGCGACCAAACTGTGAGCATTTCGCTCGGCTACGATGGCGACCTTCACCAAGAGTTCTCCGGCTACATCCGCAGTGTGGAACGCGATCCTTCAGGGCTTGTAATCAACTGCCAAGACGAGATCTACAAGTTTAACCTAACAAAGATGGAAGACAAGCCTTACGACAAACCAACGGTAAAAGACCTTTTAAACGTCGTTATAAAGGCTGTACAACCCGACTTAAAACTCAACTGCAAATACGATTTTGCATACGACAAGTTCACAATAAAGAATGCCACAGCGTTGGACGTGCTAAAAACCATTCAGGACGAGTGCCACTGTATGATGTACATTAAAGATGGCGTATTCAACGTAACACCGCCATACATCACGCCCGAAAGCACCAAAACTGTGCGTTACGACACATCAAAAAACGTTATGGCAGATGGTTATTCACTTAAATATAAGGATAAAGAAGACAGAAAACTAAAAGTAACAGCAAAAGGGAAAGACAAAACCGGCAAAGAACTCACAGCCGAACGTGGCGAAGGTGGCGGCGACACAGAAACCTTCGACTATAAAGGCATTGCTACACAAGAGATGCTTGATTCCATTGCCGACAATATGTATGCCGCAAAAAGTTTCAGCGGCTACGAAGGCGGCTTTCAAGCGTGGTATTTGCCGTTGGTAAGCAAAGGCGACACGGCGGACATCTCCGACCCGAACGACCCAGACCGCAACGGCAAATATTTTATAAAGTCGGTTGTAACCACGTGCAGCAGTGGTGGTATAACGCGGAAAATCACCCTCGGAAAGAAACTTTCTTAACGCTGGCTCCTGCGCGATTGGTTGTACTTGTCGCCGGGTTTGAGTTTCACAGGGTTTCGTTCAAGTTCTTTTTTGGTATAAAAGACAAGGGTTTTGGCATACTCAATACATCTGCGGTCGTAATCCTCGCGTTCTTTGTCGGTCATATTGGCGCGGACATCGGTATGTTTGACGAAATGATATGAATCTTGGTAGCCTCCGTACTTAAACTCGCGTTCCATATACGCGGTGCTGTCGGGGGTGTAATAGAGCCAATAAAACTCAGATGGTTTGCTCTGAGCCATTCCAAGACAAGGCAGAGCCAATAACGATAACAATAAAAACTTTTTCATAATGGGCAAACATTCAGAAATTAAACAATTGATACGTTCAATAGCCTCCACTGACGGCGGCGCAACGCTTTTTGAAGCCACCGTGGTTGAAAGCAAAGATACGGAATGTACCATTAAATACCAAGGTTTGGAGCACAAAAACGTGCGCCTTGTATGCGGATTTTCACAAAGTTTAACAACCGTCATCGTAAAACCCGCTGTCGATAGCACCGTCCTCGTCGCCGACCTCTCCTCCGGCAAAATGCGCGACCTCGTGGTGCTGATGGTTGAAAAGGTTGAAACCGTAACAATCAACGGCGGCAACGAAACCATAACAATCAACGGCGGCGAATTAGGCGGCTTGGTCAATATAAAAGCACTAACCAACAAGTTGAATGCTCTGGTTAACACTTTTAACACACATGTTCACTCTGTATCAGGAAAAACAACCTTAACCACTACTCAACAGGCACAGACCTTTAACCAATCCGATTACGAAGACACCAAAATAAAACACTAAACACCATGGACATAACACGCACCGAACGTTACAAGCAATGGCAGGCAGAAATGAAACACTTTCAGAACATCTGCGCCAAACATTCCATAACAGAAACCAAAGCCGCACAGCAACGCCGCATAACGCGTGCAAAACATGATTACGCCTACTTTGTGCGCACATATTTTCCCGAAATAGCCCGTTGCAAATGCGGCAAGTTCCAGACCGATGCCGCAGAATATATCCTCGCCAACCCAAACGCCCGAGCCGTATTCGAGTGGGCACGCGGTCACGCCAAAAGTACTCACATGGGCGTGCTCGTACCACTTTGGCTCAAAATCCAAGACAAACGGCAGTTCTACACCATGGTTGTTGTCTCCAAATCCGAAGATGCCGCCGACCGTCTCCTTGCCGACCTTCAACAGCAACTCGCCTACAACGAACTCTACATCCACGACTTTGGCACACAGATGAAAAGCGGCAACTGGAGCGAAGGTGAGTTCCTCACCACCGACGACTGTTATTTCGTATCCCTCGGACGTGGACAGTCGCCGCGCGGTCTCAAAAACAACTCCCACCGTCCCGATTACATTGTTATCGACGACATCGACGACGATGCCATGTGCCGTAACCCTCAACGTGTGTCCGAAGCCGCCGAATGGGTGCTCTCTGCGTTGTTCGGCACAATGGAAGCCGGACGCGGTCGCTTTATAATGGTAGGCAACCTTATCAGCAAAACCTCTGTATTGGCAAGTGTAATGGAACGTCCCGGCGTGTTCCACACACAGGTCAACATCTTGGACTCCGAAGGACAGCCCACGTGGAAAGAAAACTACAAACTATCAGAAATCCGCGAAATGCGTTCAATGATGGGCGAACGCAACTTTGAAAAGGAATACATGAACAATCCTCTTGTTGAAGGTGCAATCTTTGAACAGCGGCACATCAAATACGCACCAGCCTTGCCGCTCCGCCAATACCGCAAACTTGTTTGCTACACCGACCCGAGTTTCAAATCATCCGCCACCGCCGACTATAAAGCCACAGTTCTTGCCGGTCTCACCGCCGACGGACACTATCATATATTAAAGGTGTACGCCGCGCAGACCTCAGTTTCCGCCATGATAGAATGGCACTACGACCTCATTAAATGGATTGCAGGACGCGCCCCCGTACAATTCTACATGGAAAGCAACTTCATGCAAGACCTTATCCTTGACGAGTTCCGCAAAGCCGGAGATGCCGCTGGGCTTCACATCCCCATACTTGGCGACCCACGCAAAAAGCCCGATAAGTTCGCCCGCATCGAAACCCTCCAACCCCTTTTCGAGCGCGGCCTAATAACCATCAGCGACACCGAGCGCACCACCGACGGCGTACGAATCCTCATAGAGCAGCTCTTAATGTTCCAGCACGGTTCACACTCACACGACGATGCCCCCGATGCCCTTGAATCCTGCATTTGGATGCTCTCCCGTTCTCATCGCCGCACCTTCTCCCGCTACCTCCGTCTCCCCCGCGCCAACAGGAAATGGTAAAACGATGATTAATTGAGTTGAAATAGGAGATTAATTGGACAGCGGAGAATAAAAAAATGATTAAAAATCTGATATTTTGGATGCCTGTATTAAAAAAATATCTATCTTTATATCCTGAAAACAAACACACAAATGGAACAGACTTCAAACATCCCCCCAGCCGAGCAAAGTACCAAAAAACTCTCTTTTGGCACACTTACAACCATCAGGAAACTTATGGACGACCTGCATCTCGACCCAATCCTCGGTCTTTTTGCACCCGGAATTGGCGACTGGGTAACCACTATTCTCACCGTACCTTATATTATAACATCGGTTTTCAAGCTAAAATCACTTTCGTTGACACTTGCTATTATATATAATGTGTTGATGGACTGTCTTTGGGGAACGGTGCCTGTGGCTGGCGACTTTTTCGACTTTCTGCACCGCGGATTCAAGAAAAATTGCAAACTAGTGGAAGGCTTCGCAGAACAAGACCCTCAAGTGATGAGCGAGGTAAAGCGCAAATCAGTGTTTTTCGGTATTATGATTGTGATTCTTATCGGATTGATATGTCTTTCGGTTTACTACGTAAAAATGCTCTGGGGCTATATAATAGACTTTTTCCAAAACATGTAGGTACATGAAATCGAGAATATTAGCCATATTAATTACCATCCTTTCTGCCACAGCTTTCACAAGTAGCAAGGCTGAGAATTTTCGCGACAGCATTCTCAACCTCATTACTCCGCAAACCGACCCGTTGACCAAGGCCCGTTACTACTGTGCAATCGCCAAAGAAGACCCAAACCCCGACACGGTGAAATATTACGCCAACCTATCTATGGAAATTTGCGGCGGCGACACACTGATAAGGGCAGAGGCATACTCTTACCTTGGCTACATTGCCTATACAGAAGGAGCGTGGGAACAGTCGTTGCAATTGTACCAGCACGCTTACGCTATCGCCAGACTCACCAGCGACTCTCTGCTGCTTGCCAAAATAATATTCAATACCGGCTGCATCCTCGAATCGCTCAACAATATTCCTGAGGCAATGGAAAACTTTAAACAAGCTATCAGCATATTCCGCAAACTAAAACACACGGCTTGGGAACTTTGGGCTTACAGGCAACTGTGCCAAGTGTGCACCAAATCAAAAATGTTTTACATAGCCGAGAAATACTGTCAGGAGGTGATGGAAGTGAGCCGTACCACGGGAGACCCTTACCATAAACTTATTTCGTTCATATCGTTGGCGCAGATGAATTCTTTCAAAGCCGAAACACAGCAGGTTGACAGCATACACCGATATTTGCAACGGACTTTGGAAGCGTGCGATTCAATTCAGCATATTATCGACTCTACCCAATGCGACAATTTCGACTGTATGACCTTACTCAACGAATCATACATCGAAAAATTCAAAGCTTACACAATCAACTCGTTTTACGGAAGAAGGTTTCGCCGTCAGGCCATCGACAGCGCCGAAAAATACATTTTGCTTGCCGACAAATGGTATCACAACACAGGCGATTCGGTGCAACTTGCCATGGTAGATCTCTGCTGGGCATGGCTATACTATGCCAAAGGAGACTACAATAAAGCACTGAATGCGTCAAAAAACTTTAAGATAACTAATTACACCGACAAGTATATAAAAGAGCATCTTTACAATCTACTTGCCAATACATATTACCAACTTGGACAGTATAAAGAGGCATACCAATGGCAGAAAAAACTCAACAAGTTTCTCAATATCAACACCGAAGAAGCCAAACTTGCGCAAGTAACCGAAAGGCTGCTATGCAACCGCCTCGACGAGTTTGATTCGGCAGAAAGGATGCTCAAACGCGAAAACGAGGCCTTGTCGTCGAGTGTAAGCAACAAGCAGAGTCAACTGCTATTCGCCATTATCGCCCTATGCCTGAGCATTTTTGCTATCATTGTGGTGTGCATTTCAGTAATACGCAAACGCCGAGTAAACAAACTACTGCAAATCAACAATCTGACCCTTTTGCAAAAGCAAGAGGAGATTATTCAGCAGCAAGGCATAATCACATCGCAAAAAGAGAAGGTAGAACAATACAACTCAATGATTCTCCAAAGCATACGCTACGCAAGACATATTCAACGTATGGCGCTCCCCGATGCAGAAGAAGTTAAGACGCTGTTTCCCGATTATTTTCTCAGTTATATGCCCAAGGATATTGTCAGTGGTGACTTTTACTATGTTACCCGTTGCGGCGATTTTAGGATTGTGGTTATAGCCGACTGCACAGGCCACGGAGTGCCAGGCGGATTCCTTTCGATGTTTGGCATTTCGGCCATCAAGGAGATACTCTCACGTCAAAACGATAATGTGATGCCAGGCGCTGTATTAGACAGTATGAGAGAATTTATCAAAGACGCTTTCAGCGGCGACAGCGAAACCGACGAAACAGGCGACGAGATGTTTTCAACTGCCGACGGCATGGATATGTCGGTGAGCGCTATCAACTTAGAAACCCGCGAAGTGCGCTATGCTGGCGCATATCACAGCGCATATATATGGAGCAACGGCACAATCTCTCGTCTCAAAGGCGACCGAATGCCAATAGGACGACACATCAAAGAGGACGGACCGTTCACCACCATTGCGCAAACTCTAAAAGCAGGAGATATGCTTTATATGATAACCGATGGCATTCAAGGTCAGATGGGCGGGTTGTCTGGCACGAAGTTTATGACCAAACGTCTACTCCAATTCTTTTCGGAAAATGCATCAAACCCTGTGGCAGATCAAAAAGAGCGTTTTGAAACTATAATACACGACTGGATGCAAAATACTATGCAGGTAGATGATATGACGTTGATGGGAATAAGGATTAATTAAACCGTTGGATGAATTATAATCTTACACCAGCCAAGGTTAAATCGTCGACTTGTGCATAACCGTTGATCCAATCGTTTACTATTGAAGCCACCGTGCTTTTTTGTTCCTCTATTGACATTCCGCCTATCTGCTCAAACATAGCTGTAAGACGTTTGGTAGAGAATTTCACATTTTCAGGACCTCCAAACTGGTTTTGTAGGCTGTCGGTAGTGAAATACAGCATGTCGCCTTTTTTTACGGGGATAAAGGTCTCTGAAAATGGGCTATCGCCTTTAAACGACCAGCCTATTGGCATACGATCGCCATTGTAAGTGGTGAGTGCACCGTTGGAATAGAGATATACATTTTGGTTGGCACCTGCAAAACGGACTCCTCCCCCATTGTTGTCAAAGGCACATAATGAAAGGTTTAAACCATCGTTGATGGTGTCAATATTCTCATCGTTGCTACGGAGCGAAGATTTTACAAAATCGCGCATCTCTTCAAGAATAAGGGCGAGATCGATATTTTCGTCGTAAAAATGTTTTGCTAGCGACTCCTTGAGTGCAGAAAGCCCAAGCATAGTGAGAAAACCACCAGGCACACCGTGACCCGAACAGTCGGCAAGGGCAAAAATCTTGTAGTTTGCTATCTCAAAAGATTTGTAAAAATCGCCAGTAACTATGGTGTGGGGCTTGGTAAAAATAAAATAATCTGAAAAAAGAGAGCTGATTTCCTTTTGTGGAAACGCCGCACTCTGAATTCTCTTGGCGTAACGTATGCTCGAAGTGTTTTCGTGAATAGCTTTTGCGCAGCGTTCCGACTCGGTGGCAATGGCGGCATCCTGTTCAGAAATTACGCTTTTCAACTTATTAATTTCTAATGCATTATCATTCTGTACACGTTGGCATTGCTGTAATTTGCAACGGTTTTTGAATATTATCACAAAGGCGGCAACCACAACAGCTGCTACAATTATATAAAACACTATTATTAAGATTGATTCCATAGCTTTAAATTCTTATTCCTATTAATGTTTGGTCGTCGAACTGGTCGTGTCCTTCTTTCCAATTGTCAACTATTTTGGTGAAGTTTGCACATTGGGTCTGAGTATCTTCGCCACTGTGTTCCAACAACATAGCAGCAAGACGTTTGGTAGTGAACTTTATGTCTTCGGGCGTGCCGAATTGGTCTTGAATGCCATCGCTGCAAAGATACACCATATCGCCCTTTTGTAAGTCGAATGTAAATGATTCAAATGGCACGTCTTGCCTCGGATGGCGTCCGATGGGCATTCTGTTGCCTTTAAGTTTAAAGATTTCGCCGTTTCGGCATACATATATTGTATGGTTAGCAGCGGCATATTGTATCTGGGTAAAATCGTTGTTGAATGCGCAAAGCGAAATATCCATGCCGTCGCTCACCACCACGTCGTCGGTTTCGGCAGCCTCAGCGAGCGATGTAAGCACAAAGTTGCGCAGTCGGTTAAGAATGTCGGCAGGGTCGAACGACTTAGAAATTTTTTGTTTTGAAAGCAGGTCTTTGAGAGCCGACATACCCAACATAGAAAGGAATCCTCCTGGCACACCGTGACCTGTGCAGTCGGCAACAATTGCGATTTTCAAGCTTGGCGACGATGCACAAGTGTAAAAGTCGCCGCTTACAACATCGCGAGGACTGAAATATATAAAGCAGTCGTTAAAGAGAGCTTTAAAATCGTTGTCGTTAGGTATCACAGCACGTTGAATACGTTCGGCATAATGGATGCTGGCTCTGAGGTCATTGTGAGCGGTTGTGTATTCTTGGGATATTTTGGATAGTTCTTCTTGCTTAGTGTTGGATATTTGCGTGAGACTGGCAATCTGCTTTTGCTGTTCTGCTATATCGTTATTCACAGCTAAGATAACCTCTTTGTCTTTTTTAACAACAAAGAAAGATATACCTGCCACCACAGCTATTGCGATAGCGCATAAAATCAAATGTAACAAAAGCGACGACTCGTTTGGAATAGCCGTTACTAAAAGAGTTTGTGTTATATATATAAAGTGTTGCATACTATAATTTTTGTTGATTTACTTGCAAAAATCTTACCAAATATCACATTTTATGGCAATTATGGCAATATCTCCGGTCTGGTTTACATTGCCAAGCCATTGATCTAAAATATTGTTGAGTGCTTCTTTCTGTTGCTCAAAAGGAAGAGGAGCTATTTGCATTATCGTCTTATTAATACGCTCTTCGCCAAATGGTTCGTTATCAACTCCCACCTGCTGAATTACAGCATTGTTGAAAGCATAAATCATAGCGTTGTTGTTGAATTCCATCACTTCGGTGGTATATGAATCGTTGCGTTGGTCGCCAAGGCTGTACATAGTGCCCGAGAGTTTTTTGATTTGGGAGTTGTTGAACACATAGATATCCTGATTTGCTCCCGAATGATAGATGCGATGATTTTTAGAATCTACCGCAAGCACCGAGATATCAATAGTTTCTGACAGCTCTTCGGCTCTAGTGTTACCCAAAGTCTGACGCAGATTGGCGTCGGTATTTGCAAGAATGTCGGCGGGAGAAAACTTGCCATCGCATTTGTATTGGGCGAACACCTCTTTGAGCGCCGACTGTCCTAACATTGCCAAGAAACTGCCCGGCACACCGTTTCGTGAGCAGGTAGCCGCCACAAGCACTTTTATATCTTTAAAATTGTGCACAAAATGGAAATGCCCTGTTACCAGCGACACAGACCGTATAAGGCGAAACGAATGGGGAAAAAATTCCTTGATATCATCCTCGTGACTGTATGCAGCCTTTTGAATGCGTTTGGCATAGTTTATCGACGACATTATCTCCTTGTTGATTTTGTCAACAGTGTCGCGTTGTTGCTGAATCAACGAGTTTTGCGATGCCAGCTCGGTTTGCTGGTCGATAAGCATCCTGTTGTGCCTTTCGAGTTTGCTATAAAGGATGTTCAACTTACGGGTAGCATTTTTGTTGCGGCGGAGGAGCAATCCCAAAACAAAAAGTGCTAACACCAGCAAAAACAAAATGCCCAATACCCAATAAGAAATAAACATAACGTTACGGAGTTTTTCGTTGTTGGCGTATTCGAGTAGTTCTTTTTCACGCTGATGAATACTTATCTCGTTGTCTGCCATCAGTTTGGCCTGAAACTCAAATCCCACCCTAACATTGTACACATTTACCGTAAGATTTTGATATTCGAGCGATTTTTGTTTGTAGAAAATTGCATCGCCCACTTTGTCGAGCTGTTTGCAAGCGAAACTCATATTGCTGTAAAGCTTTGCAAGGTCGGAATTAGTAAGAGGCAATGTACTGGTAAGTTTTTCAATCTCTTTTAGGCGCGACAATGCATCGTCATAGCGTTTTTCCACAAGCATTACCGACGATTCCATAATAAACGATCTCATAAGTGTAACGCCCTGGAATCCCATAGTTTTTCTCACTTTTTCGATATAAACTTGCGCGCTGTCGGCATACACTAGGTTGTTTTCGTTTTTAGCTTTGAGGATATAAGCCGAAACAAGATTTGAATACAAACGTGTAACATTCTGACGATGAAGATGTTCTATTGTATCAGAATGCATTTCTTGTACATAATAGTTCATCTTACTGATGATATTTTTTAGCTGTTTTTCAATGTATAACGAATCGAGTTCGGTTTCTAAATCGTACAAAGTGTATAAGTATAGCGAATTAAAAGTACGAGATTCTTCGTACACATCGTTGCAGTCGCCAGCGATTTTAATAGATCTATAGAACAAATCGTAGGCATTTTGATACATTCTAAGTTCGCCCAAGGCTTCGCCGATATATCTGTAAGTGGCGGCGATACGCACCGAATCGTCAAGCTCTTTGTAGATATTGAGTGCCTTGTAAAGGTTTTCGAGCTGTTCGTCAATATGACCTTTGTGGTCGTTATATAGCGAAGAGAAAGTATATGCGGCGGCAAGATATCGTTGGTCGTTGGTTCTCAATGCCTCTTCGATCATAAACTGAGTGCGGGAGTATGCTCTATCGAAATTGCCACTGTAAAAATCGCGGAAGGCAGCCTGAAAATTAGCATCGAAGCTAAGTTTTCCAGAAGGAGCTTTCTGTGCCACTATTTCAGCGGCTAACAACAGTGAAAACAATATGGTCAAAAAGTATCTCATGATCAAACTCTAAATCCAGCTACTGTAATATCGTCAATTTGAGGGATTTTTCCTCTCCAAATGTCGAGGGTTGCCTCTATCTCAAGTTTCTGCCTAAACGAAGGCATAGCACCTATGCTCTCCAGTGTCAACGAAAGGTTGCGCATCAAGAATTTCTTGCTTTCAGGGCCACCTAGTTGGTCGATAATGCCGTCGGTAAACATAAACACCATGTCGCCAGAGTGTAGGCTAAGGGTCTGTTCTGAAAAATGTACCGCCTCTCTGATATATCGTCCAATGGGCATCTTGTCGCCTTTGAGACGTTTCATAGAGTCTTTGCACCAAATAAGAGCGCTTTGGTTTCCAGCGGCAAAATGCAAATCGTTGGTTCTGGTATCGAGTGCGCAGATAGTCATATCCATGCCGTCGTAAATATCCAATCCGTTTCGTCCATCGAATGCCGAAAGAATAAACTGCCTCATTTTTTCCAACACGTCAGACACAGAAAAGGCATCATCATCGGGTGCGTTTTGCAAAATATCGTTGAGAGCCGAAATGCCGAGCATAGAGAGTAGTGCACCCGGCACGCCGTGTCCAGTACAGTCGGCCACTACAAATATCTTAAAATCCCCTTTGCTTTTAACAAGGTAAAAATCGCCGCTAACAATATCTCTCGGACGGAAAAGGACAAAACTATCTTTGAAATATTTTTTTACTTCACGTTCGGATGGGATGGCTGCACGCTGTATTTTGCCAGCATATTTGATGTTTGACATGATAGATTCGTTGAAGTTTTCTACCATATCGTACTGCATGGTGATGATGTCGCGGCGTTGCGCAATTTCTTTTTTCTGGCTGATAATGTTGCCGTTGATTTTGGTGATTTCGTCGTTTTTTTCTCTCAACTGATTGTTGATGCGGTGACGGCGGTTCAACGAGTTGACAATCACAGCAGTTAGCACCAATATCAAAACCGACAACAATATCAGAAACGATGTGATATAATTCTGTCGCTTAATTTCGCCGTTTTTCTTGATGGAGTCTTTCTGCTTGCCTGCCTCGATGAGCTCAACCTGTTTTTGTGAAATAAGCTTGGTTTTAAAATCGGCGTACTGCTTGCTGGTAATCTCTCTGGTGCTGATTTTATCGTAAAGGTCGGCTTTTTCAATGCTTTCCAACACTTTGCGCTGATTGCCAAGTTTTTGGTAACATTTAGTCCGAAGAGAATATACCTGCTTAATCATTGTAACGATATGGGGAAAATCCATAACTTCAATTTCTGAAAGTATCTTTTCGGCTTGTGCATAATGTCCTTGAAAATAGAGCAATCCTGCCTCCACCAACGACGCTTCAAAAATTAATCCCTTATTATCAGTAACGGCATCTTTACTTTTTTGTAGATAGAGGGCGCAACTATCGGCCAACGACTTTGATCCCTCAATTTCTGCCGACCTAAGATATGCGTGAGCCTTGGTTATATGGCATAAGTGCATGAGCTGACGGTAATAATATGAGTTTAATCCTGCCCGTTGATATGCCCGCGAAACAACTGTGCAATAATTGATTATCTTGCCAAACTTGCACAACCTAACATCTGCGGGATAGTATTCGTTGTCGAACTGCATAAGCATAGTGGAGGCGTAAAACACTATTGCATCCACTGTGTACATATTGTACGAAGAATTGTGACTTAGCAAAATAGACCTCACAAGATATTCGTAAGCGGTTTTGTACATATTCATAGTACCGCACGACTGAGCGTACATTAGGTAAATGTCGAGAATATGGGCGGTGTCGTTGAGTTGTCGGTAAATATCGAGCGACTTATTGCCATAGTCGAGCATGCCTGCGATGTTGTCGCCATCTTCGCAACACACTGCGTATAGATAATAAGCCTTAGCCAAAACTTTTAAATTATTGCTTGGTAATGCCAACTTAACTACAATGGCAATATGTGTTTCTGCATTTTTGTAATCACCATCGTTGAGATATGTGTATGAATATGATTGTTCACATCTTATCATCAAAGCGGTATCGTTGCGTTGTTTTGCAATTTTCATAAGCTCATCGGCATAGTGAAGTGCCACATCACGCTCTCCAATATAGTCGAGAATAGTTTTGTAAATAGCTATTTTTGCAGAATCAGTTTTAGCAATCGACAACAAATTCTCAAGACTATCGCGCAAAGTAGTATTTTTACCACCACTCTGAGCCGAAACACTCATAAAAGCAGCAGCAAATACCAAAACCAATATGTATTTTACAAATCGCACTCTAAAACAAATCTCAGGCATATTTTATGCCAACTTATCAAATATCAAAAATCTGACAAAATTAAACATTATTCCGATTAATTTTTAGATATTTTGCAAAAAATATTTTTTTTGTATCATTTATTCGTAATTTCGCCCCCAATATGATTAAAAACGTATTTTCAACATTTAAAGAGCTCCTCCGCACCAAAATGGCAGGCGACGTTATGTGGACCTTTGCTGGTCAGGTGCTGGTGCTTTTGGCGTCGTTCGCACTCAACAAGGTGCTAAGTGGAAGGCTCGATGTTGATTCGTTTGGCGAATACAACCTTATAAAACGCAGTGTAACAGTTATTTCGTTTATAATGCTTGCTGGTGCCGGCATAGCAATGCCTCGCTATTTGGCAATTTACTTAGGCAAAGGCGACAATGCCAGAGCTAAGGCTTTTGTAAGGGCTGCTATTTGGTTTGTGGCAACTGTAACGGTGGTGGTTGGCATTGCGGCAACTATATTTAAACCAAAACTTTACGCTATAGTTACTGGTCGCGACGATATTCTGCTCTACATAGTGGCGTTTGTATATGCGGCTATGCTTACGGCATCAACTATGATTTATGTGTATTTTAGGGGCAAAAACGATTTCAAAAGGTTTAATATCTCAAACGCGCTGTTACAATTGTTGTTACCTGCATCCGCTCTCATTATACATGGTATTAACACACTAAACATTTTTGTATGGTGGACTATAATCACAGCCGTGGTAACATTGACTTTTGTGATTGGTGAATATTTGAAAGGTGGTTTGCAATGCTCAGAACGCATTACCAAACAAGCCTTAAAAGAGGAGTACAAAATAGTAGCTAAATATGCACTGCCGCGATTATGGGGCGACTTCTTTCTGTTTGCTTTTCAGGCATTTCCATTAGTTTACATCAACCACAATTACAACAACGAGTCAGTAGCATACTATTCGGTAGGAATCACCATCATCACCTTAGGAACGGCTTTTTACTCGTTTCTCGGCTACATTTTACTGCCATACGTGTCGGAATGTCTTTCAAAAGGGAATATCAGCGATGCTGTACGCAAGGTAAACTACTTTACTGTGATATACGTTTTGAGTGCAATGTTGGTGATGGCTGCGTTTTTCTTTCTCACTAACTTTATGATTCAGTTGCTTTTTACATCAGAATATATTGCTGCCGAATCACTTACACAAATAATGATACTCGCCATACTACCGCAGGCGCTCTATTTGCTCTACCGCAACCCCATCGATGCAGTGTCGGTGTTCCCGTTCAACACAGTGGTGTTAGGGGTGTCGTTTGCCGCACTTGTTGGGGTGTTTTACATGTCGTCAACCTTTGAAGAATTGGCGTGGGGGTATGTGGCTGTATCGTGGTTACAGGGCTTAGGCGCATTTGTGGCGTGGCACTTGCTAAAAAAGAGATGTTCTAAGCCTGCTGAAGTGTTGCTACACACCTCCGAAGACTCTCGTACCAATGAGGAATAGTAATTCCAAATGTGTTTTTAATTTTTGCTTTGTCTAACACGCTGTAAGCCGGACGGTTGGCAGGTGTGGGATACTCTTCGGTGTGTATCGGTTTTATGCGGCAACTGAGGTTGTACAATCCCATGATGGCAACCGCAAAATCGTACCACGAGCAGACTCCTTCGTTAGAAAAATGGTATATGCCTTTAACAAAAGCGGCTGGGTCTTGAGCGGTTTTGGAAATGATGGTGGCAATGGCGGCGGCAAGGTCGGCAGCGTAGGTGGGTGTACCCACTTGGTCGAAAACTACTCCAAGTTCTTTTTTGGAAGCGCCAAGCGAGGCCATGGTTTTTACAAAGTTTTTTCCAAACGATGAGTAGAGCCAGCAGGTACGGATAATGATATATTCGCAACCCGAAGCCACGATGTTTTGTTCGCCGTGATATTTGGTTGTGCCATAAGCAGATACAGGGTATTCTCTGTCGGTTTCTTTATAAGGTAAATGAGCCGAACCGTCGAACACATAATCGGTAGAAACGTGAATAAATTTTGCACCGTTAGCCTTGCAGCAGTCTGCCAAAATTTTGGGAGCGGTGGCATTAACAAGTTCAGCCTTTTCGAGGTCAGATTCGGCACGGTTAACGTCGGTATAAGCAGCGCAGTTTACCACCATATCGGGTTGGTGTAGCTCAAAAAAAGCGGTTACAATATTTCGGTTGGTGATATCAAGTTCGGCAACATCGGTAAATATAAAATTATGGTTAGTAAGTTCAGACGCAAGAACGCGCATTTCGTTGCCCAACTGTCCGTTGGAACCTGTAACTAAAATCTTCATTTATAATTATTTTCTTTCAATTTATAATAAATATAGTCCATTATAAGGTAATTGTCGCCCGACACATCTTCGCCTTCGGAGGCACGGTAGTCGGTTTTGAGCGAATCTTCCAAGTTTTTCATATCAAAACTATTGAAACCGAATGCTTTGATGTAATAATCAAGAGCCTTGTCGAGTTTTTTGAGACTTCTCATAACATTGCCGGCAAGCACAAAATCCTCAGCTTCGGGATTGGAATTGAGCAGTTTAACAATATATTTTTCTGCCTGTTCGTATCGCCCCGACATATAGCAGCACCAACATATCGGACGGAGTACCTTGGTATTTTTTGGTTCGAGATACTCAACTTTAAAATAGTATTTAAGAGCGTCTTCGTAATTGTCTAATTCAAGATGACAACGACCTATGGCAGTGGCTATTGAAAGGTTATCAGGGTCGAGAGCCTCAGCTTTTTGGTAAAATTCCAACGCCTTGTCGGGTTGCTTTAAGCGGCGATAGCACCAACCGATTTTTTTGAGGTTCCACAATTGCGAATCGTTAAACAGTTGAGCGTGAAGGTAATTGTCAAGAGCAGTTACAATGTCACCGCTTTTCTGGGCGGCGTATCCCAATTTTTGAAATACCTCAAAATCAGGGGCTTCTTGCGAAATTTTATGAAATATTCCTGTTGCCTGACTGTAGTTTTCGTTGGCAAAAAAGAATTCTGCAACCTTACGCATTTCGCCAGCATTGGGAAAAGCTGCATCGTACATAACCGTTTCGGCAGGATAAAACTCTTTTTCAAACACTTCGGGAAAATCTTTGCCAGCTTCGTTTATCTTAAAAAATCTATAAAGATCTTGTATATACTGAGTTATAGCCTTATAACTATATTCAGGTTTGCGCAAAAGCATATCCTCTTGCGAAATCTCGTTCATCTGGTCTACCTCGGCAAAAAAGTATTTGCCCATAAGGTTCAACTGATCTTGAGGCATTGAGCTAACACTCAAACAGAGAGAGTATTTGTCAGAATTGCACATAAAAGGTGCTTTTTCAAGACCCGCTGCAAAAGGCTTCATCTTAAATTTATCATCATTGGTAGAAAGTCCCGTAACTGCACTGTTGTTGCGATAGAATGGCACAAACCAATTGACCAGAGGCTTAAAAAAGTCGAAACTTTTGAGCATAGCAAACGAATTTAAAAACACGTCGCTACCTTCGAGCTGGAGTTTTGAAATTTCCTCCAATTTATTTAAAAGATTGTGATTATTAGCAAAATAATCGCCCCAATCGGGATTTTTATCTTCAAAACCTTTGTCGTCGTTGCTGAGCGAATCGGCTTTCATCTTGTCGCGGATGCCGGGCATCATTTTGGTAACTTCGGGAATTATCTCGTCTTTGATTTTTTTGGTAATCTTATCGGTATTGATCGAACGGATAAATTGTATTATTATAGTTTCGTAACGCTCGGTAAACTTTTTATCGGCTTTCAGTTTGGCGAGAATGTCTTTAACTTCTTTATAAAGTGTTATTCTGCTGTTATATACATAAAAAACCACAAACAATCCCACCAACGCCCGTTGCCATACTTGCTCTTGATTGTTGGCATAAAATTTATAAAGCAGCTGCACTTTGGCAATGTCGAAAAATAGCAGCAGGCTCATTGTCATAGCACTCACAATCAGCGATTTTGAATACCAAGTAATCTTATCGTCGGTGATAAAGCTTTCTAATGTGTTGCAGAGGTCGCCCGACGCATTTTCGTCTTGTAAAATAAATGTAAACCATTGAGGCAGATTGGTTTTATCGGGTTTTGTGTCAGGGCAGACAGGCCGTCCCGAATACACAGGCGACGATGTGTATTTGCGCAAGAAACGGTTTTTGTACGAATCCGCCATCATCAACAGCGAAATTTGCAATTGACACAGAATAGCTGCGCGGTTAGGGTCGGCGGCTCCGTGCATATTGTAGTCGAGCATAAGGCGGTAAGTTTGCTCGGCAATGGTAATATCGTTGTTTGCAGCCGAAATACCCGATTGTTCGGCGAGTTGCTTTATAAGGTCTATAGCATTGAATATCCGTTTGTTAATAACATGCGAAACTGCCTGACCGTGTATAGTGAAAATTTCAAATTTGTTCATCGTTTGCAAAATGTTTTCAATGGCAAATATAATAAAAAGGTTTTTAATAATAGGCATCGTCTCCCGAAAATTAAATAAAACTCCCAAAAACCAACAAAAAATAAAAAAAATAGACCTTTTTGTTATTTTTTTTAAAAAAAAGTGTTGCATTTATCAATAATTCCTTACTTTTGTTAAATCAAATTTTCAAACTTATGGCAACAGAAGAAACAACAACAAGTACCACAGGGAAAAGCACGTCGAAAATCTGGGTATGGATTTTGGCGGCAGCACTGCTTATATTGGCAGGACTCTTTTTATGGGACAAACACCGCAGCAACAATCGCTACAAACAACTTGAAACTCAGCACCAACAAACTGCTGAAGAGTTCGCTAAGTTTAAAACGCAGAACGAATCGATGGAGGCTAATTATGCCGACCTTCAAAAACGCTACAACACGCTCAACAGCGAAGTAGGCGGTCTTAAAGATTCGTCATCCAACAAACAAGCCGAAATTGAACGTATGCGAGTTCAACTTGCCCGTCAAGATTCGCTCGTAAGAGTTATCAACAAACTCGTTACCGGCGCAATGAACGGTTTCAAGAGCGACGAACTTAAAGTTCAAGTTCGCGATGGCAAGGTTTACGTTACCATGCTCGACAAACTGCTCTTTAAATCTGGTAGCGCTGATGTTGAAGCTAAAGGTCAGAACGCTATCAAAAAACTTTCAAAAGTATTGCTCAACAATCCTGACATAGGCATTATGGTAGAAGGTCACACCGACAACCTGCCTATCAAAACTTCGCAATACAAAGACAATTGGGACCTTAGCGCAGCACGTGCTACCAATATTGTACGTCTTTTGAGTGCCGATGGATTACCTCAAAAACGCCTTACCGCTTCGGGTCGTGGAGAATTTGCTCCCGTGGCAAGCAACAACACCGAGGCCGGTCGCGCTATGAACCGCCGCACCGAAATTATCTTAACTCCCAATCTCGATGAGATTTACAAACTTACTACTAAATAGATTTTTCGCATAAACAATTAAATAATAAAAAAACCGCTGCAAAGGCGGTTTTTTTATTGCACCTCAAACACCCGCTGCACTGTGTTGCCGTGTCGGTCAACGATGGTAAGGGTGTGTTGACCTTTATCAGCAAAGATTGCAAGTTTATGAATTTCAGATGTTTCGCCAATAAAACTACCATCTAAATGCCAATAGAGAGTTTCGCCACTATTGCGACACGAAACCTCTACAACCATTTTTTCGGGCGTTCCGTCTAAACCTTTGGGTATAAACACTTTGGCGTAATTTTCGGGATAAACAATTTGAAAAGGTGTATGATTGTCGCCTCCGGCATGTTGTAGACAATCGCTACGCATTGGCGGAAGTATCTTATAATCAGAGTTTTTAATGCGGTAATAATACTCCATTGCGGGCGGAAGCACAAACCATTTCTTATGAATAATATTGGCAGAATTTTCGCAATCGGTGGTAACACGATATTTACCGCTTGCATCTAAATGCTCCAAATGGCAGTATGGACATGTTTTATAATCGGCTCCAACGGTAGGTATCAAACGTTCTTCTACTGTTTCACAGTTTTCGCCAGCAATGCAACCACTTTTAACACAGATATTTGCAGTGGTTAAATCTTCGTATGGAGTAGGAAATTGTCTGCCGCTTTTGGGCAAAAGTTTCACTACATCAAACAATATAGGTGCGGCGGCTTGTATACCCACAATTCCGGGACGTCCCTCGCCATCGGCATTGCCTGCCCAAACGCCTACAACATAGTCGGTGGTGGCTCCAATTGCCCAAGCATCGCGAAAACCGAAACTTGTGCCTGTTTTCCATGCCACTGTTTGCGATGATTCAAAAAAATCGGAACCAAGTTCTTCATCTGGTTTTTCTACTTTGGTTAATGCATTGAGCGTAAAATATATAGCCGAAGCAGACATAAAACTTTCGTTGTGAAGGTCTTCTATTGCACCTGTGCGTTTCACAGAATTGTTGTAATATAGGTTTGGAGCGTGCCAATCGGCTGAATTATACAAACTTTGATGATTAACATATCCATCAAGCGAACGCACCATTGATGCATACGCTCCGCACAAATCCCAAAGTGTGGCTTCACAACCACCGAGTATCAGCGAAAGTCCATAATAATCAGCACTTTTATTAACGGTAGTAAGTCCCACTTTTCGCAAAAATGGTATAAACTTTTCGCCACCGTAGGTTTGCAACATTTTTACCGCAGGCACATTGAGCGAACGAGCCAAAGCACGGTCGGCAGGTACGGCACCATCGTATGTATGTCGGTAGTTTTGAGGCATATAGCCCGAAATCTGCGTTGGAATATCGGCAACAAGAGTATTGGGCAAAATTTGTCCATCGGTGAGCATTGCCGCGTAAAGAAATGGTTTTAAGATACTTCCCGTACTTCGTGGGGCGGTGATGCAGTCTACATAATTGCCGTTGTCTTCGTCGTCAAACTCCTGAGAATTAGCCACGTATGCTAATACATCACCCGAAGCAATATCCAAAATCAACACTGCACCATTGCAAATGCCCGATTCGTGGAGTTTTGTGATATGGCGGTTGAGCACATCGTCGGTGCGCTTTTGCAAATTAAAATCCAACGTGGTGCGCACAGCACCTTTTTGGGCGGAATTTTTTACCCGATCTAAAAGTTGCGGCGCAAGATTGGCGTATGGTTGAGGACTATCTTCAAGGGGTTCTTCTTTGGCAAGGGCGCATGTTTCGGCATCAATCACACCTTTATTATATAGACGATCTAAAAGCCTGTTGCGTTTTTCTAAAAGCAAATGGCGATTTTTGCTCATATTTATCAGCGCAGGCGAATTGGGCAACACCGCCAACATTGCAGCCTCTGCCCACGAAAGGTTTGATGCACTGCGACCAAAATATCTTGCAGCGGCGGTTTCCAAACCCACCGTATTGCCTCCAAAGGGTGCGTGAGCGGCATAGAGCGAAAGAATCTCTTGTTTAGAAAGTCGCAATTCTAACCGCATGGCAAGTATCATTTCAAGGAACTTTTCGGTAAAAGTGCGATCCTCACGACGCCAAAGACGCACAGTTTGCATTGTTAGGGTACTTGCGCCGCTCACAATTCGTCCGCTGGTAATGTCGCTAAACGCTGCCCGAGCCAACGCCAAAAAATCAACCCCAAAATGGTGGTAAAATCTTGAATCTTCGAACGTTATAATGCATTTTTCAAATTTATACGGCACCGAATCGGCAGGCGGAAAACGCCATTGTCCGTCGGAGGCAATGTGGGCTGATAATATTTTGCCGCTACTATCGGTAACTACCGTAGAATAAGGCACTTGAAACGGATTTTTAGGACAAGTAAAAATCCAAATCAACAAAGCCAACACCACTACCGCAATTGCGGAAAATGCAATATAACGTCGCTTAACTTTCACGTTATCAGTTGAATATCACAGTCTTATTCTTAAACGAAAGAATCTTGCGTTCGATATGCTTTTGCACGGCGGCAGAGAGCACAATTTTTTCCAAATCTTTACCTTTATTAATAAGGTCTTGGATAGTATCTTTGTGGGTAATGCGCGTAACGTCTTGTTCTATAATTGGTCCCGCATCCAAATCTTGGGTAACGTAGTGACTTGTGGCTCCAATCAATTTTACACCACGGGCGTATGCTGCATGATAGGGTTTTGCGCCCACGAATGCCGGCAAAAACGAGTGATGAATATTGATAATCTTGTTGGGATATGCGGCAATCATCTCAGGCGAAATAATTTGCATATATCGTGCAAGAACAATAAAGTCTATATCATTGTCTTTCAATAGTTTCATCTCTTTTGGTTCGAGTTCTGCCTTGTTGTCTTTGGTGATTGGGAAAATGTGATAAGGTATTCCAAACCTATCGGCAGCGGGTTTTAGGTCGGGATGGTTGCTGATAATGAGCGGAATATCCACATCCCATTCTCCGGCGGTGTAACGCGCAAGCATATCGTAGAGGCAGTGCGACATTTTTGAAACAAAAATTGCCATACGCGGTTTTTTGTCGGAGAAATAAAGGCGGAACTCCATATTGTGTTTTTGTGCGTAAAGTGTTGTAAAATAATCTTCTATCTTGTCGGTTGGAATAAGAAATTTACCCAAATCCCACTCCATACGCATAAAGAAAATACCTTCGGTATGGTCAACATATTGGTCTAAGTATACGATATTTCCGTTGTTTACGGTAACAAAATTAGTAAGTTCTGCAATTAAACCCGGTTTGTCGGGGCAGTGCAACAAAAGTATTGCTGTATTCATTTTATACCTTATTTATTATGTTTTAAATAATCTTCAAAATATGCAATTGTTTTGGCGAGACCCTGTTCAAGATTAACTGTTGGCTGCCAATTGAGAGTTTTTTGCGCAAGAGTAATATCAGGACGACGGCGCACAGGGTCGTCGCTGGGCAAGGGCTTGTAAATAATTTCGGAACGAGAACCAGTCATGCCGATAATTTTTTCGGCTAACTGTTTGATAGTAAACTCGCCCGGATTGCCAATATTAACCGGTCCTGTAAAATCGTCGGAGGTTGCCATTGTGCGAACCATACCTTCTATAAGGTCGTCAACATATTGAAAACTACGTGTTTGCGAACCGTCGCCGTAGATAGTGATAGGCTTATTGCTCAATGCTTGGACAATAAAGTTAGACACCACTCTGCCATCATCGGGCTGCATACGTGGTCCGTAGGTATTAAAAATGCGTATTATCTTGATTTTCACCTTGTTTTGACGATGATAACTCATAAAAAGCGTTTCGGCAATTCGTTTTCCTTCATCATAGCAGGCACGTTCACCAATAGGATTAACATTGCCCCAATACGATTCTTCTTGTGGATGTACAGAAGGATCGCCGTAAACCTCACTTGTAGAGGCTTGTAAAATCTTGGCATTAAGACGTTTAGCCAGACCCAACATATTAATTGCACCCATCACCGAAGTTTTAACGGTTTTGATGGCATTATATTGATAATGTATAGGCGAAGCGGGACAGGCAAGATTGTAAATTTCGTCTACTTCCGCTTTGTAAGGGTCTATTACATCGTGTCTTACAAGTTCAAACAGACGGCTATCAAGCAAGTGCAAAATATTACGCTTGCTACCAGTAAAAAAATTATCGAGACAGATAACGTCGTTTCCATCGTTCAAAAGCCTCTCGCAAAGGTGGCTACCAATAAAGCCCGCGCCGCCGGTAACTAAGATTTTTTTCATTGCTGTAAAAATTTCTGCAAAAGTAGTAAAAAAAAACAAAATTAACTTGCTTATTGAAAAATAAATACTACTTTTGCAGCCGGTAATTTATGGATTACCTCTATAAATAAAGTCTAACACAATAAGTTATTTAATTAATTTTTATTCAATGACACCCAAAAAAAACAACAATGATTTCGATGCTGAAATCGAAAATGACGACCTAAAACAGGTAAAGGCAGAAACCGAAGCACAGGAACCTGCCGAAGAAGAAGTAATTGTAAGACCCAAAAGCAGTTACAAAAACAACGCTTCCACCATGGATTTCGATTGGGATAGCGTATCTAACAAAGGCACAGGCTATTCAGCCGAAAAACGCAAACAACTTGAATCAGAATATGACAAGACATTATCGTCAATTACTGAAAATCAAGTAATTGACGGAACAGTTATAGCCATCACAAGCCGCGAAGTAGTTATCAACATTGGCTACAAGTCGGAAGGCATCGTAAGCCTCAACGAGTTCCGTTACAACCCCGAACTCAAAGTTGGCGACAAAGTAGAAGTTTACGTTGAGAATCAAGAAGATAAGAACGGTCAACTCGTTCTTTCGCACAAAAAAGCACGTGCTCTCCGCAGTTGGGATCGCGTTAACGAGGCTCTCAACAACGACGAAATCATCAAAGGTTACATCAAATGTCGTACAAAAGGCGGCATGATCGTTGACGTATTTGGTATCGAAGCATTCCTTCCCGGTTCGCAAATCGATGTTAAACCCATCCGCGACTACGATATCTACGTTGGCAAAACTATGGAATTCAAAGTTGTTAAAATCAACACTGAATTCAAAAACGTTGTTGTTTCGCACAAGGCTCTTATCGAAGCCGAACTCGAACAGCAGAAGAAAGAGATCATCGGCAAACTCGAAAAAGGTCAAATCCTTGAAGGAACCGTTAAAAACATCACCACTTACGGCGTATTCATCGACCTTGGCGGCGTAGACGGTCTTATCCACATCACCGACCTCTCTTGGGGACGCGTTTCTCATCCCGAAGAAGTGGTTCACCTCGACCAGAAACTCAACGTGGTTATCCTCGACTTCGACGACGACAAGAAACGTATCGCTCTTGGCCTCAAACAGTTGACTCCTCATCCTTGGGATTCGCTCGACCCAAACCTCAAAGTTGGCGACAAAGTAAAAGGCAAAGTAGTTGTTATAGCAGATTACGGCGCATTTGTAGAAATCGCTCCTGGTGTAGAAGGCCTTATCCACGTATCAGAAATGTCGTGGAGCCAGCATCTCCGTTCGGCTCAGGAATTCCTCAAAGTTGGCGAAGAAATCGAGGCTGTTATCCTTACACTCGACCGCGAAGAGCGTAAGATGTCGCTCGGCATCAAACAACTCAAACCCGATCCATGGGCTAATATCGACGAGAAATACAAAATCGGCAGCAAACACACCGCCAAAGTTCGCAACTTTACCAACTTCGGCGTATTTGTTGAAATCGAAGAAGGCGTTGACGGTCTTATCCACATCTCTGACCTCTCTTGGACCAAGAAAATCAAACATCCTGGTGAGTTCACCGCTATTGGCGAAGATATCGACGTTGTAGTTCTCGACATCGACAAAGAAAACCGTCGTCTCAGCCTCGGTCACAAACAACTCGAAGAGAATCCTTGGGATACTTTCGAAACCATCTTCAACGTTGACTCCGTACACGAAGGCACAATCATGAACATCTTCGACAAAGGTGCTATCATCTCGCTTCCCTACGGTGTTGAAGGATTTGCAAACCTCCGCGCTCTTGTAAAAGAAGACGGTTCGCAGTGCAAAATCGACGAAAAACTTCCGTTCAAGGTTATTGAATTCTCTAAGGCTGCTAAGCGTATCATCCTTTCTCACACAAAAGTTTGGGAAGACGCTAACAAACCCGAAAAAGAGAAGAAGCCCGCTACAAGCAAGAAGAAAGAGAAAGAAGAGCAACCCAAAATTGAAAAGGCTACCACAACTCTCGGTGACCTCTTTGGCGACGCTCTCAAGAACCAAATAGAACAGCAGAACAACGAATCTGCAGAATAATTAACGCCTCCGTCGGCTTTGTTTAATACTATAAAAAGAAGACCTTATGGACGAAAAAAAATTTGAAGTTGTCAAAAAAGACAATTACACAGTAATAAGCATACTTGTTGAAAAGTTGGACACTCACATTGCCCCGGCAGTTAAGTCAGAACTCGTTTTGATAGCCGGCAACGGAGAAAAAAACATTATTATCGACTTGCAAAAAGCCCGTTACTGCGATAGTTCAGGATTGAGCGCTATTTTGGTGGCAAACCGTCTTTGCAAAAACGCCAATGGCACATTCGTTCTTACAGGGCTTCAAACCGCTGTTGAAAGGCTGATTTCAATTTCTCAGCTCGATACAGTGCTTAATATCGAAGACACTATTGACAAAGCCGTGGATTTTATTACCAAGAAATCTTGATTAATAAAACGAGTATAAAAAAAGCCGTGGGTCATATGATCCACGGCTTTTTTTTATCACTATCCTAATACTACAATCTGTCTTCAAGAATAGCCTTAGCCTTTTCGGGAGTTACAATGCCGTGCTCGCCAAGTTTTAAGCCGCGAGTTTTAAAGCGGGTGTAAATCTCGTCAACAATGTCCTTACCAATATTATAGTCGCTCAAACGTGTTTTGATACCAAGCGATTGGAAGAATTTTTCGGTGGTATCTATTACCTTGTCGATAATTTCATCGTCGCTGCCAGAGGTAATTCCCCATACGTTTTTAGCAAACATCAAAAGTTTAGCCTTTTTCTCGTTGCGCATTACACGCATAGTGCCGGGGAGAACAATAGAGAGCGTTACTCCGTGATCGAGTCCGCAGAGTGCTGTAAGTTCGTGACCAATCATGTGCGTAGACCAGTCTTGATTAACGCCAGGACAGATAAAGAAGTTGAGAGCACAAGTGGCAGCCCACATATAGTTGGCGCAGGCATTGTAAGGCGGATTGTCTACAAGCACCTTGGGAGCAGTTTCGATAATGGTTTTAAAAACGCCCTCTGCCCAGCGGTCTTGTACGGGAGTATCGATATCGTCGGTGAGATACTGCTCAAAAACGTGTATAAAACTATCTGCCAAACCATTGGCTTTTTGACGTTTAGGAATAGAATAAACCACCTCGGGGTCAAGAATTGAGAAAACAGGATATACCTTCGGGCTTCCGAATGCAAATTTTTCCTTAGTGGCACGGCGCGAAATCACAGCATTGCAGTTCATTTCGCTACCAGTAGCGGGCATTGTAAGCACCGAAGCAAGAGGCAACGCCTCCTCAAAATCAGCACCCTTAACGAGAATATCCCATGGGTCGCCCTTGAAATCCACTGCGGCTGCTATAAGTTTAGTACCGTCGATAACAGAGCCTCCGCCCACTGCGAGCAGGAATCCAACGCCTTCTTCACGGCAGATTTTTACAGCTTTCATCAGCGTGTCGAAATCGGGATTTGGCTCTATTCCGCCAAACTCAACAATCGAAAAACCTTCGAGAGCCTTTTTTACTTGGTCGTAAACACCGTTTTTCTTAATAGAGCCACCGCCGTAGGTAAGCATAATTTTTTCGCCCTTGTAAAGGTTGTTGGGCAGTTCTGCGATAGAACCCTTGCCAAAAATAATCTTTACAGGATTCTGAAATACGAAATTGTTCATTTTTTATGTGTCTTTAGAATATTAAGTTTTCGGTTTAAAGATACAGATTAATTTTAAATAGCAAATACTTTACAACAATTTTTAACAACTATAATTGAATTTTTATTTTGGTTGTTAAGCATAATTGTTATACCTTTATACAAAATTTGTAATACAATATTTTAAAATATAATAAATTGAGTATTAATATATTAGGCATAGAATCGTCGTGCGATGATACCTCCGCAGCAGTAGTTAGCGAAGGAGTTTTGCTATCGAATGTAATTGCAAGTCAGGCAGTACACTGTGCATACGGCGGAGTTGTTCCCGAATTGGCATCGCGTGCACATCAACAAAATATAATTCCCGTGGTAGACCAAGCCATAAAACAAGCGGGAATCACCAAAGACCAAATAAGTGCTGTGGCATTTACACGCGGACCGGGTTTGCTTGGTTCGTTGCTTGTGGGCACATCGTTTGCCAAGGGATTCGCTCTTGCTGCCAACATTCCGTTGATTGAGGTAAACCACTTGCAAGGGCACGTACTCTCGCAGTTTGTACACGAAAAAGACAAACCAGAAAATCACCCTTCGTTTCCATTTCTAACACTTTTGGTTTCGGGCGGACATACGCAAATTATCCTTGTAAAAGATTATTTCGATATGGAGATAATCGGCACCACCATCGACGATGCAGCTGGCGAAGCATTCGACAAATGCGCCAAGGTGATGGCTTTAGGCTATCCGGGCGGACCAGTAATCGACCGCCACGCACAGCAAGGCGACCCCGAACGTTTCCATTTTGCCAAGCCTCATATCGAAGGTTTGAATTTTAGTTTCAGCGGATTAAAGACCTCGTTTTTATACACCTTACGCGACAAGCTGAAAGACGACCCCAACTTTATCGATAAGAATATCAATGATATATGCGCTTCGTTGCAGTTTACCATAACCTCTATTTTAATAGAAAAACTTGTGGCGGCAGTGGAGCAAACAGGCATCAATCGCATAACCATAGGCGGCGGTGTTGCTGCCAACTCAGAACTGCGTCAAGTACTAAAATTCGAGGCAAAACGCTACGGCTGGAAGGTTTACATTCCCGAACGTAAATACACCACCGACAACGCCGCTATGATAGCCGGCGCAGGTTACTATAAATTTCTCAAAAAAGAGTTTGTGGGTATGGACATTGCCCCCGACGCCCGTTTAAAATTTTAACAACTTTAACTCATGGAACAGCAACCACAAGCATCGGCAATAAGGCGCAAAATATTCGCACTTTTTAGCGAGGAAACCCGCGACAAAGGGTTTCCTAAGTATTTCAATTACTTTATCATGACGCTGATACTTGTGAATGTGGTAACTATGATTTTAGAAACCGTAAAAGTTATCTACGAGCCATATCATACTTATTTTCACGCATTTGAGTTGTTTGTAATAGCGGTGTTTACATGCGAATACATAATGCGCATCCTTACAGCCGACCTTGCTTTTCCATGCGGAAACCGTTTGAAAAGCATTCTCAAATATATGTTTTCGTTTTACGGTTTAATCGACTTGCTCGCCATTTTGCCGTTCTATATGCCGTTTACAAAACTTGACCTTAGAATTGTAAGGACACTGCGCTTGTTGAGATTTTTAAGGCTCTTCAAAATAACACGTTACAACAATTCTATGGAACTAATCAAATCGGTAATGAGCGAAAAACGTTCGGAACTTGGCGTTACATGTTTTGTGATTATTATCGTAATGATAATAGCCTCATTCTTAATGTTTTATGCAGAAAATGCCGCTCAGCCCGACCATTTTCCAAATGTGCTCGCTTGTATTTGGTGGTCGATAGTTACACTAACCACTGTAGGCTACGGCGACGTTTTCCCAGTTACTGGCATCGGCAGGTTTATTGGCGGCGTTATCGCATTTCTCGGCATAGGTCTTGTAGCACTTCCAACAGGTATCATCAGCGCCGGATTTCTTGAAAAACTTAACGAAAAAAACAAAGAAGAGAAGAAAGAATCAGACACAGAAAAGCACGATGAGCATAAATGCCACAAACAATACTGCCCCTACTGCGGACACAAATTAGACGAATAGAAAACCAATTGCAAGTATTAAAATAAAAACCATTATGGCCTTTTCATCCAACTACCTTACAGAAAAAACACCAGCCGAAACGGTGCTGCACAGGGAAGCCTTTTCGGAAGAGGACACTGATGTAATGTTCGAGCGTATGCTTGCAACCGACCTCTATTTCCCAAAAGATAGCGACAAAGAATTGGTACGCAAGGCATACGAAGTGGCCAAGCGCGTTCATCACGGACAAAAAAGAACCACCGGCGACAGCTTTATTTACCATCTATTCGACGTGATGACCATAGTGGTGCAAGACATTGGATTAGACGCTGCAGGTGCTGCAGGTGCGCTACTGCACGAAATCACATTCCACACCGACCTCAAAATCGAAGACATCAGACAAATGTTCGGTCAGCAAATGGCCAACATTGTTGACTCTCTTGCACGCATCAAAGGCACATCGGAATATTTCAAAGACTCAGAACCCGAAGTCTACAAAAAAATAATCCTCGGCCTCACCAACGACATCAGAATCATACTCATAAAACTTGCCGATAGGCTTTCAAACCTCCGCACCCTCGAAATCAAGACCAAAGACACGCAGTATCAGGTGGCGTACGAAACCATGCAAATTTACGTTACTCTTGCTCACCGCCTTGGCCTCAACAAGATAAAAACCGAATTAGAGAATCTCTCGTTCAAATTTCTCAACCGGAAGGCATACGACGAAATATCGTCTAAACTGCTTCTCACTGAAAACGAACGCAAAAAATTTATCAACAAGTTTACACTGCAGATAATTGCAAAACTTTCGAGAAACAACATCAATTTCGACATCAAAGGCCGTCCAAAAAGCATCTACTCGATATACCAGAAGATGCAGAAAAAAAACGTAACCTTCGACGAGGTTTTCGACAAGTTTGCAATACGCATAATCTTCACTCCGCACAACCCCGATCACGAAAAGGAAGAGTGTCTGCAAATAGTCAACATCATCAGCGAAGACTTCTACGTGCATCCGGCACGCACCCGCGACTGGATTACAATGCCCAAAGAAAACGGTTACGAGGCTTACCACATCACCGTATTCGACGACAAAAACAAAGTGTGGGTAGAAATTCAGATACGCAGCAAGCGAATGGACGACATCGCAGAATACGGTTTTGCCGCACACTGGAAATATAAAGGCATCAACGACAAACGCAACGGATTCGACGACAAACTAAAAACTCTCAAGCAGAAACTCGAGAATCCAAACTCGGTAGAGTTTGATTTTGCCGAAGACTTCAAGTTCCTTATCTCCGATGAAATATCTGTCTACTCGCAAGACGGCAAAATTACCACGCTTCCACAAGGTGCTACCGTGCTTGATTTTGCATACTACAGCGACCCCGAAAAGGCAAGTTCGTGCATAGGAGCCAAGGTAAACCACAAAATGGTAACCATTGCCTCACGCCTGCAAAACGGCGACCTTGTAGAACCTGTAACCTCCAATCGCACCAAACCAAAACCCGAATGGCTGTCGATTGTGCACACCAAAAAAGCTCGCGAAATACTCAAAGACCAGCTTCACGATTTCCTTAGGGTAGAGATTGCCGAAGGTCAGAGAATACTTCATAATATAATACGCAAGTATCATATTATGAACGAGATAGAAGTTACCAACAAACTAATTCAGTCATTCAACTGCATCACCAAAACTGATCTACTTACCAATATTTCCAACAATAAAATATCTGCCGACGAATTGGAGCAGACCGTAAGAAAATTTGCCAAAAGCACATTTGTAAGATTTTGGAAACTTCAGTTTGGCGACAACAACGAGGAACAGCGCTCCGACTCGGACGTATCGAGATACCTCAACGGCGAAAATCCAGAAAACAACTACGAACTTGCCGACTGCTGCAACCCAATACCAGGCGACGAAGCAGTGGGCCTTATCGACCGCGAAAAACACACCGTTTTTATACACAAAAAGAAGTGCCCATACGCCTTAACCACAATTACTGAGCATCCCAACCTGCTCGTACCTGTGGCGTGGAAAACTCACCGCGAACTCTCGGGAACTGCCAAAATAGTGTTTGAAGGCGTTGACCAGAAAGGTATAGCCCAAAAAATCACAACAACAGTGACACAAGAAGTGGAGCTAAACCTCAAAACTATACACATCGAAAGCGACGACACAAGTTTCTCGGGATGGATCGAAGTGTATGTACTATCTAAAAGCCATCTCGACAAATTAGTAAACAAACTTTCAGAAATTGACGGAATTCTTAACTTAATAGTTCAACAATGACCTCAACAGACAACAAACAATGCGGCAACTGCAAACTCAAAGAACTACTGTGCCGCGGCTTATCTGCCGAAGACCTCTCAAGCCTTGTTAGCCAGGCAAAACTACGCCGATACAAAAAAGGCGACGTAATTTTGCAGCAAGGTGTTAAATGTACCGACTTGATCTACTTGTCGAAAGGTATTGTAAAATTCATTCTCGAAGACAACTGCCGTGAGTTTATTGTCACCATCGACAAAGCGCAAACACTCATTGGATTGGCAAACATACTCAACGAAGATATCAACTACTTTACCGTAAGAGCCGCCACTGAATGCACTGGATGCGCCATCAACCTTTCGCGTTTCAAACTGCTGATGCTCAACAATAGAAACTTTATGTTTGAGATTATGAGCCTATCCACTCAGATGTTCAGAGGCGCTATCAACAATTTTATAAGCATTGCCCGCAAGCAGAGCAACGGACGTGTGGCCGACGTGCTTCTTTATCTTAGCGAAAAAATATACGAATCGCCAGAGTTCTCGCTTTCTTTTTCAAGGCAAGAGCTCGCCGACTTTGCCGGATGTAGCAAAGAGCAGATTATACACACCCTGAGAAACTTTGCAAGCGACAATATCATTTCGGCAAGCGGGAAAAAAATTGAAATACTTGACATTGAACGTCTGAAAAAAATAAGCCGGATAGGATAAAAAAATCACTTTTTCAAAACTTTTTTACAAAAATAGATTACAAAATAAAAAATTATCCGTATATTGTGCCAAAAATCAGATACTAACTTTATATCCATCAGTATTATGAAATTTAAGGTAGAATACAAGGACAAGCAAAAATTCGGCAACGAGGACTTGCTGAAGATGAAACAGTTTGTAGAAAAGAAAAACATCAAGGGAGTAAAAAACGTCAGCCTTGCGCAAGAAAAAATCAAAAAAGGGCAGATGGGACCTGGATTAGGATCCGCCATCGTAGGTCTTGTAGGCGCTGCAACTGAGCCACTTACAATGCTTTTTAGTTCAATAGTTGAATGGGTTCGCCTACACCGCAGCGACGTAAAACTACGTCTCGACAACGGAGAGGAACTTGTAATCTCAGGCAACCTCTGCAAGTCGAAAAAAGCAATCAACGACATTGTGGAAACCTTTGTAAACAAGACGCTTGAAATGCGCCAGAAAAGTCCCGCATCAGCAAAAAAAGAGAAACCTCTGCCTCCATCTCCACATTCGCAACCACCACAACAACCGCAACAACAACAACAACAACAACAACAACCCGCTCCAGAGAACAAATAGCACCTACAGTTTTTTCTCCTCATTGCGCCGTATACTTCTGCGCCAAAGGAACATAAGCACACATACCGCTGATGCCGAATACATTACTACTCCCTCGTTAAATCCAAAATTGATAGTGCGTATTATGGCAATAATCAGGCACATAACAGCCATGCACACCCAGAGCACTTCCATAGGGCTTTTTTTAACTTTTGGTTTCATGGCTGTAGTGTGTTTGTTGTGTCGGATACCACCGACTGTGATACATTAAGTTCTTGATACTCGTTTTGCAGCTGCACCACTCCGTTCACATCCAGAAACTTGTAGTTCTTGAACGAAAGGTCGCTTTCAAAACCGCTCTTTCCATCAATCGAAAAACCGTCGCCGGGCTGGGTTACTGTAACTTGTTTCACAGAAAAAATTTTCTGTTTGTTTTCGTCACAAAAAATCTGCTCGGTCTTGAGGGTGGTACCGTCGTCGTTGGTAATCACCACGTTGCGGCGAGCCTCGTAGAGTTTCTTTTTTTGGTAATAAACAGCGTAATCGGCGGTAAGTCGCGTTTTTTGATTAAGATTTTCGTCTAAAAACACCACGTCGACTCCCTTTGGAAACTCAAGATATGACATATCGCCATTTTCGTAATCGTCGGCTTGCTGTGCGGTAAGCAATGTCTTCATCTTATGCTGTGAATAGTATTTGAGATTGAGATTCTCTACCGACTGCTGAGGAAAAGTAGCGTCAACATTGTAGTTGTTTAGCTGTTCCATCTTCGATGAGCAAGAGTGAAATGCACTAAACACCAACAGCAACAAAAATAATTTGTAATTCATCATTATATATGTTTAAATGTTAGATGCCCAAAAGCGCCAGAAATATAGAAACGCGTCAGAAAAAATGTAGAGACGCGCCTTAGCACGTCTCTACAAACCAATTTAAATATTTTCAATAGTTGAGAACCATTGTTAGAATCTTGCAGTGGTTGATTCACCAATCCAGCCGCCGATAGTAACAGTTGTTCCGCTGGTAACAGAGTGCATAAATGCCTCTTCCTTGTTGGGGAACTGAGCCTTGTATGAGCCGATAAGTTTGTTAACATCGTTAGTTACGCTTGGGTCAACGGCTTTAGCACGGTTGAGTTTGTCAACTACAAGCCAGTACACTTGCTGATGGTCGAAAGCCGATTCGCCTATAGAGCTGGCTGTTTGAGCATACATTGTAGCAATCAAGATGTAAGGCTGGCCGAAGTTAGATTTAAGCTCGAGCGCCTTGTTGCAATAAGTGCGTGCATTGCTGAATTGTTTCTGTTTGCTGAGAGCCAAGGCAATATAGTAATTGTAAGTAGCTTTCATAGTGTCGGCAGTAGCAAATCCGATGGCTTTTTTGTAGTTGTCGATAGCCTCGTCGTAGCGACCTTTCTTGTCGAGCATACGTCCAAGGTTGCGGCAAGCGAGTTCCGAAGGTTCTTTGCCTACGAGCTTGATAGTGGCATCTTCGTAGAGTTTGAGGTCGGTGCAACCTTTTCTGTCGAGGATGTTCACGATTTTTCTAAGCAACTCGATGTCTTCGGGATTTTGTTTGAATCTGGGTTCAAAAGCCTTGTTGAGAGTTTCGCACTGAGCAGCCGAGCTGTTTGAGAACAACTGGTCAACGCCAGAGATTACAGTGTTGCATGTTTCGAGTTCTTTCTCAGTTTTAGCGGGGTCTTTTTCCTTACCGCCAGCAATACGCTCCGATATGTCGGCACGCTGTTTCTGCAGAATGTCGGTAAAGAGCAAGTATTTGTCTACAACAACAGAAGCGTCGATTTTCTCGGCGTTGTACATGTCAACAGTAGCCTTCATAGCAGTTTGGATTACAGCCACTTCGGTTTTCTCTTTTCCAAGTTCTACCGAGCGGTTAAGCACTTCGTAGTAAGAATCAACCATAGCAGGACGGTATTTTGCCATGTCCACGCCTTTACGACCGAGCACGTAGCCCTCGCCATAAAGTTTGCTGGTGCGTGCAAAATACTTGATACGGTTGTCGTAAACCATCATAAGGGTGTCGATCCAGGGCTGCTGCTCTTTGCCGGTTTTCACCTGCTGCATTTGATAAACGATAATATTTCTACCGTGCTGATAGATATTTGCGTTGCACATAGGATACTCTTTGATGAGCACCGACCAAGGGTTGTATGCGTCTTTGTAGTTGTTCTGCTTGATAAACTCAGAGAACATTGAAAGTTGGCGCACGCAGAATGCACTGTCGGCACCGTATTTTTCGTGTTCTTTCATAAGCTCCACGATTTTGTGTTGCTCGTTTCTGAGCTTGCCTTCGAGTTCGTCGATAGTGCCTGCCTTTTGCATGTCCTTAAGAGTTTTAAGGTCGAAAACTGACAGTACTTCAGAGTCTGCGCCACCAAGTTTGAATTTTTCGATTTCGTCGAGACCGTCGTGCATTTGCGCATATAGTTCGCGGTACCGTGTTTTCAAAGCCTTGTTGTAAGTAGTTTTGCCGGGAGTAATAGCAAGTTCACCGGCAGTTTCGGGAAACTTTGCTTTAATTACATCTTCCGGAGTCTGAGCCATGGCTATGCTTCCTGAAAGAAGCACTGCCGAAAATGCTAATGCTAATTTTTCCGATTTCATCTTTATCATAATACTAAAATTTAAAATATTAAAAATTAATTCTCTCTATTATTGAAACTTCCTCTTTACAAACCAAACGTCATGTATTGTAACGTTGAAATGGAGCAGAAAGTATTTTTCTTCGTACAAATTGTTCTGTGTAGTACCCCTTTTGCCCATATCGCAAGATACATTGAGCAACAAAGAACGCAGCGGCAAACCTACGCCAAATGTTATGCCCTGATTTTTAATACCTGTGCCATTGAGTTCAAGGTAAGTATCTTCGGTGTGAAAACCCGCCCTATAGTGTATGGTTTTAAATAAACGAGACGAATACCTGTCGGTAACGTATTCCACACCAGCGCTCAAGGATGTGCTCTTGCGTAAAGGAGTGTTGTTTTCTCCTTCTATGTCAAAGTTCTTCCAATCTTGCAGAGTGTAATCGGCCATTACGGTAAATTTGTCGTATGCTTCAACCGAAATTCCTACTCCGATTTTTTGGGGAATTTTTACGTGCCCCTTTGTTAATGTATCGTTGCAAATTGTATCCAAAGTTGAAGCATTGTCTATGGTGTAATTATTAATTATTAACAATTCGTTGCGCGATTTTAACTTTGTTTCACTTCCGTAGGTAACTCCCAAGTTAAACCGGAACATATTTTTGGTGGTGTCTTTCGATGATTTTATGCTCTTTGAGATTAATGCACCGATTTCGTATGAAAAGCCATTGAGGAAATAGCGGTTTGAATAAGATACATTTGTGGAAAAATTGTCGAAGACTATTGTGGAAACAAGATTATTGCGGTCGAGACTTCCAAAAAGATACGAGCCAGTAGCACCTATCGAAATCATATTTAGGAACTTAAACGAGGTAGACAACGAAACCGTGCTTAAGCCTCCCGAACCTTCGTACGTTTGAGTAAATCCATACAACAGTTTGTCGGAGGGATTTTCTAACAAAGTGGTATCGTTCATGGTATATCCCACCGAGCTGTAAGGACGCAACGCAAACACTAAGCTCCACCAAGGCTTTCCTGCAAAACCTCCGGCAAGATATTTAAACGTTGTGTTGTTGTTGCGCTGTGTGGTCGTCGACGACGAAACAGTGGTATACTTGGTGTCCATACCTACATCAAACACAAAACGCTGCATTGGCAAATCGTGGTTGCCGGCAGGGTTCTTTAAGTTAAGAAATATCTCGGAACTACGAGCCAATCCTGCTCCGCCTGTGGCAATATTGTGTCCAAGCGATGGAGCATGTATCTCGCCCAAACCATAACGTGAATAGGGCGAATATGTGATCTTTTGCGCTGATAACGGCAGCGATACCGATGCTAACAGTATAACTATTAATATTTTAATCGTTTTCAGATACATTGTATTGTAATATTCTGTTTAATCCAATTGCCACTAAATTTGGCTCTGCAAATATCGTGTTTTTTAATTTCCCAGCCAAGAAAATAGTGTCTCCCCCTGTAAAAATTATTGCAGGATTGTTAAATTTTTGCTTTGAGTAGGCAACAAACCATTCTATTTCGGCGAGTACACCATTGATAACTCCATTATTTATAGCACTTTGCGTATCAGTAGGAATTTTTTTCGACACAGGTGAAGGCTGCAACAACGGTAGCTTGGCAGTATGTTCGTGCAAAGAAGCAAAACGCAAACCAATGCCTGGCGAAATGCAGCCGCCAAGATAGCGTTTGCCTGCCTCAATAAATTCGTAAGTAATTGCTGTTCCAGCATCTACAACCATTGCATCGCGTCCGGGAAAGAGCACCGAAGCTCCCACTGCCGCCGCCAAACGGTCGTTGCCGAGTTGTTCGGGATGATCGTAACTATTTGATATTGGAATACTTGTGTTAAAACCAAGAACAATAAGATTACAACAACTTGATAATAAATCAGTTAGCATTTCACTTCCCTCTCCCACCGACGACAAAATTGCATTGTTAATTTTTGAATTATTAACAATCATTAACACTTTTTCCGAAAAATCAGCGTCCCTGTTGTCAAAAATTATAGTGTTTGACAGATGATCGCCTTCAAAAAAGTAAAATTTGCAGCGAGTATTTCCAAAATCTATTACCAAATTCATACGTCGAACCGGATTTTTTATTAATTTTGGGGCGAAGTTACTAATTTTGCAAATTAAAAATACCAACACTACCTCAATGAACGCAAAAAAAATTCTTATAGTAGAAGACGACAAGATGTTGTGCTCTATCTTTCAGATGTTTATACAGGAGTTAAACTATGAGATAGTAGCCACTGTACGCACAGGCGAGGATGCTATTGCCGCCTGCAACACATACGGCGACATCGATGTTATTCTTATGGATATTCACTTAGACGGCGACATCGACGGCGTACAAACCGCCCTCGAAATCTCCAAAAAACACAAGACACCTATTATATTTATAACCGGCGATTCTTCACCCGAAACCATCGAATCGGCCACACTCGAAAACGTATACGGCTTTATGACCAAGCCCGTTTACAAGCGCAACCTCGGCGTGGCAATCGAATACGCATTTGCAAAATCTAAAAAAGGATAGCGCAAAAAGTGTTAATTAATTTGAGTAACATAACTATAAAATCGCATTGCTTACACTATTAATAATAGTACTAACAGTATCGGCATTATCTGCGGCATTTTTCGCCGGTATCAAAACCGCTCTCACCGGCAGCGACCGCCTTGTGCTCGACATCGACATAAAAAATGGCACTATACGTCAGGGCATAGTGTTTCGTCCTGCCGACAATATCGAACTGTGTATCACCTGTATGCGCACAGGCGAAATTCTGTCGCAGTGTGTATTGGCTAGCACATTATTTATACTCTGTGGACGCCTCGAATTTAGCAACACAGGCAACTGTATATTTTTGGTGTCTTCGCTGATAGCAGCCGCAATATTGTGCAAGGCAGTGCCTACGGCTTTTTTTTCGCGTAATGCCAATCAGATGCTACGCACATTTGTCCCTCTCGCCGACTTTATTTCAAATTTCCTCTACCCTGTGGTATATTTGGTGATGTTTCAGGTGATTTCGGCAAGCGGAAAAATCAAGGGACGCAACAGCGAAACCGAAGCAAGCAACATTTCGGAGCTGATTCCCACCACAGCATCCAAAACCGACGAGGAAGAGTACGACGACGGACGTCTGCAATTTCTCAAAAAAGCCCTAGATTTCAAGGAGATACGCATCCGCGAGTGCATTGTACCCCGCAACGAGATTGTGTCTGCCAACGTTACCGACTCTATCAAAACCCTCACCGATACGTTTGTGCTGAGCGGATATTCTAAAATAGTGATTTGCAACGGCAGTCTCGACCGTATAACAGGCTATGTCAATGCGTTAGACCTATTTAAAAATCCCAAGAGCATCAAGTCGATAATAATTCCAGCCATAGAAGCCCCCGAAACCATGACCGCCGACAAACTTCTCAAACAGTTTGTAAAACGCCGCAAAAGCGTGGCTGTGGTTACCGACGAATACGGTGGAACAGCTGGAATGCTCACAGTTGAAGACATAATCGAAGAAATTACCGGCGAAATCGAAGACGAGCACGACATACAGGAACTTGTTGAACGTCAGATTGGCAAAAACGAATATGTTTTTTCGGGACGTTTGGAGATCGACTACATCAACGAAAAATACAAACTCCACCTGCCTAAGAGCGACGACTACGAAACACTTGCAGGATACATACTTACGCTCAACAAGGACTTCCCAAAAAATGGCGACGAATTTACCGACAACGGTATCAAAATAAAAGTTTTGCAGGTGAAAAAACCGAAGATAAACACAGTAAGAATAACAGTAAAAGACTAAAAATGAATATAATACACCTCAGCATAATAGATTCTACCAACGACGAGGCACAACGCCGAATAGCGCAAGACCGCGAAGCCACCAACGATTTTGTTATCCGTGCCGATTTTCAAACCGACGGACGTGGCCAGCGTGGCAACATTTGGGAGAGCGAAAGCCGCAAAAACCTGATGTTCAGTTACGTGTTTTACCCAAAAGAACTAGCTGTAAATCACCAGTTTATGCTGTCGCAAGCTACTGCCTCCGCAGTTGCCGAGTATTTTGAAAGCCGCAATATTCCCGACGTATCTATCAAATGGCCAAACGACATTTACACGGGAATGCAAAAAATCTGCGGTATGCTTATCGAAAACTCTGTTTCGGGGAAGTTTATCAGAACCAGTGTGTTAGGTATCGGCATAAATGTAAATCAAGAGTCATTTCCCGAAAACCTGCCGAATCCAGTGTCGATGAAAATAATTACAGGCTTGGAATACAATCTCGATAAGGAGTTGGACGTTTTTTTGGAAATATTGCAAAAAAATCTCGCACATATTCAAAACGGAGAAAGTGATATTCTCCGCCAAAACTATATGAAACGCCTTCTGGGATTAAACAAGACATTGGTATACAATTCGCAAGGCACAATTTTTAAAGGAATAATCCGCGACATCAACCCGTTTGGATTTATCACCATAGAAAACGAGCAGACCAGAGAATCAAAACAATACAATTTTAAAGAGGTGGAACTGATTATTCCCGAACAACAAAAGTATACAACATTAAAATGATGAATATCAAACATATAGCCGCACTACTATTGATATTTGCCTCGTTTGCGGCACAGGCGCAGTTTTACAATGGTCATCAGATGAATTTCGGACAGAACCGCGTACAGTACAGCGAGTTTCAATGGATGTACTACCGCTATCCGCAGTTCGATACATATTATTACCAACAAGGAAAAGACCTTGCCCAATTTGTCTGCGACCGTGCCCAAGAGGTGATTCCAGAAATGGAAAAATTCTTTGGCAAAAAAATGCAAAAGCGTATCATTTTTATTGTCTACAACCGACTTACAGAATTCCGCCAAAGCAACATAGGATTGCAGACTCAAGACGTATCTTCTAACCTCGGTGGCACAACCAAAATAATAGACAACAAGGTTTTTCTATATTTCGACGGCGACCACATCAAATTCGACGAACAGATCCGCGAGGCTGTGGCATCTGTACTTATGACATCCAGCCTTTATGGAACAGGACTTAAAAACAAAGTGGCAAATTCTGCTGTGATTTCGCTTCCTGAATGGTATAGCAGAGGACTAACTGCCTACGCTTCGATCAAATGGAATTCCGATATTGAAGATATTATCCGCGACGGTTTTGAAAGCAAAAAATACAAAAAAATCAACCATCTGCGAGGCGACGACGCAAAATATGCCGGTTATTCGTTGTGGCACTATATAACTATTGCTTACGGTCGCGATGCCATTCCTAACATCATCTACTTGACTGGCATCAACAAAAACCTCAACAACGCTATTGCGCAGGCGTTGGGCAAATCCATCAAAAAACTTTCGCCCGAATGGAAAGAGTTTTACTCCGAAAAATTTGCTATCAACAAGCCCGACAACCCGATTCCGCTCTCCGACACTATCATAAAAAAACCAAAAAGAAACACGGTGTACGACCATCCAACCACTTCGCCCGATGGCAAATACACATTCTACACCACCAACTGTATGGGCAAGTACAAAATATACCTGCGCGACAACACCACCGAAGAATTCACAAAACTTCTGCGCCGCGAACAAAAATTGGAACAAATCACCGACTACTCCTACCCCATTGCGGCTTGGCATCCCACATCTAAAATCCTCAGTTTTATTATTGAGGAACGTGGATATGTATTTCTTTATCAATACAATACCGACTCCAAAACATTAAACCGCAAAATGCTGCCCAGGTTCGACAAAGTATACTCTATGGACTATGCTCCCGACGGACTGAATATGGTGATGAGCGTGCAACTCTCTGGTATGCGCGATATTGTCTATTTCAACGTGGCATCTGGCACATTTGAAAACATCACCCAAGACCTTGCCGACGACATCGACCCCAAATTTGCTGGTCCTAAGAAAATCGTCTTCGCATCCAACCGTCTCAGCGACACACTCGTGGCTGAAAAACCCGACCAGCACCAACCATTTGGACGCACTTACGATATTTTTGAATACAATCTCGGAAGCAAGAATCCTGTTCTAAGGCGCATTACATCAACACCTTACGAAAACGAAACCGCACCACACGAAATTTCATCTGGCTCGTACACATATATCAGCGACAAAAACGGTATCAAAAACCAGTACGCATCGGTATTTGACAGCACCATCATAGCCATCGATACAATTGTACATTACAGATATACAAATAGTTACAAAGCCACTTCAAACTATGGCAGAAACATTCTAAGCTTCAATGCCAACACCAAAAACAAAAAGGCCGACAAAGTACTGCGCTTCAAAGACCGTTACTATATGTTTGACAACACTATTCAGCCTTCCACAGCCGACATTCCCCAGCCGTTGCCAATCACATATTTCAAAGCACGAGACAACCGCCGTCAGCTGCGTCAAGACAGCCTTGCGACTGTTCGCAAACAAAAAGCCATCCGCGACCGCCAAATTGCCGACAGCATAGCCGCCAATCCCCCAAAGGAATGGATTCATCCCGACAGCCTCAAATACGACATCACAAACTACACTTTTGAAGAGGAACGTCCTCTTGCTCAACAGCTTACTTTCTATCACGAGGACTTAAAAGAACGACACAAAAACGAAGCCGCTGTACGTCCTCACCAAAGAATGTATTTTACAAATTTCTATATCGACTACCTTGTAAGCCAAATAGATTTCAGCGGCAAAAACCAAAGCTATCAAGCATTTACAGGCGGTCCATATTACTTCAACCCGGGTGCAAGCGCATATTTCAAAATAGGTATCAAAGACCTCTTTGAAGACTACCGGCTCACAGCAGGTATCAATATCGGCGGCAATTTCGATAGTTACGATTTCTATCTCTCGTTTGAAGACCTCAAACACCGCCTCGACAAGGAGTACATATTCCACCGCAGCACTTTCCGCAATATCTACGACTATTACGCCACCAAGGTAATCACCAACGAAGGCTTGTTTATAGCAAGCTATCCGTTTAACCAAACCTCGGCTGTAAAAGGTACTCTCGGACTGCGTTACGACCAGGCACAATACCTTGTAACCGACTATCAATATTTAGAGCAAAAACCTCAGTACCAAGTGTTTGCCAAAGCCAAATTAGAATACAACTTTGACAATACCCGCAGCCTCGGCACCAACACACCCTCTGGGTTAAGAGCTAAAGCGTGGAGCGAACTTTACCAACAGGTGGAGGGCAACTACGACATTATTTCGTCGTGGGGATTCGACGTTAGATACTATCAGAAGATACACCGCAGCCTGATTTTTGCATCGCGACTTGCCGGAGCTACATCGTTTGGTTCTGGAAAAATCATCTACTACCTCGGTGCCGTAGACAATTGGACCAAATTCAAAACCGATGGAATGTTTGACCAGTCGATACAAATAGACCAAACAGAAAACTATATCTATCAGGCAGTTGCCACCAACATGCGCGGTTTTATCCAAAACTGCCGCAATGGCAACTCGTTTACTGTACTCAACAACGAGATCCGTTGGCCTGTGTTCCGCTATTTGGCTAATCGCCCCATCAACTCAAAATTACTCAACGACTTCCAACTGGTAGGATTCTTCGACGCAGGATCGGCCTGGACAGGAGTTATACCTTTCAAAGATAAAAACGCCTACGATAAATACGAGCTTCAAAACGGTCCTATTACTATGACCATCGATGTAGACCGTCCTTCAATTGTAGCAGGCTACGGATTCGGATTTCGCACTTCGCTCTTGGGATATTTTCTCCGTTTTGACTGGGCTTGGGGAGTTGAGGGTCATGTAATTATGCCACGCGTTTTCTATTTCTCGCTCGGTTTAGATTTCTAATTTTGTAAATAATGCAACACCTTTATTTAATAGCCACATTAGCTATTCCGTTATTTTTAGCAACATGCACCCAAAAAGGAGAGCAATCAGCCACCAAAACACGCACTTTTATGCAGATAACCGCCGCCGTCAACGATCCGGCACACAAGATTTCAAACATGTTTGACGATATGAAATATACAGCATTCGCACCCGACGAGATGCGCACCTACGACCTAAAAATCTCACAATCAACTATTTCGAGTATAAAATTCACGCCAGCCAAACGCCGTGGATACAGCACCGACTTTACCCTCTTTGTTAAAATTGCAGGCCAGTATTACAAATGCACCGGCAACAATCCCGAACTCAACATAAAGCCAGTTTCTACTGACTCACTGTCGTTTGTAATTGTAAGCAACGTAAAAGACCGCCGAGCCGAATTTGTCAAAGACTCCCTTTCTTCGGTAGCCATCAGCACCGCTGAGCCGCGCCACATACACGCCATAGAACGTATCGACATCTACAACAACGACATTTTGCTCAACGACTCCGCACAAGTTACCGTCTCCGAAGCCGACTCACAAACAGGCAACCTACATCGCTCATTTGCCGACAATTACAAGAGCTATCTCTTCGGCGCTCTTGCCGACAAAATCCTTAGCATCACAAACAATGGTTTCAAAGCCTCATGGGTGATTCGCAGCAACGGCATCGCAGCATTTTTTACCGAGGGCAAACGCTATTTTGAAGGCACAGTAGAAAACCGCAACGGACGCAACTTTTTACACATTACAAATGCGATAGGCTTTACGCCTCCTTCAGAGGTAGAACTCCGCATAGTGGCAAACAACTTGGTGATTCCGCAGATGAAACTTGCATTGCCTTTCGATGGTTGCGATGCCGATTTCATCAATCTGAAACTATTCCCCGAATTGTTTAGATTCGACATCCGCTATGCCACCCAAAACAATTTCACACACTCAGTACTTTACGAAGAGCCATTCTGCTACATGCGCTACGCACCCGCCCGCGACCTTATAAAAATAGCGCAAGATTTCTTAGAAAAAGGTTACAAAATAAAAATTTTCGACGGCTACCGACCGCACTCAATTCAATATGCAATGTGGAAAATTATACCCAATCCCAATTTTCTTTCCGACCCGTCGAAAGGTTCTATCCACAATCGTGGCGGTGCTGTTGACCTTACACTTACCGACCTCGACGGCAAAGATTTAGACATGGGCACCGATTTCGACCATTGCGGTTTTGAGGCATATATGACCAATCTCAACCTGCCCTCTGAGGTGATAGCCAACCGCACACTGCTAAAAGAGGTTATGGAGAAACACGGCTTCCGTGGCATCCGCACCGAATGGTGGCATTTTAGCCACCTGTCGGCATTTTCATATCCGTTGGCAAATATTCGGCTTAAAGAGTTTATTGAAAAGTAGAATTGAAATTTGACAAAGAAAATTTTGGCAAATAAATCTTTTTTTTGGAACTTTACGTGTGAAATCGGGCATTTTGCAATTTTACAAGCCAAAATGTCGCCGATAGTTTTAATACAACAGTTATTTTAATCAAAACAGACCTATGAAATTTACTGCTTTAGCCGACCGCACAGAGTATTTTTTGCGTAGATTATCGAAACGTGCCAAATCGTGGTTGGTGTTGGCTGTGTGGGCAGCCGCTATACTAATGCTTCTCTTTGGCACCCTATGGATATACAACAGCATAAAGTTTAACCGCGAACGTGCCGAATACGAACGCAAACTGCAAACATCGCAGCAAAACTACTACACCCAAACAGTAGAAAACGCCAACCTTGAAAAACGTCTCCAAGACATGAACCTCCGCCTTGCACAAACCATCGGCTCTATGGTGGAGCTCCAAACCATGCTCAACCAGATCAACAGCGAAAAAGCCAACCTCGAAGAGGTGAAACTTCAACTTGAAACCGGCTTAAAAAGCACCCGCACACAGTTAGACAAAGTTCAAAAATCGGTCAACAACCTTATCGACAGCCGTTCGCACACCATCACCACCACCGAAGAAAACGTAATCCACGATTCGGAATGTGAAAACTGCCCGTGATGCAATTACACAATCTCAAAAAATTTTACAAATATTTGTTTCGCATATTAATAATTGTATATATTTGCAACTTTTTTTGAAAAACGGCAGTTATAACATAAAACTAAAATAAAACACTATGTATTGGACACTTGAATTAGCCACTAAATTGGAAGACGCTCCGTGGCCGGCAACCAAAGACGAACTTATCGACTATGCTCAGCGTTCGGGCGCACCGCTCGAACTTATTGAAAACCTTCAAGAAATCGACGACGACGGCGAAATTTACGAAGGCATAGAGGATATCTGGCCCGACTACCCGAGCAAAGACGACTTCTTCTTCAACGAGGACGAATACTAACCCCCATACCACACAAAAACGCCGCGCAAACATAGTTTGCGCGGCGTTTTTGTATAAGGTAACTATCTCACTACTTAGCCTCTTCTATGCTGAAATCCTTGCCGTATCTCAGCACAAATGTTGACTGGTTTTCAAATCCACCAACGGGAGAAACTCGCTGAAAATCAAACTTATATACAAGTCCACGTTCGTTGTCGTCTTCACAAAAACAGAAGTATTTGCCATGCTTGTATAGTTTTGTAATAAAGCATTTTGCAATATCGTAACCACTGAAGCCATAAATACCGGGCTCGGTGTTGAATTTATCACGAAATTCTGAAACAAACAACTTAACGGCTGGATTGTTATAATCGGTAAAATTGTTGGAACGGTAGCAGAAATTCATGCTTTGGAGAAACTCTACGTCGATGTTGATGTATTTTTCCCAACTCTGCGAACCAAAAAGCACCACCTTATATTTATTTGTCTTCACTACGGTGGCAAGTTGGTTTACCACATTGGTGATAAACACCTCGTCGTTGCTCGGAATCAGAAGCACATTGGTGTTAGCAGCGCTCATAGCCTCCTGCACACGGGCAATTCCTCCGCTCTTGTAGTTTATCTCCTTAAAAATCATATCAGGAACATTCTTGTCGGAGAAATAACTGCGGGTAAGGTTGTCGCGGTAAAGTTTTGTCATATCCACCTCAGCAGCCGAACCATTGTGAACCACAATCACAGTAGCATTGGTGAGGTCGGCAAAATAGTCGGCAGTCTGCGCTATTGATGTGGCAGTAGATGGCGAAAATTGATAAAGATAAGGATTGTTGTTGAGAAGGTCGTTCTTTTGTGCAAATGGCGACACCAAGGTAATTTGGTTTTCGGTAGAGAATCTTGCTGCCCTAACCACATTGTCGGTGTAGAGAGGACCAATAATAAGATCCATTTTTTTCATCTCAGGAGCACTGAGAATACGATCTGTAGTGGCAAAACTATTTTCAGTGTCGTAAACATTGAGCGATACATTTATGCCTTTTTGCTGCATCTCCTTAACAGCAAGAAGAACACCCTCGTAAAACTCAAAAATTCTCTCACTGTTTTTGTAAAGTTGCTCCCTTTCGGGATCGGCCTTCACTTTTTCGCTTTGCAAAGCATTGTTGTTGAGGTACAATGGCAACAGCAAAGCCACTTTTAAGGTGGTGTTTTTGTTGTATCGATAGCCGTCGCAAGGCACATAGTCAGAGTTTCGCATAGCACGGTCTTTAACTATGTTGTTGTCGGCATCCTGCTCAGGACCGGGGTTAAACGCAACATCCTCAGGCACAATAGTACGAGGAAATCTGATTATAGTGCCCTGCGGAATACCATTTTTGAGTCCCGGGTTATACTTTACTATATCATCAATGCTAATAGAATAACGTTCCGACAATGAATACAAAGTTTCGTTTTGACGGGCGGTATGGTACACAAACTCAGCATCCTGACGGTCGGGCTTGCCAGGGTTCCCTTTGGGAATTTTCAGCACCGTGCCGGTTTTGAGACCATTCTTGGTGTCGGGATTGTATTGAAAAATGTCTTCTTGCGACACGCCATACTGCTTGCAGATGGAATAGAGTGTCTGTTTTTTCTCAACTGTATGATACACAAACTGTTGTGTATATCCAGGAGTTTGATTAGAGCCGATAACAGGAATTTTTAGGCTTGTTCCAGCAGATATTTTGCCGCCGAGTGCCTTGTTTTCCATATTGATTTCCTGCACCGTTACGCCGTACGCTTTGGCTATTGCCTCCATTGTTTCGCCCTCGCGAACGGTGTGTAGATAGTATTTTGTACCAAATATCTGTACAAAGATGTCTGATTTTTTAACCTGCTGTGCCTGCACTATACCGCAGCACATAACTGTCAAGAGTAGTATTAATAATTTTTTCACTGTAATATTAAGTTAAATAATGCAAATTTAGCAAAACAGGCGCAATTTCGAAAAAAACAATTACTTTTGCAATTGCAACTCCGTTTTATTTTGCAAAATTATGAAAAAAAATATATTAACGATTATTTTTCCCGCTTTTATAACCATAAATCTTTCTGCTCAGATCACAACAAATAGTCTGACTCATAGCCGTTTTTCGTATCTACCTAAAACTAAGGAATATATAGATATCACTCTTGCACCATCAACTAAGACAGAAATTCCAGAAAATTGTGTCGGGCGACTTGCCAAATGCAACCGCAGTTTCTTCAACAACGCCGAAGAAACAAATGTGGAAGGTGGCACGCTGTGGCGTATTGGTGTAAGTGCCAAGGATGCAGGTTCTATTGGCGTTGATTTTCAGGGTATAACACTTTCTAACGGGGTTGAAATGTGCTTGTATGGCGGCAACGATTTTTTGGGAATAATTACCGATACCATCAACAATGAAAACCAAAACCTCCGTACTCGCTATATCGACAATGATTCCATTACAATTGAACTATTTGTACCAGACAATATCTATCAACCAGACTTTACTATAGCTAAAATTGCCTATGGCTTTTACCCCATATCCAAATTGCTCAAAGGTCATGGACTCTTTGACAATACATGCGAGCAACCCGACATCAATAGTGCCGCTGGACAAAAGTATCAGGTTGAAAAACACGCAGTTGTGCTCTACCAGTTCGACGAAGACGATGGCTACAGCTATGTTTGCACTGGCACGCTCATCAACAACACTGCAAACGATGCCACACCTTATTTATTAACAGCGGCGCACTGTATCTGCAATCAAAGCCAGGCTGCTTCTGTGGTAACATATTTCAACTTTGAATTGTCGTCTGACGGAAACTCTCCTTCTCCATTTCAAACCCTTTCGGGCGCTGAATTGATTGCCTTTCCCACCAAAACCCACCGTTGGGGACTGCGCGATTTTGCTGGCATCAGAATTCCAGAAAATGATTACAACGATTATGATATAAGTTTATTGAAACTCAACACCATACCTCCTAAATCATACCTCCCATATTATATGGGCGTGTCGTTGTCTACGCGGCAAAACATCGACACTGTGGTAACTATTCATCACCCAGCAGGAAACGAAAAAGCAATCGCTGTAAGCAATATGCCGCCATACCAAGACTCTTACCCCATAAGCGACGAGATTTTCAACAACAATTCGCATTGGCACATCGATACTTGGCATCTTGGTTATACTGAAACCGGCTCTTCGGGTGCTCCTCTTCTCAATCAAGAAAAAAAGATCATTGGAGTACTTTCGGGTGGGTTTGCCGACTGTGAAGAACCTTACGACGATTATTATCAAATGATTGCCACAGTTTGGAATACAAACCCCAATCCAAACCATCAGTTGGCATACTGGCTCGCCAACGGCAAAGAAAACACCGATATTGAAGGGTTCGACCCATATGGCAATTTTTCAAGCACTGCGGTGGCATGGCTCTCAGGCTGGTGGAACGAAGATTCAACAGCCATCGAACTTGAATGGGAAGACTATGGTAATCCTATCCTCTACCGCATCTACTGCAACAATACTGTTATCAAAGAAATAAACTACGGAGAATCAAATAGTTACACTTTTACCAACATATCACCAAATTCCACATACACCTTTTATATAGAGAGTGTTTTTGAAAACGGTACAGAAACATCGCGAAGCAATGGCACTGTATTGGCAAACTTTGTTAACCCGATTCCCGCCCCCGACCCTATTACGGCAGTTAACAATGTGGCAGAAGAAACCACCGCTGCGATTTATCCCAATCCTACAAAAAACTCAATCAATATATTGTTTAACAAAGATTTGGAACATTGCACAATATCGCTTTATTCCCTTTCTGGCAAAAAAATAAAATCCATTAAGGCTAATATCATAGCGGGGAATCCTTTTGTATTAGATTTAACGCACATAAAATCAGGAATTTATCTTCTACATATAGACTCCACTGCAACGCATATCACACAAAAAATAGTAATAGAGTAAAAAAAATCTCATTTTTTTAGTATATTATTCCAACTTTTTTATACATTTGGAAAAAATTAGGCGTAAAGCATATTTAACACAAACAGAAAGACAAAAATGAGAGGAATAGTTCCCCAAAAAGTTAAAGGATTCAGAGACATCACACCGGGGCAGAACTTGCTCCGACAGTTCATAATCAACAAAGCAACAGAGGTTTACCGCCGTTTCGGATTCAGCCGTTACGACACCCCGATAATGGAATATGCCGAGTGTCTTGGCAAATATCTACCCGATGCCGACACCGTGGCTCAGGGCGTTTACTCGTTTAAAAATCCAGAAGAAGAACCAGTTTTCGATACCAACGGACGCGAAATGCGCGACGCCGAAAACCGTGTGATTATGGAAAACCACTTTGTAGCGCTCCGTTACGACCTTACCGCTCCGCTTGCACGTGTTTACGCCGAAAGCCTTTGGCAACAGCACCTTAGGGGCGAAATTCAAGGCAAGACAAACCTTTTCCGCCGTTACCAATACGGACCAGTTTTCCGTTTTGAGGCAAAACTCGACCCGGGACGTTTCCGCGAATTTTGGCAAATGGACTTTGATACCGTGGGTGCAGAAGACGTGAGCGCCGATGCCGAAAACTGTATGATACTTTCGCAGGCGTTAGAAAACATCGGTCTAAAACGCGGCACTTATCTTATCAAAATCAACAACCGCAAGATTGTGAACGGACTGCTCGCCTTCACCGGCATCACCGACAAGGAGCAGGAGATGGCTGTAATGCGCGTTATTGACAAATTAGACAAAATTGGAATCGATGCCGTAGCCAAAGAACTTGGCAAGGGTCGTGTAGATGAAACTTCGGGTGCTGAAATCCCCGGACTCAACATCGAAAAGAAATATGTTGACATCATCATACAGTTTATCAAAGACTTTGAAACCCGTGGCACACGAGCCGAAGTTTTAGCCAAACTTAAAGCAAAACCCGCCTTCGAAAACGAAACATATAAAGAAGGTGTAGACGAACTTGAAAAAATCGACACAATACTCGCGCAACTTGGTTACAACGAAGAAGTTGCAATACTCGACCCGGGTATGGTTCGCGGATTAGGATATTACACAGGACCCATTTACGAAGTAGAATCGTTGCAGACCTACAAAGACGAAAAAGGCCGCGAACGCCGTGTGGGCTCAATCTGCGGAGGCGGTCGCTACGATGGTTTGGTAGAAAACCTCTTGGGCGTAAAAGTACCCGCAACAGGTGCTTCAATAGGCGTTGACCGTTTGGCAGAACTTCTCACACTCACCAATCAGGCGCAAATCAACAACGACGGTCCTGTTATAATAATCGCATTCGACGACAGCCTTATGCCACTCTATCAAAAAACTGCCATGCAGCTACGCTCAGCTGGCATCGACACCGAAATATACTACGGCGCAAAACGAGGACTCAAGCACCAGATGGCATACGCCGACCGCAACAATAGTCCTTTGGCAGTAATCATTGGTAGCAACGAGGCAGAAAAAGGCGTTGCCACTATCAAAAACCTCCGTCTCGGCAAGCAGCTGGCAGAATCTATCGCCGACAAAAACGAGTGGAAAAACAAGGTACAGCAAGAGGTGGCAATCGAAAAAATTGCAGAAGAAATAAAAAAAATATTAGAAAAATAAAATACAACTATATAGAAAAAAATTTTATATTTGCCGAATATAGCAAATATCAATATTTGAAAACACAGAAACAATGAGCAACGATAAAAAAATAAAATCGGCACTGATCTCGGTATTCTACAAAACCGACCTCGACAAAATAGTAAGAAAACTTGCAGAACAGGAAGTTGAAATATATTCCACCGGCGGCACTCAGAAATTTATTGAGGGTCTCGGCGTAAAATGCAAAACAGTGGAAGGTCTCACCGGCTATCCCTCGATACTCGGTGGACGCGTAAAAACCCTCCACCCAAAAGTATTCGGCGGAATCCTTGCCCGCCGCGACAACGAAACCGACGCACAGGAAGCTGCTAAATACGAGATTCCTATGATGGACCTCGTGATTGTAGACCTCTATCCCTTTGAGCAGACAGTGGCAAGCGGTGCGTCAGACCAAGACATCATCGAAAAGATAGATATAGGCGGCATCTCGCTCATCCGCGCAGCCGCTAAAAACTATAAAGACGTAGTAATTGTTCCCTCAACAAACCAATACGCCGACATTCTTGAAATACTTGAAAATCAAAACGGTGTAACCACTTTGGAACAGCGTCGCGAATTTGCAAAGAAAGCATTTGCGGTATCTTCATACTACGACAGCAAAATTTTCACATATTTCGACGGTGGCAACGACCAATTCCACGCTAACCTCCGCATTGCCGAAGACACCAAACAAGAGATGCGCTACGGCGAGAATCCTCACCAAAAAGCAATGTTCTTTGGCGACATCAATGCAATATTCGACAAACTTCACGGCAAAGACCTCTCTTACAACAATATGCTCGACGTAGACGCCGCTGTAAATATGATGAACGAATTTGACGAAACCACATTCATCATCATGAAGCACAACAACGCCTGCGGTGTAGCTTGTCGCGAAACCTTGCTTCAGGCTTGGAAAGATTGCCTTGCCTGCGACCCCGTTTCGGCATTCGGCGGCGTAGTTATCACCAACCGTCAGATTACCAAAGAGGTGGCTCAGGAGATGAACTCACTATTTATGGAAGTTATCATTGCTCCCGGCTACGATCAGGAGGCTCTCGAAATTCTTGAAACCAAAAAGAACCGCATTATCTTGGTTCAGAAAATCACCAAGACACCCACAACGCTCGTTCGCTCGGCTCTCAACGGATTTCTCTATCAAGAGCGCGACCTCAAAACAGAAACTCCCGACGACCTCACAAGCGTTACCGACAAGAAACCCACTCAGCAGGAAATAGAAAGTATGCTGTTTGCCAATAAAATTGTTAAGCACTCAAAATCAAATGCAATAGTACTTGCCAACCACAAGCAGCTCTACGCTTCGGGTATAGGACAGACCTCGCGTGTTGACGCTCTCAAACAGGCCATCGAAAAAGCCAAGAGTTTTGGATTCGACCTCAATGGCGCAGTTATGGCATCAGACGCATTTTTCCCGTTCGGCGACTGCGTGGAACTTGCTCACAATGCGGGCATTACAAGCGTAATTCAACCCGGCGGAAGCGTTCGCGACAATGAAAGCATCGACTATTGCAACAAAAACGGCGTGGCCATGGTCTTCACTGGTGTACGCCACTTTAAACACTAAAATAAAATATTCAGCGGAGAAATCCGTTTAAAATACGTTACAAGAAAAACAAAAGCAAAATATGGGATTATTTTCATTCTTTACACAGGAATTGGCGATGGACCTTGGCACAGCCAATACGGTCATCATCATGCACGACAAAATCGTGGTTGACGAGCCATCCATCGTAGCAATCGACCATATCTCGGAAAAGACAATCGCCATAGGTATGAAAGCGCAGCTCATGCACGGCAAAACGCATGAGAACATACGCACAATCCGTCCCCTTCGCGACGGTGTGATTGCCGACTTCAAGGCGGCCGAGATGATGATTCGCGGTATGATCAAGATGGGCAACACCCGCAGGTTGTTTTTCAACCCATCTATCAAAATCGTAGTAGGTATTCCCTCTGGTAGCACCGAGGTAGAACGACGCGCCGTTCGCGACAGCGCCGAACACGCGGGAGCACGCGAGGTTTGGATGATTTTCGAACCAATGGCAGCCGCTCTCGGTATCGGTATCGACGTTGAAGCACCAGAAGGAAATATGGTAGTAGATATAGGCGGTGGTACCACCGAAATTGCTGTAATCTCACTCGGAGGTATTGTCTGCAACCGCAGTATCCGTATTGCGGGCGACGATTTCACCGAAGACATCATGGAGTATATGCGTCACCAACATAATATAAAGGTGTTTGATCGTACAGCCGAAGCTATTAAAATTAACGTAGGCTCGGCCATTACCGACCTTGACGACCCGCCAGCCGACTATATGGTACGCGGACCTCACCAAATGACAGCATTGCCCGTAGAGATTCCAATTTCGTATCAAGAAATTGCTCACTGTCTCGACAAATCGATATGCAAAATCGAAGCGGCTATTCTCAACGTTTTGGAGCAGACACCGCCCGAACTTTATGCCGACATTTTCAAAAACGGTATACACCTTACAGGTGGCGGAGCTTTGCTGCGCGGATTAGACAAGCGTCTGTCTGAAAAGACAAACCTTCCCGTGAAAGTATCGGAAGACCCATTGCATGCTGTAGCACGCGGCACTGGTATCGCGCTTAAAAATGTTGACAAATTCCCGTTTTTGCTTAAATAATAGAGGCTGTCCGAAATACGCCGCAAGGCATAATTCTATGCTTTATGCTGTTTCGGACAATCCCTTTTATACATTACTATGGACAGTCTGTTTAGGTTTCTAAAAAAGATCTACTTTCAAATCATTTTCATTGTTTTGGAAGTAATAGCTCTTATATTGGCCATAGGTGGCGATGCAAAACGAAACAGCGTTTTCTGCACCTCCGCCAATTTTGTTACGGGCAATATTTACGACCTTGCTTGGACATACGTAAGCTACTTCAACCTGCGCGAAGAAAACGCCATGCTTATGGAGCAGCTATCTAACCTCCGCCGCAAAAGCAACGCATTCTATGTAGCCGACACTGCCCAGTTTAGAAACCAGACCGACTCATTAGGCAACCTAAAATACCGCTTTATCACAGCATCGGTACTTAAAAACTCAATCAACAGCCAAAACAACTTTATGACCTTGGACGTAGGCGAAGCCCAAGGCGTTCATCCCGACATGGCTGTAGTGTCGGCGTCGGGTGCAGTGGGAATAGTGGTAAATACATCCGAACACTTTTCGCTCGCCATATCTCTTCTAAACAACAAGGTAGGCATCAGCGCAGGACTTAAGAACAGCAACTTTTACGGCAAACTAAACTGGAGCGGCGAAGACTACCACACCGGCATTCTTCATGAAATTCCAAACCACGTGACTCTTCAGGTTGGCGATACAGTAGTTACAAGCGGCTACTCGGCAATTTTTCCCCCGGGCATTCCAGTAGCGGTTATCGAATCGTTTGTGCGAAACAGCGACGACAACTTTTACAGCATAAAGGTTAAATTCACTACCGACCTCAAATGCCTCACCAGCGTATTTGTGATTGAAAACCTCATGCAGGAAGAGCAATATCAATTAGAAGAACAAGCATCAAAATTTGTACAATAATGGATCTCAGGGGTTATCTAAAGGTTTTAGGTCAATATCTACTATTGGTATTATTGCAAGTGCTGATTTTCAACAATATAAAAATCAGTTCATTGGGTATTACACCTATGTTCTATGTTTTGTTTGTACTTATGGTGCCGTTTGAGGTTCCTAATTGGCTGCAACTCTTCTTTGCCTTTGTGCTGGGCTACACTGTGGATATGTTTGCCGACACACCTGGACTCAACACGGCAGCTTCGGTATTTATGGCGTTTCTACGTCCCATGATGCTCAATATGCTCGCACCTCGCGACGGCTATGAGTCAGGTCTCTATCCATACGCTTCGTATATGGGTATGCAATGGTTCGTCCGTTACTGCGTGCCATTGGTTTTTGCCCACCATCTTTTTTTCTTCTTAATTGATTCAATAGGCTTTTTCTCATTCACTCAAATAGCAGCCAAAGTATTCTTCACTTCTGCGGTAACTATCTTATTTGTAATTCTATCGCAGTTTTTGATTACTAAGAAGTAACATCTTTTAGTTGACCATACTCAACCATTTATTATTAATATTTAAATTCAATATCATGAAAAAATTCTTGCTACTAACATTTGCAGCATTAATAGGATTATCTGGCTGCAAAAAGGACGACAACGACGACACAGTTGTCCCCGACAACAAACCTGACACCACACAAAAACAGGTAAAACCGACCACTTCGATGCTTTGCATCCACAACAACAAAGTGTCGACTCAGGCATACCAGGTGCAATATGTGGTTGCCGACAACATTGGAGTAAAAAAAGGTAAACCGTACGAAATCATCATTAAGTTGAAAGCGTCGAACAATGCCAAACTATCATTTGTTATAGGCGACTGGACTAACACCGTCAGCCTTTCTATCAACGCCACAACCGAAATGAATGAATATAAATTGGCTTTTGAACCCAAAGTTGACGATGGTCATGTACTATTCCAAACTGGTGATTTTGTGGGCGACATCTACATCGAAAGCGTAAAAATTACTCACAAAGGCAGCGGACAAACTATTCCCCTTACCGAACAACAAAAACACGACACTCTTGTTTGGGCTATGGATCATTGGATTGAAGGAATGATGACCGCCACCAACGGTTATGTAAAATCTTGGGACGTGGTAAACGAGGCTATTGCGGGAGGTGGCAATATAAATGGATACTTCACTCTTCAACACTCATCTAATCCCAACGACGATGAAGTGGTGGTACAATCGGGCAATTTCTTCTGGCAGGACTATATGGGCGACATTGATTATGTGCGTACAGCAGTAGCCAGCGCAAGAAAGCACTTCAAAGGCGACCCCGACGAACTGAAACTCTTTGTCAACGACTATAACCTTGAATCAGATTGGGACGACAACAAAAAACTCAAAAGCCTAATCTATTGGGTAGACAAATGGGAAGCTGACGGAGTTACCAAAATTGACGGTCTCGGAACTCAGATGCACATTTCGTATTACGATGATGAAGGCACTCAAAAAAGCAAGGAGGAGCACATTGTAAAAATGTTTGAACTGATGGCTGCCACTGGCAAACTTGTACGCGTGTCGGAACTCGATATGGGCTATATGCGTGGCAACACACAGCTCAAAACATCTCAAGTTACAGCTGCTGAACTACAGAAGATGGCTGATTATTACGAGTTTATTCTCAACAAATATTTTGAGATAGTACCTCCTGAGCAGCAATACGGATTCTGCCAATGGTGCATGACCGACGCTCCCGACAATACAAGCTGGAGAGCCGGCGAACCCGTAGGTATTTGGAAAGCTGGATACGTTAGGAAAGCTGCCTACAAAGGTTTTGCACAAGGTCTTGCTGAACAAAAGCTCTCCGACGACCTCGCCGACTTAAAGCCCCTCAAAAGCTACATCAAACGTTCAAACCATCCGATTTTCAAAATTAGCGGCGCTCTCGACGTTTCTGAGTTCAGCAGCAATGCCACACTCAAAACCATTGTAAAAGAAAACTTCGATGAAGTTGTGGCTGGCAATGCTATGAAATACCAATCGTGTGTTAATGGTGGCGGAGAGTTCGATTTCAGCCGAGTTAAAACATTTATAACTAATGCAAAAAACGCTGGCGTAACAATTTTTGGACACACACTGGCTTGGCATTCGCAACAACAACCCGGCTATCTGCTCGGACTTATGAAAGATATCGAAATTGAAGTGCCCGACAAAGAAAAGGTTGACGTGGTTAATTATTCAATTTCGTACGACAAAATTACAGAATACAAAATGTGGCGTTCCGACAACGATGCCAACAACAACGTAGACTACTCAGTAAGTATAGTTAAACGATAATAATCTGATTATCTGATAAAAAAAACTGCAACCCTAAATGAGGATTGCAGTTTTTTTTATATTATTAAATTGCTTCGAATCTTATCCCAAGAATGCAATCAATATACCTGCTGCCACTGCTGAGCCGATAACGCCCGAAACGTTTGACGACATGCAGTAGTTGAGTACGTGGTTGCGGGGGTCGTATTTAAGAGCAATGTCGTTGGCAACACGTGATGCCATGGGCACTGCGCTAAGTCCGGTGGCTCCAACAAGCGGATTAACTTTCTTCTTAGAGAAGAGGTTGTAGATTTTGGCAAGCATAATGCCGCCGAAAATCGAGAATCCAAATGCCAAGAATCCACCTGCTACGATTCCGATGGTTGTCCAGTTGAGGAATGCGTCAACGGTCATTGTAGCACCTACGCTGAGTCCAAGGAATATTGTAGCCGAGTTCATAATGGCGTTGGATGCAGCATCAAAAATACGAGATGTAGAGTTTCCAACCTCTTTAATCAAGTTTCCGAACATCAACATACCTACCAACGGAACTGCCGAAGGAACGATGATGGCAACTACAGTGGTGGTTGCAATCGGGAAAATGATTTTCAAAACTCGCATATTTTTGAACTCTGTTTTTGAAGGATAGAGTTTGTCTTGCTCCTTCATGTTGATTGAGAGTTCTTTTTTGCTACAAGTAAGTTTTACCACCAAAGGAACAATCACAGGCACGAGAGCCATGTAAGAGTAAGCTGCAATGGCGATAGGACCAAGAAGGTGAGGAGCCAATTTAATGGTAGTGAAGATAGCCGTAGGACCGTCGGCACCACCGATGATAGCGAGCGAACCAGCCTCTTGCAAGGAGAAGAAGTTGCAAGCCACGAGCAATACGGCAAAGATACCAAACTGAGCACCTGCGCCAAAGATTGCGAGTTTGAGGTTGCGAAGCATAGGACCAAAGTCAGTCAACGCACCTACGCCCATAAAGATAATCGGAGGAAGCATACCGCTCTTAATCAATGCGTAATAGATAAAGTTCATTACACCAAATTCGTGAGCGATATCGTGCAAAGGCATATCCCAAATTTTGAAAATCTCAATATGGTTTAAAATGTCAGGAGTTTCCAAAATGGGATTCTTTGCCAAGTCGTACCATAATGCACCTACTTGCACAAATCCTTCTTGAAATTCTTTAACACCCTCTTTTAATGGAAGATACTTAAATCCATCAAGACCATTGTTAAAGAACGAATTAGCAACTCTAAATAGTTCGCCTTCGCCGTTCACAGCCAAAACGCCCATGTCGCCGCCCGGAAAGTTGGCAATCAACACACCGAACGCGATAGGAATCAGCAACAACGGCTCATACTGCTTTTTGATACCCAAATAGAGCAACAGAAAAGCCAAGGCGTACATTATCAGAAACTGCGGCTGATCGAAAAGCGAATCAAGCGCAGTCATGTGGAAAATATTACTGAAAACTTCTCTCATTGCCTTACTTTATTTTCATTAAAACATCGTCTTCCGAAACCGAATCGCCTGATTTGAAGCAGATTTCGGCAATTACACCGTCTGATTCGGCGGCTATGGCGTTGAAGGTTTTCATCGCCTCGATGTAGCAAACGGTCTGACCTTTTTTAACAGCATCGCCAACTTTTACAGCGGGGTCGCCAGTGTTTTTTACAAGGTAGAACTTGCCTTCGAGTGGCGAAGTGAGGTCTGCTGCATTGCCCGATGCTGCGGGAGCGGCTGTTTCGCCTTCGGCAGCGATACGCATAATTACATCGTCTTCTGAAACCGAATCACCTGATTTGAAGCAGATTTCGGTGATTACGCCGTCACATTCGGCTGCAATGGCGTTGAAGGTTTTCATAGCTTCGATGTAGCATACTGTCTGACCTTTTTTAACCTTGTCGCCAACTTTTACAGCGGGGTCGCCAGAGTTTTTAACCAAGTAGAACTTGCCTTCGAGCGGTGCTGTAAGGGGTTTGCCTGTTCCAGCTGCGGCAGGTGCTGATGCAGCGGGAGCGGCTGATTTGCCGTCGTTTGCACCGATTGTAACTGCGTATTTAACACCGTTAACGTCAACTGTAACAGTCTGCGGGAACGATGCCAATGCAGGAACGTTTGATCCGCCTTTGCCAGCTTTTTCGGCTTTGCGTTTTGCGAGGTCGGCTTCAAAATCTCTCTTGGCTGCGCCTGATTTGTACAAGCGGTACTGCTGCGGGTGCATTGCAAGTTCAAAGAGCTCTTCGTCGTCTTCGCCAAAATCCCAGCCGTTGTCTTTCATCTCCTTGCGGAACGAGTCGAGTGCGTCGGGATATTCGTCCTGAGGATTGCCGGTGAAAAATTCGCGACCCTGCTGTTTTGCAAGTTCCACGAGTTCGGGAGCCACTTCGCCAGGCAGTTTGCCCGATTTTCCAAGCAACATACCCCAGATATCGTCGGCGATAAGGCTCCAACGCTCTTTGCCTTTTTCCATCTGCATAACGTTGGTGAGAGCCATATTCTTAACGTACTGGCTAAAAGGTGTTACCAATGGAGGATAGCCCATCTTAGGCCAAACGTATGTTACCTCGTCGAAGAGTTTTATCATAAGTTCGTCCTGTGTAAGTTTGGGCAGGTTGTGTTTCTCTTTGTATTTGTTTACCGATTCGAGGTTAGATTCGAGGTCGGTCATAAGCGAACCCATCATACCGCCTGGCAAACCAGGAGCGATAAGGAGCGAGTTCATAAAGCGGTTGCGCTGAGGAATATAGTATCCGAGGAAATCGTCCATCATCTCTTGAATCAACGAACGAACTTCCATATAAGCGCTCATATTGATCTCTTTAACGTCGAAACCAGCATCTTTCAACATAGGCTGAACGGCGAGGATGTCAACGTGTCCTGTACCCCAAGAGAGGGGCTCCATACCAACGTCAACGTAGTCGCAACCAGCTTTACATACTTCCAAAACAGAAGCCATAGCAAAACCAGGACCTGCGTGAGAGTGGTATTCTACAACTATATCTTTGTAATCTTTGATGCCTTTAACTATTTTGCCGAGTTTTACGGGACGGCCAATACCAGCCATATCCTTGATACAGATTTCGTCGGCACCTGCGTCGATAAGCTGCTTAGCAAGGTTTACGTAGTATTCAACAGTGTGAATAGGGCTTTCGGTGATGCAGAGGCAGCACTGCGAAATCATGTGAGTGCCGTCGGGACGGGTGGCTGCATGTGCGTATCCGATAGAGGGGATAATGTTTCTCGGGTCGTTCAAACCGCAGAAAGTACGTGCGATGTCGGTACCCTGAGTATATTTTACTTTGTAGAAAAGTTTGCGAACGTCAACTGGGCAAGGGTTCATACGGATGCCGTTGAGTGCGCGGTCGAGCATTTCGGTTTGAATACCTGCCTCGTGAAAAGGTTTGGTCCATGCACGAACCGATTTGTTAGGATTTTCGCCGTAAAGGAGGTTAACCTGCTCAAAACCACCGCCGTTGGTTTCAACGCGGTCGAAGCAGCCCATCTTTATAATAGCGGGGGCAACTTTTAAAAGTTGGTCGACACGTGGCTGATATTTACCCGAACTCTGCCACAAGTCTCTGAATACAAGGTTGAATTTTACTTGTTTGCTCATTTTTTTTAAACTTGTTTCGGTTTAACCGTTTTTAATTAAATTCTTTCAATTTTTTCTACGCGACCACGGCCGCTTGTAATTTGCTCAATCGCTTTTGCGATAGCCTGCTGCACATCGGGAGCAATAGCCGCCTGAGTGGGAGTAGACACTGCTTTTTGCGGTGCTTCTTCTTCGGGCGCAATTTTGTTAACCACTTTGATCAGCAGTTTGCCAAACTGAATAATCAGCAAAAGCACCACAAACACGGTGCTCAAACCGATAACCATCAGTTGTAAGGCTTCAAAAAAATTACTTGAACCATTCATACTATTGTTGTTTTTTCGAATATGTGTTACTTCGTTTTTATGCATTTATCCATGCAAAATGGATAAATATACAATTTTCGCCAAAATTATAAAGAAAATTGAATAAATATATACTTCGTATTTAAAGTTATTGTAAACAAACGCATTTTTAACAACACCTATATTATATAAGGTGTGATAATTACGCACGGGTTGCGCCATCGCTTGTTACAATCCATTTGTAACTTGTGAGTTCTTTTAATGCCATAGGTCCGCGGGCGTGAAGTTTTTGGGTGCTAATTCCAATTTCGGCGCCAAGACCAAACTGCGCTCCGTCGGTAAATGCAGTGCTTGTGTTGATGTAGCAACATGCGGCATCCACAGCGTTTACAAAAGTTTCAGCGGCGGTGGCATCTTCTGTGATAATTGCCTCAGAGTGTTTCGACGAATATGTATAAATATGGTCTAATGCCTCTTGAAGGTTGTCAACCGTTTTGATTGCCATGCGTAATGCTTGAAATTCGTATCCAAAATCACTCTCTTGGGCGTGTTTCAACGATGCTTTGTAATTACCTTCTAAAGCCTTGTAAGCACGTTCGTCGGCGAGGATTTCTACATTTTTTTCGGCAAGCGGAGCGGCAAGTGCGGGCAAATCATTAAGGCGTTGACTATTGATAATCAAGCAGTCTAACGCATTGCAAACGCTCACACGGCGAGTTTTGGCATTGCAAATAATGCGTTTGCCTTTTTCGAGGTCGCCTTTAACATCAAAATATGTATGCACAACGCCTGCACCTGTCTCGATAACAGGCACTTTGGCATTGTCGCGAACGGCGTTGATAAGGTTTTTGCTGCCACGTGGGATCAGCACGTCGATATATCCAACAGCATTCATAAGGTCGGTGGCAGCCTCGCGACCGGGAGGCAAAAGTTGGATAATATCTTTATCTACTCCGCAATTGGTTAATACATTGTGCATTATATCTACCAAAACGGCATTGCTGTCGGCTGCGTCGCTACCGCCTTTTAGCACTACGGCATTGCCCGAACGCAAGCAAAGTGCTGCAACATCAACAGTTACATTTGGACGGGCTTCGTAAATTACGCCCACAACACCTAATGGAACGCGCACTTTTTTGAGATTGAGTTTCGACGGGAGTGTTTTTGTTTCGAGTACTTCGCCGCAAGGAGCTTCTAATGTAGCCACATTGCGGGTATCGGCTGCAATTCCCTTAATACGGTCGGCATTAAGCAAAAGACGGTCGTACATTGGGTTTTCGGGATTCATACGCGCAAGGTCTTTTTTGTTTGCCTCAATAATGCGCTCGGTGTTTTGTACAAGAGCATCGGCAAATGCGTTGAGAATCTCGGTACTTTTGTCTGCCGCAATAGGATTCGTGCGTCGTGCCGCCTCCTTAACTGCTTTCAATTGGGTAAATGTTTGTTCCATTTTTATTCAAACTATTGATTTTCAGGATATATATATAGATAGTCGTAATGTATTAATGGTTTAGAGTGATCGTCAGGTGTCATTTTTTCAGCTTTGTCTTTGTCCATACCTGCGCGACCTACGCCTAAGGTGTTGCCTTCTTGGTCTTTGATTAAGAGAATGTCGTCTTTTTTAAAGTCGCCATTAAAATTGGTAACGCCGGGGAGCAACAAACTTGCAGCCTTGTCGTGCGCCAGCAGAGCGGCTTTTGCACCATTGTTGATAACAACAGAGGCTTTTGCGAAACCGTCGGAATATGCAATCCATTTTTTAACGGCAGCACTTGGTTCACCGGCAGCAAAGTGGGTGCAAACAAAATCTGGGTCGCCGTTTACCAAGCGTGTTATCACATCCTTTTTTGTGCCGTTGGCAATGTAGACGTCGATACCCGAATCGGCAGTTTTGCGGGCAATGCGGCATTTGGTCTGCATTCCGCCACGTCCAAAACCCGATTTTGTGGTTTGCACATACTGCGAAATATTAGCGCCTTGCTTAATTTCGCGTATCACCGAAGTGCCAGGGTCGGATGGATTTCCATTAAAAATGCCGTCGATATTGCTGAGTATAAACAATTTTTGGCAAGCCATCATCGACGCCATAAGTCCCGACAATTCGTCGTTGTCGGTAAACATCAGCGAAGTTACCGACACGGTGTCGTTTTCGTTAACTACGGGAATCACGTTGCTTCCCCACAGAGCGAGTACGCAGTTGCGCATATTGAGGTAATGCTCACGTGTAGAAAAATCTTGCTTGGTAACAAGAATCTGCCCAATGCGGATGTTGTAGAGGTCGAAAATCTGCTTGTATTGGTCTATAAGTTTTACCTGACCGATACTCGAAAGTATCTGACGCTGAGCCACGGGGTCTAATTCTTGATAACCCGAAATCATACTGCGACCAGCCGCCACAGCTCCCGAAGTTACCAAAATTATACGGTGTCCAGAGCGATGAAGTTGAGCAATTTCGGCTACAAGACCTGCCATGCGCTCGGTGTCTAACGTTCCATCAGCGCGTGTAAGCACATTTGAGCCTATTTTTATGGTGAATGTCATTATTGCGTTATTTTCTGGAACGCAAAAATAAAAAAAGTTTCAGATTACAACCAAAAACGGTAGGTTTTCAAATTGTTAACTTTTAGAAATTATGAATTATGAATTATGAATTGTGAATTATGCATAAAAAAAGGGAATTGCCTTGCTTATTGTTTAGTTTGCACTATAAAAAGGGAATATAGAGGAGAATAATTAATGAAAAAGAAAAATCTATACTGCAACGACAATTCCCGATGAAAATATATTACTACTTGCTACAAATACTGTTTAATAAGGAAACTCTTAGATTTCAACGCTTTAATGGTTTTGCTTTTAATCTGTCGCACACGCTCGCGGGTAAGCCCAAATTTTTCACCGATTTCTTCGAGTGTAAAAGCGTGAGGAGCATCAATACCGAAATACAGTCTTACGATGTCGGCTTCGCGTTCACCAAGAGTGCTGAGCATTCGTTTGATTTCGATGCGGAGCGAATCGTTCATAAGCTTGTTGTCGGGTTTGGATATTTCGCTTGTGGGCATAAAATCTACCACACACGAATCTTCGCCTTCGTTGATAGGAGCATCAATGCTTACGTGATGGCTTGCATTAGATAGTGCGCAACGAACTTCGCGGGGAAGAAGGTCGAGCTCTTTTGCTACTTCTTCGGGACTTGGTTCACGTTGAAATTCGTAAAAAAGTTTGCTATATGTTTGGTTGATTTTAGATATTGCACCAATTTTGTTGAGTGGCAAACGAACCATTCTCGACTGCTCAGCCAAAGCCTGAAGAATCGACTGACGAATCCACCACACAGCATAAGAGATAAATTTGAATCCTTTGGTTTCGTCGAAACGTTGAGCGGCTTTGATTAATCCTACATTGCCCTCGTTAATAAGGTCTGGCAAGCTAAGACCTTGATTTTGATATTGTTTTGCAACCGAAACTACAAAACGAAGGTTTGTTTTAATTAGGCGATCAAGTGCCCGAGAATCACCTTTGCGTATTCTTGCCGCAAGGTCAACTTCTTCATCGTCTTTGAGCAGACTTATGCGAGCTATTTCCTGTAAATATTTGTCGAGCGAAGCGGCTTCGCGATTGGTAACTTGTTTTGTAATTTTCAACTGTCTCATAATATATCTCTCTTTTTTTTTAATGTGTGTTTTTTTAATTAGCTATCTGAAACAATGCTTTCAGTTTCCAATGCTAATATACCGAGTATATAAAAACAATACTACTATTCATTTTGTTCATTTTTTTGAATAGCGCATATTTTTTTAAGGCATAAAGTAGAGAAACATCTCTACACACTAAATATTTTTTTTTGCGATATTGAAATTTTCGCTATATTTGCAACAAACATTAATCAGAAAAAACACATATTTATTATGATAAGAATTGAAACTTACGATGCCGCCAAAGGCATAAAACGCTACATACTTAGCAACGGTATGGGCATGGAGGCCGGTTTTATTCAACGCGGCGCCACTATCACAAATATCAACGTCCCTGGCAAGGACGGCAAATCAGAAAACGTTATCCTCGAACTTAAAGACTACGACGAATATGTTAAAAATCAGTCGTATATCGGTGTAGTTCCCGGTAGATACGCCAACCGCATCGGCGCAGCTAAATTTACTCTCGACGGTGTAGAATACAAACTTAATCCCAACGACGGGCCCAACAGTCTGCACGGCGGACCTACTGGTTTTAGTGTTCGCGATTGGAACGTAAAAAACACAGTTGACGGCGACGAACCCGAAATCACTTTTGAATATACGAGTCCCGACGGTGAAGAAAATTTTCCCGGCACTCTCACAGCATCTGTTACTTACAAGATTACAAAAAACAACGAACTTGTAATGCATTATCAGGCTGTTACCGATAAGGCTACCCCTGTAAACCTTACTCAGCACGCATATTTCAACCTCAGCGGCGATTTAAAAAACACATCTATTGCCAATTATGCAGTAATGATCAATGCCAATGCGATTACCGAGGTTAAGAGCGACTGTATACCTACTGGTGTGCTGATGCCTGTTGACGGTACCGATTTTGATTTCCGCAAATTCCGCCGCCTAAAAACCATCAAAGATTTTGCATTTGACCACAACTACGTGCTCAATACCAAAGACGGCGACATGTTTCTTGCCGCCGAGGTAGAAGACCCCGACAGCGGACGTATATTAAAGGTGTTTACCAACTATCCCGGAATGCAGTTTTACACCGGCAACTGGCTCGACAATACTCTCACACACCGCTGCGGCAAAAAAATTCCACGCCAAAGCGCATGCTGTTTTGAAACACAGTTTTTCCCTGATTCGCCCAACAACAGCAATTTCCCAAGTGCTATTTTGCGTCCCGGTAAATCGTACAACCAAAAAACCATATTCAAGTTTGAGGTAGAAAACGACAACGATCGCAAGTTCTTCCCTGAGTTGTAAAACAGATTTTTACAAACTTCACACGAACTTTTATGACCAAGAGCGATATTACCAATTTTATTATCAATGTAGGAATATTATTGATTTTTAGGTCGATATACGATTTCTACTGGGTAAAATACCGCGAAACCTTCAAATCTCTTATGCAGTATGCCACTGGCTTAGTGATAGGTTCGGTTGGCATTATGCTTATGATAGAAAATATTGGCTGGTACAGCGGAGCTAAAATTTATTTAGATGCCAAAACTGTGCTCTTGTCGCTCTCTGGTCTGTTTCTTGGTGCAAGAACCACTATCACTGCCGCAATCGTAATCGCAGGCTATGCCTCTTACAGATATTTTGAGCCGGAATTGCAATTTTATGCCGTTGATGTAGGCACCGACGTGTGGAATGCCGACGGAATGCTTATTTTCGACCTTTACACCATTGTAATTTCGGCTCTGTGCGGAATACTTTTCAACAGGTTTTATCACAGATGGGTGGCGCTGCACGAGATCAAAACCCTCATCAAACTTGCTTGGGCGGTGCACCTGTTGATGTATCTGATGACTCCGGTAATTATCACCGACAAGACTCTTTATAATATGGTGGCGATTGCTCCCACCATTTTGTGCGTTTTTCCAGCAGCCACCGTGCTACTCGGCCGACTTATGATCACCGATGCCACCCGATGGGACATTAAAGCTCAACTGGCATACACCGAAGACAAATTCAATAAGGTGGCGCTATGCACCGACGACTGTTTTTGGGAGATCGACCGCAAGGGATTTGTTGTGTATGTGAGCGACACCGTTGCAAAAATTATTGGCTATTCGCCATGCGAAATCGTAGCTAAAAAGCCATATCAGTTTCTCAGCGATTTGGAATCGAAAAACCGTATTTTGGAATACGTGCTCAACAACTCAAACCCCGACGACATATTCGACAACGAATTGGTGCTGCTACACAAAGACGGCGCCAAAATTCACTGCACGGCACGTGGAATGAAACGTTTCGATAGGTTTGGAAATCTAGCTGGATACATTGGCATTATCCACAACGCTAACGAACAGTATATCCAGCACGAACTTATGCGGCGAAACCAGATGCAGCTTCGCGAACAAAACAAACAATACGAAACTCTCAACAACGAGCTAAAAATAAACTACGAAAAAATCAACTCGATAAACCAAGAACTTGTAACCGCTAAAACTCAGCTCGAAAACGCCGAACAAGCCAAAAAAAATTTCATTGCCAACATCAGCCAAGAGATAAAAGCTCCATTGGCCACCATCAACAACTTTCTCGACACAGCATCAAGTCCGTTTCACAGAACCGAAGACCACATTCAGTTTATAACGGCAGTAAAACAGCAATGCGACGACATAATGCTACTGTTAGAAGAGATTTCTTACCTCGAAAAAATCGACGAAGGATGTTTTACTGTAAGCGAAACTGCCGGCGACATCGGTTACCTATTCAACGAAATATGCGAGCATTACAAGCTCCGAAGCCTATTCCTCAACAATAAGCGCATAGAGTTTATTCACCGTTTGAGCATCAGAGGCGAAAAACAGGCTGTAAAAACCGATTTTGCAAAACTGCGGATCGTGCTCAAAAACCTTATCAACAACGCTTGCGCCTTTACCGACAAGGGTGAAATACGGTTCAGCTGCTCGCTCTTCAACAACGACACCGAAATCAAATTTGAGGTTTCAGACACTGGCATTGGTATCGACAGCGAAACGCTCAAAGAGATATTCAAGCGCTCCCATCAGGCACCCGCCAACACCCGTGGCTACGCTTCAAGCATAGGATTGCCTGTTGCAAAAGCCACAGTGGAAGCATTGGGCGGCGATATTAATGTAGAATCTACTGTGGGAGAAGGCACCACATTTTGGTTTACTATTCCCTACCACAAAGCCATTATCGCCGCCAACAACAAATACAACTGGAAAGATAAAAACGCAGTGGTACTATGCAAAGACCGCCTTCTATCGGTGTATATCACCAACATCCTTATGAAAACCGACATCCACTACAAGGTGTATACCATAGAGCGCAACCGTTCGTTGATCGATGACCCTATTCTCGTTACTTACGATGTGGTGCTAATGGATTCTCGCCTTGTAAAATCAGAATATGGTGACTTCATAGAGGAGTTTTTGAAAGATAAATCGGCTCCTGTAATATATTTAGACCCTTCGGAAAACGGCAATATGCCAGAAAGCGCCACCATATACGAAGCAATTGCCAATGTACTAAGTAAATAAAAAAAGGCGGCAACTATGCAGCCGCCGCCAATTTAATGATTAAAGATTTCCTTACTTAATAAAAGTGAACGATTTGTCGAACATTTCTCCGAAAAGAGGAAGTTTATCGGTGTTGGGTTTCACTGCATGAACTACGCCGAGAATCCAGAAAACAAAAATAATCAGGTAAAGAACCATGGCTATCAAGCCTCCGATAGTTCCAAAGTTACCTAAAATACTTGCTATCAAGCAAAGGATAAACAAGCCTATTCCTTGACGGAGATGAGTTCTAAGGTAATCGCCTCTCTCTTCTACTTTTACTGCCAACAATGGAACGAGGAAAAGGATTCCACAGTAGCTAAGAACGCCCATAAGTTTGTTGGGCTCATTTCCAGATTGAACTGGTGTTGTTTCTTCTGCCATAATTGTGTTAGTTTAGAGTTTTAATATATTTAAAATTAAAAGTGCTGCAATATACAATTTTTTTTTTGATTAATGATAAAAATAATAAAAAAAAATAAAAAAAAATTATCGGTTGAATCGTGCTCCTCGTAATTTGATGGCTGTGAGCACTTTTTTGGTGTAAAGAGGGAAGTCGCCATTCATCATCCAAGTGTAATAATTGGGTTCACGTTTAAGCACTTCTTCCACTTTCATTCCCTTGTGTTTGCCAAAATTTACAATTTCATTACCTTGCTCGTCGTATACGAAACGTCCGGCGAAGTCCACATTGTTGGTCTGCACCGAAAACTCAGAAAGTTTTTCTACATCGTTTTCAATCTGGTCTTTGTATTTTTCGAGCTGAGCTTTGAGCACTTCGTAAGTGGCGCGGGTATCGCCTAGTGCAGAGTGAGCATCGGTAAGGTCTTTGCCACAGTAAAATTTGTACGCGGCAGCGAGATTGCGCTGTTCAAGTTTGTGATAAATCACCTGCACGTCAATAGCACGGCGTTTTTTCATATCAAAGTCGAAACCGGCTCGGAGAAGCTCCTCCGCCAGCATCGGAATGTCAAACTTATTAGAATTGAAACCAGCCAAATCGCAGTTTTCGATAAACTTGTTTAGTTTAGGAGCAATTTGTGCAAAAGTAGGGCAATCTTTGAGGTCGTCATCGGTAATGCCGGTAACCTCCGACGCCTCTTTGCTCATAGGTATTGTAGGATTTACACGTGCGGTAAAAGTCTCCTCGGTGTGGTCGGGATTGATTTTGAGCACGCACACCTCCACCACACGGTCGGTAGCCACGTTAATGCCAGTGGTTTCCAGATCAAAAAACACTATCGGTTTTTTAAGATTCAGTTCCATAAGTAGGATCGTTATTGGTGTTATTATCTTCGGTCGACGAGTTGTCTTCTCTGTTGGTGATGAAAGCTGGACGGCGCAGTTCGAAGTTTTTGCCCAGGTAAACGCGGCGCACTTCTGGGTCGTTGGCAAGGTCTTCGGGCGTGCCGGCTTGAAGTATTTTTCCGTCGTAGAGCAAATATGCCCTGTCGGTAATTGCGAGAGTTTCGTCTACGTTGTGGTCGGTGATAAGGATACCGATGTTCTTATTTTTAAGGGTAGCTACAATTCCTTGGATATCTTCCACGGCAATAGGGTCTACACCGGCAAACGGTTCGTCCAAAAGGATAAATTTAGGGTCTACCGCCAATGCACGGGCAATTTCGGTACGACGGCGTTCGCCACCCGAGAGCTGTATGCCAAGGCTCTTACGTATATGTCCAAGACCAAACTCCGTTATCAGGCTTTCGAGTTTATCTTTTTGATACTCTTTGCTGAAACCGCGCACCTCCATCACCGACTTGATATTGTCTTCCACGCTCATCTGTCGGAAAACCGAAGCTTCTTGTGGTAGATATCCCACGCCCAACTGAGCGCGTTTGTACATTGGAAACTTGGTTATTTCGGTCTGGTCAAGAAATATTTGCCCACCGTTGGGTTTGATAAGTCCTACAATCATATAAAACGAAGTAGTTTTGCCAGCGCCGTTAGGACCTAAAAGCCCCACTATTTCGCCTTGCGATACGTTGATCGACACATCTTTTACAACGGTTCGCTTTCCATATATTTTAATAAGGTGTTCTGCGGTTAGTTTCATCTCCAAGAAAATTTTCGTGCGCAAAGATCTAAAAAAAAAGCAAAATGACTATAGCATTTTGCTTTTTTTATACTTTTTTTCAGTAAAAAAACTACTTAACTTCAATCACCGAGTTGATACCGAGATCGTTTTCTTCGGTAGGAAGGTTGGGATCGTTGCCCCAGATAGTGCCGTCGAAGATATAACGGAACTGGTGAACGCCTTTTTCAAGTTCTATCTCGGCAGAAAATTTCTTAGTTTTTTTATCGAATTTCATCACAGTAATTTCTTTGTCCCAGTTGTTGAAGTCGCCGGCGAGGTTTACTGTCTGCGCATTGTTGGCAGCCTCCTGAGAGATAGAAAAGAGGGTTTTTACTTTGGAACCAAAGATGTTTTTTGGTTCTTCTTTTTTAGCTGCTGTTTTTTTTGTGGTTGTCTTAGCAGTTTTGGGGGCTTTTTCTTCTGCCTCAGTTGCTTTTTTCTTTGTTGCCATGTTTTTAGTTTTTGGTTATTATTAATGTTGCAAAGATAATGTATTTTTGCTTATTAAATATATATTTTTGTAATTTTAATATTAAGTTTCATTAAACTTTTTGATTTTATGGCAATAACTATTCCATTTTTTGCACTTCGGTGAAGTATTCGCCTTCCTCATTTATCGCCACCACTCCGTCGTCAACCATTTTGCGTAGCACCTGAGTTGTGTGGTCGAGGTCGTAGGTGCAGTTGCTGGTAATTTCCGACAATGTGCGTGGTGTATCTTTTACAAAGTGGAATATATTGTCGAATATGGCATCAAATTCTTCGGAAAATTCATATCGATCACGTTTTGAGCGACATACATCGCAGCACCCACAATCTTTGTCGCTGCTTTCGCCAAAATAACTGGTAAGCTGGCGGCTGCGGCAAGTTTGATCGTTGATACAATATTTTATAACAGCGTTTACTCTTTCGGAGTAATGTTCTTTTAGCATGTCGTACGATTCGGGTGAAATTATAACGCTCTTGTCGTCGAGACGTTCTTCTGAAAAAACGAGAAATGGCGTGCGCTTTTGAGGTATGTAGCTTATGATTTTTTGCTGCGACATTTTTTTGAGCACCTCCACCACGGTGTCGCGGCTGCATTGCGCATATTTTGCAAGCATATCCTCATCGATGTCGGCATAGTTGCTAAACAATCCGGTGTAACTACGCAAGAGCAGTTTGATGAAAGCATCGGTTTGTCGGTTTGCCACTTGATATTTATAAAGTTCTTCGCGCGAAATCAAAAACATAATACGCGAACTTACAAACACTTCGTCGGTGGTTTCAATGTAGCCATTGCGCTGAAGTATTTTTAAAGCGCTCATACACTGCAATATATTTAGGTTGTACTGCTCTACAAAATGGCCAATCTTAAATTCAAATGTACGTCCCTTGGCACTGCCAATTGGTATCTGGTAATAGTTGCCAAGCATATTGTACACCTGCTTGATATACTCCTTTGGTGGAAACGAAGTGGTAAGATTGCGGCGAAGGTTTGATATATCGCGGTCGTTGTACATCAACACTGCGTAAGCGGTTTTTTCGTCGCGGCCGCCCCTACCCGCCTCCTGAAAATAGGCTTCAAGGCTGTCTGGAATGTCCATATGAGCCACAAACCTCACATCAGACTTATCGATACCCATTCCAAAAGCATTTGTAGCACAAATAATGCGGGTCTTGCCATCTTTCCACTGCTGCTGACGAAAATCTTTATAAGCCTGAGTAAGTCCGGCGTGAAAATAATCTGCCGAAACGCCTTTGGATTTCAAGAAATCAGATGTTTCGCGAGTTTTTTTTCGGTTACGCACATACACCACGCCCGTTCCAGGCTGATTATTAACAATGCGCATCAGATAGTTTTCCTTATCTTCTACCTTGCGGACTATATAAATAAGGTTGCTGCGGGCAAAACTTTTTTTAAAGAGGTTCTTTTCTTTGAAAAGGAGTTTTTCTTGAATATCGTCGGCCACTTGCGGGGTGGCGGTGGCGGTAAGAGCGAGCACTGGCACACCTGGCAACAAACGGCGGACGTCGGCAATTTTGAGATACGATGGACGGAAATCATAACCCCACTGAGATATACAGTGAGCCTCGTCGATAGCCAGCATACTTACTTTCAGGGTTTTAAGACGTTCTAAAAACAATTCGGTACTGAGTCTTTCGGGCGAAAGATACAAAAACTTGGTGCCACCAAAAGTGCAAGAGTCAAACGCAGCCTGAATTTCGTGATATGTGAGTCCCGAATACACAGCCACAGCGTTGATGTTGCGGCGGCGGAGGTTTTCCACTTGGTCTTTCATCAAGGCTATCAGAGGAGTAACCACTATGCACACACCCTCTTTGCTGAGCGCAGGCACTTGAAATATGATGCTTTTGCCGCCACCTGTGGGTAAAAGTCCAAGAGTGTCGCGACCCTCGTCAGCCACAGATTTTATTATCTCCTCCTGCAAAGGACGAAACGACGTATAGCCCCAATAGTGTTTCAATATGTCGGTATAAATACTCATAAGCACAAAGGTAAAAATTTTTTTTCTTATTTAACGTTAAAAAAATGGCTTAGGATAAATATTTTTCTAATTTTGGCGAAAATTACGGATAGTGTTTTCCGACGGGTTTTCTAACCTCTATATTTTGAAGATTATTATTTGAAATGAAAAAATTATTATTATCAATAATAACTGCAAGTAGCATTACAATAAGCTTAAAAGCTCAACAAGCCGAGCCTATTTTTACTATAGACAACAAGCTCGAAGTGTTCGCCGACGAATTTTGGCGCGAATACAAGTTGCACAGCGACTCTGAACCTGACGACTTAAACCTTCTGGTAGAACGGTATGCCGACTATCGTCTGCAAATTTACGATGCGGAACAACGAAACTTAGACACCGCAACTTCGGTGAAAAGTGCCCGCAATTATTATCAAAACTATTTAATAACCAAGCACATATCCGAAGGCAAACAAGCTCGGCAAACAATTTCGCAGCTTACCCGTGAATGTGGCACTCAGTACCGTGTGTCGCACATTCAAGTGAATATCGACAGCGACCAACCCTCCGACACTGCCGCTGCCTACTTCAAAGCTGCTAAAATACGCACCAGACTCACCTCTGGCGCCGACTTTGCCCTTGTAGCACGTCAGCTGAGCGACGACCCTTCTGCCAACTTCAATGGTGGCGACCTCGGATATATTTCGGTTCTCGAAATGCCAGGATACAACTTTGCCCAATACGTTAAAGCCAATCAAGGAAGCTCAGAAATTTCGCAGCCCGTGCACGACAAAAAAGCATATCATATAATAAAGGTGTCGGACAAACGTCCGGCGGCAGATTCTGTTTTGATTTCGTGCATCGAAATTCGCAAAACAAAACGATGGCGAGTAGACGATTCGCTGCGCACCCTCGCCACCCAACTCTGCGAGAAAATTAAGAAAGGTGAAGATTTTTCGGCCCTACAAAAAAAGCACTCTTTTCAAATCGGAAGCCAAAAACTCTCGATATTTGAAGCCGTAGACCGATACGGTTCGCAAATCAACGACCTTAAAAAAGAAGGCGACTCTTATGTGAAACCCAACGAAACTTACGGCTCGTTCTTTATTGTCAAGCTCCACAAACTATATCCCCGCAGCTCCGACAGCAAAACCATCGACGAGAAAGTAAGGTCGCGCTTTATGCTCAGCCACAAATTCAAAGAACTTTCCGACGCATTTCTCGACAGCATAAAAACCGTATCGGGTTTCAATGGCGTGGAAAATTACGGACAGCTCGTCAACGCTATCGACGAAACCGTATTTGACGGAGAATGGGTACCGCAGGAGGGTATCACGCTCATCGACGACAAACTATTCTCCTTTGGCAAAGAAACTTACACCATAGGCGATTTTGCCAGATATATTTACGAAAACCAAACTCCGTGCGCATTAACTTCACCACGCACCTATCTCGACAACAAGCTCAAGGAGATGACCGACCGTCTTGCCGTAGAGGCTGCAAAAAAGATGCTTCTGCGTCGTTATCCACAATACAACGTACTGTTGCACGAATACACCTACCCCATACTTTACTCCCTTGCCGACCGCTACAACTCATTAGAACAAAAGGCCGACAACTTCTCCGAAGTGGAAGAGTATTACAAAAAAAATTCGTCGAAATATCTTAGCGGCTACTTATTGTACCTCAGGATATTAGAACCAGTACAAGGAGCAGCTCCAAAGAAAATTTCAAAAGCGGCATCCGAACTTGCGCTGTCGCCCGACAAGGCACCTGACCTTTCGCTGATGCGCCCAGTGATAGCCGACACCTTTCAATTAGGACAAAACCCCATCGCCGACATTGTGATTAGGGGGTTCAACTCTGGAGAATACACCTATCCCGCCGACAAGGTGATAAATCTTAACGACCAAAACAGAATTGTAATAGTAAAGGTGTTGGAAGCGCCTCATCCTATTGAACTCAGCCAAATATATCCGCAAGTGAGCGCAGATTACCGCAGCACACTCAAAATCGGTTACTCCAGCAACTTGCGCCATAAATACGACTTAAAAATTTCCAAAAACGCAGAAACGATACTTAAAGAATCTTATTAATATACCTCGATAAAATGAAAAACTTCAACAGAATACTGCTTATTGCAATCTTATCAAACCTACTATTAGCATCGTGCGGCAAGGAAACTCCTACAGGCACACGCATTCCGATAGTAAAAGTCTACGACAAATATCTCTACCAAGACGACATTGAAGCACTCGTACCCGAAGGCACATCACCGCAAGACAGTGCGCTCAAAGTTAAGAACTATGTAGACGTGTGGGTTCGCAAGCAGCTTATGATCAAAAAAGCGGAACTCTATCTCACCGACGAGCAGAAAGACGTTGAACGTCAGCTCGAAGACTATCGAGCAAGCCTATTGATTTACAAGTATCAGCAAAAATACTTGGCAGAAAACTTCGACACTACCGTTACACCTAACGAAATTAAAGAATATTACCAGCAGCATCAAGACGATTTCAAGCTGCAACGACCCGCCATCAAAGCTTTCTTTGTAAAAATACCTCTTGAATCTAACGACATACCAGCTCTGCGCGTGCTGTTAGACTATCGTTCCGAAAAAGACTCCATAAGATTGATGGATTTTTGCCGCGATCATTCGCTAACATACGACAATTTTGGCGACGAATGGATTACTCTTGCCGAAGCATCGGAAAAAATGCTCGAAAACATTGACGAAAACGACGACCATGTAAAAAGCCGCCGAATCATCACCCAACCCGACGATCAGTTTATGTATATGCTCAAAATCAGAGATTTTCTCGCCGCTGGACATCTTGCGCCTTATGAAATGGCACAGCACAGAGTTACCGAAGTGTTGCTCAAATCAAAAATGGCAAAAGGATTGAACATGCTCGAAAACGAACTTTACCAAAACGCCGTAGGTAACGGCAATTTAGTAGAATACTTTGACAACAAAAACACTATAAAGTAATGATTAAGAAGATTTTGATATTATCCGCAATATTTTGCTCGGTTGTGGCTGGCACAGCCACCGCTCAAGACTCTACCGCTGTGGTAAAAGACACCGTTGCCGTAACAAAAGATACCGCCACCGTTGCCGTAACAAAAGACACCGCAGCAGCTGCCAGCCAAATTATCACAGTACTGCAACCCGAAAAAATGCCCACTTCTACCGACACCATTGTGGTAGACAAGGTGGTTGCCATAGTGGGAAACAAAATTATTCTCGAATCAGAAGTGCAGTCGCAGTATATGCAAGCCCAAGCACGAAGCGCCTCCGCCAGCAAAGGTCAGGTATTTGAAGACCTTCTTTACCAAAAACTGCTTGTGGCTCAGGCCGAAATCGACAGCGTGGACGTAAAAATCACCGACAAGATGGTAGACGACCAGGTAACCGAAAAACTCAACCGCTTTATCGACGAAATGGGCGGTGTTGAAAAAATGGAAGAGTATTTCAACAAACCTCTGGCAGAAATTAAAGAAGACCTCCGCGATGTTACACGCGACCAATTGATTGCAAACACCGAACAAGGCGAAATCACTAAGGATGTAAAAGTTACGCCTGCCGAAGTAAACAAATACTACAAATCACTGCCCAAAGATTCGCTGCCACTTATCGACCTACAATATGAAATCAACGAAATAGTGATTCATCCCACCATATCAAAAAAAGACCGCGATGAAGTGAAAAAGAAACTTCTGGACATAAAAAAAGACATCCTTGAAAACGGGGCACTATTTGAAACCAAAGCCGTGCTCTACAGCGAAGACCCCGGATCTGCTGTCGACGGCGGTGAATTAGGCATGATGTCGCGCGGTGAACTTGTACCTGAATTTGCCGCTGCTGCATTCAACCTAAAAAAAGACTCTATTTCCGACATTGTGGAGTCGGAATTCGGATACCACTTGATACAGCTTATCGACCGCAAAGGCGAAAGAATTAATGTGCGCCACATTCTTATGAAACCCAAATTCTCACCCGAAGCAAAAGCTCAGGCAAAAGTTAAAATCGACAGCATCTATCAGGCACTCAACGACAAATCAATCACTTTTGAAGACGCTGCCAAACTTTTCTCCACCAATGACAAAACAGGCAAAAACGGTGGTGTAAAAGTGAACCCATTCTCTGGCAACGCTAAATTCACGGTAGAGGCATTGCAGCAAGCCGCTCCTGCCGACTATTACTATATTAGAAACATGGCTGCAAACGAAATTTCTAAACCTTTTGAATCTTTCGACGACAAAGGCAATTCAGTTTATAAGATAATTCTTCTTAAATCAAAAACCGAGCCTCACGTAGCATCTATCGAAACCGACTACCAAACCATACAAGATATGGCGCTCGACCACAAATACGCCGAAGCTTACGACAAATGGGTAAAGGAAAAATCCAAATCAGTGTATGTAAAAATTGCCGACGAATACAAAAACGTAAATTTCAAATACCAAGGCTGGATTCATTCCGAATATGAAAGATAAAAACTATTAGACTATGATACAATACAAAAGCGACGTTGAAGCCGCTGACGCCTTAAAACAAAAACACGACCAGCTAATCGAAGAGATTGGCAAGGTGGTTTTCGGACAAAAAGAGATTATAGAACAGGTGCTTGCCGTTATGTTCAGCGGCGGACACTGCCTTTTGGTCGGCGTCCCTGGATTGGCCAAAACTCTCTTAGTAAACACCATAGCCAAGGCTCTCGACCTCAAATACAAGCGTATACAGTTTACTCCCGACCTTATGCCCTCTGACATCACTGGCAGCGAGATTCTCGATGAGCAGAAGAATTTCCGCTTTATCAAAGGTCCTGTGTTTGCCAATATAATCCTTGCCGACGAGATTAACCGTACTCCGCCTAAGACCCAGTCGGCACTCTTGGAGGCTATGCAAGAGCATACCGTTACTGTTTCGGGCAACAACTACACCCTCGACGAACCTTTCTTTGTGCTCGCCACACAAAACCCAGTGGAGCAGGAAGGTACCTATCCCCTACCCGAGGCGCAGTTAGACCGTTTTATGTTTAATGTGATTTTAGACTATCCATCTGTTGACGAGGAGATTACAATTGTAAAAAACACCACTCGCGTCACCACAGTTCAAACACAAAAGGTGATTTCTGCGGAAGAAATCATATATTTCCGCAACCTTATAAAAAAGGTGGCAGTATCCGACAATGTGGTGAAATACGCCGTTACACTTGCAGCCAAAACTCGTCCTCACACAGCTACAGCACACACCGCCGCCGACAAGTACCTCAACTGGGGTGCAGGTCCGCGTGCGTCGCAATATTTAGTAGCTGGAGCAAAAACCTACGCAATGCTCCACGGCAAATATTCGCCCGACATCGACGATGTGAAAGCCGTTGCCCTGCCAGTACTCCGTCACCGTATCATACGCAACTATCAAGCAGAGGCAGAAGAACTTACCGAAGACGACCTGATCAAGATGATGCTTTAAGACGTTTATTGAGAAAACTCAAATGCTTCTAAGATTTTCTTGATCTGATTGATAGTGAGCTGTCCAGGAGCAGTAGGTGCTCCGTCGTCGGCAGCGGCGTAGGTAAAAGGCGCACCCATCATCACCGAGGCGGCTCGTGTTATCTTGCCAGTTTCGCCCATGCAAAATGCCACAATGTCGTTGTACTCACCGTAGAGACCCAAAATACGGGCATTGTCCGACACTGAGTTAGATTTGCATGCCATCTTCACAATATCAGCGCCTAATTCCTTGCAGTATTTGATAATACCTTTGAGAATACCGGCATCGGGAGTGGTTTCGTAGTTGTGATACGAGATTATCAGCTTGCATTTCTTGCTTAGCAGACATGCGCGGCGCAATTTGAGCGCAAACTCAGGCGCACGCTCTATCTCCAAGTCGATGTATTCGGCACCGTTGAGCGCAGCGGTTTCGAGCATAGATATGTCGTAATCTTGCTCATACACACCAGGGCGGCACGTAACTATATATTTATACTCCTCGGCAGAGAGCATCTGAATCATTTCGTCGGCGGTGGGTTTCACCAAGTCGACGCGCAGCTCGGCACATTTGTGTCCGCCGAGCTGATGCATCGCATTGTCCACGCCTTCGGCCGATAGGCATACGTAGAGCATTATTTCTTGGGGTTAATGATTTTATCCTGTATGTTGATAGATTCTTGGTGGATGGCCTGGAATATCTTGGTGATGAGTTCGCGGCTCAGACTGTTTTCGCCTGCCATCATCATATACTTGTTGAGCAACGAATCCCAGCGTGCGGGCTGAAGCACTGCCATCTTGTTTTCCTTTTTGTAACGTCCGATGCCTTCCGAAATGCTCATACGCTTTTTCAAGAGGTCGATAAGCAGGTCGTCGATAACGTCGATCTTGGCGCGGAGCTCGTCGAGGAGTTTGGGCGAAATACCTTGTGGCAGAACGTCGCGAATAACTAAGTTGCCGAGCATCTCATTCAATGCGGCGGGGGTGAGCTGCTGCTTAGCGTCGCTCCAAGCCTTGTCGGGATTGATGTGCGATTCAATCATAAGACCGTCGACGTTGAGGTCTAACGCCTTCTGTGCAATTTCAAATAGGTATTCGCGTTTGCCGGCAATGTGGCTCGGGTCGCAAATAAGGTGAAGGTCGGGACGGCGGCGTTTCATCTCGATAGGAATCTGCCACAGCGGTGCGTTGCGGTAGAGTATTTTTTCGTAGCTTGAGAATCCACGGTGAATAAGTCCAATCTGCGAAATGCCAGCATCTTGCAGACGTTCTACAGCGCCAAGCCAAAGGTCAACATCGGGGTTAACAGGGTTCTTAACCAATACGGGAATCTCCACGCCCTTGAGGCAGTCGGCAATCTCCTGCATGGCAAATGGGTTGGCAGATGTACGTGCACCAATCCAAATGATGTCGATACCAGCGTTAACGGCTTCTTCCACGTGGTGAGTGTTGGCCACTTCGGTAGATGTAATCATACCAGTTTCCTCTTTTACACGCTGCATCCATGGAAGTCCCACAGTGCCGATACCCTCAAAGTTACCCGGACGTGTGCGTGGTTTCCAAATACCAGCGCGGAATACTTTGATGCCATTGGCGGCAAGTTGGCGTGCAGTTTCAATGGTTTGTTCCTCAGTTTCGGCGCTGCACGGGCCGGCTATAATCAATGGTCTTTTTTCAAAAAGGCTGTTAAGATCTATCATAATCTGAATGTTTTATATTTATTTGTTTAATACTTTCTTTACTCTGTTGGCTTGGTTGATGTAGTTGTCCATGCCGTCGGTGTCGCCATTCTGGAGCAATGTGCGGAAATCCTTGAGTTTCTCGATATAGGTATCCAACACCGACAATACATTCTCCTTGTTGTCGTGGAAAATGGGAGTCCACATTTCAGCGTTACTCTTGGCAAGGCGGACAGTGCTTTTGAAACCGCCCGAAGCAAGGTTGAAAATGTTTTTCTCGTTTTTTTCCTTTTCTAATACTGTGAGAGCCAGTGCAAACGAGCAAACGTGTGGAATGTGCGACACGTATGCCACGTGGATGTCGTGATTGTAAGAGTTGAAAAACATAGGATTCATGTTAAGCACCTCAAACATATCCCTAATAGTAGCTACAGCCTTTTCATCGCTGTCCTCGGCATCGCAGATGATAAACGCCTTGCCATCGAACATACCTGAGATAGCCGACCAAGGACCTGAATTTTCGGTTCCTGCCATAGGGTGACAGGCAACATATCTCTTGCGGTTTTGATGATATTTTACACGTTCGCAGATAGTTCCCTTGCAGCTTGCTACATCTATTACTATCTGACGTTCGTTAACTTTGTCGAGAATCTGAGGCAAAATTTTAACCACTGCACTCACTGGCACAGCCACTATTATGATGTCGCCCTGCGCCACTGCCTCGTCGAAAGATACCTCTTCGTCGATAATACCAACCTGCTTGGCAAAGGCGGAGTGAACTGGATTCTTGTCGTAACCTATTACGGAGTCGGCAAATTTTCTTTTTCTGAGATCAAGAGCGAGCGAACCGCCCAAAAGTCCCAATCCTATAACTGATAATTTCATCTTATATCTGTTTTTCAATTAGTTTATTACGAATTATTTCTAAATTATGAATTGTGAATTACATCATCACAGCGTTCCACGATTCCTCGCCAGCCTTGTATTCGCCCAAAACAGTAAGTTCCTTAAGCAGAGGACGAATGGCAGTGAGCATATCGCAGTATTTCTGGTACTCAGCAAACCTTACATCGATGTAGAACATATAGTGCATAGGTTGTCCGATAATAGGGCTCGACTCAATCTTGGTGAGGTCTACACCGTAAAACGAAATAATGCTGAGAATCTGCGAGAGGCTTCCGGGATGGTTTTGAAGAATAATCGAAAGCGATGCCTTGTTGCAGTTTTCGGGACGGTTGCCATTGTTGGGCTGGACAATTAAGAAACGGGTATAGTTTTTCTTGTTGGTTTCGATGCCGGAAGCAACAATTTCGAGACCGTACATATTGGCGGCAAACTCACCTCCTATCGCGCCAATGCCATGCAAATTGTTTTCGGCTATCTGGCGCATGCTGATAGCGGTGCTCTCGCTTTCCACCAATCTTATATCAGGATATTTGCGAAAAAACTGACGGGTTTGGTTGATAGCCATATAGTGACTTCTAACTTCCTGTATATCTTCAAGTTTGGTACCGGGCAGCGCCACTAAGTTTTGTTTAATGCGGAGCGACACCTCACCGCAAATTTTAACATCGTACTGACGGAGCAGTTTAAGGTTTGCGTGTATAGTGCCGCTGATGGTGTTTTCAATAGCCATAATACCATAGTCGCTCTCAAATCCGAGAACGCCTTCCATCACATCGTTAAAAGTAAGTTTCTCCACCACACTGATGTCGTATCCGGCAAAAAACTCGCGGGCAGCCACCTCGTGAAATGCGCCCCTTACTCCTTGTATTGCTACTTTCATCTCTTTATTTAGTTTAACAAAAAAGCCTCACCGATTGATTTGGCGAGGCTCTAAATCTTTATATCATAAATACATACAACAAAGAAATATCACCTCGCACAGTTGCTAAAGTGATAATAATAAATAAAATAAATCTTGTTGTTTTGTTTCATATGTCTGCATTTTTTTAACGGTGCAAACTTAGTAGTTTTTTTTATAAATACAAAAAGGCATACCATTTTTTTTAATTAATTCTATAAATAAGGAGGAAGTATAAATTCAATTCACGTAAAAAATTTTAATTTTTTTTAACAAATAAAGAAAAAAAAGTTTGCACAATCAGATTTTTTATAATTTTGCAGTGCAAAATAAAAAATATAAAAACAATATTAAATTTTTTACTACTATGAAAAAATTCTTTTATGTAGCAGCAATAGCTGCTTTGGCTCTCGCATCTTGCAAGGGCGGCAACAACAACGCAGAAGGCAACACCACCGAAGGCACAGAACAAACAGCAACTCAAGACGCAGCAGCACAGCAGGCAGCAGCAGAAGAGCAGGCACTTGCATCTGCAAAATCATTCCAAGGCTGGATTGAATCGATCAACGGACAAGACTACATCATCCGCAACGCTGACGGACAGACCATCACAGTAAAAATCGCTAACCCTGGCGAGGAACTTATCGAAGGTGAGCCCATTATCATCAAATACATCGAAGCTGACGGCGCTAACAAAGCAGCTACCGACAATGCTAAATCGCTCGACCTCACTCAGGCCGCAAACTTCAAGAAACTCCTCGGCAAATGGGGCACAGCCAACAACGAAATCACATTCGAACTCCGCAAGAGCGGCAAATGCAAAAACGTTGGCAAAGGTCAGAAAACCGAATTCAAATCTTGGCGTATGAAAGACAACAACACCATCGAATTTGAAGTAGCTAACGGCGATAATTCTTTCTACATGCCATGGGGTGTTGAAAACCTCAGCGACGAATCTTTAACTTTGAAAAATGGCGAAGCTAAATTTGAAATGACCCGCATCGACAGCAACCGCGAGTAATCTTAAACTCTCATATTAATTAGAAATCCCGGTCCGACATAATTATTCGAGCCGGGATTTTTTTTGCTGCATGTTATGGTTTTCACGAATTATTTATATATTTGCGCCTTGTAAAATAGCGAAAACCAATTAAAAGAAAACATAATGTTTGAAAGTCTAAGCGAAAAACTCGAACAGTCGTTCAAAAAGATAAAAGGCGACGGCAAACTTACCGAAATCAACGTTGTGGACGCACTTAAAGATGTGCGCCGCGCATTGCTCGACGCCGACGTTAACTACAACATAGTAAAGGATTTTACCAACAACGTAAAAGAAAAGGCTCTTGGTTCCGAAGTTCAGGGACAACTTAACCCTACCCAGTTGATGATCAAGATTGTTCACGACGAACTCATCACCCTTATGGGTACTACCGAATCAGAAGTAAACCTCAAAGCCGACCCAGCCATCATTCTTATCGCTGGTCTGCAAGGTTCTGGTAAAACCACTTTCTCGGGCAAATTTGCCAACTTTGTAAAAAGCAAAAAAGGCAAAAAGCCGTTGCTCGTGGCTGGCGACGTTTACCGTCCTGCCGCTATCGACCAGTTGAAAGTGCTCGCATCGCAAATTGATGTTCCTGTTTATACTGTAGAAGGCGAAAAGAACCCCGTAAAAATTGCCCGCGACGCCATTAAGCAAGCCAAGCAAAACGGCAACGACGTGGTAATCATCGACACCGCCGGACGTTTGGCTGTTGACGAGGAGATGATGACCGAGATCTCAAACATCAAAAACGAGACAAAACCCACCGAGATACTCTTTGTAGTAGACTCGATGACAGGTCAAGACGCAGTAAACACCGCAAAGGCATTCAACGACCGACTCAACTTCGACGGCGTGGTGCTCACAAAACTCGACGGTGACACCCGTGGTGGTGCTGCACTCTCTATCCGATACACTGTAGACAAGCCAATAAAATTTGTATCCTCTGGCGAAAAAATCGACGCCCTCGACATATTCTACCCTGCACGTATGGCCGACCGTATCCTCGGCATGGGCGACATCGTTTCGTTGGCAGAACGCCTGCAAGCTCAATACGACGCTGAGGAAGCTGCCAAACTGCAACAGAAAATCCGCAAAGACCAGTTCAATTTCAACGATTTTCTCGACCAGATACAGCAGATCAAGAAGATGGGTAGCCTCAAAGACCTCGCCGCAATGATTCCTGGCGTAGGCAAGGCTATCAAAAACTTAGACATCAGCGACGACGCTTTCAAAGAGATTGAGGCGATTATCAAATCTATGACTCCTTTTGAACGCGAACACCCCGACATTATCAACGGTTCGCGCCGCCGCCGCATTGCCGACGGTTCGGGAACAGAGGTGGCAATAGTAAACCGCCTTCTCAAACAATTTGAAGAAACCCGCAAAATGATGAAAATGCTCTCAGGCGGAGGCGGACGCCGTCTTATGGGTATGATGTCGGGCTTGGGAAGACATAGATAAACACCTTATATAATATGACACTCATAGACGGAAAACAGACATCGGCAGAAATCAAAGCCGAAATAGCACAAGAAGTAAAGCAGATGATTGCCGAGGGCAAAAAAGCCCCGCACCTTGCTGCTGTGCTTGTAGGTCACGACGGTGGCAGCGAAACATACGTTGCCCACAAAATAAAATCGTGCGAGGAGGTTGGTTTTAAATCGTCGCTCATAAGATTTGAAGACGACGCCACCGAGCAGCAGATTCTCGACACTGTGGCAAAACTCAACAACGACCCCGACGTAGACGGTTTTATTGTTCAACTGCCCCTCCCAAAACATATCAACGAGCAGAAAATAATCGAAGCCATATCGCCCAAAAAAGATGTTGACGGATTCCACCCCGTAAACCTTGGACGTTTGGTGGCTGGATTAGATACATTTGTTTCGGCTACTCCTTCGGGAATAGTTGACCTTATAAAACGCTACAAGATAGAAACTTCGGGCAAACACTGCGTAATCATAGGTCGTAGCAATATCGTTGGACGTCCGCTGAGCATCCTTATGAGCCAGAAGGGCATCGACGCTACTGTTACCGTTTGCCACAGCCGTACCGAAAACCTCAAAGAGATAGCCCGTACAGCCGATATTTTGGTTGCCGCACTCGGTCGTCCCGGATTCGTTACTGCCGACATGGTAAAAGACGGAGCCGCTGTTATCGACGTGGGCACCACACGCGTTCCATGCGCCGACACAAAATCTGGTTTCAGGCTAAAAGGCGACGTTGATTTTGAAACAGTATCGCCCAAATGTTCGTATATAACACCGGTACCAGGCGGCGTAGGTCCTATGACGATTTGCTCGCTGCTCAAAAACACTCTCAAAGCCGCAAAACAGAGATAATGTTTTAAGAAGCATACAAAAAAACGCCGCAAAAAGATGTTCCTTTTGCGGCGTTTTTTTGTAAATTAATAGATACTTATGCAACGCCTATTTGCAATACTTATAACAATAACAACGATGATACCGTGGAACGTTTCTGCCCAAAATCCACCAGTTCCACCCAACGATAGCAACAAGGCGTCGTATTACAACAACATTGCAACCAATTCAGAAAACATCGACTCTGTTATCCATTTTGCCACACTCTCGCTTAAATACTGCAACCAAACCGACTACCCACTCATTGCCTCAAACTATTTCTGCATTAGCAAGTCGTACTATATGCAAAACAAGTCGACAGAAGCGTTGACCTATTGTCTTATGGCATTGGACATTAACAAAAAAACAGATAACCAATCTGAATTAGCCCGCAACTACATCTTAGCCGCCAAATGCTACAACGACATCAGCATCAAAGACAGCATTTTCTACTATTTTGATAAGGCGCTCGACATCTATACCAAACTTCACGACACAGCAAACATTGCGTACACCTATCAGTCGATAGGTTCGGTAAATGTTGACCTCGGATTTCCAAAAACCGCCCGAAAATACTACCTTTACGCTCTCGAAATAGATTCATTATCAGGCAACTACCTTGATATGGCATTCGACTACCAAAACATAGCCTTTGCCGAAACCGAAACTGGTGCTAAAAAAAACGCACTCGAATACCTACGCAAATCTGTGCAGATATTCGACACTGCCACTACATCCGACCCATACTACATCTACATCAAATACGCCACATATCTCGGACTCACAGCCACATACATAAATTTTGCCCAAGAAACTGGCGAAAAAAAATATGCCGACAGCAGTTACCACTATATCCAAAAAATAGGCAACTACTTCATATCCAATGGTGTGTATAGTTCTGAAATTTTCAAGGCCATATACTACGCCCGTTACCTATCGTTTTGCAACCAGCACAAAGCAGCCTTACAAACTCTTATCGACTGCAAGCCGCTATTAGAATTAGGCGAAGGTATTACAATGCTTACACAATACTACGGACAACTTTCGGAAGAATACGCTTATTTGGGCAAATATAAAGAAGCCTACGACAATTTTAAAATAATGCACGAATACCGCATTTCGTCGGCTAACGACAGCACTATGAATGTGATTGCAGACTTCAAAGCCGAACAGGAGAGCAAAATACAGCAAGCCGAAAACAACCGTCTTGAAGCCGAAAAAACTAAACTACAAACCATAATCACATCGCTTGTGGTAGGACTCATTCTTGCAGTGTTGCTTGTATTCGTTATCATTACGGCATTAAAAACCAAACACAAATCAAACCAGCAGTTGTCGGATGTAAACAAAAAGTTGTACCGAAGCATAACATACGCTCAGAGAATACAAAAAGCGGTAATAACGGCACAAAAAGAGATCAACCGGCTATTTCCCGAAAACTTTGTATTCTATCGCCCTCGCGACATACTCAGCGGCGACTTTTACCATGTAACACAATGCGGCAGATACCACGTGTTAGTTACTGCCGACTGCACAGGTCACGGCATTCCCGGAGCGTGCTTATCGATGTTGGGCATTTCGGCGCTCAAAGAGTTTTGCGTTACCGAAAAAGATGCCGAAAATCCGGGCACCATACTCGACCGTATGCGCGACTTTGTAAAATCTACCCTCACCTCTGGCAATCAGAGCGCAATTGGCGAAGGCATGGACATGACCATTTGCAGTTTCGACTTTGAAGCAATGGAGATGCGATACGCCACTGCCAACCAAACAGCATACCTTATACGCCGTGGCGAAGTGCACAAACTAAGGGGCGACTCTATGCCTGTGGGATTCTATGTAGTTGAAATCGAACATTTTACAACCTTTATTCAGCCATTAGAAAAAGGCGATATGGTATATACTTTTTCCGATGGCATACAAGACCAGCCCGGTGGCGAAATAATCAATACTTCAAACCACAAAATAGCCAACATAATTGGCCGCAAGTTTTCGAGCAAAGGTCTTGTCAACTTCTTAAAAGAAAACTATTACCGTTCTACTGAAACCCAATACCGACTTCTTGAAAAAACTATCGACGACTGGCGAAACGGCCGTCCCCTCATTGATGATATGACCATGATTGGTATCAGAGTGTAAAAAAAATCCTCCCAGCAGTGCAAGGAGGACTTTTTTATATCGCAAACAGATACTACAAGTTGTTGGGATGGTCGTAAGAAGATTTTCTTACGTCCCAGTACATTTTTGAATAGTAGTTGTTTGTACCATCTTTGAGTTTCTGCAAAGCGTTGTTGAAAGCGTCACCGTTGAGAGTGCTCTCGATAACGGGATACTTAACACGTGCTATGATATCGCCCTTGGTATCGTTGAGAGGTGAGAATTTAATATTTTTGCCATCTAACGCGCCTACATTTTCGCCTGGACGAATCAACTGCTCAGGATAACCTGTACGGCGGATTTCGGTCCAAGCCTCTGTACCATTGGCATAAAGGTCGATATATTTCTGAATAGCGCAAGCCTCAGCGTCAACCTTGGTAGAAACAGCGGCTATATAAGCCTGCTTGTCTACTTCACTAACAACCACGCCAGAAAGATTGCTCCAGTAGTCGATAGATGCTTCTACACCAGCAATGTAGTACGAAGGATCGTAATTGTTGTACTCGCAAAGGATAAACTGCAATTCGGCGTATGTCATCACTGGCACAGCAAACTCTTTTGTCAAAATATATGGCTGAGTTCTATACCAATTGGGAGCAGAGCCTGCGAATTTAGCCTGTGTACCGGTAGGAGCGGCATATGATATACCATTGTATTCTCCAGCACTGTTGGGAGTTGTAAAAATTTTAAGACGAGGGTCTACAACGCCAGTCCAAGGGTGCGATTTGCCGTTGAGAGTATCTGGCTGACCTTTGAGAATATCTACAAATGGTTTGAGGATAGTAAGGTCGTTACGTCCGTCGACATAGAAACCTTCATAAAATTTACAATAATCCGAACCTGCAGAAGCATACTTAAAGTAAGCGGCATCGTCGTTGCTATCCATCACGCCGTCAGCCAATGCCTCGGCAATGTATGTTTTCCAATTAGGATCAACCTTCGACAAGTGGATAGCAAGACGGCATTTGAGCGAGTTTGCCAATTTTTTCCACTTAGAAGCGTCTCCTCCAAAGATAACATCGCCACTTACAAAAGCATCCTCGTCTTCCTTAATTTGGGCAGCTGCTTCTGTAAGTTCTTTGATAAGATCAGCGTAGATATCTTTTTGGTCGTCGAATTTGGCGTAAACCATGTTATCACTTACCAATTTCAGAGCCTCGGAGTATGGAACTGCACCCCAAGTATCGGTAATAATATTGAAGAGCCATACTTTCATAATGCGGGCAGCGGCAATCTGGTTGTCGTTGGCACCGTAAATAGCATTATTTGGAGCAGTAGCGGGGTCGGTATTCAGTGTAATAACATTCTGAAAGTTGGCAAGTCCCAGATAAAGATACTTGAAATAATTGTTGTTTACCGACTCGCGCACCTGATAGCGGTCTTCCTCGGTATAGTTGCGTTGTCCGATCTGCTGGGAATAATTAAGACACTGACGTCCACTAAACCAAACGTCGTAAATATTGTCCATAGCCCACTTTTGCGCACCACACATAACCATGTTAGATGGTACTACACGAGGATCGTTAGGGCTCTCGTTGAGTTCGTCGAGGTCGGTGCAGGCAACAGCGCCCACAGCCAACAAAGATGCGAAAAAATATTTTGATATGTTTTTCATTTTATAATCCTCCTTGTTTAGAATTTAAAGTTAACAGTGAAACCAAATGTGGCAACCATAGGAGTAGCACCACCCTCGATACCTTGTGTGTTGCCCGCATTGGTAACAATCATCTCAGGGTCGAAGTGCTTAACATCGGGACCCCAAACTGCGAGGTTGCGTCCGTAAGCCGAAAGGCGGAGCGATTTAGCAAAGAAATCGGGTTTGAAACGGAATGTATATCCGAAGTTTACTTCGCGAAGTTTCACATAGTCGCTTCTAAGGATGCTCTGAGCAGCTGGTCCATCGTAAAAATTCTCATAATAATCACGGGCAGCTACCGCTTCGGTATTCACCTGTCCATCTTCGGTAACGCCATCTGATACTATACCAGTTTCACGAACATTGTTAGCAGCGGTTTCTTCTAACATACCGCAATAGCTTCCCCAAAGCACAGTGGTACTGTAGAAGTGTCCACCTTTGGAGAAATCTAAGAGGACATTGAGGTCAAAGTTTTTATAAGTAAAGGTGTTAGACCAACCACCAGTAAAATCGGGGAAGATGTCGCCGAGAGGCTCATTGTTTTCGGTGGCTTTGTAGAGACCGTATTGATTCACCACTTTGTTGCCGTTTTCGTCAAATTGGTAATTGGTACCCATTATTACGCCATACTCCTTGCCTACCACTGCTCCAACCTCAGCTTGGAAAGGAGCTGCCTGAATACGATAGTAGTCAACACCTGGGGCAAGACTCTTTACCTTATTTATGTTGGATGCATAGGTAATGCTTGTACTCCATTCAAAATCCTTAGTTCTTACAGGAGAGCCGTGGAGGGCTACTTCTATACCCTTGTTTTCGATTTCACCAGAGTTGATTACCTTATAGAAATATCCGGTGGCTCCTGATACGGTAAGAGGAACAATCTCGTTCTCTGTGTTGGTTTTGTACAAGGTAAAATCGAGACCAAGTCGGTTAGTAAAGAACGAAAGTTCAAGACCAGTTTCCCACGATGTGGTAGATTCGGGTTTCAACTCGCTGTTGTTAAGAGTGCTTGATAGACGGTATCCTGGTGCTGTCTCATCGATTTTTGTATACGCAACGTATGTGTCGTAAACACTGTATACATCGGTATCGTTGCCCACCATAGCATATCCAACGCGTAATTTACCGTACGAGAACCATGGCATTTTATCTTTGAGAAGTTCGGAGAACAGCCAGCTTGCTGTAACCGAAGGATATACATACACATTGTTGCCTTGTGGCAATGTTGAAGATTTATCGCTACGGATAGTAGATTCAAGATAAATCATATCCAACCAGCTGAGGGTGACATCGCCAAATAATGAATTGATACCTTTTTCGTCACGCCTATTGAAACCGTCGGCTGCCACAATTGAGTTTTTCAAGTTGTAGAAATCAGGAATTGCCAAACCACCTACTGTTTCGCCATAAACATATTCGTAACGGCTCTTCATAATATTGGCACCTGCCAATGCCGAAACACCAAAGTCGCCAAAACGTTGATTGTAAGAAAGTACAAACTCGTGGTTGATTTCGTATTTCTGACGGCTGGTTTCTTTATATTTCGACTGCTCAACAGAGCCAACAGCGTTGCGCTCGTATTGTTTATCAACAAAGAAGTCGAGGTTGACCTTGTATTGAGCCTTTAAGAAGGGGAAAATCTTGTAACTTGTACCGAGGTTTCCATATACACGGTTGCGTTCGTCGTTTTCATAGTTTTTGTAACGGCTCCAATATATATTGTTGTGATATGCTGCGCTCGGATCGTCGTAACTATTGCGGTTCCACGAAGCCATAGTACCATCGGGGTATTGATAAATAGATTCCAATTCGTTAATATTCAACTGACGCTGACCCCACTGGGTAAACTTAACCATATAGTTGTTGTCGCCGTAGCCTATCTCCTGACGACCTTTGGTGCGGCTGTTGAAGTAACTTACATTGGTGAACACATCAAATTTCTTGTCGAAGCTGGTGATGTTGCCACTAACATTAATGGTGTTTTTATACATCGACGAGTTGGGAACATAGCCATCCAAAGTGCTGTTGGTGTAACTGATACGGAATGCTCCATTGTCGGTAGATTGCGAAATTGCAATGTTGGTCTGCTGCGAAATGCCTAACTTAAAGAAGTCGCGAACATCGGAACTTGAAGGACTCCAAGGCGAAGTAGTAGGATTGCCCTGTTTGCCGCTGACCTCCCATTTAGCAAGATCATACCACGAAAGCACTTGGCGACCGTCGAATTTTGGACCCCAGCTTTCGTCCATCTCGTAGTCTACTGTGGTATATTTTATGCCATTGATTTCAGCCTCACCAAAGTCGTCTTCACCATCGAGAGCCTCGTAGCCGTAACCGCCACCATACTGGTTCTGAAGTTTTGGAAGTTTGGTAACTACCTCAAAACCAAGAGTAGAGGTAAAATCTACATTAAATCCTGAGCCTTTCTTAGCTTTCTTGGTTGTGATCATAACCACACCGTTGGATGCGCGGCTACCATAAAGGGCTGTAGCACTTGCACCTTTAAGCACCGAAATATTTTCGATATCATCGGGGTTGATATCCTGAATAAGGTTACCATAGTCGTAGCCACCAGCACCACGCTGAGCGTCTATCGAGTTATAGTCCTTACCTTCGATCGGCACACCATCTACCACAAACAATGGCTGGTTGCTACCGCTGAGCGAGTTATTGCCACGGATAATAACCTTAGAGGAACCGCCCATAGATCCTGCGCCAGAACTGATTTGCAAACCTGCAACCTTGCCTTGCAATGCGTTAACAGGGTTGTTTAAACCGCCACGCGATTTTGAAAGTTCTTCTCCATCAACATCGGTAACAGCATAGCCGAGGGCTTTTTTCTCACGCGAAATACCGAGTGCTGTAACTACAACCTCTTCTACCTGAAGGTCGGCTTGCATCATTACAACATCAATTGTAGTGCGTCCCGCCATTGATTGTACTTGGTCTTGATAACCAATGTAAGAGAATACGAGCGAGTCGTTGGCAACGCGCTCAGGTACTTTGAGAGTGAAAGCACCGTTCTCACCAGAGATAGTGCCGATGGTAGTTCCCTTAACAGCGATTGTAGCGCCGAAAATTGGATTACCATCATCGCCTGTTACCTTGCCAGTTACTGTCTTGTCTTGCGCTTGAAGTGTAGCGCAGGCAAACAGAAGCATAGATAATAGTAACAATAATCTTTTTTTGCCCATAATAAAAAGTATTACTTTAAATTGTTAATTAATTAATGTGTTAATTAAATTGATTCTATTGTTGCCTTAGCAAACCAAATCTTTTCTTTTCCGAGTGCAAAAATATATAAATTAAGTTAAATAAATCTAAAATTTTAGATTTCATTAAAAAAACAGTATGCATTAAGCATTATTCGTACATTTTTAAGTGTTTTTTTCGCTTTTTTACCAGTTATCAGATTGATTTTAGGAAAAAAATGCTAAACACGTTTGCCGTATGGTAAGATTTTTGCCCAATAATTTAACATTATGAAAAAGCATAACATCATATCAGCAATCCTTATTGCATCGGCGATGGTGATTACAGCCAACGCAAGCTGTTTGGTAAACCCTAACCAGAAGGCACTTACCGACACTATACCACCCGACTCGGTAGTCAAAGTTATAAGCAATCCTCTCTCCGCCACTCTTATAGCCGTGGGCGACAACCTCTACGACTGGTATATGCTCGAGGCGGGCAAAAAGGGAAACTCCTATAATTTTGACCACAATTACGACAACATCAAGCCATACGTTGCTCTTGGCGACCTCCGCGTTATCAATCAAGAAACCCCTCTCGGAGGCGACAACGGCTACAAGGCATCAGATGTAGAACTCAAAGATGTAAAGCCCGAAAACCGATGGGGCAGCTATCACGGATATGCAAAATTCAACTCGCCCGACGCCGTGGGTCACGCCGTTGTCAATGCAGGATTCAACATTGTAACTATGGCTACCAACCATATTTTCGACCACGGTATGTTGGCAGTGCAAAAATCGGCTGAATTTTGGGAAACTAATTACCCCGACATACCCGTAATAGGCATTCACAAAGATGCCTCAACAGTTGACACCATTATAGTAGTAGAAAAAAACAACATCAAGTTTGCGCTCTTAAACTACACTTACGGCGTTAACGAAGATGGTCAGATGCTTTCGTACCCTTACGCCACCGACATTCTCAACGAGGAAAAAATCCGCCGCGATGTGGCAAAGGCTAAGCAGATGGCAGATTTTGTAATTGTGTTTCCGCATTGGGGCACAGAATACAAGCTCGAAGCCGACGAAAGCCAAAAAAAGTTCGCACAGATATTCCTCGATTGCGAGGTTGACGTGGTGATTGGTTCGCATCCCCATATTGTGGAACCTATGGAATGGCTCGAAAAGGAGAACGGTCACCGAATGTTGGTATATTACTCGCTCGGCAACTTTATTTCGATGTTCAAGAACTACCAATGCCAGCTTGAAGGTATGGCGTATCTAAAATTTGAGAAAGACGGCGATAGAAAATCCATTGCGGAAGGCTCTGTAATTCCGCTTGTTAACCATTGGAAATACGACTTGAAAATCTACGGCTACCGCAATAATTTTACTGTCTACGCCCTAAAAGATTACACCGAAACCATAGCCAAAACCCACGGCTGCCTGCATTACAAAGGTGGCGCAGGATTTTCTGCAGCGTATATGCGGCAATTGGCTAATGAAATTTGGGGCGGATTTATCAAAGAGGGGTATTAGTTTTTTAAACAAAAATACATCACATCTATTCTATTCCAAATCGAGATGACTTAAGATAATTAGCATTGATAAACTTTCGCTTAATGTTAATACTATCTACAGAGAAGGCGAAATAATAACTATAATGATAGTTGTAAATATACCAACCGGATTTAAACAAACTGTCAATTTCATGCGTTTTGGTTTCAAGATTATTTATCAGACCTTTGTTATAACTAAAAATTTTAGTGTCATATCGACGTCCGTCGTGTTTTGAAATAAGACTTCCTGCATTATACCCTTCATTCCATCGTGAGATATAATCCTTCAATAACTCTGCGGGATTATCATTAGAATAATCAGGATAAAATTGACCAATGGGACCATGAGTACATATATTATCACCATCAAGGAAAATCCAATCTAAAATTGGATAATCATCAAATACAGGTGATACGGCCAACCTAACCAATAGTATTTCCATCAATCCAAATAAATGAGAATCTCTATCATAAGAATCAATTATAGTATCACTATTAAAATAAAGAGATTTTTTGTAATAATCGGAAAAATCTTTATCATCATCACACGAAGTCAGCAACTGATTATATTTTTCAGATTTGGCTCTAAATAAAGGGACAGAATCAAATTTCGATGAAAAGAATAAACCGTTTTTAACATCATCAAATTTAAAATTTAAATCATATTTAAGCGAATCATATTGCGGAACAAAATGGAGACGTGCTGCATCATCAATTTTCAAATAACTGAGTTGTTTATTATCTAATACTTGCTCAATTATAAAACAATGATAAATATAAGGAGGTTCTATAATAATCGACAAGTGGAGCATATTACTAAAACTGAAAACATAATCCACGTTTCCCTTTTCTAACTCTGCCACTAATTCAGGAGCCGGATTTCCATTCAGTTGTATTTCCTCACCCCATAATTCGATTTTTGAGTTCTCTAATGCAACTTTAGATTCTTCATTAACACAAGATACTACAACAACTAACCATAATATCAATAATATGTAAGAAATAGATTTTCTCATTGTAAAAGTAGGTTTACGCTTTCGTTAGTTTTAAGCAATGATAAGGAATAAGTATTATTTTTGATGGTACTACCAAAAGTCCAACAAATAGTATCGTCTTTTATATCTTCATCAATAAGTTGAATACATCTTTTACGTTTCGTATCAGCATAAGTACCAGTACAATTTTTAGGGATTTCCAAAAAACATATCAGTTGTTGAACAACATATTTCAATACATTAACCTTGTTTTTAAACTTACAATTTTGATTGAAATATGATGATTGTTCAATATAAGACTGAATTTTAATCAAATTGTTTTTATAATAATAAGAAATACTATCCTGTGAATTAGGCAGATACATAACTATAGCATCATATTCAAAAGAATTACATTTGTCATTATCCTTAGCAAACACCATTGCGAAACGATTTTCTATAGGGGTTTCAATTCCAATAAAAAAATCATAATCCAACATAACATATCTTCCGACCCAATGATTACTACCAGATTCATTGTATATTTCACGCAAATATTTTTCATTAATAGGTTCTTGATACTCGAGATATTCGTTTTCGTTTCGACAACCTATTAAAGCAAAGATTACAACAATATATAGAAAAGAAATGTATTTCATTATGCCATATTTACAGATGTTTAAAGGTTTGATGCAAAGGTAATTATTTTGTTTGATATTGCAAAATAATTATCCACGGAAAACACGGAAAGGATAATTCCTTACAACTTTTCGATTTCGGAGATGGGGAGTTGAGTTAAATCAGCAATAGTCTGAACATCAAAACCTTTGGTTCTCATACGTTTGGCGGTGTCAAGTTTTTCGGATTGAGCGCCTTCGGCAATGCCTTCTGCTTTGCCTTGTGCAATGCCTTGAGCAATACCTTCCTCCAAACCGATTTCTTTTCCTTTGCCAAAGCCTTTCATTTCGGCATCGTTCATGGCGTTGGTGATGTCCCACAGATTGTGAAGGCTTTCTTCATAATCGGAATACTCTTTTTCGGTGAATTGGGCAATTTCGGCTTGGCGGAAAAGTTTATCAAAAATACGATCTTGCAACTCTTTGGGACGCTCCAACAAGCGTGATAGGTTTTTTAGTACAAACAGCCATTTGTCGTACATCGTGTGAAGTTCAGTCTCGGTCTTGCTGAACTTGGGCATTTCAAGATAGAGATACGCCAATTTTTTGTAAAACACTTTGCCGGTGCTCACGTCTACAAGCATCACTACGTGAAATAGGTCATCATCCGAAAATTCGTTGATGGTTCTATACTCACCGTTTTCTTCGTCCTGAACCTCGTCTTTGAATACAAAATTCAAAATGCCAACAGTGTAGATTTTGTTGAGTTCGTAGTTCCAATGTTCGTTTGTGGTATCTTTTTTTGCCATTTCGCGGATGGGGAACGATGAATAATAGAGGCTACGATCTTTAAAGAACTGTTGGAAAACGTTTTGCATCTCTACGATAAACTTTGCGCCGCTTTTGGTAGTGCAGTAAACGTCGAATATGGCACGACGTTCCGATGCCGAACGTCCGAGTTTCTCGGCGTTGAGATAGGTTAAATCCTCAATTTCGTCTTTGGGTATTTGGTTGCTCTTTTCAAAAAGGGCATTGAGGAAACTTATCAAGAGGTCTTTGTTGAGTTCCGTGCCAAAGAGTTTCTTGAAGCCAAAGTCGGTATATGGGTTGAGGTATCGTGAATCTGCCATAGTATGTAGCGTTTATTGTTCAACTGCAAAAATACTAAATTAGTTTGATAATCCAAAATAATTTACACAAACACCTTTCTCTGCGAATAGAGCAATCCACCTGAAATAACGGCGGCAAGGATATCCGAAAGTGTGCCAGAAAACCAAATGCCAGTGAGTCCACTGCCTCCAAAATGCTCAAATACCGAGGGGAAGATATATATAAACGGCAGCAAGATAATCACTTGACGCAAAAGACTTGTGGTTATTGCCACCCACGGCTTATCGATTGATTGGAAAAAGTTTGAGTTGGTAATGGTAAAACCAATCAACGGCATCATACACATCATATAGCGGAAACACGGCACGCAGAGTTCTATAAGGTTTCGGTCGCCAGTGAATCCGTGTGCCAAAAGTCGCGGGAAAAGGCAGGCAAGCAACGCCCCCGCCAAACCGATTATCATATTAATCTTCATCGAAAGGAAAAGCACCTCTTTGAGACGGTCTTTTAATCCAGCGCCGTAATTGTAGCCCGCAATTGGCTGCATACCCTGACATATACCGAGGATTATAAGCACGCCCATATTGCCAAAGCTATTCATAATGCCGTATGCCGAAACCGCGTTTTCACCGCCATAAACGGTTATCTGACGGTTCAACATAGCCACTACGCCCGCTGCGGCAAGGTTCATCAAAAACGGACTCATACCTATCAACAGTATGTTTCTAAAAATGTAGAACTTAGGCTGCCAAGCGTGACGGCGGAAACGTATAAACGAATCCTTCTTTACAAAATGCCAAACCGATGCCACAGCCGTTGCCACCATCGATATTGTGGTAGCCCACGCCGCACCAGAGATGCCGAGTTTAAACACGAATATAAACAAAAGGTCGAGCACGATGTTGAGCACCGCACCACCTCCTAAAATATACATTGATTTTTTGGGGTAACCTGAGGAACGTATCATTCCTGTAAGGTTGTAACTCAGCGTGGTAAAAAACATTCCGGGCAGCACAATAAGCATATACTCACGTGCATAGCTAACGTTAAGCGGAGTGGCTCCAAGCAGCAAAAGAATATCGTCGATATAGAGATAACCCGCTGTCATAAATAGCGCACCAAACACAAAGGTAAGGTAAACGGCGTTGCCAAGAATATTTTCTGCCCAATTGATATCTTTTTTGCCAAGCACAATCGACATTCTTGCACTTGCGCCCACACCCACAAGCGCGCCAAAGGCGTGAATGATGTTCATAAATGGGAATGTGATTGTCAACCCCGAAATAGCCATAGAATCAACGCCTTGACCTATGCACATACGGTCGGTAACGTTGTAGAGCGATGCTATTATCTGACTAATAATCGAAGGCAGTGCGTAAGCCCACAGAAGCGAGTTTATCTTCTTGGTAGCAAGTTCTTTGGTACGGTCTGAGTAGTCCACTTTTGTTATTTTTTTTCTCGGCAAAAATAACAAAGGAGTGTTAACTAAACGCTATTTATAAATTAATACATTAGCATAGCAAGCTATTCCCTCTTCCCTACCCGTGTAGCCGAGGTGTTCGGTGGTGGTGGCTTTGACGGAAACATCGTCGGGGTCGAGGGTCATCACTTCGGCTAAAACCTTCTGCATCTGAGGAATATAGTCCTTGATTTTGGGTTTTTGCAGACAGATAACGCTGTCGACATTGGATATTGAGTAACCCGCTCCACGGATTATCTCGCAGGTCTTACGCAAAAGTATTTTTGAATCAATGCCCTTGTATTGCGGGTCGGTGTCGGGAAAATGGTAGCCTATGTCGCGCATATTGGCAGCACCGAGCAGAGCGTCGCAGATGGCGTGGATAAGGCAGTCGGCATCGCTGTGTCCTACCGCGCCTTTGGTGTGTTCTATTTTGATACCGCCGACAAAAAACGGAATGCCGTCGGCAAGCTGGTGTACGTCGAATCCTATTCCTGTACGAATTTTCATTGTGTTAGAATTTGAATGATGATATGTTTGAAAACTTGTTGGCTTTAAGTATCTGGCTTTGCGAAATATTGTTGCCTTCGAGATTTATCTCTTCGGCTTTTTTGAGTTTTGCCAGAGCAGGCTGAATCTGCGAAATATTGTTGAACCCGAGGAGCAGCCTTGAAATAAACGAAAGTTTTCCTATGGTCTTAGGAATGGCATTCAAGTTGTTTTGCGAAACGTCGAGTTCCTGCAACATCGACATCTCACCTATCGACGACGGAAGAACGGTTATCTGATTGTCGCTAAGGTTGAGCATGCGCATAAACGACATCTTGCCTAAGTTCTGAGGCAGTGAGGTGAGGCTGTTGTGCGAAAGATCGAGATACAGCAGCTGTTTCAACTTGCAAAAATCTTCGTCGAGTGTGGATATGTTGTTGTGATAAAGGTCGCAAATCATCATAGTCTGAAGGTTGCCGAATGTAGATGGCAGCGCAGAAATCTGATTGTAAGAAAGGTCGAGGTTCCGCAGGGAGAGCGAACCAATAGACTGCGGAATCTGTTTGATATTGTTGTGAGTGGCCGACAGATTGGAAAGTTTTGACATTGAACCAATTGAATCAGGAAGCGATTCTAAACCGTTCCCGTCTAAGATAATATATCGTAGGTTTTCGAGCAAGCAGACATCCTCTGGCAAAGATTTCAGACGGTTGTCGCTTAGGTCGAGCAAAAGCAGGTTTTTGAGCCCTCCTATTTCAGATGGCACTTCAGAGAGCATATTGTGACTAAGCACAAGATATTGCAAGTTAGGTAGTGTTGCCACTTCGGGCGAAACAGAAGTGAGTTTATTAGAATCCAAATCAAGCACATGGAGATTATGGAACTGCACAATCTCGGAAGGAAACTCGTCCAAACCTTTTTTCGAAAGGTTAAGTTTAATCACCTTCAACGGATTGGCGAGAGCCTCGTCTAACGAAGTAAACTCGTAAACATCGGCAAGATACTCGTCGGCAAGTAATCCGTTATCATCCAAATATTCAGGCAAGATATTGCCATTCTGATCAAACCATTCGTCGTTTTGGGCATATGCGCCTGCCACATTAAGAGCAAGCAACAATAGGAAAATTTTCTTAATCATTATATGTACGGAATTAGATAATTGAGTATGCAAATATATAACAAAAACTATTTTCTCACCCAGAGTGTTGCCTGTCATTTTAAATATTTAACTTTTTTAACTGTTTTTTTTACATTTTAGGGGATTATTTCATTTAATTTGTCATACTTAAAAACTTAATCTTAAACACCATGAAAAAAATAGCTTCACTTCTGCTGCTTGCCACCATACTCCTAAGTGCATGCCATAAAGACGACAAGGACGAACCAGTTCCAATTAACAACCAGAAAAAAAACTACACCATCCACCGCTTTGTTTGGGAAACAATGCGCGACTACTATTATTGGAACTCCAATATTCCTGCGCATCTAGACTTCTCCAAATTCAACACTCCCAAAGATGTGTTTGAGTATTTTCTTTACCCCGAAGATCGTTTCTCCGCTATTATGAACAACTATACCGAAGCCGACAACCATCTCAACAATATATATGTTACCGACGGTATCTATTACCTTTTAGATACAGACCGATTAAATAGCGACAATGTGGTTGCATACGTACAATATGTCTACAAAAATTCGCCTGGCGAGGCAGCTGGTATAAAGCGCGGCGATGTGATTACCAAAGTAAACAAACAAACCCTCAACAAAACGAATTACAAATCATTACTAAGTCTTGATTCGTACACACTTACATACTCTAAGCTATCAGTTCCAAACGGAATTTGGGCGGCTCGTGAATATTACGACACCGAATACACATCGCCCCTAATCACCAAAAAGAGCATGGATATCGACCCTGTGCTGCAAGTTTCTACACACGAAATCGACGGCCACAAAATAGGATATTTCCTTTACGATAGTTTCGACGACGGCACCGAATCTCTTACACAGGCTTTTAAAAAGCTCCAATCAGATCAGATTACCGAACTTGTTTTAGACTTAAGGATAAACGGAGGCGGATATATCTCTACTCTCGAAAAAATAGCTTCTATGATTGTACCTGCCGGCAACGAAGGTAAAATCTTAATTCAAACCGAGGTCAACCCCATTCTTGCAAAAATGCTAAAAGAAGAAAACCAAGATCCTAACTCTTATTTTTCGGCTCAAGATACCCATCTCAACATCAACAAGCTCTATGTGCTAACATCATACCAAACGGCATCTGCAAGCGAGGAGTTAATTTCTGGTCTTCAACCCTATATGGACGTGGTACTAATAGGTACACCTACTTACGGCAAATACACCACCAATTTGCTAATCAACGACAATTACGACCAAGGCTTTGATAGCGATGGAATTAGCTATTCAGAATGGGCGCTTTATCTTGTGGTAGGAGTTTGTAAAAACTCTGCTGGCGAAATGAATTTTAAAGACGGATTTACTCCCGATTACTTGCTTCCCGACTTTTTTGAAAGTTCGCTCGGCAATGTAGAAGAACCTCTTTTTGCAAAAGCCATTTCGCTTATCACAGGCAATCAAGCTCCTATAGCCAAACGTGCCAAAATAGCAACCGCCAATGATTATTCCTTTATCGGTGCATTAGAAAAGCCATTTTATAAACAAAACTTAACTATCAAACGCCCTAACACCCGCCAATAAACTTTTTGAATTGGTCGCTGTATACATCGGTAACGCGTACTACCTCGTCGCCGATGTATATACAGTTGTTTTTATCTACCGAGCGTATCTTATTGATAGCCACTATATAAGAACGGCTTACACGGACAAACTTGTCGGCAGGCAACATCTGCTCAAGGTTTTTCATGGTCATAAGCGAGATGATAGGCTTGCGTCCGCTATCGAACACAAAGCGCACATAATCCTTTAAGGCACAGATATATAATATTTCTGACGTATCAATACGCACTAGCAAAGAGTCGCTCTTGATAAAAAAATTGTCGCTATTGGCAGGAGTTGACACGGCAGGGGCGGGTGATGGTGTTTCGGATGCTAATTTCATCTCATACCAGTCTACACATTTTTGCACTGCTTTGAGAAACTTGGCATAACTTATAGGCTTGAGCAAATAGTCGATAGCGCTAACATCGTAACTGTCGAACGCATACTCTTTGTAGGCTGTTGAAAACACAATTTTGGTTTCTGGCGGCACCATCTTCGATAGCTGCATACCGTCCAAGTCGGGCATTTGGATATCGAGAAAAAGCACGTCGGGTGGATTCTGCTTTATAATCTGCACTGCTTCTACGCTGTCGGTGTATCCGCCCACAAATTCAAGATTCTGAGTGCGTTCGATAAAATTCTGCATAAGCCGCACGGCTGGTGGCTCATCGTCAATTACCATACATTTTAGTTTCATTGCTCAATCTGTTTTTAGTTTTTCACAAAATTATAATTTTTTGCTTTACTTTGCAATATTTTACACACAGTATTACGTTAAACAAACCAAAAAAGAGAATCATGAAAAGACTATTAGCATTAATACCTTTATTTATAGCATTTTCCGTATCCGCCCAGGTGGATTCAGATTTTGAAAATGGCATAAGCCACTCCGTAGCACTACTTGAACAGGCCCGTAATGCCGAAAACGATTCGCTACGCCAAGCTTTGGTAACCCAATTTGACAACGAGTTTTGGAATCTATTGGGCAAAGATGAAACCATGAGTTATCCATTCGACAACAACAAGCCTGTGTCGGTGCTAAAAAGTCCCGACAACAAGTTTAGGATTTTTACTTGGGGGCTGCAATTTGCCGACGGCAACTACAAATACTACGGCATAGTGCAGATTAATGTACAAGGTGATGTGGTAGCTCTCCGTCTCAACGACATGTCGGACGGCACTACCAACCCCTCAAACGCTAATATGCAGGCATCCAATTGGTACGGAGCCATATATTACGACCTTGTGCAGTTAGGCGGCAAGAAAAGCAACATTTACGCCCTCATAGGTTGGGACGGCGGCGACCTATTTGTAAACCGCAAAGTACTGGAACAAGTGCGAATAGCTACCAACAACGGCGGCGAGATAATTTTCGGTGGTCATTTCATCAACGAGCACAACAAAAAAGTAGACCGACTGATATTTGAGTTTACCGAACGCGCCGTAATGAGCCTCCGTTACGACAAGAAACTCAAGATGTTTGTGGCCGACCACCTCGCCTCTCCGTCAGAATACAAAGGCAACACAAAATTCATGGGTCCCGACGGCAGTTTCGACGGCTATAAGTACGACAAAGGTTTCTGGATGTATGTACCAGACCTCGATATCAAGGCTACAAGGTTTTAATTCTACCCTTTTATCTCCACTTTCTCTTTGATTTTCAGAATCAAGAAAGTAATATCGTCACGCTGCTCGGTACCGCTTGAAAAGGCATTGAGCACACGTTCAATCTTTTGTTTCTGAATGTCGGGCGACAACGATGATGCATTATTGACAGCCTCGATAAGGCGTTTGCGGCCAAACCTTGTGCGTTCGGTATTGTTCAAGTCAATAATACCGTCGCTATACATATAAATAGTGTCGCCAGGAATAATCTCAAACACCTGCTGTGTAAATTGAGGACGATCAGATTGACGGCGCGTACCTCCTGCAATAGAGATTCGGTCGGCTGGAATCATCACACATTCTGAACTGTTGTGCCTACAGAATAGTATCGGACATTTAGCACCAGAATATACAAACTGATACATGTTTCCTTCTTCATCAACATCAAACCGGCACAACGACATATCCATACCGTCTTTGTTTTCGCCGTTGTCTTGTTTGAGCATCTGGGCTGTGGTTTCCGACACTTGAGCGAGAATGTCCATAGGTTCGGTAACCTTCATCGTTTGCACCACATCGCGCAGTATTTGGTTAGATATCAAACTCATAAACGCGCCTGGTACGCCGTGTCCAGTACAATCCACCACAGCGCAGAATACCATAAAGCCATTTTCGGATTTTTCCACACACTGCCAAATATAGTCGCCCGACACAATATCTTTAGGACGGTCGATTACCTCGGCTTCAAAGAGCTGTTTAAAATCCTCAATCTGAGGCAAGAACAGTTTTTGGATGGTTTTGGCATAAGATATACTGCCGTTGATGGCAGCATTCTTGGATGCTATCTGCGAATATGCGTCAGCCTTTTCAATCACTATCTCGCTGTAAGAGGCTATCACTTTAAAAATCGCTATGTCGTTTTTGGTGAAAGCGTTTTCGTTGTGGCTGTTGATAATCATAACGGCGCACACTTCGTCGGCATTAAAGAGCGGGATTCTTACGCAAGTGCGGTAACCTAATTCTGCCAAAAACGGTGTTACTTCATAGTCTGATGAGTTGTCGGCTACTATCTCCTGACGATTGAAAAAACAAGCATAGGTAAGAGGCTCCATAAGTTCCGACAATTTTTCGTCGTCAAGATGGCAAATCTCTTCATTTTCGATATATGGCGAAAACTCTATAATGCTCGGTTTCTTGGTACGCTTGCAGATGCACAATCCGCATCCCGCCAGCGAAACCACCTTATTGTTATACACAGTTTGCAGTATCGACTCAATGTTGGTGGCGCTTGAAATCTGCTTATCGAGTTCGCTGAGGTCTAAAAGTCTCTGATACGACTGTTGGATAGCCTTGCGGCTGGTATGCAGTTGGCTATTTTTTTCAAATAGTTCGTCGCGCTGCGACTGTATCTCCTCTTTTTGCTGCATCATCTCCTCGTTGCGCTGCTCAAGCACCGAGTTGAGGTTTACAAGTTCAAGCGTACGGCTGTCTACAATCTCCTCCAGCTCTGTTTGACGGCGACGAATGCCACGCACTCTCAAAACGTGTATAAGCCAAAACAGCAGCAGTCCGAGCACAACAAAACCTGCGATAGCGCCCTTAGTCCTATACCAAGGCGGAAGTATCCTTATCACCAAAGTGCGTTCTTTGCTGCGTATGCGGTCGGAGTTTTCGGCAATCAGGCGAAGCGTGTAAGTACCCGGGTTGAGATTGGTGAAACCTAATTCGCGACGTGTACCGATGTCGGTCCATGAGTTCTGGTAACCGTCGAGTTTATAAAGGATTTTGATGTTTTTACCGTAAAGGTAGTCGAGCACTGTAAATTCAAACGAAAAAGCGGTATTGCGCCAATCGAGTTCAAGATAATCGGTGCAAGAAATCGACTGCCGCAAAAAAGAATTGGCAGAGTCGGGTGAAACCTTGTTGTAACTTAGCAACAAACTTGTAATCACAGGTTTAGCAACATTAGTCACTGCCTTTATCTCTGACGGGTTAAAATACACCACTCCATCGTGAGTGCCGATATACACAGTGCCGCCTTTTGCCACAAACACCGCATGTCGCTCAAAACTAGTGGAGAGCAGTCCGTCATCTGTGCTATAAAGCCTTGTCACAGTGTTGACTTCTGGATTAAAATTTAAAATGCCGTTGCTAGTGGTAATCCACAAATCGTGAGAATTATCCTCTATAATGCTGGAGCAAATGGTGTTTTTGATAACATTTCCCCCCGAGTAATGTGTGAATATACCGTGGCGGATGTCGAACTTGTCGATACCTGCGGGCGTTACCACCCAAACGCGGTTGTGCGAATCGAACAAAATATCGTTTACCACATTGTGCGCTATACTATAAGGCGAACCATAACTGAAAGCATAGTTCTCTATGATGTCGTGGTTTGGATAATAAACATACATACCAGAGTAAGTGCCTACGAGGATGGTGCTGTCGGGACCTTCTTCGAGGCAGGTGCCGTACATGCTCACCGGCTCCACAAGCCTTGAATCGCACAACACACGGCTGAATTTCTTGGTCTTAGGGTCGAATCTCAACAATCCTGCACCGTTGGTAAGCACCCAGATACGATCTTGACGGTCGATGAGAATGTCGGTAATAAAGTCGCTTGTAACTTCTTTTATGGTATTTACCAAGCTGTACGACTCTGATACTTTGTGGTTTCGGCTGAGTTTATGAAGAGGGTTGTTGTATCCACCCGACCAAAGGTTGCCTTCCTTGTCGTATGCAATAGCGAGTACCGACGATGATCTCATGTGGCTATTTGGCGTATTTTCGGTAAACTCGCCACTGTTGCTGTTGCTATATCCGTCCCAAAAAACAATACCACCGCCGTCGCTGGCTATAGTTAAAACGCCATCTGGCGACTGACATATCGACGAAATTTGGTTCAACTTCAATATTTTAGAATTTTCAGGATAACTAATGGCGTTGAACTTGATTGGATTATTGAGGCTCAGGAACGACAATCCGTGCCAAGTGCCGAACCAGAGCAGCGAGTTGCTATCTTCGTAAATGGTATTCACAGTAACACTGTTGAGCCTGCGCAACGACTGCTGGCTGTGGTCAGACTCTATCATTTGAACACTTTTGTTATTAAGGTTAACCAAATATAGCTCTTCGGCGTTGGTACCAACCCAAATGTCGCCATTGCTGCGTTTAAAGAAAGTTTTGATACTCTTGGGCATAGGCTGTCCAGCTATGTCTTCAACCAGAGCAACTGTGCTTTTGGCAACGTCGATTTGGTAAATACCGGCATGAGAACCCAACCAAACCGTACCGTCGCCGTGGTTGAGAAACGCGTTGGTTTCTACAAGCGGAAATGGATACTTGCTTTTACATTCGAGCGAATCAAGAACACGTCCGCCGAAATCCACGTGGTAGATTGAAGAGGCGTTTCGGTCAATAGCCCAGAAAGTTTCATCATCGTCTACAAAGCACGATTTAATATTATGGTGTGAAAAAAAGTCATAGACAAAAGGCTCAAACAACTGGCTATCATTGTTGTAGGCGTAGAGAAATCCGTCGCCGGTAAAAAACAATAATAGGTGGTTGCGAGTGATAAAGATCCTGTCCACATGGTATGAAACAACACGGTTGCCGTCGTGAATAATATAATAGTTGGTAAGTTTTTCGTTTTTGATGCTATATTGCGACAGGCCGTGGTCGGTGGCAATCCATATATTGCCTATAGAATCGGTTTTAAGGTCGGTAATATTTGAGCCTTCGAGCAAAATAGAGTCATTGACACTTGAAATAGGTACAAACGACCGACCGTCGAAACGCAGCAGCCCAGTTTGCGTGCCCAACCAGATAAAGCCGTCGCCATCTTCGGTAATAGAGGTTACAACGTCGTTGTTGAGACCGTTGGTCTTGCTAAGGCTATAAAAACGGTATTGTGCCTGCGGATAAGCATGCACGGCCGCCATCACCAGCACCACAGCCAATATGATATTTATTATCCTTTTCATCAATCTCTAATACAGTACTAGTTACAAATATACTGATTTTTAACAACAAGTGTTTTATTTTACGTATTAAATTTATGTTTATATTAAAAATACATAATTCAATATTACTATTTACAAAAATTAGCATATATAATTATGCTATATGCCATTTTGTCATTGACTTTTTGTCATTTTACTGCCATTTTGGCAGTATTTTTGCCAATTTCCCGTATTGGCACACGGTTTGAAAAATTGGTTTATGAAATGTCAAACCAATTAAAACTTATAGAATATGAAATCATATAACAATTTAAATACGGAGGCAAATATGTTGCAAAGATTATTAAATTCGGACTCCATTTTTGACAATGGAATTTTCACCCCTTACTACCAGAACAAAAAACAGTTCTGCATTCCGGCTGTAAACATCAGCGAAACCGACACCGACTTTGTAATCGACATGGCCGCCCCGGGATACGAGAAAAAAGATTTCAAGGTGAATATCCTGCGCGACGAATTGTCGATAGAGGTGGAACGCGAAACCCAGACTGAGCAAAACAACAAGTCTGACGTATACCGCAGAGAATACTCTTACGGTTCTTTCCGTCGTTCGTTCACACTACCGAAGGATGTTGACACGTCCGCTATTTCGGCTTCTTACGTCAACGGTATCCTCACTATCAAAGTACCTAAGGCGGCTCATCAAGACACCAAGACTTCGGTAGAAATCCAATAAGCCATAGTGCTTTATCTCTTAAAAAAGCGGCGCCGCCATGGTGTCCGCTTTTTTTATTGTCAACACTCTATTTCTTCAAACTCGAAATGCATGCCGCATAGTTGAGAAAATCGTATGCCCGACTTGTGCATATCAGTGTCGTCAGATTCGTAACGCCACTTTATCGTCAGGGCTGTTTTTGAGCTGATGCCTTTAAGCATGTCGAGCATCTTGGTGATTATCTTCTCGCTCGATGTGTTAAAGTAAGAAAACGCAAACTCAAACACGGTTTCAGGATTCGGATCCTGACAATATTTCTTTATCCATTCTATCACAGGGTGGTAAAACCTAAGTGCGTCGTCGGGATATGAGTTTTCGCCTATGTGGAAAACTCCATTGTCTTTGTCCAATGTTACAGAGGGGGTTTCGTCGGTGTGTTGAATAATTAGTTTTTCCATTTTTAGTGTAGTAAATATCTGATTAATTGTTTAGCAGCCGGATAGTAAATTTAAACAGAGAATAATCGCCGTCAACTTTTTCAAAGAAATACTCGAGCGGGCTCTTGCTCTTGATGCGCATCTCTATAAAGCCGAGACCCGCCTCCTTTGTGGTTATCATTCTAAAATCGAAAAGACGCTCGTTGTAATAGTCTTCGCGCTCCTCGTCAGAAAGCGAATTAATGTAGTCTATTTTGGCTTTGAGTTTTTCTATTGCGTCGTTGGCGATATAGTTTATGGTGGTGAGTTCGTTGCAGCCGTTGTTTTCGGCTATGTAGAATATTCCCTTGCTGCCTTTGATTCCGTCAAATTCAATATCGCCATGGTGGATGATATTCTGGAGCATCTCTACCATAAGGCTTATGAGCTTTTTGCGCGAATTGCTGGTGTCGCCACTATTTTTCATTATCTGAATCAGGCTCAAAAGACTGTCTTGATCAAACACCGTGCTATAAATCAGCAGCACATTATGCTTGATAATGAATTTGTGTAGGTCGGTCATATATTTGAGCGAGTACACCGAATTGTCGGGTGGCTCCGGGGCTTCACTGAGCGTGATAGTGTTGATGCTGCTGTGAAGATAAAAATACGACATCTGTTCGCTAATTTTTTCAAGAGCGTATTTAAGCTTGTTGCCACTCTTGCGTGCCATCTCAATAAGACCGAGCCCCGCACCGCCCTTCGACGAAAGTTGTCCGTTGCTGAGTACCTCGCGGTAAAATGCGTCAAGTTCTTCTTGATCAAGGTTGTTGATTTTGTCGAGCTTGCTGCAGAGCGATTCGGTTTTGGTGTTTTCTATAATATTGCCTGTGGAAATGTAATAATGTTCGCTTTGTTTTTGAATGCCAAAGATTGCTGTTTCTTCGGGTTTATATGGCTCGTCTTGATGGCGTGATATATTTTGTATACTCTCCACCATAATGTGGAATACCCGTTTTTTTATTTTCGACGAAATATGGTCTCGGTCGATATTTTTTTCGGCGAGAGATAGAATCTGGTGCGAGAGACTTTGGGTAAACTCGCCACGATAGATATAGTGCATGTCGTCGTTTCCAGTCGACTGCATCAGTTCTAATATAAAATCACGCTCTGACATGTGGCTATGTGGTTTGTATTGGTGTTATAATGTATTACTGATTAAAAAATCAGTGCATTTACCGTGCCATTCGACACCGTTTTAAAATTTTTGTTAAAGGTACGGAATTATCAAATACGTGTCAAGTTTTTTTGAGAAAATTTGTTGTTTTTAAAAATAGTTGTACTTTTGCGGTGGTAAACAATGCTATATTATGTATAACAATGTATCATATATTCCCGTCGTGGTCACACCGCAAAGTTAATTGCGGCGGGATTGATTACGCATATTAAAGCCGCACCTTATAAATTGGAGCGGCTTTTTTATTAAAAACACAACTTTATGAGATACAACAACATATCAGGAGCCGAAGCCATCACGCTTGCCCTCATTGCCGAAAACGTGGACATTGTGTTCGGCTATCCGGGCGGAGCAAACCTGCCTATTTACGACTCGTTTTACAATCACGGCGAAAAAATATCGCATATTCTCCTCCGCCACGAACAAGGAGCGGTACACGCCGCCGAGGGTTACGCCGAAGCATCGGGCAAGGTGGGCGTGTGTATGGCCACATCGGGTCCCGGCGCTACCAACCTGCTCACCGGCATTGCCGATGCTATGCTCGACAGCGTGCCCATTGTGTGCATCACGGGTCAGGTAAACTCCGAAGACCTCGGTTACGACGCTTTTCAAGAAACCGACGTGGTGGGATTCTCTATGCCCGTTACCAAGTGGAACTATCAGATTACCACCGCCGACGAAATTGCCGAAACCATCGCCAAGGCTTTTTACATTGCCCGCAGCGGTCGCCCTGGTCCTGTGCTATTAGACATTACCAAAAATGCGCAACTATCTATCATAAAGGAGTTTGAATATCATCAATGCACCAAGATAGCCAACTATCATCCCAAATGGAAACCCATTGTAGACAAGATAGACACCGCCGCCGCTCTGCTCAACAATGCCGAACGTCCGTTTATGGTGGTGGGTCACGGAGCATTAATTTCCAAATGCCGCGACGAGGTGCGCACCCTTGCCGAAAAACTTAATATACCCGTAGGCTGCACGCTCAAAGGTCTTACAGCTTTTTCGAGCGACAGTCCGCTCTTTGCCGGAATGGTGGGTCTGCACGGCAACTACGCCGCCAATATGATGACCAACGAGTGCGACGTGCTGCTTGCCGTGGGTATGCGTTTTGCCGACCGTGTAACAGGCAACGTAAAGAAATACGCTCCGAAAGCCAAGATTATACACATCGACATTGATTTTGCCGAACTCAACAAGGTGAAACGCGCCTACGTGCCTATCAATGCCGACGCAAAATCAGCCCTCAAACTTATCAACGAACGTATCACACCCAAAGAAAATCCCAAGTGGGTGGAAAAAATAGCCTTCTACCGACAAACCGAACTTGAAAAAATCATAAACCACGACCTCGACCCCAATGCCGAGGAACTACGTATGGGAAGGGTTGTGGATGCTGTTTCGTCGCGTTTGCCAATGGGTGCGGTGTGCGTTACCGACGTGGGACAAAACCAGATGGCGGCGGCTCGGTATTTCCGTCACACTGTCTCCGACTGTCTGATTACCAGTGGCGGACTCGGCACTATGGGTTTTGCGCTTCCGGCTGCTATCGGTGCGGCAAACGCCATTCAAGGCTGCAACATTGTGGCTTTTATGGGCGACGGCGGTTTCCAGATGACTATGGAAGAACTCGGTGCTATTATGCAATACCGTCTGCCTATCAAGGTTATCATACTGAACAACAAATACTTAGGAATGATTCGCCAGTTGCAAGACCTCTACTACAAGGGACACGACTATTTTAAAGAGTTGCAAAACCCCGACTTTGTAAAAATTGCCGCTGCATACGATATTCCCGCCCGACGAGTAACCACTCAAAGCGAATTAAATCAGGCAGTTGAGGATATGCTCACCACGCCAGGACCTTTCTTAATTGAGGCTCAGGTAGAAAAAAATACCAACATCTACCCCGTAATCAAGACCGGCGGCAGCGCAGGCGACCAAGTTTTTGAACTTCCTAAAAACCAAGAGTAATGAAAAAGAAGTACACCTTTTTAATATATACCGAAAACCACATCGGACTTTTGAACCGCATATCCATCATTTTTACGCGGCACAAGGTAAATGTAGAAACCCTCAACACATCGTCGTGCGTACACGAGGGTCTGCACTCGTTTGTTATCACCATAATTTCCACATTAGAGCAAGCCAAGCACCTTGCCAAATGTATCGAAAAGCAGGTGGAGGTGGCAAAGGTGTTTCTCTACCGCGAAGACCAGATTATTTCGCAATGCCTCGCCCTATACAAAATAGCAGTAGACAGCAAAGACACCCTCCGCCGTATCAAAAGTCTTGTAGACACTTGGAACGTTCGTATTTTTGAACAAGAAGAAGAGTTTGTGGTGCTTGAAAAAACCGGCACGCAGGCCAACCTCGAAATGTTTCTCAAAAACAACCTCCGCGATTTCGACGTGCGCGAATTTATCCAGTCGGCACGAATCATAGTTACCAAACCAATGGGCAAACTGCAAGATGTGCTGGCAAGAAGAGACGAAGCCGAGGAGAGGGAATAACGGAGAAAACATTAATCTTCGTCCAAATCTTTGAGGTCGAAATAAAGCAAGCGTGTAGGTTCATCAGCATCCTCCTCGTTGAGGGGTACAAAACCGTTCCTTAGATAAAACGGAATGGCGGCTGCGTAAGCATCAACAGTAATGAAACGGCAGCCAGTTTTATTGTCGGAAACGAAGAAACTTTTAATAAAGTCAAGCAACATTCCACCGAAACCTTTTCCTTTTGCTGAAACGGAGACACCTAAACGCCCTATTTTTGCAGCAGGATAACTTTTCAACCTCTTTCGATTATTGAAACGACGGCTAAATCGGTTGAATTTTGTCTTGTTATCAAAGTCAGATATTGATATTCGGTCGTTTGCAAGACTGAAAAAAGCTATCACATTGTTGTGGTTTAAATCCGCGTTATCTTCTAAAACGTATGTAACAGATAGTTTCTCCTTGCGGTATAAAGGACTTTCGCAGAGAATGAAGTCATTTAGGTCATCATCTCCACAGTCAAATGACGTAACAATTTCGTTTTCTTCTAATTCGACAATATTCAACCGAGTATTATCAATCACATTCTGCTGCATTTTGTTGCTCTTTTAATCTCCTTTTCCGTTCTTCACCACGACGTAGCATCTCCATGCACATCTCATAATTTGATTTGATGCGTGCCCGTTCTTCGGGTGAAATGTGGCGTTTTTCTTTCATACGAGCCTCAAAACGTCGTGCGTCCGCGCCATAGAGAATCGGTGTTTCTTTAATCGGTCGTGCCATAATAGTATCAGTTTTAATTAGTTTTACGGATGCAAAGATAATGAGGTTTTATGAATGATGCAAATAATCATCCCGATGTTATCATTTTAAATAAAAAACCGCCGCAGATTTTTTTGCGACGGTTATATTTTTGTTTGTATTGTGATAAACCGTACACGAGGTATAGGCGCGTACACGAGGTACGCCCCTACAATGACAATTTATACGATGCACCGTTGATGGTTACAATCACAATTCCCGATTTGTTTATTTTGATTTGTTCACGGGTTGATTTTGTGGAGGCAGATTTTATTAATCTGCCATTTAAGTCGATTATTGTGTATTTGGTGTCGGGAGCGGATTCGATAAAGATGGTGCGGTTTGATGACCATACTTTTACAGAATGAATGTCTGATATATCAGATACAGGCGTAGGTGTTTTTTCCTTTACTATTACGGTCAACTCATTTTTAAAAGCCCGATAATATACTCTCAAAATCTGTTCACCAACTGTATTTTTTTCATAACCATATATGTCGGCTTTCGATAGTTCCACGGTTTCCGTCTCGCCTGTGTTAAAGGTTACTGTAAGTATGCCGTTTTCAGGAGAGAAATCATCACCTACGGTGTATTCTGTAACAGGAAGTGTGGTAATCATTACAGTGTTAACCCGTTTAAAAGCCAGTTCTCCTGATTGGGTTAAGTAGCCGGGATTCTCAGTGCCGCCATCAATTATGGCGTAAGAACAATCGGTAAAATAAGGATTATAAAATGTGCCCTTGCCACCGTATAGGGTTAAACAATCTTTAAACATACCTGACGACATGGCAACGGAAGCTGTTGACCAATTCTTACCCACGAATACAGATTCGAGTTTTTCGCATCCAGAAAACAAGCGAGTCATATTGGTTACAATGGCGGTATTAAACCCTGAGAGGTCTAAAGTATATAGACTCTTACAAAATTGGAACATAGCGTCCATATATTCCACATTTCCAGTATAGAGGTGGTCAAAGTCTATTTGTGAGAGGTTGCTCATGCCATAAAACCAATATGATAGCTTTGTTGGGGTGAAAGTGTAGAACGAATCGTCGAAACGAACATTGGCGATAGATGTGCAGATATCGGAAGTCCAGTTTTTATCATCCTGTTTTGTTCTCAATGGCAGTGCTCCATCAATTTTTTTTTCGTCGAAATAGAATGTAACTGTGTTACCTCTAATTACGGCGTAAGGAGAAAAATGAGAAACGTAAGCCGGCTCCCCCGACTTAGTTAAAAAGCCAGGGTTATCAGTGCCACCGTCAATGTGTGCATAGTCTGCTCTTACATATCTTCCATAATTACTACTCTTAGAACCCTTTCCCCCATAGATTTGGTTACATTCCCAAAATACTGTTTGGTTTGGATCAGTTAATGAAGCGGTAGACCAATCATCACCTACAAAAATAGTGTTAAGTCTATAACATTGACAAAACATACTCTCCATGTTCGTAACATTCGCTGTATTAAAGTTACTTAAATCAATGGTAGTAAGTCTGCTGCAACTATCGAACATACTACGTGTTATTGTAAGATTCGGTGTCTTAAAGCTGCTTAAATCAAGGTTAGTAAGTCTTTCGCATCCACTAAACATATGCTCCATATCCGTAACATTCTCAGTATTAAAGTTGCTTACATCAAGGGTAGTAAGGCTGTTGCAAGCTGAGAACATACAATACATAGTCGTAACATTTTTTGTATCAAAGCTGTTTAAATCAAGGTTGGTGAGACCTTTGCAACGATAGAACATCATGTGCATATTCGTAACATTCGCAGTATTAAAGTTGCTCACATCAAGGAAGATAAGACTACGGCAATCACTGAACATATTCTGCATATTCTTAACATTCGCAGTATTAAAGTTGCTCAAATCAAGGGAGATAAGACTACGGCAATCATCGAACATAAACTGCATATTCGTAACATTCTCAGTATGGAGATACTCTTTCATACCAGTAATTTCGGTGAGATTGGAATATCCATGAAACCAATAGGAGCATACAGTAGGTTTATAATCATTAAACGAAAGATCGAACACTACCTTTTTTACAGATTCTCTGACATTATTAGGCCAACTTGGATCATCCCAATACCTTTGTATCGACAATGCTCCTTGGGGTTGGCTGTTGTTATAGTAAAATGTGGCAACACCGTCTAGGTCGATTACTACGTATGGTTTTTTTGTATTCTGTGCATACACTCCTATTGAGAGTAGCATCAGAAGTAATGTTGATAAGAAAGTCTTTAAATTCATCTTGTTTAGAGTTTTATAATTATACATTGTTGGATAAAAAAAACGCCGCAGAAGTGTTACGACATAGCGTGGCACTTCTACGGCGGTGAATTGCACAAAATAAGTTTAAGAAGGTCGGTTTCCCCCCCCATAAAGCATTATTTACTTTTGGTGTAGTATTCAAGATATATGGCATAGTGGTTAGAGGTTTGAGATTTCGGAAAGCGAAAGTTGTGTTGCAAGATAGTTGTTGTAGCTATCGTCGTACTGCATCTGCTGCTTGGGTGAGAAATTGGAGTACTCTGCTAGCTTTTCAAGCCGCATAAAGAGCGGCATCTCGTTGGTGAAGGTAATGCTGTTTCCATTGTGTCCATATTTGATAGGTTATATATCCATCTAATATGCAAAGATAATAAAGGTTTTTCAAATTTTCAAAAATTTTCCTCAAAATCTCTCCTCTTTAAAAAATAATCTCTACCTTTGTGCAAAATAAAAACATAACAAATCATAAAAAAACAATATAGAAATGGCAAAGATGAATTTTGGCGGCGTTATCGAGAATGTGATGACCCGCGAAGAATTTCCTTTGGAAAAAGCACGTGAAATTTTAAAAAACGAAACCATCGCCGTAATTGGTTACGGTGTACAGGGTCCCGGACAATCGCAAAACCTCCGCGACAATGGTTTTAATGTAATTGTTGGTCAACGCGCCGGCAAAACTTTTGAAAAAGCCAAAGCTGACGGTTGGAAACCCGGCGAAACACTTTTCTCAATTGAAGAGGCCTGCGAAAAAGGCACTATTATAATGTGTCTTCTTTCAGATGCCGCTGTAATGTCGGTATGGCCTACTTTGAAAAAATATCTCACAGCTGGCAAATCGCTCTATTTCTCACACGGATTCGCCATCACTTGGAGCGACCGCACAGGCGTGGTTCCTCCCAAAGATATCGACGTAATAATGGTTGCACCCAAAGGTTCGGGCACATCACTCCGCACAATGTTTCTCGAAGGCCGCGGCTTGAACTCTTCTTACGCTGTATATCAAGACGCTACTGGCAAGGCTCTCGAAAAAACTCTCGCACTCGGTATCGGTATCGGTTCGGGCTACTTGTTTGAGACTACTTTCCAACGCGAAGCCACATCCGACCTCACTGGCGAACGCGGCTCGCTTATGGGCGCTATTCAAGGCTTGCTCTTGGCTCAATACGAAGTGCTCCGCGAGAATGGTCACTCTCCCTCTGAGGCTTTCAACGAAACAGTTGAGGAACTCACTCAGAGTCTTGGACCTCTCTTTGCAAAGAACGGTATGGACTGGATGTACGCCAACTGCTCTACCACAGCACAGCGCGGCGCATTGGATTGGTTCCCCCGTTTCCACGACGCCATCAAACCCGTGGTTCAGAAACTTTACGAAAGCGTAAAATGCGGCAACGAGGCTCAGATTTCTATCGATGCCAACTCTAAGCCCGACTATCGCGAAGGTCTCGAAAAAGAACTCAAAGCTCTCCGCGAAAGCGAAATGTGGCAAACAGCCGTAACAGTACGCAAACTCCGCCCGGAAAATAATTAGATTCATTAGTTGTTTCCATAGATTATCCGCAGCCATCCGTTAACTTCGGGCAACTGCGGATTTTTTTTGTTTGGCAATAGCACAAAAAAAGACCCGCTGTTTTTCAACAACGGGTCTTACTCCTTTAACCACTATTATAAACTTATGAAAAAGTTTATAAAATCTCAAAATACCCTAAGTAGCGAGACCCGGGATTGAACCGGGGACCTTATGATTATGAATCATACGCTCTAACCAGCTGAGCTATCTCGCCATCATGTCAAACTGCCTTTCTTTAAGACGGTGCAAAGGTAGATACTTTTTTTAAATCTACAAGTTTTAAAACTAAAAAATATGCATTTTTTCTCTTATTTTTTTCAAATCATCAAAAACACATTATAAACCAATTATTTATCGCAAAACAAAAATACCAACCAAATGTTTCAAAATTACAATTCGGTATAAAAATTGTAAATTATAAAAAAAAACGCTCTAAATATTTTCCTTTTTCAAAAAGGTGTGCTATATTGCATTGATTTTTGTTTTGACAGAATTATGAAATTAAAGACGAAACTACCGTTGTTTACATCCGTTACAGTGTTGACCTCAATACTGCTAATTGCGTTGTATTCAATCAATAGTTTCCGTACCAACGCCGAAAAGGATATTCAGAAATTCCGCAGCGACGAAACCGAAATGTTGACAAAACAACTCAAAGACATTGTCAACATAGCCTACGCCATGATTGACCACTCCTACCATTCGAGCAACGAAGTGGGCGTTCGCGAAAACTACGGTTTCGACGAAACCGACACCATAGAGGACGAAATGGTGAAAAAAATCGCCATGAACACCCTAAAAATCACACTTGAAAACCTACGAGTGCTCCGCTACGGAGTTGACGGATACCTCTGGATTAACGAATACGACCCGCCATACGTAGTAGTGATGCACGCTTCGATGCCAAACCTCGAAGGCGACCCGCACGTATTCTACGTGGGCGACACCGACGAAAACGTGTACGACGCTTACGCCGACTGTATCAGAGCCAACAACGGCGAGGGCATCCTCAAATATCAGTTCTATAAACCTGAAACCAGCGAATGGCTCAACAAAATTTCGTTTATCAAACTTTACGAACCCCTCGGATGGGTTATCGGTACAGGTGTGTACGAGGACTATATCGATGAACTTGTGAAACAAAAAACCGACGACCTCAACCAACGTATCTCCACCCTTGTGGAATTTACAATCATAATAGGTATACTCCTTATTTTAATAGCTACCGTGGTGCTGTACTACTTCGGCAATAGTATCACTCAGCCTATCAAGATGATTGAGACTCAATTGTACCAGATGTCGCAAGGTCTTGTGGTAAAGAAACTTTCACTCAACCGTAGCGACGAAATCGGTCAGATGAAAAAATCGCTCGACGCACTTATCGACGGTTTTGCATCATACGCCGGATTTGCACGACAGATTGGTATGGGCAACCTCGACAGCGAGTTTACACTACTCTCTAACAAAGACAACCTTGGCAACTCGCTACTCGACATGCGCGAATCACTCCGCAAAGCACGCGAGGAGGAGGAACACCGAAAAGAAGAAAACAAGCGCCGCCAGTGGGCTGCCGAAGGTCTAGCGGTGCTCGGCGACATTATCCGTATGGGTTCGGGCAGCGAAACCCAAATGCCAACCGAACTGCTAAGAAAACTGTCAGAATATGTTGACGCTCAGATGGGCGGCATTTTTGTGCTCAACGACCGCGACAAAGACGATGTTTATCTTGAACAAGTGGCTACCATAGCATACCAAAAGAGCAAATATGTGAAACACAAACTATATCCGGGCGATGGTCTTGTGGGTCAGTGCTATCTCGAAAAAGAGAAAATCTACATGACCAAACTGCCCGAAAAGTATATAGAACTACATTCGGGTCTCGGCGATGCCAATCCACAAAACCTCCTATTGGTGCCGCTAATTATGGAAGAAAAAGTTCTCGGCGTATTAGAGATAGCCTCCACACACATTTTCCAAGATTATCAGGTGGAATTTATCGAGAGAGTTGCGCAATCGTTGGCAATTGCCATAGCTTCTTCGCGTATTACATCAACAGTTTCGTTAGAAGCTGAAGCTATTTAATCAGAACAAAAACATTATAATCAGTTTTTTGATAGTTGCAACTATCACATCTTTTGATAGTAATCGCAAAAACTGATAAAAGATACACAAAAACAAAAAAAAACTATCCAAAAAATTTGCAGTTTATCAAAAAGCCCGTACCTTTGCAGCGTTGTTTTAAAGCAACCACCAACAATCGGGGTATAGCGCAGTTGGCTAGCGTACTTGCATGGGGTGCAAGTGGTCGTGCGTTCGAGTCGCACTACTCCGACGAAAAAAGCCGTTGAAAATTCAACGGCTTTTTTTATGTGTGGTTACTAATTTTATTCTGCCAACTTTATTCCTTCCAGACGGAAGCAACTGGGGCAGTCGCCTTCGATAAAGTCAAATTCTTTGATTCCTTTGGGCAACGGCTTGAACGTCAAGCGGCAAGGCATCATGCCAGCGTTAAAATCAGTAAAAGTATTGAGTCCGATGCTCGACGAAATGAGTTCGCAAGTGGTTTTACCATTGTTGCAACGCAGTGTTGTGCCCTCGTTGATGCTGTAGTATACTGATGAAACATTCAATACTGTTGAATCCTTGTAGAGCTCTACGCTTTCGAGCCATAGACCCCTCATTTTTTTGATATCGGGATTATTTACCACAGCAACACCCTTTTCTGTTTTGTATTCAGGAGCAAACGCGCCGGCTTTTTTAGCGCAAGTGATTACCCAGCCAATATCGTACCCCTGCACAATGTCCTCGATAACGCCATCGGGGTTGACAAAATAAAAAGTTGGATAACAAGAAATCTTGTTGATGGCAAAAAGTCCGTTCTTTTGGTCACGGTCGTTGTAGAGCGGACTTACAAACTTCTCTTCGGCAACCATCTGCGCAAACTGCTCAGGGGTATCGAGAGTTATGTCGATAATTTCCATATTACTGTTGATACCTTTATTGTAGAGATACTTGATGGCTTGGCTAAACAGTCTGCAAGGACCGCAGTAGTAAGTGCTGAACTCCAATAGTGTCCATTTGCCACGGTAGTCGGCCAAATGATGCACATTGCCGTCGATGTCGTAAAGGTCGTAATCGATTACCACATCGCCCACAGCGGGTGTTTTTCCGTGAAGTGCATAGTCGAGAGCCTTGCCCTCCTTGGAATTTTTGTACTCGTCGGGCAGCTTGTTGAACATAGCCTCCACTTGACCAAAAAACTTGTAGTCCGCGCCATAGTAGTTGATAGCGCCTGTTTTACCGCACAATTCTTGAAACATATATTTGTCTACCGGAAGGCTCTGCAATGTAGACATTTGAATATCATCCATTTGGTTGTACAGTGCGTTGGTTTTTTCTTGGTTCTGTTTCCTGCCTTCCTCTGTGGTAACAGTATCGGAATATAACCGTATTTCGTCTCTTTGCTTATAAAGTTCTCTCACTGGATCCATCATCTTGTTTTCAAAAATCTGACGCGGATGTTTGCTGTTGATAGTCCACATGCTCGGGAATAATCCAGAACCTGTAACAGTTGCAGAGCAACCATCCTCCACAAAAATTTTAATTGAGGCAGAACTGTACTTGTAGCGGTCTTTCTGTACAACAAGATAGTACATAGTGTTGTCGGTAAGCGAATCGCATTTAATAGTGAACTTGCGGTCGGTAGTTTTCGACGAATCGCAATAGATAGTATAACTATCTCTATCGTCAGAACGTCCCATTTCTACAACATATCCTTCGGGGATGTCGGTGAGGTTTACCTCTATTTTGGTCTCACCTTTTTGGCAAGAAGCCAGTGCCGTCAATACTGCAGCGGCGATAATCAGTTTCAGTTTCATTGCTTTAGTGTTTTTGAAGTTGTGTTTTAATTATCTTTTGCCCAATAGACAACCAAAAATCAAAAATATTACAGCCAAAAAGAAAAATAATTGATTTTTTTTAAAATTTTCTATATTTGTAGCAACAAATATAATCTTCCAACCACAAAATCCATAAAATTATGAAACAGAGATTATTATCTAAACTACTGATTTGTTGCTTGTTGATATTTTCTATCTTCACCGCAGAGGCGCAAAATGTGGAGACCAAAATTCAATCGGTAACCGTCTACCGCAAAGGTGCAATGGTGGAGCGTACCGGCAAAATAAACCTTAAGAAAGGCTCTAACACACTCTATCTCAACAATCTTAGCACCGAACTCGACCCTAATACCCTGCGCATTGGCATCAACAACAAAAGCGCTAAAATACTTTCGGTAAAGCACGAAATAGTGGTGGTTAACAACAACTTAGCACAGACAAAAAATTCTGCCGCCGACAAACGAATAGCATTGCTCAAAGATTCATTAACATACTATAATGCACAACTTTCTGTTTTGAATCAAGAAGAAGAACTTATTACAACAAACCGAAATATTGGAGGTCAGCAAAACGGAGTTTCCCCTGCGGCATTAAAGGCGATGACCGATTTTTACAAAAAAGAACTCACCGAAATTGAAACAAAAAGAATCATTATCAACAAAAAAATTCAAAACTCTAAAAACGAAACACTTCGTCTTTTACAAGAAAAACACAACCGTCAAAAGAACCTTCAACGCAAAGACAGCCGTGTGAAACTTATTATCGAATCCGACAATGCACTATCATCTGTGCCTGTTTCTTTGAGTTATATAATTTTCAGTGCTAGTTGGGAACCTTTTTACGAAGTTCGTGTAGATAAAACCGACCGACCCCTCGATTTGGTTTACGGCGCACATATCCGTCAATCATCCACCGAAGATTGGAACGCCGTAAAACTTACCGTGTCTACTGGCGACCCTTCAATAGGCAATGCCGCTCCTGAATTTGACCCGATGTACCTGCCTCCTGTAAGAAAAATTAACAACAACAAACCTTGGACTCCACCCACTTCTAACCTTGTTTACGGTATCGTTACCGATAAAAATACTAAAGAACCTTTAGTAGGAGTTACCGTGATTGAAACAGGCACGTCGAATGGCATTATCACTGACATTGACGGCAAATTTCAATTAGAAATGCAAAATACACGACACACGCTATCATTCAGTTATATTGGATATTTTACTATTGACGTAAAACCATCAGAAGATATGCAAGTATCTCTTGAAGAAGATTATGCTTCATTAGATGAAGTTGTGGTTATTGGATATGGCACTCAGCGAAAATCAGATATTGTCAGTGAGATAGTGTCAATAGATCCTTCTCCACGAGAGGTTAAATACAACGAACCTGAGAAAAATATTCCATTAGAACTAACTGATACACAAACATCTACCGAATTTAAAATAGACTTACCTTATACAATTCCATCAGACGACAAAGTATACGATGTGTTGATGCTTACATATCATATCGATGCCAACTACCGTTGTATCAGCTTCCCGCGACAGTCTACTGATGCTTACTTGCTTGCCGACTTAACCAATTTTTCGCAATATCCGCTTCTTAAAGGTAGTGCGTATGTATATCTCGACAATGCTTATCAGGGCGAATGTGAGATTGCGCCTGATTTTGCTGCCGACACGCTCTCTATTACCGTAGGTCGCGACAAAAATATAGCCATTAATCGTCAGGCAGTTAAGGAGTTTACTTCAAAAAAATTCATTGGCTCTACAATCAGAGTTACCAAATGCTACGAAATCACAATCAAAAACAACAAACGTGCTGCTGTAAATGTTGAAGTTGTAGACCAATACCCCTTGCCCAAATATTCCGACATCAAAGTAGAACTGACCGACAATGGAGGTGCTCAGGTAGATGCCGAAAAGGGAAAACTATCGTGGATGCTGAAACTCGATCCGCAAGAGAAAAAAGTTCTACGATTTAGTTACGAGGTAAAATATCCAAAGAGTTACAATTTTGCAGTAGAATAATTGCTCTCCGATTCTTCAGCGGCTTTCTGCGACTTGATACGCTTTTTGATGATTTGATAACTAATAATTGCGGTGATTACAAACGCTGTAATGCTGCTCAAAACAAAGAAAAGCGTATCATGCTGTTTTAGCAATTCTGACCTGTTGATTACGCTGAGCAAGGCTTTCACCACGTTTAAAAGTCCCAACATCCAAGTAACCCAAGTTACAAATATCATCAGCACATTTGAAATCCTACCATTGAGATGGCATTTGCCCATAATAGAAGCGTCGTTTACCACCATAAACAAAAACATACTCACAAATGGCAGAATCAAACCGTTGAACGCTTGAGCAGCAATAATCGCTGGCACAGGGCTTATCTGCAAAAATCCGAGCACCACGCCAACAATCAACACTGCGTAGGCAATCCATTTAAAACGTCCAGTAGAGCCTGCCGCCTCGGTGTCTTTCTTGGTTTCGGTATCTTTGTTGAAAATACTGTTGGCGGTGAGCGCTGCCGAGAGCGGTGCGGTGATGGCGCTGGTAAATCCTGCGGCAAACATTCCGAAGCCGAAAATATAAACCGCCCATTGTCCTATGCCAAGGGCGAGGGTGTCGGACAAAAGTTTATACGAAAAGTCTAAGTTTTTAATTGCCTCTGGACTAAGTCCGCTTGTCATCTCAGTACCCACAGCGAGTATCGCCATTGAAATAAATCCTCCGAGAATCACAGCCACAGACACTCCTATACGCATATCCTTTATGGTAGTGCCTTTTTGCACCACATTAGAACCCAAGAATAGGTCGTAAGGCACAACGGTAGTACCCACAAGGCCAAGCACTATCAATCCAGCACCCGACGAAGGCAGCGATGGCACTAATAGTCCATGCATAATATCATCCACAGGCGGTTGCGCAAAAGCGGCTGTGGTAATGAACGTTATGCCCATGATAAACACAAAACTGCCCATAAAGTTGGCCATAGAGCGCAGTGATTTGAGGCTAAGCGCAAGTCCAGCCACAGCGGCTATTGCCGCCACTATCAGCCGTTTATCTACACGAGGCAACACAAGCGACAAACCCTCCACCGAGCCGAGTATATTGCCGGTTTCGTAAGCGGCGCAACCCAAAATGATAGCGCCAACAATAAGAATAAGCACAGGTATCTGCGCTTTTTTGCCAGCATAGTGATGCTTGATAGATTGTCCGAGGTTCATCCCCGAATAGATAGTGCTTCGAGCACTCGCCTCTTGAAGTATAAGGCAAGCAAATGTAGAAAACAAGAGAGCCCACAAAAGTTGGAATTGAAAATCAAATCCGGCCCTTGTGGCAGTGGTAACAGTACCCGGTCCTATGAATGCAGCCGAAATAATCGACCAGAACAGGATATTGAGTACTCTGCTCTTAAATTTCGAAAACAATCCTCTCTCTTTCATACATTTGCCCTAGATTGATGGATTGCTAAAAGTCTAAAAACATTCTCTGTTTCATATACTCCATAATATCCTCCTCGTTGAGTTCGCGTTTTTTCTCGTCGCGGAGGAAATTGCCGATAACGTCAACATTGTCACGGAACTGCTTGTAGTCGCCACCGAGAATTTTGATAGGCTCGTTTCTACGACGGTAGTAGAAGCAAAGTTCTGCTTTGTCGAGATCAAAATTGTGGTCGGGATTTTTTTCCACCGACCATACAGGAATAAGTGTAAGGTCGTATCCTTTTGGAAATTCGCCAGAATGCGATTCCAAGTGGTTGATACGTTGCAAGCACGAATAGTCAACAAGATGAACCTCGCCTACTGTAAATGCGGTGTGGTCTTTAGTGTCGATATATACGCTACCGTTTTCAGCCATCATCAGTTGGCCACGGCTGTAATATGTGCCTTTGAATGTGCTTCCGCCCATGTAGAAGTCAAATCTCTCACCTTTGAGAAGTGTTCCGAATACGAACACTCTAATAATATGAAATTTCTGGTTGTTGATCATCTTTTTGAATTATTAATATGTCGAATCTATTTTGTTATCTTGTATTACAGAAAAATTTATGCCAAATAATGTCAAAGAAGTGCTAATTTATCACAAAAAAGGGGCTTATTCTTATAAAGAAGCCCCTAAAATCATCGCTATGGTAACTATGTATAACAATCGTAAAACTATTAAATTAGTTGATACTGCATATTATATTGGTTATCAATTAATTATTCCTCATAAATATTCTCATCCTTTGATGCCGCCAACAATTTCTGATATTCCTCTTCTGTAAGACCGTCCTTATAGAAGTTGATCGGGTTCACAGGATTGTTGTTGATGCGTACCTCGTAGTGGAGGTGGGGACTTGTAGAAAGGCCAGTGCTACCCACAAGGGCTATCACGTCGCCACGGTTAACTTTCTGTCCAGTTTCTACTAGGAGTTTGCTACAGTGTCCATAAACTGTCATATAACCGTATCCGTGGTTAATTTTCACAACGTTGCCGTAGCCTGTTTGAACACCAGAATATATAACGGTGCCGCTACCCGATGCGTAGATGGGTGTGCCTGTGGCTGCGGTGAGGTCTACTCCCGCGTGAAGTCTTGAATAATGGAGTATGGGGTGGAATCTCATTCCAAACGGAGATCCAAAACGAATAAAGTCTTTTGTAGAAATTGGCCTGATAGAAGGAATGCAGGCTAACATTTTTTCTTTTTCTTTCACGAGGTCTACCACTTCGTCAAATGATTTCGACTGTACTACCATTTCTCGTGAAATAACGTCTAGCTTGTAAGCCGTCTCCACCATGGTATTAGAATTGTCGTATCCTCTGTAAATCTCGTAGCGGTCTACACCACCGAATCCGCCGCGCCTTTCCATCTGTGATACTGGCTTGGCTTCAAATATTGCCCTATACACATTGTCGTCGCGATTTTGGATTTCGGCTAATTCGTTTTCGCATTTCAATAGGTTTTCGTTGAGGGCTGCAAACTGTTGTTTGAGAGTTTCATTTTCGTTGCGTGAATCACGCTCAGCGGGTGATCCAATATAATAGGTGGCAGCCGTGCCTAACCCTATGCCTAATACCGCTGAAAACGCTATCCGAGGTAATACTTTTTGATATATAAACTTACTTAACGAAAATTTTTCTACTTCAAACCTCAATGTCTTGGGGTTAAATTTGTATTTTACTTTTTTTATCATAACTGATAATTTTGGTTTCAATCAAACAGGTTATCAAAAAACCATCTTGCGTTTGACTTTTTACTTGGTGCAAATGTAGAGCTTTATTTTGTATTATGCAAACGTTTTTTGCAATTTTTCGTCAAAAGTTATGTAAACTTGGCAAATGTATCGTTCGCTTTACACGTCTAATAGTCTGACTTTTTGATATTTGTAACGTTTTTTTTAAAATATGAAAAAATATTATCTTTAACGTAAACTTAATATTAAGACAAATAACGTATCTCTACAACAAGGTTAAAATTTTACGCATTTTTTTGATGGTAAATGTTCATAAATCAAAAAGCATACCAACTATATAATGGTTGCGCTGATAGATTTTTTTTGCTAACTTGCGCCCCAAAACAATTTACTATTACACAATGAAAAAGAGTATTAAAATTATTTCCGCCGTATTGGTTGCCGGCATTGCTGCTGCCGGTGTGGTTGGATATTCGTTTTATCAAAAAATCTACAATCCCAACGTATTTGTAAAGCAAGCTAAGTATCTCTACATTGCCGACGATGCCGACTTCAACGCCGTGAAAGACAGCCTGTGTAAGAATTTTACCGTAAAAGACCCCGACGCTTTTGTGTGGGTGGCAGAAAAAAAGCATTACCCTACTAAAATTCGCGGAGGACGTTACCGCATCACCGACGGTATGAACAACAATCAGATTGTCAACCTCTTGCGCTCAGGAAATCAAGAACCTGTGCGCGTTACGTTCAACAATATACGCACTATTAGCCAACTCTGCGGCAAAATTTCGCAGCAGCTACCCATCGACAGCACTTATTTATATAGTCTGCTTTCCGACGACACCTTTTTAAATAAGTATGGTTTTAATCACGTTACAGCCAACGCCCTGTTTATTCCCGATTCGTACGATTTTTATTGGAACACCACCGCCGAAAAGTTTGTTGACCGTATGTACGATTTTTACAAACAATACTGGACCGACGAACGCAAAGCTAAGGCGCAGCAGATTGGTCTTACACCGTTGGAGGTTAGCATTTTAGCGTCGATTGTTCAAAGCGAACAGGCTGCTCACAAGGAGGAACAACCCACAATTGCAGGTCTTTATCTCAACCGTTTAAAGATTGATATGCCGCTGCAGAGTTGCCCCACGCTGATTTATGCCATTGGCGATTTCAGCATTAAGCGCGTTACCAACAAGATGATAGAAACTGATTCGCCTTACAACACTTACAAAAATCCGGGACTTCCCCCCTCGCCTATCAATTTCCCTGAAAAAAATGCGTTAGAGTCGGTGCTCAACTATAAACCCAACGACTATATATATATGTGTGCCAAGAGCGATTTTTCGGGCTATCACAATTTTGCCAAAACTTACCAGCAGCACCTTGTTTACGCCAAAGAATATCAAAAAAAACTTGACGAAAGAGGTTTAAAATAACAATTATTTCGTAAATTTGGCTGATAATAAATTTAAACACAAATCTCATGGACAAATTTATAAAAATAAAACTTACTTTAATGAACTTCTTGCAGTTTGCGGTATGGGGAGCATACCTTATCTCAATGGGTGGATACCTCAGCGCAAACGGTCTTGGCAAATACATAGGATGGTTCTATGCAGCGCAGGGAATTGTATCGCTATTTATGCCGGCAATAATCGGCGCAATAGCCGACCGCAGGATTCATGCACAAAAAATGTATGGAATCTGCCACCTAATATCTTCTGCCTCGATGATTTCTCTATCAATTTACGGATTGCAGGCAGGAGATACAGTACAGATGTCTGTACTCTACACTCTATTCCTGATTGCGATTGCATTCTACATGCCGTCGCTCTCGCTCTCGTATTCTGTTGCATACAATGCATTGGAACTCAATGGTTTGGATACTGTAAAAAGTTTTCCTCCCATTAGAACTTTCGGCACAATAGGGTTCATCGCTAGTATGTGGACTGTTGACCTATTGGGATTTAAGAACAGTGCAAATCAGTTCCTTGTAAGCGGTATTCTCGGAGTTATTATGGGCATCTACTCATTCACACTGCCAGAATGCAAAATTTCCAATTCTAACGACAAGAAGTCCATCGCAGAAATCCTCGGAATCAACTCCTTCAAACTGATGAAAACCAAGAAGATGGCGATTTTCATGATATTCTCCGCACTAATTGGCATTTGTTTGCAGATAACCAACGGCTATGCAACACCGTATCTTGAAAGCTTTGGTGATTTTGATGAATTCAAACAGACTTTCACCGTTAAACATCCAATGATTTTGTTATCTCTATCTCAATGCGCCGAGGCATTATGCATCTTATTAATACCGTTCTTCCTCAAAAAATACGGCATTAAAAAAGTCGTCATAATCTCAATTGTAGCGTGGATGCTGAGATTCTCATTCTTTGGTCTTGGTGACGCGGGTAGCGGCGTATGGCTCTTTGTTCTTAGCTGCATAGTCTATGGCGTTGCCTTCGACTTCTTCAATGTATCAGGCTCAATCTACGTAGACCAAAACACCGACACAAAATCACGTTCCTCTGCACAGGGACTATTTATGCTAATGACAAATGGAATAGGTGCATCCGTCGGAATGTTGGCGGCACAAGCCATTATTAACGCCAACCACTGTATGGACGCTGCAACCGAACCAATGGCACGTTGGGCAGGATGGACTCAATCGTGGTACATCTTTGCCGCATACGCTTTGGTAATTGCAATACTCTTTGCTCTGATATTCAAATACAAACACACTCCCGAACAAAATGAGGCTGCCAAGTAGGCACACCTTAATATAATAGCACAAAAAAGGGGCTGACATAATTTGGTGTCAGCCCCTTTTTTTAAAAATACCTTAATGATTATTTGTGAATATAAATCTTTTTGGTGTATTCGTCAACATCACCATCATTATAAGCCTTGAGTCTTACAAGATAAGTTCCTGGTTCAGAGAAGTAATGTTCGGGATTGTAACGATCTGATGTGTATCCATCGTCAAAATCCCACCAACAATTGTCCGCATGGTGCGAACGATTGTCAAAATAGACTGTTTCTCCAACAGCATATTCGTTATAGTCTGTTGTGAAAAATGCGCTAACATCGTCATCGTCTTCGCAATTAATTATGCAAGAAGGCATTACAAACAATGAGCATAATGCTAAAAGCAAAAATAGTTTTGTTTTGTTCATGTCGGTAAAATTTATTGGTTTATAATAAAGTTGATAAAAAAGTGACATAATGAATTATGCCAACGCAAAATTACAATTTTTTTTTTAAAACTACATTTTTTTTAAGGTTAATTAGTGTATTTTTGCAAAAAAATAGCGAATAATTATGTGGTCATTGTTTAAAAAAGAACTCTCAGCCTTTTTTAGTTCCATTACGGGATATATAGTAATAACAGTTTTTCTGTTGGTCAACGGATTGATACTGTGGGTTTTTCACGGTGATATGAATATCCCTGACAGCGGTTTTGCATACTTAGACCCGCTGTTCAACATTGCACCGTGGATTTTTCTTTTCCTTGTGCCGGCGGTAACGATGCGCCTATTTGCCGAGGAAAAAAAATCTGGCACGCTCGAAATTATCTACACACAGCCCGTCAGCGACCTTAAAATTGTGCTTGCCAAATATTTGGCTGCCCTTACGCTGATTGTAATTTCAATTTTGCCCACCATTATCTACTATTTTTCAATCAAAAGTCTCGGTGTAATAGGTCAGAGCGAGGTTTCGGGTGCAGAACTCGACATTATAGACTTTGGCGAAACTTTCGGCGCATATCTCGGACTCTTCTTTTTGGCGGCGGTGTATGCGGCTATCGGTGTTTGGGCTTCGTCGCTTACTGAAAATCAGATAATTGCATTCCTTCTTGCTATTGGTTTGTGTCTCTTTATGTATCTTGGATTCGACGCGCTCGGCACCACAGGACTGCTCGGCAAATTTGGACTTCTGTTGTCGAACCTTGGTATTGATGCCCACTACAAATCTATAAGCCGCGGCGTTATCGATTCACGCGATATTGTATATTTTATTTCGGCATCGGCGGTGTTTGTGCTGCTAACCAAGGCAAAATTAGAGAGCCGAAACACCAAACCCATCCGCCCGATGATTATTGCGTTTGTTGCCATAATTGCTGTTAACTTGCTGTCGCTGAATGCGTTTTTCCGTGCCGACCTTACTGGCGACAAAAAATATTCGCTCACCGACTTTACTAAGCAATATCTCGGCAATCTCAAAGGTAACGTAATGATACGCGTATACTTAGACGGTCCACAACTACCCGTAAGTTTCAAACGTATGCGCAACGAAATCAAAGACCGTTTAGACGAATTTCGTATCTACGGAGGCAGCAAAATTGCCTACACTTTTATTAATCCCACCGAAAACGACGACAAACAAGCCCGCTACGGCATCTACAAGCAACTTTTTGATATGGGTCTCAAACCCGTTGAAATCGACGACATTGCACAGGAAAAAGAAACCAAAACTATGATTTTCCCCTGTGCCATAATATGTTACACATTGGATGCTGTTACCAGCAGCGACGGTGCTATGCGCGACACCACCATTGTGCGCGAAATTGGTATCAACCTTCTGAACCAAGATCCGCAACTTGCCCCGGGCGACGAACAGAACATATTCAACAGTATGGAAACCTTTGAGTATGAGATTACTAACGCCATTTACCGCCTGTCGCAAATCGAAAAACCGCAAGTGGCTTTTATCGAGGGTCACGGCGAGGCAGACGAACAAAACGTACTCGACATAAGCACCGAACTTTCTAATTATTACGAGGTTAGACGTGGCGCGATCAATGGCACTCCGGGCGTGTTGGATAATTTTGCCGCCGTGGTGATTGCCAAGCCCACCAAGCCGTTTAGCGAAGACGACAAGTTTGTGCTCGACCAATATATTATGAATGGCGGAAGCGTTCTTTGGCTTGTGGATGCCACCTCTGCCGACCTTGACAGTCTCTACAATGCTCCCGTTTCGGCGGCTATGCCGTTGGATCTCAATCTCGACGATATGCTCTTTACCTACGGCGCAAGGCTCAACCCCGACCTTGTAAAAGATATGCAATGCGCTCCCGTGGGTCTTGCCGTGGCAGGTCCTAACAACCAACCACAGATAAAACTTTTTCCGTGGGACTTTTTCCCAGTGATTCTTAGCCGCGCTAAAAACCCGATTACCAAGCATTTAAGTTACACACTCTGCCGATTTGCCGGAACTATCGACACAGTGGGGGCAAATTCAGACATCACAAAAACGGTGCTTTTATCGTCGAGTCAATACTCAAAAAATGTGCCTGTGCCAGTGTCGATTTCGTTCGACGGCATCAACCAACGCCACACCACCGACGAATACAACCGTCCGTTTCAAAATATCGCTGTGCTGATGGAGGGCAGTTTTGAATCGCTCTACAAAGACCGTCCTACCCGCAACGTAGGAGGCAGAGCAATGAGCGTAAAACCCAAATCTGAACCCGCCAAGATGATTGTGGTAGCCGACGGCGACCTTGCCCTCAACGATATTTCGCCCAAAGGAGAGCCCTATCCGCTCGGATTTGACCGAAACTCACAAAACACATTCAAAGGCAACAAGGAATTTATTGTTAACGCCCTCAACTATCTCACCGGCGACGAAGACCTGCTTACCATCCGAATGAAAGAGGTAAAAATCCGCGTGTTAGACAAAGAACGAGCCTCAAAAGAACGAACACTCTACGGATTTATAAATGTGGTGCTGCCCCTCGCAATTCTTGGGTTAATAGGCGTGGTGATATATTTTGTAAGAAAAAGAAAATACTCGGCAAAAAAATAACAATATGAAAATCAGTTATTTATTTCTTTTTATGATAACCCTCGTGGCGGTGGCATGCGGAGGTTACCCCGACTATACAATTGAGCCAAGCAAATGCGGAATGGTGCGAATCACTCACAACGGCAAATCCATTACCTTAAAAAAAGACACCGCGTGGTATGTTGACATCGACGGCAACAACCTATTCTACGCCGACCGTGGCAAAGTTGAAGCCTTGTTAAACACCCTCAGAGACATCAACATACAAGGAATAAGCAATCACGACCCCAAAAAAGATTTTCAATACACAGTTGAAGTTTTCAACCAAAGCGAACGTTTAACCAAAACATTGAAATTCAACGCTATACCATCGTCGGCAAATATGGTGGGCAGTGTAGACGGTTCGCAGTGCTATGTGGTGGGTATTCCGGGGTTAAATATCTCGCCCACAATCAATTTTAATCCCGACCCTTCGTATTGGAAAAACCTCGCACTTTTAGAAATCTACGCCCAAAACGTTTCGCAAATATCAATAACGCATTTTCAAGACCCAAAACAGTCGTTTTCGATAAGTCTCAACATCGACACCTTTGTAGTAAAAGACTTTGAAAATAAGCCGCTTGCCATTCTGCAAACCAACGTAAGGCAATGGCTCGGTGCGCTCGGCACATTTTGCGCCGCCGAATACTGCACCACTCCTATCCTACCCGACTCGCTAAAAATCAGCCAAATAACCGTAAAAACCAAATCGGGCGAAACCCAAGCCGCAGCATTTTACAAACGCACACAACCCGATGGCACACCCGACTACAACCGTATGTGGTTTATCACACCCGACGGCGCAACCGGCACGGCAAAGTATTTCGACTACGACATACTGCTGATTGGAGTGGAAAAATTGAGATAATTTTTTTTAGCATTTTTACGTATAACACGTATTTTTTACTTGCTATTTAAAAAAAACACTCGTAAATTTGCACAATAGAATAAAGGGCATATATATGCGTCAAGACATTGTAAGTCATATAGGTACGGTAACAAAAGTAACCGAAGAGAGCGTTTCGGCAAGTTTCAACAAAGGCGAAGCGTGCGGCAACTGCCACGCCAAAGCCATCTGCGAAGGCGGCAAAGGACAACTCATAACGGTTGAGGTAGCCCGCAAAGAGGGTTCGGACTTTAAACTCGGACAAAAAGTAAACGTAAGCCTCAGCGCAAAAACCGCTTCCACAAGCGTAATGCTTGCCTACGTATATCCGTTGATATTGCTCTTTGCAGTGATGGCGGCTGTGATATTTACCACCGGAAACCAAGACGCTGGGTGTTTGGCTGCGCTTGCAACACTGCCTGTATACTACACCTTATTATATATGTTTCGCAAACGTGTAAATAAGAAAATAGAATTTGCAATTACAGAAATTTAAAGATAAAAATCAGATAAACAAACAACAATGGAGGACAACGTAATAGCGATTTCCATAGCGGTATTGGGCGGAGTAGCGGTTTTGGCCGCCGCCATACTGTACGTGGTGGCTAAAAAATTCAAAGTTGACGAAGATCCGCGGATCGACGAAGTAAACGAACTTCTTCCCGGAGCCAACTGCGGCGGATGCGGATTTGCCGGCTGCCGAAACTTTGCCGAGGGATGTGTAAAAAGTCTCGAAGGCAAATTCTGCAACGTGGGCGGCGCCGACGTAATGAACAAGATTGCCGAAATACTCGGCGGCACAGTAACGGCTCCCGACCCGAAAGTGGCTGTGGTAAGGTGCGCTGGAAGCACCGCCTGCCGTCCTAAGGTAAACAATTTTGAAGGCGCAAAATCGTGCGCGGTGGTGGCTGCCACCTACGCCGGCGAAACTGGATGCGCCTTTGGTTGTATTGGCCTTGGCGACTGCGTTACAGCCTGCGAATTTGGCGGAGTATCGATTAACCCCGAAACAGGACTTGCTCAAATCAACGAAAGCCTATGTACGGCTTGCGGATCGTGCGTAAAAGCCTGTCCCAAAGGCATTATCGAACTCAGAAAAAAAGCCGCGAAATTCCGCAAGGTGTACGTTTCGTGCGTCAACAAAGACAAAGGCGCAGTGGCAAAAAAAGCCTGCTCATCGGCGTGCATAGGCTGCGGCAAATGCGCCAAAACTTGCGAGTTCGGTGCCATCACCGTGGAAAACAATGTGGCATACATCGACTACACCAAGTGCAAGATGTGCCGCAAGTGCGTGGAGGCTTGTCCCACGGGCGCAATCAAGGAGGAAAACTTTCCCCCGCGCAAACCCAAAGAGGCAGCCGCTCCCAAAGAGTTGGGTCAGCCCACCAACGCCGACAAGGTGGAGGTGAAGCCCGAACCCGAAAAAATTGTTTTAGAAAAAAAATCAGACAATCCTAATGCCAACTAAAAATGAAGTTAAGTACCTTTAAAATAGGCGGAGTACACCCATCGGGCAGCAAACTTTCGGCAGATCAGCCAATTAAAGTAATGCCCATACCCGACACGGTATACATTCCAGCCGCACAGCACATAGGCAAACCCGCCGACATTATTGTACAAAAAGGCGACAAAGTAAAAGTGGGACAGTTGATTGCCAAGTCCTCGGGCTTTGTGTCAGCCAATATCCACAGTTCGGTTTCAGGCACGGTTACAGCCGTTGGACCTGTTCCCGACCCGAGCGGAATTGCCAAAATGGGCGTTACCATCAAAGTAGAAGGCGACGAGTGGATGGAAGACATCGACCGCTCCGAAACTCTTGATACCAACGTTGATAGGTTTTCCGACAAAGAGATAATCGACCGAGTTACCGCAGCCGGAATAGTGGGTATGGGCGGCGCAACATTCCCCGCTCACGTAAAATTCACCGTTCCGCTCGAAAAAAAGGCAGAAGCACTATTAATCAACGGCGTAGAGTGCGAACCTTACCTCACCGCCGACCACCGCGTAATGCTCGAAAAAAGCGAGCAACTGATGGTGGGCGTAAAACTGATAATGAAAGCCGTTAAAACCGAAAAGGCATTTATAGGTATTGAGGCCAACAAGCCCGACGCCATCGAAAAACTTACCGAACTCAGCCACAAATACGCTGGTATAAAGGTAGTTCCCCTTGCCCTCAAATATCCGCAGGGCAGCGAAAAACACCTCATCAAAGCCATAATGAACAAAGAAGTGCCCTCGGGCAAACTTCCTATCGACGTGGGCGCAGTAGTGTCAAACGCCGGCACCGCAGTGGCTGTATACGAGGCTGTTATGAAAAACAAACCCCTTATAGAGCGTGTGGTAACAGTTACGGGTAATTCGGTAAAAAATCCGTCGAACTTTCTCGCACGCATAGGCACACCCGTAAGGCTGCTGATAGAGGCTGCCGGAGGACTTCCCGAAGATACTGGCAAGGTGATAAGCGGAGGTCCTATGATGGGCAAAGCCGCCACCAATACCGATTTCCCCGTGGCAAAAGGCACATCAGGCGTACTCATTATGCCCGAAGAACTTGCACACCGTCGCGAACCCGAGCCCTGCATACGCTGCGGCAAATGTGTCGACGCCTGTCCTATGGGATTAGAGCCCTATCTGCTGTCGGTATATTCGCGCAAAAAGATGTGGGACGAGTGCGAAGAGCATTACATCTACGACTGCATAGAGTGCGGATGCTGCGTATACAGTTGTCCCGCCGCCCGTCCTTTGCTCGACTATATGCGCCTCGGCAAATCCACAGTTATGGGCATTATTAGATCACGAAAAAAATAATCTGCTGAAACATTAATACAATGAGTAATCTGTTAACAATATCGCCGTCGCCGCATTTCAAAGACAAGCCGACCACCAAAAGTCTTATGTTCGGCGTGCTGACGGCACTGATACCCACATTTTTAGTTTCGCTCTACTCTTTTGGAATCGGAGCGTTGGTCACCACCCTTGTGTCGGTGGGCTCGTGCGTACTGTTTGAGTGGCTCATCACCAAATATATGCTCAAACAACAGCCCCACATCGCCGACGGAAGCGCAATCCTCACAGGCGTGCTCTTGGCGTTCAACCTGCCGAGCAACATCTCGCCTTTTATAGTAATGTTTGGCGCACTTATAGCAATAGGCATTGCCAAAATGTGTTTCGGCGGATTGGGCTGCAACCTGTTTAACCCCGCGCTTGTGGCTCGTGTGTTCTTGCTGATTTCGTTTCCCGTGCAAATGACCTCGTGGCCAAAGCCTATCGAAAGCCGTCTCAATTACTTAGACGCTGTAACAGGCGCAACCCCGATGGCTGCTATCAAGGCAGGCGACCTCTCTATCTGCGAAAATGCTAATTTCTTAGATATGTTTGTTGGAACGATAGGCGGAAGTCTCGGCGAGGTGTCTGCAATAGCACTTATCCTCGGCGGCATCTATATGATTGCACGTAAAATTATCACCTGGCATATTCCAGTTTCAATAATTGCGACTGTGGCTTTATTTACTACTCTTGGATGGCTTTCATCCGAAGGATACGTTTTTGGTAGAAAAATTGAGGTTATAGCAAATTTGTTTGAATCAGGAATTCACCCGCTCTACCATATCTTAGGCGGCGGTTTGCTCCTCGGTGCAATATTTATGGCAACAGACTATGTAACATCGCCTATGAGCGCAACCGGCAAAATCATTTTCGGCGTAGGCATCGGCTTATTAACCATTATTATAAGACTTTGGGGTAACTATCCCGAAGGAATGAGTTTTGCAATACTGCTGATGAACGCCGTTGTACCGCTAATCAACAAGAAGTTTCAACCTGCACGTTTCGGCGCGCCTAAAACCAAATAAAGATGGACAAGAAAAATCCTACATTATTAAGTATGGTACTGGTGCTTTTAGGAATTGCGCTGGTATGCTCGGCGGGAGTGGCAGCCGTATACAATGCCACAAAACCCGTTATCGACACAGCACGTCAAACCAAAAAGGTGAAAACCGTGTCGAAAGTGCTGCCTCAGTTCGACAATTCGCCAATAGACGAGGCATTTACAATAGTTTCTGCCGACAACGATTCGCTGCTCTGCTATCCCGCCAAATCAAACGGCGAAACAGTGGGCTACGCAGTATCATCGTTTAGCAACAAAGGTTACGGCGGCAAAATCGAAGTTTTGGTTGGCTTCCTTCCCGACGGCACAATCTTCAACACTGAGGTGGTATCGCTCAACGAAACCCCGGGACTTGGCGACAAGAGCCAAAAAAGCAAATCGAATTGGGCAGAGCAGTTCAACGGCAAAAACCCCGAATCGTATAAACTCGCTGTTAAGAAAGACGGTGGCGACGTAGACGCAATTACCGCTGCCACAATCACTTCGCGTGCATACACCGGCGCAGTGGAACTCGCCTACAAAACCTTTATGGGCTATATCAAAGGTGCAAAACCCGAAGCCGTAAGCGGAGCCACACAGCAGGCAGAGCCGCAAAACTAATTTCAACTAACGAATCTAAAAACGAAACAATATGAGCAAGTTTCAAATATTTTCAAAAGGCATTCTCAAAGAGAATCCGGCGTTGGTGCTGATATTGGGTATGTGTCCCACGTTGGGCGTTACCACATCGGCCATCAACGGACTTGGTATGGGCGTCGCCACTATGTTTGTGGTGGTGCTGTCCAACATCATAATCTCGCTTATAAAAAACATCATTCCAAACAATGTGCACATACCTGCCTACATTGTGGTGATAGCCTCGCTTGTAACAATATTGCAATTGGTGATGGAAGCCTACGTGCCCGCCCTCTACGATTCGCTTGGACTTTTCATTCCCCTTATCGTGGTAAACTGCTTGGTGCTTGGACGCGCTGAGGCATTCGCCAACAAAAACAACGCAATCGACTCGGCACTCGACGGATTGGGAATGGGTCTCGGCTTTACACTCGCCCTCACAGTGCTTGGCGCGGCAAGAGAGATGCTCGGCAGCGGCAGCATTTTTGGATTAAAGTTTATCGAAGGCGACGGCATCATAGGCTTTGTGCTCGCACCCGGAGCGTTTCTCGTTCTCGGATTGCTTATCGCCGGAGCAAATCTTCTCAGCAAAAAAATCTACAAAAAGGAGGAATAAACTATGGAATACCTATTGATAATAATCTCGGCGATATTTGTCAACAACGTTGTACTCGCCAAATTCCTTGGAATCTGCCCCTTTATCGGCGTATCCAACAAGGTGAAAACCGCCATAGGTATGAGCGGAGCCGTTGCCTTTGTAATGGTAATTGCCACATTGGTAACGTTCTACATTCAGAAACTCCTCGATATGTATCACATCGAGTTTATGCAGACCATCACCTTTATATTAGTGATAGCCTCGCTCGTTCAGATGGTAGAGATAGTGTTAAAGAAAGTCAGCCCCGCGCTGTATCAGTCGCTCGGCATCTTTCTCCCCTTGATTACCACCAACTGTACAGTGCTTGGTGTAGCAATACTTGCAGTAAGCGAACCCGCCTACGGAGCAGCCGAAGCAGCAGTGTTTGCCCTTGCCAACGCCCTCGGTTACGGACTTGCACTTGTAATCTTTGCCGGTCTCCGCGAACAGTTGGAACTTGCCGAAGTGCCCTCCGCAATGAAAGGCGTACCCATTGCCTTCATCACCGCCGGAATATTGGCATTGGCATTTATGGGCTTCTCGGGATTGTGCTAAGAAACAGAATTTAATAGTTGATAAAAAAACGCCGATAAGGATTTTCTTATCGGCGATTTTTTTTGCAAAAAATAAAAACAATAGTTATATTTGCAGAAAACAAATTACTATGGAAGCAGCAGTAAAACATACCGGCACAGATGCCGTAGACAAATATTGGAACATACTCCGCAATTTTTCCAAAAAGGAGAAACTCACACTCATTTCAAAACTCACCGACTCTGTTTTGGAAGAAGAACAAGACGAGGACGACGATGTTGAAATAGACCTTCATTTCCCCACACCGCAAACCCCCGAAGAGGCTTACAAAGAACTTCAAGAAATTGAAGCAGAAATGCGTGCAGGGCAGTGTGTTACCCTTGATGAGTTTATTGATCACAGCAAAAAAAGAATAGCAGAGTATGAAGATTGTCTTGTCTAACTCCACCACCCGCAGCCCGAAGTTTTTAAAAAAGGATATTTAGTCCATATTGCATTTTTCATATCACCCCAAAAAAAGTTTATCGTCAAAAATCCCCATTTTGTCGAAAAGGGGGGGGCGGTTTGTCGAATAAAATAATCCTTTTTGTTTTTGCTCCGTACTTTTGTAATGTAATAATTAAGCAAAATATTCAACAGAGTAAAAACAATAAAAAACCTATTTGATATGAAAAAATTATTCGCTATCTTAGTTTTGGCAGTGGCATTTATCGCAAATGCCGGCAACCTAAAAGCCCAAATCACTGTTTCGGGTATCGTAGTTGATTCTCTCTCGGGACAGGGCGTTCCTTTCGCCACAGTTACAGTGGCTACTTCGGCAACTTCTACCGACTATCTTATGACTGGTATGACCGACGTGGACGGCGCATTCAAAGGCACTATCAAAAAAGCCGGAACTTATTACGCTGTTATCCGCTCGGTTGGCAAAAACCAAGTTAATCACAAATTCACAGTTTCTTCTTCGCAAAACTCTATCAACCTCGGCAAAATTCTTATGGCCGACAAGGTTGACAAACTCGCCGAGGTAACAGTTACCGCTCAAAAGGCTCTTGTTTCGGCTGAGGCTGGCAAAATCAAATACAATGCCGAGGGCGACCCCGACAACAAAACAGCAACCGTTCTCGATATGCTCCGTAAAGTGCCTGGCGTAACAGTTGATGGCGACGACCAAATTTCTATCAACGGCAACAGCAGTTTCGACGTGTATATGAACGGACGCCGCAACACAATGCTCTCCGAAAACCCCTCCGACCTTCTTAAAGCAATGCCCGCTTCTTCTATCAAAAATATCGAAGTTATCACCGATCCGGGTTCAAAATTCGACGCCGAGGGTGCAGGCGGTATCATCAACCTCATCACCGACACTCAAACCAAGACAAACCAAATTGCAGGCAATGTAAACTTAAATGTTACTAACCGTCAGCAAGGCATAGGCGCAGGTCTCTCAGTTCAGAGCGGCAAATTCGCAGCATCTCTCAGAGTTAACGCCAACCGTGGCGACTCGGAATCTGAAATGTATATGGATAGAAACCAATACGAAGGCTCTGGCACAGAAAGAATTAAGAAAAGTGGAACCATAACCAATCAAGAAAGCGACGGCGAAAGAATTTTCGGCAACGTTGGTCTTGAAGCAAGTTACGAAATCGACAAGAGCAACCTTATCGCTCTCTCAGGTGGATACACAACTTTCGGCGGCGACAACAATTCTTCGCAGACTATCGAAACAATGTTTGGCAATTTTACTTCTACAAACAAATCGCTCAACACGTCTGACAACTCTTTTGGCGCATACAACTTCGGTATCGACTTCCAGCACCTCTTTGGCGGCAACGCTGAAAAGAACCTCACTTTCTCGTACAAACTTATGGGAACAACAATGGAAAACAACAGCCTTGCTACACAAGAGGGACAATTGATGAATATCGACGGTTACAACGTAGACTACGCTCCCCGCAAAACCGAAAACACTACTGGTAGCGCAGAGCACACTTTCCAAATCGACTACTCCGCTCCTGTAACCGACATTTTCACAGTAGAGGCAGGCGGCAAATATATCTACCGTCCCAAAAAATCCGACGGTCTCACATACCGCAACGCTGATGGCAACCTCACTCTCCTCGACGACCAAACTGTTGATTACTCTAACAACGACAACATCGGTGCTCTCTACACACAGGTGGCTGCAAAACTTACTCCAAAACTCAGCATCCGCGGCGGTATCCGTTACGAATACACCTATCAGTCAGTGAAATACAACAACAATCACGACCGTGATTTCTCTATCGACTACAACACTTGGGTTCCCTCAGCCACTTTGAACTACTCAATCTCAATGATGCAGAACCTCAGTTTCACTTACAATATGCGAATCAGCCGTCCCAACGAGCGTCAACTCAACCCCTACCGCGACTACTCTACAATGGGTCAGGTATCGTTTGGCGACCCCTCGCTCGAAGTTCAGAAATTCCACAACTTTGGTGTAAGTTACGGACTTTTCTCAATGAAACAAAACCTCAACCTCAGCCTCCGTTACTCCACATCCGACAACGGAATCTCGCAATGGTCGTTTGTTCCTAACTACTTCACCGACTTGACTTCGCTCCACATCCTTATCAACGATGCTGATTTAGACCTCACACACAACACCTACACCAACGCTACCAAGAGCGACACTTACAGCGGCAACCTCTATTACAGCATTCAAATTGGTCGCAGCATAAGATTCTTCACCAACGCATCGCTCACATACTCTGATATGAAAAACGCTGTGTCTGAGACATCTAACGACGGTTGGAACGGCAACGTTTTTGCCAACCTCCAATACACCACCCCCTTCAAACTCAAAATCAGCGCAGGTGCTATGATGTCGTCGAAACGCAAGAGCATCAACGGTACTATGAGCGGTATGAATATGGGAATCTTCTCAATGGAAAAGAGTTTCCTCAAAGACAAACTCACCCTCTCGTTCTCTGCTATGCTCGACCTCAAACACGGTATGGATATGGTAATGGAAAACAACACCTACGGTCAAGGCTTCGACAACTATATGAGAATGTCTAACGGAATGGGACGCTTCGGAATATCAATCTCTTACAAGTTTGGTAAAAACATCCAAGTAAAACGTGCTAAAAACACCATCCAAAACGACGACTTTGAGCACACCCAAGGCGGTGGCGACGATACTCCATCAATGGGCGGCGGTGCACAAGGCGGCTCGATGGGCGGCGGCAATATGGGTGGCGGCGCTATGGGCGGCGGCAGAATGTAGCAAAAAATAACACATAATAATATATTTTCAAATAAGTGATAGAGTAGGAAACCGCGGACAATAAGCCAATAAGAGTTCTGCGGTTTCCATTTTTCACAAAAAAACATCTACAAAAATGGGCAAGAAAAAATTTATGTTTACCGAGTTGCTCCCGATTTTGGTTTGGGCAATGATAGTGGTGGTTCCGAGTATGTCGAGCGTGTTTTTCTCTGGCGATTGGAGTAATGGATTTCGCGAAATGCTTTCTTCGGCTATCAACATAATGCCGTTGCTGATACTCTATTACGTCAACTATTATCTATTCATTCCCAAAGTGTTGTACAAAGGCGAGGTTAAAAAATTCGTCTTGCTCAACATCGTGGGATTCTTGCTCTATTTTGGTTTACACTTGCTACTTTCGTACTTTTTTAGAGACCCGCGTACGCATTTTGAATTCCGTCATTCGTTTGTGTTTATGTTGTGGTCGCTGCCGTGGTCGTTGCTTATATGCATAATGGCTATTGGCTTTGCAATGGGTTTAAAATTCTACGAACTTCGCAATCAGCAACTTATAGCGGAAAAAGAACGCAAAAACGAACAAACCGAGGCAGAACTCACTTGGCTCAAAAACCAACTCAACCCGCATTTTCTTTTTAATTCGCTCAACAATATTTCGTGCCAGATTTACACCGACCCCGACGAGGCGCAGGAAAACCTCAGCCGACTGAGTAGCCTTCTCCGCTACGCCCTCTACGAAACCAACTGCGAATTTGTACCCGTTAAGGGCGAAATTGAATTTATGAACGATTACATTGCCCTGATGAAACTCCGCTGCACCGACCGCACCACCGTGGATGTGGATTTCAACGTGGAAGATCCAAATATCAAGATTCTGCCATTGCTCTATATATCGCTGATAGAGAATGCGTTTAAGCACGGAGTTAGCAACAATTCCGACTCGTTCGTAAATATCAGTTTCAAAAAAGAGGACAACCGCCTTGTGTTCCGTGTTCGCAACAGCAATTTTCCCAAAACCGACGGCAAACGTTCCGGCTCGGGCATAGGCATCGAAAACCTCAAACGCCGTTTGCAATTAGCCTATCCCAAACGCCACAACTACATCTCCGAACTTCGTGGTAATGAGTTCTTTTCAGAATTGTCGATTGATATTTAGAGTTGTCAACGAATTAAACGAAATACACTAAGTATGTATTCGTACTCCGCTTGCGGATTAGTTTAATAATTTAATCATTATAAAAATATTCGTTTCTTTCGTTTAATTCGTTGATAAAAAAGATTATCCGACAAGCATTTTCTTAGCCCGAACAATACCCTCCACAAGTCGGTCAACCTCCTCAAAGGTATTGTAAAGTGCAAAACTTGCTCTCACAGTGCCGGTGATGCCAAAATGCTGCATAATAGGTTCTGTGCAATGCGTACCCGTGCGCACGGCTATGCCAAGTTTGTCGAGAATCATTCCAGTATCGTAATGGTGTGCGCCGTCGATATTGAACGACAGCACAGAAACCTTGTTACTTGCTTTGCCATAAATAGTTATACCACCCAATTCTTCCACTTTTTTGGTGGCGTAATTGAGAATTTCAGCCTCGTGAGCGGCAATATTTTCAAGTCCGATTTTGTCCACATAGTCTAACGCGGTATGGAGCGAACCTGCGCCCACAAAATTCGACGTTCCCGCCTCAAATTTCAACGGCAATTCGGCGTAGGTGGTTTTGGCAAAACTTACATTCTTAATCATATCGCCGCCGCCTTGATAGGGAGGCAATTCTTCAAGAAATTTCTCCTTGCCGTAAAGTATTCCAATACCTGTTTCGGCGTAAATTTTGTGTCCCGAAAGTGCAAGAAAATCGCAGTCAAGTTTATGAACATCAATCTTTATATGCTGAATAGCCTGAGCCGCATCCACCAAAACAGGAATACCGTGAGCGTGGGCAGTTTTGATAATTTTCTCCACATCGTTGACAGTGCCGAGAGTGTTTGACGCAAAGGTAACGCACACAATCTTAGTGCGTTCGGTAATAAGATTTTCTAATTGATCTAAAAGCAATTCGCCATTATCGTTAAATGGCAACACCTTTATAATAGCGCCTTCGTTTTGAGCGTAAAGTTGCCACGGAACAATATTAGAATGATGTTCCATCTCGCTGATAATCAGTTCGTCGCCGGCATTGATATAACGCTGCGAAAACGAATATGCCAAAGTGTTGATGGCCTCGGTGCTGCCTTTGGTAAAGATGATTTCGGTGCGCGATTTTGCATTTATAAAATCCTTAACCTTTAAGCGGGCAGCCTCGTAAATCTCTGTGGCTTTTTCGCTTAGGTAATGTACACCACGGTGAATGTTGCTATTATATTGAGTGTAAAACTTCATAATAGAATCGAGCACACACTGCGGTTTTTGCGTGGTGGCGGCATTGTCGAAATATACAAGGTCGTGACCGTATATTTTTTGATTCAAGATGGGGAAATCTTTGCGTATATCGTTGATGTTCATAGTGTTAACACGTTTTATCTAAATAATTCGGCTGCAAATTTACAAATTAATTTGCTCAATAAAGGCAAAAATGCTAAATTGCTTTTTTTATATTGTCAATCAAAATCATTTTTGTAATGAAATAAAAATTTCTAATTTTGCGCCTTGAAAAAAAGTATAAGAAATGACAATCAACCAAATACAGGACGAGATTATAGAGGAGTTTTCGGTTTATGAAGAATGGCTCGACAAATATGAGTACCTCATAGAGTTGGGCAATTCGCTCGAAGTTATCGACGAAAGCCAAAAAACTCCCGACAATATTATACAAGGCTGTCAGTCAAGAGTTTGGCTCGACTGCAAAATGAACGACGACGGCACGCTCACCTTTACAGCCGACAGCGATGCCATTATTACAAAAGGCATTATCGCACTATTAATCAGAGTGGTAAACAACCAAAAACCGCAAGACATCATCGATGCCGACCTCTATTTTATCGAAAACATCGGCCTCAAAGAAAACCTCTCGCCCACCCGCGCCAACGGTCTTTTGGCTATGATTAAACAGATTAGATATTACGCTTTGGCTTTTAACGCTTTACAAAAAGATGGAAAAAACTGATAACAAACCTTCGTTTATGGAGTTGGAAACCAAGATTATAGAGGTATTGCGCACCGTTTACGACCCCGAAATTCCTGTAAATATTTACGACCTCGGTCTTATTTACAAAATCGATGTGGACGACGACAACAATGTGGCAATAGATATGACCCTCACCGCACCCAACTGCCCCATTGCCGACGACATTTTCCTCGACGTTAAAACCAAAATTGAGGGTATCCGCGAAATCAAAAGCGCTAACATCAACCTCGTGTTTGAACCGCCGTGGACTATGGATATGATGTCAGAAGAAGCACGCAACGAACTTGATTTAGACTAACACCCAACCAACGATGGCAGACGAAAAAGATATTATAAAGCAACTCGGCGACCAAAAATACGACGCCGGTTTTGTTACCGACATAGAAACCGAGACCTTTGAAAAAGGCCTCAACGAGAATATTATACGCAAACTGTCGCAAAAGCGCAACGAGCCGCCTTATATGCTCGAATTTCGCCTCAAAGCATACGCCCGTTGGCAACAAATGAAAATGCCGCATTGGGCTCATTTGGAATTTAAAGAACCTGATTATCAGGATTTAATATATTACGCCGCACCTAAAAAACGCGCCAAAGTTAATAGTCTCGACGAAGTAGACCCCGAACTTTTAAAAACCTACGAAAAACTTGGCATTCCGCTTTCGGAACAAAAAGAACTCGCAGGCGTGGCTGTTGATGCCGTGTTCGACTCCGAATCGGTGCACACCACTATGAAAAAGCAACTCGCCGAAAAAGGCATCATCTTCTGCCCTATCAGCGAGGCTATCCGCGAATATCCCGACCTTATAAAAAAATATCTCGGTAGCGTTGTGCCCGTGGGCGACAACTTTTACGCCGCGCTCAATTCGGCTGTCTTCACCGACGGCTCGTTTGTCTACATTCCCAAAGGCGTGCGCTGCCCGGTGGAACTCAGCACATATTTCCGAATCAACGCTCAAAACACAGGTCAGTTTGAACGCACGCTAATTATCGCCGACTCTGATAGTTACGTATCGTATCTTGAAGGCTGCACCGCCCCAATGCGCGACGAAAACCAACTTCACGCTGCCGTGGTGGAACTTATCACTCTCGACAATGCCGAAATTAAATACTCCACCGTTCAAAACTGGTATCCCGGCGACAAGGATGGCAAGGGCGGTATCCTCAACTTTGTTACCAAGCGCGGACTCTGCAAGGGTGTAAATTCTAAAATTTCGTGGACACAGGTAGAAACCGGCTCGGCAATCACTTGGAAATATCCTTCTACCGTGCTCAAAGGCGACAATTCCACATCAGAGTTTTACTCGGTGGCAGTTACCAACAACTATCAGCAAGCCGACACCGGCACCAAGATGGTTCACCTTGGACGCAATACCCGCAGCACCATCATCAGCAAAGGCATTTCGCTGGGCAAAAGCCAAAACTCGTACCGCGGACTTGTAAAGGTTTCAAAATCAGCCGACAACGCCCGCAACTATTCGCAATGCGACAGTCTTTTGATAGGCGACAAATGCGGTGCTCACACCTTCCCCTACATCGACTGCGCCAACCGCACAGCCACCCTCGAACACGAAGCCACCACATCAAAAATCTCTGACGAACAGTTGTTTTACTGCCGTCAGCGTGGCATTAGCACTGAAAACGCCGTCAGCCTCATAGTCAACGGCTTTGCCAAAGACGTTCTCTCCAAACTCCCGATGGAATTTGCCGTCGAAGCCAAAAAATTGCTGTCTATTACATTAGAAGGTGCAGTGGGGTAAGATCCAACCTATCAATACAAAACTTATTTTCAAAATCACCATATAAAAATCTTGGCTAAAACTCGAATTTTTTCGTGGTTATAGCCAAGATTATTGAAGTAAACAATGCAGATTAGTAGAAAATCCTAAAATGTTTTTCAGCAAAAATGCTAAAAATCCTAAAATGTTTTTAGCCAAATATGCTAAAAATCCTAAAATGTTATCTACCTCGTTACCGTAAACGAAATGTGCTTGCTGTACAGAGTCACGTAGAGTTTGCCGTCGCTGCCGAGGGCGAACCAATAGGGGGCGGTGGCTACCAAGATATGCTGTTTCTGAACGCCGGTGTACCTGTTGAGCACGTTTACGTAGTCGGGTTTGCCCGTGTCGCCATATCCACAGATTATCGAATTGTCGATAATCATAAAATTGTTTGAGTTGCAGGTGTTTGGCTTGCTCACCCAAAGAGTTTTGTCGGTGGAGGTGTCAATGGCTACGATGTAGGCATTCTGTCCGCCGTCAAAACCGTCGAGACCCGAAATGCTGAAATAGAGTATGCCGTCTTTCACCACTGCCCACATTACAGCCTGACGGTCAACTTCGGAGCCGCGGTTTTTGGGCGGAAATGTCATATTAGATGTGTTGTAGACCTTTTTCACCTCACGCTGCGGGTCAACGAGCATAATCAAATGCGGATCTCTGCCACGTCGCGAGATGTCCTTTTCTGATTCTCCCCACGGAAGCGGCTCGGTAGAGGGAGCACGTCCGTAGATAGCCACAGGATAGTCGCCATCGTAGAAAACATCGTTGAGAGTCCAATCTCCGCTGTAAAACTCCGGCACAATGTCGGGAATGTGGTAATCCTTGTCGTCCCAACCGAGAGTGGGGTGTCCGATGATGTTGCCGAGTTTTAGTTCGGGCAGCGCAAGGGCATTGTAGTCGTCGGAAGTTTTTGAAAACGAGGTTTTTGTAAGGGTGACGGTCTTGCTTTTGCCTGCGGGAGCGGTGGCGAGAGTCTGCCCGTCGAAATTGGCAATCTCCACGGCGGAGATAGTGGTTTGATGTTCTACGCCATTGAGCGTGTAGTTTTGCGCCTGAGCGCAAACTGTTGCCGCCATCAAAACGGCTGAGATTAATAGTTTTTTCATTGGTGTAAAGTTTTAAATTAATATTTTTGAGCGGGAAACAAGATTCGAACTCGTGTCTCCACACTTACTACTTATATGATGCGTGTTTATCAAAATAAATAATAAGTGTGGGCTCTAACCATTGGCAGAAAAACTCTGCCACTAAGCTATTCCCGCAGATTGGCGCAAAAATACACATTTTTTGTTATTCCGCACTAAAAAAACAAAAAAAAGTAATATCCCCTTTATCTAACAAACATTAGGTAGGTTAAATAGTTTTTTATATCTTTGCAGACAATAAAAAAACAATATAACGCATCGCACAATGTTAGAAATCAAAGATTTACACGCCTCGGTCAACGGTAAGGAGATTTTAAAAGGCATCAACCTCAATATAGAAAAAGGCAAAGTTTACGCCATAATGGGTCCCAATGGTTCGGGCAAAAGCACTCTTGCTTCGGTAATAGCCGGCAACGAAGTTTTCGACGTTACACAAGGTTCTATCACCTTAGACGGCAAAGACTTACTAAAACTTAAACCCGAAGAAAGAGCGGCTGAGGGAGTTTTCCTCGCGTTTCAATACCCCGTGGAAATTCCGGGCGTAAGCATCAACAATTTTATGAAGGCTGCCATCAACGAACAACGCAAATACCGTGGACAAGAGCCTATGCCAGCACCGGATTTTTTGAAACTTATCAAGGAGAAAAAAGAACTTGTGGCTTTGGACAAAAAACTCGACGGACGCTCTGTAAATCAAGGTTTTTCGGGTGGCGAAAAGAAAAAATTAGAGGTATTTCAAATGGCTATGCTCAATCCCAAGGTTGCCGTTTTGGACGAAACCGATTCGGGCTTAGACATCGACGCATTACGCATTGTGGCTGAGGGTGTTAATAAATTAAAATCAGAAGACAACGCTTTTATTATAATTACTCATTATCAGCGGCTTTTAGACTATATTACGCCCGATGTGGTGCACGTGCTCTACAACGGCAGAATCATCAAAACCGGCGACCGCAACCTTGTGCTCGAACTCGAAAAAACTGGTTACGACGAACTTAAAAAACAGGCTGACGAACTTTATAAATAGGCGGATATGGAATATATCAACAACATCTACGACTACCAAAAGGCTGAAATAATTGCGCAGCCCGAACAGAAAACTCATCGCGCCATTATTGCTCAGGGAACCGTTAACCAAACCATACAACTCAATGTAAAGGCTATGGAAAATAGTTCGCTTGAACTACATATCTGTAATATCATTGATAATGAGGATACTATAAAATACGATATAGACGTTACAGCCGAAGAAAACAGCAATGTTACCTTGTCGGTGGTTTCGATTAAGGGTAAAAATGTTGACGTAAATATCAATGTAAACATCATAGGCAAAAATGCCGAAGTGAATCTTCCCGGATTGTTGTTACCTTCTAAAAATCAAAGTTTTACCTATCATTCTAATGTAATTCACAAATCGGGAGGCAGCACCACCATTCAAAAAGTGCGCACAGTGGCAGATGACAACGGATATGGCGATTTTTTTGGCATTATTAAAGTTGACCCCAATGCGCAAAAATCTGTTACCGAACAGGTTAACAACAATATTTTGTTATCTACCGACGCCCGTATCGAAAGCAAGCCGCAATTAGAAATTTACGCCGACGATGTAAAATGTTCGCACGGCAGCACCACAGGTATGCTCGACCAAGAGGCGATATTTTATATGCGCAGCCGCGGCATCAGCCAAAAAACCGCACAAAACCTGCTCTTAGAGGCATTTATCAACGAAGTGATAGAAAATCTTTCGCAAGATAACGAATACAAGGATTTTGTAAAGGATCAAATAGCCAATAAATTAGGTATGGAATAGAGCGGGAAACAAGATTCGAACTCGTGTCTTCCAGCCAAGGCTTGGTGTTCTAACCATTGGCAGAATATTGTACTACCACTGAACTATTCCCGCGTTATTTAGAAAAAATGAAAAAATATGGAGAAAAAAAGAGCGGGAAACGAGACTCGGACTCGCGACCCCAACCTTGGCAAGGTTGTGCTCTACCAACTGAGCTATTCCCGCATTATGTTAAAGAACTTGGTTTTCTCAAACGCGGTGCAAAGATAGAACTCATTTTCGTATCTACAAACTTTTGCAGCTGTTTTTTTGAAACTTTTTTTACAAAATTCTTTAACATTTTTATTTTCAGGTATTAATACCTAAACTTTTTTTTAATACGAACGGGCAAAAACCACGCGCTGTTTTGAGGGTTTGCCTGAAATCATATCCACACCGTCTTCCAAGGGGTTGTTTAACGGAATGCAACGTATTGTGGCTTTGGTTTCCTCTTTGATGCGAGCCTCGGTTTCTTCGGTGCCGTCCCAAGGTGCGTAAACAAAGCCGCCTTTTTCGATAAGAGCCTTAAACTCGTCGTAGGTGTCGGCCTTGTAGGTGTGCTCCTCGCGGAATTTGAGGGCTTTTTGGAACATATTTTTCTGAATATCGTCCAAAAGTTTTACGATGTATTCGTCGATGTTGTCGATTGATACTGAGGTCTTTTCGAGAGTGTCGCGGCGGAAAACCTCAACAGTGTTGTTGGCCACGTCGCGCATACCGATGGCAAGACGTACGGGAATGCCTTGGAGTTCGTACTGAGCAAACTTCCATCCCGGCTTGTTTTGGTCGCTGTCGTCGAATTTTACCTCTAAACCTTTGGCTTTGAGGGCATTGATTATGGGATCAACTTTTTCGCTGATGGCGGCAAGATCTTCGGCTTTTTTGAAAATCGGAACTATAACCACGTGAATAGGAGCAAGTTTGGGAGGAAGCACAAGACCGTTGTCGTCGCTGTGAGTCATTATCAACGCGCCCATAAGACGTGTGGAAACGCCCCACGATGTAGCCCAAACGGTTTCTTGTTTGCCCTCTTTGTTAAGGAATTTAACGTCGAAAGCCTTAGCAAAATTCTGTCCGAGGAAGTGCGATGTGCCTGCCTGCAAAGCCTTGCCGTCTTGCATCATAGCCTCAATACAGAAAGTTTCCAATGCACCTGCAAAACGCTCGGTGGGAGTTTTTACACCTTTTAATACAGGAATTGCAAGGAAGTTTTCGCAAAAATCGGCATAAACGTTGAGCATACGTGTGGCCTCTTCCAAAGCCTCCTCTTTGGTGGCGTGAGCGGTGTGTCCCTCTTGCCAAAGAAATTCGGCAGTGCGGAGAAAAAGACGTGTACGCATCTCCCAACGAACCACATTTGCCCATTGGTTAACGAGAATCGGGAGGTCGCGATACGAACGTATCCAATTTTTGTATGTGTTCCAAATAATGGTTTCGGAAGTGGGACGAACAATAAGTTCCTCTTCGAGTTTTGCGTTTTCATCTACCACAATGTCTTTGCCGTCGTCGGAATTCTTTAAGCGGTAGTGAGTTACCACAGCGCACTCTTTGGCAAAACCTTTTACGTGTTCGGCCTCGCGGCTAAAAAACGATTTTGGGATAAAAATGGGGAAATAAGCGTTTTTGTGACCCGTAGCCTTAAACATAGCGTCGAGAGCGTCGTGCATTTTTTCCCAAATAGAATAACCGTAGGGCTTGATTACCATACAGCCCCTAACAGCGGAGTTTTCCGCCAAGTCGGCATTGATTACCAAATCGTTGTACCATTTTGAGTAATCGTCTGCCCGTTTTGTTACAAAATCAGCCATCTGTATACTGTTTTTTTAATAAATTCCGTAATAAAATTTTCAGATTACAAAGGAAAACATTATTTTTGACATTTGGATTATGCTTGTTAACTTTTTTTAGCATCAGGCGGATTCATTTTAATTTTTATTCGCCAACAATTATAGCAAACATTTCGATATAAAGATTAAAGATGTCTAACCCGATAAAAATTTAAGACTATGATAAAGAAATTATTTTTAATAATGCTTTTGGCGGCTTTCGCAGTTACAGGCCGCGCACAAAGCGACTATTACGAGTACGACGACAACGACGGCTACGAAAACACCGGCGTTTACGAAATCGAAGACGATGTTTACGACTCGTACGAGGTGAGAATCAAACGTTTCCATCACCCCAAGACCGTTATCCGCAAAACCTACTACGACGGATTGTTTACCATCGGTGCCGCAGCAGCCATCATCACCGTGGCTGCCACACCTTATTATTGGCATCCGCTCTACTATTCGTGGTATCGTCCCGTGGTTTACCACCGCTATTACACTAACTGCGTAAGACACAGTTACTACCGCTATTCTTACTACCGTCCGGGAGTGGTGGTTTGGCACGATTACGGATACCGCCCCGTGCACACAGTTTACCATTACGATTACTACTATCGTCCTGTGTATCATACCACTTACCACTATTATCACTACACCCCGCGCTACTACGACCGCTACGCCTACAATCACGCCCGTTGGAACGCCAACCGCTACAACTATTACCACGGCTACAACCGCCATTACAGCCCGTCGTACCAACGCAGCCACTCGTATTCAAACCGCAGCAACGACTATAACCGCAGCAACAATGTAAACCGTAGCGACCATTACAACTCGCACTCGGGCACATCAAACCGCAATTCACATTCAGGTTCAACCAATCGTTCAAACGGTTACAGCAACAGCCATTCGGGTAGCAGCCATTCAGGCAGTGCCAACAGCCACAGCGGATCGTCAAACCGCTCAAACGGATACAGCAACAGCCAATCAGGTAGCAGCCACAGCGGAAGTTCTTCGAGCCACAGTGGAAGTTCATACAACCGTTCAGGCAGTTCTTCAAGCCATAGTGGAAGTTCTTCAAGCCATAGTGGAAGTTCATACAACCGTTCAGGCAGTTCTTCAAGCCATAGCGGAAGTTCTTCTTCTCACAGCGGTAGCAGCACACGTTCTGGAAGTTCTTCAAGCCATAGCGGTAGCAGCCATAGTGGAAGTAGCACAAGGTCTGGAAGTTCTTCTTCTCACAGCGGAAGCAGCCATTCAGGAAGTTCTCACAGCGGAAGCAGCCATTCAGGAAGCAGTCATTCCGGCAGCAGCCACAGATAACATAAAATATTAATGGACAATAAATTAAAGATTCTATTTATAGTAAACCCAATTTCGGGCATTGGACGACAAAAAAAAATTGAGCAGTTGATAGACCTCAATTTAAACAAAGAGCGGTTCGTGCCCGAAATTTGCTATACTCAATATGCGGGACACGCCATAGAAATTGCCCGCCAAGCCGTTGGTAATTACGATATTGTAACAGCCATTGGCGGCGACGGCTCTATCAACGAAACCGCTTCGCAATTAGTAGAAACGGAAACCGCCTTGGCAGTAATCCCTTGCGGTTCGGGCAATGGTTTTGCTCGCACATTAAACCTTCCGCTAAAACCCGAAGATGCCGTAAAGCATTTAAACACAGCCGATTTTAAAACCATCGACACCTGCACCGTAAACGATAAGTTTTTTATAAGCATAGCCGGCACAGGGTTTGATTCGGTGGTGGCAGCCAAATACGAACAGATGCCCGGACGCGGCTTTAAAACATATTTTAAGGCTGGGTTCGGCAGTTTTTTTAAATACCAACAAGACGAATACACCTTATTATATAACGGCATTGAGCGCAAAGAACGGGCATTTTTGATAACCGCCTGCAATTCAACTCAATACGGATACAATTTTAGAATAGCCCCGCAAGCCGTTTTAGATGATGGATTGTTAGACGTTGCCATTGTCCGCCGTCCTCCCCTATGGCGCATACCCTACACTGCCGCCGGCATAATGCTTGGACGTGCCCATCGCTCAAAATACATCGACATAGTAAGATGCCCCTCCATCACCATCAAAGGCAGCACCAGCGGCTACATCAATCTCGATGGCGAAACTGTTGAATGTAAAGGGGATTTGGTGTTTAAAGTGGCTGGAAAGGTGAAGTTTTTTGGATAGATTTTTACAGATAGAAATGTATTTTTTGATATAATTTTTACATTTCAAAATGTAAATAAATGGAAGAAATTTACATTTTGAAATGTATTTTTTGGATAAAAATTTGCATTTTAAAATGTAAATTAGGATTGTTCAGAGGTCTCCACCACCTCTTTTTTCAATCCATTAGCATCAAACGCCTCTTTTAAATTCCACCCTAACTTTCTGTGTAGCAGTACATACATCACCACTGTTACCAATATCGGGGTGAGCCAAATAGCGATAGAAAACTCCTCTTTGGCTTGAACAAACAGCGGCGAGGCTCCAAAGGTGCTACCTTCATTACCAAAAATTGCAAACGCCACAAAATTATTAATAAAGTGTATGCCCCACGAAAACTCTAAACCATCGTCAACAATGGTAAAGAATCCGAGCATTGCTCCCATTAAAATAAAGACGGGTATCGCCTTAAAAAATCCATACTCAAACACCTCAGGATTAACACTATGCATTAGTCCAAAAGTAACAGATGTAATTACCAAAGCCCAAATCTTGCTTTTGGTGCAAAGTCCCAAACCTTGCATAAGGTAGCCGCGAAAAATCAACTCTTCGCAACCTGTTTGAAATGGCACAAGAATAATGGCAAGTATCACAAATACAATGTATTTGCTACCGTCAAATTGAAAAGTAATATCAGTTTCGGGAGAAATCAACAGTGAAACCACAGTTACCAAGCCCATCATTACAAAATAGCCTACTACACCCAAGAAGAAACGACCAAGGCGGAAACGTTTTTCGCCCGAAATCAAAGTCATACGGTCGCGCTTATGGAACGGCTTGAATAGCAGCCAAGTAACACCAATCCAAAATACAAACGAGAGCATCAGCACCACAAATCCGGGAAGGTCGTTAAACATTTCCATCGAAGATTTCATAACATCCGAAAAATCACCGTTTTGTGGCACTGATATTTCGCGATGAATCGCTTTGCGGATATAAATAATAGGTAAATAAACCACACTCGGTATCTGTGCCACCACATATCCGATTGCTAATAGTGCCAAATAGAGCAGCCAATGGTTCTTGCCTTCGCGGGCGTTTTCAAAAAATTTCATATTATGCGTTTTTAGTTGTTTATTTATCAGCGTTGCAAAGTTCGTAAAAATCACAATATTTGCAATAGTCGTTTGGCTTTGGTTCAAATTTTTCACAGTTAAAAATCTCATTGACCAACTGTTGCAGATGTTCGGCAAATTCATCGGTCAACTGCTTGATATTAACGCCGTTAACAGGAACAGAATCGGCAGAGAGATATGTATCTTTTTCGCTAATGGTATTTCTAACGGCATACACTGCGGGCGTGGGACGCAAGTCGGGATGTTTGCGCATATAGACGTAAGAATAAAACAGAAGTTGGAACGCAATTGGACGACGCAGTTTTTGCGAATCGTCGAAAAGGTCTGCCAAATTGCTGAATTTCATCTTTTTGGCGGTGTTGCCGGTTTTGTAGTCTACAATGCGGAGATTGCCGTTGCGGTCGATATCCAAACGGTCGAGTTTGCCGCCAATCCAAACTTTTTCGGGTAAACCGTTGATATTAATATCGATAGGGCAATAGGCGTTTTGCTCGGCGGCAAGAAATTTAAACGGTGCAACACTCTTGTCGTACTCAATAATTCGCCCGAGATACTGTTTCACAATCTCAAAAAATATCTTGTGAAAACCTTCAAGACTCTCTTTGTCTTTGAGTTTCTGCTTAAAATTCTGATTGTAGGCATTGAGAATGTGCTGTTCTACAATGGGTTCCGACACGTTGAGGGCTTGTGCGGTGATAAGTCCGTCGGCACCTTTTATCTGAGTGTAAAGCGTTTCCACAGATGCGTGGAGAATAGTTCCAAAATCGGCGGGCGAAATATCCTCCTCCACCTCAGCCTCGGGAGTAAGCCGCGCAATGTATTGAAAATAGAATTTGAGCGGACAATCCAAATAAGTGCTCAGTGCCGATGGCGAGAGTTTTGAATTGTGGTAATCATTTACAAGATAACGTTTTAAGATATTTCTACTGTCCTCGTTGTTTTCCACATTTACATTATTAGTATGCGACGGTTTTATCTGACGCATAAACTCGCGTTCGGTTATAGACAACTTAGAATCAGCACGATAGGTATTTGAAGCCTCTTTTTGAATCTGTGTGGCAAACCTACTCAACTCGCCCGAAGTGCTTTGCCCGAAAACATTGTTGTACAGCACTTTGATATTTTTGGCACGCTGAAACAGACGGTAGAAGAAATACGCAAAAATAGCATCCTTGTATTTAAGCACCGGCATATCAAACGCCATACGCATTCCTTCGGTTATAAATGAGTCATTTTCAGAGGTTTTGGGGAATACACCCTCATTAATTCCAAGCATAATTATGTTGTCGAAATCGATATTTCGGCTCTCTATCATACCCATAATTTGCACGCTGTTGCCAACCGACTCGGAATCAAACGCAACCGACACAGAATCAAGATTTTGCCGCAAAAGATTTAAAACCAATTCGTCGGAAAGTTGGTACTTTTCGCAGTTTTCGATCAGCACATTGTAGAGCGACTTGATTTTTAGATAGGCGTTGTAAATGTACTCATTTTCAACATTTTTTTCGGGTTTTGGGTTCGGATTCTTGATAAAGAAATATTCCGAAAGCACATTCATCAATTGAAAAAGTATGTCGGTGGGCGCATTTTCGGTGAGAGGAAAACAGAAGATAAGTTTCAGCAACTGACATTCGGGTTCAAAGAGTTTTGCATAAACTCTTATCATTCTGTTGTTTACAATAGCATCTGTAATAATTTTAGAATTTACCCCCGGAAGGTTGCAGATAAGCGGATGTTGAAGAACAGCCGTCACATCTTTGTAATAAAAAGTTGACTTTTCGCCCTTACCCCTAAGATTTTTGCGCAATGCGATACAATTGCTAAGCAGCGAATAAACGGGAGTCTCTTTAAATGGATAACCCATTGTAACATTCACAGAACCAATACTTTCGGGCAGACTATTAAGCACAGGAAACAAGAGATGTTCGTCGCCAAGGATAACGGCAGTTTTCTCTGGAACGAAACCTTCCTGGTGGGCGAAATCGTCAAGAATACCATACACAGCCTTAGCCTGCGCCACAGATAGCGGCACACCTATATATTCTACATTTTTGGGCTGAGTTAAAATATTACTTGGCGGTTTTGGATTTCTATCGTCGGAATAATCAATAAGATAGCGACGCATAAAAAGTCCCGCCTCCTGAGCGTGGTCGTTGATATAATATTCGTCGGAATCCCAATAAAAATGACCCGAGCCGTTTTGCCTAAACCACGAGAAAATTTTTCGTTCTGTCTTATTCAACGCATTGAACCCCACAAAGATATAGGTTTTATATTTAGGAGCGATAGAGCCGTTGTCGATTTTTTGGCAAATCATTCGGTTAATCATTCCCGAATATCCAGTGCGATTTTCGGTGAGTTTCTGCACAAAAAGTTTGTGCACTCGTGGCAGGTTTATCCATAATTCGTGATAGCGGAGTTTTTCTTTGCTGAGACGTTCGGGCGAAAAGTTTGCCCAAAAGGTCTTGATAGCCTCAATCTGTTCTTGCGAGAAACTTTCGTTGGAATAAAAAGCGTCGATTTCGGCAATGTCGGCAAAGTTGGTGCAAAGTTGGTCGATATCAATCAGATAGTTGTCGATTTCGTTGAAATCTTTTAGCAGTTTGTTGCCGGTATCAAAAAATTTATCGAACCCCGAAGCCAACGAAGCATTGTAATCACTATCTTTAAACACCTCGTAAAAAGCATCGTAGAGAGTAAAAAGCAGTTTTACACTATTCTCCTCCAACGGGAAATAACCCGAAAGTTGTGCTATTATCTTATTGATAGTAAAAAAGTTACCAGAAAACGACGTAGCCCCCACCGCCTCGGCGTAAGCCTTACGGAAAAAACTCAGCGAGCGTTTGTTAGGAAACACCACGCACACCGAATCTTGGTTGCCATATTTCTGCAAAATATCTTTTGCGGTCTCTTGTAAAAAGGTCTGCATAATTTGCGCGATTAGTTTACGGCAAATGTATGAAAAATATGGGAATAATACAACAAGTTACACACCTTTGCAGAGTTTACAACCTTGTTTAATTTCAAGATTTTGTCAAAGGAGTGCCATCAGCCATAGGCATTCTGTCAATAACAATCATAATAAGGTCGTAAATAGTCCAAAAAAACCATCCACCGATTGTAATTCCCTGAATCCACCAATTGGTATACCCCATCAAAAGACGATGAATACCCAATAATCCAGTAAACAAGCAAACTACAAACATAGATATTTTAGAACGAGGCTTCAAAGCTGCCTTTTTTGGTGAATTTTCTTCTGCCATAATTAAAACGCATTAAATTGTCAAGTAATTTAAGTGTAAATATATGATGATTTTTTCAAGGAATCAAGAAATATTTATATTTTTTCAATAAAAATTTCTACAACCAAAAACAATAAAGACAATGCCACAAACCACTTCCATAATGGTTTAGAAGTAGTATTCTGAACTATTTCATGAGAGAACGACAATCCTGATGAGTTAAAAATATTAACCTTTGACAAGATTTTAGACTCAATTTTTTCTGCCACATCATCGGCATTGAAATAGTTTAACTGCGATTCGCCTCTATTGAAATTAAAAGCGAAAGTAGCTATATGCTTGCTATCTGCGGTAAGGTCGTAAAATCCAGCTTGCGATGCAGCATCTTCGGCAAACACCATATAGTTTTGGTTGGCATCGGGACCCGAAATTCGTGGAATAAACTCGTATCCGCTGTCACGATAGCGGAGATAAAGTTTAGAGCCTTCGGAAATATTATCAATCTTTTGCGACACACCATCGTTGCGACCGATAATTAAATAAGATGTGGTAGCCTCGCCGCTCATAGATGCGGCATTGTAAACAATCGGCACAAAAAGACGGTGAGTTACAAAATTACCTGATTTTTCGTCTAACGGACAATAAAACACAAACGCCCTTCCAGAGCGGTAACGGCATAAGGTGAGGATTTTTTTGTATGAATCGCTCTCCAAAACCACCTCCTCATGAGCATAGGCATTAGCCATTGAGTTGAAATATTTGGTTACGGTAGGTAGGTCGGTGTTTTCTTTTATCTCCTTTACTGCCGAAAGCAAAAGCGGTGAGGTGACATCCACCTTAGAAATATTGCAACTGATTGTGTCTTTTGAAATCAACGCATTGCATTGTAGCTGGTTGAGCAGATAGTTGTAGTCAGAGATATTGCCCGAGAACGACGGTACAAAAATCAGATTTCCGCCTGCGGAGACAAAACTGTGCACAGCCGTGGCAAGATTGTGAGAAATTGTTGGCAGCTGGTTGAGTATCACTGTCTTGTATTGCTGCAGGTTGAGGTTGGTTTTGGCAACATCGGTACAAATATCAGCAGCAAAAGCCTCATCGCCATCGAACAATGCAGTAAAATACTTGTTCACCGACTGTTCCCCTATAATAAGTACCTTGGCAAGAGTGTCGAGACGGTACGAAAAATACAAAGTGTTGTCAAAATCCACTGGCGAATCAGTAATGCCCAAAACGCCGTTCACAAAGGTTTGCGGTTCGTTTATATATTTGACTGTGAGTTCTTTGCGCTCGCCCGGAGCTATCGAAAACTGTTGCACACTTTTTTGTTTGCCGTTGATCACAAGCGACAAAGGAACATTATTATAAGTATTTGTTCCATAGTTTTTTACAAACACAGTTAGTTCTTCTTGTCCACCAGAGCGGCGCAGGGGAGTATTAAATATACAAGTATCGATTGCCAGATTGGAAAGGCTCTCGGTTTGAATAGGCACAATGTTTATCTGTGTAAGTGAGTCAACTGTAATATTATCAAAATCACAAATATTTTGTTGGAAATCAGAAATTAAGAAAATATTTTTTAAAACGTCGGGAGGCACATCCAAAAGGCTGAGATTTTGTTCGGCCTTGTTAATAGTTTCCGATAGTGTCCGCACCGAAGGCGACACCTTCACATTCTGCAAGAAATCCCTGATAGTAAGCGCATTGACCAATCGAAAATGTTCTTTAGAAAAATCATTGGTAAGAAAAAGGAATTTTGTTTCCTGTGGATATGCATCTGCAATCTCCAACGCTTTGTTTTTAGCAGTTTCAATAGCAGCAACAGAATTGTCGCCAGTCTGCATACTAAACGAGTTGTCGATATAAATAACAGGGGGAGCGGGCTGTTTCTGTGCTGACGACTCAGACGAAGAGATTATAACCGGCTGAGCAAAAGCCAACACCAGGGCAGCGATGGCAAACATCCGCAATAGCATAAGCACAATATGCTTAATTACCGACTTGCGACGTGTAGTTTGCCTAATAGTATCAAGAAAACGTATATCGCTGAAATATACTGTTTTATATTTACGAAAATTAAACAAATGAATTATAGGCGGAATAAGCACTGCCAATCCCGCCCAGAGAAACATTGGATTTAAAAAAAACATTTGTTAATCAAAACTCTTATTGTTTCTCAATCTGTCTTTGGGCGAGTTCAATAATAGATTCGTCCCAAGGTGCTATCATACAAACAACATTGTCGAAAATACCGTCAGGATTTTTTGCTATCACGTGGTAAAGATCGGCAACTTTGTCGATACCGTCTTTAATGTATTGGAAAACATCTTCGTCGGACGAGAACGAACTTAAAGTGCGGTAATGGGGGAACTCCACTCCTACTCCGCCTCTGAACGATGAAAAGTTAGATTCCTGATTGGTGATCCATCCTGCAAGTTGATGACGGAAAAACTTGAGATACTGAGTCCTCAACTGGGGATTAGTTCCATTTGTGCGAACTAACACATTAACACCAGCGTGAGTATATGCTTGTCCCTGAGGTTCTTGTTTACGGAAAAAACCAGCGTTAAATCCAAACACGTATTGCATCTCATCGCGGACAAATCCGAGACCGTAGAAATGCCATTCCTCGCTAATGCGCTGATGTGTGTATCTGCCGAGACGCTCTGTGTAATAATCACGAATCCGTGTGATTATCTTTCGGCGACGTTCTTTTATTTCTTCTGCTTCAATCATTTTTGAATCAATAATATATGTCTGTTTGGTGTGTTGCCGTTTGTTTAACGGTTACAAATTTACAAATAATAATACAAATATGCAGCCAAAATCTACATTTTTAAAGATATTTTTACGTTAATGCGCCTCGAAGTAAGCCGATCGGGCACGGCATATTGTGCAAAAGCGCCCTCTGAGGCATTTTTTTCCGACGGCACTACGGTCACCCAACTATATGATATTGTGTTTTTTATATCAAAAAGATTAAAAATATCCACACCTATATTTATGGAACGTCCATTTTTGAGACGATTTTGCCAAAGTTTCGCCTCCAAACCAAAGTCGGTACGCAAATATTGTTTGCTGCGAAAAACCGCTGTGTGCCTTGGTGAATTTTCAGGTCCAAATGGTAGAGGTGTAGCATACACCAAGGTAACATTAACTCCAAGAAAATCGAATTTTGGAAAATAATCTCTGAAAAACAAGCTTGAAGAAAACCTACGGTCGTCGGGACGGGGAATGTAACCATAGCCATCACAACGGATATCCTCCTCGGTCTTCAATAGCGAAAGGCTCAGCCAAGAATCCATACCCTTAACAAACTCGCCGTAAATTTTAAAGTCGGCACCAGCGGCATATCCATCGGCACGCTGACTTGCATAATATGTAATCTTAACATTGTCAACTGTATAAGGTACTATATCGGAAAGATTTTTATAATACGCTTCGGCTGTAATCTTAAAAGGACGGTTCCACATTAAGAAATCGTGATAAACGCCTGCCACCAAGTGAAGCGACTTTTGAGGATCACGAGAAAGCAACGGCGTGCCGTCGGTATTCATTAATTCGCGGAACGTCAGCGGCTGAACATAGCGGCCTGCTGCAATACGGAACGAGTAACCTCTTAAATTATATGGAGTTATTAAAACAGATAGTCGCGGGCTAAAAGATGTGATTTGTGAATAATCAGAATAACAAACTCTTGCTCCTAAATTAACCGAAACATTTCCAAAAGTGGGAGCAAAATCATACTTATCGTATAGGTATGCTGAAAAATCAGGACGAGCTAAGGCTGTTTTCCCCACATTTCGGCGATACATTGCCAACGACTTATCTGAATTTACAAAAAAACCAGCCGAATCCATTGTCTGCCATTCATTTACCTTGCCGTCAACATCGTAAAGCATCGACTGTACCCCCCAACCCAACTTGTTGGCATTAGAAAAATAAACACCACTATATTTAAATGCCGACAAATGAGCCATCACAGAGTTGCGTGCATGGCTGAGGCTCTCCCCAACCCCTATGTCAACTGTAGCAATATTGTCGTCAGGCTCTCCCAAACGACGGTCGAGACTGCTAAGAAGATAAGCCGCAGCAATATCGTAGCCAACATTTTCTTTTATGGCGTAGAATGCGGCAGAAACTGTCATCTTGAGGCTTTTACGGTCGGAATACTCAAATGCCACCGCTCCAATAGCGTTGGTATAGCTATCTTTTTCGTTTCCAGCATAATATATGTTCATCTGCAAAGCATCTTGCAAAGTACCAAAAGAAGTGGTCTGACTTTCGGGAACAAAAGAAAATCTGTTGGCAGACAACATTCCCAAGGTCCAAACATTTAACCGAGATGTTATTTTATAAGTTGCAAACAGCTGGAAATCGGTATACGATGGGTTGTACTCGCCTTTTTTTTCAAGAGAATTTAGTATGTATTTCGATGTGCGGTATCTAATTCCCGAAATCAAAGTAAACTTGGCATTTTTAGATATAGTCTCGCCCGCAACAGAGCCACCCATAAGACCTGCCGTAATCGACAAGGCGTTGCAATCAGGACGTCGGTACGAAACATCCAGCACCGACGACATCTTGTCGCCATATTCCGCGCCGAATCCTCCCGATGAAAACTCAACCTTGCCAGCCAAATCGCTGTTAACTATCGAAAGCCCCTCCTGTTCGCCACTACGCACAAACAGCGGACGATAAATCTCCACACCATTGATATACACTAGGTTTTCGTCGAAACTTCCTCCTCTAACATTATACTGCGACGACAATTCCGACACCGAACTTACACCCGGCTGCATCTTTACAATCTGCTCCACATAGTTACCATCAGCAGAAGTGGCATGCTGATAATCAGAACGGCGGATAATCTGCCCCTTGTTGCCGCCACGTCCATGCACCGTAACGGTATCGATATACATACTCAACGTGTCGGTTTGTGCAGGCAACATACTTGGCACAACCGTAAGCACAATAGCAAATATACATAGCAACCCTTTCATGCCGCAAAAATATCAAATTGAGTGATAAAATATTTACTCAATAAAAAATAATTACTATTTTTGCCAACAAAAAAAATTTTTACAACATGGCAGAGAACACAAACCAGACATCCGAAAATCAAGAAGAACTTAGCAAAAAAGATTTTCACGAACTCATGATGAAACAATACGAACTGATCAACTCTCAGTTTAGTACAATTCGTCAGTTACAGTTAGACAACGAAGAACGTAGCGCCGAGTTTGACTTTTCCCGTCTTATTCCTGGATTTTTACGCAGAAAGAAAGACAACGGCGACAACAAAGGCAACACAAAGAATGGCAACGGTTTAATTGCAAGATTTGGAAAGTTTTGCTTATTAACAGTAGCCCGCAGTTTCAAAATTGTGGTTGTGCTCACTCTCCTTGGCATGATTGCTGGAATTGTTTTATATGCCACTAGCGACAGATATTATGTAAGCTCAATAAAATATTCATCTGGCGCATTAGGCAACCAATTTTTTGCCGGTCAAATCGACAATCTCGGTACCATGGCTGGATCTGCTCCCGAGTTTTTGGCACAACGTCTCAACATCTCTTTAGAAACAGCAAACAAAATAAAACAAATACAATTTCAAGAGTTCACCGACTATCGTGCCACCAAAAAGAAAATGGTAAACGACTCCACATTCCAAGAGTACAGCTATTATCCGTTTTTTGAGATTGTTTTAATGGTGTCCGACAACTCAGTTTTGCAGGAAACTGAAGAAAAAATTACCAGCTATTTAGGTGATAATGAATACATTTCAGAACGTCTTGCCACTATGGCAAGCGGTATCAAGAGCCAAGTTGAGGACTTGTCGAAACAGATTTCAAACATGGACTCGCTTACAAGCGCAGCTGTAACCCGAGTTAAGAACTCTACTGAAAATCAGTTTTTTATAAAAGAAACCGGATTAGATGGCAAAGGCATTATCCTTAATCAAGGCGAACCTATCAATGGTATTATCAACACCATTATCAAGGATGCAAGAATCACAGCAGCCAAAAAAGGTATGTTGATGGAACAACTCGCCGACATCGCCAACGACCGCTTTTCACTTGTTGAACATTATACAGTAAGCAACAATTACCAATATCCGAAGTTAAGTTCAATTATTGTATATTCCGTATTGGGTTTCGCATTCGGAATATTTGTGGCATTTGTTATTGCGATATTCAAACTGATGGTTAAGAAGGTTGACGAGTTGGAAAAAAGCGAAGCTGCCGCCTAAAAAGGCATAGAAATTGAACAGATACCACATATTACTTATCGTAAAAAGATATTATTATGAAAGGCATCATTCTCGCAGGTGGGTCAGGCACAAGGTTATACCCAATTACCAAAGCAATTAGCAAACAGCTTCTGCCGGTATACGACAAGCCGATGATTTATTATCCGCTATCTACACTCATGCTGGCTGGCATCAGAGACATTCTGATTATTTCTACACCGCAGGATTTGCCATTATTTGAAAGATTGTTGGGCTCTGGCAAGGACCTTGGCTTGAATTTTTCTTATGTAGAACAACCACGTCCCGAAGGTCTTGCACAAGCATTTATTCTCGGTAAGGATTTTATAGGCAACGATAGTGCATGCTTGGTGTTGGGCGACAATATCTTCTATGGTCACGGACTGCCAAATCTGCTCAAAGATGCCCGCAAAAATGTGGAAGAGAAAAACATAGCCACAGTTTTCGGCTATCAGGTTACCGACCCTGAGCGTTATGGTGTAATTGCATTCGACAAAGAGGGACGCGCTACATCAATAGAAGAAAAACCCGCTCATCCAAAATCCAACTACGCCGTGGTTGGTCTATATTTTTATCCCAACGACGTGGTAAAAATTGCTTCTGAGATAAAACCCTCGGCTCGTGGCGAATTAGAAATCACCACCGTAAACCAATGCTACTTAGAGCAAAACCGCATTGGCGTGGAACTTATGGGTCGCGGATTTGCTTGGCTCGACACCGGTACTCACGAATCGCTCAACGAGGCAGGAAGTTTTATCCAAACCATCGAAACCCGCCAAGGATTAAAAATTTCGTGCGTGGAGGAAATTGCATTCAAACTCGGCTATATCTCTGCCGAAAAATTGAAACAACTTGCCACACCGTTGGCTAAAAACGGTTATGGTCAGTATCTTTTGAAACTTGCCGAAGAAGGAAACAATTAATTTGATTTTTATATTTTTTATTTATATTTTTGTAGAGCCGTAAAACATTACGGCTCTACGCATTATTTAATAAAACTAAATGGAATTCAAACAACTATCAATTCCCGGTCTCTGGATTATTGAACCGAAAGTTTTCGGCGACAACAGAGGATATTTTTGCGAAACATACAAAAAAGACCTTTTTCAACAAAACATAGGCAAAGTATGTTTCTTACAAGAAAACGAATCGAGCAGCAGCTACGGCGTATTGCGCGGTCTGCACCTGCAACGTCCGCCTTACACTCAGGCAAAACTCGTAAGCGTAGCTCTCGGCAAGGTACTTGACGTAGCAGTTGACGTACGCACCGACTCACCCACTTTCGGCAAATACGAAATTGTGGAACTTTCTGACGAAAACCACCGCAGGTTCTTTATCCCACGCGGTTTTCTCCACGGTTTTGTGGTGCTCAGCGAAAAAGCCATTTTTCAATACAAGGTTGACAATGTTTACAACAAGGATTCCGAACAGGGCATCATCTACAACGACCCCACTATTAATATCAATTGGAAGATTGACTCCAAAGATATGATTTTTTCGGAGAAAGACCTCAAACTCAACCAATTAAACAAAAACGACTTTTACACAACCCAACAATATTCTCAAAACGTATGAAAGCAATAATGGTAACAGGCGGAGCGGGTTTTATCGGCTCCAACTTTATAAGATATGTATTTGAAAAAACTGATTTTCAAGGCACAATCATCAACGTTGACAAACTGACATACGCCGGCAACCCCGAAAACCTCAGCGACATTGCCGCAAAATTCTCTGGTAGCCGCTACTTTTTTGAGCAGACGGATATTTGCGACAAAGAGGGTATCGCCAACATTTTTAAAAAGTACGACATCGACACAGTAGTGCATTTTGCTGCCGAAAGTCACGTTGACCGCTCTATTCTCGGTCCAAAGGACTTTATCGAAACCAATATTGTTGGCACATTCAACCTTTTGGAAAATGCCCGCAACTACTGGGGCGATCGCAAGGATGTGCGTTTTCACCATATCTCCACCGACGAGGTGTACGGAAGTCTCGGCGAAACAGGATATTTCTACGAAACCACTCCCTACGACCCACGCAGCCCATATTCGGCATCAAAAGCATCGTCCGACCATCTTGTGGAGGCATACAAACACACTTACGGATTGCCCGTTACCAAATCAAACTGCTCCAACAACTACGGGCCTTACCATTTCCCCGAAAAACTTATTCCGCTGTTGATACTCAACATTTTAGCCGAAAAACCTTTGCCTGTTTACGGCGACGGTCTTAATGTCCGCGATTGGCTATATGTTGAAGACCATTGCAGCGCCATCTATACCATCCTCACCAAGGGCAAAGTGGGCGAAACCTACAACATCGGCGGCGAAAACGAACGCACCAATATCGAAATCGTAAACACCGTTTGCGAAATTATGGCAGAAAAACACGGCAAGGATAAGGACTATTACAAAAAACTGATAACCTTTGTAAAAGACCGTCCAGGTCACGACCGCCGCTATGCCATCAACTGCGACAAGATAAAGAGCCAACTCGGTTGGAAACAATCAGTAAATTTTGAACAAGGCATCCGCAAAACTGTTGAATGGTATTTATCTAATGCTCAATGGATTAAGAATATCCAGTCGGGCGAATACAAAAATTGGATAAACAAGAATTACGAAAAAAGGTAGAAATGATTAAAAATATCTGTTGCATAGGCGCAGGCTATGTAGGCGGACCCACAATGACTGTGATGGCCTACAAATGTCCCGAAATAAATATCACGGTTGTTGACCTCAACAAAAACCGCATTGCCGCGTGGAACTCCGACAATCCACACGATATTCCTATTTTTGAACCCGGACTTGCCGAAATTGTAATGCAGGTTCGCGGCAAAAATCTTTTCTTCTCTACCGACGTGGATAGCGCCATCGACAAGGCGGATATGATTTTTATGTCGGTAAACACTCCCACCAAAGAGTATGGCAAGGGCAAAGGCATGGCGGCAGACCTTAAATATATAGAACTCTGCGCACGCCAAATTGCAGCAGTATCAAAATCCGACAAAATAGTTGTTGAAAAATCTACCCTTCCTGTGCGCACAGCCGAGGCTATACGCTCTATTTTGGATAACACCGGCAACCACGTGAAATTTCAAATACTTTCCAACCCTGAATTTCTTGCCGAGGGTACTGCCATCAACGACCTTCTCAATCCCGACCGTGTGCTTATCGGCGGATTGCAAACTCCCGAAGGCAAGGCGGCTATTGAGGAACTCACTGCAATTTACGCACATTGGATTCCTCGCGAAAAAATCATCCAGACCAACGTGTGGAGTAGCGAACTATCGAAACTCACCGCAAACGCATTTTTAGCACAGCGTATCTCGTCGATAAACTCATTGTCAGCACTTTGCGAAAAAACAGGTGCCGACGTAACCGAAATTGCCAAAGCCATTGGTTCCGACAGCCGTATTGGCAACAAGTTTCTCACAGCATCGGTCGGTTTTGGCGGCTCATGCTTTCAAAAAGATGTACTCAACCTCGTGTATATTTGCAAAACTCTTGGCTTAGAAGAAGTTGCCGAATATTGGGATTGGGTTATCAAAATGAACGACTATCAAAAGCACCGTTTTGCCGACAATATCATCACCACATTGTACAACACCGTTTCGGGCAAGAAGATAGCATTTCTCGGATGGGCATTTAAGAAGAACACCAACGACACCCGCGAAACTCCCGCTATGTATGTGGCAGACACTCTGATTAACGACCTTGCAAATATTTCGGTTTTTGACCCCAAAGTGTCGCCAAATCAAATATTTACCGACATCAACCACGTCAACGGCAAGAGCGACGAAGAAAACCAAAAGCAGCTTTCATTCGTTAACGACCCCTACGAGGCTTGCATCAACGCCCACGCTGTGGTAATACTAACAGAGTGGGATATGTTCAAGACCTTGGATTGGAAACGCATCCACGACAACATGATGAAACCCGCCTTTGTATTCGACGGACGCAACTTGCTTAACGCTGAAGAAATGAATGCAATGGGCTTCCTTTATAAAGGAATTGGGAAATAACTAAAACACTATACAAATGGATACAACCATATTAAAATGTCCCAACTGTGGCAACAATCTGATATTCAATGCCGAAACGCAGAACTTTAAATGCAGTTTCTGCGGTTCAACGTTGTCACAGGAAGAGGCATTCAAAATCACACGAACAACCACCGCTGCGCCACCACCGCCACCACCGCCACCACAACAACACACAACGTCAAACCAGCCCGAACTAAATCTGTTTCATTGTAGAAACTGTGGTGCTGAAATGGTTACCGACACCAACACCGCAGCCACATTCTGTGTATACTGTGGTAGCACTGGAATCATAAAAAACAGATTGGAAGGCAGATTTCAACCCCAACTGATTATACCTTTCAAAAAAACTAAAGAAGACGCTATTCAAGCGTACAACGATTTTCTAAAAGGCAAAAGGTTTGCACCTGACGCATTTAGTCGCCAAGAAAATATCGACAAAATTACCGGTGTATACGTTCCATTTTGGCTATACGATGGCAAATCATTTGGTTCGTTTGAAGGCGAGCGACACGATTCCTCTTCTTGGCGCGAGGGCGATTATATCTACACCAAAACCGAAATATACCAGATAAAACGTTCAGGCAGTGTAGAATTTGAAAATGTTCCGGCCGATGGCAGCAAAAAATTCGACGACAACACAATGGACTCAATTGAGCCCTATGATTTCTCCGAATGCCAACCTTTCGACTACTCTTTTCTTTCGGGATTTTTGGCTGAGAAATACGATGTTTCGCCCGATGAAGACAAAGCTCGTGCAGAAAAACGCATGGATCAGACGTTTCAAAACAAAATATACTCTACAATTGGTGGTGTGCTCGTTAATGAAAAAGTGGACAAAACCACCATTATTACCGGTCTGCACTACGCCCTTTTACCTGTTTGGTTGCTCAACACCAAAATTCAAAACAAGATTTACACCTTTGCCATGAACGGTCAAACAGGACTCATAGTTGGCGATATTCCTGTTGACCAAGGAAAAATGGCAAAATATGGAGCTATTAAAGCCGCCCAAGTTGCGGTTATTACCTTTATAATTATTTACCTCGTTACTACTTTCTTATGAAAAAAATAACATTTATAATAATGATGCTTGCTGCCACACTTGCAGCAAAGTCACAGTCAATCAATTCAATCGACGATATTCCCACAGTTGACAACGATTTGCTGTATGTGCGCATTTCGTCAGAAAAAGAGGTAACAACCAACGAAGAAGTCAACGCTCACATGGCTAAAGCAGCCGAAAAGTTGGGCGGTGATGTTGTGGTGGTGACTACAGATATTGAACGTTACTCCAATTTTTTACGCGATTTTTATCAAAAAAACGCTTACAACGAAAACCTTGGAATAGCATTTCACTACGACTATGTAAAAAATACATATAGAATACTGTGTAAAGGAGAAGCCATTCGAGGAGAAGAATGGGCTAACAGCATGATAGACAATTTTTTTGATAATCTTACAGAAAATTCCACTTACGAAGGCCTTTACATCTACTTTGCCGATAGTGTAGCCGCTCATCTTACCGAACATTACCAACCAGCCGAAGATCTATCGCACGGATGGGCAAAATATGAAATTGCTAAACGTACTGCCGACAATCCATTGGTAAACAAAGCGTTTCTCAGAGACTACCTCACAAGCACTCAATTATCTCTTGCGCTCACCACTCCTTATGTAGATACTGCAGTTAAAGTGTACGATGCAGCCAATCTCCTATCTGAATTAGAAATTGGACGTTTGCAAAACCGTATCAAAACTTTTGTCAACAGCAACAACATTGATATGGTAATAGTTACCATCGATTACAACAATCGCCAAGCAGGCAACGGCAACAATGCCACCGAAAATTTTGCTATGGATTTTTACGAATACAACGATTTTGGCAAAGGTAACCTAACCAAAGATGGATACGATGGCGTTATCTTAACCATTGATATGCAAAACCGCACATTTTCAATACTTGACGTAGGAAAGCCAAACGAACAGGGCATAGCACGGCATAATTCTTCGAGTTATATATCTGCTATGACGCCTGACCTCAAAAGCAAAAAATATTTCTCAGCCATCAATACCTTCATCGAAGCATACCAAACCGACGTTAAAAATTACCAATTTATAGAAAAATATGCATCTTATAGCCAAACTCAAGACCAATATCAGGATCAATATCAATACGTTTCCTCCGGCAAAACAATTAAAGATATGATTTTGGAGAGTATCGGAGTAGGCATATTGGTTGCTCTTGCAATACTATTTTTTTCGCGCACAAGCTACAAAACTATTCGCAAGGCCACCGTTGCCGGCGATTATATCAAACCCGATTCATTCAAACTTACTGTTAATCAAGATATACATATAAGTTCTCACACCGACAAAACATACTCACCTGAGCGAGAGGAGCGTGAAGAGCGAGAACACCGAAGTTACTCTTCATACGACAGCGACACTCATTATTCATCAAGCGGACGATCTTTTGGCGGCGGTAGCGGCAGTTTCTAATTTTTCAACTAAGAATATCCTTATATATATAAGGTGTACTCATACTCTCTCACAGTGCTAAAATCCTCTTCACGAATAGTCATGCCATTTTCGTCATAAGATGTAACGGTTTGGTTTACAACTTGCCCAGTTCCAGTAGAGGTAACCACTGTGGTAGTATGGTTTTCGTCATCGTATTCAGTGGTGATTTTGCCGCGTGTGCCAATGGTTTGCAACACCTCGCGGCCTTTTTCGTCGTATTGATACGAATAACTATCCAATAGTTCCTTTTCAGGATTAAGTATTCCCACAAACGACAATTTGCCATCTTCCTGATATTTAAAAATGCGGTGGTTGATTTCGCTGCCGTCTTTGTCGAGATTCTTGGAAATGATGAGTTTGCCATCTACATATTCCGACACCTGACGAAGGCTCTGATCGCCATTGTAATCGGTAACAGTGCGCTCAGTAACATTGCCGTCGGCATCAGAAACCAGCACCTCTTTTTCCTCCTCATTGCCATCCTCATCCACGGTGATGATAGTAAGTCCGTTGGCAGAATGTGTGTAAGATTTCACCGATTTGTATCCACCTTGATACTCAATAGTCTCTTGGCTTACACGTCCATCGGAAGCGTACTCAAAATAGTGAGTTTCGTTAAGTTCGTCCTCTCCCGAAAAAATCTGTAGCTCCACCCTTCGGTTTTGGTCGTCGTACTTAGTAACAGTTTTTGACACCACCGACCCACTTTCATCATAATCAACTGAAAGAGTTTCGTTGCCATTCTCATCATATTCAGAATAGGCGTTGGTATAGCTGTCGCCCGTCTCTTTAAAAGTAGTTTTCTGTGTAGAAGTTTTTATTTTCATCGATATATATATTATTCAATTAACAATCCATTTGAATCAAATCTTACAACATCACCTTGTTGTTTGGTAACAGTATTTCCATTGCGGTCAACAAATGTAGTTTTTTTTGCTGTAACACCTTGCGACACATACCCTTCAGGGCTAAAAGTTATCTGGCGATGTGCCCAAAAGGCAATTTTTTCGTTTTGATTGATGCTCAGTTTTTCGGTGGCAGAAAGCGTAGCATGCATAACCTTGCCCGAGGAGTAAAATCTGATATCGGTTCCGGGCATGGTCCAAAAATGTATTCCGTCAACAGTTACAAACTCAACACTCTGAGCGAGAAATCCCTCCACTACAAGTCCTTGTGAATCAAAAGCAATAGGAGTCTTGCCCTTAAATTCGTAAAAATTGTTGTTGCAAGCCAGAGCAATAAAATTCGCCACCGAAACACCAGAGTACACATAGCCCCTCTCATTGATTTTGATTTTAAAACCCGACGCAAAAAAAACAAGCGGCCCGGTAGTCCACAAGTCGGTGTCAACAGCAAGCACACCCTCAATCACCTCGCCCATGGAATTTTTTTTCACAACGGTGCCACCCTTAAAATAGGCGGAAAAACCAGGTGTGCTCATTAGGGTGTCGTTTCTGAGAGTGTCGCTTTCGCTCGCCGAACAAGTAAGCGAAAGTGTCAAAAATAATATTGTCAGCAACTTAACCATTCTGTTGGTATTTTGCGGCAAATATATTAATTTATTGTGGAAATTTAACATTGTTTTTTACAACTACCATTTGTCTGCCGTAGTTTTTTTTTTACCTTTGCGATGTTAAAAACAGAAAACAAAAATGGCTTTCAAATCAGGCTTTGTAAACATAGTAGGCAACCCAAACGTAGGTAAGTCAACTCTGATGAACATCTTGGTGGGCGAACGGCTCTCAATCATCACATCCAAGAGTCAGACTACCCGACACAGAATCATGGGTATAGTTACCGGCGACGACTATCAAATAGTCTACTCGGACACCCCTGGTGTATTAAAACCTGTATACAAGCTACAGGAGAGTATGCTCAAATACTCTGAATCGGCTCTCGAAGACGCCGACGTAATTCTCTACATTACCGACGTGCTTGAATCCAAAACCAAAAACCAGTTTTTCCTTGATATGGTTGCCAAATTGGAAGTCCCTATCATATTGTTGATAAACAAGATAGACCTAGCAGATCAGGCTAAGGTTGAGGAACTTATAGCCCAATGGCACAGCCTTATACCAAAAGCCGAAATTCACACTGTATCGGCGCTCCACAAATTCAACACCGACCACATACTTGCACGCATAGTAGAACTTTTGCCCGAAAACCCGCCATACTTTGAAAAAGACCGTCTCACCGACAAGCCAGAGCGTTTTTTTGTAAGCGAAATCATACGCGAAAAAATTCTCGAACTCTACGAAAAAGAGATTCCATACTCGGTTGAAGTGGTGGTGGAAACTTTCAAAGAAGAAGAGAGCATTATTCGCATTCAAACTGTCATCAACGTAATCCGCGACTCTCAAAAAGGCATTATCATAGGCAAAGGCGGAACAGCTCTCAAACGGCTCGGTGCTGCGGCAAGAAAAGAAATGGAAGCATTCTTCGGCAAGAAAATCTATTTGGAAATATTTGTCAAGGTATGCAAAGACTGGCGCGACAATGCAGGCCGCCTTCGCGGTTTCGGATACGACATTTAAAAACTAACTAATACTAATGAATTATGAAAAGATTACTAACATTATTAGCAGCAATAGCGATTACGTTTACCTCTATGGCACAAAACGAAGAGCAATTACCTTCGTGGAACGATCTTGCCAACGGCAAAGTTTACTCAGTAAAAGGCCCAGGTTATTACAACAGCGAAATTTCTGATTACGTTTTCAATTTTAGCTCAGGTAAACCTTCTACATTTACACTCGACAAATACACCAAATTTCTTTCAATCACCACTGTTAAAAGAACTATGTATGAAAGGGAGTCGGGCAACAAACAATTTATAATAACAATGCGAATGGACACCATCAAGGCTTTGCTCGAAGTAGATTATACTGGGCAAAACCTCACCGTGTTAAAAACTATAGATGGAAACAACGCAATGCGATTCAACAAACTTACAATTGTAAAATTCAAAGATGGAGTAGGGCTCAAGGACGACGAAGACTCAACTATGTGGATGCTCGAAACGCCTAAGAAAGATGAAGACAACTAACATAAAAACAAGACATTTACAAAAATAAAAAACACACAAGCCAATGAAATTCGTAGTATCAAGCACCGAACTGCTATCGCGCTTGCAGAATGTAAGCAGGGTTATTAGCAACAAAAGCACTATACCCGCTCTCCTCAACTTCTTGTTCGAAATCAACAACGGAACTCTTACTATCACAGCAAGCGACCTCGAGACAACAATGCGCACTCAAATGACTCTCGACAACGTAGACGGAGAAGGCCGAATAGCCATCGAAGCAAAACGCCTTACCGACATACTCAAAGAGTTCCCCGAACAGCCATTGATCTTTGAAATAAACCTCGAAACCAAGGCAGTTGACATCTTATCTGAAAACGGAAAATACTCAGTATTAGGTCAAAACGCCGACGAATACCCCAACATGCCACAACTTGACGAATCTCAGACCCTCACCGTAAACATCCCTGGCGAGGTATTGCTCAAGGGCATCAACAAAACTCTTTTCGCCACATCCGACGACGAGCTCCGTCCTGTTATGACAGGTATTTTTATGCTCTTCAATGCAGAAGGCACCACTTTCGTTGCATCCGACGCTCACAAGTTGGTACGTTTCAAACGCAACGACGTTACAGCCTCAAGCGAAGCTTCGTTTATCCTCCCCAAAAAACCCGCAGGAATGTTAAAAAACATCCTCGGCAAAGAAGTTGGTGAAATTAAACTGCAGTTCGACGACAAAAACGCACACTTTACAATGAGCGATTACGAAATGATATGTCGCTTGTTGGAAGGTCAATATCCAAAATACGAGTCGGTTATTCCAAAAGACAACCCAAACCGCCTCACAATCAACCGCGCCGACCTTGCCACCACATTAAAACGTGTTTCAGTGTTTGCTAACCAAGCCAGCAACCTTATCAAGTTTGAACTCACAGCCAACCAGGTAACTGTTTCGGCTCAGGATATCGACTTCTCTATTTCGGCTTACGAGCACATCAACGGCCAGTACGACGGCGAAGAGATGGGAATCGGTTTCAAATCCGCTTTCATGTTCGACATTCTTCAGGCCATCGAATCAGAAAACGTAGTTGTGGCAATGTCAGACCCCTCACGTGCATGTCTGGTATTCCCATTAGAACCAGAAGCCGAGCACGAAGACCTTCTCATGCTCATTATGCCTATGATGATCAACGACTAATTGGATTATCACATACAAATTTATATTGTAGAGACGCGCCATGGCACGTCTCTACGTTTTTTGGGGCGCGTCTCTACGTTTTTTGGGGCGCGTCTCTACGTTTTTTTAACCATAATTTCAAATAAAAAATTTGGTTATTTTTAATTTTTCCGTAATTTTGTACTTTGTCAAATATACAGACAACAATACAATTACAAAACTATGAATAAAACAGCATTACTCACCTCGGCACTGCTATTATCTGTACAGTGCGCATTTGCACAAACCGAAGACAAAACCTTAGTGGTTGTTGCAGGTCAAGAAAGCGCCCTCGCCTACAACCAGGGAATCAAAGACCACAACAACAAATCTATCAGCGAAGCTATCAACAACTACTCAAAATCGCTGCAATCAAACGATAATTTCTATCAGGCTCTTTACAACAGAGGTTTGGCAGAATTAACAGACAATCGCGACGCCGACGCCCACAACGACTTCAACAAAGCCGTTTCGCTTAACGAAAACCCTCGTTATTATCTCGCCCGCTCCATCAGCAATGCCCGCCTCCGCAATTTCAAAGAGGCTCTTCAAGATATCGACAAAGCTCAGAACCTCGGATACGAAAACGCCGACATTAGCTATTTCAGAGGAATGGTTTACTTGCTCGCTGGCGACTACTCACAGGCTGAAAAACAATACAATTTTGCCATTAGCACCAACAACAAATACGCAAATGCTTACTGCGACCGTGGCACCGCTCACTTCCTCCGCGAAAACTACAAGGCAGCCATCGACGACTATACTACCGCCATTACAATCAATCCATCAGCCACATACGCTTACGTGTTCAGAGCACAGGCAAAAGCTGAATCGGGCAACATCAACAGCGCTTTAAACGACATAAAAACAGCCCTCGAAATTGCTCCCGACGACTACGACCTTATCAACGCCCGCGGTCAACTTTACGCCAAAAACAAACAATACGACAAAGCTGCCGCCGATTTCAACGCTTTGATTGAAAAATATCCCGAAAACCCTTCTGCTTACATCAGCTTCGGTAATTTATATTTCGACCAGCAAGACTATGCAAAAGCAAAATCGTATTTCACCAAAGCCATAGAAAAAGACCCATACAACTATTCAGCTTACAACAACAGAGCTAACGCCGAAGAGATGCTCTTCGATGTTAAAAATGCCGACAAAGACCGCCAAAAAGCAGAAAGTTTAGTCAACACCAAGTTGTAAACATGAACAAGGTATTTATCATATTAGCATTTATCTTTGCTGCTCAATTGGTTGCAGCGCAAGGACAGGTGGCTGCCATCGACCAGGCTAAATTCAAAACCAAAGCCGAAGGTTTCTCCGAGGCTTGGAAAAACGTCAAAAACGGAAACAAGTTTTTCGACACCAACAACCCTGCGATGTTCAGCGACGCTCTCCCCTACTATCTCGAAGCCTACAAATACAACAGCGAAAACCCCGAACTCAACTACCGAATAGGCGTTTGCCAGCTCTCAGGAAACGACCGGGAATCTGCTCTCAAATATTTGCAGGCAGCATATAAAAGCAACCACGCACTTACGCCAATGTTGCCATATTACCTTGCCCGCGCCGAAATGCTCAACCTAATGTTCAACGAAGCAGAAGAGCATTTCAACGAATTTTCTAAAAACAAGGCAATGCTCGCTAAGGTTGGTAGCGCTACCATCAGACAATACAAAGAACAATGCGCCACAGGCCGTCAGTTAATGCAAAATCCAGTGGATGTTACAATTACAAACATTGCTACAATAAACTCTCAATGGCCCGACTACAGCCCGATTATCACTGCCGACGGAAGTATGATGCTTTTTACCTCGCGTCGCGAAGGTTCGTCAAACAACAACATCGACAAAGTGGACGGTCTTTACAACGAAGACATCTATATTTCCTATAATAAAAACGGTGAATGGCAACCACCCGTCAGTGCTGGCAAAAATCTTAACACCGATGCCCACGATGCCACTGTGGCTCTTTCGCCCGACGGACTATCGTTGCTCACCTACACCATGGGCGACCTCTACATCAGCTATCTAAAAAAAGACGGTTGGACAAAACCCGAAAAACTACCTTCCACCATCAATTCAGAACTGATTGAAAATTCAGCCTGTTTCTCTTACGACGGCAACACCATTTATTTTATCCGCGGACGAAACCAAGACCCTGCCAAAAGCAACGGCGACATCTACGTTTCAAAACGCTCTGGCAAAACTTGGAGCCGCGCCGTAAAACTTCCGCCTAACATCAACACCAAATACGATGAAGACGGAGTGTACATGTTGCCCGATGGCAAAACCCTCATTTTCTCGTCGAAAGGACACAACAGTATGGGAGGTTACGATATTTTCAAAACCACTCTTAAATCCGACGGCACTTGGTCCGACCCCGTAAACCTCGGCTATCCTATCAACACCCCTGCCGACAACGTATACTTTGTGCTGTCTGCCGACGGAAAAACAGGATATTACTCTGCTGAACGCTCTGATTCTAAGGGTTACACCGACATCTATAGGGTAACATACAACCAAACCCAACAACCAGTAATTGCCGACAAACCCAAAGAAGAAGAACCCGCCATTGTAACGCAGATGACCCTCGTAACTGGCTCTGTTACCGACTCTAAGGGCAACGCAATAGCCGCCGAGGTAGAAATTTACGACAACGACAAAAACGAACTTGTTTACAGCACATCAACCAACAGTGCCACAAGCCGTTACGTGGTTTCGTTACCAGCAGGACCCAACTACGGTATGTCGATCAAAGCCGACGGTTTCTTGTTCCATTCCGAAAATTTCAACCTCAAAAACGACAGCACATTCTCCAAAAAAGAGATCAACGTCAACCTTCAAAAAATTGAAGAAGGCAGCAAAACCGTGCTCAACAACCTATTTTTCGACACCGACAAATGGGATGTGAAACCCGAATCAGAAAGCGAGTTGAACCAAATAGTAGGTCTTATGACCCAAAACGCTGGCATAAAACTCGAAATTTCGGGACACACCGACAGTAGCGGCAGCAAAGAGCACAATAAAGCGCTCTCTGAAAAACGCGCTAACTCTGTGGTAAAATGGCTCGAAGCTCACGGCATAAACAAGGCACGACTTTCAGCTCGCGGAGCAGGCGACACCGAACCAGCCGCCAGCAACGCCACCGAAGAGGGTCGCAAAGCCAACCGAAGAGTAGAAATGAAAATATTATAAAGCTTTTTATTTGAATAATATACAGTAAAACAATATAACGACTCAAAACATGAAAAAGACACTGTTAATCATCTCTGCGATACTGCTCGGAGCTCAAATACCGGCGTTTTCGCAGGTTAAACCAAAAATAGCCAAAAGCGAGTTTCTAACTTCGCCCGACGGTGCTAAGGAGGCGTGGAAAAATGTACGCATAGGCAACCGTCACTACCGCCATTTGAAATCGGGACATATGAAAATTGCAGCCGAATTTTACAATCAGGCACTCAACTACAATAATACTAACGCAGCCTTACTTTACCGCACAGGTGTAAGCGAACTTTCTGCTTCGCAAAACACTAATGCGCTCGCTCATCTTGACGAGGCGTACTCTTTGATGGGCAACGCAGTGGCTCAAGACTGCCAATACCGTTTAGCTATAGCACAGCAGAGAAACAACCAGTTCGACAAAGCCCTATCAAATTTTGAATCGTGTGCCGACTTAATGACCAATCGTTTCAAACAGCAATACGCCTCCGACATAGAGCTACGAAAAGACCAGTGCAACAACGGATTGCAGTTAAAAAAAGAACTACCCCGTGCAATTAGCCGCACTATGCCAGGCAACATCAACACAATTGCCGCCGAATACGCACCCGTATTCGGCAATGTAGACTCGTTGCTCTACATCACATCCCGCAGATTCGAAGGATTCAAAAACCGCAGAAACGCTCTCAACTTCGAGTTTTTTGAAGATATTTACACATCTTCGCCCACCAACGGCGTTTGGAGCGAGGCTCAGCGCCTAGCACGTCCTATCAACAAGAGAAGAAACGACGCCACCGCCGCTATGGACCTCACCGGCACCGAAATGATCATCTACCGCGGCAAAAAAGGCAACGGTTCGCTTTATAGCACCGAACGCAAAGCCGATGGCAATTGGAAACGCCCAAAAAGAAATGTTAAATTCAATAAAAACAATTCTAAAGAGGTTGTGCTCTCGTTTTCAAACGATAGCACACACGTTATTTTCTCGTCAGACCGCAAGAAAGACAACTTGGGCGGATTCGACATCTTTATCAGCAATCGCAACGAACGCGGCAAATGGAGCAAGCCGGTAAACTTCGGCGCTCCTGTAAACTCTAAATACAACGAAGTGTCGGCATGTTTCGGCGCTGGCGACTCCATAATCTATTTCGCTTCCGACAACGAAAAGAGCGTTGGCGGATACGACCTTATGATGAGCGTAAACCGCAACGGCGAATGGCAAGAGCCCGTCAACCTTGGTCTCCAAGTAAACTCTGGCGACGACGACCAGTATTTTTCGCTCATTCCCGGCAACGACCGCATTGGTTTCTACGCTTCTAAACGCGCTGGAGGACAAGGCAACTTCGACATCTACCAAATTATGGTAATCAACAAGGCAGCCCGCCAATTGCCCGCATTGCCTCCGCTTGTGGCTGTTAACGCTTCAAAAGAACCAGCTCTCCCGCTTGAAGACCCCGTGGTAATCAAAACTATGCGCATGACCATCGTCAAAGGCGTGGTTACCGACTGGGATTCTACTAAATTCCTCAATGCAAAAATCGAAATCACCGACAATGCCACAAACGAAGTTATCGAAACAATCACCACCGACCCCGCCACTGGAGCATACACAGTTATGCTACCTTCTGGCAAAAACTACGCTATGACTGTTAGCAGCGATGGATATATGTTCCATTCCGAAAACTTCAACATTCCTTCCACCACCAAATACCAAGAAATCACAAAGAACATCCGTCTGCTCTCTATGGACCCGGGCAGCAAAGTGGTGCTCAACAACGTATTCTTCGACACCGGCAAAGCCAACCTCCGTCCCGAATCATACGGCGAGTTGAACCGATTGGCAGAGGTGTTCAAGCTTTATCCTAAACTCGTAATCGAAATTTCGGGTCACACCGACAATCAGGGTAGCAAGGCCACCAACAACAAGCTTTCGCTCAACCGTGCCAAAGCCGTGGTAGACTACATGATAAGCATCGGCGTAGAGAAATCGCACCTCATAGCCAAAGGCTACGGCCCCAGCCAGCCCCGCGACACCAACAAAACTCCAGAAGGACGTCAGAACAACCGCCGCGTAGAGGCTAAAATTATTAGCAAGTAATTTGTGCTCCATAGTTATTTTAATTATTCTACAACCGCCGGAAAATTTTTTTCGGCGGTTTTTCGTTTTTAGAATATAATTTTTTTATCTTTGTAGGCGGATTGGAACGATTTTAGTAATGTATTTTGTATAATTTCATTAACTTACTAAAAACTAATTTAACACCATTATAAAAAAGACTAAACAAATGACAAACATTAAAAATATAGTTCTTCCTATGAAAAAACACTGTTTTTTTTCGTGCCTGATAGCTGCCGCCCTTTTTACTGGCTGTATTAAGGACGATGGCGAACCGTATACTATTTACAGACAGATCGACAACAACAGCACGTTAGTATCTTCGCTCTATGGTTATATGTACGGTAATGCGCAAACCGATATAATAACAAAAGACACTTTCGAACTTACATTCAACGAAAGAAATATCCAAGATTTGGATGTATACCTCGGTATAAAATCTAGGTTCTATATTTACGACACATCTCACGTTGTACAATGCGGCTATGTCTACTCTTACTCCGACACTATGCCTACAATTAAAAAACCTAATTGTGAGGTATTTGAACAGATAACATGGAACAGCAACAACAACAAAGATTCTGTATTTTTTGAAGGCGAGCAACACAAGCTCAAATTTCATACAGATATACACATCCGCTCGTTTGTGGTAACACAAAACGGTGATACTTGCTACAGTCCGAAGGCAATAAAACATTTAACAAGTATGCCAAGCGATGTATGGTATCAACGCAAAGATGCACCATCCTTGTTCCCTGCCCGTGAAGGTATAATTGCTGCCACTACCGAAAAAGGCAAAACATATTTTTATGGTGGACGTGGAAATATCAATTGCTATTCTGACATGTGGATTTATGACGTAGACAAAGACACTTGGGAACAATTGGCTACATTCCAACCTACTGATGTTCATCCATATTCCGGCCCAACAGAACGTTGCTACGGTGCCGCATTTATGTATTATAATAGCCACAAAAACGACACCCTAATGTATATTATCGGAGGAGAAGACGCTACGGGAGAACCTACTGATGGTAATTTTATTTATAGTTTAAAAAACAACAGGTTTGGCAACACCGCTGACCATCCTAACAACCGTCCGTATGTAGAAAAATTAAAAAAACCCACAACTGGTTTGGTTGGTTTCTCTATTGATGCACCTAATAATATTGGAACAGTGCATGTAATAGGCATGGGAATGATGCACGACGAAATGTCATCGGTAACAGCTATTGAAACTCAAATGTTTACCTACAATGTGGCTAAAGACCTCACCACAGAAGATGGAACCAACTATCAATCTTGGCTAACATTTGGAAGCCTCGCAAAAGAAGGCGTGTTAGGCGACAAATCCGCCATAGGATACTACAATTCAGTGGCTGTAAAAGTGAACAAAAGCACAGTAATTATAGGCACAGGCGTAAGTTCTGATGATCAGAATATGAAACGTTGTGGAAGACTATTCTACGAAGTAAAAAGCAACAAGGCAGGAGAAATAGTTTGCAAACAACTGCCTGCACCTCCTGAGGATTTTGTCACACGTTCAAATGCAGCGGCATTCTATCTAGAATACAATCATTTAGGTGGCACGTACAGCAATTTCTACGTAGGCTCTGGTGTCGACGAAAATGGAAATATTCTCAACGATTTTTGGGCATACGATTTAGCCAACGGCACATGGTCGCGTAAGCGCGATTGCAGCAACATTGTTCGCCAAGGTGCGGTTGGTTTTTCGATTCTGCGTGTCGACGACCTTGTAAACAAAGGAGCAGAACCTCAACAACGTGGTATTTTTGCTTTTGGAAAAGGTTATAATCTCGATGGAGAGAGTACTGCACCCACTGTTCGCAACGACGTTTGGGAATACCTCCCATAATTAATTAATATATGAATATACAAACCGAAAATATATAACAAGATGAAACATCTGACATTCATATTACTATTCTGCCTCGGATTCATAGCCACCGCTTCGGCGCAGTTAGAAGAGGACAATAAAGCGGAATACCGCTATTGGGGCGTTGTTGTGGGGCTCAACCACGGCTTTGGCGCTCCTCAAAACACCAACGAGAACATTATGCTCCACACAGCCAAAGGCGATATGTACAAAAAACGCGCTGGGGCTTTCAATTACACTCCGGGCTATCAACTCGGAATGGTATACAACTTCGACTTTAAAAACAACAAGACTGGTATTCAAACCGGACTTGAATTTGCTTCTTATGGCTGCCGCACTAAATACGAAACCCGCGACAACGACCTTTACGATATGACTGAATCGTTCAGAGCCATGGCCGTTACCGTACCGTTACTCTTCAAATTCAGCACAGCCGACATCTACAGAAATATGACCTACATTACTATTGGCGCAAGAGCCCATTACAATATATCTGTAATGCAGGGTCAGAAAGCAAGCTGGAACACTCAAAAATACGGCACAAAGCTAAGTGGCGACCAAATCAACCAGATTTCGGTTTCGGGAGTTCTCGGTTTCAATGTGGGCATGATTAGCATTAATGCAAACTATATGTTTATGAACTTTATCAACGACAAATGCGAGATTACCGAAGGCGGAAACACTTACAAGCCGTTTGATGGAATAAAAGGCGGTTTATATATCTACACAAGTCTCAACGTGCCCATGTGCCGTTGGTTAACAGTTCACAACTGGCAGGCTGAGAAAATCCGCCGCAAACTCCGTGGTGGCGCATCTTACTAAAAAACAACCAAAATAAGCGGATTCTAAAAACGGAATTTCTACTTGGAAATTCCGTTTTTTTTGTATATTTTTACACTTATAAAAAACACATACCATGAAATCCAAAATACTTGCAATAACCGCCCTCTGTCTGCTCTGCGGATGTGCCGCCTCATACCGCGCCGCCGTTTCTTATCAAAACGAGTTTGTGGTAATGTTCTACAATCTTGAAAATATGTTCGACATCATCGACAGTCCCGACACCAACGACTCCGACTTTACGCCCGACGGAGCGAAAAACTGGACACACAACCGCTACGAAACCAAGAAGAAACGCATCTGGCAGGTGATTGCCTCGGTTAGCGACAAACACTTCCCCGATATTATAGGAGTGTGCGAAATAGAAAACCACAACGTTATGGAGGATATTTTGGCCACCACTCCGCTGGGTGCGTCGGGCTATAGCTGCTACTATCACGAAACTCTCGACCGCAGGGGCATCGATGTGGCGTTTCTTTACCGTCCAGAAACTTTTGAAATTGTGGACTCCACTTTCATACCCATCTTTTTTCCCACCGAACCTACATACCACTCGCGCGACATAATATATGTAAAAGGCATTGTCAAGGAGTTTGGCGACACTCTTCACGTATTTGTAAACCATTGGCCAAGCCGTTACAGCGGACGTATCGCAAGCGAAGAACTCCGTATGGACGCTGCCAGAACGCTCCGGCACAACATAGATTCAATTATCGCAATAGTGCCGGGAGCAAAAATCGTTTGCATCGGCGACTTCAACGATTCTCCGTTAGATAAATCGGTAAACGAAGGACTTGGCTCTATCACCACTTTCGACACCATTCAACCCCAAGGGCTCTATCACCTTGCCCATTATATGCAAACCGAACGCAAAATGTGGACATACAAATATCAAGGCGTTTACGACATTCTCGACCAAATATTTGTAACTGGCAACCTTATGCTCAATAGTGGACTCTGCTGCACCAAAGACGATGCACAAACTGTATATCGCGAATTTCTGCTTGAATACGAGGCCAACGGACCAAAAACCAAGCGCACATATATTGGAATGAAATACAACGATGGATTTTCCGACCATCTGCCCGTAACTCTCACACTTCACGAGCCTATACAAAAGAAATGAGCGACGCCCCGAAAGGTACGTCGCCCAAGTTTCACATTTAAAAAATCACTAATTATGCTTGTTTAATACCTTGCTCACGCATATATCGCTCTACAACATCGTCTAGGCCGCTTGCATCGGTGATAACCTGCTCGCCTTGTTCATTTTCCATAAGTTTCAGTTTGAGAGCGTTGGCTGTGGCGGGACCGAATGATCCGTCGGCTTCTACACCTACGAATGTCTGCAAAGCCTTGATGGTTTTAGTACCGAGTTTTCCGTCTTCTACCAATCCGGCATTAGTTTCTTTATTAATCCATGCCTGAAGTTTTTTAATAGTGTTTTCACCAATCATTCCGTCGGCTTTGGTGCCGATTTTTTCTTGCAATTTGATGATGGTGTCATGATCTAATTTCCAAATTGAAGTAATTTCGTCTGCCATTTTAAGTTTAGTTATTGCGTTAGACAATTAGTTAATTCTTACAACCGTAAAATTATGGAATTTTTCTTTACGTGTATTGATTTTTTGAATTTTTTTTCAAAAAAAAATTCTCTGCCGTTAAAAATTTTGGGCTTTTAATTGGAAATATGCTTGCGGATGGTCGCAAACGGGACATACTTCGGGGGCAGACTTGCCCACAACAATGTGTCCGCAGTTGCTGCACTGCCAAATACAATCGCCATCGCGCGAAAAAACTATCTTATCTTCGATATTTTTCAAAAGTTTGCGGTAACGTTCCTCGTGTTCCTTTTCGATAGCCGCCACGCCTTCAAACAGGTCGGCAATCTCGTTGAAACCTTCCTCGCGGGCTTCTTTTGCCATACGGGGATACATATCGGTCCATTCTGAATTTTCGCCCTCGGCAGCGTCTTTGAGGTTGGCAAGAGTATCTTGAATTTTGCCACCGCAAAGGAGTTTGAACCATATTTTGGCGTGTTCTTTTTCTTGGTTTGCGGTTTCTTCAAATAGGTTGCCTATCTGCACAAAGCCGTCTTTTTTAGCCTTTGAAGCATAGTAAGTGTATTTGTTACGTGCCTGACTTTCACCGGCAAAAGCCTCCATCAGGTTCTGTTCTGTTTTTGTGCCTTTTAGTGATTTCATTGTGTGCGAATTTTGATTGTTTGTAATTTATTTAATTGTATTATTCTCTGCAAATATAAAAAAAGTTCCTTAATTCTCCCCATAAAACTTATCCAAAAACTCCTGCGGATCCATAACGTCAATCTGGGCATCAGAAAAGTCCTTTTTCAATAAGATAATCGTATTTCATTTGTTCCAATTCTGCGTCAGTAGCCTCTAAGCCATTACCCGTCAGAAAAATAGACGCTAATTCATCCGAAATTCTTCTACCACCTAACTTTGGGTTTTTTGGCGGCAAATCAGATTGTTTGCTTTTAATATGATGTCCCTCGGAAGCAAAAGCTTCTGCCACCGTATATATCACATACAATTGCTTTTCTGTCAGTTTTTGCATTGTATTGTCAATCCTTGTTCTCAATTGTGTTGCAGTCATAGTCTTTCTTTTTAATGTTTTCTTCTCTGCAAATATAAATATTTTTCAAAATAAAACAAAAAAAAGCCCGCAGATATTATCTGCGGGCTGTATTAATTGGAAAAAACTAATTTCAAATGATTAAAGTTTAAGGTCGAATCCAATACGGATTATTACATCGGAGTGTTCATTTGTATTATGGTTAGCATCCTTATTAGGACATTTATACTTATACCAATCACCTGACATCTCGAAAACGTAATGACCATCAGCGTCTTTTTTCAATTTAACACTATTTTCACCGCTTAGCAACTGGTCAACAGTAATAGACCCATGATCACCCCAAAATAATTCGTAATCGAAATACTCATGTGAACACTCTTCGCCATAAACACCATGAACATAGAAATCGACTTCAAGAGATTTGTTAAGGTCATTTTCTGGATCAATCGACAATGAAACCATACTATTATAAGAGAGTTTAGTTTTTTCACCATATTTACACTTAACCATATGATTCTTATCCTTAACCCAAAAATCACCGATTTTTTCACCATTATACATCAAATAAAAATTGCCGTATATATTCATATAATCAGTAGGACCGCTAACATACTCAAAATAAACTGGTTGAATAGATGCTTTACTAGCATGACAATTGCGGATAGTGTATTTTGTAGCATTTGACACACTGAAAATGTTGCGTTCTTTCAGCGACTTAAGAGTAAATGCAATAGGAGCGGCAGGCGACTCCTTAGAAAAATTGCCACCTGACTTGATGTATTCTAACATTCCATCTAATCCCGAAATAGCTTTTGCAGCTTGTTCTCCAGAACCACCAACAACAGTGCCCGAAATAGTAGTTTCCTTAGATTTTAAAGTTTGCTCAAATTCAGTTTTTAGTGTAGCATTCCAAATAGCTGCATTATACTGTGCCTCCAATGCAGCTTTAATTGTTTGAGCGCTTTCTGAACTTTCAACAGAGAAATATGCCACACGACCGTATTTAACGCTCGACACATACACTGGAATAGTACAACCGTTTAAAGCTGTTTTAATATCATCTGCTGATACTGAGGGATCAAAAAAATCTGCAATTGTTGGAGGTTCATCCATATCTACAGTATAATATACCTGGATCAATTTTACAAGTACGTGACTCTTGGTTGAGCTTTTGTCAAAATTAAATCCCGCCTCAATATTTGCACGCTTTCCGATATTGGCAGTAGTACCAATGGCAAGACTAAGCTGCTCTTCGCTGTAAACTTCTTTTATTTCAAAAGTGGTATTGGCTTGAGTATGTCCATTAATCTCGCAATCGTAAAGCATACTTTTGATACCATCTCTAACGCCACTGAGGGTTGGGTTCTCTACGCATACGCTACTATTCCCCTCTTTATTAAAGAAGTCGGTAGAAATAGTCAAAGGTGCACGTTTAAGAGAAACAGTCTTGTAACCGCCATTTTTAATTGTATTTCCATCAAGTATACTACCAGGATAAATAGAACTGCTTGCTGGATCAAGGAGCATATTTTCATTAAATTTTTCACTCTGCTCATACTCTTGACAATCACATATTACGATGCCATCGCCGGTATTGAGTTTTTCAGTTGTTGAAGCACCTTCCCTTTTATAGGTAGACTCATCTTCTGGCGTAGGGAAAGAAGCAAACAATTCTTTGATTTCTTTATGTCTAGCTGTAACATCATTTGTTGATTCTTGTGATGTTTCTCCATTTGTGTTTGCTTCTGTGTTAGAATTAAAATTAGAGTTGTTTGGTTCATCATCTTTGCTGCAACCGTAGATAATGGCGGATAATAACACGCCGCATAATGCTGTCGAAAATATCGACAAGTAATTGTTTAATTTTCTCATTTTATTAATGTTAGTAGATTAAAAAATAAAAATTAGTTTTTTCCGCCGCAAATATAAAACTTTATAGTTCAAAAAAAAAAAAAATACAGAAATATATAGTATAATAAACAAAAAAAAGAGCCCAACTTGAAAGTTGGACTCTTTTATATTGTTTAGTTAAATCTCTCGACTAAAATTATTTAGAGAAAGGTGCGCATTTAGAAACGTCAACGGTAACGTTTTTAACAAGACCGTTTTTCATTGTAATGCCTTTGAAAGTAGCGTCAGTAGAACCTGATTCAGTTTGAATGCTGATAACTTTGCAAATAGCACCGCTTTCTGTAACAATTACACCACCATCTTTAATAACACTTGCAGATGTGCCATTTTGATAGAGGGCAACTTTACCACATTTAGAGTTAATTTCAGAACTTTTAGCTGCTGATGCTCTCTTAATACCTTCTACTGTGTTGCCGTCAGAAGAAGAGTTAGCAATAACCTCTACATCTGCTGCATTAGCTTTAGCACCATCAATGTTATAAGCTTTATTTTTGATTACAGAAAGGTAAGAAGATGTAGTTGAATTAGCAGCACCAATTTTGTATTCCAAAGTTTCGGTAAGTTTCGAAGCAGCTTTCTTTTCTCCTTTGGTTTTACCATAAATATACATCTCCTCAATTTCAACTGCAACAGTAGGGATGTATGCAGTAAAAGATACGTTCTTATTGCCTTGTTCGTCAAGAGCTTTAACTTTTTCCTGATCACCATTCTTCAACAAGTCAACGATAACGTCATCTCCATCTGCATCTCTTGAAAGAACGAGTTTTTTAATCTTTGTATTGGCTTTGATTTGACCATCAATAAGAACTTTGCCATCAGGCTGAGCTACTACATTTAAACCTGTGAAATCAATCTGCTCATCAAGAGAAATAAGATCATCAACGACATCATCAGTTCCACAAGATGTGAACGATGTTGCTGCGAACATAGCAGCTACCATAAATGCTGAAAATTTTGCTAATTTTTTCATTTTTTTGTAGTTTTTGTTTGTTTATAATTCTATTAATTGTATAAATGTATTGCAAATTTAAGAACGTATGGAATACAGAGAGCGTTTTTGTGCGTTACCTTATTGTTAAGTTTTGTTACCGCTCAGCCGCGTTTCCGAATATTTAAACGCCGATGCAAAAAAAATGTTGCAACCTCGGTGATTTTTTTTCGGCTTCCGAATGTATAACACCCAACGAAGGGGATACCCTAATAATTTTAATATAAAAAACCGAACATCCACAGTGGAATACGGTTTCCAAAACCAACTTCCATATCATCAACAGCCAAATAACTATCAGGCATATCGGCTATCTGTCGATAACTTTTTTTGTTTCCTCCTACCTCAAATGTGTATCTGCCATCTACAACAAAATCTCCTGCCACAGGTATTTCGATAGTATGAAGTGTTCGTGTTTGATTGGCAAAAAAAGTCTCCCTAACTGTACCCTGAGTAATATTCTGTGTTAATGCGTACATTAGATTGGTGTTTTCGTTATAAACCTTTTGCGGACTTGCAAGATGCTTGTAACTATTAGCGGGCGAATTTACACATATAACAAGACCTGCAGAATGAAGTATGTTCAGCATTTTTAGTGCGTGCTCTCGCGACACCTGTAGTTGCTCAGCAAGTTTAGAAATGTTTGGCACAAACGGCAGGCTACCCGAAATCACCATCAAAAGCCTCTTAAGTTTCTCCAAGGTAATATATGCGACATCCTCCACTGCTGGTATATCTATGTCAATGATCGTTTTGGCTACATCGGCAAGACGCATATAATAGGAATTGACAGTTTCTTTGTAAAATGGATAGTACCCTCGGTGCAAATAATCGTTGAAACATTTTAGCACCTTGATATTCTCGGTAATTCTCAACGCCATGTTTTTGTGATTATCAAGCAATTCACTCAAACTCAACGGATTATATTTCAGTTGGAACTCAAATTCCAAATACTCTCTAAACGATAATCCACTCAAACTATATAGAGATTGACGGCGCGACAAATCAGCTTTTGAATGGTCAATCGCTAACATTGCAGAGCCTGTGTAAACGATTTTCAGTTTTGGATAATTGTCGTAACAATGTTTGAGATATTGCTGCCAATTTTTTAGTTTATGCACTTCATCCAGAAAAATTGCCTCCACTCCTTGTTGATACAAATACTCCACCAGGTCTGCAAGGTCGTACTTGTTGAACCAAAGATTGTCGAGCGAAACATACAATGCCTTGTCGTAATTGTTGTAATTTTCTTTGAGGTATTGCAGCATAAGTGTGGTTTTGCCCACTCCGCGAGCACCTTTGATGCCAATAAGACGGTCTGTCCAATCTATCTGCGAATACAAATAGCGTTTAAACTGACAATCTGTGTCTCTTAATAGTTGGTTATAATTGTTAATCAATGGTTTAATATCTGAGTATTCCATAATAAGTAATGTTTTTACGAGGTATAACGCTGCAAATATACAAAAAATTGCAATCTCCAACTTGCAATTTTATCTAAAAATTGCAATCTCCAACTTGCAATTTTATCTAAAAATTGCAATCTCCAACTTGCAATTTTACCTAAAAATTGCAATCTCCAACTTGCAATTTGTATTTAAGTGCAAAAAATAGCGGAGGTTGCATTGTTGCGCTATTTTATTTACTTTTGCGAAAAAAATTATGCAGAAACTATTTATTATATATATGGTGTGCGTGGCGGCACGGATATTATGCCCCGATGATGTTTGCGCACAAACTCAGCCGTTACACAAAACGACCATCCCGCTAATCACCACCAACCGTACCGAAATTGCCCCCGTAGAATCGGACGATGGAGAAAGGCTCTATTTTGCAAGAATTACTCCCGAGGGTAATCCCGAACGAAACTGCGATGTGTGGTTTGCCAACATTGATACAAAAGGAGAGATTGCCGCACCACAAAAAATGCCTTCTCCACCCAACAGCCTCAGCGACAATGTGATAATAAAGGCTTCGGGTAATACGCTTTTTCTTGAAGGGGTTTACAATAGTAGTTTTGAGCATGTTTCGTCGGACGGTATCACAAGGGCAGAACTCAAAAACAATCAATGGCATATCACTCCTATCAATATCAAAAACCTCAACAATAGGAGCATCCACTCGTCGTATGCGCTAAGTGCCAACAACAATGTGCTAATTATTGCTGCCGACCGTGATGGCGGATTTGGTCAGTTAGACCTTTATGTATCGTTTTTGATAAGCGAAAATACTTATTCTCAACCTATTAACCTCGGCGCAACGGTAAACACAAGATTCAACGACGGTACGCCTTTTATAGCTGCCGACAACACCACTTTATATTTTAGCAGCTATGGACACAACTCTATGGGCAGCGCGGATATTTTTATGACCCGACGCTTAGACGACACGTGGACCAATTGGACCGAACCCATAAACCTCGGCCCTCAGTTTAACACTCCCTATTGGGATGCCTATCTGCATATCTCTGCCGACAATAAGAGGGTGTATATGGTATCGTCGAACGCCTCTGCCGACGAAAATATCTACATCGCCGAACTACCAGCGGAACTTTTGCCGTTGGATCATTATAAAATCCGTGGCACTGTGGCGGACAACAAACGACGTGCGGCGGTTTCTACCAAAATTATTCTAAAAGATGCGTCGGGCAAGGTGGTAGGCAATTGCTTCACCAACGACCAAGGTGCGTATTCGTTTAGCGTTAGGCAATGCGGACGCTACTCTATCGAAACCGAGTCAAACAATTATATCGGTTGGGAAAATTCTATTACTATCAAAAAAGATAAACACATCTATATCAATAATATAGACTTAATAAAGATAGAAAATGGTGTGGCTTTTACGCTTGGCAAAGTGTATTTTCAGCCGTCGTCGCACCAATTGAATACCGAATCTACCAACGAACTCAAACGCCTTGTTAAGTTGATGAAAAGCAATACAAAACTGCTCCTGACAGTAAACGGCTACACGGCTTCGGGTATCGACAAAAAAGAGTTGGAAATTCTTTCTGAAAATCGTGCTAAGGCTGTAAAAGCATACCTTGTGCAGCAGGGCATCTCCCCCACCCGCATTACATGCAAGGGTTTTGGCGAACTTACCAACCCAAACGAAAAAGATGACCGCAAGCGCGTGGAGTTTATCTTATCTTATTAAGCCCTATTTCAATCCGCAGATTTTCTTAATATCGTTCAACTTGTTGAGCGCCTCGATGGGAGTGAGCGAGTTGATGTCGATTTTGCGGATTTCGTCGCGGATTTGCATTAATACTGGATCTTCTAAGTTGAAGAAACTCAATTGTATACCGTCGGTTGCTTTGTTTTTTGGCTTGGTGGATTCTTTTACACCTTTTACCTCTGGTGCAGCAGACTGAGGGGTAGAAAGTGCCGCTCCACGGCTACCCGATTCAAGTTCTTTCATAATTTCGTTGGCGCGGGCTACAACTACGGGAGGCATTCCGGCGAGTTTTGCCACGTGGATACCAAAACTGTGTTCGCTGCCGCCGGGGACAAGTTTGCGCATAAATATCACTTTGCCGTCGATTTCTTTTACCGAAACATTATAGTTTTTTATACGGTGGAATGTCTCCTGCATATCGTTCAACTCGTGGTAATGGGTGGCAAACATTGTTTTGGCTTTGGCATTGGGAAACTCGTGAATATACTCCACAATAGCCTGTGCAATAGAAATGCCGTCGTAGGTGGATGTTCCGCGACCAAGTTCGTCAAAAAGCACAAGACTGCGAGGTGTAATATTATTGAGGATACCTGCCGCCTCGTTCATCTCTACCATAAAGGTGGATTCGCCGCTCGAAATATTGTCTGACGCGCCCACACGTGTAAAAATCTTGTCGATAAAGCCCGCCTCCACAGCCTTGGCAGGCACAAAACAGCCTACTTGTGCAAGCAACATTATTAGTGCCGTTTGACGAAGTAATGCAGATTTTCCTGCCATATTGGGACCCGTAATCATCATAATCTGCTGGTTTTCAGAGTCTAAAAACACATCATTTGGAATATACGGTTCGCCCACTGGCAACTGTTTTTCGATAACAGGATGGCGGCCTTCGGTAATTTTGATATAGTCGCTGTCGTTGATAACGGGGTGGCAGTAGTGGTTTTCGATCGAAACCTGCGCAAACGATGCAAGGCAATCGATTTTTGCCACAAGTTTGGCATCGGCTTGAAAAATCTCGATATACTGCCCAAGAAAAGCCACAAGGGCGTTGAAGGTCTGTTGCTCAATTTCGGTCATACGGTCTTGCGCATTGAGGATTTTTTCCTCATACTCTTTGAGTTCGGGCGTAATGTAACGCTCTGCATCAGTGAGAGTTTGCTTGCGAGTCCAATCGTCGGGCACTTTGTCTTTGTGAGTGTTGCGCACTTCGAGATAATATCCAAAAACATTGGTGTAGCCAATTTTGAGCGATGAGATACCAGTTTGACGCACAAGTTTTTCGCGCATATTGGCAAGATAATCTTTGCTGTCGGTAGAAAGCAAACGCAGGTCGTCGAGTTCGTCGCTAACTCCCTGACGGATAACGCCGCACTTCTGCACCATTACGGGCGGATCGTCGTTGATTTCGCGGGCAATGCGCTCCGAAACATTGGAGCAAGGGTTAAGTTGCTCGCACAGAGGCATAAACACGTTTACACCTTTGGCAGTTTCAGCGTTGAGCAGTCTTTTGATTTCGGCTATATTGGTGAGAGCCAACTTGATAGCGTTAACCTCGCGCGGATTGATACGCTGCATAGCAATTTTTGATGCAAGTCGCTCCATATCGCCCACTTGACGCATACAGGCACGGAGATTATCCAAAAGTTCCTGATTGTCAACAAGTGCCTGAGTAAGATTCAAGCGTTCGTTGATAAGGTTGACATTACGCAAAGGCAATGCGAGCCAATGTTTTAGGCAGCGTCCGCCCTGAGGACTTGACGTTTTGTCGATAACATCTAAAAGAGTTTTGCCCGAAGGACTTAACGGATTGAAAATCTCCAAGTTGCGCACGGTAAACTTGTCGAGCCATACATATTTGCCTTCGTCTAAGGGCGAAATTTTCATAATGTGGCTCAACTGCGTATGTTGCGTAATATCAAGGTAATGCAGCATTGCGCCAGCAGCAACGATGGCGGCTGTCATATCCTCTATACCAAAACCTTTGAGCGATGTGGTGCTAAATTGTCGCAAAAGACGTTCACGAGCGGTGTCGGGCACAAATGCCCAATCTTCGAGCGGATAAAAATAGTATTTTGAGCCAAAAAGCGAGTTAATCTGCTCTTTGCAAGCACGTTCGTAAAGCACCTCCTTGGGCATAAGCGAGGCAAGCAGTTTGTCGATATAGTCGGTGCTGCCCTCTGCCACAAGAAAAACGCCAGTAGAGATATCCAAAAACGCAACTCCCGACTTATCTTTGCCGAGGTTGATGCAGGCAGCAAAATTGTCTGATTTGTTTTCAAGGACATTGTCGTTGAGCGAAACTCCGGGCGTAACCAACTCAGTGATACCACGTTTTACGAGTTTTGTGGCGAGTTTAGGATCTTCCAACTGTTCGCAGATAGCCACACGCTGACCCGCACGCACAAGGCGAGGAAGATAATTGTCGAGAGCGTGATACGGAAATCCTGCAAGAGGGTCGCCCGCACGTTTGGTAAGCGTAATACCAAGAATTTCAGACGTTTTAACAGCGTCGCTGCAAAAAGTTTCGTAAAAATCGCCCACGCGGAAAAGCAAAATTGCGTCGGGGTAACGTCCTTTGATTTCGTTGTACTGCCTCATAAGAGGCGTTCTTGCTGTTGCTGCCACTTGTGATACCTTATATTAAAATATAATTATTTGGTTGAGTCATTGTCGGGGAAAACCACACGGAATGAAGGCACAAATCCGTTTTCTTTGGTTCCTGGGTGCGATTCGTAGCCCCAAGTCAATGCCTTAACCTTTTTGTAAAACTTCAAATTTTTCTCGTCGAAAAACCACTCTTCTTCAAACTGAATCTGACCTATCGACTTGCGGCTGCGCTCTTTGTCCATTTTCTTAATATCTGCCACCGACATTTCCTGCTCAGAATAATAGTCGTAGGCTTTTAGGCGACCTTTGATAACTGCCTGAAACACACAGGCTGCAAGTGCGTCGATATTGGTGTGGGCAAGGCATTCGGCTGTCCAATCATCGTCGGGATTGTAGTTTTTAACGTTAAACTGATATGTTATCGGGTTGGCAATCACCACCGATTTGCCGGGAGCGGCTTCGATATATGTGGCAGTTTCGGCGTAGGCTGGATTTTCTACCACTACAACAGTATCTACACGAGCCTCAACAGGTTGAGGTGTGGTGTTACACGATTGAAAAACAGCGGTTAACGCTACCGCCAAAATAAGTGCTAATGAGATGTGTTTTTTCATAAAGTTTTATTTTTTGTTGTTAAATTTCAACTGCATAGCCGATTGTGTATCGTAAACTCGTCCGTGGAGAAAAATAAACTTACCGTTTACCATAGTGGCGGCAGGCTGCGAACCAAACATAAGTCCGTTGAATGGTGTCCAACCGCATTTGCTTACAACATCTTTGTCGGTGATGCGGACACGTTTTTTGGGGTTAATTAACGCGAAATCAGCATAATAACCTTCGCGTATAAAGCCACGCTCTTGAATACCAAAAATAGTGGCGGGCGCGTGACACATTTTTTGAGCCATAACAGGCAGAGTGATAATGCCTTGCTGCACCAATTCCATCATTATGGTAGACGAAAACTGCACACTCGGCATACCCGACGGCGAAAGAAAATATGGTTGGTCTTTTTCGCTGAGCAGGTGCGGAGCGTGGTCGGTGGCAACACTGTCGATAAGGTTGGTATTCAACGCCTTACGCAGATTATTGCGGTCGCGACGACTCTTAATCGACGGATTACACTTAATGCGATAGGTGCGTGTAAGATAGTCGTCGTCGTCGAACCAAAGGTGAGGTATGCACGCCTCGGCGGTTATATGCTTGTTGTTCAAAGGAATATCCTCAAAAAGTTCCAATTCGCGCTTGGTAGAAATATGCGTAACGTGGAGTTTTGCGCCAGTATCTTCGGCAAGTTTCACTGCCTTCTGAGTGCTTTCGTAGCAAGCCTTGGCGTTGCGCACGTGCTGATGAATAGTAAACGGAGCGTTGCCATCGGGATAGAGAGCCTTAAAACGTTCGGTTTCTGCCTTGATAACAGCCTCGTCTTCGCAATGCACGGCAATGGTGGCGGGACTATTTGAAAACAACTTTCGCAAGGCTTCATCGCTGTCTACCAACATATTACCCGTAGACGAACCCATAAACACCTTAATGCCGCACACTTTGGTGAAATCAAGTTTCATCAATTCGTCGAAATTGTCGTTGGTGGCACCGGCAAAAAACGAGTAGTTAACCGCAGAATTTTTGGCTGCAATGCGGAATTTATCGTCGAGAAGTGCGGCAGAGGTGGTTGGCGGCTTGGTGTTTGGCATTTCGCAAACGGAGGTTACTCCTCCTGCCACGGCTGCACGCGATTCTGAAAAAATATCTGCCTTATGGGTAAGTCCCGGCTCACGAAAATGCACGTGGGTGTCGATAAATCCAGGAAATAGCAATAGTCCCGAAGCGTCAAACTCATCGTCAACACCCGAAAGACTCTCATTGCCATTGCCGTATTCTATAATTTGCGCTATTCGGTCGTCTTCTACAAGCACAGAGCCTTTGAAAGTGCGACCCTCGTTAACAACTATTGCGTTAGAAATCAGTGTTTTGTGCGCCATTATGAAATAAATTTTAAAAGTTCGTTGTAGAGCATCTGGCTCGGCAAACCCATTACATTATAATAACTTCCCTCGATTTTGGCAATAGCCGCCGCGCCAATCCACTCTTGCACGGCGTATGCTCCGGCTTTGTCGAAGGGACGGTAATTGTCGACATAATAGATAATTTCATCGTCTGAAAGTTCTCTAAACCACACTTTTGATTCGGCAAAAAACGAGCGTTGTCTGTCCTTGGTTTTAATACAGACACCCGTCAACACATGATGGCATCGTCCCGAAAGGGTCTTCAACATCTTGATAGCATCCTCGCGACCTTTGGGTTTGCCTATTACTTTATTATCGATATAAACTATTGTGTCTGAGGCGATAATGATAGTATTATCGGGCATAGATTGCAATTCGGAATCGAAAGCCGATGCTTTGAGCACGGCTATATGCTCAGGGATTGCTCCGCCTTGCAATTCGGGAGGGAAAGTTTCGTCGGTATCTTTGACAACTACCTTGAAATCAACGCCGAGCATTTTTAAAATCTCCCGTCTGCGCGGCGACTGCGATGCAAGAATTATATTGTAGTTTTTTAATCTGTCGTTTAATGTGGGCATTAGTTGAGTAATTAAATTTGTTTAGCGCAAAAATAGCGATTGTTTCGGAGAAAACAAAACTTTTTTAACCTACTAAACAAACGGAGCAAAGTACACTGGAAGGCAGGTGGTTTCGCCTAAATACCATAATAACCGTAATTAACTGATTTTAGACACATTTGCACGTTCCGCAAAATTTATTTTGGTAAAAATTGCACTTTCCGCAAAAATTTTTTTGGCAAAATCTGCACTTTCCGCAAAATGTTAGCGGTTGTCAGGGAGTTTGATTCCGTTTTCTTTCTTCGTCAGAGGAAAATGCACTTTCTATTTGGCAGTTAAACTGTTTGAGAGATTGCTCAGTTTTACCAAGTTTATGAAAGTCGAACTCCATTTGATCAATACAACCACTTCTTAAAGTGTGATTATTAACAATATCTTCTGGTCTCAAATATTCTCTTACTTCATTTATATAATTACCATAGTATTCCCAGTTGTCATAATATATATGAGAATAACCTTTACTATTTAGACAAAAATTAACGGTTCCTCTACTGAATTTTATATTCTCTGGATTGGAATAATAAATATGAGTGAACGTGGTGTCATTATGAAGAATAAGATATTCGTTTCTATCATAATCATTATTGTAAATACCAACAATATCTCTCCAAGACTCTATTCTCTCATATTGTAAAAATATCACTATAGAATCACCTATTCCAAAACAGGATAGCAAAGTTGTATTTACCATTAAAAATACCACTACTGATATTTTATTTAAATATTTGTTCATCGATTGTAATGTCAAATAAAAAGTCTTGTTGAATTGTCGATAAATTTTTATACGGAGTTTTGTCTCTTGGTATATTATCTGTAAAATTATATCGTTTACCGTTATCGATTACCCTCTATCACCTCCATCTCCACCTCGTGTTTGGATGTGGATTTATTGTAGTTGATGCCGCAGAGGATGATGCGTTTTGAAAAGCCTTTTAGCGATGCGGGGTATTCTTTGCGGTGGATTTGGTCGATGGCAGAGTCGGCGGTTTTGTCGTATTTGAGTTCTACAACGATGGCAGGATGTGATGAATTATGCAAAGGTATGAACACCATATCGGCAAAGCCTTTACCAGTAGGTAGTTCGTGGAATATCTTATAAAAAGGTTTGGCAGCGTAATATGCCAATACGATGGCGCAGCGCATTGAATTTTCGTCGTTAAACTCCAAAAGGGATGATGCCTCAAAATGGTAGGAGTCGAATGCACGGGCGATTTTATCTTTGCGCAAGTTGAGAGTGTCGTCCAAAAGGTTGAGCGACGAGTTCACCGCCTTTGAAAGTTCGCCCCAACCTGCCACGCTGACTGCGTTTTCAAACTCTTCGGAAACCTCTGTATTAGGAATTGTTACGCTACGGGTCTCAGGATTGTACGAAAGGTATCCGAGGTGGACGAGAAGGGTTAGCACGTCGTCGCAATTGTCGATATTCTTCATATCGTTGCGGAAACTTGAAACCCTCACAGTGGCACTCTCTCCGTTCATCATACCTATAATCTTTGACCTTACATTGTCTGCGTCGGTGTGGAGGTAGGTTTCGATAGCCATAAAGGATGCCGTCTTCGACCAATAACTATTGTAGTTGCGAAACAGAATCGACTGCATTACCGAAAATGGGTTGAACATAGATTTTTCGCGACCTATAATATAGCCATCGTAGGCGTGTTTCATAAGTTCAAAGTCCATATCGTTTTCCGCACAGAGTATTTTTACCTCGTCTTCGGTAAAACCATAATATTTGTCGGTTATGCCCGGATTTACGATGCTGTATTCCACAAAATTGTTCAACGCCGACTGGGTCCTTATCTTGATAATGGGCAGTATACCAGTCATATACACCAAGAGGAAAATCTTTTTAGCATTGTTCGATTTGAACATAGCACGCAGAAAGTTAACATACTCGTCTTGAATATCTTGATCCACATCTCTCACGAGCATATCCCACTCGTCGATTATGAGGATAAAGCGGTCGCCGGTTTTTTGGTTGATTTCTGCAAGGGCTTTGGAAAATGATTCTTGTTCTTGCAAAAAAGGATATGATTTTTTTAGGTCGGCAACAAAGCATTTCTGAGCCTCTTTCAATATCTCGTTTTTGGGAATGTCGGCAAACCTGTTCCAATCGATGTATATCGTGGGATATTTGTTGAGGTGAGTTTTATAGTCGGGATTCATTGTGATTTCCAAGCCCTCGAACAGTTCTTCCGACTTTGACGAGCGGTCGTAGTAGGCATACGCCATCTGAGCCGCCACCGACTTGCCAAAACGGCGGGGACGGGAAATGCAGATAAACTTGTTCTCGGTATCAAGATTATTGTTTAAAAAGGTCAATAATCCTGACTTGTCAACGAAACTGCTGTTGATAACGCTCCTAAAATCGCTGTTGCCGTAATCAATGAAGTCGCTCATAACTTTTTTGGTTATATGTTATGTGCAAAAATAGAGAATTGTTTTGACATAACAAAAATAATTATGATATGTGTTTCAACATATCTAATCCCCTTGGCTATCGCTGAAATCCTGCACGCACATATTGCGGTATTGCTTGTGCGAGCCGATGGCGGTGCCTATGCGGGTGTATTTTTCGCCTAAAATGTTGCGACGGTGTCCGCAGCCTGACACACCATCATCTATAAGTAATTGACGCACAATCTGCATTGCATCGGAATACCCAAACGAGATATTTTCGGCTATAAATCCGCCTCCAAAATAATTGCGTAGACGTTTGCCCATACTTGTACCGTCGGACGATTCGTGCTGAACCAAACCCTTTGGACCAATGTCGTTTACGTGATATTTGGCAGCATCGTACATTTTTTGGTTGGGATAGAGCATAGGAAGATTCTTAACCTGAGGAAGTTCCTTTAACAGAGAACGTTCGTAAGAATTAGTTGAATTGCGCAAATCGGATAGATAACTCGACACAAATGTTGCACCGTCAAGACGCGCAAGATTACAATAAATAATCACAAGTTTCTCCTCGTTGGTAAGATACGACGCATTGCCCACCGTGTTTGCCTTGGCTATCTGATCTGCCGTAAAGTTGCCGGGTTTGAAATTTGCCGGAAGGCTTGCAGAGGCATTGTTGTTGCTGATATTGTTGGTGTTAGATGCTCCGCCTGCAACGGTGCAGTAGCGCAGATACGAATCGTCGCTCCAAATGGTAAGCGAACCGTTGTCGGATTTGAGGAGTTGAAACCATTTTCGCTGACTGCCTGATATTGTGGATATTACTTCAATGTCGCCATCCGAATCGATATTCACCTTATAAACATTAAGGCTGCCGCTGTTGAGCCATACAAAAATATCGTTTGACGCCAGCACAAACACATCGCGACCGCCTATTCTCTCCACGCTTCCCGATTGGCTGACCTTGCCGCCAGATACCTGTCCACGGCATTGAGAATCTACTTTGAAGGTTTTGCCCACAAGATTGGCAAAACTCTGCGGAAAAGCGGTGGTGCATAACGCCAATAGGGTTATTAACAATAGAAATTTTCTCATAACTTCATAATTTATAAGTGATTAATAAATAAATGTTACTACCTACAAATGTACGAAAAAAACGCAACCGCTGTTACGTATTTTTCGGTTTTGCACTAAGTTTTTCGCTTAAACCCCTCACAAACACTTGCAAAAGGGGTTTCGGGTGTTTTATCTTTGCACCGTAAACAAGAAATAGTAATAACTAAAAGTAAAGAAAAATGAAGAAGATTTTTTTAACAGCGATGATGGCCGCAGCAGTTTTTTCGGCCGCCGCACAAGAGGAAGAAGCGGTAGAAAGTCCGCTAACGTTTGAAACAAATTTAAATTCAAATGCACTTTGGCGTGGAACACACGTTACAGGTCTCTCCGCCGAAGGCATTATCAATTACTCAGTTGCCGGATTCAGCGCAGGTGTTGACGCTATTTCGGCTATCGGCAAAGACGACTACAATGAGTTAGACTTTTATATAAGTTATCAGTTTAAGGGTACTTTTGTTTCGCTCACCGATTATTCGTGGACAATGGACAAGTTTGAATATTTCGGACCTTACAAAGAGTACCATTTTCTTGAACTCGGCGTGGGATACGATTTTTCGGAAATCACCGACCTGCCGCTGTCGATAAGTTACAACGTGATGCTTGCCGGCGCCAACCGCACAGCCGACGACAAACAAGGCTATTCTTCTTACTTAGAAATAGGTTTTGCCCCGTCGCTCGCTTGCGGAATTGATTTAGACATTGCCTTAGGTATGGCTTTGGAAGGCGAAGAGTCGGCTCTGATGTACACCAAGAAAGATGGGTTCAACGTCTGCAACACAAAGTTCGGAGTGTCAAAAACTTACAATCTCAAAGATTTCTGCACCGTAACGCCTAATGTAAACGTAATGTGCAATCCCACAGGTTTTGGCGATCACGGCGAGGCTTATTTCTCAGCAGGCGTAGGTTTCGCATTCTAACTAATTTTTTTAGAGTTAATGTAAAGTTTAATATATTTATAGTTAAATACGTATTACACGTATAGAGCCATAAGTAAAAATCGTAAAACTATGAAAAGGATAGAAGCAATTATCAGAAAGACCAAGTTTGACGAGGTTAAAGAGGCGCTTTTAGACTCAGACATCAACTGGTTTGAGTATCACGATGTACACGGAATCGGTCAGTCACGTCAGGAAAGGATATACCGTGGCGTGGTTTACAACACCGATATGATTGAGCGTGTGGCAATTACCATTATCTGCCGCGAAGTATGCGTAGACAACACCATAAATGTAATTCTCAAAACAGCCAACACCGGCGAAATTGGTGACGGCCGCATATTCCTAAGCGACGTTATCGACTGCTGGTCGATACGCACCGGCGAACACGGCGACACAGTGCTGAGAGATAAGAAATAATTGACAATTCACAATTGACAATTAACAATTCACAATTGACAATTGACAATGAGTATTAATCATTAATAAGAATTATTATGGAAAGTATTTTATTAGATATAGCCCCCGTAGTAGAGGAGGCGAAAGACTATGTAAACGGTCTTGACACACTTTGGGTATTGTTGGGCGCGATGCTGGTGTTCTGGATGCAGCCCGGATTCGCACTCGTGGAGGCTGGTCTCACACGCGCAAAAAACACCGCCAACATACTTATGAAAAACTTCTGCGACTTTATGTGTGGCTCGGTATTGTACTGGATAGCAGGCTTTTCGATTATGTACGGAGCGGGCAACGCATTTATAGGCTGGGAAGGATTCGGCTTTATAGGTTCGGATTCAAACGTTCCCGCCGAGGCAACATTTATCTTTCAGACGGTGTTCTGCGCCACTGCCGCCACAATAGTTTCCGGTGCAATGGCAGAACGTACAAAATTCTCGATGTATTTTGTATATTCAATTGTTATCTCATTGATAATCTACCCGATAGAAGGACATTGGAGTTGGGGTGGAGGATGGCTGTCAGAACTTGGATTCCACGATTTCGCAGGTTCAACAGTAGTTCACCTCTGCGGCGGCGTGTTGGCATTGGCTGGCGCAATAGTTTTAGGTCCGAGGGTTGGCAAATACGGCAAGGACGGCAAATCTAAGGCTATCCCCGGTCACAACCTAACACTCTGCGCATTAGGCGTGTTCTGCCTCTGGGTAGGTTGGTTTGGTTTCAACCCCTGCTCTACTGTGGCAGCAACAGGTTTTGACAACGCCACAAGTATGTCGCACGTGTTTGTAACCACCAATATGGCGGCTGCCACAGGCGGTATCGCAGCATTGGTTTACACTTGGGTTATCGACGGAAAACCCTCTCTCTCAATGGTTTGCAACGGTATTCTTGCAGGTTTGGTAGGTATCACAGCAGGTTGCGACTGCGTTCCGATCTGGGCTTCGGCTGTAATTGGCGTGGTAACATCTGTAATTATGTGTTTCTCAGTATCTTTCCTTGATAAGAAATGCCACATCGACGACCCCGTTGGTGCAGTTTCGGTACACGGCGTAGGCGGTATCATCGGAACAGTTCTCACCGGCGTATTCTGCGACTCAGCTATCAACGGAAGCGAGGTATCAATTGGTGTTCAAGCACTTGGCGCAGTTGCAGTAGCCGCTTTTGCATTCGTAATCGGTTATGTAGTGTTCATCATAATCAAGAAAACTCACGGCCTCCGCGTTGAAAAACGTATTGAGGAAGAAGGACTTGACGTTTACGAACACGGCGAGGCTTGCTACAACTAAACAATTGTTGATATCCATTATTATGGCGAAGAGAAGGAGGTCTTCTCTTCGCTTTTTTTATTTTGGACTGCGCTATTAATTTGCAAACAAATCATCCATTGTAACAACGCTCTGCACCGCGCCCGAATACTCGTTTGGTTTGAGACCGAATGTGGTGATAAGTGTCAGATGTAATGACAATTGCGATTTAGTTTGGGTGATAAAGGTTTGAAGTTTGTTGCGCAGGTTGCGGTCATAATCCTTGTCAATGCAAAAATCCGACATACAAAATTTTATTTCACAAATGTTTGCCACTTGGTCGGCGCGTTCAATCACCATATCAATTTGTGCATTGTTGTCGGCGTTGAGACTGCGCCAAGGCATCTCCACAGTATTGACGGACGCAATGCCAAGCGCACGTTTTATCTGCCTGATATGCGCAAAACATACTTGCTCGAAAGCCAGACCTTGCCACGCTGACAAACGCCCCGAAGCAAAATTGTCGGCAAAGAAGTTTTCTCCGAGATTTTTCTTATAGCCGAATTGCAGATAAAACGACACAAATCTATCGGTGAGTTTGTAATACGTCAATTTTGCATTACCTTTGTAATTTTGGTACGACGTCACAAAATTGCTCACTTCCAATGTATTGAGGATTTTGCTGAGACCTCCGCCGTATGGGATACCTGTTTTTTGAGCAATCTCTTTGCGCGTGTAGCCCTCGCGTTTATGGGAGAGCGTTACGGCGATTTGTTTGTAATCGTCGGGGGATACAAACAGCGATTCAAACAGCCTGTCGAACTCATTGCGCAGAGGTGCACGCTTGTCGAATATAAGGAAGTCGATGTTTTGAGCGAGGCTGAATTTTTTGCGCATCAACGACATATAATACGGCACACCGCCAAATACCATATAGGCGACAGTCTGTTGGTAACGATTCATACTGATTCCCAACGTTTTGTAATATTCATCGCACTCGCTCAGCGTGAAAGGTTCAAGGTAAATTTCAGCAGTAACACGGTTGAAAAGTCCGCCGTGATTGTTGATCAACTTGTCGTTGAGCCACGATGTAGCGGAGCCGCACACTATGAGCATAAGGTTTCTGTGCGACGCACCCCAGCCGTTCCAAAAATGCTCAAAAGCGGTTATGAACCCCGACCTCGGCGTATCCAACCAAGGCAGTTCGTCAAGAAACACTACCTGCTTGTCGTCGGTGCCAACCATCTTGCTTTCAAGCAGTTCTATGAGCATATCAAATGCTTCGAGCCAGTCTTTCGGGGTTCGACTGTCGGTGTAGTAACCATATTTGCGCAACGACGACGCAAAACTCCGGAGTTGTTTTTCAAGCATTTTGGTATCTTCGGTGTCTATTGGTGACAAACCAGAATGGTTGAAGGCAAACCTGCCGTTGAAATATTCATTTACAAGATACGATTTTCCGATGCGCCTCCGTCCGTAAACAACCACGAACTGCGCTGACTGTGAGCGGTATAGATTACCAAGATCTTCCTTTTGTTGCTTTCTTCCTATGATGCTGTCCATATCGGCAATGTTTTAAAGTTGCCACAAAGATAAAAAAAATACTCTATGTGGCAAAACAAACAAGCGTTAAAGTTGCCACATCGAGCAAAAAAAGTACTGATGTGGCAACTTTAATTTTTGCCAAACTTCTCGCTCGGTTCGGCAGCAATGGAGTAAGGAACAGGCTCTTCGGGTTGGGGAGATTGAAAAAGCCGGATATAATTGGCATTGATACGTATTTCCAAACGTTTCATTGCGTCGTTGAGGTGTGAAGGCGAAAGTTCACATTCCCAAATGGTTATCACCTGCCAACCATTTTCTATCAGAATGTCGCGATTGCGGATGTCGCGGGCTTGGTTGCGGGCTATCTTGCGCTGCCAAAAGTCGGTGTTGCTCTTGGGAATGCGGTATTTGGAGCATCCCTCGTGCCCGTGCCAAAAACAGCCGTTGACGAAAATTGCGGTGCGGTAACGCCTCAAAACTATATCGGGACTACCCGGCACACTCTTGACATTCAGGCGGTAACGGTAGCCGTTTTGCCAAAGATAACGTCTAACGAGCAATTCGGGCTTTGTGCCCTTGCTCTTGTTATGAAGCATACAGATATGCCTCTGTTCGGGTGTCAGCGGGTCCATATCACTTTTTATAACATTGATCTACCAATCCAAACATCACAGTAAGAGGCATATAGTTGCTTAAACCTTTTACGCTGTTGGTGGTTTTGGTGATAAAGGTTTCAAGTTTGGTGAGGTATTCGTCTTTTACTATCGAACCCTGTGCCACCATCGAGAGTCCTTTTTCCCAAGAGGCTGTAAGTTCGGCATTTAGCAACTGCTTTATAGAACCCTTTACCACTTCGTAAATCATTTCGCCAAGTTTTGCAGGGGTGACAATCTGGTTTTTTGTGTTGAGGAGAAGGTAGCCGATGTTGACAAGTTTTTTGAGAATTTCGGCTCGTGTGGCGCTTGTGCCTATGCCACTGCCCTTTACCTGTGCACGGAGTTCCTCGTCTTCGATAAACTGTCCGGCGTTTTCCATTGCAAGTATCAGCGAACCAGAATTATAGCGTTTTGGCGGAGATGTTTCGCCCTCTTTAAACTCGTAGCCGTCAACGTTGAGTTTTGTGCCTTTTTTTAATGCCGCCACCATTTCAAACGATGCTTCTGACACAACTTGCTCAGTGTCAGCGTTTTTGTCGGTGTTTTCAGCGGCTTTTTCTTCGGGAGAATCCTGTTCGTAAAGCACAAGATAGCCCTTATTTTCAAGCACTTTGAAATTTGAAAACAACCGCTCGCTGCCCACAGCAATGGTAACAGCCATTTTTTTGTATTCGGCAGGGGGGTAAAATATTGCGAGAAAGCGTCTTACAATTCTATCATAAACACCCTGCGCCGTCTGCGAGCATCCCGACAGAGCCTGAAAACCTTGTCCTGTGGGGATAATGGCGTAGTGGTCGGTAATCTGCTTGTCGTCGGTGTAACGGCTTTTTTCTATCTTTGAAAACAATCCGAACTCCTTGATATCCTTGCAGTAACGCAGATAATCAGATTGAGTGGCAAGTCCGTGAAGATTTTTGGTAATCTCCTTTGCCACCGCCGACGACAGCACACGGGCATCGGTACGAGGATAGGTAACAAGTTTTTTCTCGTAAAGTTCCTGAACTATGGCAAGAGTTTCATCTGGACTGATTTTAAACAACTTAGAACACTCGTTTTGCAATTCGGCAAGGTTGAATAGCAAGGGCGGATTCTTTTTCTCCTTCTTTTTTTCGATATTTTCGATAACGCCCTCATTACCAAAACTTTTCATAAGAGCCACGCACTCTTCGGCATCCTCTTTTTTCTTAAAACCATTCTCCTTAAACAGTTTTGGCGAATTGAAGTAATGCGAACCCTCCACAGCCTTCCAATCAGCGGCAATAGAACCGCCATCTTTGCTAAAAGTGCCTGTAATTCTGTAATATGGAGTTTTTACAAACTTGCGTATTTCACGTTCGCGGCGCACCACCATACCCAGCACGCAGGTCATAACGCGACCCACGGCAATCACCACGTTTTTGTCGGCTTTAAGGTGATTTTTGAGAGTATTACCATACTTGATGGTAAGTATACGCGAAAAATTTATACCCATAAGATAATCTTCCTGAGCACGAAGATACGCCGAATCGGAAAGCGCATCGTAAGCATCCCAAGTTTTTGCCTCCTTAATGCCGCGAAGAATTTCTTCCTCGGTTTGCGAATCGATCCAAACACGTCGGCGGATTTTTTCGGCAGGCACGTTAGCCATCTGATCTACAAGACGATAGATATATTCACCCTCGCGTCCCGAGTCGGTGCAAACATATATACAATCAATGTCGGCGCGTGTAAGTTGCTGTTTTACAATATCAAACTGTTTTTGCACCGACGGAATAATCTCATAAAGAAATTGTTTTGGTATAAACGGCAAAGTATCTATCTGCCAACGTTTTAGGTTAGGGTCGTAAATTTCGGGATAACTCATAGTAACAAGGTGTCCCACGCACCAAGTAACCACATTGGCACCGCCCTCCCAATATCCGTTGTAACGGTTGAAGGTATCTTTCAACGCCTTAGCAAATTCCTGAGCCACACTTGGTTTCTCGGCTATAAAGAGATTTTTTCCCATTAGTTTGATAAATTTTTCGTGGTGCAAAGGTAAAAAAAAACGGATATTACTCGATTTTTTTTCTGCAAAGAGTTGTATAATATTACAACCTTTATTATCTTTGCAATATGAAACGGAAGATTATTGCATATAAAAATTACTACTCCGATTTTATGAGCAAACTTGCCGAGCAAGAACGTAAAAAAATACTAAGAGCGTTATTGCTATTTGAAACGGAAGATAAGATTCCATATCACTATATCAAGTACATAAGAGACGGAGTTTACGAATTTAGAGTAACTAATTTCAACAACGAATTTAGATTATTTTTTATATATGATGGAGATACGATTGTAGTTTTGTTTAATTGCTTTAAAAAGAAAACTCAAAAAACTCCAAAATCAGAAATAGACAAGGCTGTAAAACTAAAAAACGAATATTATGAATCAAAACAATAACATATATGATGTAAGTGCCGAATTAGAAAAAGAATTTGGCAAAATAGGTTCAAAAGAGAGGGAAGATGCTGTAAATCAGGCTTGGGAAGAGTATAACGCCCAAATTTTACTTGACGCTCGCAAAAATGCACAACTATCTCAATCAGAATTGGCCAACAGAATAGGTGCTGACAAAAGTTATGTATCAAAAGTTGAACGTGGACTAATAATACCCTCTGTTGCAACACTTTACAGAATAATATCTGCATTAGGACTGAGAATAGAACTAAAACCGGCGTAAGTCATTGCCAGACATCCATCCAAGCCGATCGGCAAGATACTCTTGTTCAGTTTGTCCTGGGGTGGGATAAAAAATGGCGTGGGCTTTGAGTGCCACAAGGTCGAGAATGGTGCTGTATCCCGAACGGCAAATTACTAATTTTGAAGATGTTATGGCAGCGGCTAAGGCATCGGATGTGAGCATATTTTTAAAAACCACATTGTTAAAATCTTTGAGCGGAGGAATGTTTTCGGGCACGCCTCGCACAAAAAGAATCTTATGTTGAGAATCCTTTATCTTGTCTAATAAAAAACGCTCAAAAATTGTGCGCTGGTTTTCTTGACCCGATATAAGTATCAGTAAATCATATATTTTATCATTATTTTGCGGATAATTACAAAATCGCGAAAGTATACCAACCTTTACAAATATTGGGTTATCCCCTACCCTGTCGGCGGCCAAACTGCCCGAAAGCGAAAATCCATTTTCAAAATCAGGTATCAAACATTTAGTAAACCGCTGTAAATAAAGGCGATGCAATGCTCCAAGTAGTTTTTCCAGTGCACCAAAACCATTAGGCAGTTTTGGGTAAACCTGATGTGTTACAAAATAACATTCTAAACGCCTAAAAATCAATCCGTAACGATTGTCGGATATAATGGTGTCGATGCCTTGTTTTTGTATAATACGCTTTACAAAAAAATGCTCTCGTATGGCATTTACCGCAAGCACGGGCAGCCACGAGAGCATTGTAAAAAACGTTATCCGATGTGCAGGATAGCGTATTGCGCTATCGTTGACAGTAATTATCTCAATATTAGGAAGTTCTGCATCAAGAAACTCTCTTGCATTTGGTCCGCAAACCACTATTACACGGTTTTTTTTACTGAGGAAACGCACCACGGGCACCATACGAGCCGCGTGTCCGAGCCCCCAATCGAGCGGACTTACCAAGATATTACGCCCAACAAAACGACTGAGAAACTGCACTATTTCAGCGTTATAATCACGTCGCCTTTGGGGAACGAGTTGATTTTAATCGGCACTTTCACCGTTTTTTTGCCAGTGATTTCAGCATCCACGCCCGTTACCGAGGCCACTTTTTTGTCGAAATTAAAAATGGCGGTGTACTGAAACATTGCCGACATATCCATTCCAGAATTGTCTACACTCTCTTTTTCGTTCATCGAATCAAACAACTCTTTCATTTTGTCGAAATTAACCGAAATTTTGTTGCCGTTTTTAGAGAACTGAACCCCTATTTCGGTGTTTTCGGCATTGGCGAAGTCAAAGGAAATGAAGTACTTACCGTCTTTGTTGCCATATTTATAGTTAGAAAGGCCTTCTTTTGAGGCATTACCAGTAAACGCCTCGTTAAAAATGCTATCTACCTGATGTGTAAGCGAATCGGCGGTTTCTCCAAGGATTGCTCCCACGGCACTGTAATCGATTTCGGTGTACTGGCTACCCGACATATCGTTGTGAATAGTGTACTCTTGCGTAATAATGCACGACTGAAACATCAGTACGCTCAAAATGATTGCTAATAATTTGATACTTTTCATAATTATAAAATTTTAGAATTATTACTCCGAAACTTGAACGTTGACGCCAAGTTCCAATATTTTGTTTTTGATAGTTTCAAGTTCATTGTGAGTTGCCTTGCGGAGAGTTTTTTCGGGAGTGTCGCGGTCGATGGTGTAAATCATCACCTGCTGAGGCCTCAACTCGTCCACAATTTTTAACCACGCCGACAATTCATTTTCTGCCATATTGTTGATATGCAAGCCGTTGACATCGCCTTCAAAAAACATTGTCTGCAAAATAAACTTGCCGTTAAACTGTTTCAAAAGGTTGACAGTATCGCTTACAGTATAATGTGCGGTGGGTCGGTTAACAGCCTTTACAGTAGCGTCAAGGGCAGAATCAAGTTTTAGAATATTCATATCCACCTTTTTAAGAGCGTCCACAACTTGTTGATTATTAATCATTGTGGCATTGCTCAGCACCGAAACCTTGGCATTAGGATAAAACCGTGAGCGAAGGTTGATAACGTCATCTATAATTCCGGCAAAATCGGGGTGAATGGTTGGTTCGCCGTTGCCTGCAAATGTGATAGAATCAACAGGCTGATTATCAGCGTGCAACTGAGCAAGTTTTTGCAAAAGTGCATCCTTCACCTCGTAGCGCGACGGCAGTGTGATAGAGCCTCCGGGAGTATTGGCGCCACATTCGCAATAAACACAATTAAAATTGCAGTATTTGCGGCTTACAGGCAACAAGTTAACCCCAAGCGAACTGCCAAGACGACGGCTGTGGATAGGTCCAAAAATTGTCTCGCTAAAAAGAAATGTTGACATTATTTTATAACATTTAGTAATTTGTTCTGTCTTCCTTATCTAACCAAAGTTTAAACACCGCCGCGCCCTCGTTTGGCATAAAATTAAACGCCGGAACGGAGCGTTTTTCGGGGTCGATATTGATTTCGCGATAGATAAAATCATCGTCGAATCCGGCTTTGGCGGCATCTGAGCGGGTGCCAGCGTAATAAATAGTTTTGATGTGCGCCCAATAGATAGCCCCAAGACACATAGGGCAAGGTTCGCACGAAGCGTATATTTCGCAGCCGTCGAGCATAAACGTGCCTAACTTTTTGCAAGCCAAGCGAATAGCATTAACCTCGGCGTGAGCGGTGGGGTCGTTGTCGGGCGTTACGCTGTTGGCACTTTCGGCAATCACTTTGCCATCCTTAACTACCACTGCGCCAAAAGGTCCGCCGCCTTTTTTAACACTTTCGGCAGCCAAATCGATGGCACGCTGCATAATTTCTCTGTCCATATTAGTTTATTTTGTAAAAAATATCCAATTTTGCTTTCTGCAAATATAATAAAAAATACAATGAACATTATCGATACACACACACATTTTTACAGCAAATCGTTCGACAACGACCGCAACGAGGCAATAAACCGAGCCTTTGATGCTGGTGTTTTTAAGATGATTGTACCCTGCTGCGATGTGGAATCTATGCTGAAAACCAACGAGTTGTGCAATCTTTATCCGGGACGGCTTTTCCCCGCGTTTGGACTTCATCCCGAAGATATTGCCGACCATAAAAAACAGTTAGACGAAATTTTTCTTTCGCCAATGATGCAAAACGCCGTGGCCGTGGGCGAAGTGGGTATCGACCTCTATTGGAAAAAAGATAATCTTGATATTCAGTACGAAGTATTTGATTATCAAATACAAAAATCAATAGAACTGAATCTTCCGCTAATAATTCACTGTCGCGAGGCATATCCGCAAACCATAGATATTTTAAAGCCATACAAAGGCAAGGCTCGCGGAGTGTTTCACTGTTTTTGCGGCACAGAGCACGATGCAGAAGAAATCTACAATCTTGATAATTTTTTATTTGGCGTTGGCGGCGTTATCACCTTTAAAAATTCAGGTGCGGAAACTGCAAAAATCATTGCAGAATGTATCGACATCAAAGATATTGTATTAGAAACCGATTCGCCATACATTACTCCCGTACCTCATCGTGGCAAGCGAAACGAATCATCTTTTATAACATTTACGGCGCAAAAACTTGCCGAAATAAAAAAACTTCCGATCGAAACCGTTGCCGAAATCACCACCCAAAACGCCGAAAAATTGTTTAACATTTAACCCCCCAAAAAAATGACCAACGATAATATCACTCTCCACGAAACATATATGCGCCGCTGCCTTGAACTTGCACGTCTCGGCGCGGGAAATGTTGCCCCAAACCCTATGGTGGGCGCGGTAATTGTGCACAACGGCAAAATCATAGGCGAAGGATTCCATCAAAAATACGGTTTTGCACACGCCGAGGTAAACGCCGTTAACTCCGTAAAAAACAAAGAGTTGCTCAAAGAATCTGAAATAAACGTTAGTCTCGAACCCTGCGCACATTACGGCAAAACTCCGCCCTGTGCCGATTTGATTGTAAAATGCGGATTTAAGCACGTGTACGTAGGTTGCCGCGATTCGTTTGAAAAGGTAGACGGCAAGGGCATCGAAAAAATACGCAACGCCGGAATACCCGTTACCGTGGGCATTTTAGAACAAGAGTGCATCAGTCTCAACCGCCGTTTTTTCACTTGGTGCAACAAAAAACGCCCCTACGTGATACTCAAATGGGCTCAAACCGCCGACGGATTTATCGACATAATCCGCACCGCCAACACTCCGCAAGGGAGCGTAAGAATTTCAAACACGCTTACACAACACCTCAGCCACCGTTGGCGCACCGAAGAAGCCGCCATAATGATTGGCTACAATACAGCCATCAACGACAACCCCTCGCTTACAGCACGTTTTTGGCAAGGTAGAAATCCGTTACGAGTGGTAATCGACCGCAACAATTCATTACTTAAAAGCCTGAAAATCTTCGACAACGTCTCTCCCACCCTCGTAATCTCCGACACCGACCCAGCCCAAATTCTCCACACCTTATATAATAGACAAATTCAAAGCGTGATAATCGAAGGCGGCGCACACCTTCACCAAGCCTTTATCAACGCTAACCTTTGGGACGAAGCAAGGATTTTTACCTCGCCCGTGCGATTCAACGAAGGACTAAAAGCCGCCAAAATAAAAGGCAAACTTATTGAAACACAACATCTTGATGATAATATTTTAGAAATCTACACACCCTCTATGGCATAGTAAAACTTGCGCAATGTATGGGGGAAAAGGTAGATTGCGCAAGTTATACTGTGTCATAAATACATATCACATTTCTAAACAAATTATCACACAGATATTTAAGAAAATATCCGTCGGAATAAGAAAAATCTGACGGATATTTTTTTGAAAAAATCAAACACCTATTATTCTTTTCCGTATATTTGTAACGGAGATTCGGCTCAACACACCCGAAATCCGACATAGTAAAATATTTTACGAAAGCGTTATGCTTTTCTTGTAATGGAAACCTGAGAAATTTCTAATAAACGCAAGAGGATGCATAGCGGGTTCGCCTATCCACATAGGCGTAGACTGCTATAATTGTATCTTTGCGTTTAGGTAATCTCAGGACCTCCATTACAGATACAATTTAAAGTATATGCGGTCTGCGCTTTCGTTTTGTAATAAAAATAAATAACAACTTCCGTCCAAGTCCGCAGACGGAGCGAATTAAATGTAGTATTATTATGAAGCGAATGTTTTATTGGCTGCCAGTTGCAATGATTGCGTTATCGCTTACGGCAACATCGTGCGGAGATGACTCCGAAGATCCCAAACCAGATCCCCAACCCGCACAACAAGAAGAACCACAGAAACCAGAAGACAATAAGGAGAAAGAAAATCCGCCAGAGGAACAAAAAAACGAGGACAAAGACAAGGATAAAGATGGCAATGTGGCAAAAGCTATTGTAGAAGTGGGTTACGTATACGATGATGACGAAGAGACCCTTTATTATGATGCTGTTGCGGGAACACGGGTATATATGTTCAAACTTGATGTTTGGGATTCGTTTACCGAAGAGGTGGATTTGTCGCAAGCCACTGTTGTAATCACAGATGAGAACGGATTTGCAACTTTCGACATTAAGGAAGATACTTTTAACGAAAGTCAAAACTATGTTTTCGCAGTACAAAACGAAGACGGAGACCTTGTTTCTAACGAAGTTACCTTAAAAAAAGGCAAAATAGCCGAACTCACAGTTTTCCAAACCGGAGAAGAAAGTGGGGGTGCTAAATTTTCCAATCTGATAAAAACATACAAATTGGAACACCTTATGGCACAAGCACATTTAGTAGCCGGTGGTGGTATTTTTAAATCTGACGAAGTAATACAATCAATAGAATTACCTGCTAACGTTGTACAATGGTATTATTCGTTTTCGTGTAACGCTGTTGACAATAGCGAATTAATCTTAGGATTGTATGAAAGTCTCAAACCAATGTTCTCAGTAACTGCTGGTTTACCATCTGATGCTATCAGCAAACTTGTAAAGCCTAATGGAACAGAAACTTGCGATATTTATCTCCTCGATGAAGAAAATTATCAGAAATATATAAACGGTGAAACAGCTAAGTCGCTTAAAAAGAATCAAGGACTCAAAAGCGGAATTATCAGCGAGTATAGATACACTGAACAAGAGAAGTATTATCTGATGATAAAGAACACTTCTTTGCAAAGAATGGCTGTTGAATTAGAAATAGTAGCATTAACAGAAGAATAATTATAAATAACCATTAAATTTTTAAAAAGATGAAAAAATTAATTTTAACACTATTAATGTGCATAAGCACATTAGCGACATCATTCGCACAATTATCACCTTTAACCGAAGTTGAATTCTACAAGGCATATTTAGATGTACCGCTTGTAAAATCAGCAAGCCTTGCCAATGGTAAGATAAACAACACTATGTTAGATTACATCTTTAAGAAAGGTAATCCTTCTGAAATCAAATATGCGATTATAAACGCATTAGGCGCTAAATTGAAATCTCAGAATCAAGACATTTATGAGGCCAATAGAAAAACGTTTAATGATTATCTCTCGGCAAAAAATTATGACAATTTCAATCAAGAAACAATGAAATTATTTAGTATTGAAACACAATTGTGTATTGTTTATTTTGAGATTATTAATTACATTGAAGATATTTTTGATATTTATCCAATAGTGGCTGATTATGGTGTCTCTTGCTCACGTGCTGATGCCATAATGTGGTCTCTCCTTTATACTCAAAACGAGATGGATCCTTTTATTAGAGACCTTCGTGAGTATATTCATTCTGGTGAAAGTATTACTGATGAATATCTTAATGATTTTAAAAAACAATGGGAAAAACCAGCAATTGAAGCAACAAAAATGGTCAAAAATTCTTGTTTTGATCAAAATTGCGATGAAGCGGATGAATATACCAACAATATGAGGAGTAAGGCAATTGATATTATTTGGAATTATTTTAAAGAATATGACAAAGCACAAGCAACCATAACTATCATCAGTAAATCAGCCAACCCATATCAAGTTTCCATCAATGGAAAAGTTCTCGGTAAAACCGATCCATATGAACATTATGAATACACTTGTACACCAGGTTATTACCACATAAAAGCGGTTCAAGTATCAGGCTACGTATTCTCACCCACTGTCAACGAACGCGATGTAAATGTTGGTGACGGTGGAAATGTTACAGTTACAATAGGTTATGAAGATTAATTAACTAAAAAAAAAGAAAATGAAATCGTTATATACATTTATAATAGTATTTGTTTGTTTATGTATTGTTGCATGCAGCAACAACAATACCGACAATCAACCAAAAGGTCCAATAGTTCAATCAGTCAATTTAGGCAAACTTGATGTCAAACGCGGCATTGGCGGCGATAAAGATTTTGTCGAATTAAAAAGATTATTGCCTATTGATTCAATTGATGTTATTGAATTGTATTGGATGCAAGATGTAAATGCGGGAATAGCCGATTGCATATTAAAATACGGGAAAAATGATTCTTCATTTATATTTACTGTTAAAGTAGACAAAGAAGAACATACAATTCGTGAAAAATGTAGTAAAGAACAAATGCTAAAATTTATCAACACACCTAATGCTGATTGGAATCATTTCAAAGTTGATTCTGATAATTCTACCACAGAACCTCTTGAAAAATATATTTCAGTTGTAAAAGTAGAAATAGAACCAATGGGAATCTGTGATGGAATATGTTTTTACTTCAAATCAAGTTCTCCCCAAAATGTATCAAAACTAAAATTGAAGGTTTCATCTTTGAGATGGGGTGATTTCGGTTATATACCAATTGAAGAATATGAAACCGAAATCACACTTGACCAACCATTAAATAATCAATCAAATATAATAGATTATAGCGAACCTTGTGGATTTGAAAACACATTAATTGAACCACCTAACAAAATAGAAGTAACTGTATTATCCGCAGAATAACAAAACAAACCAACAAACACCCTCCGTATTAAGCACAATTTCGTTTTAAACGGAGGGTGTTTTTATTATTTTTTCACATATCATAATAAAAAAATCTCTCAAAACTTATTGTAATTCAAAAACTTTTAGTATTTTTGGACAAATTTAAAGTGCTACTTTAAATTTGTCCAATTTAAATTTAAGGCTCATATTTGCCATTATTTGAACAAAAATATACACTTTTTCTCCGCATTTTTTGGTAAACAGATAAAAACGTGTATATTTGCAAATGTAAAAATACATTGACACAAACTTATTCGCTTATGACCTCAAATCAATTACGGGAAAAAATAGACAACACAATACAGCATCTCACAGAAAGACAGTTGTATTTAGTTTATTCGATAGCGGAAGCATTTGCAAACCAAAGCATACAGTCGCAGAATACTACATCAGAGGGTCACAGTACTACTTTGCCGCCCAAAAATCCAAAATTCGGAGGGAGAAGAATATCAGACGACGTGGCGCGTCTTGCAATGGGTTACGAAGTTGCAGGAACAGACGAAGATATAGACAACAAGATACATAAATACTTGCAAGAAAAATACAAATGAAAAAAGTCTTTTTTGATGCCAACATAGTTGTTGATATTCTTGCAGAACGCCAACCGTGGTTTCCAATTGAAATGGAAATCATATCGTTATCGCAACAAGGTCAATATTCACTATATTGTTCGTTGCTTTCTTTGGGTACAGCTTTCTATCTTCTTGAAAAAGAAAAAGTACCTCTTGAAGTCGTAAAGGATAAGGTTGGAATATTTACCTCATTCTGCCCTCCAATAGAATCATTTGAAGGCGTTTTAACTTCATCATTACAATCTTCTTTCTCCGACCTTGAAGACGCTATGCAATATTATTCCGCATTATCAGAGAATTGCGACACTATCATCACCCGCAATAAAAAAGATTTTGCACAATCAACAATCCAAGTTCTCGAACCACAAGAATTTTTGGATATGATAAATACAGTTTTAAAATAATTGCTGATAGTAAACATTAAACATCATTCCAACAATTATTTTTTTGATTCTCAAAAACTTTTATTAAAATTGGACAAATTTAAAGTGCTACTTTAAATTTGTCCAATTTTTAGTTAAATATCTTATTTTCAATTTATTACTCCAACATCTTTGCTATTAGGCGGAAGAGTTGGGCGGGGAGGGTGGCGAGATTGTCGCACGCCACAAGATTGGGATATATGGCGCGGAGGTCGTTGTAGGTGTTGCAAAGGGCTATGGCGGCTATGCGTGTGCCGTGGTGCATAATGCGGTTGACTGTGATGGCGGTATCCTCTACCGACGATGGCGGATAATAATTGTCGTATTGGTGGGCAGGCAAGCCGTCGGAAAGCACCACTATAACTTTTTGCTCGTTTGAGGCGTTGGCAGAGAGATATTTTTCTGCCCAAATAAGCGCAAGCGAATCGCGGTTGTCGTAATCCGCTTTCATTGTCATAAGGTTGTATTTTTGAGAGGGTTGAGAATTAAAATCAAACAAAACATTTACTTCGATTGTGGGTTGATCTCCTCCTGCGCGATGCTCTACAAAGCAATGTTCTATGCCGTTGGCCTGCAAAACTTCGTGCATAATCAGCGACGCGGTTTGCGCACTTTTGAGTTTTTGTCCATTCATCGAACCGCTTCCGTCTATCAAAAACAAAAACGAAATTGGCGGAATGTCAATACCTTGCTCTTTTTTGTACCAATACCGTTTTTTAAGGTCGCCAAAATGTTTCGACGAAATGCCGTTGCCAAATATCTGACGGTTTACAATCACTTCGGTTTTGGCTTGAAGAATATCATATATTCTTGATTTATATGTATTTATTACACTCTGATACTTACGTTGCAACTGATAGTAATCATTTTTTTGGGCAAAATCGGGCGACTTGCGGTTCTGAATAATTTTGATATTTCGGTGCAGAAAAATATTCTGCATATTGTAGTTCGATGGGTAAATTATTACTGTTTCGATAACGGGTTGTTTTGATTCGGCAGATTGTCGTGCCATATTATCCTCAAAATCAACAATATCCATCAACAGTTGGTCGCGAGTAGCCTCCTCATCACCATTGATTAGATTTCCATTTAAATCAGTAAAAAGTCGGCGGGTAATAGGTTTTGTATCAGTGCATTGAGGTTTAATTCCACTGCTTCCTACAAAAAGGTCGTTAAGCGACGATGACTTGATTTTATCCCTCAACGACGGAGAATTTAAATCTGCCTTATCGTCGTCGGGAATTAGCGGCAGAATAATGTCAAAAATTTTGCGTACATATTCGTAACGCTTTTTGGGTGTGGTTTGAACAGAGCCTTTGAGAAACAAATCCTTGGTTTTATTGATATATGGCTGAATATCAGCGTTGTGATTTTCACGTTTCACAAACGGAGAATAAATCAAAAACCAAAGCATATATTGCAGATAATCAGTAAGATTGCGGAATTGTTTTTGGGTTTGTGGGTCGGGAATGTCATCCTCATCATCGTCTTGTTTATCAGGGCTATACGCAATTGACATATTCAAAAATTTGAGGTAGCCGATAATATTTTGGTAATACGATGCGCCGTAAGATTCGATAAAACTATCTTCAATGGTGTTCCAAATATGGTGCATTACAAATATCTTGTTTCTTGACCCTCTGCACTTTACATCGTTTGGTACTGAAATTGAAAAATCGGTGTAAAGGATATGTAGACATTCGTGAATCGATAGGGCACGTGTAACCATACTCAGGGCAATCCAAACATCGGTAGACACCTTGGGTGATATGCCGAGATGGTTTTCTACACGATGCAAAAGTGGCTGATTGTCATATATTTCCAAAAACTGTGGGTCGTTGGTGATAACGGCTCCATTGGTGGATGGATTTTGAGTGTGGCTAAAAACCAGACTGACAGTGTTTTTCTCGGAAAAAGTACGGCAAAAATCCTCCTCGCGGCTGCGGTTATCATCGCCCAAAAAGAGTTTCAAACAGTTGTGCTTGTCCATTATTCCCATTGATAAACGCCAATAATTGAGCGGAAAGTTTTTTCTAACATACGGTCGCACTTGGCTATGGGGATAATAGTTTTTTCGGCGGCGAGCGGATACCCCTCGTATTTTGCCATCCGCGCCCAATTTTCGAGGTTTCGGGGCGAAATTACAATGTCAAGTTCCTCTGCCTCAATCTTTTTCTTGATTTTGTGATAAACATTTATAATTTTTGAGACAAATGGACCACATTCGGGCACACGGTAAACCAACATCCGCTCCACAGCCTTGTCGGATAGTTGCGCCACCTCCACAATCGAGTTGAAACGGTTGTAGAGTGCCTGATTCAACTGTTTTGTGCCGAAATATCCTACGTTCATGGTGGCAAAAAAACGAAAATTGCGATGGCGTCGCACCACTTCGCCATTGTCTAAACGGATAAAACCGTTGTCGTCTAAAAGTGAATTTAAAAAAGCGAGATATTGCGGTTTGGCAAAGTTGATTTCTTCAAAAACCACCGCGCCGCCGTCTCTAATTGCCTTTGTAACAAAACTTTCCTTAAAAACAATCTTGTCGCCTTCGGGGATATACTTACCGAGCACAAATTCGTCGAGATTTTCGGTACAGTTGACGGTTTCCATCACGGGCAATCCAGTAGACATACATATAAGTTTGCACGACATTGTTTTGCCTGTTCCCGCCGGACCGTGGAGAAGCAACGATTTAATATCGCCCGAAGTTACTGCATTGCAAACACTTACAAGTTGAGAATCTAATCTAAACTCCGCACCAAGCGCAGGAATAAGGGCAAGTTGTTCGTCGGAAAATTCGTATGAAGGAAATTTGGCAATTTCAATTTCGGGAGCGTCTTTTTGCAGGTCGGCATCAAGAGCAAAGCAAACGTATGTATTTGTTTTTAAGGATTTTATATCGGCGTAGGTAAGTTTATAATTGGCATATTTGTGCCGCTGATAAAAATCTTCGCAGAGGATTACAAAATTTTCTTCGCCGTAATTGTTGAGTAATTCGTAAATATCGGCTTGAATATCGTTGTCGCTGATAAAATCTTTGGCTGCGAGAGCCACAAAAGCAGCGCAAATCTTGTAATGTTCGAGCAAAAGTTCCTCTTCGGTTTTGTTGGTAATGGTATCAAAATACTCATTCTCTGAGATGTTGTCGGGCACTGATGGAATTGCGTTATCATCAGAATCGTAGGCGCAGAGAGTGATGTTGTGCTGTTTTACACGCACACGGTAAGATGCTATGTTATTGGCGAATACGCCTGGGTTGTGCCATTCGTCAGAAATCGGGAAATGCACAATGTAGTCGCCGTCGGCTTTTTTGTAAAAAAGTTTGCCCTTAGGCTTTTTGTCGTAATACGATTTGAGTATCTCCAAAAACATTACCACACCTTCGGCAATAGGCTGGCACAAAGACGTTTTCGCTTTTGGCGACTGATTGTCGGGATGAAGGTAATATTTGGTAACATCATCGTGATGCTTGAATCCAAACCCATTGAAAATCAGGTCTGAATTCTCCCGCTGCAACGAAAAAGCATCTTTGAATAATTTGGATTCGATCACATTACCTAATCTTATCAGTAAGCAACTTGATTTCAAATTTTACCGGCTTGCCAGTATGGAGCACGTTGTAAACAGCATTGCAAATGGGAAGGTCGATGTTGTACTGCTTGTTGGTTTCAAAAATACATTTGCTTCCGTAATAGCCTTCTGCCACCATTTTCATTTCGAGCATTGCCGATTGAAGCGAATAACCCTGTCCGAGCATTACGCCAAGAGTACGGTTGCGGCTGAATTTTGAATACGCAGTTACCAATAAATCACCAAGATATGCCGAGGTTTTAATGTCGCGGGTAATCGGGTGAACGGTATCCACAAAGCGTTTCATTTCTGTTACGGCGTTGGAAATCAGCACCGCCTGAAAGTTGTCGCCATAGCCGAGACCTTGACACATACCTGCCGCAATAGCAAAAATATTTTTGAGAATAGCGGCATATTCGGTGCCGTAAATATCGTCGGTGATGGATGTTTTGAGGTAACGACATTCGAGACAAGTGGCAATATCTTCGGCAGTTGAAAGGTTTTTGGATGCTATGGTAAGATACGAAAGTCGCTGCATAGCAACCTCTTCGGCGTGGCAAGGACCAGCAAGAACGCAGAAATTTTTGTCTAAATCAACGCCGTAATTCTGGTTGAAGAAATCTGCCATAAGTAGATTTTTGTCGGGAATCATACCCTTGATGGCCGACACCACGATATGGTTTTCGAGCGAGCCAGTAAACTGTTGCAAGGTGCTTTCGATAAAAGCCGAGGGAATGGCAAAAATTACAATGTCGGAGTTGGCTACAATTTCGTTGATGTCGTTGTAAAACTCAAGCTTGGAGGTGTCGAAAATCAATGAATTGAGGTACTTAGGGTTCTGCCCATGTTTTTGGGCATAGTCGATATGCTCCTTCTTGCGGAGATACCAATTGACCTTGTTGCCTTCTTTTACATTGTTAATCAATACACTGACTAAGGCAGTGGCCCAACTTCCGCCGCCCACTACCGCTATTCTATGTTGTCCACACATTGTATATTTATCTTTTTATCGTTATGCAAAGGTACAAAATTACCCGCATAAAAAAATTAAAACTCGATTTTTGGATTTTTTAGAGTATCAATTTAACTTTATTTAACTTTTTTGAACGCTGTTAACACCTGATGCGAACTCTTGCGCTAGATCTTCCACTCTCTGCAAAAGCCATCGAGGAGTGGATGTGGCACCTGTGATGCCTATTCTATCGGCATTGGCGAACATTTCAGGCTTGAAGTCGGAACTCTGCGAAATGTAATAGGTGCGAGGGTTGGCGCGTTGGCAAGCCGAAAAGAGGTATTTGCCGTTGCTACTGTTGGCTCCTGCTACAAAAAGAATAGCATCGAACCGCTTGACATACTCCACAAGATTGCTCACACGTGCCATTACGCTGCGGCATATAGTATTGAATTTCAACAACAAACCACTAGGATTGTGTTTCTTAGAAAGAGTGTCAATTTGCTGCGATAAGCTTTCGTAACTCTCGCTGTTCATAGTGGTTTGCGAATAGAGGAGAATGTCTTTTGAAAAATCTATCTTGCCTATTTCCTCAGCCGACGACACCACCACAGCCTTTCCTTCGGCCTGACCTACAAGACCCACCACTTCGGCGTGGTCTTTTTTACCGAATATAACAGTTTGAGCCTCAGGATATTTCAAAGCGTTTTCATGAATAAGTTTGTGCAGCTGCAGCACTATCGGGCAGGTGGCGTCGATAACGGTGATGTTGTTGTCCTGCGCTATCCTGTACGTTTCGGGCGGTTCGCCGTGTGCACGAAACAGCACGGTGGAGTCTTTGATTTCGCGGAAATCCTGATACGAAAGTGTTTTCATACCAAGGTCCGTGAGACGCTGCGTTTCCTCCTGATTGTGAACCATTTCGCCGAGGCACAGCAAAGTGCCATTTCGCGCAATTTCGTTTTCAGCCTTGCTGATGGCATTGGTGACGCCGAAACAGAATCCGGCGTTTAGGTCGATGTCGGTAGTCATTTTTGGTTGAGTTGCTTATATGCGGGGAGACTCTGCACAAGATTGAGAACGTGCTGAAACTGCCCTTCGATTGTCATTTCAGAATTGTCAACAAGCACAGCGTCGTCGGCCATACGTAGGGGCGATGCCTCGCGGGTGGTGTCAATTTTGTCGCGCTTAACAAGGTTGTCGAAAACTTCTTGATACGAAACGTTGTCGCCTTTAGCAGTAAGTTCTTTGTAGCGGCGTTGTGCGCGTACTTCGGGCGATGCTGTTACAAAAATTTTCAAATCGGCATTAGGGAATACCACAGTGCCAATGTCGCGACCGTCCATCACCACCGAACTGTTTTCAGATAGTTTGCGCTGCAAATCTACCATCACCTCGCGCACAAATGCTATTGCGCTGATTGCGCTCACATTACGCGAAATTTCCACAGTGCGGATAGTTTTTTCAACATCCTCGTTGTTAAGCAAAGTGTGCATAGTGCCGTCGGGCATACGCTTAAACGACACCTCTATATTATAGATATGCTTGCGGAGCAAATCCTCATCGGGAGCGCCACCGTCGGCGATAATATTGTTTCTAAGTGCATAGAGAGTAAGTGCGCGGTACATTGCGCCGGTGTCGATATAGAGAAATCCGAGATGTGCGGCAAGCGATTTTGCCAAAGTGCTCTTTCCGCACGACGAATGTCCGTCAATTGCAATTTGTATGGTTTTCATTTTACAGTCTGATGTTCTAATTATTCAGACGCAAATATGGGTCTTTTATTTCAAATATGCAAAAATATAGGTCAATTAAATCTACATTCCGCCGGAAGTTTGGTAAACCACTTTGGCGAGTTTTCCATTGGAGTATACAGCCTCGTAGATAGTTTTGCCAGCGCGGTCGTACTTGGCAAACTTACCTTCAAGCACGCCGTTTTTGTTGTAGTTTTTCTCCGACTGCGGACGTCCGTTGGGATAATATTCAGTCCAAGTGCCAAATGGACGACCTGCCTTGTACTCCTCGCGGCGAAGCACCTTGCCATCGCCCTGACGGTAAAACCAAGCGCCTTCTTTCTTGTCGTCGACATATTGACCTTCGATTACCGATGTGCCTATCTCGTTAAATTCTATAAACTTGCCGTGATGAACACCCTCTTTGAACGATTCTATCATAGTTTTTTTGCCGGTTTCGTCGTAATATGTCACTACACCGTCTTTAAGATTGTTTTTGTAATTGATGGTGTAACGCGGCACACCGTTGTCGAACCAGGCGTTCCAAGTGCTGTCCATCATACCATTGTGAAACGAGCCGTTCATCTCCTTTTTGCCATTTTCGTAAAAACGCTCCCAAAAGCCTTCCTCCTTGTTGTTCACAAAGTTGCCACGATAAAAAACCTTGCCGTTTTCGTAGTTGACAAGATAAGGACCGTTTTTCTCGCCATTGCGGTAAACGGCTGTTTTCCAAATAGATTCATCTTCGTAATACCATTTCCAAAGGCCTGTCATCTTGTTGTCGGCATAGTCGCCTTCGTTGCCTTTTTTGCCGGTGATTTGATAATAGATCCAATGCCCAGTTTGCACGTCGTTGGCAAAGTCGCCTTCAAAATGCTTGACAATAGTTTTTTTATCAGCAGCGGTGGTGTCGGTGCGGTACCAAATGGCGTGTCCGTTTTTCTTGCCTGCGGTATAGTTGATTTCCGACTCCTTGCGTCCGTCGATGAAGAATCCCTTGTGCAAACCCTCTTTGAGACCCTTGCGGTAAAGACCCAACGATGTTACAGCGCCGTCTTCGTTCCAGAATGTCCAAACACTGTCGCGGAGGTTGTCTTTCATACGGCCTTCGCTCTGTTTTTTGCCGTTCTGATACCAGAACGAAACAATACCGTTTTCGATATTCTCCACACTGCGTTTTTTGCCGTCTTCGTAAAATGTATATGATGTACCTGTGGGCTTGCCGTTTGTGTATGTCTTTTTGGTGGCTATATTACCATTGTTGAAAAAAGTTTTCCAAAGCCCCTCTTTAAGACCGTCTTTGTATTCGCCCTGCTCCCTTACGGTTTTTTCATCGGCATAGTATGTAACATATGAGCCGTTGCCGTTTTCAAATAGGGGCTTTCCAGTGTTGGTAAAAGCACTTACAGCTAAGCAACCCTCAGGATTGCATTTTTCTACAAAGATTAATGTGCCGTTGATATTGTAATAGTTCCAGATAGAATCCTTTTTGCTGTTGAGATAGCGTCCCTCAACCTTAGGGGATCCATCGCTGTTGTATTCGTGGTATTCGCCTTGAGCCTTGCTGTTGTAGACATAACCCTCGCTTTTAATTTTGCCGTTTTCGTAGAAATAAGCCATACGTCCGTTGACCGCACCGGCATAATAGTCGATTTCTTTTGTAAGAACACCTTTCCGATTGTAGTATTTCCAACGCCCGTCGGGGTGTCCGTTTTTAAGTTGTCCTTCGCTCTCTTTGATTTCGGTTTTTTCAAAGTATGTTACAACATATTCGTCTTGCGCCGACGCGGATACAACCGCCGAAGCAAAAAGTATCAGCAGTAGATTGTTTTTCATGTTTCTATATTATATAAGGTGAGAACCGACTAAACCGATTTGTCTTTAGTTTTGAGGAATTCGTTTTCGTTTTTGAGCTCACCGATTTGACGTTCAAGGTCTTTTACATGCAGAATCTGCTCGGTGATATTCTTAGAGATAACAATTATGCTTTTGAGCACATTCTGGTCGTCGCGAGTAGGTGTGTATATCTCGTTGAGGTAGAATTCTCTGCCGTTGAACTTGTAATGATTAACCTGCGCATGAACAAGTCCTTGACTAAGATGTTCAACAATGTTGTTGAATTTGATTTCGTCTTCTTTGTCAACCATGAAACTTCTGATATCCTTAGCCTCGATATCGCCGATAAGCATTTCGATTGCGCCAAGGAAACGGTTGTTAGCGGTAACGAAAAAGCCTTGGGCGTCAAGCTCGTAGTAGCCAGCCGAATTGTTGAGCACAAACTCCATCTTGCGGAGGTTTTGACGAAGTTGTTCTGCTTTTTCGCTGAGTTTCTGAATAGTAGACTGTGATGTTTCTGCCTGATTTTCGTAGTCGTCGTGCAGTTTCTGGTATTTTACAAGCTCGTTTTTGTTGAGTTCCTGAAGGTTTTCGATCTGTGCTTTGAGGTTTTCGATATTTTTGTGCACCTCCGCCTCCTGCTGAGCAAGACGTTCTGACTTTTCGGAAGATTCTTCCAAAAGTTTTGCGGTGTTCATATTGATCTTAACGTTAGCGATGGTGGCTGCGATGGTTTCACCAATTTTTTCGATAAACTCAACTTGATATTTTTCAATCACACGGAACGATGCAAGTTCCACTATACCAAACGTTTCGGCGTTGACCTTAAGCGGAACAATAACCAAGCAAGTTGGGTCGGCCTCACCTAAGCCGCTGCTGATATGAACGTAGCCTTTTGGAAGGTCGGTAAGGTATACTGTTTCGTTTTCGCGGAAACACTGTCCGATAAGGTTTTCACCAATTTCGATACGCTGCTTGGCATATTTGAGACGGTCGTAGGCATAGAAAGCCGTAAGATCAAGGTGAATATCATCCTTATCGCTGTCGTCAACAATGTAAATGCCACCCATGTTGGCGTCGAGATAGCGGACAAGTTTTTCGATAACCTTGTTTGAGAGTATCTGCATATCGTCGCCCACATTACGCAAAAGTTCGTTGAATTCGGCAAGACCCTGCGAAGCCCAGTTTCGTTGAGTGTTCTCGTTCTTTCGCTGCTCGGCATCTTTTTCGGCTTTGATAAGGTTGTCGCGCATGACGAGAAGTGAGTTGGCAAGCACGTCGTGTTTACTCTTTGGCTTAAACTCTGTGGTAAAATCACCCTCACCAATTCGTATTGCAAACTGCGAAGTTTCTTTCAAACTTGCTACTAGCACACCGAGCGAATTAATCATATCGCCGATTTCGTCGTTGTGACCGTCACCAGTAACTTCTGGCAAAATACCTCGGCTTATTTTGTTGATAATGCCCTTTACATAGTTGATGGAGGTGATCATATAACGGCTCATCAAGAAACCTACTAAGAGAATCACCAAAAGGAAAATCACTATGGAAGTACGCAAAATTTTGAACGAATTGTCGATATTATCCTCAATTTCCACCAAGTTGCGAGAAGATTTTAGGTAGAACGAGTTAGCAAGTCGTGTGGCATCGTTCATAACCGACTTATACATAAGGGCAATGTTTCCATCAAGAAGTTCTTGGGTAAGTTGAATTGTTTTTTCAACATTATTAGAATCGCGGGCTGCTGAAAAACTTGCAATATGATCATCGTGCATCATGAAAAGCGTGTCGGTTTTATCAGAAACAATGGTATAGAGATCACGCTCAGAGTCATTCCAATGGAACTTTTCTGTAAAATTTTTAATCTGAGTTTTAATAGTGTCGAGATGCATACCATGGTTGGCGTCAATTTCAAACCTCAACTTTTTGAGTCGTGACGTGTCGATTTGAGGCTGCAACGTCCATCTTACAACCAGGCTATGTGTCTGGTCGATAAGGTCTTTAAGCTGTTCGGTATACAGCATCGAAGGATAGTTAACCGAAATGTTGTCAGCAAGCATGTCGCTGTTTTTCTGCTGGCTGCTGTGGAGCAAATAGTACATAATAAGTATCACTACGCCCAACGTACCGAAGCCTAATATCAATTTGAGTTTTACTGTAAAATGAAAGCCCGAATTCATCTTATTTTTATTTATTAATTGGTTTTCAAATATATAGCCTTTTTAGCGCACTAAATCGGCATATAAAGTTATGCAACAAATAAACCATTTGCAAATTTTTTTATAAAAAAATTTTTTCAATGCATAATTTTATAGACTAATTCCTGCAAAAGCGCCCCTGGTTCTGTTGAAACATTGTCTACACCTTTGCTTTTGAGGTCGTATTCGCGCAGTAGCGAGATAGCCTTAATCACTTTGGGAGTAGGGAAACGTTTTTGCGCCGATTGGTAGTCTTTTATGAAGAATGGATTAACGCCCAAAGCCGCTGCTTGAGTTTTTGAATCGTCGCGAATGTGCTGGTTGTATACGAGCAGTTTGCAAAAATATCCGTACAATGCGGTGATAGTGAGCACAAGAGGATTGTCTTTTTGATTTTTTGAAAAATGTTCCACAATTCTGGCAGCTTTGAGTACGTCGCCAGAACCTATTGCGTTTTGAAGTTCAAAATTGTTGTAATCTTTGCTGATGCCGATATTGGCCTGAATATCGGCAGAGGTGATTTTAGCGCCAGAAGGCAGAGCAATGGCAAGTTTATCAATCTCGTTGGCTATTTTTGAGAGGTCGGTGCCAAGATAGTCGGTCAAAAGGCGCAGTGCCACTGGTTCGATGGTGTAACCCTTATCTTTGATATAGTTTTCAGCCCACGAAGGTATCTTATTGTCGTACAGTTTTTTAGAAGTAAACAACACACCAACCTTCTCAATAGCGGAGGCTAGTTTTTTGCGTTTGTCTAGTTCTTTATATTTATAACAAAGCACGAGGATGGTGGTTTTCTGCGGTTTTTGAACGTAGAATACTAGGTCTTCGATTTTTTTCAAATCTTGCGCCTCTTTAACTATAACCACCTGATACTCGGCCATCATCGGAAAACGTTTAGAAAGGTTGTCGAGATTGGCAACATCGATGTCCTTGCCGTAGACTACGGTTTGGTTAAATGTTTTTTCGTCGTCGGTGAGGACGTTTTTTTCGATGTAAGCCGAAATTTGGTCGATGAAATACGGTTCATCGCCTTGCAAGAGGTATATAGGAGCGTACTTTTTTGCCTTAAGATCAGATAGTATGCCTTCGTAAGTGGATGCAGCCATAAAGATTTGAAATTAAAAACGCAAATGTTTTACGCTCTGACAGTTGTTGATAATCTCCTTGAGCGACTTGATACCAATTTCGAGATGTTGGTCTACATAGTCGTGCGTTACTTTATTGTCTGATTCTCTGGTTTTTACACCCGATGAAATCATAGGCTGGTCAGAAACAAGGAGCAATGCGCCAGTAGGAATCTGATTTTTAAAACCTACTGTAAATAGAGTAGCAGTTTCCATATCCACAGCCATAGTGCGTATAGTGCGCAGATAGTCTTTAAACTCGTCGTCCCACTCCCACACGCGGCGGTTAGTGGTGTATACAGTTCCAGTCCAATAATCACGTCCGGTATCGCGCACCATGGCCGACACAGCACGTTGAAGGTTGAACGCTGGCAGTGCAGGTACTTCGGGAGGCAGATAAGCGTTGCTTGTACCCTCACCACGGATAGCCGCAATTGGCAGAATAAGGTCGCCCAACTGGTTGATACGCTTAATGCCGCCGCATTTTCCAAGAAACAGCACAGCCTCGGGATGCACAGCGCTGAGCAAGTCCATAATAGTGGCAGCGTTTGGGCTACCCATGCCGAAATTGATTATAGTGATACCCTCTGCCGAAGCGTTTGGCATATTCTGGTTTTCGCCCAAAATTGGCACGTTGTACTTGTGTGCAAAGAGTTCTACATAATGTTGAAAGTTGGTCAACAGTATATATTTGTCAAAATCTTCGAGTTCGCGCCCGGTGTAGCGGGGCAGCCAATTGTTTACAATTTCTTCTTTTGTTCTCATTTCTCAATAATTTTTATTAGTTTCGCGGTGATTTCAATTTACAAATATATGCAAAATTTAAACTTGCCGCCGTGTAGTCTTACAATTAAAAACGGTTCACAAAGTAAATACATTTTTGACATTATACGAAAAAAATATATTGTTTTAACACCCGAAGAATGGGTGCGCCAGCATTTTGTGCATTTTTTGATTGATTATAAGCACTATCCGCCAAGTTTGATGCGCACCGAAAACGGATTAAAGCTATACAATACCGTAAAGCGCAGCGACATAGTAATATACAATAAAAATGCCGAGGCAGTAGCACTTGTGGAATGCAAAGCTCCCGAAGTGAGAATATCGCAAAGCACTTTTGACCAAATAGCACGTTACAACATTCATTTTAACGCTCGTATTTTAATGGTTACCAACGGGATAGACACTTACTGTGTAAAAATCTGCAAAGAGCGTGGTGGATACGAGTTTGTGCAAGATATTCCTGATTATAAGGATATTTAAACATCCATCATCGACAATAGATTGTACCTAACCACAAACAAATAGAGTATTCCTGCCAACATTATCAATTTGGCCAATGCAGATGCAAAATGGCAATCCTTTTTGTTTTTAATTTTCAGCACTTTGTAAGCCAAAAATACAAGAGGCAATGCCACAATCACACCTAAATATACAGCCGAAAGTGTGTCGTTAAGATAATTGAACCAAACCACCGTCAAAGCCGCTATGGTACAGGCTATTAACACAACGACGACAATTTTAGAAGCCATTACTCCTATTACCACGGGTACGGTGCTACGACCAATTTCACGGTCGCCGTCGATATCTTCAATGTCTTTGATAATTTCGCGGAAAACTGTTGTTACAAAAGCGAATATACCAAATCCAGCAGCCCAAATCAATAGTACATTAAAGTTGAGTATACCGTTAATAATCAGCTCGTTGTCGGTAGCAAGCTGTCCAGGTATCTCGTATACCACCGGCAACAGAGGAATAGTGCCAGTGAGTAGCGCAACTATCACGTTTCCAAGCAAGAATATTTTTTTATACGAAGAGGAATAAAACCACAGTAAACCAGCAACAAACGGGTAAAAGAGAGCGAACACCCACACTCCTATCCTCAGCGAAACCATAGCACCAAGAATACAGGCGGCAATGCTCAAACCAAAATGCCACGAAAGTGCGTTTCCCCTGCTAACATCGGTGCCAACCACAACATTTTCAGGGCGGTTTATCAAATCAGACTTAGTGTCAAAATAGTCGTTGATGATATAACCACCAGCCGCCATCATCACCGTGGCAGATACTAGAAACACGAAATCTAGCAAAGTGAATGTGGGTTCGAGGTTGTATAGTGTTAGAATCGGATGCACAAGGCACACATTAATAAGCACCTGCAAAAGTGCTATCATTAGCAGGTTTTTGACTCTGATCACTTTAAAAAATGCCTTCATTTTCTTTATTTTTTGGTATTATACCCGAAACGCCGACGGGATATGATTTTGAAAATTCTGATATACTTTCGCTTACGTAACTATAAATTTTTTTGAGGATTGGATACTGATTGAGCATTTCAAGATGGTAGTTGAGTATTCGTGTGTCGTTTCTCACTGCCGGACCGCTCTGACACAGTATCGGGTCGTTTTCCAACGCTTTTCGCACAGTTTCGTGAATAAGTGGTTCGAGCAACGCAAAATCCACATCCTCCTTAGCCATAAGCATTTTTGACACCGACACCATATGGTTGGCAAAATTGCAGGCAAACACCGCGCTAAGATGCAGAATACGCCTCTGTGCCGACGACATCTCTCTGACATCAGACGACAACGATGTAGCCAACATGTTGATTTTCTGAGCAGTAATTTCATCACTATACTCTATCAGCAGTGGCACTTTTGAAAAATCCACCTGAACGCTCTTTGAAAATGTCTGCACAGGATAGATTACGCCGCATTTTTTAAAAAAGCGTTTGAGCACATTAATATCGGTAGTGCCGCTCGTATGCAACACTATGTGATTGGTTTTGAGGGTAGATGCGGCAGAAATAATACCATTGTCGGCGGTGACAATAAAATAGACATCAGCATAAGGGGTGATTTTGTCTAATTCCAACACGGGCATCACCGAAAAATGGTTGCACAGTTCGCGAACATTGGATGCTGTGCGTCCATACACGCCAACCACATTGTGACCAGCTTTTTGCAATGCCGGCACAAGGCTCCAAGCCACATTTCCCGATCCGAAAACAAAGATGTTCATTTCGATGTATTAAATAATATGCAAAGATTGGTAAATATTTTTATTTTGCAAATTTTTTTGCAATTTTGCACAAAAAAATTGGAAAAAATATGTCTACTAATATATTGGCGGTAACGGGAAATCCTGTATTTCATAGTTTGAGCCCTGTGCTCATGAATGGCGCCATTAATGCCAACAAATTAAATTACAATTATTTGCGACTTCCCTCATACTCTGCCGAAGAATCAATTAAGGTTTTTAAACTGCTTGGAATGGGTGGCATGAATGTGACAGCACCCTTCAAACAGGATGTTATACCCTTGTTAGACCACCTCACCGACAACGCACAAAAAGCCGGTGCAGTAAACTGTGTATACACCAAAGACGGGCTCCTCTACGGCGACAACACCGACATTACAGGCGTGGAAATATGCATCAGACGTTATCCTGAATTTATCAAAGAAGAAAAAATGCTGGTGATAGGTAGCGGTGGAGCTGCTCAGGGCGTAATTATTGCTGGCAAAAACCTTGGACTAAATATTACAGTGTCGGCCAGAAACCAAGAGGCTCTATTAAAACTCAAAGAACGTTTCAACGTGGAAATCAGCTCGTTAAACAATATCGAAAAACTTGTCAAAGAATTTAAGATTATTGTTCAGGCGTTGCCATCAGGTGTTAAGGCGTTTAACCCCGAAATACTTGATTCAGAGTGTCTTGTTCTTGACGCCAATTACAAAGATTCAATTTTTGAGCCGTTTATCAACAAAATTGGATTTAAGTTTCTTTCGGGCAAAGACTGGCTTGTGAATCAGGCAGTTCCCGGATTTGAAATTTTCACCGGCACTACTACCACAGCAGAGGTAATGTACAGTGCATTAGAGCAATACAATTTTGCATATCACGGACGTATAGCGTTAACTGGTTTTATGGGCGTAGGCAAAACCACCTCGGGCAAAATTCTTGCAAAACTCACCGGATACCGTTTTGTGGATATGGACGATGAGATTGAAAGCCAGGAAGGTATGAAAATTACAGAAATTTTCAAGACCAAGGGCGAGGATTATTTCCGAAAAATAGAAACCGACATGCTACGACGCTACGCAGGAGAACAAAACATCATACTCTCGTGCGGTGGCGGCACGGTAAAAAATCACGAAAACCAAGAGATCCTCAAATCCAGTTTCGTAACTGTATGGCTCTATGCCACAGCAAAATACTGTATCACTGGATTAGACACATCAAACCGTCCGCTACTCCAATGCGACAACCCTCTTGCAGCAGCAGAAAAAATGCTTGCAGAACGCATTCCATTCTACGCAGCTTGCGCCTATGCCGTGGTGTGCGTAGAAAATTTAAATACCGAACAAATTGCAAACAAAGTTTATGAACAAATTAATAGAACATTCGGAATATAGAGCGGAATTTACTATTCCATCGTCAAAAAGTTATATGCAAAGGGCTGTGGCTCTGGCAATTCTCGCCGACGGCAAAACCGTTCTGCGCAATCCCGATTTCAGCAACGACTCGCTTGCTATAATAGAAATAGCCCGCAAACTCGGTTGCAGCGTTCAAAATAGTCCCGACCGTGTAGAAATCAAAACGTTTAACACCATCACAGAAACCAACCTTTCGGTTGGAGAAGCTGGATTGGGTCTGAGACTATTCACGCCTGTTTGTTGCCTTTTTGGCACCAACATTACAATTGGCGGATACGGAACACTGTTAAAACGTCCTATGTCGATGATGGAAAAGCCGTTAGCCGACTTGGGTGCAAAAGTAAAAACCACCAATGGATATATTCCCATCACTATTTCGGGCAAGCTTAGCGGTGGCGTTACCGAAATCGACGGAAGTGAAAGTTCGCAGTTTCTTACTGGATTGCTCACAGCGCTTCCTCTTGCCGAAAAAGACTCCGTGGTAATGGTAAAAAACCTCAAAAGCACGCCATACGTGGATATGACGATAGAGATTATCAATCGTTTTGGAGGCAAGATAGTAAACGACAACTACAAGACATTCAGCATAAAAGGCGGGCAAAAATATCACGGCATAGATTACACCGTGGAGGGCGACTGGAGTAGCGCTGCCGGGCATCTCATAGCAGGAGCAATAGCAGGAAGCGCAACTATATACGGTCTTAACCCTGCATCACTGCAAGCCGACAAAGCCATCATAACCGTGCTTATGAACTGCGGTGCAAATATCGAAATCTCTACCGAAAAGGTCAGAGTTACCAAAAACGAACTCAGGCCGTTTCGTTTCAATGCTACCGACTGCCCCGACCTTTTTCCTGTAACAGCCGCACTTGCCTCGCAGTGTAACGGAATATCTATTATAAAAGGTGTAAGCCGTTTGACTCACAAAGAGAGCAACCGTGCTCTTGCCATACAAGAGGAATTTGCCAAACTCGGCATCGAGATCAAACTCGAAGGCGACAATATGATAATAAAAGGCGGCAAAATCACTGGCGGAAGAGTATCGAGCCACAAAGACCACCGAATGGCTATGGCGCTCGCAATTGCCGGACTCACAGCGCAGAATCCTGTACAAGTAGACGATGCCGATGCTGTAAACAAATCATACCCTAAATTTTGGGACCATTTTTATATGTCGGTAAAAAAATAATTGCAATTTTGTTTGCAAAAAATAAAAACTTTATGTACCTTAGATGCAAGTTATTTTTTAAGTTGTGAAACAGTACAATTCGCATAAGATATACAACATCAGCCTGATTATCATTGCAATAATGCTGGCATACATAGTAAAACTGTTCTGCATACAAGTATTAGATTCGCAGTACAAAATGTCGGCAGAGAGCAATGTATTTAGACGTGTGGTAGACTATCCTGCCCGTGGATTGGTGTTCGACCGCAACGAAAAACTGCTTGTATACAACGAATCATCCTACGACCTTGTGGCAGTACCCAACAAAGTGCCGCCATTCGATACCGCCGACCTCTGCAACATTCTCGGCATATCCATTGAAGCGTTCAAGGCTGAATTTCAAAAGGCGGTAAACTATGCGCCATACAAAGAAAGCGTTATCCATAAGCAGATTACAAAACAGCGCTACTCGTACTTGCAAGAAAAAATGTACAAGTTTATAGGATTCGACGTGCAAGAGCGTACCGCCCGCCGCTACGAATACAACGGTGCCGCCCATGTGCTTGGCTATGTTCGTGAGGCCGACCAAAAATTCATTGAGGCAAATCCATACTACAAGCCCGGCGACTATATCGGCGTGGCAGGCATCGAAAAATCTTACGAAGAGGCTCTCCGTGGTAAAAAGGGGCAGAAAATATATGTGGTAGACGTTCGCAACCGAATACAAGGCAGCTATATGGACGGCAAAAACGACACCGCCGCAGTGGTGGGCAAAAACATTATCTCCACTCTCGACATCGACCTCCAAATGTACGGCGAAATGCTTATGAAAAACAAAATTGGAAGTATAGTGGCAATAGAACCCGAAACAGGCGAAATACTCGCGCTCGTAAGTTCACCAGGATACGACCCTAACTTGTTGGTAGGTAGCGATATGGCTCTCAACTACCCGAAACTATTGAAAGAGAATTTCACCCCGATGTTTAACCGTGCCATAATGGCTTGCTATCCGCCGGGGTCAACTTTCAAACCCATCAATGCTCTTGTGGGCTTGCAAGAGGGCATTATAACACCCAGTTCGGCATTTCCTTGCAACGGTGGCTTTAGCATTGGCAGTCACGTGGTTAAGTGTCACCATGCGGGAAGCCTCGACCTCGTACCAGCTATACAGCACTCGTGCAACGCATATTTCTGCCACGAGTTTACCAAAATCATCGGCGACAAGAAATACCGCCGTGCCGACAGCGCATATTCCAACTGGCGGCGTAGGGTGCAGAGTTTCGGTCTTGGCATCAAACTCGGCAGCGACCTTTCGCAAGAGAACAAAGGAATCATCTACACCAAAGACTATTACAACAAATTTTACGGCGAAGGCCACTGGAGCGCGTTCACCATTATCTCGCTCTCGATAGGTCAGGGCGAGTTGAGTTTCACGCCATTGCAGATTTGCAACGCCTGCGCCACCATAGCAAACCGCGGTTATTACATTATACCTCACATTGTTAAGCATATAGAGGGTCAAGACACCATTGCCCATCGGCTTACCGAACATCAGGATACAGGCATAGACCCACGGCACTTTGAGCCCGTTATCCAAGGTATGAGAGCTGTTTGCGAATACGGCACAGGACGCTCGGCACAAGTTCCGGGCATTATAGTTTGCGGCAAAACAGGTACCGCTCAAAACCCACACGGCAAAGACCACTCTATTTTTGAAGCATTCGCTCCTATGGATCATCCTAAAATTGCCGTAGCTGTTTATGTAGAAAACGGCGGATACGGTGCCACTTACGCAGCTCCCATCGCAGGGCTCATGATTGAGAAATATCTCAAAGGCGAGGTTTCGCGTAAAGACGTGGAAAAACGTATGGTAGAAGCCGACTTGATAAGTCCCCTTTTGCAAAATATGAAACAAGACTCAATAAAAGCAGCTGCTAAAAAAATATGAAACACAGAGGAGGCAATATATTTCTTTCGATTGACTGGGTAACAGTGTTGATTTACACCGCATTGGTAATACTCGGATGGATCAATATATACTCAGCGGTTTACGACGAAAGCCACAGCAGCATTCTCTCCATGTCGCAACGCTACGGCAAACAGCTTGTGTGGATTGGTATTGCCTACGCCATCATCACCATTGTGATGGCTTTTCAGGCAAGGGCGTATTCGATATTTGCATACATAATCTACGGACTATTTATCATTGCATTGATATTGGTGCTGATAGTGGGCACCAAAACCAACGGTGCAAGGTCGTGGTTTGTGATAACCGACTCCATAAAGTTTCAACCAGCGGAATTTGCCAAATTTGCCACGGCGCTTGCCATAGCCAAACTTATGAGCAGTTTCGACTTCGACATTTCCTCCTTTACGCTGCCTTGCATCAAAAATATGCTTAAGATTGCAGCCATTATACTAATGCCCGCCCTGCTGATACTTCTTCAGCCCGACATGGGTTCGGTGCTTGTATACGCCAGTATGATTTTCGTAATGTACCGCGAAGGTTTGCCAGGATACTTTCTGGCGCTGATAGTTCTTGCAATTGCGGTGTTTATTTCCACTCTGCTTTATCCGCTCTGGGTGGTGATTGTGGCATTGCTGGTGCTAACCGAGTTTATATATTTCCTTCATCGTCAAGACATTGTGGAAACAGCTATCAGCACAGGCATATTAGCCTTTACTTTTGGAGCTTTGTGGGCTGGCAACCACTGGCTTATGGACGACAAATACGGCATAGACCGTCTGCTGCTAATCTCCACACTTATTTCTTCGGTGGTATTTTTGGTGTACGCCTATATCAAAAAAAACATGTCCATTGTTGTGGGTATCCTGATTCTCGCAGGGTCGCTTGTTTTTATGTTGTCGGTCGACTATCTTTTTCACAACATAATGACCCAGCACCAGCAAACCCTCATTAATGTGTTTCTCGGAGTAGAAAACGACCCTCAGGGCACAGGCTACAATGTGGAACAAAGCAAGATAGCTATTGGTTCGGGTGGTCTCACCGGCAAGGGCTTTCTGGAAGGCACACAAACAAAGTTCAACTTTGTACCCGAACAGGCCACCGACTTCATATTCTGTACCGTAGGCGAGGAATGGGGTTTTGTGGGCACAACAGTGATTATCGCTCTCTTTGTATTTCTGATTATCAGAATAATGTGGCTTGCAGAACAGCAACGGTCGGCTTTTTCAAGAATTTACGGATATTGTGTGGCATCGATTCTGTTTCTGCACTTAGCCATAAATGTGGGCATGACCATAGGCATGGTGCCTGTTATAGGCATACCCCTACCCTTTTTTAGTTACGGCGGAAGTTCGCTCTGGTCGTTTACAATACTGCTGTTTATATTTATAAGGTTGGACGCTTCGAGAGACGAACAGCTATAAAATCCTACTATTTTTTATAAAAATTCATCTCATCCACATACTCCCAAACCTTTTGGGGCATGTAGAAACGCACATCCTTACCATCGGCTATGGATTCACGGATAAAAGTGCTTGAAACCTCAATTAGAGGTGCGTCAACAATATGGACGTTTGTAAGGTTGGCAAAATCACCCACGGGACAATCCTTTCGAGGAAAAACCAAAATGTGATAGTTGTCGATTATCTGCTGTGCGTTTTTCCAACGTGGGAAACGCTCAATATTGTCGCTGCCAATTATCAGGCAAAACTCCTTGTTGGGATATTTCTCTTTAAGATATGTAAGCGTGTCGATAGTGTACGACGGCTTTGGTAGGGAAAACTCCACATCACAAGCGCGGAATTTCATGTAATCTTCAACAGCCCTGCGCACGAGTTCGAGCCGTTGATAGTCGGGCAACAGCGATTTTTTTTCTTTAAAAGGATTCTGGGGACTGATAACAAACCACAACTCGCCGATGCCGCCATACTCCACAAGGTAGTTGGCGAGCATCAGGTGTCCGTTGTGTATCGGGTTGAACGATCCGAAATATAGTCCGGTAAGCATTTCTGCCTATTCGTTTTGACGGTAGATGGATTTTGCTTTCTCAGCCCAGATATTGCCGTCGACAGCAACACCGAGTTTTTCATCGGAATAATTGGCGAAAGGTCCGATAGAAAGAAGCTTGAAGGTGATACCCTCGAAGAGAGCATCCTTAAACTGATCATAAGAACCTGACGAAACAGCCGCGGGGCTGTGAGCAAACTCGTAAGCGCCGATACGCTTCAACTCGTTGAACGAAACCTGAAACCAGTAAAGCTCACGGGGATTTTCGCCAGAGGGAACACCTACTATTCTTTCTTTGCTCTTCTTATAGAATATTGTAGCGTTTTCGGCCTGCTGCTTGCACGGGAACGGGCCTATAACTATGCGACGGCGTGCAATTCCTTTCCAAACTTCCTTTTCAAACACCTTTTTTGAACCGGAAGATACTTTTGTAGAACCAGAGATAATCTCAATGTCGCGTTTTTTGGGATCTATCTTAATCTGTATCGAAAACCACCAAAGAATGTCAGGGTCACCCTCGTCCACAACATCGGAAGGCGACTGAGGACCAGTTACAGTAGCTTTTTCGGGATAACCCCCTTTGGCAGAAGCGTTGAAACAGAATACGGTACATACCGCTGCAAGAATCAGAAGCAATGTTATTTTTTTCATAGCGTTGAATTTTTCATTGTTAACTAAGTAGTAAAAACAAATTTTATACCATATAGTATTTTTTTTATGGCAGACAAAGTTATCAAAAATTTTTCTCATTTTTGGTATTTTTTGAAAACTTGTAACAAAAAAATGCATATATTTGCTTTGTTAAACAAAACTCAAAAACGTAAAGAGATGAAAAAACTTATTTATGCGGCTATGGTGACCGCTTTGTTAGGTGCAGCCTCTTGCTACCAAACCACCACCAACAATAAACCCAACGGTCAGGGAACCGAAGTTACCGACAACAACACCGACAACAACGTGAAGCCGTCGCCTGACAACAATGTCCAACCCGCTCCCGACAACAAGAAAGACAACAAAAAAGAAGACAAAGACAACAACTCGTTCAAGTCGGAAGAGGGCAGATTCTCGATCAATTTTCCCGATGCTCCAAACGGCCCCACTAAAAACAATTACACCACCAAGGCTGGAACCATCGAAAATGTTCAGTATGTATACACCAAGAGCGACAAGGGTAGTTATTTCTTGTCGTACTCCGACTATCCTGCTGGTGCTGTAACCGACGACAACGTTGAGTCCACTCTTAAAACTCAAGCCGAATCGTTTATGAAAAAAATGGGCAGCAAAATCGCAAAATCGTCGTCTGAACGTCTTGATGGCAACAAGGGACTATCTTTCTCTGGCAAACGCGACAACCTTGTTATCAATATGCGCTCATTCTTCGTTGGCAAACGTTACTATCAATTCGGCACAATAGCCGAAGAGTCAGAGATTTCTACCAAAGAGAGCAACAAATTTATCGACTCGTTTAAAATTAAATAAACACAATACCGTTTTCCAAACGACTCATTTACCGTCTGGAAGACGGTATTTCTGCAACCCCGTACATCATTTGTGCGCAAGCATAATAGATGTACGGGGTTTAATGCAACACAGCCCGCTTGATAAGATATGGTGCCAATATCTCCTTAAAGGTTTTTGAGATGTCGGCCTCCACATAATCCATATTGTACATACCGCAGTGCTGTTTCAAACGGGTGCAGAATGCCGACGACAGATTTCTGTATGTTTCTTTATAGTCGAGTGGATTGAGGGTGACGGTTTCGCCCGATTCCATATCCACAAACTTATATGGACGGTTTTCAAAATTGAATTCCAACTCTTCGGCACGGTTTAGCACATGGAAAAGCACAACATCATGCTTTGCGTGGCGTAAATGCTGGAGCCCTGCAAAAACGCTCTCCTCGTCTGCATTGTCGAACATATCGCTGAATATCAGCACCAACGAACGTTTATGAATACTTTCGGCAATAGTATGCAGGCACTGTGCTATTGACCCGGGAGATTCTGGCGCAATAGGTTTTACAGGGTCGGAGATAGCTTTTTGCAAAGTAGAAAACAGCATTTTGGAATGTACTGTCGATACTTTGGCGTCGCACGAAAAAGATATATTGCGGTCGAAAAGGGTAAGAGCTACGGCATCGCGCTGGGTACGCAAAAGATTTATAATGGCCGACGCGCACACAGCAGAAAACTCCAGCTTATTGAACCTCACATCTTTGCCCTTGTAACGCATTGATGGTGAAGTATCAACAATAATATAGCAACGCAAGTTGGTTTCTTCCTCATAGCGCTTTACAAACAGTTTGTCGGTGCGGGCGTAAAGTTTCCAATCGATATGGCGCGTGCTTTCGCCCTTGTTGTAAAGGCGATGTTCGTTAAACTCGGCAGAGAAACCGTGAAACGGACTTTTGTGGAGCCCCGTCATAAATCCTTCGGTAACGTGTGCCGCCACAAGTTCAAGATTATTGAGGTCAGCTATGTCCGAAAGCCTATTGATCATTATGCCAACGGTGAAGCGTAAGATAGCACGTCTTTACCAGTAACTTCGTTGCCACAGAGAATTATCAAACGTTCGAGCACGTTGCGGAATTCGCGGATGTTACCCGTCCAATTGATTTTTTGGAGTTCTTCGATGGCATCTGGGGTAAAGGTCTTTGGTGCGGAATAGTACTCTCCCGAAATCTGGTTGTTGAAATAGTCTACCAGCAGTGGAATATCCTCCAACCTTTCGTTGAGCGACGGCACTTGAATAATAATCACGCTTAAACGATGATAAAGGTCTTCGCGGAAACGTCCAGCAGCAATCTCTTCTTTGAGGTTTTTGTTGGTGGCGGCAATAACGCGGACATTAATTTTAATCTCCTTGTCAGAGCCTACGCGCAGAATCTTGTTTTCTTGAAGTACACGAAGCACCTTGGCCTGAGCGGCAAGGCTCATGTCGCCAATTTCGTCAAGAAAGATAGTGCCGTTGTCAGCAGCCTCAAACTTACCTTTCTGCTGTTTGCTAGCTCCGGTAAACGAGCCTTTTTCATGTCCGAAGAGTTCGCTTTCAATAAGTTCAGAAGGAATGGCGGCGCAGTTAACTTCAATAAACGGACCGTCTTTGCGGTTGCTTTTTTCGTGCAGCCAGCGCGAAACGATTTCCTTACCAGTTCCATTTTCGCCTTGAATCAGCACACGGGCATCGGTAGGAGCTACACGTTCAATAATTTCCTTAATATGGCGTATGGCTGGAGATTCGCCTACCATCTCGTATTTGCGGTTGAGTTTTTGTTTAAGTGTCTTGATTTCAGCTACATGGTTGCGACGTTCGGTAGCGTTGCGTATTACTACCAGCAGACGGTTAAGATCAAGAGGTTTTTCTATAAAATCATAAGCACCTTTTTTGATAGCCTCAACAGCGGTTTCCACGGTGCCATGTCCAGATATCATAATCACAGGAATGTCCATGTCTTTTGCTATGATTTCTGAAAGAACTTCCAATCCGTCCATTTTGGGCATCTTAATGTCGCACAAAACAATGTCGTACTTGTTGTTGGTCAACTTTTCCAAGCCCTCAAATCCGTCTTGGGCAAGATCCACTTCGTGCGATTCGTAACTCAATATGTCTTTTAGCGTGGTTCTGATAGCACGCTCATCATCTATGATTAATATTTTTGCCATAATGTCTTTTTTTTTCTTTACAAATATACAATGTTTATTTATTTGTATAACAAAAAAATTACATAATTTTACAATCTGACACAAAAAAACTTATTTTTATGGCAAAAATACACACTGCAGGCGAAACAGTTTTCGACATAATTTTCGAAAATGGTGTTCCTACGGGCGGAAATCCTGGCGGCTCGGTGCTAAATTCATCGGTAACGCTTGGCAGGCTCGGACTCAATCCTTATTTTCTTACCGACTTCTGCTCCGATATGCTCGGCGAAAACATCAAACATTTTCTTATTGAAAATGGTGTAACCCCAATATGCGTTATCGACGATGCTGGCATGAAAACTTCCGTGGCGCTTGCATTTTTAGATGAACACAAGAACGCACGTTACCAATTTTACAAAAGCCGTCCCGGAAAATGCCACGAAGAACTTTTTAAAGCTGATTTTGAGCATGACGATATTTTTCTTTTTGGTTCGTTTTATGGCATAATGCCCGAAATCAGGAATGGCATGCGGCGTTTGATCAACGATGCTAATAATAAAGGTGTGGTAATTGTTTACGACCCTAATTTCAGAAAACCTCATCTGCCTGATTTGCCAAAGGTTATGCCGTTTATAAAGGAAAATATCGAGGCCGCTTCGGTAATCAAGGGTAGCGACGAAGATTTTGAATTGATTTTTAATGCTCCTGATTTTGAATCGGCATTAAAGGCATTGCGCAATATAAACACCACTGCTACAATATTTTACACTATGGGGGCAAAGGGTTGTTTGTGCGAACACCATGGCACTGTGGTAGAATGTGCTGCTCCAAAAATTACACCTGTAAGCACAATCGGGGCAGGCGACAATTTCAATGCGGGTATTGTTTACGGATTAGTAAGGCACAATATAGGGTTGCACCAATTGCAAAGCGGCGTTAGCACCAACATATTAAAAGATATTATGCAATCAGCCACCAAATATGCCCAACAGGTATGCATGAGCACCAGCAATTACATTTCTGTGTAGGGACGTGGCGTGCCGCGTCCTTACAAATTGCCGCGTAGTTACAAATTGCCGCGTCCTTACAATTTCGGACAAGAAATAGCAGCGTGGCGTTTCTTAGCCTTGGCTTTTGGCTGGAATTCGTACATCACCGACAATTCGTGGGCGCCGCCTGTGGTACTTAGGAGTTCGCCGATAGAAAAGTCGTAGCTGTAACCAACATGGAGGTCGAATATTTTGTATCCCAGAAGAAGGATGATAGCGTCTAAGTTGCCGTAGCTTTCGTCGCGCACTGCGATAGGAATACCGCGAACCCAAACTCCGAGAGTAAATGGGTTTTTGTTCCAATATGCACCAAGGCTTAATTGGTCGGAAAGTTTAGAATATTCATACAATGCTGTAAAAGATACGCTCTGCAAATCGTCCATACTTCTACGTCCGCGAGCTGTGGGAGTGGCACCAACAAATATTTTTGCACCACCAAATGCCGACACTTTAATGTCTTCGCGATAAGTGTCGTTGTTGTAAAGAGATGCTTTTGGTCGCAAAAGATGGTCAACAGAAAGACCTCCCCAATATTTAGCGCTATATCCGATGCAAGAAACCTGCATATCCAAGTAAGGTTTGCTGGGCAAAGGTTGCTCTTCGCCAGCACCTTGTATTATTTCGCCACGATCGTTGATCATGGTGCCATAAATAAGTTTTTCAAAATCAATCGAACGTTTGTTGTATTTGAGGCCAATACCCGGACGTACAGTCCAATCGCGCGAAACTTTTGTATACCACGAGTAGCAGAAGTCTACCACTGTGAGAGCAAGGTTTCCGTCGCCAGCCTCATCGCGCAAAGCCATAACACCGAGACCGCTTTTGATTTTTTCAAAATGCTGGTCGTAACTCGCTGCCATAGTGTTGAAAGTACCAGCTTGCGGCCATTGGTTACGGTAGTTGACTACCACACGACTTGCATCGATGGCACCAGCGTATGAAGGTGCCAAATAGAGCGGACAAGAATAGAATTGCGAAAACTGAATTATCTGAGCCTCGCAATTGACTGCTGAAACAATAATCAGCATAGCCGCCAATTTTATCTTTATAGTATCTTTAAATTTCAACATAATCTTTTTTTACTGCCTGAATAATTAACGGAGGTTTTTGTGCTATTATTATAAAAATGTTAAAAAAAACTACCGTGTTTTTTCTTTCACATTTTCACAAAAAAACCTCAAATATCGAACCAAGTGATAATGATATTATTGACACATTTTAGGATTTTTTGCACAAAGCGAGTTCCAAAGATTGTTTATTTCGCTTGTGGCTGTTTGAATGTCGTCGGCCAAGGTTTCGATTTCGGAGGTTTTAGCACCGTTGACATCTGTACCGATAGCGTTTTGCAGATTTTGGCGTAGTAGTTTTAGTTTTTCAAAATCTTCGTATAAAAATTGAGCGTCGGCAGGTTTGCTGTCGGGATATTCGTTATTAAAATTTTTGCTGAATGTTTCCTCTTTTTTCAACATGTAGAATAAGCTGTCGCGGGCTGCGGCTATGTTGGTGTTGAGGCGTTTGATAGCGGTGTTTCGCTTTGTTTGCTCTAATCGGCGCGAATATGCTGCAATTGCAGAGTCGGCTTCGGTGCGGCAGCGGCGGCAGTAAGTGGCGTTTACTGCGTCTTTGAGTTTTTCGCAATATTCGGTGGCGGCAGGCGAGGGCAACATCATTTTTAGGCGGCTGATTTTACCCGAAAACACTTGTGTATATTGGCGGTCTTCTATTTTGGATATTAGCACGTTGAGTTCTTCGATATCGTTTACGCTTTCGCCCGAAGGAAATTTAACGGAGTGGAGGGTGCGCAAAGCCGATTCGTTTTGGGCCGAGTCGGTTTTTTGCGGATGACGATCGCCATAATCTGCCATAATTTTAGCAATGTTTTTGATATTTTTGGTGGTGTTGTCGCCGTCTAAGTAAATTTCGGCAGTGCGCATTACGGATTGGTAGATGGGCTTAAACTCGTTGTTGTATAGCGAGTTTTTGGCAAATTCGCGATTGCGCGACATGGCAGTATGGCGCATGCTTCGGTAGTCGGAAAGTATGGCTGAGTACATTTTGCCAAAATCGTCGGTGGTGCGGTTTTTGGCGTTGAGCATATAGTTGTTGATGCTGTTTTTTAGCTGCACAAACTGGGTGAGATACTCCGACAGGCGGGTTTCTTGCTGATAAATATCGCTGGTAATAAGTCCGTTGTCGTAGTTTCGTTTGGCTTTTACGTTTCGGGCTTCGATAGATTCGGTGGTGATTTCGTCGCCAATTACCGGCTCAGAGATATATTTAGATTTGTAGTTTACCGCAACGATAAAGGGGTATTTGGTTTGATTGATAAGTTGCTGAATAAGGTTTCGGTTTAGTTGCGGATTGGCAGCGGTGTCTAAATATGTGTTGAGACCGCTGAAATCTGCGCCCGAACCTTCGCTCTGCGATGGCAAAAGCGTGTAAACCGATACTCCGCAGATACGTTTGTTGAAATCTTGCTCTTCGTAAAGCCTTACGGTAGAGCTAAAACGGTATTCTTTTTTGCCGCTTTTGGCTTTGATAAGCGAGCCGAGTTCGCCCACAAGGGTTTTGGTGGCAGATAGGGGTGTGGCAAAAGCCGAAATATTGGTAAGCTGCTCTGCCACAAAATCAAACAGACGGTTGGGATTGTCGCCCGTAATGATGTCTACATTGATTTCGGCATCAATTTTACCACCTGCCACCGACGAAAGGGGCAGATTGTCGATAATGTTTACCGCCTCGTAGTTGGCAGCGGTAAAGGTGCGCATATCGCCCTGCGAATTATCCACATTAAAATTGTAAATGGGGTAAGTAATGCCAGAGAGTGTGTTGCCATCGATTTTGGCAGTGATGAGAATGTTTTGAATATCATCGGGCTTTTTCTTCTTTTTGGGCGAATAGTAGAGCTCTTGCAGCAAGTGGCTAAAACTATGTGCATTAAACAGATACAAATCAGAAGAAAGGTAATGCCATTCGCTGTTAAAGTCGTACTTGACGCTCTTTCGAAACTCTGCACTGGCATTCACAACGTTTTGGGCAAAGCCAAACGCAGGCATAAGCACAAGCAAAGCAGCGGTAGTTTTTAACATTATTTTCATATAATATAAATGTGTGTTAGTTTTTTTCCTTTTTTTTGGCGAGATATGCAAGCCGCAGTATCAACATACACATAATAGGATAGTTACCTACGTCGAACTGTTGTGGCAATATAGGCGACAGCACAAGCACGGCTAATGTAATAACGGCTGCTACCAAAAAGTATTTTTTCCAAAAACGTTTTGTGCTCTTAATAGCAAACGCCGCCGCAAGGTGAGTAGGCAATGCCCAAAGTATATTTAGATTGCCAGCGGTAACGGTATGTTCGGTGCCCACCCACATAAATATAAATAGCAATCCGAACAATCCCACCACAAGCAGCAATACACGGTCGATCCAAGCGTGATACTTTCGGTGAGTAACCTCGTAGTATGTTGTCAAAACCAAAACAGCGAACAACAGCCAGAATATCAACGAAGGCGAAAGGTATGTGAATATATCCCTCTTGTTTACTGGTTCGGCTTTCAACAGCGTGTTCGACTCTGCCACAAGCGGCTCGGTGCGTCCATCGTGAACGATGGTTGATTTTTCGAGAGTGGTAAACACATGCTCTGGCAAAAACATCGCCGAACGGCTGTCGGCCTTTCGGTCAACTGGCAGACCCATGAGCAGGTCTACGCCAAACCTGTACCACGGCATATCATCAAGGTGAGAGTGAATCATATCGCGCAGGCTCTCGTTGTATTGTATTTCAGCAAGCTTAACATCGCTGCCGCAGGTGTTCTCCACAATGTCGCGTATGCGGGTGGCGCAGTTGTCTTCAAGAAAATTATAGCGGTAGTAGCGGTTTTCTTCAAGGTTGTTCCATTCCAAAAAATCGAATAGTGCCTGACGCTGGGCGTTGTCGAGATTGAGCACTTGTTCACGAATCTCACGTCCATCGCGCACATACTCCACACAGAAGCGAGCAAAATGGCTGCACCCTACATGATAATTGAGAAATCCGCGTACAAATTTTATGTAAAACGAATTTTGGTGATAATTAAACATTCCGTAGTTGTACACATAGTCGATACCACGGTTAACGCTCTTAACCCTAATGGCGCAATGTCCAAAAGATGCATACATTTGTTCGCCGTCGGCGCAAGTTAAAACACTAATTTTAAGGTCATTGGTGTCGGTTTGAGCCAACATCGACTGAACCGTTGCCAACCACAACACCAAAACTGCCAAATATTTAACCATTGTTGTTTTTTTTTAAAACCTCTGCAAAAATAATGATAAAAAAGGATTTTTTATTTTGTTTTTTCATTTTTTAACTTTTAGGCAACAATATATTTGTAAAAGTTTAGTTAAACCATCAATTAAAACCTTTGTAAAATGAAACATTTTCTACGATTCTTTTTCGCCACAATCTCAACAATAATTTTCATTGGCAGCCAACAGTCATTTGCCGACGACAAAAAAACATACTCATTGTTTGACCCTGATTCCGGCGTTCTTACCTTCTATTACAAAGTGCCCTCCTCGGTAACAACGGCAAGCGAATATTATCACTACATTGGTGACAATTGGGAATACTCTTACAAAAACAAAAAATATGCAAAAAACATCATTGAGGTGGTGTTCGACCACACATTCATCGACAGCAAACCCGACTTTCTGCGCTTATGGCTCAAAGAGCTGCCCAACTTAGAAAAAGTATCTGGCTGGAAGTACGTCAACTGGACAGGAAGCAAAATATCATCATTCAACGAAATGTTTCTCAACTGTAAAAAGCTCACCGACCTGGGCGACTTTGACAAAGTAAACAGCGAAAAAATTGACAAGATGCAAAGAATGTTTTCGGGATGCACATCGCTTAGATATGTCGACCTTTCATCTTTCAACACGTCGAAGGTCACCAATATGGAAGAAACGTTTTACAACTGCAAATTGCTCGAAGCCATATTTGTTGGCAACCAATGGAGCACAGCAAAAGTAAGCAGCTCATCTAATATGTTTACAGGATGCACCAACCTCAAAGGCGCAGTTGCATATAATTCTAGCTACACCAACGATAAAACATACGCCACCACCTCAAAATATCTGTCAACAAAGTCAGAAGATTTTGTAGCCTACGCCTACTATCTCAACAATGTGCTCACATTTACATACAACGACAAGATAACCTGGAAATCGTACATCATCCCCTCTGGCAACACCACTCCGGGTTGGATCTCCGATCACGCAAAAGACATCAAAAAGGTAGTATTTGATAATACTTTCACATCAAACGTAAACCCGACGTCCACATACGAATGGTTTAGCGGATGTACCAACCTCACCGAGATAGCAGGTCTGCTCAATCTCAACACGAATGCCATAACCACCACATGTAAGATGTTTGCCGGCTGCAGTTCTTTGTTTGAAATCAAGTTCAGCACGAAAAACAACTACTTCCACAATGTGAAAAACTTCAACAATATGTTCGCAGGATGTTCGAGCCTGACAACCGTAGTGCTGCCTACGCGCAATGCGAAAACCTCAAGCACAATGACGGCAATGTTTTATAAATGCATATCTCTCTCGCTCGACTTTTTCAAAAATTACAACATCACCAACGTTACAAGCATGAGCTATATGTTTGCGCAATGCAACCATCTTCAATCATTCACGTCGAACCTTTCCACATTCAAGATAGACAAAGCCACAGATATGAGCTATATGTTTTACGCCTGCCCGAATCTTGAGGAGGCATATTTCCATCAGCCTTTGGCTACTCTCACAAACAGCAAGCACATGTTTCAAGACTGCGGAAAACTCAAAAGGGTATATTTTCTAAACGAAACCGCCACTTCGAAACTCACCAACACAGAATATATGTTCAGCGGCGACAAGGTGCTCGAAAGCATTGTTGTAGGCAGCAACAACAGCCTATACGTGGGCAATGTTACATCGTCGACCGATATGTTCGCCGACTGCCCGAAACTCAAAGGTGGCAGAGGCTCCACAGCCACAGTCACCGACAAAACAATGGCACATATCGACAACGGGGAAACCGACAAAGGTCTCTACTCGCCATACCAGTCAAAAATCACATATGTGCTCAACGGCGGCACTGCGGCTTCGGGAAATCCATCTGTTTACAACTTTGACCAAAGCTACACTATCAAAAAACCGACAAAGGCGAACTATTCGTTTGCCGGATGGACCTGCAGCGGAGGATTAACAATAACCACACCTACACCAAGCCTCACCATAAAAGAAGGCACAGCCAGCGACCTTGTGCTCACAGCACACTGGCGTATCGACATATCCACTTACAGCAGCATCACTATGTCGCTGTCGTCGGAAACATACACAGGCAAAACCGTAAATGTAGTGGTAAAAGACCAAAACAAAGTACTCACCGAAGGCACCGACTACAAACTGCTGACGTCGTACACAATTCAAAACGCAGGAACATACAGCTTTAAAATACAAGGACTTGGCGATTACGACGGTCAAAAAACCGTGTCACTTACATTGAGAGGAGCACCCCTTACCGTAACCACCAAAAACGCAGAAAAATACTACGGCGACCCTGACCCAAAGTTCAGCTACACTGTTCAAGGATTCTTAAACGCCGACACATACACATTTGAAACATATCGCGACGCCAACGAAAACGTTGGCAGCTACCCGATCAAGGTGGTGACACCTACATCAGGTCTTCAAAACTACCAACTCAACACTGTATACGGCAACCTCACCATCAAGAAAAAGGAACTGACCATCATACCCGACGAACTGTCGAAACAGTATGGCACGGCAGACCCGATACTAACCTTCCAAGCTCCCGACCTTATATCTGGCGATGTGCTCTCTGGCAACCTAACAAGGAAGGCTGGCGAAGATGTGGGACAGTACGAATATGTAAGCAACCTCACCAACGCTAACTACAACATTTCAGTAGCGCCGGTAAAATTCACCATCACACCTAAAACCGTTGTGTCGCCAACAATAGTATTTGATTCTGATCTAACGATATACACTGGTCAGGCTGTGGAAGTAGGCGTAAAACTCTACGACAACGGCAAACTGATACCCTCTTCGGAATACACAGTAACTTACACCAACAATATCAACAAAGGCACTGCCACCGCCACTATTAACGACGTGGCTGGCGGCAACTATATAATCAACACTGTTTCAGGAAATTTTCAAATAGTAGACAAAAACGAAGCCTACAAGGTAACATACATAACCAACGGACACGGACCCGAAAACAAGGTGGTATATGTAGCCAAAAACTCAAAAATAACATTGCCCGCCGATATGACTGCCGAAGGTTACACACTTGAAGGAATATTCAAAGACCCCGCGTTCAATTACGAATGGATATTTGCCGACTACTCTGTAACGAACGACATTACACTCTACGCAAAATGGACTGTAAACAAATACAACCTTTCGTTTTATGTAGACGGTGTTTTGGCAGAATCTTCCGAAGTGGAATACGGTTCTGAGATTACAGCATACGCCGTTGCTCCGCGAGAGGGTTACACTTTTGCATGGCTCAACGAAATACCTGCCACAATGCCTGCCCAAGACACCCAAATCAACGGCATATTCACCATCAACACCCACAATGTGGTCTATATTGTTGACGGAGAGACCTACAGCACCTTTGAAACCGAGTATGGACAACCCATAACCGTAATAGCCGAGCCCGCCCCAAAAACAGGATATGTATTTTCGGGATGGAGCACCGCACCCTCAACCATGCCCGACAACGATGTGGAAATCATCGGAAACTATATTCCAAACAAGCACAAGCTCGTATTTAAGGAAGGCTCAAAAGTTTTAAAAACCATCAACGATTTTGAAGTGGGTAAAAGCATAGCTTCTGTGCTTCCCACCAAAGACCATTACAAATTCTCTTTCACAGTGCCCGAATCGGGGTTGCTCATGCCCGACTACGACCTTACAATCACTGGCACATGGGTTATCCGCAAACACTACGTAATCTACTATGTTGACGGCAAAAAATATCAGACTGTCGCATACGAATACGGCGCTGCCATCTCCCCGATAGCCACTCCCAACAACAAAGAAGGCTTTACATTTTCGGGATGGAGCGATATTCCTGCTATTATGGGCGACGACGATATTGAGGTAGAAGGTAAATATATTGCCAACCCCACTACCAGCGTGATGGAAATCAACGCCGACAACACCGGCACTAAGGTATGGGCTTACAACCGCACCGTATATATCGAAACGTCACCCGACACCAAATACTCAATCGTAGACCTTCAGGGACGCGTGCTTACAACCTCATCAACAAAATCTTCTCACGAAGAAATCAGCATTGCAAAACAAGGCGTTATCATTGTGATAATCAATAATAAATCGTACAAACTTTCATTATAATAATTTATTTTTTCATATTTGCACCATAGTTGCAACTATTAATAGGATTTAATTATTAAAACGTTTATTTTTGTTATGAAAAAACATTTTTTCGCATTTTTAGTGCTGATAGCGCTATGCCTGTTTGGAGGCAATGCAAATGCCATTGTAAAAACTTATTCCTATTTTAACACTTCTAAAAAAACACTAACATTCTATTATAATGCAGATGGCGTTCCATCCAACATTCAGAACAGCTCATATACGTACGCCATTGGCGACAACTGGGAACATAGCTATAGCAACGACACATACGCCAACCAAATTGAGAGAGTAGTTTTTGACAAATCATTGAAAGTAAAAGAAGTAAAATGGATTCAAAAATGGTTTCGCGGGCTCAAGAACCTCAAAAGTGTAACTGGATTTGAATATATCAACCCCACCGAAACCACCAACTTAGAAGAAATGTTCAAGGGCTGTACAAGCTTGCAACAACTCTACGACTTCAACCAATTCAACACAAGCAATGTAAAAAAAATGAACAGCATGTTCGAAGGCTGCACAAGCCTTGAATACGTTGACTTTACCGGACTCGATCTCTCTAAGGTAACAACTATGAATTATATGTTCAAGGGTTGTACGAAACTTAGGGTTGTAGATCTCAGAGGATGCTCCACAGCATCACTCACTTACGCCGAAGGAACATTCTACGGCTGCTCAAACCTTGAGACGATTTTCGCAACTACCTCATGGATAAGTCCGAGCAACTCCAATAACGGCTTGGATATGTTTACAGGCTGCACAAAGTTAAGAGCCAAGGAGAAATACAATCCGTCGTGGACCAGCAGCTATTTCGCCTCTGGTTCTTATTACTTCACAATAGACATGAGGAGTTCCTACCCTGTTGAAAGTTACGCCAGATTCTACAACGACGGCACACTCACATTCTACAACAACAAATACCGTTCGCCATACGAAGCCGACTACTCGCTCAACTCCAACACTCAAGTTCCTAAATGGATAGAGAAACACCAAACTGCAATTAAAAAAGTGGTGTTTGACATTAGTTTTAGCAACATTTACCCTACAACCTGCTTTGATTGGTTTAGCGGCTGCTCAAACCTCACAACAATAGAGGGCATTCAGAACTTCAAACTATCCGCGAGCAAAACATGCGAAAAGATGTTCTACGGATGTTCGGCACTTACCACACTCGACCTTTCCTCTACAGCTATCACGGCTGCTAGCAACCTCAACTATATGTTCGACGGCTGCACCAAACTATCATCTTTGAAAATGCCACAACGCTATGCGACAACTAGCTGCACAATGAAACAAATGTTTGGAAGCTGCACGTCATTAAAATCAGACGACTTCTTAAACACATTCTCCACTGCTGGAGCCACCGATATGTCGTATATGTTTTATAATTGTACTGGACTTACCAAGATTACAGACAGCGGCACCGCCAGCAAATACCTTGTTACAAGCTCTGCCACCGACCTTGGCTCTATGTTTCGCGATTGTTCAAATCTTACCGACGTGTCGGTGACAAAGCTTTTCGATGCTCCAAATGTAACATCCACGGCTTATATGTTCGCCAACTGTTCAAATTTGAACTACATATTTCTCGGATGCACTTCCACCGCATCTTTTGATATGTCGAATGTTACAAATATCCAAAGTATGTTCGCCGGGTGTGGAAAACTCAAAGCAATTTTTGTAAAAAATGATTGGAACACCAGCAAAGTGTCCTCATATTCCAAATGTTTTGAAGGCGACGTTTATCTCAAAGGCTGCAACGGCACATCGTACAGTTCTGCTTACATTGGCAAAACATACGCACGAATCGACAAACCAGGAACCAAAGGCTATCTTTCCACATACAAATCCAAAATCACATACATTAATTGTCCCTCGACATATTATAGTTCGTCATACACCGACTTCACAGCCGACAAAGAGAAGACAATCGCCGACCCGACACGCAACGGACACGTATTTCAAGGTTGGACAGGCACGGGACTTTCTTCTTATACCAAAAAACTGATACTCCCCATCTATAGTTCTGGCGACAGAGAATACACAGCCAACTGGCTCAAAGACCTTTCGTACAGCTATTACCATATACAAGCAACGCCGTCGTCATACACATATACCGGCGAGGAAATCTCCTACACAATCACAATAGACGGCACACCCCTGGAATATGGCAAAGACTACAACTCTAGTGTCAGCACTGTTAAGAACGCCGACACATACACTATTGCAATCTCAGGCATAACTGAAAATGGATACATCAACACAAGAAGTGTGTCATTCACCATCAGTCACAAAACTGTTACAGTAACTCCCGACGCCATTTCCAAAACCTACGGAGATACCGACCCGGCTAAGATTACATACACATACACAGGTTTCTGCGGTAGCGACGGATTCACTTCCGCGCCCGTATTTAAGCGAGCTACCGGTGAGAATGTGGGAGAATACTCTTATTCTTTAAACACAAGTCCGAAATATAACAGCAACTACTATGCTTCATACGACTACTCCAACAAGTTCACCATCCGTCCCAAACCAATCACGGTAACACCTGCTATAATATCAAAAACCTACGGAGATGTTGACCCCGAGATAACATACTCTGCCAACGGACTTATCAACTCCGACAAGCTCAGCGGAGCACTTTCGCGCGAAGAGGGCGAAAACGTGGGCGAATACAGCGTAACTATCGGAACGCTCAAAAATGCAAATTACGACATCAGCGTTGCCGACGTCAAGTTTTCTATCATACCCAAGACCTTGACCACCCCCACTATCGTTACCGAATCTGAGGTTTATCCCTACACCGGCAGCGAAATCATTCCTGCGGTATCGCTCTACGACAACGGCAAGCTAATCGACCCGTCGGAATACACCGTGACTATTTCTAACAACAACGGCATCGGCAACGGACTAATCACCATCACCGACAATCCGGGCGGCAACTACTACGTTTCGGGCAAAGGCTCTTTCCAGATTGTAGACCAGAGCCAAGCCTATAAGGTAACAATCAAATCGTCGGGTGTGCCCAACGCCGAAGACAAAATGCTGTATGCCATCAAAAACCAACCCCTCAACGCTCCTATCGACTTTGCTTTTGATGGATACACACTCTTAGGCGTATACAAAGATGCAACTATGCTCCAACCGTTTACATTCGGTTCCGACATTGTGGACGGAAACATCACACTCTACGCCAACTGGCTTATCAACAGCCACACACTTGAATTTGTGGTAGACGGCACTACGGTTTCGTCAGAAACTGTAAATTACGGCGCAGAAATCACCGCTCCCGAACCTGCAGAACAAACAGGATACACATTTGCATGGATCGACGAAATACCTGCCACCATGCCCGACAACGACCTCACAATCAACGGCGCATACACAGCAAACGTTTACCGTCTGGTATACAAGCTCGACGGCGCTGAATACCACGCCGAAGACAAGGAATACGGCGCATCGATAACAGCACTTGCAAGTCCCGCTTCTCGCAACGGATACAAGTTCTCCGGCTGGAGCTCAATACCCTCCACCATGCCCGACAAAGACGTGGAAATCAACGGCAGCTACGTACCAAACAAGCACACTGTTAAATTCATCACCTTCGACGAAGAGTTCTTAGTAGAAACAGCCTACAACGTAAATATCTCATCGATACTGCCCAACAAAGACGGTTACAGGTTTGTGCCTAAAGCAGGATCTCCCACCACCGTGCCCGACTACGACCTCACTATCGAAGGCAAATTTGAAGTCCGCACATACGCCATCAAATATATTGTAGACAACCAGGTTTACAAAACAGTGGATCTCTATCTCGGCGACAAAATCAAAGTGATAGCCGCTCCCACAAAAACCGGTCACACATTCTCCGGCTGGAGCGAGGCACCTGCCAAAATGCCCGCCAAAGATATTGAAATCACTGGCGAGTTTATTATCAACCAGCACACCATCACCTACTACATCGATGGCGAGGTGTTCAAAACCGTGACAGTTAGCTACGGCAGCAGAATACACGCACCCTCAGCGCCTTACAAATCTGGATTGAAATTCTCTGGCTGGGGCGAAATTCCCGCAACCATGCCCGACAAAGACCTCCAGATTCGCGGCACATACTCAAGCACAACCCCCGTGGCTGAAGTAGCTGACCAAAACAACACCGCAAAAGTATGGGCATACAACCACACCATCTATATCGAAACCGCTCCCGACACCAAATACACCATCATCGACCTCCAAGGCCATGTAATAACAACTTCAACTACAAAATCTACACACGAAGAGGTACACACCAACCAATCAGGCATACTGATTGTTAAAATTGAAAACCAAACATTTAAATTGGCATTGTAAATACGCTAATTGTAGTGTAGAGACGTCATAATATGGCGTCTCTACCCATAAACACCGCCCTGTAAAAAAATCACAGGGCGGTGTTTTTTTTTAACCGAAAATTCATTTCACTTTTGCCTAATGTTTCCAACTATATATAGGAATTATTAACTTTTAATATTTAACAACAATTATTAAACTTTCTTAACATGAAAAGTGAGATTATAAAACATTTTTCGGGAGGGGGCAGAATGCGCTTTCTCCTTATATTTGCCTTTGCTATTGCGGCTATGCTCTGCCATACAACTGCGGCATGGGCTGCGGACCCTGTATACGATGTGCAGTGGACAGAATGGAATCCGTCAACAGGTGTGCTTACCCTAAAAGCTGGTAAATCGGGAGAAGCCGGTGTACCAACTGCCACATCTGGTAATATTTGGCGGTGCGACGAAGCTAACAACGGATGGCAGACTAGGAAAACTGGCATAGTAAACAAAATAAAACGTTTTACCATCGACAAATCTTACTATTTTTTTCCTACACAGAGTATCAACTATTTCTTTAGAGATATGACTTCGCTTGAGCGTGTTGACGGATTAGAATATATATCTCTTAGAAACCTCACAAACGATGACCTCAGCGGATTATTTAAAAACTGCACCAACCTAAAAATTATCCAAGGTATGGAGTCTTGGTCGTATTCTCCTGACTATATATACGAGATGTTCTATGGCTGCGAAAGCCTGCTGTGGGTTGATATCAGCGGTATCACAACAGGCTACGTAATAAATATGAACAAGATGTTCTACAACTGCAAAAACCTCCGGAAGGTATGGGTATACTATTCTGATTTCAACAAATTCTATCACGGCACCTACGACCAAATGTTCATAGGCTGCTACAACAATGCAGTAGGAATGTTTGAGTATATGCCGACAGACAAAAAAGAAGAAATGTATGCCATAAAATACGATAATGAGCTATATTTTTTCAACGATAAGCACAAATTAGCAGGCTATTCATATTGCTACTCGCTAAACGAGGGAACAAATACTCCGGGTTGGAGCGAGGATGCTTCCTCCATCACAAAAGTGGTTTTTGCAAAAAGTATTAGGAAGAAAGAGCGATCTTTGTTTTATTATTACCAAATCAGCCCCAAAAGTTTCTATATGTGGTTTTATAATGCCTCCAACCTAACCGAAATAGAAGGCTGGGATAGGGTAATCGGAGCTGATTTAGGAAATGCCTCCTATATGTTCTATGGCTGCTCCAAACTTAAAACCGACCAAGTGCAAGGGCTTTTTAGTAGAGATATTAGGTTCTCGTCCTCTTGCAAAGATTTTAGCTATATGTTCTATAATTGCTCGCAACTAAACGGAAGATTGTCGCTCCAGAGCACTTCTTATGAATACAGTCAAATATACCATGCTGAAAACCTCAGCTATATGTTTTATGGGTGCAAAAACCTTGAGGAAATCCAATTTGGGGAATGTCGAAAAAAATATTCAAATTCCACAACCATACTGCCGCTAAGATACACCACAAGTATGTTTGAAGGCTGCGAAAAATTAAAGAGGCTGCTTATGTGTAGTGGTGATGAATTAGATCTTACCGATGTAACAGAATCAACTAATATGTTCAAAGGTTGCAGCCGTCTTGTAGGCGGCTGCGGCACTCAGTTTAACGCCTCGTACCCCACCGACAAAACATACGCCAAGGTCGACGAAGTGGACTACAGATCTTACAAAGATATCCGCTTCACTAAAGGATACTTTTCTTTATATAAGTATCGCATAAACGTTACACCCAATTTCGGTGGCGTAATACCTGATTATACTCCCAATGACTACTATTCCACCTACCGTAGCTGCGACGACCCAGAGATTGAGTTTACAATATCATTCGCTAACGAAAACCTTCCTGCCCGTGGAATGTCGTTTAAGAGACTCGATTGTGTGGGTGGCTATCCTTATGTAGGTAGCACCTATAGCTACAAAGTAAAGATTCCAACAGGCGTTTACGGAGATGTTACCATAGTGCCCATATTAGCAACCTCTATGACGAGCAAAAATATGATTGTAAAGCCTGAACGCGAAACCTACGACGGCAAAGACGTTCAACTTGTGGTTCAATGGGGCTCCGATTACTACACCCTTGAGAAAGGCACCGACTATACACTTACCTCAATCACTCCAGACGGCAAGATAAATAAAGCCGGCAACTACCAAGTGGCTCTTCAAGGTAAGGGCGATAACTACACTGGCTCTAAGACATTTACCGTAACACTCAACCCCGCCGAAATAACCGTTACACCCAAGCCTGCTGAAAAAACCTACGGCGACACCGACCCCGATATAGAATACACAGTTGAGGGATTGATCGGTTCCGATGTGCTAACTGGCGCACTATCTTACGACAAGACTCAAGGCGAAAACGCTGGTACACACAAAATTACATTAGGCACGCTCGCCAACTCAAACTACAATATCACTGTGGCAGATGTTGATTTTACAATAAAATCTAAGAAGGTAACAAACCTCGTCATCACCACTGAATCGGCACAATACCCCTACACAGGAGGCGAAATTAAGCCTGTTGTGGCTGTGTACGACGGCATAACACTGATTCCATCGTCGGAATACACGGTGTCGTACAAAAATAACAAAGAGATAGGCGATGGCAAGATAATAATCACCGACAACCCGGGCGGCAACTACGAAGTATCTGGCAGCGGCACATTCCAAATTGTAGATCAAAGCGAAGCTTACACCGTAACCGTCAACTACATTGACTTTGAAGGCACAACCCAGAAAACACTCTACGTAATCAAAAACGAAAAACTGTCGCCAACTATTTTAAAAGAAGAGGGCTACACTTTATTAGGTGTCTACAACGACGAGGAATGCAACAACGAATTCAATTTCAACATCGCCATCACATCCGACAATACTGTGCTTTACGCCAAATGGAAAATAAATCAGCACAGACTGATACTCACGGTTGAAGGTACAGAAATTGTGAATAAACTTGTAAACTACGGTTCGGAAATCATCATACCCAACCAAGCCGATATTGAAGGCAAATCTTTAGTTTGGGATATATACATACCACAAACGATGCCCGATAATGACCTTACTGCTTTAGGTACATACGTAACTAACAAGCACACAATAACATATACCGTAGACGGATTAGAATATAAAAAGCTAACTGGAGTGGAATACGGCACACCAATAGAAATTGAAGGTGAGCTTATTAAAACAGGCTACAAATTTTCTGGCTGGACACCTTCAACTTTGCCCGCCACTATGCCCGACGAGGATATTACAGTGAAGGGAACGTTTACTCCCAACAAACACACTGTTACCTTTGTGATAGGCGAAACCAATATTGTGGTTGAAACTCAATTCGGTGTTGCCACTGCCTCGATTTTCCCAAAAACCAACCCAGGCTACAAATTTGTACCCAATGGAGACTACCCTGCCACCGTTCCCGACCAAAATATCTTTATAGCAGGCAAGTGGGAAGAAACCACATACTTCCTCACCTACATATTAGACGGCAATGAATATAAGAAAATAGAGCTCCACTACAAAGACCCGATAACACCACTCGCCGACCCCGTAAAGGAGGGCTACACATTCTCTGGTTGGAGCACCATCCCTACCAAAATGCCCGGCGACGATGTGATAATCACTGGAAGTTTGATTCCTCAATCGTATAAACTTATCTATATGATTGACAACACGGTATACCGCGAATTTACCTACAAATTCGGCGACAGAATTAAACCTCTTACCGAACCTGTAAAAATTGGACAGACATTCTCAGGCTGGAGCGAGATTCCTCAAAAAATGCCCTCGCACGATGTTACTATCACTGGCAGCTTCACTGGCACTCAAACTGCCATCAACACCATTAACGCAGAGTCAGAAACCAAAGTATGGGCATATAACCACACCATCTACATCGAAACCGCTCCCGACACCAAATACACCATCGTAGACCTCCAAGGTCGCGTAATAACAACTTCAACTACAAAATCTACACACGACGAAATCAATATAGCCACCGATGGCCTGCTGATTGTGATAATCAACAATCAATCTTACAAAATTTCATTGTAACGCCGCACGGTGCACATCGCATAATTCAACCATAGAGCCGCCATTTACTGACGGCTCTTTTTTTTCATCCCAATAGGAAAAAAGAACTAAAAAAATATTTCACTCCTCCACCCTTGCATCAACAATAATATGTGAAAAAAACATTTTTTTATAGACAGATTATTAAACGAAACCTTTATGAAAAAACACTTCTTCGCACTTTTTGCGGTTTTAGCACTATGCCTATGGGCTAACGTTGCCAAAGCCGACATCACATATTCTATTTTCGACGAAAGCACCGGCTCGCTGACGTTCTACTATTACCCAGGCCCGGAAAACAATATCCCCAATTCGCATTTAAACAATCCCTACTACTACCACACTGGCGATAATTTTAACCGCGGATGGGATAATTATAGTACTGAAATTAAGCGAATTGTTTTCGATAAATCTATCGCCTATGGCAATGTCAAAACCATCAAAAACATTTTTCACGACCTTCCAAACCTTGTGGAAGTATCTGGTCTTGGATACGCGTCGTCAGCCAATACCGATGTGAGGTCTCTCTCGGGGTTGTTTGCCAACTGCACAAGCCTCGAAACTATCGACCTCAGCGCCTTTGTGTCTACCGCTATTACCGAAATGGACAATATGTTTTCTGGGTGTTCAAAACTCAAATGGGTGGATATCAGCGGCTTCACCGCCGAAAATGTAACTACAACGGAGAAGATGTTTTACGGCTGCAACAAATTGGAGGCAGTGTTTGTAAGCAGCAGTTTCACCACAAAGAAGGTCACCAAAAGCAGCCTTATGTTCTACAACAACACCTACCTGAGAGGCAAAATCACATACAACTCATCCAACGCCAAAGACAAAACCTACGCAAACACCAACGGTTACTTTATTCTCAAGCCGTCGGGCAACGAGGCATATCTTTATTATTGCGAAAGCAATCCCGGCGTGGCAACTTTCTGCTACGATAATCACCGCTCCACATACGGCACATTGCTCAACAACAATTATGAAAACCCGGGATGGCTCTCTTTGATTCCTAAATTCACAAAGGTGGTCTTTCTCGAAAGTTTTAAAAACGTATACCCGACCACATGCTACCGCTGGTTCGACGGAGGGGCAAACATCACAACCATCACCGGCGTGGAAAACCTCAACCTAACCAAAGTTAAATATTACGACAAAATGTTCAAAGGCTGCAGCAACCTCACGTCTGTAACGATAAAGAATGGCCGCACGGAAGTTTCGACCTCCGAAATGTTCAGAAACTGCACCTCTCTTACATCGGTTAGTGTTTTCGCAAAAGGAGACGCTCAATATATGTTCGCAGGCTGCACGGCTCTCACAAGTTTAGACGTAAACTATATTTCGCCAGAGATCACCAATGCTTCTCACCTGTTCGATGGCTGCACAAGCCTAAAAACAATAAATGGCACGTCAAAGACATTCAACTCCTGCACCGATATGTCGTATATGTTTAGCAATTGCACAGCCCTCACAAGCCTGCCGCGAATCAATGCCCCGAAAGTTGAGAATTTGAGCTATATGTTTTACGGCTGCAAGGCTCTCACTTCGTTGACGTTCGACAGTGATTTTTCAACCGCCAACGTCACCAACATCAGCTATATGTTCTACAACTGCGCCAAGCTCAAAACCATTTACTCCAACGATTGGAACAAGGCTAAGATAACATCACAAAACAACTGTTTTACAGGATGTTCCGTTCTAAAAGGCGGCAAAGGCACTGTATATTCGTCGAGCATGGTCACAGGAGAATACGCCAAGGTAGACAACACCAACTCAAAAGGCTACTTCACCCCATACAGTTCCAAAATTACTTACACTCTCAACGGCGGCACTGCCACCAACCCCACCACTTACAACATCGACAACAGTTACACCATCGCCAAGCCCACCAGAACAGGTTACGTATTCGAGGGATGGACAGGCACAGGACTCTCCTCGAAAACCACAAATCTCACAATAGCCAAGGGCAGAACCTACGACAGGGCATACACTGCAAACTGGCTTTACGACCTTTCGTCTACCAGCAACACCGTTTCTGTGTCGCTGTCGTCTACCAAATACACTGGCAGCAACATCAACGTAATAGTTAAAGCCGGCAACACCACTCTTACCAAAGGCACCCACTACACTCTCATCGTAAACGGCACCACCGACGGCACAATCAAAAACAAAGGTTCGTACAATATTGAAATCCAAGGAATTGCAAGCAACGGCTACACAAAAACAAAAAAAGTAACCTTGACTGTTGCGCAAGCAAAACTTACGCTATCGGCTGCGGCTCAAAGCAAAACCTACGGCGAATCAGACCCGACCCTCAAATACACAAATCAAGGTTTGTTGGGCTCCGACAAAATAACCACGTGCACAATGACCCGCGCCACTGGCGAAAATGTAGGCACTTACACAATTTCATTCTCAACTGTTAAAATCACAAACGGCTCAACCGATGTTACCAGCAACTACGAAACCAAGAAAGAGACAGCCACATTCACCATCACGCCCAAAACCATAACCGTAACACCCGACGCCCTCTCAAAGACATACGGCAGCAGCGACCCCGCTCTTACATACAAAACCACGGGAATGAAATCGGGCGACAAGCTCTCAGGCAGCCTTACCAGAATCAAGGGCGAAAACGTAGGCAGCTACTCTATTGACTGTTCGCAGCTCAACAACTCAAACTACAAAATCACCGCTGTAGCCGCCAAGTTCACCATCAACCCGAAACCTATAACCGTAACACCCACCGTTACAACAAAATTTTACAGCGACCCCGACCCCGAAATTGCTTACTCGGCTGAAGGTCTATTAAATAGCGACAAGCTCTCTGGCAAAATAGCCCGTACATCTGGCGAAACCGTTGGCGAATATGATTTTGTAAACAACTTGACAAACTCAAACTACACCATTTCGCTTGCAGACCTCAAATTCACCATCACCCAAAAAACCGTCACCCCATCTATCATTCTCGAATCCGACGTGGCAGTATACACCGGCAAGGAGTTAAAGCCCGCAGTCAAGCTTATGGACGGAACCAACGAGATTCCCCAAAGCGAATACACCGTGCTGTATTCCAACAACATAAACAAGGGCGAAGCCAGCGTGAGAGTTGAGAATATGTCGGGCGGCAACTATATCGTCAACCCCACCAACGCCAAGTTCACAATCGTAGACCAAGACCAGGCATACAAGGTAACATACATCACCAACGGCCACGGCCCTGAAACCAAGGTGGTTTACGTGGTAAAGAACTCGCTGCTCACTCTTCCGCCCGACCTCATCGCCGAGGGATACACTCTCAAAGGCGTGTTCAAAGACAAAGGTCTCAACCAGGAATGGAACTTCGCAACCGACAAGGTGACCTCAGAAACCACCCTCTACGCCAAATGGGAAATCAACAGCCACACTATCAGCTTCTTGGTGGACGGATCTCCGATATCGTCTGCCACACTTGAATACGGCGAAGAGGTGGTGGCTCCCACCCCGTCGAAAACAGGCTACACTTTTGTATGGGACGAGGACGTTCCCTCCACAATGCCCGACAAGGATCTTGTAATCAACGGTTCGTACACCATCAACACCCACCGTCTGGTATACAAGCTCAACGGCGAGGAGTACAACGCCGAAGATGTGACTTTCGGCACTGCCCTCACACTTTTAAGCAATCCTGCGGCTCGCGAGGGCTACACTTTCTCAGGATGGAGCGACCTTCCTTCCACAATGCCCGACAACGATGTGGAAATCGTCGGCAGCTTCGTTCCCAATCCGCACACTGTAACATTCAAAATTGACGGCAAGGTACTGTCAACCGCCAACACCGCTTTTGGTGAGAACACTGCTGACATCCTGCCCAAAAAGCCAGGCTACAGGTTCGTGCCCGACAACGAAATGCCAGCGCAAATGCCCGACAACGACTTAGTGATTTCGGGCAAATGGGAAATCCGCACCTACACCCTCCGCTTTATGGTCGACGGCAAGGAGTACAAGAAATCAGAGCTGCACTATGGCGACAAAATCACCCTCATAGCCAACCCCTCAAAAACTGGATTCACATTCTCTGGCTGGAGCCAAGCACCCGAAACTATGCCCGACAACGAAGTAAGCATCTCAGGCTCGTTTAAAGTCAACCAGCACACCGTCACCTACTACATCGACGGCGAGGTGTTCAAAACCGTCACCCTTGGCTACGGCGTCAGGTTTTACGCTCCCTCAGCACCTTACAAGTCTGGATTGAAATTCTCAGGCTGGGGCGACATTCCCGAAAAGATGCCCGACAACGACCTTGAAATCCGCGGCACTTTCTCCGGCACAACTCCCGTAGCAGAAATCAATACCGACAGCAACACCACCAAAGTGTGGGCATACAACCATACCGTCTACATCGAAACCGCACCCGACACCAAATACAAAATCATCGACCTCCAAGGCCGTGTGTTAACAACTTCAACAACAAAATCATCGCACGAAGAGATCCAAATCTCGCACTCCGGCATCGTCATTGTATTAGCCGGCAACAAATCTTTCAAGGTTTCGGTACGATAACAAATGATTTCTTTTTCATATTCCTATGGGCGGACGTAAAAAATCCGCCTTTTTTTCATTTTTTCAACTAAAATCCTAATTTTTGAGCGCAAAATGCTAACAAAAAAACACCTTAAAATCTATTTTTGCACTATATATTAACTAAAACCAATAGATCAATGAAAACAAATAATCTTTTAAAAAACGTCATTCTAATCCTAGTTATAGCAATGGCGGCAACAAACGCCAAAGCCGACAATTACTACTCCATATTAGATAGTGGCGTGCTAACAATCTATTATGGAACCCCTACTACCACGCAACAAGGACTGCACACTTACTACAACCTCAGTGCTAATATGAACTATCAATTTGCCACAGCCGACTACGCTCAGCATATTAATAAGGTAGTAATCGACAGATCTATGCGTAACCACCAACCGTCAGGAATCAACTACTGGTTTCGCAACCTACAAAACTTGGAAGAGGTAACAGGATTGGGATTCATAAGCACAACAAACATCACCATTCTCGATGCTATGTTTGACTATTGCATCAATCTCCGCGACATCGAATTCACATCTACGTACAGCGGTGTAATATATAGGTTTCAAACCTCTGGCATCACCAGTATGTTCGGTATGTTTAGCAACTGCAAATCGCTCAGAACATTAGACCTAAGCACTTTCGACACCCAAAATGTCACCCGTACTGCCACTATGTTCCAATATTGTTCTTCGTTACAGACCATCCTTGTAGGCAATGACTGGAATATGAGCAAAGTAACCGGAAACAATGGTAGAGACATGTTTGATGGGTGCAAAAGCCTCTGCGGAAAAATAAAATATTCAAGTTCAAAAACCGACCAAACCTATGCCAACACCAATAATTATTTACTTCCACACACAAATACCAAAAATAGCTATGCTACAATGTACAATAGCACTACACTGATGTTTTGCAACGACAATTATTACAATCCAAATTCCGATTTGTGCTTTGAGCTCAACAGCGGAGACAACGAACCTGGGTGGATATCCAACGCAGAAAACATCACCAAAGTGGTTTTCGACCCGTCATTTAATAATGTTGAGCCTACTTCATGCTACAAATGGTTTAGCGGTTGCAAAAACCTCACTACTATAGATGGTATCAACTATTTTCATTTCAGCAGTAAGACCCAAAATACAGCATATATGTTTTACAACTGCGAGTCGCTTACAAAACTTCAACTATTAGGAAGTGTATATAAGGTAACTGATTTTAGTTATATGTTTAGCGGCTGCTCTAATTTAGCAACTCTTAAATTACCAAGTCGTCAAGACTATGCTAATAATCCTAATTGCACTATGGCTAATATGTTTGCCGGATGTAAGTCGCTCACTACAATCAATTTTCTCGACGGCTTTTATACCAACAATGCCTATGATATGTCGAATATGTTTAGTGGATGTTCGGGAATTAGGAATTTTTCGTCAGCTTTAGACGCCGCAGAATGTTTGATAACAAATTCGTGCACCAATATGCAGGGTATGTTTTATAAATGCAGCGGAGCTACCGACTTTTCAATCCTAAAATTATTCAATACAAAACTCGTAACCAATATGGAGCAAATGTTTATGGGTTGTGAAAAGATCACAGAACTTAGGTTAGAAAAATTCAACACATCCAAAGTTACATCCATAAAGGCAATGTTTAGCAAGTGTACAAACCTCAAAACAATATACGTTTCGGATGGATGGTCTACCCAAAATGTCACCGACGACAGAATGTGCTTTGCTAACAGCCCAAACATTGTTGGCGGCAAAGGTACCACATTTAGTTCTGCTTCTGGCTCGTATGCCCATATCGACCAAGGTGCTTCCGACCCCGGATACTTTACTCCGTATTCATCTACAATCACTTACATCCTCAATGGCGGCTCAATGGGGGGTAATCCGTTTTCTTACACTGTAGAGGACGCTACATTCCAAATCAATAATCCATCACGCACAGGCTACATATTCGACGGATGGAGCGGAACTGGCATCGACGGACTTTCTAAATCAGTTAAAATTAAACAAGGCAGCACCTACCCACGCGAATACACCGCCCACTGGACTTGCGACCTTAGCGCTGTATCTGCAAAATTGACCCCCTCGTCAACCGTATACACTGGCAAAACTATAACGTATACTATCGAGGTAAACGGCGAAACCCTCCGCGAAGGCTCCGACTACACTCTCTCTAATCCACACCTCGAAATAAAAGAACCAAAAACATACAGCATAACTATCAATGGCGTAGGGGCATACACCAATAGCAAAACCTTCACTCTCACCATATCAAAAGCCCCTGTAACTGTTACCCCCGACGACATCATCAAAGTGTACGGAGATGCCGACCCCGAACTCACTTACACTATCGAAGGGCTCATAGGCAGCGACCAACTCAAATCGCTATCGATTAGCCGCGCTCCTGGCGAAGATGCCAACGAATACGATATCACCGCCACCGCCGAAGTATCGGGCTACTACACTGTTGAATGCAACACCGCAAAATTTACCATTATTCAAAAAACCATTGCTGAGCCGGTGGTAATGTTAGATTCTTACGTAGAACTATATACCGGCAGCCAGATAAAACCAACAGTACACATTTTCGATGGCACAAAAGAAGTACCTTCGTCGGAATACATTGTTACATACGCCAACAACACCAATTTAAGCACCTCCACCACCAAAGCTACTGCTACTGTAAACAATGCTCCTGACGGCAACTACATAATTGGCTCAGCCTCAGCCACGTTTGAAATCTTAAATCCCGCAGATACCTACACTGTTACCTACAAAACCAGCTTAGGAGATGAAAAAACAACATACGTTAAACGCAACTCCACCACCACCCAGCCATCATTCCTTACTATAATAGGATACACCCTCGAAGGCGTTTACAAAGATGCGTCGTATTCCACACTCTGGAACTATGAAACCGACATCGTTAACAACAATATCACCCTGTATGCCAAATACTCCAAAAACAAACATACTGCAACATTCATTGTTGACGGAGAACAATTGTCACGACAAGAGATTTATTACAACGATGCCATCACATTTCCAACTATTGCCGACAAAACTGGTCACACGTTTTCGGGATGGCTGCCAGCACTCACCAATATGCCCGACGAAGATGTAACTTTTGCAGCATCGCATATACCCAACAAGCACAAGCTCGTGTTTAAAGACGGAACAGCCACAGTTAAAACCATCAGCGACTTCCCATTTGGCGACGACATCACCACCGTTTTGCCCGAAAAAGAGCATTACGCATACCACTACGACCTTCCATCCACTGGCAAGCTGATGCCCGACAACGATGTTACCATTGAGGGCGAGTTTGTTATCAACTGCCACATCATCACTTTCAAAATAGACGGCAAGATGGTGGCAGAAGAAGAGTATAACTACGGAGCCACTGTGCTACCCCCAGCTACTCCCGCCGCCAAAGAGGGTCACGTTTTTTCAGGATGGACAGGCTTGCCATCTACTATGCCCGACTACGACGTGGTGATTGAAGCTTCGTACATTCCCAACAAACACACTGTTACTTTCATTATCGAAGGCGAAACTACTAAAACCATCAACACTCACTTCGGACAAACCATCACCAACATTGCCCCCCATAAAGAGGGCTATGTGTTTGTGCCCAAAGATGGAACACCCGCCAAAGTGCCCGACTACGATATTACCGTTGAAGGCAAATACTCTCTCGGCGAATTTACTATCTACTACAAGGTAAACTTAACAGACTACCAGGCCGTTACCCTCCACTACGGCGACAAAATAGAACCCATAGCCGCACCAGTAAAAGAGGGATATGTATTTTCGGGATGGAAAAACGTCCCCGCCACTATGCCAGGCTACGACATCACTATCTACGGCACGTTTAAAAAAGACAACACCACACCAGTGTCGGAAATTGCTGAAACCCCCACCGAAACCCGCGTTTGGGCTTACAACCGCACCGTATACATCGAAACCGCACTCGACAGCCAATACAAAATCATCGACCTCCAAGGCCGTGTAATAACAACTTCAACAACCAAATCTAACCACGAAGAAATCAACCTTTCGCACCCAGGTATCTTTATCATAGTAGTAAACGACAAATCTTACAAAGTTTCGGTACGATAACTAATGATTTCTTTTTCATATTTCTATAGGGCGGACGTTATTGTCCGCCTTTTTTAATTTCACAAAAAATGCAATATTTCATTTTATTAAATGTAAATTTGCACCTTCCGAATGCAATCCATATTTTTGCACCGCAATAAAGGAAATGAACAACATGAAACTAAGCGAAATCTTGAAACAGGACATACGCTACAAAGAGGCTCTCAATGCGTGTATGAACTGCGGTATATGCACGTCGGTATGTCCGGCGGCAGAGTTCTCTGACTACGACCCGCGCATTCTGCTCAATATTGTGCAAACTGAGGACGATGCCGAACTCGAAAAACTCCTCAAATCTGATTTTATTTGGCTGTGCGGTCAGTGTATGAGTTGCAAAACCCGCTGCCCTCGCAACAATGTGCCAGGACTTATGATTAATGTGCTCCGCCGCTATTCGCAAGAACTCGGATACTTTACCGAGTCTAAGCGCGGACGTCAGCAGTATGCACTCAATAAGGTGCTCAACGGCAACATTCTCGGCGAAGGATACTGCATTGTACCCGAAAGCGTTAAACCCGACCTTCACCCCGAACAAGGTCCTGTGTGGGAATGGATTTATCGCAATCTCCCTGAATTTTACGACCGTATGGGCGCTAACCTCCACAAGCCCGGAGCAGGCGTGCTTCGCAAAATCGACGACAAAGACCTCGACGAAATCCGCCGTATTTTTGAGGAAACCGGCGCTATGGAGTTGCAAGATGCCATCAACAAATTTTCAGAACAAAAAGCCGAAGACCTCGGTTACGACGATATGAATCAATATTTTGTTGATATTTTCAAAGGAAATGTGTAGGGGCGTACCTCGTGTACGTCCGCCAATTCACAATTCACAATTCATAATTCACAATTGACAATTAGAAATTAATGAAAGAACCAATATATACCGTAAGCCGCGATTATCGCAAAGAAATCGCCGACGACAAATACTATTACGCCCGCAGTTGCATCCGTCAGAATTTTTTTCCGGGTTCTGAGGTAACATTCTTGCGCGTATTGAAAGAAAATCTTGGTCGCGACATTTGGGACGACCCTCACCACACCACTTGCACCGGCATTGGCTATCACTCTGATGTGGTGCCGTTCAACACTATTCAAACGGTGATTGCACGTCAGTTTTCGCTTATGACCGAAAACGGATACGAAAACTTTGTGGCATCGTGCGTTACATCGTTTGGTATGTACATCGAAATTACCGAAACGTGGAAACATCATCCCGAGCAATTAGAACAGATTCGCGAATATTTAAAGAAAGCCACTGACCGTGAGTTTATGATTCCCAAAAACATAGCCCACACATCCGACATTGTGTACAAATTTCGTATGCGCATTGCCGAACAGATGAAATATCCGCTCGTTAACCGCCGCACGGGACAGCCATTGAAAATAGTTGACCACATAGGTTGCCATTACGCCAAGATGTTTCCCGACAAGGGCGAAGGCGGTGCAGAGTTTACCCAAGTGCTGCAAGGTATGATTAAGGCGTGGGGAGGCGCAACGGTAGACTATCCCGAACGTCGCCACTGCTGCGGATTTGGGTTCCGCCAATATCTTGTGCAGGCAAACCGAGGATATTCAGTGTCAAATTCTAAAAAGAAATTTGAGAGTATGCAGCCCTACGAACCCGACGCAATACTCACCAACTGTCCTGGATGCGCTATGTTCCTCGACCGTTGGCAATTTGTAATCAGCGAGATGCACGGCGTGCGTTACGGCAAAGACAACACCACAATACCAGTTTTCACCTACGAAGAAATGGCGGGACTTGTGCTCGGCTACGACCCATGGGACCTCGGTTTGCAGATGCACCAAATCGACCCTCGTCCGTTCTTAGACAAAATTGGCATCCCCTACGACAACGACCGTATGTACAAAACCAAGACAGGAAAAATGATTGGCGAATACACACCACAACAAACGAGATAAATTAGAAGAAACATATACAATAATAACACAATGACAACAAAAATATCAAAATTATCATTTTTTGTCGCTTTGACATCTATGTTTTTGGCTTGCGACAAAGATTACGAATTGGATGAAAGAGGTAATCAATCAATAATTGACACCTCTTATCTCGCTGAAAATATTATGGATTCTGAACCCGAAGGAATTACTATCCTTGGCAAAAAATTGGATAATCCATACAGTGTTTCAAATATGCGCAAAGCGTTATCCGAGATACAAAAAAACGGTCTATCGAAAGCTGCTTTGGATTATGAAATATCAGCAAACACTTTATATATACGATTTCTTCCAAAAGATACAGCCGAAATGAACGCTCTTCTTGCTGATACTACAATAGAATTATTCGACCGCCCGATGGATTACGAAATTGCATCTGAAGGTGAATACTACCACGACCCTGAACTGCCTGACAGCGTTTTTACATGGCAGTATACATCAGTTCCCATAAATTATCAATTTCCTAATATACAATATGAAATATTGGATTCGTGTTTTGTTCCTGATGATATTCCGGAAGAAGAAACTAATTCTCTTTCAAAAGCGAAACTTGATAACATTGGGGAATTATTGGAAAAAACGGCATATATTCTAACCGGCAATGAGAATATGTTAGACCATAGTTTGACTAAGGCAAAACGAGGACGACCACATGGACGATTTACCATAAGGGAAGCGGATTCCGCATTTCATGGGTTATACAATGTTAAAGTGCGAGTGTATAATCTCATTCGTTGGGATCATACATTTACAGACAAGAATGGGTATTATTCAATGAGCAAACGTTACCTTACAAAAGTCCATTATTCGATTATTTTTAATACGAGAACAGGTCTAAAAGTGTGGGGTAATCTTGGCTGCCTCAACCCCGCAATACATAGTATGGGATGGGCTTCCCAGAAGAAAGAATTCAATAGAGATTTTGATATAGGGTCTAATGCATGGAAATGGGGATCTATTACAAATGCAACTTATCATTATTTTGAATTGTGCAAAAAGTTCAATATCCCAACACCACCGCAAGACTTGGTATTTTGGGCATTGAAAAGAAGTGGAAACTGGACTGGAAGCACTCCTATGTTTCAACACGGTCGCGTGGCCAAGAATAATAAAATAATTTTACGTTCATTGGGCTTACCGTACACAAGTGTTTTACCTGATATTTTTATATTTAAATTTGATGATGTAGTTAAACTTTATTACACAATATTCCACGAACTTGCTCATGCAAGCCATCATCAAAAAGTTGGCCATGATTTTTGGAATATAGAAATAACCGAGATAGTCCTAAATGGTTGTAGTTATGGCGAACATACAACTATGACTAACGGCATTGTAGGTGTTGTTGAAATGTGGGGTTACTATTTTGGTGCTTACGTTTGTTTCCCTGCCTATTATCCAAATGTAAAATATACGTTTTCTGATAATCATTGGTTCAAACCACAAATAATGATTGACTTACAATCAAAAGGTTTTACACCGCACAACATTTTCCAAGGTCTAAATATTTTGGCTGTAAATCATGAAAAATATAAAAAACAATTAATTAACTTATATCCTAACAAGAAAAATGAAATTAATAAGTGTTTTAAGGATAATGGCTTTTAGTTTGTTCTTTTCTTGCATTCCTGAAAAAGATGATAGCCCTGACATCGAGGATATTTCTCATGCCGAAATTGTGAATTTGTGCAATGATGATATTTACTATGAGGCAGTTGAAAGGTATATAGTATACGTAAACAATATTCAAACAATCCAAAAACACAAAGGTCTTGACAAACATAAACTTTCGGCACATTCTACAAACGTTAAATCACGATTGTATAATTCTTCTAAACCTGAGTATTTTTCTCAATTTGATTATGGAATAGAAGATACTATTTGGTTTTATTATAAAGATAAAATTAAGATATTTGTGGGTCCGATGTGTTATAAACACGATAGTATTCATGATATATTTAACTATAACTCGTGGGATTCGATACCCCATCCTAAAACTGAGGGTGAATATATTTTTAGATTTACATTAACAGACAAAGATTTTGAACAATAATATACCACAATGAACAACATAGTAATAATAGGCGGCGGAATTGCAGGTGTAGAAACAGCCTGCACACTTGCTGAAAGCGGCAACCGCGTTACAATTATAGAACGTACAGGCGATATCGGCGGAAAACTCAACCGTTGGTATTGCCTTTTCCCAGATTTTAAAAAGGCTGACGAAATCAAAAAGTACCTCAAAGAGCGTATAGCCAAATTTGATATCGAATTGAAACTAAACTCTGAGGTAGACAAGGCCGAACGCAATGGCAATCAATGGTATATCTACACCGGCAATGTGCGTTACACCGCTGATGCTGTGGTAATTGCCACCGGTTACGAACTATTTGACGCCACCCGCAAAGAGGAACTCGGCTACAAGATTTACGACAATGTAATTACCCAAGGCGACCTTGAAGACAAGTTTCGCGCAGGTGATTTTAAAACCACTTTTGGCGAAAATCCCAAACGTGTGGCAATTGTACACTGCGTGGGTTCGCGCGACGAAAAATGCCACAACCTCTACTGCTCCAAAGTGTGCTGCGTAACGGGCGTTAAGCAGGCTATTGAGTTGAGCAAATTTTTGCCCGAAACTCAGATTTTCTGTTACTATATGGACCTCCGTATGTACGACAAGCATTTTGAAGAACTTTACCGCACCGCTCAGGAGCATCACAACATACAGTTTATCCGTGGACGCGTTTCGGAGGTGTCGCAAACTCCCGACCACCGTCTTGCCATCAAAACCGAGGACACACTTTCGGGTCGCCCGATGAAGATGAAACTCGATATGCTTGTGCTTCTTGCCGGAATGGACACCAAGAAACATAATAAAAAGGTGTCGGAACTTTTTGAGGTAGAGCGCGAAGAGTCAGGTTTCTTGAAATCAAAAGATTTTCACCTTGGCGCAGGCATATTGTCGCAAAAAGGCGTTTTTGCCGCTGGATGCTGCATTTCGCCAATGTCGATAAAAGAGACCATCGAAAATGCCCGTAGTAGTGCGGTGCAAATCAACCAATACCTTAAAACTCTGTAAGATATGGATTTCGGATTCTCTACATTAGAAGCCCGCTCGATAGATTTCGACAAGTTCGACGGAAGGATTCTCCGCTACGTGCTTCAATACGAGCCGTCGCTGTTGGTATGCCTTTCGTGCGGAGGTTGCACAGCCACTTGCAGCGCGGGAAACCTCACCGATTTTAATATCCGAAGGTTGCAACTTATGCTCCGTCGCGGCGAGGTAGAAAACCTCCAAACCGAAATCAATAAATGTATGCTTTGCGGCAAATGCCTTTTGGTATGTCCGCGTGGCGTTAACCTGCGAAACGTGGTGATGCTTATCAAAAAAGCCCTCGTTCACTTTAAAAATCAGGAGAACTAACTATGGAATTTAAAGACTTGTTTTATTACCCCTTTATATTAGGCGCAATTTACCTCTTTGGTGTGGTAATTTGGCGTTTTACCAAGTGGTTTATAGGCCTTAGCAAAATCGACAAAATCCGTGTGCGCATAGGATTGTTTTCTAAAAAGACCCTCAAATCTATTTGGGAAAGCATTCGCGAAGGATTGTTGCACCGTAACGTGTTCCGCAACAATAAGTTGCTCGGATATATGCATATGTCGTTGGCGTTTGGATGGTTTTTGCTCATTGTGGTAGGCCATTTTGAAGCGTCGAGTTATCACGGATCAATGTTTTTCCCGTTTCAACACTCGGTATTTTTCCGCTATTATGTAACTGATAATGTGCAATTTCCGGGGCACGTTTTCTTTGCCTACGCAATGGAAATACTCCTATTTTTTGTGCTCAGCGGCGTAATGCTTGCATATTTTAAACGTTTCCGCAGCAAGGCTTTTGGTATGAAACGCACCACTCGTATGCGCTACGGCGACCGCATTGGTCTCACCGCTCTTTGGTTGATTTTCCCGATGCGTTTCTTGTGCGAAACATTTACCGCAGGCGTTTATCACAACGGCAGCCCTATTTTCAACTCAATAGGCGACGCGTTTGCTTCGTTGGGAAATCTTGAACCGTGGCTCAATCCGCTGTGGCTCACATATTCAATTGTGCTCGGAGTGTTTTTTGTGGCGTTGCCTTACACAAGGTATATGCACATTCCAGCCGAAATCAACTTGATTTTCCTTCGCAATTGGGGCGTAACGCTCAAAGAACGTCGCGTAAACACTTTTACATTGGCTCAGGTTTACAGTTGTTCGCGCTGCGGTATCTGTATTGATGCTTGTCAGTTGAACCTTGCCGGAATCAAAAACTCGCAATCGGTTTACGTTCTCAAAAATATCCGCAACAAGAACCTCACCGACGAAGTGCTTTTCAACTGCCTTATCTGCGGCAAGTGTCAGGAGGCTTGCCCAGTGGGTATCGACGTAAACAAACTGCGTATTACTCAGCGTATTGAAACCACTCGTCAATACAATTCAAGTTACGACTACCTCAAAACCTCTGAGGCTAAAAAAACCGACATTGTATACTTTGCCGGCTGTATGACTCACCTTACACCAGCCATCAAAAAGTCTATGCTTCAAATACTTGACGCCGCTGGTGAAAACTATTGGTTCATGGACGAACACAAGGCTCCCTGCTGCGGACGTCCGCTTATGACCGCCGGACAGTTCGACGCCGCCCAAAAACTTATCGACACCAACACCAAGATGATTTTGGATTCGGGCGCAAAAAAACTGCTCGTTACCTGTCCTATATGTTACAAGGTGTTTAAAGAAGACTACACATTGCCCAACGTTGAGGTTGTACACCATTCAGAATATATTCTCGACCTTGTTAAGCAAGGCAAAATCACACTCAAAGCCTCCGACAAGAATGTGGTTTATCACGACCCTTGCGAACTTGGACGTGGCAGCGGCATCTACGCACAACCTCGCGAACTTCTTTCGCAGAGCGTAACCGTAAAACCCATTGCCCACGAGCGCGAAAAGGCACTTTGCTGTGGCGGTTCGCTGTCGAACCTCAAAATCTCTATGGACGAGCGCAGTGTGCTCTCCGCCCAAGTAATGAACGAGTTTGCTGCCTATAACCCCGACTACGTGGTAACCTCCTGCCCCCTCTGCAAAAAGACATTTGCCAAAACAGATATCCTGCCGGTAAAAGACCTTGCCGAGGTAGTGGTGGAGAATATGGAGAAATAAACATTGGGATGTAGGGCTCGGATGGTCGGAGGAGTTGTTGTAAAATCAATTGGTATTACCTCTGTACAGAGATTTGAAATCTTTGAAAAGCATATTTTGTAAAATGTGTTGTTGGTCAAAATAATAAAACGACGGTGTTCCTAATATCGGGTAGATTGTTTGAAAATCATCATATTCATCCTGAAAATCAGAAACATAAATAAAACGTCCGTCATACTTGGATATTTGTTGTTTTAAATCTTCAACATTTTTGCTTTTTATGAAAATCACTATTTCAAGTTTGTTTCTGTCGGTTTTATCATACAGTTTCAACAACTCTTTACGACCGCCCGCGCCCATACAATCCATGCCGTCATAAACCAAAAGAAGATTTTTCCCTTCGGTAATTGACCAATCAAAAACCTGATTGTCAGACGTATACACGGTAAACGGTTTAAGTTTTCCACCTTGTTGTATCTGTTCCGACAAAATATACTTTTGCAAAGCCTTAGCACACAATGAGTTCTTAACAGAATCGGGAGCAGAATCTACAGCCATTTGCAATGAATCTTTTGAAAGAGCATTTTTTGTATTGTAGAGAATTTCCATTCCATCTTTTAAAGCAGAATATTTAAAAGCAATTTTGGCAGCCTTGCTTTCCAATTGTAAAACAATACCTTTATTATCTTTCCTCGTTTTAACCACATCCCAAAGTTTTATAGAATTAGATAGGCTGTCGAGTTCACGGTACAAATCTGCAACACTCTGACCATCAACTATATCAAACAACAATAAAAATAGTATGGTAAATATAAATTTTGTCATCTATGAATTATCCAATCGAATTTAGGTTTTACGATGATATTCCCTTGCATATCTACTATTCCCCAATCAAGACCAAAAATTCTAAATATAGAACTTCTTCCAACCAAAATTTTATTATCAATTATCCTTATTTGAGCATAGATTGGATCAATAACCATTTTGCCCGTTTTATCAATACAACCATAATATCCATTTGTCCATACTTTAGCCAGACCATTGCTATAAAAATCCGATGCTTCAGAGAATTGTGGTTCAATGATCATTTTCCCTTTGGTGTTGATATATCCATATTCCGTTGGATAATGGAAGTCTAACTCTACACGAGCCAACCCATTTGCAAAATCACTTGCATCGTCAAATTGTGGTTCAATTACCACATTACCAGTTGTGTCAATATATCCAAATTTGCCATCTAATCTTACACAAGCCAAACCAACATCTGAAAAATCTCCTGCATAGTCAAATTGTGGCTCTATTATTATTTTGCCTTTTTTGTTGATGTATCCATATTTTTCATCTATTTTTATTAAAGCGAAACCATGTTTTGAAAAAAATATTGATTCACTCTGAGGTTCTAGAATTATTTCCCCTTTAGCGTTAATAAGTCCATATTTGTAATTAAATTTAACCTCAGCCAAACCATTGCTATCAAAATCAAAAGTCCTGTTGAATTTCGGTTCAACTACAATATTGCCAATGCTATCAATAAATCCCCATTTGTCGTTTAGTTCAACAAGAGCATATCCATTAACAAAATCTTCACAGTCTTCATATTTCGGTTCAACTACAATATTGCCAATGCTATCAATAAATCCCCATTTGTCGTTTAGTTTAACACGAGCATATCCATTAACAAAATCTTCACAGTCTTCATATTTCGGTTCAACTACAATATTACCAATGCTATCAATAAATCCCCATTTGTCGTTTAGGTTAACACGAGCCATACCGTTTTGGGCGAAACTACGAGCATAATCAAATTGGGGTTCAATTATATAATTACCAACGCTATCAATAAATCCCCATTGGTCGTTTAGTTCAACAAGAGCCAACCCATTCTTGGCAAATCTACCAGCAGATTGGAATTGCGGCTCAATTACCATATTACCAGCACAATCAATATATCCACCTTTACCATCTAAATATACACGAGCCAACCCATTATCGGCAAAAATATCAACATCATCGAATTGTAGCTTGATTGCAATTTCTCCGGTTTGTAAATCTACAAATCCACATTTTCCTCTTAAACCCACTGGAACTAATGTGTGATGGTCGATAACTCTATTATTTTGGTCGATGCAAGCAGTCACATTAACCAAATAAAACAACATTATGAGGATTAAATGGTTCGCTTTCATATATAACAATAGTTAGGGCAAAGTTACTAATAACAACTGACATACACAACAAAAAAAACGCTGAGCGTAAAATATTTTTATCAAAAATTACTACTGAGCGTAAAATCTTTTATCCAATAATTACTACTGAGCGTATTTTTTCTAACTATTCCCCGTTCATAAACTTATCGCCTTTGATTTGTTGAATGCGCTTGCGGGCATAGTTGAGGGCTACGCTGTCGTCGCTGAGGTCAACAAACTGGCTGAGGTATTCAGCCTCTTTTGTGGTGTTTTTGAGCATTTTGTAGCATGTGCTTATGCGGTACGATAATGCAGCATCCATTTCGCTTATCTCTTTGATTTTGAGATAGTAATCAAGGGCCTTGCGCCAATTTTTGTTTTCGTAATATTCTGCGATGTTGTAATAAATGTTTTTCAGCGAGTTGGGATTGGGTTGCATAAAATCAACGGCACGTTTAAGAGTTTGTGTACCCTCAAAATTGAGCGAATCGATTTTCATCTGCACAAGCCCCAATTGTGTAAGCACGTTTGGGTCGTGGTCGAGGGTTAGTTCGTTGGCAATTGTCAAACTTTCAAGGGCTTTTTGATATTGTTTGGCGCGTTTTGCCGCAACACCCAGAAAATAATAGTTGTTGGGAGTAACAGCTCCGGCAGCAATTACACTTTCGTATTCCCATATAGCTAAGTTGTATTTTTCGTTGAGCAGATACACCTTAGCTCTCAACTCATTGATACTTATGTTGGTAGAATCAATTTCGTAATATTTTGATAAACAATCCATTGCCACATTGAGACTATCCATACCCATTAGATTTTGGGCAAGATTGATGGTATTGGTCTGATTAAGAGGATTTTTGTTGAATAGAAGTTTTTGATAAACGAGTTGTTTTTCAGGGTCTTCGTCGGCTTTTTTCATACTTTTAGTAAGCAGAAAAAGGTCGCTTTCGAGCGTGTCGGGACTCAATACCGAAAGGCAAATGTCGGTGCATTTTTTGTAATATCCTCTGTTGAAATAACATACGGCGAGTTTGCGTTGCAGCGTGTCGCTCGGGCGGATTTTCGATGCCATTTCTAAATACCGCGAAGCAGTAAAATAGTCGGTTTTTTCGATACAGATTTTGGCTGCGGAATAAAGTGAATTCCAATCAGTTGTGTCAACCTTTTGTTGAGCCACGGCGGCAGTACTCAATGCCGCGCAAAGAGACAGTAAAATTACACGTTTCATATTATTAAGTTTTAGTTTTTGGCAAAAATAATAAACAATTTTATATAAAAAAATATTCCGACATTTTTGTTACAACATTTTTATAATTTTAATACATTTGCCATAAATAAATTGTCATCAACATAAAATTATGGAAGAAAAGAAGTCATCTTACAAATGGAAGTTCTCCAAAATAGGCGGAGTTACCCGTGTGAGCATCGAATCGGGCGACGATATTGCTCATTTGGACGAACTTGACGAAAAAATGTGGACAGTATTAAGCTGCCCAACATCGGGTTTGGAGTTCGACGACAAAACCCTTGAAATGATTGATGCCGACAAAGACGGCAAAATAAGAGTGCCCGACGTGGTAACCACCGCAAAATGGATTACCAACGTGATTACCGACAACAATCTGCTGCTAAAACACAGTTCGGAGATTAAGCTATCCGACATCAACCAAAACTCCGACGAGGGACAAAAACTCTACAAATCGGCAAAGCAGATTCTCGCCAACCTCCAAAAAGAGAAAGACTCTATCTCTATCGAAGACACCTCCGACACTATCGCCATTTTTGCAAAAACTCAATTCAACGGCGACAGCATCATCACCGAAAAATCTACCGACAGCGAGCCTCTCCAAAAAATAATCCACGCCATTATTGAAACCACTGGCTCTCAGCAAGACCGCAGCGGTGAACCCGGCGTTGACAAAGACCTTGTGGAAAAATTCTTTGCCGAATGTGCCGACTACGACGCTTGGCATTCGCAATCGATATCAAACGCAGCCTCTATCCTACCCTACGGCGGCGACACCGAGGCTGCCCTCAATGCCTACAATGCTGTAAAAACCAAGGTAGACGACTATTTTGTACGTTGCAAAATGGTGGCTTTCAACAAAGACACTTGCAACGCCCTTGAAATACAGTTAGACGAACTCACCAAAATATCTGGCGAAAACCTCGCCGATAATATCGACAAGATTGCCGCTTATCCCCTTGCCCGCATCACCGAAAATAATGTCCTCAACCTTACACAAGGCATCAACCCCGCTTGGCAGGGCAAGATGGCAGATGTTAAACGCCTTATTTTCGACATCGACTTTGCTGGCAAAGAGCAGATTACCGAGGCTGAATGGAACTCCATAGCCGCCAAATTTGCCCCCTACACTGCTTGGAAGGCTGATAAGAAAGGCGCGTCGGTAGAATCGCTCGGCGATGACACTATTAAACAGATTGTTGCCGAAAACCGCAAGCAGGATATTCTCGACCTCATCGACAAGGATGCCGCTCTTAAAGACGAATCGGATTCTATACTTTCGGTTGACAAATTGCTGCACCTCTGCCGCGATTTCCATATTTTCTTGCGCAACTTTGTAACATTCACCGACTTTTACGACCGCGAGTTCAAGGCTATTTTCCAAGCCGGCACACTGTTTATCGACCAGCGTTCGTGCGACCTCTGTATCAAGGTGGCAGATATGGGCAAACACGGTGCTGATATTGTTTCGTCAGGCATTTACCTGCTATACTGCGACTGCGTTAACAAGGTAAAAAACAAAACTATGCAGATAGCCGCCGCTGTTACCGATGGCGACATCGACAACCTTATGCCCGGCAAGCACGCCATTTTCTACGACCGCGACGGTCTCGACTGGGATGCTACCGTTACCAAAATTATTGACAACCCAATTAGCATCCGTCAGGCATTTTGGACACCCTACCGAAAGGTAAGCAAGTTTATCGAAGAGCAGGTAACCAAGTTTGCCGCCAGCAAAGACGAAAAAATGACTGGCGACGCCCTCGGAAAAATTTCTGATGCTGGCACCAAACTCACCGAAAAACCTGCCGACGGTGCTGCCGCTCCTCCTGCCGACCCATTGTTGAGCGAAAAGAAACAGGCTTTCGACATTGCCAAATTCTGCGGTATTTTTGCCGCTATCGGTATGGCTCTCGGCATGATTGGCACTTTCTTGGCTTCGGCGGCAACAGGTTTCTTAGCACTGTCGATTCCAAAGATGATTTTGGCAATAATTGGAATCTTGCTGCTGATTTCAGGACCGTCGATGTTTTTGGCTTGGCTCAAACTGCGCAAACGCAACCTCTCGCCTATCCTCAATGCCAACGGCTGGGCTCTCAACTCCGCCACCAAGGTAAACACACTCTTTGGCGCAACATTCACTCAGCTTGTAAAATTCCCAGTTATCGGCGTAAAAGACCCATTTGTAAAGAAAAAATCAAAACTCCGTTTCCTCTGGTGGGGTCTTATAATACTTGCCATATTATTTATAATATGCTACTTAAAAGGCTGGCTCACACGTTTTGGATTGCCGTACCAAGGTTCGCCTATTCAAGAATTTATCGATTCGATTTTTAATCCGGTAGTATCTACAACCACCGATACAGCAACAGAAGTTGCTCCGGCAGCAGCTCCGGCAGAATAACATTTATAATTGTAGAGACGTGCCACGGCGCGTCTCTATTTTTTTAATATTCAAAAAATCTATTTTGTGACGCGCCACGGCACGTCCCTACATTTTATAAATAAATCCACATTATGAAATCACAATTAATATCAGCAATTATGCTTGCAACACCTTTATTATCAGTGGCTCAAATGCCCAAAGAATACAAAACCGCCACATGGTTTGATTTCAAAAAATCGGCTATCACATACTCGTTCGACGATGGTACGCCAAACCAAATGCCCATTGCCGTGCCAATTTTAGATAAATACGGTTTTAAGGCCACATTCAACTTGGTAACAGATTGGGTGCAAGATTGGCAACCGTTTGCCGACGCATCGAAAAATGGTCACGAAATAGCATCGCACACCATTACTCACCCATATTTCAACCACATTGACGAGCAAGAACAGCGCAGACAACTTGAAACTTCAAAACAAATAATCGAAGAAAAAATCGGTAAACCCTGTATCACAATGGTTTATCCCTACTGTGTACGCGGCAACGACAATATTGTGGCAGAATACTACATTTCGGCACGCACTTGCAGCGGACAGAGCGAACAGTCCACGCCCAAAAACCTTATGGACATTTCGTCGATTCTCTGCGGACCTGAGGGACACGTGGTAAGTGCCGACGATTTCAACAAGGCTGTTGCCGCCGCTGTGCCTTTCAACGGCTGGACAACATTTCTGCTTCACGGCGTTGATGGCGACGGCGGATATTCGCCCATAAAATCCTCAGATTTCGACGCACACCTTAAATATGTTAGCGACAATCCCCAAGATTATTGGGTAACCACCTTTGCCGCTGCCACCAAATATCTCATAGAGCGCAATTCGCTGATAATCAACGAAAAGAAAACCTCCGACGGATATTTGGCAGAGGTTACGGTAGGTGCAGAGAGTCCCCTCACCTGTTTCGACCAGCCCATAACCGTAAGCCGCCAGCTGCCCAAGAAATGGACCTCAGCCAAAGTATTCGACGGCAAAAAAGAGGTAGCCTCACGTATCGAAAACGGCGCAATTATATTCAATGTGGTGCCGCATCATAATTACAACATTAATAAAGAGAAATAGCAAAAGACCGCCGTATCGTCATCGCAGCAGGACAACACCGTCACTCTCACCGCGCCCGAGTACGACTATCGGATAAAAATCCGCGACACAATTTTGATTAATCAAAAATTTGACTACCTTTACGCCAAAAAAGGACAAGTAATGGGCGTAAAGGCATACAGATATGCGGATATAACTTTGGCATCTGTTGCTATGTCCGACACAGGTCCGTTCAAGGCTTCTTTGCCTGGACAATATCAAAGAAATAAAATAACTCACGTGTTGTTAAAAACCGACGACAACAAGCCAGCATATGTTAAAGTTATAGAAAATGTTACAGACAATCAAAGTTGTGCTGTTGTGGTGACACCAAAAGATGATAAAGAATGGGTGATGTTTCAACTTGCATTGTGGAGTGTTGGTGGTGACGTAACTAAGAATTCTGAATTGCGGAAAGCAATTATAAAGGCAATTAAAAGTGATGAAGAAATTGAAAAATAGAGAATAATGAAAAGGAGGTTAATTTATATATTGATTTACTTTTTTATTATGTTCGTATACTATTTTTTTATATACGATATGAGATGTAGCGATTTGAATGTCACTTCAATTAATATTTACAAGATTCTTCATTTTTTTATTTGGTTTTTCCCTATCGTTATGATTATCTTGTTTTCAAGAGATTATTTATGGTATAATTTGTTTGTTTGTATGATTAGTCATTTTATTGTTTGTACGTTAATATCCAAGAAGATAGACACTAATTTAATTGAAGAACGACCATCGATGGTAATCCCAACCGTAATTATACAAAAACAAAATCACACATCCCGTCATTTTACGTCACAAAAAGTATGGCTCAAAGGTACAGGTAATATTTATAATAAAACATACGAGATTATTTGTGGATCGTTGGGAAGGGTAGGTAGTGCTGTCTATATGAAATTTAGTGTGGAATGTTCGCTTGGTGATACGCTTCTATACCTCTTAGCCACCGATACCAATAGAAAACGTATATATGATTTCGCGTTTTATGAGGGTAAGGATTTTTATACATATCACGATTATTCTCTCAGAAAACCTGATTTGGTGTACTACAAAGCGGGATATAATGTGCTATACAATGCATTGTGCGACACGTCAGCCATCGCCGACAGCACAGCGTTGCTTTCTTTTAATGATGTTTGTGGCAAATATCATAATGTCAAATACAGCGTCAAAGGCTATCCAAACATCCCAGACACCTTTCTCATCTATCGCAACATCAACGAAAAACTCGACTCCGTTTGGCACGTCTGCGCCCCCGAGGTCAACACACCCGAGAACCGCGCCAAAATCTCCGACTATGGCTACATTTTCCATTACGACGTATACAGCAAACAAGAAATCGAATCCAAATGCCCACGAATAAAAGAATACGTGGAGCAATATAAAAAACGACATTAATTGTATCCGTTCCATTCGCCAAATTATAATTCAACTTGTTGATTTATAATTTTTTGGTTGAATAGAAGTATTCGTTCCCTTCGTTTAATTCGGTGTTAAAAGAGATACCAAAATAAATTTGGAGAATAGAAACCAAAACGCTAAATTTGCAGAAACAATACAAATAAAGAATAGTCAATGGGAAACTACATCAGATTCGATTGGATGATAAAGCGCCTTCTCCGCAACAAAAGCAACCACGTTGTGTTGGAGGGCTTTTTGAGCGTGT
>JAEERW010000005.1 GCA_016286055.1 Bacteroidales bacterium
TATAGAGAGTTTGACAATCTATTCATATCTGAAACTTTGAAATATGGTATTCCACTTTCTGAATTAAGTTCTTCTTTCTTTGGTGTAAAACCACTTATAAAATCGCAAATTTCACCTAATGACATATATACCCATCCTTCTTTCATAGCATCTCCTTTATTTCGTTAATCAATCTTGCGGAATCGCTGTTGAGGTCGGCGATTGTGCCGAGAATGTCGGCGGCGGTGCGGTTGTCAACAATTTCGGGTTTGTTGGGATTTTTAACCGAGAGGTCGCAATCGTCGCCAAGGTCGGCAACATTGAGAGTCCAAGAGTTTTCGCTCTCGGCTTTGGTCTGCTGCAACGCCACAAAGTCGGCAAGGTCGGCTTCGTTAAGTGGGTTAGTCTTGCCAAGTGTGCGGCTGAGGTTCAGCTGGTAATACCAAATTTTGCGCGTTGGCTCGCCCTTAGTGAAGAAGAGCACCACGGTCTTTACGCCTGCACCGGTGAACACGCCCTGCGGAAGGTCGAGAATGGTGTGTAGGTTGCACTCTTCGAGCAGTTTGCGGCGCACGGCTGCGGCATCGCCATTGCTTAGAAAGGTGTTTTTTATAACTATGCCGGCGCGACCGTTCACCTTCAGCATCTTTATAAAATGCTGCATAAACATGTAAGCCGTCTCGCCGGTGCGAATGTCGAAGTTTTGCAGCACCTCGGCGCGCTCGCTGCCTCCGAAAGGCGGATTGGCAAGGATAACGTCTTTGCGGTCGCGCTGCTGAATGGCGGCAAGGTTCTCGGTAAGCGTATTGCCACGCACGATGTTGGGCGCAGCCACGCCGTGGAATATCATGTTCATGGTGGCTATGATGTACGGCAAGCCCTTCTTCTCCTTGCCATAGAAGGTCGACTTTTGCAGCGTGTCGCTGTCTGCCACCGATTTTATCTGCTCCTGCATATAGTTGAACGCCTCGCAGAGGAAGCCTGCCGAGCCGCACGCAGGGTCGTAAACGGTTTCGCCAATGCGCGGATTCACCACCTTAACGATGGTGCGAATGAGCGGACGCGGTGTGTAGTACTCGCCACCGTTGCGACCGGCGTTGCCCATGCGGCGAATCTTATCCTCGTAGAGCACGGTCATCTCGTGCTTGTCGTCGGCACTCTGAAAGTGTAGCGAGTCTATCTTGTTGATAATCTCGCGCATGTTGTAGCCGCTGTTTATCTTGTTGCGCAGTTCGTCGAAAATCTCGCCAATCTTATACTCCAGCGTGTCGGACGATGCCGCGCTGTCCTTGAACTTGCGGAACGACGGGAAGAGTTTGGTGTTTACAAACTCCACAAGGTCGTCGCCAGTCATGGCATTTATTACGTCGAGTTCGCCATTCTCCTTTTTAGGCGCAGCCCACGCGCTCCAGCGGTTGAAACCCGTGATAATGCGGCGGTATTCCTTGCCGTTGAGTGCGGCTTCGTCTTCGCACTCCGTTTCAAGGTCGTCGAGGTATTTCAAAAAGAGCAACCACGAAGTCTGCTCTATGTAATCGAGTTCGTTGCTGCATCCCGCCTCGTTGCGCAGGATGGCATCGATTGCATTAAAAGTTGATTCGTATTTCATCTCCATCGAGTTGTGAATACGAATGCTATTTGTCTAAAAAACGAAGGTCAGGCAGGTACCTACATAAAAAAACGTGGGACATTATTCTTATCCAACGTTCGAGGTACCTGGCATGACCCAAAAGAGGAGATAAGAAATGCCCACGCTATACGCATGGGCATTTGCTTATTTAATTCTCCTCTTATTCTTCTACTGCCAGGTTTCCGAACGTTAATAGATTAAATAGCAAACGCTAATGTTATAATATGTCGTTAATTATGTTATCTATTTCATTAATACAAAGTTTGTTGTTTAACAAATTGTTTTGTTGCAATAGTGCAATGCAAAGGTAGGAAATAATTGGGATTGTGCAAAAAAAATTCAAAGTTTTCAAAGCATTTCTTTAAATGTGTTGACGTTATGTTCAATAAACATAACGTAATAAATAGGTAAATACAAAATTTTGCCCTTGTTTTTTGTTTCACGGGCATTTGAAAATACTATGCCTTTTTTTATGCCGTATTCATCGTTGTTGACAAACATATTCAGTGCACTGTGAACATAGTAATCTTTGCCCGATTTCACTTCTATTGGCACAACTGACAACGAATCAAAATCATCGATTAGGAAATCAACTTCGCCGCTTTTTTTGTTGTCGTAATAGTATAAATGGAAGCCGTGAGCGTTAAGTTCTTGTGCTACAACTGATTCGTAAACAGTTCCAAGGTTGAGGCTGAGTTCGTCGTCCAATATGGCTCTGATATTGTATTGGTACAGCAAGGATGTGAGTATTCCCACGTCGTTGAGATATAGTTTCAACAAGTTTTTTTTGACAGACTGCAACAAGGGGAATCGCGGATTGCTGATAGCATCCACCTGCAAGGCTATTCCTGACTGTACCAAATAATCAAATTCGTTTTCATAATCAGAAAACTGTTTGCCTTGTTTGTTTTCTATCTTGCTGACAATCACACGTTTTTTTCGACTTTCGAGGTTTGAAGGTATCAAGTCGTAAACTCTTCTTATTTTCAGTTTTTGCTGACGGTCGTACTGCGAAGCATCAATACCATAAAGCGTATGCACGTCGTTTTGTATATCGCGCATCATCTGTATATTCTTGTCTTCCAAAAACTTGTTGACGGCATCGGGCAAACCGCCGGTAAGCAAATAATATCGGAACAGACGCATAAAATGATTGTGCAACGGTTCTGTTATCGGTTCGCCTTTGCTATACTGCATTCGTGCCAATTCGATAACATCTTTGCCAACCCCCATTGCCCAAAAAAATTCTTCCATATCCAAAGGATACATTTGTTTTATCATCACGCTGCCCAACGGAACAGATGGGGTTTGCGATAATGCAATACCAAGTTGCGAACCACTGGCAATAAATGTATATCGTTGGTCTTGATTAAGGAATTTGAGCAACGTGAGCAATTGAGGATACACTTGTATCTCGTCGAGAAAAATAAGCGTGTCGCTCTTAGTCCCCAAACGATTACCGAATATGGCACTAAGTTGCATATAGAAAGAATCGAGTCCTGTTACTTGGGCAAACAAACGATCTTTCTCGCTATCTGCCCTGAGGTCAATCTCGATATAATTCTTAAACAACTTGCTACATACATACCTGATAATAAAAGACTTACCAATCTGTCTTGCTCCATTCACAAGTAGTATCTTGTTTTGCTGTGCAGAGAAATAATTCTCCAAGAAATATGAAAATTTACGTTCTAACATAACTTCAAAATTTATTGTGCTGCAAATATATTGATTTTTAATTTATTAAACAACAGTTTGTCATTTTTTCCATATTTTTTTGGGGTGATTTTGTCATTTTTTCCATAAAAAATAAGGGTAATTTTGTCATTTTTTCCATATTTGTAGAACTATACTTTCTGCAAAAAGTTACTAAAAATCCCTTGCAAATGCTGCAAAAAGTTACTAAATTTGCATCGAAAACACTGCAAAAAGTTACTGCGATGATATTTAAACGAAAGATATTCAAAGATATAGAGCGTTGGAACAAAAATTGTAAAAATGAGGCTCTGTTAATAAAAGGTGCGCGGCAGGTGGGCAAAACCACGGCGGTGCGCGAGTTCGCCCGTGCCAATTATACTAATTTCGTGGAAATCAACTTTGAACAGAATCCCGAGGCGAAACAGGCTTTTGCCGGAAGCCGCGATGCCAACACCGTGATACAGCGGCTCAGCCTTATGGGCTACGGACCTTTTGTGCCGGGCAAGACCCTCGTTTTTTTTGACGAAATCCAAAGTTGTCCCGATGCTCGTACCGCGATTAAATTTTTGGCGGAGGACGGACGGTTTCAATACATAGAATCGGGTTCGCTGTTGGGCATCAATTACAAAGATGTAAGTAGTTATCCCGTAGGTTTTGAAAGTCAAATAGAAATGTACCCGCTTGATTTTGAGGAGTTTCTATGGGCAAAGGGAGTGTCAATGGATACAGTGGATAATGTAAAGCGTACATTAACGGAACTTAGGCGCGTGGACGATTTTACGCATGAAATTCTGATGAAACATTACAGAGAATACCTTGTGGTGGGCGGTATGCCTAAGGTTGTTTCTACATTTTTGACTAACAGCGACTTCAACGAAACACTGCGTCAGCAAAAAATTATTACAGACAGTTACCGGCTCGACATTTCTAAATACGCCGGAGCACAGAAAACGAGGGCAAAAAGGTTTTTCGATGCCATTCCGTCGCAACTCGCCAAGGAGCGCAAACGCTTCATACTCTCCGACTTAGAGGCAAGCGGCAGTATGCAGAAATATGAGGATTCGGCACAATGGCTTGCCGATGCAGGCGTGGCATATTTTAGTTACAACACGCACTCGTTGCAAATGCCATTTGAACAATACGAAAACCGCAACTTGTTTAAAGTTTATCTTTTAGACACGGGGTTGTTGTGTTCGCTGTGGAGCGGCACAATTCAATGGGAAGTGATGCAGGGCAACATTTCTGTCAACGAAGGTGCGCTTACCGAAAATTTTGTTGCCGCCGAACTTGTAAAACACGGGCACACGCTCCACTATTACGACAACAAAAGCCGCAACGAACTCGATTTTCTTATCCGTGAAAAGAAATTTGTAACCATCTTGGAAATCAAATCGGGTAGCGACTATAAAAAACACGCCTCGCTAAACAATATTCTCGAAACCTCTGCCGACACCATTGAGCGCAGTATCGTCCTCTGCCGTGGAAATGTAGAAAAATACGGTGATATTGTGTACCTACCGCTGTATGCGGCGGGATTTTTGTAGAAAGATGATTGTATTTTTGCAAAATTTTTCTATATTTGCATTGTAAACAATTAACACCTACAATTATGAATACAGTAATCTTGTTTTGGAATCCGGATATTTCGAGTTTTAAATACGACGATTGGGAATCTTCCATTAGGAATATTAATACCGAAACCTTCAATTGGAGTGTTTGGGAACACGAAAAGGCAAGGAAGGGCGACAAATTTTACCTCGTAAAGTGCGGCGGGGAACGCAACAATGGTATCTGTATGAGCGGACATTTCATCTCCGACCCATACCTCGGCGAAGATTGGTCGGGCAAGGGGCGCGAGGTCTATTATATGGATATGAAAATCGATGTTGCCATCAATCCTAAGTATTTCCCTGTGTTAACGTCGGAAGAATTGCAAAAGGTGTTCCCCGAATTTGATTGGACGGGCGGACATTCGGGACGAATTTTGCCGAATATTTACTCGCCGGATAGCCTTTGGAGAAAGTTTATAGAAAATAATATGCGTGTTTTTGAGCAACAGACATATCTTGACACATCCATATTAAAAAAATACACCCGCGAGGATTTCGTGTTCTTTTGGCACGAATATCCGCACGACCCTGTTCAGAAAACCTGCCTGAGCCAATGGTACGCCTGCAATTTTTGCGTTTCGGGCATAGAATATTTCACCACCGAGCAATATATGATGGCTTCAAAGGCTTTGTTGTTCAAGGATTTGAATATTTATCAACAGATATTCCAAGCCAAAACTCCACAAGAGTTTAAGAATTTGGGCAAATTAGTGAAAAACTATGACGATGCCGTTTGGAATCTACACAAAGACCGCATTGTCGTCGAAGGTAACTACGCAAAATTCTCTCAAAATCCCGCATTGAAGAACTTTTTGCTCTCTACCGGCAACAAAATTTTGGCTGAGGCAAGTCCCTACGATAAGATTTGGGGCATTGGACTTGAAGAATCCGACGACCGCGTTCTCGACCCTGCGCAATGGCAAGGCGAAAACCATCTCGGATTTGCATTGATGAAGGTAAGGGATATGCTGAGATAGTTTACAACTCCACCACCTGACACGCATCGTCGCTGCCAAATAGTCTGCGCATATCCTCTGCCGAAGTGTGTGTAATGAAAATTTGCTCAAATCCACTACCAAGTATCAGATTTACAATATTTTGCACACGGGCGGAGTCGAGTTTGTCAAAAATATCGTCGAGCAGAAGAATGGGCGATTTGCCACACTGACGAAGGTAAACAAATTGGGCAAGTTTGAGGGCGGCGAGAAACGTCTTTTGCTGACCTTGCGAACCACAGTTTTTGAGGGCGAGCGAATTGATTTCAAATATCAAATCATCTTTGTGAACGCCTGACGATGTGTATTGAAGTATGCGGTCTTTGTCGACACTCTGCCGCAAGAGGGTCCCCATATCAGCGTTTTCCAATTGCGAAAAATACTTAATATCAGGCGTTTCGCTGCCGTTGCTTATGGCTTTGTAATATTGTTGAAACTCTGGGGTAAAGGCGTCGATAAATGCACGGCGACCCTCATAGAGTTTTTTAGCGTTTGAAATCAAATGCATATCCCACATTTGCAGCATATTAGGGTCAAAAACCGTGTCGGACGATTTGAGATATTTGTTGCGCTGCATAAGGGCGCGGTTGTAGTTTTGAAGCGCTGCAAGAAACGCGCTATCGTTCTGAGCCACAGCCGAATCCACAAAGCGGCGACGTTCGCTGCTGCCGTCAAAAATCAGCCTTATATCTTGCGGACTGATTATCACAAGCGGAATCAAGCCGATATGGTCGGAGATTTTTTCGTACTCTTTGTCGTTGCGTTTCAAAGTTTTACCCTTTTGACGGTGAAACGACAGCACAATATTTTCGTCCATTCCGTCGATTTCGTAAACGCCGCGCACAGTAAAAAATTCCTCACCGTTTAAGATGTTGAGATTGTCGGCGGCGTTGATAAAACTCTTACTGAAAGAGAGATAGTAAAGCGCGTCGAGAATATTAGTCTTGCCCACACCGTTGCTGCCGGTAATGCAGACAATCTTTTTGTTGAACTCAAACTCGCGGCTTTGGTGGTTCTTAAAATTTACAAGTGTCAGCCTTTTAATCTTCATAGTTTAGAAATCGAGGTTGAGGTCTTTTTTGAAAACTTCGAGGTTAGGATTCTGCTGGTTCAGATAGTTGTATTTATCTGTGTCGGTGTAAATTACGGCAGAACCTTTGGTAGCATCGATTTTGGTTACCACATCAATTTTTCCGTTGCGCAACTGCTTGCGGAGATAATTGATAAAGCCATCTTTCACCTCGTTGATAGCCTGCTCTTGAAGCGAGTTTTGAAGGCTCATCTCCAACACGTAATTCTCTTTAATTTCGGGAATTCCCGACGAGAAAATTGCGTGCAGACGTGGCTTTTTGGTCTTGTAAATCTCAGCCAATTTTTTCCAAAGTTCGGTTATTTGCTCTTGCGTAAACGGCTGACATTCAGTAATAATCTCGCTTTGTGGTGCGGCTTGTTGCTGACTTTGCTGAGCAGGTGCGGCGGCTGCAACTGATTTGTTTTGAAGATAATCTTTGATAGAAATCTGCGACGCCTTTCGCATTTCGGTAGCCGCCTGCTGTGCAGGAGAATTTTGCGATGGTTGCAACGGCTGTGCTGCGGGCATAGATGACTGAGTCTGAACAGGTTGCGGCTGTGTAACAGGTTGTGCCACGGGTTGAGCCACCGGCTGAGCAATGGTTTGTGCCATGGGTTGAGGTGCAACTGCCTGACCTGTAATCTTATTGCCAATATTGCACAACTGCATCAACATAAGTTCCACCAAAAGGCGTTTGCTCTTGCTTTCGCGATAGTCGAGGTCGCATTTGTTGGTGATATTCAATGCGGTATAGAGAAAAGGCAGTGAAACTTTTTCGGCTTGCTGCTTGTAGCGGTCGCGAATACCTGCGCCCACTTCCAAAAGTTGCAGAGTAGATTGGTCGCGGCAAACCATAATATCACGTATATGCTGACTGAGTCCGCTTACAAAATGGTGAGCGTCAAAGCCTTTGCAAAGAATTTCGTTGAAAGTGAGCAACGAATTATTTACGTCGCCAGCCAAGAAATAATCTACAAGTTTAAAATAATATTCGTAATCAAGAACGTTAAGATTGTTGATAACATCTTGATATGTAAACTTTTTGCCCGAAAAACTAACAATTTGGTCGAAAAACGAAAGAGCATCGCGCATACCACCGTCGGCCTTTTGGGCAATAACGTTGAGACCATCCAAATCGGCTTCCACACCTTCTTTAATGGCAAGATTTTGAAGGTGTCCCACAATATCCTCCACCTTCATTCTATTAAAGTCAAATATCTGACAGCGAGATAGAATGGTAGGCAGAATCTTGTGCTTTTCGGTGGTAGCAAGGATAAATTTGGCGTGTGCGGGCGGCTCTTCCAAGGTTTTAAGAAAAGCGTTGAAGGCAGCCGTAGAAAGCATGTGAACCTCGTCGACGATGTATATGCTGTAACGTCCAATTTGCGGTGGAATGCGCACTTTGTCAATTAGTTGGCGAATGTCGTCAACCGAGTTGTTAGATGCGGCGTCAAGTTCGTGAATATTGTACGAGCGGTTTTCGTTAAACGCACGGCACGACTCGCACTCGTTGCACGCTTCGAGGTCGTCGGTAAGGTTCATACAGTTGATAGTCTTGGCAAAGATACGCGCACAAGTGGTTTTGCCCACACCACGCGGACCGCAAAACAGATATGCCTGCGCCAACTGATTGTTTTTTATAGCATTTTTGAGGGTAGCGGTAATGCTACCCTGCCCTACCACGGTGTCGAACGACGCCGGACGGTACTTCCTTGCCGAAACGATAAAATTTTCCATAATTTATACTTGCATTTTCAAATCACAAATATAAGATTATTCGTGCGGAAAAAAAATTTTTAGAGCAATAAAATCAAATTAGCAAAACTACAACCTACAACTCAAACGTATACGCTATCGAAAATACGTGTTCTGCAATGTCGTTTTTGAGTTTGGTGCGCTTGGCGTTGGTGCGGTTAAAATGCTCTTCTAACTGATACTCAAAACCTAAGGCAGAACGTTTTGAGAGTTTTTTCTCCACACCGAATGTCCAACGGTCGCGGTCCACAAGTCCACGGGGAATATTGTAAAACCATTCATAACTAACATAAGGAGTGAGTTTTACAGGTTTAATTTTATATTGCGCCTGAAACCTTGTACGGAAATTTTGATCTTTGGTATCCTCGTCGTAATCGTCGGTGTAGAGAGTGTATTTTAGACGGCAATCCAATTTTAAATTTCCAAAAGCGTATTTACCCTTGGCGGCAAGTCCGAGACGACCTTGCCAAGCCGATTCGCCATCCTCCACCTCGTATTTTACACGATATTCGGCACCGAGAACAAGGTAATTAATTGGCGAATATTGAATAAAAGGCTTGATACTGAAATCCTTAGAATTGGCGGCATTGCAGTAATTAGCCTCCACATCGGCACCTGTGGTGAGCACGGGCAAAATCTCTTTTTCGATAGAAAAAACTGGATTTATTGTGTAACGGTGCTCGGTTTGCGCGTTCAGCGATGTGGCAAAAAATAATATCACTAATAAAAATGCTGTGTTTTTGATTGTTTGTTTCATTATTATAATTATTTATCAGATTCAACAGATGTATTTTCAGTATCAACGGTTTTGGATTCAAGAAGAGCAGTTTTGTCGTAATATACTCGCAAAATGGCAATATCTTTAAGGAAATCGATACGCACAAAGTCGAAACGTTTGATTTTTAAACCAGTACGTTTCTCTAAATCAGCCATTAATACATCTTTATTTTCGGATTTAACGTTCTCAATTTTTTCGTAAATAATGTCGATATGACCCTCGCTTTTGATAAGGAATTTTTCTAAAAGAAAAACGCAAAATACAATGGCGGCATTGGTAAGCACAAGTTCTGCCACGCTTACCTTCTTGTTAGCGAGAGCGTTAAGCACAGCAATGCCTATTACCACAAAGAGGTAAGTCATTTCGCGGATAGGAATCGGATCGGTGCGGTATTTTAGAATACCAAACACGGCAAAAAGTCCGAGTGCAAAACCAAGTTCCAATTTTACATCCTCTAACAAAAAGCACATCAAAAAGATAGCCGTTCCAAGAGCGTAATAAGTAAAAGTAAATTCGCGACGTCCGCCTTTGCCATAAATAAGGTTTATCAGCACAAAGAGAACGCCTGTATTGAATAGCAAACGGAAAAATAGTTTTCCAAAATCGCGATAATCTATCAGACTAAGGTTATAAAACTTTATATCTTCTAAACTCACTACCTGAGTTGTGTCTTGTAAAATATCTAATATCATTTTATTATTAATTACAAATTTTGAATTGTGAATTTTGAATTAAAGTGCATTATCAAGTCGTTTTTGCAGCATACGTATTTTCATACGAAACAGATTGGTTTTCAGATTGTTCTGACCATTTAGCACCCGTCCCATACAATATTTTGAAAAACCCGATTGACGAACGCCATATTTATAAAGTGTCTTGTGAAGCGGTGAATGTGGTGCACCCGCCTCGTGTTTAAGTTCCACAATGGCAAAATGGTCGGTTTCGTGACCGCAATTATCATCTTGGAAACCTAACTCACAGTCGATAGTGCAACGTTCGGTCAAGTCTTTTTTAACCAATGTGATACGATGAAAATGGTTTTCGATTACAGGACTCAAATCTATGGGATTGCAAGGGATATGCTGTTCGAGAAAAGCGTATTCTTCGGGCAGAATCACATCCAAAGATGACTGAGTTTCAATGCGTTTCTTCTTGGTTTTGCCCTTGTTGGTCTTATGCTTAACTTCGAGATATGCCACGCCGGTATCCACATACATACGTTTGCGAACCTTGTAGCGGTCGAGTTTGCCATTGTGATGCCACGTGTAGAATAGGTTTTGAGGAGTGTCGAAATACACAGTGCGATATTCCAAATAGCGTAACCCATTGATTTGCACAATATAATAATCGTTGGTGATTTCGGGCAAGATATTATTCCATAGCACTTCGCTACGGAGTGGAAACTTGGTGTCCACTCTGTTCATAAAGTTTGCCTTGCCGATGTCAGCGAGACCTACCGCCTTAAACCTATCCAAAACCTCCATCTTTATAATCTACGACCTCCGTTACCGTCTGACATTGTGGCAGTTACCTCGGTTTTAGTGCCACCTGAAACCAATGTGGGCGGAAAATAAAATCCCGTATCCTGAATGTAGGGATCGCCTTTAATTGAGCCACCTACAACAAAGTTATATTGCTGATTTTCAACAAGTTTGTCGCTAATAAAAATAGCCGCATCAAAATTTGACGGATTAGCCAATGCCACAATATCATCTACCGCCAAAGACGAACCGCCTGTCAATTGTTGCGAATAAACCATTGGCAATGAGGTAGATGAAGGAATACTTTCTGAAAACATATCCTTAGAACCCATAGCAAACACAGTTCCGCCCGTAACGGTAAACGCAAATCCACGGTCGCCACAGTCGATAGGCGAATTGCCTCCACCCGACTGACTTACAATCACTATGCCGCCGCTCACCTCGATATTGCCGTTAGAATCTATGCCATCGCCAAAAGAGCGAACCAACAGAAATCCACCTGAAACCTTAACCGAAGGATTTGTGTTAGAGGCATTTATGCCGTCGTCTTGTGACACTATCATAGTTTCGCCACCTGCAAAAGTAATATTTGTAGCCTCAATACCTTCCCAATTAGAATTAATTGATAATGAGCCGCTTTCAATAGTAAAATCTTGTTCGGCAGATATGCCGTGACGTTCCGACACAATAGAAATTTTGGCATTGTTGAATATAATATTTCCATCGGCGTTAAACCCTTTGCCATAGACATTTAGGTTGAAATCGCCACCCAAAATCTTCAAATCTCTACCGCAGGTGATACCGTGCATTCCCGCCAACTTGTTAGAGGTTTCTTCAAACATACCAGGATTCCAAGGATTGAAACCTTGTTTAGCAGTGGCATTCCGCTTAGTAACTATCTTAAAAGTGCCGTCTGAAATGGTGATGTCGGTTTCGGCCTTTATAGCATCGTTTTTGGCAGTGTCGGATAAAGCCGCGTTAGAAAGGCAAGTGAGATTAAACACGCCGCCATCGATTTTAACAAAACCGCTACCCTCGTCGGTAGATTTTAGCGCATCGCCAAAGGTGTTGGCAGTGATATTGCCGCCGTGAACAATTACAAAATCCTTGCCCACAATGCCGTCTACAATGCTATTGACTATAATGTTTCCGCTTTTGATAATTAAACCGTCTTTTGATTTAATGGCGTCGGTAGATTTTGCGTTAACGGTAAGAGTGCCAGATTGTGCCGATGCGCCTGCAATTGCAAGGTTCTCTTTACTAAAAAGCGCACCCTCTTTGTCGTTGTCTACTCCATCGGTAAGGGTGTTGGTAGTGCCGTCGTTGATAATCAAAACCGTTTTAAAACAGTTCTTTACATAAATTGGAGCGTTGTCGGTTGAGGTAATATTCACACCGTTGAGCACAAGTTTTACAAGCGCATCCTCTGGGGCATCTACCTTAATGTGACCATCGCTCAAAGTACCGTCAACCAAATATGTTCCCGCCGCCTTGATGGTAGCGTCAGAACCCGAAACTGCAACATTAGTATCACAGTTTTCGGTAGTAATTGCGTTGGTTTTCAGATGAATAAACATTGCCCCATCGGAAGAAAATTCGTAATCAGAATTTTTTTCGTCGATAGGTTTGACGATTTTCTCATCATTGGGTTCATCATTTCCCGACTCAGACACAAGCAAATCGTCCTTCTCCCAAATTTTTTTGCATCCCGCCGTTAGCACTACAAGGCACAGCACAGGAATCACCATTCTTTTAAAATTCATACATTTATCTTTTTATAGATTAGAGTATTATTACGCTACAAAAGTAAAACATTGATTTAAAAAAACCTATTAAAATTTTTTAATTATCAAACTAAATATTTAATAATTATTAAACGGTGTGGTTAAACGATTTAGCACAACAGTTGCTAAATTTGTAAAAAAAAATAATGATTACAAAAGAGAGCATCGAAACCGCGTATAGTTTTATCCATCAGAAACTTCGCATTTACAAATACTCTACACTTGATTGGCAAAAAGACGACATCGAATATGCCATTGATTCGTTTGTGGAAACTATGAATCCCGACCTCTATGCCATACTCTCAAACGGCAATACCGGCTATCTCCGCGACCATAAGCGTTTTCTCAACGATATGACCGAGGCAGCGGAAAAATTAGAAAATATGCTCTTTAATGTAACTAATTGATTCTCTAAGCATTACCGAACGACATAAATATAGCGAGAGAATATAAAGCAATGCCGTGATAGTAATTTTAGCAACTATTACAAGATAAACATTTGACATAAAGGATGTTATCCACAACGCCACAGCGATAGAACCTGTCGTTGCCATCAAATATGGCGCTATATTTTTGAAAACTTGAAATGTAGAAATTTTGATATAACGATTTGTAACAAAGTGAATTACCTCCAAAAACAAAAGATTTACCGAAACATATCCAACGGCAATCCATACAAGCCCGTGGCGGAGAGTGAAAATCAATGTCAAAATCTGCGCTACGCATCTAAAAATAGTTATCCACATTAGCGCACCTGATTGTCCACACGAGAGCAACTGCTTGTTGTACAAATGATAAGTGGAATAAAACGCTGCCCAAATGCACAAAATTTGCAAAACAGCCACCGAAGGAATCCACTTATCGCCTATCACTAAGGGAATTAACTCAGGCGAAACAAATCCGAAACCCAACATACACGGAAACGAGACAAACACACAAAACCGCATCAACTTATTGAAAACCAAAGTTTTTTCATCATCAGCCGCTTTAACCAAAACAGGCTGAGCCACACCCTCCAAAGCATTAGAGATTGTCTGCTGACCCAATGTTGTCCACTTGGCACCCTGAGCATAAATTCCCACTTGATATTTGTTGTAAGATTTACCAATGATAAATGTGAAAAGATTGTCGCCAATTGATGTGAAAATATTGGAAATCAAAAGTTTAATACTAAACGGCAACATTTCCAAAACTGGTTTGAAAGTAAACTTAAAACTCGGCCGCCATCCACTGTAAAACCACATACATATCATATTTACAGTAACATAGCAAACACTCTGCGCGGCAATGCCCCAATATGCAAAACCGTTGTAAGCCAAGGTTACGCCGAGAGTTCCCGAAACTATCACTGCTATAAACGAAGATTTGGCTAAACATTTGTTTTTTAGTTCCTTAGTAAGCATTCCGCTCGGCACTATACTAATACTTGCCGCCAAAACTCCAAGAAACTGAAACCGTCCCAATGCGGTAAGATTCGGCTCGTTGAGAAAGTTGGAAAACAGCGGCATTATAAAAAAGAAAATAAGGTACAGCGACAAACCCACAAGGAAACTTGTCCAAAAAACCGAGTTGTAATCATCGTAAGTTACATTTTTTCGGTTGATTAGCGCCACACGGAAACCGCCTTCCTGAATCAAATACGACAGTGCGATAAACACGGCGAGAAGGTTTGCCATTCCGTAATCGTCTTCGCTGAGGATTCGGGCAAGAAAAACGCCGAACATCAGATTCAAAACCTGCTGTGTAACACTGCCCAAACCGCTCCAAAACAGTCCGTCGGCGGCTTTCTTTTTCAAGTTTTCGGGTTTCGGGGTTGTGTCAGGCATATTCAAAATTTTTTGCAAAGATAACAAAAATCACTACCTTTGCGAGCGAAATCTAACAAAAATGGAAATGAAACCACACTTTATTATTATATGTGCAATAGCAGCGCTACTGATTTCAGGATGCGCTAAACCACAACCTAAACAGTTCAACTGCAACAAGATAAATCTCTCATTCACAGGCTACGAAGATATGCAGATAACATCCAACGATGAAGAAGTATTCAACTGCTTCAACGAGCGTCTCGGCGTTGCCATACACCTCACCGACAGCGAAGGCATCGAAAACACGGACAGCCTTATGCAAACGGTTTACCGCCAAAAAACTCAGAACTTAGCGTTAGACAGCCAAACAAAAATCAGCGACAGCAACCGCAAAGAATTTGATAATCAAACACTTGCAGGCTTTTCTATTTCAGGCAACGGCAACAACCGAGGCATCAATTGGCTATTTGTTACAGCACACGCAAAAAAAGCCCCATTAGTATACTTTATTGTAATATCATACACCGACGACGTAGACACACAAGAAACCGATATGGTACTCAACTCGCTACAATGCAGCGCCGAAGAATAACTTAAAATGGAGACACTTAGAGAGATAATTGCAAATCACGACCTTAAAACGCTGTTTCAAAAATACCGTCAAGTGGTATTCTACGTTATTTTCGGCTGTGTAAGCACGTTGGTAAACATTATAGCGTTTTGGATAATCAACTCCGTTTTTGGCGTTAACTACAAGTTAGCCAACGTGTTGAGTTGGATTATTGCCGTTATGTGCGCCTACATCACCAACAAGATTTGGGTGTTTGAAAGTCGCGGCAAAACTGGCAAAGAAAACGTATTTGAGGCTTCTAAATTCTTCTTTTTCAGACTAATAACCCTCGGTGTGGATATGCTATGTATGTACACATTTATCGAAAAACTTGGAATTTTAGAAATTGTGTCAAAAATAATCACAAACGCCATTGTGGTGGTGGCTAACTATCTGTTTAGCAAACTGATAATTTTTAGGAAAAAGAAAATAGAACAGGAATAAAACTTACCATATAAAAAAAGAGACGCGCCGTGGCACGTCTCTACAATATGGTGCGATAAAAAATTATTCGTCGTGATGATGTCCACAGTGACCTGTGTTGTGGCAGCATTCGTGGTTGGGATCATCCTTGTGCTCGCAGTGATCGTGGTCGCCGTGTTCGTGACAATGTCCGTGTCCACAGCATTGTCCCTCGTGATGAACGTGGCCATGCTCGATTTCTTCCTCCGAAGCGTCGCGGATAGTTTTTACAACTCCCTCAAAATAAAGGTCTTTGCCAGCCATCGGGTGGTTAAAATCCATCTTGATTTTATCAGCGCCCACCTCTTTGATAGTACCTTGTAGGTGGTTTCCGTGATTGTCTTGCATAGGAAGGGTGTTGCCCACTTCGAGATATTTTTCAGCAACAGCGGCAAAAGCGCTGCGAGGAATGCTTACAACCATTTGAGCGTTGTATTCGCCATAACCCTCGGCAGGCGAAAGATGGAAAGCGTACTTGTCGCCTTCGGCAAGTCCGTCGAGATATGATTCAAACTTTTCGAGAAGCATACCGCGTCCGAAAAGGAACTCCAAAGGACGGTCGTCGGTTGCCTGATCTACCACAGGTCCACCCTGCTCGGTTGTGAGCGAATATGTAATTGCTACAACTTTGTTTTTAGATATTTTCATCTTGATAAATTCGTTAAATTTCCGCCAAAATTATAAAAAAAACGCCGTCAGAAAAAATTTTTTGCCAAAACACCGATTATTTTTTGAATATACCCAAAAATTAGTACATTTGCACCGCAAAACGGCTGAGTAGTTCAATGGATAGAACGTCGGTTTCCTAAACCGTAAATTTGGGTTCGATTCCCAGCTCGGCTACTTTTTTAACCCGATTTTGGAGGAAGATATTTCTACAAAATCGTTTTTTTTTATAAAGATGGAAACAAACGAAAACGGACCCAAATCATTCAAAATCAAAGATATATTTGTAGGCAAAACCGAAAATTCTGCCATTCAGATGGCACGCAACGTTATTGTAGAAGCCACAAGAATAGGATTAAACCTATTTTTGCTGTGGCTATCGTTTGATATAATTGCTGGCAAAGGCGAATATTTTGTTACGCTGTTTGGCAAAGAGACCAACATTATATTATCAGTATGCACAGTGATAGCCTCAATGCTCTCAGGCATAGCCAATTACATTTTCAGCACAATATGGGTATTTCATAAACGTCAGAAAAACAACAACATAGGTCGTTTTATTGTTTTTACAATAATAGGCGCGTGCGGATTAGGTATCAACGTATTGATAACCAACTTATTAACCGACCAATACGGTTTGCATTACCTCGTTAGCAACATTATCGCTCAGGCAGTGGCGTTTCTATTCAACTTCTTTATGCGCAAGTATATTGTGTACGGCATAATGAGCAGAAAAAAAGAACAATTGACAACTGACAAATAAGAAGCATTGTCAATTGTCAATTGTCAATTATCAACTGTCAATTAATATGTAAGTATCTCCAATCCGTTGTCGGTCATTACAAAAGTATGTTCCCATTGAGCCGAAGGAAGTTCGTCTTCGGAAACCACTGTCCAACCGTCTTCCTCGTCTACAAACACGTGCCAATCGCCCATATTAATCATAGGTTCGATGGTAAACACCATTCCGGGAACGAGAAGCATACCAGTGCCTTTCTTTCCAAAATGCTCAACCTCAGGCTCTTCGTGAAATTTTAGACCAACGCCGTGTCCGCAAAGATCGCGCACTACTGTGTAGCCGTTGCGATGTGCGTGAGTTTGAATTGCGTTGCCTATGTCGCCCACAAAAGAGAACGGTGTAGCGGCCTTCATACCCTCTTCCAAGCACTCTTTGGCCACACGCACAAGGCGCTCTTTTTCGGGAGTGGTTTTGCCAATGATAAACATACGCGACGCATCGGCAAAATATCCTTTGTAAATAGTTGTAACATCAACATTTACGATGTCGCCCTCCTCCAAAACCACGTCGTCGGAAGGAATACCGTGACAAACCTCCTCGTTGATTGATACACAGCAACTTTTGGGGAATCCGTTGTAACCAAGGTCGGCGGGAGTAGCATCGTGGGCAATAGTAAAATCGTAAACAAGTTTGTCTATCTCGTTGGTAGTCATACCCTCACGGATAGTCTCCTGCACCTTGTCCAAAAGTGCGGTATTGATAACACCGCTCTGACGCACGCCCTCAATCTGTCCGGGAGTGAGAATCAAACCACGGCGAGGCACAAGTTTACCCTTGTCCTGCCAATACATTATCTTTCTGTCGAGTTCTGTAGGCTCCTGACCCTTGGGCAGCAGCCAATTTTTCTTATGCTTTTTGTTAAAAAATCCCATTACAAAAATATTTTTTCAAGGCGCAAAGATAATTAAAAAAAAAATCAAACAATCACCATTATTTATGGTTTTTTTTCGTATATTTAAAAACTGAAAATAATAACGACTATGACTACCATTCAAAATATAAAAAACATCGGCATAATATTGCTAATCATCGTTGTAGTGTATTTTGCACAGGTGCAAAAAGCATATTGCGTTAATAGCGGCGAAGATGGCAAGATTCTGGTACTCACTTCCTATGCCGAAGACCAGCGGCGAATAAATACATTGGTACAAGGGATTTTAGACCGTCTTGAAAATTCAAACCTCAAATTTGGAGTGGCAATCGAAAAACTCGGCTACGGACCGCTCATCGGTGTAAACTCTTGGCACAAAACTATGCAGAATATGCTCGAAAAGTATGACTACAACGAACTCAAAGCAGTGATACTAGTGGGACAGGAAGCGTGGGCAGTATACCTGAGCCTCCAAATAGAGCGTCCCGACGTGCCATTCTACGGTGTATACATCAGTCAAGACGGCGTTATAATTCCTTCACACATCGATGATTTCAGCAACTGGCAACCCGAGAGCATCAACACCAAAATATACGCCGACACCAAAGGCCGCGCAGGTGCAGTAATGAATCATTACGATTTTGCCAAAAACATAGACCTTATAAAAAGATGTTACCCAAGAGTGAGAAACATCGCATTTTTGAGCGACAACACATACGGTGGAGTGTCGTTGCAAGCAAACTTTATTAAAGTAATGAAAGACAAATACAACGAAATAAATCCTATTCTTTTAGACGGCAGGAAAAACACTATCGATGAAATAAAACAAAAAATTGAAAATCTGCCAAATGATGCTGTTTTGCTCCTTGGCTCGTGGTTGGTGGACTATTCTGGAACATACTTTATAACAAAAGAATTTGATGTGCTATTTTCCAAAAGACCAGAACTGCCAATATTCACAATTTCAGGATTAGGATTCAACGAAGGTTACGCTATTGGAGGATATGTGCCTAAGTATCAAACCGACCCTGATTTTATCATCAACGATATCAAACGTTACTACACACACACCGACAATGGCCGTTCGTATAAATACAACGGCAACGAGTATATCTGCAACGAATCGCTCCTCGAAAAATTCAACATCAACAAAACCGTATTCCCCGAAGGTACCATTTTCAACAACTCTTACGACCTGAAAATGAAAAAGTACCAGCAAACAATAACAATAACAATTATCATAATTGTATTGCTCACTGGCTTACTTGTGTTTATTCTCAACCTTTTACAAAAAATAAAAAAACAAAACGCCGCGCTGATTATCAAGAGCGAAGAACTAACCAAAGCAAAAGACACTGCAGAAAAGAGCGACAAACTAAAATCAGCATTCCTCGCCAATATGAGTCACGAAATTCGCACTCCACTAAACGCAATTGTGGGTTTTTCGGATATGCTGGTAAACGCAGAAGGCGACCAAAAAACAGAATTTGCCAAAATCATTGCCAACAACTCTGAACTACTGCTAAAACTTGTTGACGAAATTGTGAATTTTTCCAAAATAGAATCTGGACTTTTAGATTTCAAATACACAAAGTTCAATGTCTCGGAGCATTTCCGCGAAATGAAACAGTCGCTAAGCCTCAACAAGCCAGAAGAGATCGACCTCATTTGCGAAATTCCTTACTACAATTGCGAAATTGTGTACGACAAGGAACGGCTGTCTCAATTGATAACCAACCTAGTAACCAACGCATTTAAATTCACTCCCAAAGGGCGTGTGGTGATGGGATTCAAAGTGGAGAAAAAAGGGATTGTGCTATACGTTTCGGACACTGGAATAGGAATAGCCCGCCAAGACCAACAGAGAATATTCAAGAGGTTTGAAAAAGTTGACCCATTTGTGCAAGGCGCTGGATTAGGTTTGGCAGTTTGCAAAGCCATAGCCGAAAAATCAAACGGAAGTATCGACGTGCAATCCGAAGTAGGAAGCGGAACAATGTTCAGCGTACATATACCATGCGAAGTAACATTTTCAAAAGACAAAACCGAAGAAAACATTCCTGACGACATACCCGAAACTATGGGCAATCTTAGCGCTACACTCAAAATACTTTACGCCGAAGACAACGAAAGCAACTCTATGTTAGTGAAGCATATACTTAGCGACTATCAGATTGTGCACGTTGACAACGGCAAAAAAGCAGTGGAAGCTATGCGAAACGACTGGTTTGACCTCGTGCTTATGGATATAAAGATGCCTGAGATGAACGGACTAGAAGCAGCTACTGCAATACGCCAATTCGACAAAGCCACGCCAATAATTGCACTTTCGGCATACGCCTACGACAGCGATAAGCAAAAAGCTATTGCAGCAGGCTGCAACGACTTTATTACCAAGCCGTTTTCCAAAACAAAACTATTTGTGGCAATCGAAAAACTAATGTAAACTATTATCATAATGGAAAAAGAACTCATTGAAAAGGCAGCTGAACTGATAAAAAATTCAAAATATGCAATTGGATTTACAGGTGCAGGAGTGTCGGTAGAGAGCGGAATACCACCATTCCGTGGCGAAAACGGACTGTGGAATACCACAGACCCATCGCTACTATCACTAAGTAGGTTTTACCGCGACCCTGCAAAAGCATGGAAAGACATAAAAAAAATTTTTTACGACTTCTTTGGACAAGCAAAGCCCAATGCTGCACACATAGCATTAGCCGAACTTGAAAAAAAAGGAATAGTCAAAGGCGTAATCACCCAAAACATCGACAACCTACACCAAGAAGCAGGAAGCACCAAAGTAATTGAATATCACGGCACTTGCAGCAATATGGTATGTATCAAATGCGGCAAAAAATACAGGAGCAAAGATGTTGACCTTACCACCCTCCCACCAACTTGTTCATGCGGTGGCGTACTAAAACCCGACTTTGTATTCTTTGAAGAAGGCATTCCAGAAAATGCGCAAATAGAGTCGCAAAAAATGATGCAAAAAACCGATGTAATAATAATAATCGGAACCACTGGCGAAGTGATGCCTGCCGCCTACTTGCCTCACACAGCCCACCGAAACGGGGCAAAAATCATAGAGATAAATCCGCATCCATCTACCTTCACACGCTCAATCACCGACATTTACATACCGTTGAAGGCGGGTGAGGCTATGACACAGATTATGAAACTGATATAAAAAAACGGCGGCACTCAACTGAATGCCGCCGAATTTATACTATGAAACAGGACTAATATTGGTCGTCGTAATATCCACCGCCATTGCCACCGTAGTTTTCGTCGTCGATATACTTGTCGAGGCTGATATCGTCGTCGTAATCGTTGGGGATAAAGTTGTCTTGGAAATCTGCGAAATCATCATCGAACAAATCATCGTCATCGTCCTCCTCCTCTTCCTCGTCATCGGGCATAACTTTTTTACCACGCTTTGTGGAAGATTTTTTGGATTTGCGAGAACCTTCGTCAGTAATAAAGTCGCCGTTTTCGTCCAACATATCGTCAAGATCACCAACATACTCATCAATGTTGATGTCTAAATCATCATCGTCGAAATCTTTGTCGAAATCATCGTCAAATTTTTCATCGGAATAGTCGTCATAATTGTCATCAAAATCGTCATCATCATCGTCGTACGATTTCTTTTTGCACGATAACGATTTGGGGGCGAAAGGTTCGCCCACTGCTGAGAATCTGCTACTTTCGGTAAAGCAGCCAGTGTCATAAAGGTTTTTAAACATAATTTTTTGACTTTGAAGTTTTAATTTGTGGTCAATTTTTTAGATTAGTTTTTAACGCTATTTTTTCACTCCTACAAGCACACCAAGACACCCTTCGAGTTTAAACGAAGAACCGGCGTCGAATGGAACTATCTTGATTTTGACCTTAAGATTCATATTGTGGTCGGGAGTAAACTCGAAAAAATTAAGTCCGTTGAGAGGCAACATAGTACCATCATCAAGAGTAACGAATTTGTCGTCGGTGCCGCGTCCGAAGTTTTTAAACAGCTCAGTTTTGCCTTCGGTGATGGTTATCTCTTTGAAAAACATATCCATACCGCACACGTTGAGCTTATAGTGTTTGCCTGCTTTAAAAGCGAAGTTGTAGGTAACTACCTCGCCCTCGCTGACAATAGGCGACTGAATATTGCCATCAAGCACATAGGGTTCAAGCTCCGATTCGGCTATTGACTCGATATACTCACCGCACTGTGCCGAAGCATACGAGCACCAAAGCAAAAGAGCTTGTATCAATATCGCTAATTTCTTCATTTCAAGTACTTTATTTCTTTTTACTAAATCAAACTATCCAATATCATTTTTTTGAAACCAATACACCAACAAAGCATACTGTTTTTTCAAAAGAACGCATACAAACAAAAAAACGTTTCAGAATAATACGCTTTTAACATTAATTTTATTAATTATCCAAACACAAAAATAACCCTTTTTTTTGTCATTTCAATAAAAAAAATGAGATAAAAAGTATTTATAGATTTTTTTTCGCCACGTTTTTTATAGCTTTGCAATACAATATGTTTTATTTGCAATAGTGAAATGAACAACGCGGAAAAAAAACTTTTTCTCTCGAAACTTAAGAGCGAATCCGATGAGCAGCTACTCAAGACGCTTGATTTTTTCAGAAACAACGGTGACACCGATGTGCTTGCCGATGTACTCAGATTGTTGGAATCTGAACGATCGCAACAGGTATACGAATGCGTTCTTAATCTTGTGAGCGACCTTAAAAACCAGGCGGCGTCTGACATTGCATTTGAATATATGACCCAAACCACCGACATGGATACCCAGAAGAAGATAATTTCGGCGCTGTGGCAATCTGAAGCCGATTTTTCGCACAAGGCGGAGGATATCACTAATATATTTACATCCACCAACGATTTTGAAACAGCCTTTGAGATTCTTACTCTGATGGAAAATAACGCTTGCAACATCACCAAAGATACCGCAAACACTCTGCTCTACAACATCTCTTCAAAAAAAGAATCTGCCGCCGCTGGATTCGAAGGCATTTATGATGCCGCTATCCAACACCTTTATAATATAGTCAACGGGAAAAAAGAAATAGATTAGTCTGCTTCCTTTTCATCGTCAGTCCATTCGGAATATGGGTGTTTCGACAAACTTGCGTTGATGTACTTAGGATCTCCAGTAACCTCTTTTCCTAAGAAAGGTGGTTTGTCGAACTGCTGGTTCTCAAACGAAAGCTCCACTTCGGCAAGCTGGAGACCCTCGTTCTGACCATAAAACTCATCTATTTCAATTGTCTGGTTCTTATAATAGACTATATACCGAGTTTTTTCTATCAAAGAAGGTTCGCAAATACGCAGCAACTCGTTTACCTCGCTGGCTGGAATAGGATACTCCCATTCGTTACGTGTTACCGATGTGTCTGATATAGTGCTTTTTACGGTGATAAATCCACGGTCTCCTTTTAAACGTACACGGACAGATTTTTCACTATTGGAAAAAATGTAACCCTGCACAATGTAGGTGCTACTGGTAGCAAGATGCTTATACTCGCCATTAACTATGTACTTGCGTTCTATTTCGTATGCCATTATTATAACTGTTTTGAACGCAAAATACAAATTTTTTTATCGAAAAGCAAATATTTTGGGCAATTTTTTGTAGAAAACAAATAATATTAGTAACTTTGGCTTAGATTTTAAATTGCAGATATGAGTATTACTATAGCTATAAGCAATCACAAAGGAGGCGTAGGCAAAACCACCTCAACCGTCAATATAGGCGCAGGCCTTGCTATGGAAGGCAAAAAAGTACTGTTGATAGATATGGACCCACAGGCCAATCTAACACAAAGCTACGGCATCACCAAATCGGAAGTGTCGATTTACGAAGTGCTTACTGGCGAAGCGGAGCCTATACCCGTTACAGTATTTGAAAACTTAGACGTGCTTCCCTCTACACTCGACCTTTCGGGTGCCGAAATGGAGCTGAGCAACGAAGCCGGACGCGAGTACATATTGCGCGAGGCCATTGCCCCTATCGCAAGCAAATACGACTATATACTAATTGACTGCCCACCGTCGTTAGGTCTGCTGACTATCAATGCGTTGACTGCCGCCGACGAGGTTTACATTCCATTGCAGGCGCATTACCTTGCCATTAAAGGTCTTACCAAAATTGTGGAGGTAATTGGCAAGGTGCAGAAACGTCTCAACAAGAATGTGCAGATTACAGGAGTGTTTGTTACCCAATTCGATAAACGTAAAGTGCTCCACCGCGACGTGGTGGAAACCATTTACACATATTTCCAAGACAAGCTATTTAATTCAAGAATACGCGACAACATAGCTCTTGCCGAAGCACCGAGCCAGGGGCTCGACATCTTCCGCTACGATCCCGACTGCAAAGGAGCTGAAGACTACAGATCTTTATGCAAAGAGATTATCGAAAGGCATGCGCAACTCTAATAACGTATTGATATGGCAAAATTAAAGAAAAATTTCAAAGGAGGGCTCGACAGCCTGATAGAATCATCTCTCGGTATCACCAAAGAGGATATCGAAAGAAGCCGTATCGAGCGTGAGGAACAACAAAAGGAACAACAAAGCTCTGCCAATGTGGTGGTAGACACCAAGGAAATTGAATATCTAAAATACAAAATTGCAGATTTAAAAAGCGAACTCTACCTTTGGCGCACTGGAAAAATCACACCTGAAACGTTTGTAGAAACGCTTAAAAATCACGGACTTGTATATAACAGCAAGACCAACGAAATAGAAGAGGCCTAATTTGTTACCCTCCTATCTCCTATCCCATCGCCGGTTCGTCACCGTCATCGTCATAATCATCAAAATCTTCGCCATCATTTAGGGCAAAGGCATCTTCTGCATGTTGCTCACCAGTGTAAATACCCTCTTCGGTATCTTCTGAAACCACCTCGGTGAAAGCTGGATCAGGTTCGGGATTAAGTTTCACCACATATGGCTCGTTCTTAGGCTGGGGATTAATTGGGTTGCCGTCACCATCAATAGCATCGGTGGTTTCGGTGGTAGTGGTTGTAGTAGTGGTGGTGGTAGTGGTGGTAGTTATCGTAACAGTCTGAGGCTCAGTAGAGAAGTCTTCCTCATCTTCAAAATCAAGCGGTACGGCTGCACCGATAGCAGTATCTTCAATATCTAAATTATCCAAATCATCGGGATGTTCTTCGTTGTGACTCTCGGTTTCAGCAACCTCGTTGTCGTTGTCGTAGAAACGGGCGAGAATATCCTCGTCGACATCAGATTCAGGTTCAACAGCCTCCTCCTCATCAGATTCGTTGATGTCCATTTGAGGAATATCGGTAAAATCCTCATCGGTTTTAACGTCTTCTTCTTCGTTATCAACTGTTATTACCGGCTGATCATTTAATTCTTCCTTAATCTCCTCCTTGAGTTCGTCCTTAATTTCCTCTTTTACCTCCTCTTTTACCTCTTCTTTAACCTCTTCTTTAACTTCCTCTTTTATAGACTCCTTGATGTCATCTTTAACATTCTCAGAAACATTTACAACCAAATCAGTATGCTCTTTGGTAGCATCTTTCTCTACTTCCTCTCCGGCATTTTCGTTTTCGGCTGGGATAACCACTTTAAGAACAGGCTGTTCGCCATTGTCATTATCAGACTTAGAGTCGGAGGTATCGGTAGTGGTAAGGGTTACAATAGTCTTGTCGGAATCAGATGCAGATTCTTTATCAGTATCAGAGTTATATTCAAATGTGTCACCATTTTCGTAAGTTATCACCTTGTGCTTCTCTTCTTTAGACGAAATATTGATATTAGCCTCCACATCGTGTGCGATAATCTCGTCATCGGTAGGACCTTCAACCTCCACATCCCCCTCGTTGTCGTCAACAACAACTGTAACCTGATCTACTTTATCGTAAGGATTTGACTCTACCACCACACTTGCAGGTTCGCTCGTAGCTAAACTTTGCTGAGGTATGTCGATTTCCAAAACCTTTTCTAACACAAACTCATCGGCAAACATCTCAAATTCAGATGCCAAGCACCACATTCTGTACCAGATACGCAATAAGATAAACAACTGCTGAACAAAGAACATAGCTATAATGCCAAAAGTGGTAGACATTCCAATCTTATCAAAAGTAAGCTTGTATAGAATCAAGGTTAAGATAGGGATAACCAAAAGCAAGAAATATAGGAAATAAGTGCGCACAAAGTGGTTGAAAACAAAGCAAGTAGCTTTCCAAATAGCCTTAATTACCCTAAAAGAGCCTACCATCTCCATGTAGAACTTGGCATAATCAGAAATCATCATCAAAAGCACAGCCGCAGCCACAAAAATAAACGCCGTAATACCGAATGCCCAATACAGACTAGTTTCGGAAACCACATCTATATCTTTGAAAATCAAATATGCCAAACCGAACAAAAGCACAAAAGTAACCACTTGCAAAGCAAGCATAATAACATCGCAAAGCAGATAACGGAAGAAATTTACACCCGCACCGGCAAAGAATGTAGACACCTTGAAATCTTCGATATTGTAAGTGCGTATGATACCACCAGTCAAGAAAATCTTAACAGCAAAAAATATCAAAGATATCCACAACACTTGGTACAACATAGGAGAAATATCCCAATAATTGAAATTAACCAACTCGCTTATAGTGGAATAGTTCAATGATTTTGTGAGATTTTCGCCAGCCAGATTGTCGGTTAAAGCCGACTTGAACGAAAACAAGAAAGGTATAGCGCACGACAAAGCGAGCAATAAAGTTACTCCATAGATAAGGAATAACACTTTCGGGTTGCGGAGAGATGTCTTAAAACCTCGTGTATATGCTTTTAAAATATTCATTATATATTGATAATTAAGGTTTTACTATGCAAAAAATGCGATTGATTGAAATAAGTTTTCTAACCAGAATAGAAATTTTACAGTATATTTCCATGCAGGAGAAGAAACACTTGTTATTGAATATGAATTGTTTACAAAATTTATATCGCAATAATTTTTGTTTTCGGGATCAATTTGAGCCGACACAATCTTGTGCGGGGATACCACTGCAAACTCTTTGCAACGTCCACGACCGTCCCAATTGAAAGTCTGTGTGTCACCGTTGTCGAATGTTATAAGCACCTCTACTGGCATAACCATAGTGCCCATACGCTGAACAAATACCGACGAACGGTACTCTTTGGTTTCTTCGCTATCGTTTTTGAAAACTTTGCTAAACCCGTCGTCGAAAAATCCCTTGATACCCGAAGTCTGCGATTCGTTTTTAATTGAAGTAACCTTGTAGTCGCAAACCTCGTCGGTACTGAGCATACTGGTAAAAAACCAAGTATAATCTTTTTGCCCCAAAATGGTATTGCTTGATGCAGCCACCTTGTTGACACAATTAATAAAATCACCAGAACATGGATGTTGGAATTTCCATTTGTTATAATAATCTCTAATAGCCTGATAATAAAGTTCTTCGCCCATCATACCTTTTAAAGATTCAAGCATAACCATTGGTTTGGCATACGCCATAAGGTCGTAGGTGTGAGTGGGATATTTCCATGAATAATTGTCAATGACTGATATTGCAGGATTAGACCACTGAGTGTAAGTGGTACGGTAATAATCAGATACTTTAACAGGAAATCCCATCATATTTACCAATGAACCGTTTGCATAATACTTATCCATAATTTCCGATTCAAAGAAAGTGGCCATTCCCTCGTCTAACCATGCCTCCTCAAATTCGTTGGTGGCAACCACCGCTTGGAAATAATTATGCACAAACTCGTGAACAACAATGCGTTCAGGAATAGTAAAATTTGAAGGCAAATGTCGTATAGTACTTGTTGTAAACAACATAGGATACTCCATAGCGGCACATTTTTCAGCATAGAAAGGTACGTCAACCACTGTGATCGAAGGATAGGCGTATTTGCCAACTTTCTGCTCCATAAACTCCATGGCATTTTTAAGAGCGGCAATATAACGGTCGATCTGAGCGCCATGATGTTCGGGCATATACAGCACCCTTATTCCCTTGCCATTGAAACGGTCGGCCCTTATTAAAAAACGAGGCGAAGCTGCCCAAGCAAAATCTATAACATCTTCAGCATGAAAAACATAAGTGTGGGTATCGCCTTCGGATGTAAAATCTTTTACAAGCAAACCCGTTGCACCCACACGGAAATCCTTGGGAACATTTATGCTAACGTCGTAGTTTCCAAAATCAGCATAAAATTCTGAGTGATAATGATATTGATGACAATTCCAACCACTTGTTTTACGTCCGCGCATTCCAGCAGGTTCATACACTCCGATTTTGGGAAACCACTGTCCCACCATATAAAAATCGTCACGCTCATAACCAGAACGCTCGATAATACGTGGAAGTTTGGAAAGGAATGTAATCGACAGCTCAATCTCTTTGCCTGGAAGTATCGGTTCTTCTAACTTAACCATCATAACTGTCTGATCGGCAGAGTTATGATCGTCGGGTTGAACATAATGTAGGTCGGGCAAAAGCATAGCGCCATCGGAGGTGACCATACGCTGTATATCAATATAACCCCAATCACTGCTAGGAACAGTATCGGTAAAGGGTTCGTTGCGTTCGAGAAAATATGTGCTTTGAGAATTTTTAAAGGCGTTGAGATACGTGTGAAACATCAATTCGTTCACAGTATCGTTGGTATTATTACGCCAAGTAAGTGTTTCTGTGGCAGTTATCACTTTAGCGGCAACGTCGAGCTTAGCGTCTATCTTGTAAGAGGCGATACGGTTGCTCTGCGGTTCTGCCGGAAATCCTCCTGCTGTTGTGTCGTTCTGCGCCCACAAAGATGCAGACATCAACAAAAATGCGGAAAGCAATATATTTTTTTTCATCGTGTATTATTGTTCAAATTATATTTTTGTAATACATTATGTAAAACCGACTATTAATATGGTATACTCACTGCCATTATTATTAGTCAAATGTAAAATTAACAATATTTTTTGAAACAACGATAACAATTTTGTAAAAAAAATGTGCTCAGAAACAAAAAAAATATGCTTACATCTGATAAGTGAGGATAAAATCAAACCTTGAATCTGAATAATCATTAATAATCAACGGTTTGGCATAGGAGAAGCCAAACGAAACATTGTTGGCAATGCGTAATAAATTGACATCACATATAAATTTAAAGCCTGCCGAGGCAAAATTATACCTATAACCAAACATAAGCGGTGCAGAAGCTTGAGCAAAAACAGAACCCCGAAGGCGTTTTACCCATACCACTGCGGGAATTCCAAGGTCGGGATAACCCAAAGGAAAGGCATAATCTCCTGAAACTTTTAGATTTTGATGGCAACGAACCGATTTATAGCCAAGCACATCCAAATCGCTGTCGGAATATAGATAGATATTTTTTTGATCATTGTTGCGAACCTGCTGCATATAGCCAGCGTTAACTGTGAGTGAGTTTTGGCGAAACAAACCAGGCACTGTAACAGATACCAACGTTTTAAATTTCTGCGAATTGCGATGACAGTTGACAGATTTTAGTGCGTCAACGGTGATAGAGAAACCTAGCGAAGAACGGAAATCACGGTAAGCAAGGGCACGATAAAGAGAGTAACTTACCCCACCGTAAACCACTGAAAATTCATCGTTGCCCATATCTATATAATTATCAGTAAGTTTGTTGCTTATCATATAACGGCTCAACTGTGAGGAAAGTGTCAAATGTTGCGACCAATTGTATCGTGAAAAATCGAAAGGAACTGATACTGAGAAATTTAAAACCTTTGAATCCCAATGGAGATACCGAGAATATACCTCGCCCATAGGATTGCGGAAATAATATTTGTCGGCGTCGGTATTAAAACTTGCCGAAACACCAAGCACAGGATAAAAACCTGAATATGTGGCACCTACGGTAGTGCGCCAAATGTCAGCATCGGTGCGGTATATTTGATTTACAAATAATTGGAATGTTTGTAAGGTGTTTTCGGAATAAATAGTGCCGCCATACTTACCATCCATAAATTCTGGCATCCATCCGTAACACCTTATAAGATTGTAATATCGCTTATAATCCTTTACAGTATAGGAGTTGTTAATATCTGTGGGGGCATTGGCTACAACATCGAGTTGTTGATATGGTTCTGAAGCAGCCAAGGGTTTAAAATAATCTAATTTATAAGGTTTTACATTTGAAATATCCACGGCATCAACATTAGGTAACGAAGCCGAAACGATATTAGAACCCGTTACAGAAAAATCACTATATATAAAGGTGTGTCCATCGGGCGAAACATCGGGAGCAGATGCAGAATAACGGCGGGAGGTTATCATTTTACAATTTCCAGAACTAATATCCAATGCCCAGATATTTGAAATACCAGAATATTCCGAATCATAATAAATAATGCCATTGAAGGGCTTGATTGAATTAATAACCTCTGATTCATAATCTTTTACCACTTGTGTTTGCGAGGAAAAAAGGTCGTAAATCACAATAGCATTTTGGTTTTTGAGGTTTGAAACAGCAGCTACCTCGTGGTTGTTGACAAAATGCACACTGCGTAGATATTCGCCATAAGAAGTTGGTATCTGTTTGATTTTGTGCAATGAAGAAATTTTGTTTCCAATAAATTCTGCTTTAAATAACACAAGCGAAGTATTGCGATGTTTGTCGAATTCCACAGCGGCTATCATTTTACCATCGGGCGAAATAGTGGGAGAAAAATATCTACCTTTGTTAGTTACCCGATATCGCTTTTGTGTAGCTAAATCATATATCGCAATATCAGAATATCCTCTAAAAGTCCATCGAATATCAGGCACAGCTGTAGCCCATATAATCTTGCCGTCGGCATAATCAAAAGAAGAAGCCTCGGTGGTAAACAACTCAGTTTCTTCGCCGTTGAGCGATAACGAAACAATAGTATTAAGTTCGGTAAGTGAGGATTTTAAGGCTACAATATGGTTATTATCGATAAATTTGGCATTAGTGTATGACGTGTAGCGGCGCGAGTGCTTTTGAGTAATGGTTTTAGCTTCGGTAATAGCGAGAGAATCATTGCGTTGATTGTACAAATTGCGCAATTCATTCATAGTCTGCTTATAGTTTTTTGCAAGGTTAACACCCGCAAAATGTTTAAAAGACGAACCAAACGACCATGGCCAAAACGAATACCACGAAGATCGGCGGGCTGTCTTAGTCCACACATCTGCACCAGCAATTCTTCGCCCATGAGTAACGAGCGGATATCCAAGTTGGTAAATAGTAGGAATCTTATTTCGGAAAGAACCGTTCACCATCTTGTCGTAAGAATATGGTTTGTTACGGGAGGTGATAATAGCGGCTGTGAGCATGTTGAACGACGACAAACGTCCGCGGCCTCCTGAGGTCAGCACAGTTTCGGCATAAACGGCGTCGCCTTCAAACCACCAGTTAGGAACCGACATACGCATTGCAGAACGTCCATATGCGCCCAACAATATGCCGCTAAGTTTTGTAAATCCATGGTTTAAAATCTGATTCTGAACTACATGACGATATTCGTGCACAGCAAGATTTTGATACCACTCTCCTATGCCAATAGAGTTGTCGTAATATGGCAAGCCATACCAGTACATTTTATAAGGGAAAAGTGTAACATAGCCATTAGAAACCACTTCGGTGTTTGAAACCACAAGCGGAATACGTCTAGGATTATCTTTGAGCGAAACAGTGTCGGCGGCAAAAACCTTTTCAAAAGAGTAAACCAAACGAGAAATATCTGCTTGATTAATATCCTTGTCGAAAATAATTTTTACGTGGGGCAAATCAACCACACCCCATTTTACCGAAGAGGGATGTTGAGCATAGGCAGCCGTGCACAACCACACTGCAACCCCTGCCAAAAAACATTTTAAACGCATATTATTCAATTTTATCGAGCGAAGTCTCCTTTATTCTGTAACCGGTATGAGGAAAACTTGCAAACACAGGCTCGTCGTGTGTTGCCACTATAACCGCTGCACCACGTTTAGAATACGTATGGAGAATTTGAGCTATGTGTGCGGCGGTTTCATTGTCGAGGTTGCCAGTAGGTTCATCGGCAAGAATCAATTTGGGTTGGTGCACAAGAGCCCGGGCTATAGCCACAGTCTGCCGCTCCCCGCCAGAAAGCTTATGCGGAAAAATCATAGCCTTGCTTTCAAGACCCGTTTTCTGCAAAACAGACATAATATAATCTTTCTGATTGCCTTCCGTTTTAAAGCCCAACGAATCAACAACATACTTAAGATTATCGAAAACTGTCTTATTGTCGAAAAGAAGATAGTTTTGAAAAACAATACCCATCTGACTGCGTAATTTCGATTGTTTGCGGTATGGAAGGTGTTTGAGGTCGAACCCCAAAACAAAAGCAGAACCTTGCGAAACTGGCACGTCGGCATACAACGACCTTAGAAGGGTCGACTTACCAGAACCGACCGCACCTTCGAGCGTAACAAAATCGCCCGCTACTACCTGGAAAGTAACATTTTTCAACAAATCGTCGCCATTGCGCTCAATAGCCACATGTTGATAATCTACCAAATATTGATCGTCTAACATTGTTTTTATTTTGCTTACAAATGTAAAAAAACTTTTACAATCTACAAAACTTGATGCAAAAAACTTATCTTTTTTTTTCATCAAAAGCAGTTTTTCATTATCTTTACAAAAAATATGTGTATGACAAATTTTATCAAGAATTTCACTAAGAATTATTTCTTCATAAACAAAGACATTGAAAACGAAAAACTTATAACGGATTCCATAACACAAGGAATATCGTTTAAGGGCACCAACCTCTGGATTTTAATTTTCGCAATATTTATAGCTTCTATCGGTCTCAATGTAAACTCAACAGCTGTAATAATAGGCGCAATGCTTATTTCGCCACTTATGGGACCTATCATTGGCATGGGTTTTTCTTTGGGTGTCAACGACTTAAAGCTATTTTATTCAGCGTTGTTAAACTACTGCGTGGCAACAGTAATAAGCATCATTACAGCCACTATATATTTTATGGCGTCGCCATTCGACGAGGCGCAATCTGAACTATTGGCTCGAACATCCCCCACAACCTACGATGTTTTTATAGCTATGTTTGGTGGCGCTGCTGGAATTATAGCAATTTTTTCAAAAGACAAAGGCAACGTAATTCCGGGAGTTGCTATTGCCACTGCTCTTATGCCGCCTCTCTGCACAGCTGGATACGGCATTGCTCACAGCAATATTTATTTCTTCGCTGGCGCTTTCTACCTATATTTTATCAACACGGTGTTTATTTGCGCTTCTACATACGCCGGAGTAAGGCTCATGAAATTTCACCAAAAGGAGATGCCGGAGCATATAGCAAAAAAAAGCCGCAGACTTATTCTCGCAATTATCATAATTACCATTATTCCATCGGTTTTTCTTACATACAACGTTTTTAGCATCAACACTTTGCGCCGAAATGTCAGAATGTTTGTGAAAGAAGAACTAAATATGATAGGCGTTCAGGCAATATCGCACGAAATTGACGAAGACACAAAAACATTGAAAGTGGCAATTGTTGGCAACGAACTATCCGCCAACGAAATAAGTCACATCGAAGATAAAATGCACAAATACCACATTGATGAGTTTAAACTCAAAATAATTCAAGGTATGCAAACCGACAGCATTATCCGACATAATATCAACAACGAAAGCGCAAAATATGCTGGACAGTTTAACGAACAAGTTATAACAATAAAAAAACTTCAAGACCAGCTTAACAAATACACACAATATCAAGAAATTACCAAAACTTTAGAACCAGAGGCAAAAATACTTTTCAAAAATCTTAAAAGCGCAACGGTAATGAACTGCGCCAACGAAAACTCACCACAAGATGAGGCTATTGCCATTGTGGAGTTGTTGCCCGATACAAAAACACAAAAAACCGACATCTCACTGCTGAAACAATGGCTCACACAACGAATCAATGCCGACAGTTTACGCATTATCATTGCCATAGATAGGTAATAATAAAAAAAAGATTTCGCAGCGTGCTACGAAATCCCGTTAGGTTTAAGCTTGAGGTTGTGGGTCGAAACTTTCGCCATTAGCTGCAGGCTAAGCCTAAAACAACAAATACGGCGAATAACAAAAATGCATAACTTCTTTTCATCTTTTCTTATTTTTAAATAATTAGTAGCTCTTAGTACAATAGTTAATACTAAAACCGAGCCAATATTAAAAATAAAAAAGGAAATAATCAAAAAAATATGTAACTTTTTTTTGACATAATTAAACCATTACTATACTTTTTAAAGAAAGTATTTTTATAGCACTATAAATCAACACATTAAACAAAATGTTAAAAAAAATTAAAAAACTATCGTAAAATCCAAGTAAAAAGAGTATATTTGGAAAATAAAAAATGAGACAGCAGATGAAAAGCATACTAAGACAAACAGCTACAATAATAGCAGCATTTTCCACCATAATTGCCTCGTCAACACAAACAGACGCTTGCACAAATTTTTTAATAACAAAGTCGGCAAGCGGAGGCAACGGAAACATAATTACATATTCGGCAGATTCGCACCAACTTTACGGATGTTTATACCATTTTGCCGCACAAGATTGGCCTGAGGGTTCCACTACCAAAATCTACGACTGGGATTCGGGCAAGTTTATGGGAACAATTCCACAAGTGAGTCACACCTTTAATGTAATAGGCAACCAAAACGAAAACCAAGTGTCAATAGCCGAAACCACATATGGCGGCTTAGAACAGCTGCAACACCAAGATGGCGCTATAATGGACTATGGAAGCCTTATATACATTGCCCTTCAACGTGCTAAAACCGCCCGCGAAGCCATCAGAATAATGGCAGAACTAACTGATTTATACGGCTATGCAAGCGAAGGAGAATCATTTTCAATAGCCGACAAAAAAGAAGTTTGGATAATGGAAGTAATAGGCAAAGGCAATCTCGGCAAAGGCATGGTATGGGTGGCACGACGGGTGCCCGACGGATACATCAGCGGACATGCAAACCAAGCACGTATCACCACTTTTAAATATCAGGGCAAAAACAAGTGGAACGACCCCAAGGCCGACACATTCAACTCGCACGATGTAATATCATTTGCCATAAAAAACAACCTTTACAACGGTAGCGTCAAGGAATTCAGCTTTTCTGACGTATACAATCCCATTGACTTTGAAGGTGCGAGAATGTGCGACCTCAGGGTATGGATGTTTTTTAAAAGCGCCGCTCCAAAATCGTTTGACAAAAACAACAAATATTGGAACTATGCAACAGGTAATATTATCCGAGTAAAACCATACGAAGGAGGATGTCAGACACCAGAGAATTTTCCAACCAACCGTTTACCACTGTGGATTAAACCAGATTGGCACGTTACTATACATCAAGCTATGAACGCTATGCGCAACCACTTTGAAAACACCGAATTAGATATGTCGGTTGATGTGGGAGCTGGACCTTTTAACTGTCCTTACCGAATGCGTCCGTTGACATTTGAGGTAGATGGCAAAACATATTTCAACGAACGCGCCACAGCAACACAGCAAACAGGTTTTGTGTTTGCAGCCCAAAGCCGCGACTGGATGCCCGACTATGTAGGCGGTATTTTCTGGTTTGGTACCGACGATGCCGCAAGCACAGTTTTCGCTCCTTTTTATAGTAGCATCACCGAAATTCCGTACGAATATTCTGCCAAAAACGGCTCGATGATAGAGTGGAGCGATAATTCGTCGTTTTGGGTAAACAATATGATTTCAAACTGGGCTTACACACGCTACAATCTTATTCACCCCGAAATCGAAAAAGTGCAACAGCAACAAGAAAAAGAATTTATTGAGCGCACCAAAGAAATTGATAACCAAGCCATTGCATTAGGCAAAACCGACGAACAAGCGGCTATAAAACTGCTCACAGATTTTTCGGTAAAAACTGGCTCAAACCTTGTGGCAGAGCGCAAAAAATTGTTCAACTACCTGTTTATGAAATATATGGACGGCAACGTGAAGACCAACGACGGCGACCAAAAACTCAAAGACAACGGTAGCGGCAAAGGTATTCCCGAACTCACACAGCCTGGCTACGGCAAAGCTTGGGAAGAAAATGTGGCTCGCTCAACTGGCGACAAACTGCTTGAAAAATAACAGATTTTTGACTATCCAATATGAAAAAATTATCGTTTCCGCTATCTTGGCAAATACTCACGGCTGGTGCATTGGCTTTGGTTTTCGGTGTAGTTTTCCCCGAAGCTGCCAACATCACAGGATATTTAGGTAAATACTATATCAAAATTCTGCTTGTGATTCTATTGCCAACTATAGCGGCTCATATAATTACAGGTATAACACAAATCACTCATATTCAAACACTTGGAAGAATTGGTATAAAAAACGTGGTTTGGGCACTGTTCACCCAATTAATTGCTATGGTGTCGGCTCTGATAATGGTAAACATCATTATGCCTGGCAATGGTATCGACTTTGAATACACCACACAGGTTGATGCCAGTAAAACAATTAACTTCGGTGATTTTATACCACGAACATTCTGTCCAAATATATTCAAGGCATTGTCGGAAAACAACATGTGTGCCGTGGCTCTTTTCTGCACGGTGTTCGGCTGTTTTATCTCAAAATCAAAAGATAAAACAAGGATATTCCTCACAAACTTTTTTAACTCCATATCAGAAGTGATGTCGAGAATAACCGATTTTGTTGCACGACTCGCTCCTATCGGTGTTTTTGGTGCTCTTACTCAATTAACTGCCAACACCGACTTTGTCACCTCAGCTTCTAAACTATGGGGGTTGATACTAACTATCACAGCCGCTCTATTGATACACACTTTTATATCATTACCCTTATTTTTAAAAATATCGGCACGTTGCAAACCGTACCGACTAATGAAAGCTGTGGGAAGTGTGTTGTTCACCTCGTTTGGAATATCATCAGAAACTCTAACTATGCCTATGGCTATAAATCGGTTACACAAAGAAATAGGCATATCGGCACACACTGCCAATATATCAATGCCATTTCAGTCGCTCACCAACAGCAACGGCACAGCTATTTTCCTAAGCGTGGCTACAGTGTTTATAGCACAAGCTTACGGTATCTACATTTCGATATCTGAACAGATTATTCTAACGTTCGCTATTCTCTTTATCTCTTTTGGCATCCCCGATATGCCGATGAAATTCACAATGTTAATATTGCCTGTATTAGGATTTCTCGAACTTCCCGTAGAAGGGGCGGCACTTGTAGCAGGGTGCGAAATATTGTTCGGCAATATCTGCCCGTTTGTAAATATGTGGGGCAATATCTGCTGCACAGCCACAATTGCCCGTTCAGAAGGTGATACTCTCAATATTGAACGACAAAAACTATAACCTACTCTATCGGATAACAGTTGAGATAATTTTGACGCAAACGGCTTTGCATATCTACCATTTGAAGTGCAGTAACAGCAGCCTCGTCGCCCTTGTTGCCAAGTTTTCCGCCGGCACGCTCTTGGGCTTGCTCCAAATTGTTGGTGGTTAACACTCCGAAGATAACAGGCTGATTGTACTTGATATTCAGTTCGGTAACGCCTTGTGTAACGCTCTGACAGATGAAATCAAAATGGCGGGTTTCGCCTTGGATAACGCAGCCGAGTACAATCACAGCGTCTACATCGGTGTATTCCAAGAGGTTTTGAGCGGCGAGAGTCAACTCAAAAGTACCCGGCACCGACACAGAAATAATATTATCTTCCTTAACCTCGTGTTTCAGAAGGGTTTGTTTAGCACCGTTGAAAAGTGCCGAAGTAATTTCCTTGTTCCATTGAGCCACAGCAATACCGATTTTCATATCGCTGCCGTTTGGGATTTCAGCATCCCCAAAATCAGATAAGTTTTTAAGATTTGAAGCCATTGTTGAGTGTGTTTAATTGTTACGCGGCAAAGGTAGAGAAAAAATTTGTAAATTCACTTTTATCAAGTATATTTGCGCATAATAAAAATTAACCATGCAAAAATTTCTCATCATATTAGGTATAATCACCGGCATAATGCTGATAGCCGCAGTTAAAAGTCACAACGCAGTGGTGTTTGTAATATTTGCGAGTTTGGTTTTGGTGTGGGTGCTATCGTGGAAATGGTGGCGAGGTAGAAACGAACGACTATACAAAAAGATTGCTTATAGTCTGAATTTCAAACCTATACAATTTATCAACAACACTGCTTCATACGAACTCGGCGGAAAGGTTTTCAACATTGTGTTTCGTAAAAACCGAATAATAATGCTCACCGAAGCCACATTGCGCAAAGGCAGTGAAAAACAGAATTTTACCGAAACCAACCAAGAGATGAAGGCTCTTGAAACCATTCTTTCACCACTATATCAGGGCGTTAGCACCACCGGCGAAATGTCGAGCAACGGTCAACGGGCTGCATTTGCCGTAAACATTCCCCTTAACGACGAGAATATCAATGGCTTAGACGATATTCTAAACCGCTTTTCGCAAATCATTGAGGCGTATACTTAGAGAATCACTCCATCACCTCCAATTCGCCTTTATACTCAATCACAGGCGGAAGATTTTTTGGGAGGTCAACAGCCAAAAGCGAGATAAAATAATCGGAAGGAATTGTGGTGCGATTGTCGTTAAGTTGCTCTACCTTAATAAAATACTTGCCATCTTTAAAATCCGAAATATCAAGTTCGATTGTCTCATCCTTGGTATTAATATTAAAGGTGTCGATGGGCTGCAAATCCTTACCAAACAACACGGCGCGGATACCCGAAAACTCCATCAACCCAGGCTCAATCACAAGTTTGCGGTGTTGAAAATGCTTGATAACGTAGTCGCCCGAAAACTCAAACCAATCTTCATCGGTCATTGGTAAGCCCTTGCCGTCGAGTGGAGTATGAAAAGTGTGATGCTGACGGCTACCCAAAGGAAGCGCAGTGGCGGCACGTGGTGAAAAATCAGGTTCATAACCATCGGGCAACGAGGCAAAGCCATTATTATCGCCAGTAAAATCTATGCGCCAACGGTCGGAATGTCGCTTATTATCAAGCGTATAGAGCATTACCGACTTTTGCATACGGGTAAATTGTGTGCGGCACTCTTTGTTGTGAGTGTACGACATAATATTGTCGGTTTGAGGCGCATAACGATTGCCCCAACGGTCGGTAACGCCTTCATTATCAACAAAATTGCAATGCGAATCGGTAACACGGCGGAGGTACGGTTGGGCGTAAGTGTCGGCAAGACCGTCGCCATTGATTTCCACATTTCTACCACGGGCAAAAAGTCCACGGCGAAAAACGGTAGTGTCAACCGATTCTTGACGATGTTTTCCACGGTGATAATAACGGTGAGTGTGATGAAGACCGAGATAATGCCCCATTTCGTGAACAGCCACCGAGGGCGAACCGCTTGGAATTGTGGCGATTGTGTTGCTAAAATGATTGTAACAGCCTGTAAATGCGAGATTTCGGTTCTTTTTGCCGGGTTTTGCGAGCCATCCCGTCAACATAATATTCACCACGCCACGTTTGTGATGCAAATGGCTCTGAATAGGCGCGTTAGAAAAATAACCGAATTTTTGGAAACGCTTTTTTTGAAATTTTTCTACACCACTAAGATAAAAAACAATCTTGGTATTGTTAGCAGTAAACAACATATTGAGACTGATAATCAAACGTTTGATTTCGAGGTCGGAAGGAAGATTTTCGCCGCCGTAAGCCCAAATCTGCACCGGCACGGCATACATCGGTGTAGAATCGTTATCGTAATGAATTTCAGAGAGATATTTTTCAAGAAAAACATTATTACCAATCCACGGCTTACAAAAAATATGCTTATGCTGATATTTTGAAAAATCTGTCTGCGCAAAAAGACTGATATTCAGGAATATCAAAAAGATGGGCAATATTTTTTGCAAAGTGGTCATTAATCACAAATTTTCAAAAACATAAAAGATTTAAGTTCATTACACAAAAATACAAAACTTTTCGTAATAAGCGAAAAAAACACTATCTTTGTGATAGAAAGTTACAGTTTCGACGTGCCTCATTTGGAAAATCGGCGTAAACTTTTCAAGCGAAAAACGGACGGTGGATGAGTGGGTGATATGGAAATAATGCGGGGAGAGATAGTATTTGAGCATATATTTTTTCGGGGAGAGATAGATTTTTTATGTTAAAAATATTGGGGAACGATAGAAATAATTTTGTATTTAATTAATTATTAGTAAATTTGCCTCGATAAAAAAAATTCATAATTATGGAGTATATATTTCAACGTAAAATATATGAGCAAATTAGTCAGTGGAAACGCGAAAATGCGGGGCGCAGCGCATTGCTTATTGAAGGTGCTCGGCGTATTGGCAAATCCACCATTGTTGAAGAGTTCGCAAAAAAGGAATACAAATCGTATATCCTAATTGACTTCATCAAAGCCTCTGAGCGCGTCAAATCGTTGTTTAACGATTTGATGGACTTGGATTACCTATTTCTATTCCTACAAAGTGCCTATCATACAACGCTTTATCAGCGAGAATCGTTAATTATCTTCGACGAAGTTCAAAAATGTCCTATGGCTCGTCAGGCTATAAAATACTTGGTGCAGGACGGACGGTATGATTACATAGAAACAGGTTCGCTCATCAGCATCAAACAGCACACAGAAAACATCACCATACCAAGCGAAGAAGATAGATTGGAAATGTTTCCGATGGATTACGAGGAGTACCGTTGGGCGATGGGCGACACTGCGACAATTCCATTATTGAAGAAACAATTGGAGAGTGGACGCTCAATGGGCGACGACATCAATAGGCAATATATGCGCGACTTGCGACTGTATATGCTTGTTGGCGGTATGCCGCAGGTTGTCAGCGAATATCTTAAAACTAAAAATCTCCGCTCGGTTGACACAATGAAACGTAAGATACTCAATCTTTACTTCGATGACTTCCGCAAAATTGACAAGACAGGCAAGATAGGTAAATTGTACGCAGCCATTCCCGCAATGCTATCGCACGGCGTGGGACGTTTTTATCCTACATCAGTAATCAAGGGCGTGGGAGCCGACAAAATGATGGATTTGTTGATAGCCTTGGAAGACAGCAAAACTGTTAACATTGCCTACCATTGCACCGACCCTCAGGTTGGGCTACCGTTGAGCGAAGATCGCAGCCGTCAGAAAATTTACGTAGGCGACACGGGACTGATGGTAACACTTGCTTTTTGGGACAAGAAATTCGCCGAAAATATTTTGTACGACAAGTTGCTTACCGATAAACTCCCTGCCAACCTCGGATATATATATGAGAATTTGGCAGCGCAGATGCTTTGCAGCAACGGCAACAGATTGTATTTTTACACTTGGCCAAAAGATGAAAGACACAACTACGAAATTGACTTTTTGCTTTCGCGAGGAGCAAAGGTCTGTCCTTTGGAAATAAAATCGTCTAACCATAAAAATCACGTGTCGCTTGACACGTTTTGCGAAAAATTCTCGTCTCGCATAGCCAATAGGTATTTGGTCTGCTCCAAAGATCTCAGATTAGACGGCAAGACGACAATCCTGCCTATTTATATGACTGGATTGATTTGATTTCAATTTCATAGAACAAAATCATTTATCAAAATACAAGGTATGCAATTAACTCGCCACGTTTGTGATGCAAATGGCTCTGAATAGGCGCGTTAGAAAAATAACCGAATTTTTGGAAACGCTTTTTTTGAAATTTTTCTACGCCACTAAGATAAAAAACAATCTTGATATTGTTAGCAGTAAAAAGCGTATTGAGACTGATAATCAAACGTTTGATTTCGAGTCGGAAGGAAGATTTTCGCCGCCGTAAGCCCAAATCTGCACCGGCACGGCATACATCGGCGTAGAATCGTTATCGTAATGAATTTCAGAAAGATAACGTTCAAGAAAAGCATTATTACCAATCCACGGCTTACAAAAAATATGTTTATGCTGATATTTTGAAAAATCTGCCTGAGCAAAAAGACTGATATTCAAGAATATCAACAAAAGGATTGGTAATAATTTTTGTAGTATAATCATATTTTTCAATAATACTACAAATATATAAAATATTTATAACAACGAATTAAACAAAATCAACGAAGGTTAGAAAGGTCTTCGTTTTATTAGTTTAATTCGTTGTTAAAACCTCATCAATCCTTCTCCACCCCCACCTTATCCACAAACTTTATGCTTTTGAGTTTTTCAACAAGAAAATCTTGTTGCGATTTGCTGTTGAGGAGCACCACCACCGAAACGGAGAAGCGGCCGTTGTCGGTTTCGGAGAAGTTGAACGAGCGGATGTGGATGCGGTAAGTTTCTGAAATCAACTTGGTTATGCTGCCACTCGCTCCGGGTTGATAAACGCCTTCGATGTTAAGTTTGGCATTGAAGGTTTTGGATTCAGAATTCTGTTTCCACACGGCATTAACCACACGGTAAGGATAGCGTGAGATTATATTTGCAGCATTGGGACAGTCGGTGCGGTGAATTTTTGTGCCGCTGCTTGCCGTTACAAATGCAAAAATCTTGTCGCCGGGCATTGGATTGCAGCATTTGGCAAACTGAAAATCGATGGTGTTTAAGTTGTCGATTATCAGTAGATTGTTATCAGAAGAGGAAATATCATCCTGATAAACAGAGTGTTCCACAGGCTTGATTTCAGCAGCGGATTTATCGTCATCTTTCGATGCCTCTACAAAGGCGTGCTTAATCTTGCTTGGTTCGAGTTTGCCCTCTCCGAGTGTCTGATACAACTGCACTGCCGAATCCATACCGAAATATTTCACCAACTTATTGACAGCCACATCGTTGTATTCAACATCAATCTGTTGGAGTTTTTGCTTAACAATATCTTTGCCCACATCGGCAAGACGGTTTTCCATAGATGCCAAAATGTGGCGCAGACGAGTTTTAACACGTTGATTGTTAACAATTTTGAGCCATTCTGCCGAGGGCTTTTGATTGTTGGCGGTGAGGATTTTTACCGTGTCGCCGTTTTGCAGCACGTTTTTAATGGAGGCGAACTTGTTGTTGACCTGCGCACCGATGCACTTGCTGCCGATTTGCGAGTGAATTGTAAATGCGAAATCCAAAACGGTGTCGCCTTGGTGCATCTTCATCAGGTCGCCATTGGGCGTAAAAATGTATATCTCGTTGCTATACAGAGCCTTCTTGACGGTAGAATCATTCTTGTCGGGCGTTTCGATAGCCTCACGAATTTTTGAGAAAATATTGCCGCCTTCTTTACCATCGGTGCCGTTTTTGTATTTCCAATGCGCGGCGAGACCCTTTTCGGCAACCTCGTCCATACGTTTTGTGCGGATTTGAACCTCGATCCAACGACCTCCGGGACCAATCACCGTGGTGTGTAGCGATTCGTATCCGCTCGGTTTGGGTACGGTAATCCAATCGCGCAGACGGTAGGGATTTGGCTTATATTTCTCTGTTACAATAGAATAGACACGCCAGCAATCTGCCTTTTCGTCCTCGGGTTTGCTGTCGATTATTACACGTATGGCAAAAAGGTCGTAGATGCCGTCAACGTCAACGCCTTGTTTCTTCATCTTGGTGCGGATGGAGGCAATCGACTTGGGACGTCCTTTGATGCTGACGTTCATTCCCATTTCGGTAAATTTCTTTTTCAGCGGCTCAATAAACTCGCTGATATATTTGTCGCGCTCTGCCTTTTTGATTTGCAACTTGTCGGCTATGGAGCGGTAAGTGTCGTATTCAAAGTATTTTAGGCAAATCTCCTCCATCTCGGTTTTCACCTTGTAAAGACCGATACGGTGGGCAATAGGACTATACACCAATTGAACCTCGGTGGCGGTTTTGAGAGCCTCATCGTTGGGCAGCGAGTTTAAATTTCGGATTTTAAACAGATGCTGAGCCAAGAGGATAATTATAGAACGCACATCGCCAGAGAGAGTTACAAGCAGTTTGATGTAATTCTCGGTTTGCACTTTAAGTTTGTCGAGATTAAACTCAGGAATTTTTACAATTCCCTTTAAAATACCGTTGATTTCGTCGCCAAGAACGCCCGAATCAATTACTGTATTCAACTGATTAAAAGGGATATATGCGTAAGCGGCAGCGGCTGCCACTGTGATAGAGTCGGCACTGATTTCGTCTGCCACAATGCTCAACAGCGGTGCGGACGAAGGAGTTTCAACTGCAAATTTTTCTACCTCGGTCAAAACATTTTTGAGTGCGAGAGCCTCGTCTGTGGCAAGAGCGTTGATGTAAGTTTCAAGTTTTTCGGTTATCATAGCGTTGTATTTAAAGGTTTTGCAAAATAAAAAAGCCTGCACGACATTCGCGCAGGCTTTATCAATATTTAAGCGGTTTTCTTATGCGTCGATATTCGCATAAACTGCATTTTGTTCGATAAATTCTCTGCGCGGGGGAACGTCGTCGCCCATAAGCATCGAGAAAGTGCGGTCGGCTTCGGCTGCGTTTTCGATAGTTACCTGTTTCAATGTACGAGTTTCGGGATTCATAGTAGTTTCCCACAACTGGTCGGCGTTCATCTCACCAAGACCTTTGTATCGCTGTACTGTACACGACTCTTCGGAGCCGTTGCCAAGGTCGATAAGCGCCTGCTTACGCTGCTCCTCTGTCCAACAGTACCGTTGCATCTTACCACGTTTTACAAGATAGAGCGGCGGCGATGCGAGGTAAAGGTGTCCGCGGTCGATCACCTCTTTCATATAGCGGAAGAATAGCGTCATAGCAAGAGTTTGAATGTGGGCACCGTCCACATCGGCATCGGTCATAATTATAATCTTGTTGTAACGGATGTCGTTGAGGTTTGCAGCCTGACTATCTTCCTCAGTGCCGATGGTAATGCCAAGGGCAGTGTAGATATTCTTAATTTCTTCGTTGTCAAGGGTTTTGTACTGAACGGCTTTTTCCACGTTGAGGATTTTACCACGCAACGGAAGGATAGCCTGATACATACGGTCGCGACCCTGTTTTGCTGTTCCACCTGCCGAATCACCCTCGACTATGAAAATCTCGGTCTTGGTATTGTCTCTCGATGAGCAGTCGGCAAGTTTACCGGGCAGACCTGCGCCCTTCAACTGACTGTGAGCCTGCACAAGTTTGCGTGCATTGCTTGCGGCTATACGGGCACGGGCTGCAAGAATCACCTTGTTGCAGATATTCTTAGCATCGTTGGGGTTCTCTTCAAGATAGTTTTTAAGAGCGTCGCTAATGGCTTGATCTACTGCCGGAGCCACTTCGGTGTTGCCAAGTTTTGTCTTGGTCTGACCCTCGAACAAAGGCTCTTGAACTTTTACCGAAATAATGGCTGTGAGACCCTCGCGGAAGTCGTCGCCAGAGATTTCAATCTTGTTTTTGGCAAGGATACCCGATGTGTCGGCGTACTGTTTGAGAGTACGTGTCAAACCACGACGGAAACCTGTAAGGTGCGTGCCGCCTTCCTGAGTGTTGATGTTGTTGACGTAAGAGTGGATAACCTCGCGATACGAATTGTTGTATTGCAAAGCCACCTCGATAGGAATTCCGCTCTTTTCGGTAGATATATAAATAATGTTTGAAAGTACGTCCTTAGAAACTTCAAGATAATCGATAAACTCTTTCAAGCCCTCTTGCGAATAGAAAACATCACTGCGGGTGTTGCCTTCCTCATCCTTACGCAAGTCGGTGAGGGTAAGTTTGATACCTTTGTTAAGGAACGAAAGTTCGCGCAAACGTGCAGCGAGAATTTCGTATTGGTAACTATGGCACGAGAAAATAGAATCATCGGCCTTGAAAGTGATTTCTGTACCAGTTTCCTCGGTTTCGCCAATCACCTTAACCTCGGTGGTGGGCTTGCCTATTGAATATTCCTGTTGGAAAATTTTGCCGTCGCGACGGATAACTGCCTTGAAATAAGTAGAAAGCGCGTTAACACACGAAACGCCCACACCGTGCAAACCGCCGGAAACCTTGTAGGAGTTTTTGTTGAACTTACCACCTGCGTGAAGTATTGTGAGCACCACTTCAAGTGCCGACTTGCCCTCTTTTTCGTGATAATCGGTAGGAATACCACGACCATTGTCGCGAACGGTGATAGATTCGTCTTCGTTGATTGTTACGGTAACATCGGTGCAAAATCCTGCGAGAGCCTCGTCGATAGAGTTGTCAACTACCTCGTATACAAGGTGGTGGAGACCTCTTTCGCCTGTGTCGCCGATATACATTGCGGGACGTTTGCGCACAGCCTCCAAACCTTCAAGCACTTGGATGTTTTTCGCTGTGTATTCTTCTTGTTCCTGCGTTGCAGTTTGATTTATATTATTTTCTTCCATTTGGTTTTAAAAATTCTTACTATGGTGGCACAAATAGCACACCTTTATATAATAGCGCAAAGGTACAATTTTAGTTTTAATCTGCAAATTTTTTGACGAAAAAAACTTTGGTAAAATTATCGAAACTGTTTTTGCTGCTCGTTATACTCAAAGCCAAATTCGCGGAGATATTTTTTGATCTCGCCGGGCTGTTTGTCGTAACTGCTGCAAAGCGATTCGAGACTGTCGTATTCGCCATCGCGCAAAAGCATATTGATTGTAGAAACCAACATAAATGGGTCGTTAGGTAGATTGTTCATTGTTGTACGTTTTATTTTTGTTGCAAATATAATAAAAAAAGGAAATTATACCACACAATTGTTATAAAAAAAAGCGGACTGCAAAAAATGCAATCCGCCAATAATTTAATTTTTTTAATATGAAAAAGATTATTTTGCTACGAAGTAAGAGGGAGAAAGATCGCCTTTTTTCTGCCAAGAGAGTTTTTCGTTGGTGAGTTCCAAGATGGTGTACTCTTCGGGAGTTTCTACATAATCGCCTTTCTCGTCGTCCCATTTGCGGAGAAGAAGAGTTTTGTCGTCGGCACCGAGTTCCCAAAGACCAGATTCAACAGTAGCCGAGAAGAAACCTTCGCCAGTAGAGATAGAGTAAACGAGTTTGCTGGGGTCTTTTTGACCACGACCAAACAACCATTTAGCAGCAAGGAAGTCGCCGATTTTGGCAACGTCGCCTTTGAGTTCCATTTCGTGACCAACACCAGTTTCCTCTTTTAGAGCCTCGCCATTGCCTTTGAGGTCGGCGTTAAGGTCGGCTGCCCAAGTTTTACCCATAAGCATTTTACCTTTTTCAGAAACTTGTGCTTCGTTGCTACCACCGCAAGATGCCATAAGGCTGATTACCAATGCAGCCATTAAGAATGTAAGTGTTTTTTTCATGTGTGTAAGTTTTTAAATTGTTACAAAAAATTTAAAATTCGTTATTATGGTTGAAGGCATCAATTCAAAGTGAAAAAATGTTTCAACCTTTTTGCAAATATATGCAAAAAAAATTTAAAAAGTGCAAAAATTTTTAAGTTTTTTTTTACAATGCGGATAATACTTATTCAGATTTTTTTTATTAACATTGCAAAATTTTACAATTCAAAAAACACCATACTTATGGCACACATAATAAACGAAATTTCAAGAACTTTTAACGAGTATCTCTTGATACCCGGACTCACCACCAAGGAATGTACTCCCGACAATGTGAACCTCCGCACGCCGCTTGTAAAATTCAAGAAAGGCGAAGAACCAGCCATCACGCTCAACGCGCCCTTTGCATCGGCTATTATGCAGTCGGTGTCGGACAGCAATATGGCTATCGCGCTTGCCAAAAACGGCGGAATATCGTTTATTTTTGGCTCGCAATCTATTGAAAGTCAAGCCGAAATGGTTCGCAAGGTAAAAAAATACAAGGCAGGATTTGTGGTTAGCGACGCAAACCTCACTCCCGATGCCACTCTCAAAGACGTTATTGAACTTAAACAAAAATGCGGCTACTCTACAATAGGTATCACCGAAGACGGAACATCAAACGGCAAACTCCTCGGATTAGTTACCAGCCGCGACTATCGTCCCAACCGCGACCCGCAAGACCGTAAGGTTAAGGAGTTTATGACTCCGTTTTCAAAACTTATCGTTGCCAAATTCCCCATCACTCTTGAAGAGGCCAACGATATTATTTGGAACAACAAGATTAACGCCCTCCCAATTATCGACGACAATCAAAACCTCAAATATTTTGTTTTCCGCAAGGATTACGACAGCCACAAGACCAATCCCCTCGAACTTTTAGACAGCGAAAAACGTCTTCTCGTGGGCGCAGGTATCAACACTCGCGACTATGCCGAGCGTATTCCTAAACTTGTGGAAGCCGGTGTGGACGTTATCTGTATGGACTCGTCGGACGGTTTTTCAGAATGGCAAAAAGACACTATCAAGTGGGTTCGCGAAAATTATGGCGACACTATTAAAATAGGTGCTGGCAACGTGGTAGATGCCGAAGGTTTCCGCTATCTTGCCGAGGCTGGTGCCGATTTCGTAAAAGTGGGTATCGGTGGCGGCTCTATCTGCATTACCCGCGAACAAAAAGGTATCGGACGAGGACAGGCTACCGCTATTATCGACGTGGCTGCCGAACGCGACCGTTATTACAAAGCCACAGGCATTTACGTTCCGATTTGCTCCGACGGCGGATTGGTTCAGGATTACCATATGGTGCTTGCATTGGCAATGGGTGCCGACTTTTTGATGATGGGACGCTATTTTGCACGTTTCGACGAAAGTCCCACCAAAAAGATTATGATCAACGGCTCGTATATGAAAGAGTATTGGGGCGAAGGCAGCAACCGCGCACGCAACTGGCAACGTTACGATATGGGCGGCGCAGCCACAATGAAATTTGAAGAGGGAGTTGACTCATACGTTCCCTACGCTGGCAAACTCAAAGACAATCTTACAGTTACCATCGATAAAATCAAGTCAACAATGTGCAGTTGCGGCGTTACCACACTGCCACAGTTGAAAGCCAACGCCAAGATTACCCTCGTATCGTCTACGGGCATCATCGAAGGCGGCGCTCACGATGTGGTGCTCAAGGAACAGAAACAGTAGACAATGCATAATGCATAATGCATAATGCATAATTAAGAGTGCAGATTGCATAATTAAGAATTTAAAGCACAATTTCTTAGGAAGTTGTGCTTTTTATTTATACTTTCCATTCCACAGTCTATCAATAGTCTCTTTGGCTTTGGCTTCGGAGGGGTTTTCTTGGGGATGGTAGAATGTGGTGCCGCGGATTTCGTCGGGAAGATATTCTTGATTTACAAAATGTCCGGGGAAATCGTGGGCGTATTTGTAATCTTTGCCGTAGCCGAGTTGCTTCATCAGTTTTGTGGGTGCATTGCGAAGGTGAAGCGGCACAGGAAGGTCGCCAGTTTTTTCTACAAACTCCATAGCGGTGTTGATAGCGTTGTAAGCCGAATTACTCTTAGGCGAATTGGCAAGGTAAATAACTGTTTCGCTGAGCATTATGCGCGATTCGGGATAGCCCACAGTGTTAACAGCATTAAAACAAGCCTGCGCAAGCAACATAGCGTTAGGATTGGCAAGACCAATATCCTCGCTTGCCGAAATAATCAGTCGTCGGGCAATAAATTTGAGGTCTTCGCCACCTGCAAGCATACGCGCAAGCCAATATACAGCGGCATTGGCATCGCTTCCTCGGATACTCTTGATAAACGCCGAAATAATATCGTAATGCATCTCGCCATTTTTATCATACATTGCAAGATTTTTTTGAAGACGTTGCATTACAATCTCGTCGTTGATAATTACTTGGTCGGACGTTTCGGCATTGATAACTATCTCTAATATATTGAGCAACTTGCGTGCATCGCCACCACTCTGACGAAACAGTGCGGTGGTTTCTTCTACCTTGATATTTAGTTTTTTGAGTTCGGTATCGTTGTGGATAGTATTGTCCAAGAGGCGTTCAAGGTCTTCTTTTTCAAGGGGTTTCAAAACATAAACCTCGCAACGGGAAAGCAACGGCGAAATCACCTCAAAACTTGGATTTTCGGTGGTAGCACCAATGAGAGTGATAATACCCTGCTCCACAGCGGCAAGGAGCGAATCTTGCTGACTTTTGTTGAAACGGTGAATTTCGTCGATAAAGAGAATCGGCGACGGCGAACCAAAAAAAGTCTGATGCTGAGCCTTTTCTAACACCTCGCGAACATCTTTTACACCGCTACTTACTGCGCTGAGGGTATACATAGCACGGTTTCCGCTTGTGGCAATAATTTTGGCAAGAGTGGTTTTGCCCACACCGGGAGGTCCCCAGAGAATAATGCTGTGTATTCTTCCGGTTTCAATCATATTTCGGAGAACAGCCCCCTTGCCCACAAGGTGCTGCTGACCAATATATTCGTCCAAATTTTTAGGACGCATCCGTTCTGCCAAAGGTTGTGCCATATAGTGTAATCTTTTTGAATCTGATTCCGCAAAGATAGAAAAAAAATCAAATTCTTATACCCACAAGCGTCATATCATCTACCTGTTCGCGGCCGTTGATCCACAATTGAAGAGATTGGTCAACATACGTACATTGCTGATTCATAGGCATATTAGCAATACCTGTAAGAAGATTCAACAGATTTTTAGACAAAAGTTTTTTACCTTCGGGAATATCAAAATGGCCTCCGGGCTGATCCTGAATGCCGTCGCTGCAAAGGTAGACCATATCGCCAGTCTGCAAATCCTCTTCTTTGGTAGCAAAATGGGCTTTTTCGTGAAAATATCGCCCCACAGGCATTTTGTCGCTGTAAAGCCTAATAGCCGTACCGTTGCGCACAATATAAGCGTTTTGATAAGCCGAAGCATACACAAGTCGGTGATTTTCAATATCAAAACTGCAAATAATCATCTCAATTCCATCATAAAGCAGCGTACCCGAATCGTCTGACGTGCCGAGAGTATCTTTGATAAAATCTCTCATACGGTCGAGCACTTTGCCCGGTGAGGCTGCATCTTCCTCAGTTACAAGAAACTCTTTGAGCGACGACAAGCCAAGCATCGAAAGAAAACCACCCGGAATGCCGTGCCCCGTGCAGTCTGCCACCACAAATACCTTATACTTACCGCATTGCGCAGCGTAATAAAAATCGCCGCTGACAATATCGCGCGGACGGTAATAGACAAAACTTTCGGGAAAAAGCGTCTTAATCTTGCGTTCGGATGTTATGGCGGCACGCTGTATGCGCTCGGAATATTTTATGCTGTTCAAAACTGCTGTGTGAACGTTCTCAATTTCATCACGTTGCGACTGAATTTCGTGTTTTTGCTGGTCGAGAATCTGATTTTTTTGCGAAAGAATGTTCAACGCCTTTTTCTTGATTTTCCACATTCGGTACACAAACACAATCAGCAGCGAGGCAAGTATCAGCACCACCAAAAGCGAAACGATGATAATCTGCATACGATGGGTGCGCACAAGGTTGATTTCGTCGATTTGCCTTTGTTCTGCCTCTTTGTAAATCAACGCCTGATGGGTTTTAGAATCGGCAAGTGCGGTGAGCGAACTATCGTTGAGATACTCCATAGCACATTCGTAGTGCATTTTTTGTTGAGCGAGAGCCTCCTTGTAATTGCCAAGTTTTTCGTAAACAAGGGTCATATATTTGTGATAATCGCGGCGGAGGTCGGGACCCGTTTGATATTTTTCACACTCTTTTAGCACGTTGAGAGCCTCGTTATACTTTTTGTAAAACATCAGATACTTGACGTAAGCGTAACGTGCAATCATATAATTGGAGTTTAAGCCATAACGCAGAAAATAATCGCCGCCCATCTTAGTGTAAACCAAGCAACTATCGGCATAACGAGTTGTGCCAGTGTTCTCGGCAGAGGCTATATACGCATCTGCCATATACGAATAGGCAAGGTGAAGCACATTGGCATAATACGAAAAACTGTATTTGTTTGCTTCAAGGATTTTTATGGATTTTCGAAGGTAATGACCCGTTTTTTGATACGATTTTGTGGCAATGTAATGACATCCGAGCCAAAAATAGTCGCACGCCAAATCAAGAGTGTTGTTGGTGATAGAATCAAGTTCGATAGCCTTCATAAGATACTCCTCGGCATTTTCGTAAAGGGTAAGGTTGGTGCTAACGCGGCCGAGATTCTGATACGAATATGCAATCTGCGCGGTATCGTGACGGTTGATACTGCTTTCGAGCGATTGGTTGAGGTAAAAAAACACGCTGTCGGGAAGGTGCAAAGCCTCAAAGCCCTGAGCAAGATTTACACAGCAAAACACAATCTGACGATGGTCGCGCTGAGGATTATAAAGGTTGTAACTTTTGCGCAGATGTTCGATAGAGGTGTACATCTCGTGACGGAGATAATACCGAGCTCCCATAACGTGGTGAGCGCTTGCAATCAAAAACGTGTCGGTAGGACGGCAGAGGTCGAGAGCGGTATTGCAATAATGCAGAGCCGAATCGATATTGTAGACAATAAACGCCATATCCACGTAATGCGCAGCCTTGGCGCTGTCGGAAATTTGTGGAGTGATAAGACTTTTGATACTGTCGATAAACACCATCGAAGGGTCGCGCGAAGGTTGCGCAACGCCCACCGAAACTGTTGTAAACCACAACATTAAAGCCGATATCAATGCCAAAAGACGGTTCATATTCCACAAATATTAACGCACAATTTTACGAAAAAACTATGCAAAAGTTGTACCGCCATAAAAATCTACCACAGGGTCGGGATGGTTCAAAGATATGCCGCATTGTTGATTGGCAGCCCGGCAACCCGCCTTACAACGTGGCAGACGAGAACAGTTGGCACAAAAATCAGGCACTACCCTGCCCCACTCCGTTGCCAAAGGGTTCTGAAAAATTTCTTCGGGAGTATTATTAAAAATATTACCAAGCACCACAGGCGAATGGTTGCAAAACCGCACGTTACCCAAATAGTCGATAACCACGGGACGGCGGCTAACATCAAACGAACAAGCCGAAAACCTTATGCCCGGATAAAGGTCGGGATTGAGAACGCAATGCGGAGTACAAACACTCGAAAGTATTGTAAGTTTCAGTTTTACAGCCACATCAGATATTTCTTTAAAAGCATTTTGCAACTGCTCTTTGGTTGGAAGAATATTCTCGGGATGGCTAACACCCTCGCCACCAATATTATAGCGGTTGAGCATAATGCGAGAAATACCGAGCGAATGAATATAACTAACTGTTTCTGAGACTGTTTCGGCATTAAATTTGGTAAGCACAATCACAGCCGTGGGAACCACTCCGTGCTCAATCAACACCTTTATAATATGTAGCGATTTTTGGTGCGACCCCTCAACTGTGGTCATAAAATCGTGAACCTCAGGATTTACACTATGCAGCGGAAGTTCAAAAAGTCTGCACCCAAGACGCACCAATTGCAGATATTTTTCGGGAGGAGCAAAATTGCCGTTAGAAATTATCCCCACTCCTACCCCTTTTAAACGTGCCGCAAGTACAAGTTCGCCAAAACGCTCAGTCATAAAAGGTTCGCCGCCGGTAAAAGTAATCTGCCCAACGTCAAACACTTTAAATATTTGCTGTAAAGTTTTTTTTGCCTGCGCATACGACGATGGTGCGGGAGTTTCGCCAGTATTTTTGTAATGATTGTAACAAAAGCGGCAACGGAGATTGCAACGCATTGTGGTCTCGAAACTTACGAGTGGCAGTTTAGCCTTCATCGCTACTCTATATTAATCTGATGCGAGTCAAAATTATAATCGTGATCGGAGGATTTAGAGATATTAATCCAATAACGCCCCGAAGCGAGTTTTTCCTTAACAACAATCGAAAATTTAGAAGCGTAAGATGTTGAATCATCAGGAGTTACCTTTAATATGCCCTGTTGCAAGGTGTCGTTGGTTTTGTCTTTGGTAATGGAATAATAATATTCTTCTTCTGTGGCGTCGAAAATTGAGCCTGTTATCTTATTGTTAATCACCACATTATTAGAAGAATCGGTATCAAAATTCACCACGTTTTGAGCGGGCATATCGTAGCACATAACCTCTGGTTCGGGATTAACAGTATCGTAGCAAGTGGGCTGACTGCCAAACATACAGCCACTTACCATCATCGAATTGAGCGTAATGAGCACTCCGCCCAAAACCATTTTTTTATTAATAAAAAAATCCGATTTGCCACGGCTAATCCACACGGCAGCCGACACAATCAAAAATGCCGCGCCCACAAACACAATGGCAAAAACTACAAACGGTGCTAAAAAGTCTTTATTCATAATTGGCTTATTTTAAGGTTACACACCGCAAATATACACATAATTATTAATCTGCCAAATTTTTTTTCTCGGCACGTTTTACCACTGCCACACTCAATTCAAACACACAATAGAGGGGCAGCGCGGTAATCATCATAGTAAAAATATCGGTTGAAGGAGTGATAATGGCAGCCAAAACCAACACAGCCACAAAAGCGTGACGGCGATAACGCTTTAAAAACGAATGAGTTAAAATGCCAGCCCGTGCAAGAAAATACGCCGCCACCGGAAGTTCAAACGAAAGCCCCGTGGCAAGACATAGTTCCACAAGCGTATCTATGTAAGAATCAATGGATATGAGGTTTTCGATGTCGGGCGTTACCTGATATGCCGCCAAAAAATTTACCGACAGAGGAAAAACCATAAAATACGACACCATTACACCAAGATAAAAAAGCAATCCAGTGTAAATCAGCGCCTTAAACATAAACTTTTTTTCCTTTTGATACAAAGCCGGACGCACAAACATCCACACCTCGCCGCTAAGATACGGCACACCAATCACCAAGGCAATATAAAACGACATACTCAGATGCGTAAACAACTGAGCAGCAAGCCTTGTGCTGATAATTTTTACCGGCTGTATATCGTTGATACCCACATCATAGCCCAACGCAACCATTCCGCGGCGCATAAGCCTAAAAGTAGGGAAATTTTCGTTGGTAGGATAAAAAACAACGTACTCAAAAACAAAGTCTTTGAGCATAAACACCGCCACAGCAATCACCGTTACCACAGCCAGCGAACGGATAATTGCTCCACGGAGTACTTCGAGATGATCCCAAAAACTTTCTTCGGAAGATGCCATTACTCTTTTTTGTCGGAAGTTTCGGTTTTTGGCTTGGATTCGGTGTCCACATTGGTGCCGTTCATACCGTCTTTAAACTCCTTTACCCCGCGACCGAGACCGCGCATAAGGTCGGGAATTTTTTTTGCGCCAAACAGAACAAGTACAATCAGCAGAATGATAATAAGTTCCTGTCCTCCGATAATGCCTAATAGTGTCATTTTAAAATGTGTTTAAATTGTTATAACGGGGCAAAGATAAAAAAAAATGGTGAATAGCAAATGATTGTTTTCAAAATAAGGATAAAAAATGTGGTTTAATAATACAAATAATAATTTGACATTCTTGTGGTTGGAAGAAACTCTTTGTTGTAATAGTTTTTGGTGATAGTGATATTGTTGTTAGTATCTCTATCAATGTTGAATAAAAAAATCCGGCTGTCGCTATATTTATAATCTATGCACATCAGAATGTCACAACTATCTTGCTGCGTGATGGCAATGTCTTCAATATTATTATTAATGAATTTGAGATTCTTGTCTTGAATCTTGAGAAGATATTTTGAATAACTTAAATAGTGCTTGCGCTCTAATTCATTTTGAAATTTTATATTACCTATGTTTTTTCTCTCTATTTCTCTTTTTTTATAGTTTCGTGATTGCCTATGATTAAGTTCATTTATCCAATCTTCAAAATAAAAATAATAATCTCTTATACCATCATTGAGCACATAAAACCTATTATAACGATACATATTTTTAAATTTTAGTATCATATAAGATTGAGAGCTAATCCAGCCTAATATTATTTGATGTGTTCTAGCACGACCCCGAAGATATGTTCCTACTAATTGTGCCTGTGTGATTTCTATTAGTTTTGTCAACACTCTTTCGTCATAATGGTGACATTTCTTTTTGAAATATAGCGAATTATTGCAAAAATTTGATAAGTCTTGAATATCATTGCATGTAGAAACTAATTGTTGGTATTCTGTAGACTTTAACCTTAGATACGGTATTTCTTCAAATTTTGATGACCATTTAAGACTATCAAATTCAGTCTGTTCAAAAGTGAGATTTAAATCATATTCTAATGAATCGTAATAAGGAATATAATTGTATTTAATAACATCATCAAGCATTAAATAACTAAGTTGTTGTTGATTGTCAACGTTTTCCATTATAAAACAATGATAAGCTCCCGTATCTTGTGCAATTACATCTATGGTCATCATAGAATTGACGATGTATCTAAACGAAGAATTATTACTTAAATATTTGTCAAATATTAAAGAATCAGGATTCCCTAAAACAGTTATTTCTTGATCCTTTATCTTTTCTGCAATGGATTTGTGTTCATCATTGTTGCACGACAAACATAAGATTATCAAACTGATGTACAATAATTTGTTATTTGTCATTTTTTATCTTTTTATAACCTATTATATTGATTATTAATACAATCAACAATAATAAATAATTGATGATTGTGATCGTGTTTGTCCAATGGTTGATATATATGGGATTGTCAAACTTTGGGATAAATTCTTGTTCAGAAATATCCCAATATAGGGTATGTTCATAACGATCAACATCTAAAACATAACAATACGAAAGTTGTTTTCGTGAACCTAATTCTTTATGATTCCATTCGTCATCGTACGGATTATCAAACTCCTCATTATATAAAGCTTCGAGTATCATCAATTCATGATAAAACTCATCCCGACTTTCGTTATCAATAAAATCAATACACATTCCCCTTGGATATCGTTTACTATAATACCATTCTCCTTTTTTATAATACTCTGCGCTTCTTTCTGTACCATCCGGTGAGAAATATTTTTGAACTCCGTCAAGCGAGTCATTATCAAACAAATAATAATCACTTATTATGTTATAAGGATTGTTGTAGAATTTAAATAATTCTCCTTGTTTCTTATCGTTGTGGAAATTGGCTATGGTACTGATATTTCCATTGTCAGGATTTCTAAAAACCCAGTGCCCTTGTTTTCGATTAAAAAAATCAACCTTTCCTAAACCTTTGATACATCCATTGTCTGACAAATATATACAGTTTTTACCTGATGACAGATGGGTAAAAACAAAATTAATGGCTATTAATAAACTTATTGCCAATATGTTAAATATGATAAGTTTTTTCATTTTTGTCTTGATATTGCCCATTGATTCGCAAATTAGATTGCTTCAAAATAGTTTTTGTTTTTTGAGATTTTACTAACGTGTCGTCCTGCCCATCGAGAAAGGGTTAAAAAAGCATCTCATAATCTGCGTTTTATTCCCTCTCAATCACCTCCATCTCCACTTCGTGTTTGGATGTAGATTTGTTGTAGCTGATGCCGCAGAGGATGATGCGTTTTGAAAAGCCTTTGAGCGAAGCGGGATATTCTTTGCGGTGGATTTGGTCGATGGCAGTGTCGGCAGATTTGTCGTATTTGAGTTCAACAACTATGGCAGGACGCGATGAATTATGCAGGGGTATGAAAACCATATCGGCAAAGCCTTTGCCTGTGGGTAGTTCGTGGAATATTTTGTAAAACGGTTTGGCGGCGTAATATGCAAGGACTATGGCGCAACGCATTGAATTTTCGTCGTTAAATTCCAAAAGTGATGACGCCTCAAAATGGTAGTTGTCGAATGCGCGGGCAATTTTATCTTTGCGCAAGTTGATGGTGTCGTCCAAAAGGTTGAGCGACGAGTTTACTGCCTTAGATAATTCGCCCCAACCTGCCACGCTGACAGCATTTTCAAACTCTTCGGAAACCTCTGTATTGGGAATAGTAACACACTGTGTGGTAGGATTGTACGAAAGGTATCCGAGATGGACGAGAAGGGTGAGAACGTCGTCGCAATTGTCGATATTCTTCATATCGTTGCGGAAACTTGAAACCCTCACTGTGGCACTCTCGCCGTTCATCATACCTATAATCTTTGACCTTACATTGTCGGCATCGGTGTGGAGATAGGTCTCGATTGCCATAAAGGATGCGGTCTTTGACCAATAACTATTGTAGTTGCGAAACAGAATCGACTGCATTACCGAAAACGGGTTGAACATAGACTTTTCGCGACCTATAATGTAGCCGTCGTAGGCGTGTTTCATCAGGTCAAAGTCCATATCGTTTTCCGCACAGAGTTTATTTACCTCTTGTTCGGTAAAACCATAATATTTGTCAGTGATGCCCGGATTTACCACGCTGTATTCCACAAAATTGTTCAATGCCGACTGAGTTCGTATCTTGATAATCGGCAGGATTCCGGTCATATACACCAAGAGAAAAATCTTGTTGGCATTGTTTGACTTGAACATTGCTCGTAGAAAGTTGACATATTCGTCTTGAACATCCTGATCCACATCCCTCACAAGCATATCCCACTCATCGATTATGAGAATGAAACGGTCGCCGGTTTTGTCGTTGATTTCGGCAAGTGCTTTGGCAAATGATTCTTGTTCTTGTAAAAAGGGATATGATTTTTTCAAGTCGGCAACAAAGCATTTCTGTGCCTCTTTAAGTATCTCATTTTTTGGGACGTTGGCAAAACGATTCCAATCAATGAATATGGTTGGATATTTATTAAGGTGGGTTTTATAGTCGGGATTCTTGGTGATTTCCAAACCATTGAAGAGTTTTGAGGAGTCGCACGAACGGTCGTAGTAGGCATACGCCATCTTGGCCGCCACCGACTTACCAAAACGGCGCGGACGGGAAATACAGATAAAACTTTGTTCTGTATCAAGATTGCTGTTTAAAAAAGCCAACAATCCCGACTTGTCAACAAAATTGCTGTTGATAACCCTCCTAAAATCGCTATTGCCGTAATCTATATAGTCGCTCATAACTCTTAGTGTTAATTGTTTCCGCAAAGTTAGCGATTAATTCGGAGATTACAAAACAGAAATGGCATTTTTTGGCGGCTTGTTATCACCGAATTAAACGAATAAAACGAAAAACCTTTATTAACAAAAAAATTATAAATCAACAAGTTGAATTATAATTTGGCGAATTTAACAAATTGGGTTTTAACCACGGAAAGAACAAAGGGCACGGATAAAGCATTGTGCAACGTGGTTGCATAATGCTTTTACGAATGGAACGGATACGAGGGGTCTTCATTCTTTTTTGTAATAGGGCATATTTTGTTTCCAATAGAGTTCTTCTTGTAAACATTTTTTATAAGTAGATTCAAGGAAAGGAACTATATATTGTTTATTTTCAATAATCTCTTTAGATATTTTTTTACAAACTTTAAAGTTATTATAATTAACATCTCTCAGTTTATCAATTAAGTCAGATGTTTTGATATAGAAATCAGTGTGTTGATAATTAGTAAAACCCGGATACCACATCCACCAAGAGTTTTTCTCGTAACCAAATATTTTGACATTAAAAGGCATTTCTTTAAAGTCTAATAAAGAAACATACTCTAAATAATCCTTATCAATACATTTAATTAACAATCTAATCGCCTCACTTTTATATTGTCGCAAATAATTATAAGTTTCACTTCCACATATATTGTTATCTAATTCGGATTCTAAAAATTGAATTACTTCCGGACAATCTACGTTCAATAGATACTGAAAAGGAAAATCCCTTGTACTGCATCCTGAAGCCTTCCAATAATATAACATTTTGTCGTATACTTCTGGATAGCGTGAATATGCAATAATATTTTTAAGGCTATAAGGAACATTCCAAGTACCACGTTTTTTTATATTTTCTTGAAAACTGTTTTCTTCCTCGTATACACAAAGTGAATCATAATATTGTGCAAACAATTGTTTATCGTTTAATACACTATCGACAAATGCTTTTTTATAATTATGTTCTAAATAACCTTCCAAAGACATGCGTTTTTTATCATCTGGTTTATTTTCATAATATTGCCTTATTCCTTTTGCTGTATACCTTGCCCATCCTATTGAATCGTTGAAAAGATTGATGAGAATATGTTTTAAACTATCATTGAAATAGAAATCTTTTTCGTCAGTCCACGGTTCAAATTTTAAAACTACAGGATCTGATTTCCTATCATAATCAAAACATGCGAATAGATCGTCCGCTTGTTGTAAATAATGTAACAGACTGTCAGACGATATCTTTATATTCTGACCAAATCCATTTATACCAAATATCATTATAGCAAATAATACAAATATTTTTCTCATTTTACATTAATAAATTGATTTTTAAACCAAGATTTTCTTTTTAAATTATAATCCATAAAATTATTGGTGGATTCACCGCCAGTCTTTTCCCCTTCAGGTTTGTCTTTTACGAATCAACAGTGCTACTATGCACATAAATTGACCGGTGGTTTAACTATCTTTTCGGGGTAAAGATAGTTATTTTTTTGATTTATCAGCAATTATCACAAGATTTTTTTTCCCCCGCCAAGGCGGCGGGCTTTTTTTTAAACAAAAATTTAAACGAATTAAAAGGAATGAAAAAGAATTTTTATGCTCTTAAATTAGGATTTACTTCTAATTTATCGATATTCTCTTCCAACCACTTAGCAACTGGCTCGCATTTGGGTAATAGAGAGGAGTCTTCTACATCAATAAAAATAGATCCTTCAAAGGGAATTTCCATATTAAAATAATCCCAAGAAAGAAGATCCCTTAAATTTGCAAGTTTAAAAAACATACCATCAACTTCAATATTTTTACGATCTCGTTTCTTTTTTGCACCAAAATTATAAAAGGTATTATGTGTTCGACCTTCAAATCTTAGCCCTTGTATTATTGTTTCAAAACTTTTATGAGTATTAATAAATGCTAATTGATGAGTACTTATGCATTTTGTATTCAACATTTTTTCTATTATTTCATCTTCATATTTAGTTACACCTAATCTGGCTAAATGTGTCAAGATTCTTTCATTATCAGGATATTGTTTAACATATTCTTCCATAAAGGGTATCGCTTCATATATATACAACCAAGCGCATAATTCAGAAAGTTCTTCAAATCCATAACAAACAGGTTGCTTTAGACTTTCGGAATATCTTCTCATTTGATAATTTGTTAAACTATCCCGCGCATAAGATAAACTTACAAGAGTAGTGTCAACATCTCTAAAATCTAATAAGTATTCATCTGTATACAAACTGGTAAAATATCGTTTCTTTTTTGTTATTAACACTTTTAATTCTTTTTCATTATATGGTTTATTTGCCATCAAATATAAAATTTTTGCTTTGATAGTATCATCCATATCAGATGGTTGAATTGGGAATCGACTACCTGCAAAACCTAAACGATAAAAATCTAAACAGAGATTTAATGCTTTTTTTCTTATCTCTTTATCATCATGAGATAATATATGATATAATATATATGCTACACCTTCAGAATTGTTATAAATAACAGAATCTGTATCATAATTTGATAAATAATCAAGTGCTTGCAATATCGATTGTTTATCAAAACTTCTTATATACTCAGCATTTTCATGTTGAAAAAAGTTAATATGATTTACCAAACCGTTGTAAATAAAAGTATGCAATGTGGTATCGGTCTGTGAAAATAATCCTAAAGGAATTATTATGAATATTATCGATAACAATTTAAGTTTCATAATGTACAATCTATAATTTTGTTTGACAATTTAATATTTTATATCATCTGGATTCTATATCCTCCATTGGAAATACCAAAAACGAGTCATATTTTTAGCCCCACTATAATCCATAAAATTATTAGTAATGTGCTTTTTATTACCCTTACTATCAAGTTCATAATTGTCCGCTAAGATAACCATTTTTTTCTTCAGAAAAAATTATTTCGTACCGTGTGTCGCCGTTTTATCACCGAATTAAACGAATAAAACGAAAAACCTTTATTAACCAAAAAATTATAAATCAACAAGTTGAATTATAATTTGGCGAATGGAACGAATACAAATTAATGTGTGGTTTCTGCCACTGAAACTCTCCTTGCCATAGTGGCAATACAGAGGGACACCCGCTTTTTGAAGGGGTCTTTTCAATTTGTACAATATCCTGTTTGTCAAGGTTTTATTGATATCCAATAAAAGGGTTGAAAACATTGTTTTATATTGCTATGTGTATTGGTTAATTCGTTTGTGAGGTTGTTTATCTGAAAAGAACTATAATATTGGTTTCAATTAATATAATCAAATCATTTATATTTTTCTATTTCCTCGTGAGACGGCAGCCAATTGATAACACGGTTAACATCAGGATACTTTTTTGATACTTTCATTATTACAGTATCTCCAATTTCTATTTTGCGGAAAACATCAAAATATGCTTCATTGTTACGTTTTACATAATATGCCGTAAACATTCCTTTTTTGATTCCGACAAGTATTATTCCCCAAGTTTTCTTATTGGAAGGCCAATCATTTTTTACAGATTTACGAATCACATAGCCTAATGAAATGTATGATTGAGCAAGAGCATCATCAACTTGTTTTTGTATTAATTTTTTTATTTCTTGCTCCCTTTCCTTGGTTGTCTTATAGTTACTATATTTGTGGTAAACAGCCTTGTAGGTTTCGTCGGGGAGCCTTTGTAAATAATCTTGCACCTCAGGTATTATTTGTGATGGTTCTAATTTTAAATCGCGGTAACACTCCTCCGGCAAAATGCCTAAATCAATGGCTTCGACAGTGTCGATACGCTTAAAATGGTCATCGACATCTGGCCCCCGATAAAAGCCTGTAGAAAACACTTCAACATCTATACCATCAATAGATAATGGATAATCATATTTAGGGTAGAATTTCCATTCACCTATATATGTATTCGAATCTTTGTTATGCATATGGTAGCAACAAAAACCTTCATATTTATATTTATTTGATGTGGTGTCGTTGCAATAATGCAAAAAACTACCGTCTGCGTTTATAAGTACATAATGCAAAACGCCTTTTTCCAAACTATTTTTGTGTAGATATACGCCTACACAGTCTTCCTCTTCTATTGATGAAAAGCACGAAACCATAGACATCAAAAGAATCAAGACAATTACGATTCTATTTAAAAATTGGTTCATCATATTCAATTACAAAGTTGAAATTTTGTATTATGGTTCTCATTTTTACGTTTTCTGTTTCTTCGAGGCGAAGTAAGGTATTAAAAATCAAATTACCAAATGTTATTTATTCTTTTTGCTAAAAATATCCTTCTTCTTCAAGCACATAACCGGCAGCACCAGCACCACGCCTACAAGCGACATTACCAAGCCGCCGATGGTGCCTACTGCCATTGGAAACCAAAAGCCTTCTGCCTCAGACCCTACTATAAAGGGTACAAAGCCGAGCGCAGTGCTGAGGACGGTGAGCATTATGGGTACAATTTTTACGTTAAAGGCTTTAAAATAGGCAGTTGCGGGTTTCATTCGCCGCTTGTATTTTTTAAACTCGTTGACAATATAGATACTTGCGTTTACCGTGATGCCGCACAAAAGCACCATTGCCGCAAATCCTCCTATGTCGAACTTGATAGAAAAGAGGTAAAACGCCAAAAACAGCCCGATATACGACACAGGAATAATGCCGATTATGGCAAACGGATAGCGCAACGAATCAAATAGCACCGCCGTAACAAACACAATAACAGCAAGTATGAGGGCAAGCAAAATGTAATGTTTGGCTTCGTTGGGCCGCCACCAATAATAAGATTGGTTGTAACTAATAGAATAGCCCACAGGCAAACGCAGGCGATAAATAGAATCAGCCTCGGCAGAAACCTTGCCGCCCATCACCGACGAACCAATATATTCGTATTGGAGACAAAGTTGGTATTGTTGGTTTTTCTTAACTATCTGGTCTGCTGCTTGTTGCTTGCTAATTTCGCACAGTTCCGAAATCTTATAATGCCGTCCGCCAATCTCCACGGGATGGTTGAGCAGCCACCAAAGGTTGTACTCCTCCGATTGTCGCGTATACATTACAATATCCTCCAAAACATTGCCGTTCCACACCGTTGCGCAACGTTGGTCGTTGACAAAGGTTTGACGGAGAAGCCAAAAGAGATATTCTGCCGAAATGCCCTGACGAGCCATCACATCTTTGCGTGGAACAAGATGAAACTCCTGATAATCATTCTTATAATACTGCTGCTCGGCGTTGATATTCACCTCTTTGATACGCTTAAACGAGAGAAGATGTTTTTTAACGCTATCCGCCCATTGAAGAAGAGTTTCGTAGTTGTAGCCAGCCATATCGAGGCGATACGAGCCTGTGGTTTCGCGTACCGAATTTGAAAAACCCTGATCTTGAAGACCATAGACGCTCCAACTGCCTCCGCCGAGTTGCAACCCTTTGCTTATGATGTTGGATTTGAGGGTATAAGGAAACGCACCGTGCTCCACATCCTTGTTGAAACGTATGCTGATATGTCCCTGCATAGCCTGCACCGACGATTCAAACTGCTTGATTTCCTTATAAGTAGACAGGAAACTCTCCATTTTGCGAATCAGCACATCCATCTGTTGAAAAGTGGTGCCGTAGGGAAGAGTGGCGTAAACTTGAAGCACCACCTCATTATCGCTGTTCCAATAATTTCCGTCCATAACTTTTTCGGCAAAAAGGCGTAGAGTTCCACCAAAAATAACATCGGTATATGGACGAATATTTTCATTGTAAATTTTAGTGCCAAACACATTGTTGTAAATCTTTGCCCAAAAACTTTCATTGTTGATTTCTTTCGGCATTAAGAAAAAAGGAATACCAAACGCCAAAATTACTATACAAAGAGCCGTTTTCTTAAAACGAACAAGAAAGTAAACTATCTTGCGATAAACACGATTTAGGTAAACAGCCACCAAAAGTTTTACCTTATAAAATTTTAACACAGATTTTTGTTTCTGCAAACTGAGAATTGCTGGTACAAGCCAAAGAGCCACAAACACCGAAACTATAAGATTTACAATAATAACCACTGAAAAATCATAGAGGCTGAGTTTTACCTTATCATCTAAGAAAAACACCACCGAAAGCGCACCCACAGTGGTAAGCGTGGCCGCCACAATAGGCAAAATAGCAGCAAGATTGTGTTCTCTGCGCCAATGGTCTGCCATAATAATGGTGTTGTCGATAATAAGATTCAAAGAAATTGTGATACCTGCCAACGAATACAACTGCAACTCCACACCAAGCAAGTAATAGACCAAGCACGCCACAGCCAAATTGCACACAAGGCTACAAGTGACCATAAGCACGTGACGCCAACTAAAAGTTGTTAACCAAATGAAAACCAAGAGTATAAGCACCGTAAGCGACGAACGGAAATAAATTTTGTCTAATTCGCCACGAATGCGCTCTGTGGCATCGTAAGCAAGGTTAAGTTCGTATCCGTGAGGCAGTTTGCGTTTTAGTTCGGCGATTTTGGCAACAGCCTTTTTTTGAAGTTCTATTTGGTTGGCAGATTCGGAGGCGTAGAGCGAAAGGTAGATGGAGTTTAACCCATTGATACGGCGCACATAAGTAGGCGGAGCGTCGGTGATGGTCATCTTAACAAGGCGGTTGAGACATACGAGCGACGAATCGGGCAAGGGCAGATAAATATCATCGAGATTAAACACCGTGTCGGCAACGTTGGTGCTTAGCGTATACTTGCCTATATTCTTGTGAGAGCGATAGTTAGATATAGCCGACTGAATATCCATTTCGGAAATTCCAAGACGTTGCAACAGTTCGGAATCGTATTCCAAACGGCGTATTTTGCGTTCGGCGCCAGTGATTTCTACCTTAGTGATTTCGCCAATCTCGGCAAAGCCCGTTTGAAAGACATTTTCAGCAGTTTGCAAAATTTCTGACGGCGGCAGAAGGGCATTGACGGTATAAGAGAGAAAAGGACCTTGTGAATCGTCGGCGGCACTCTGCGTATAAATCGACGGATAAGATACACCTTGTGGCAAATCGCTCCAAACCTGACGGATAAGCGTGGAAACCTCAAAACGGGCAGCGTCGATGTCGGTATGCTTATCTAAACGCAGCGTAATGCGCCCACTGCCGTTTTGCGACGACGATTCAATATCCTCAACGCCGCTCATTCGGGCAAACATAGCCTCCAAACGACTTGTAACCTCAGATTCCACCACCTTGCTTGTGGCTCCGTTCATCGAAAAATATACCGAAATCACAGGCATTTTTTCCGAAGGTTGGAGTTTCAACGGCAGATAAGGCAAAAACGCAAACCCTATAAGCGACAAGCATATAGCGGTAACAATTACGGTAAAAGGCGATATGTTTTTTGCGTTTTTCATCTTAGATTTTCAAAGTCAAACTGTTCGGAAAGCGAAACACCAGCGGCAAAATCGTAAAGAGTTTGCTGACGCAGGCTATAATAGCATTGCCAATATTGATACATTGTTGATACATAATTGTTTAAAGCCGTTTGCAAACGCTGTTGCGATGCCGAAAGTGTGGTAATATCAATAGCCGCATTTTGAAAACGCTGCACATTGGCATTGTAAACTTCTTGGGCAATGTTTTGAGTCTCTTGTGCGCTTTGCAGTAGGTAATATCTTGATTTTAATTCACTTATGGTAACAATCAAGTTTTGTTCCAACTCTTGAATATTTTGTTCTTGATCGATACGGGCAATGTTGAGCGAGTTTTCCGCCTGATTCCGTTGACCCTTGCGCACACCCCAGTCTACAATAGGAATTGCAAGCGAAACCGAAACCACATCGCGGCGCATAGGGTCGTTGTAAACATCTTCAAATTTTTCTGCCTGCTGGTTAAACCCTATACTTGCATTAACACTCGCAGTAAAACGGTTCTGTTTTTTTACACGATCCAACTCGCGTTCCGCCTCTGTTACCGACTGCATTTTTTCTAAGATTAAATAACTGTTTTGATGCATATAATCAAGGGCTTGGTGAGTGTCAACATCAAATTCTTCGGGGTTATCGGGGAGAATAAGTATAATGTCGGTATCCTTGTCAATGCCAAGATAAGTAGTCAAATTTAGCGATGCTTTTTTAACAGCAACCTCAGCCTCATAGACCGAATTTTTGGCGTTTACCACATCTAATTGCAAAGTCATAAGGTCAGTTTTGGTAATAGAGGCAATTTGAAACTTCCGCTGACCCATAACATAAAGCGAATCGCATCTATCTACTTGATTTTTTGCGTTTTTCAATTGATATTGTGCTTGTGCAAGATTAAAGAAATATGCAAGCGCAGTGGAGGCAATCTGTTCGGCATTATAGATATATTGCAGTTTGGCTTTTTCAAATTTAACGGGTTCTATCTTCTTGTCCCACTTGAACTTATTATATCCAAACATTATGTGCGAATATCCAATGCTGAGCGGAACCGATGAAAACTGATTGTAGGTAGTTGCACCAAAATATCTAAGATAATCGAGACTTGTATTAATTGTAAAAGTTCCGCCCAAAGGTGTAAAATTCTGCGAAAGAATAAGGTTTCCATTGGCAAGATACGATTTTTGCTGACGGTAAACGTCCATATCACTTTCGGAATCGTAACGCGAAATCAACTGACGGTTGTAAGCCACAGGGGTTAACTGCAACGTTAGCGAAGGCAATCTATCTGCCTTGTAATTACGCCATTGCCAATAACTTGACATATACATATTTTTGTATCTAAACGCCGTGAGCGAACTATCCTGAGCAAGACGGATAACCTCAGGTAGTGTAAGAACCTTTTGAGCGTTAGATATTTGCGCAAAAATCAAAATCAATATTATAATAAAACTATTTTTCATAACTTTTTGGTTTTACTAAAACAATATATATCAACGGCATCACGAACAAACTAACAAAAGTGCCGACAGCCATTGTAGAAATCATAGCCACAGCCAAAGGCTGTTGCAATTCGGAACCCATATCGGATGTAAACAAAATAGGCAACGCCGCTCCGATAGTGGTGAGCGAGGTCATAACAATAGCCCTGAGTCTGCGCTGTCCTGCCGTGTGAACAGCCGTAGCAATCGACATTCCTTGCTTGCGCAACTCGTTGATAGTGTCGAGTTTAAGAATAGAATCGTTAACAATAATACCGCACGAAACTATAATGCCAATGCCCGACATCAAATTGAGTGTGCAACCGCTAAGCCACAGAACCACAAGGGCAAAGCACACGTCGATAGGAATCTCTACCATCACAATCAAAGGTTGCAGAAAACTCTCAAACTGAGCGCACATAATAAAGTACATCAGCATTATAGAAATCAAAAGAATCACTGCCAACTGCTTAACCATAGCCTTGTTTCCAAAGAAAGCACCAGAAAAATCCACATCCCAACGATTGGTAGAATTTACAACCGAACGCACTGTATTACAAAGTGTTTCGGCATCGTCAACATCATAGAAATATATCGGCACATAACGTCCGTTTTTGCCAGCGGTAACGGTTTTTAATTCTTGTGCGGTGGTCTGCCTTACCAAACGTCGGATTGGCACGTAAGTATTTGATTTACTATTGTTATCAAACACATTTATAAAACCTTCGGCAATGAATTTATCTACATTATTACCATCGCCTTTGATATATACAGGCATATATTGATTATAAGAATGAAGTTCGGTAACTTGCTCACCCGCCACCACTTCGGTAATAAGGTTTTGCAGAGTTTGAATATTTACATTATATAATTGTAGAGCCTGACGGTCGATAATCAAAAGTTTTTGAGGTACAAATGCAAGAGTAGACGAATGTTGGTCGGGCAAAGCGGTTTTTATCTTGCCCTCAATATCCTTAATCTCATCGCTTGAAGCCTCGTAGCCACGCTCCGAAAGTTGCGCCACTATATCAGCCTCAGCAGTTTCAAATAGTTTTTCAAAGATAGTAACAGGAGGGGAAAATTTAACCGAAGCATTAGGATAATTATCTTTAAGCCAAAGTCTTATAGCATTATTCAAAGGAGCGATACTGTCGGGCGAAGAGGTTTTAAAATATAGTTCCGCCTCGGTTTTAGACAGTTGGTTGGCTTGGTCTACCACATAATCTTGCACACCGATATAAGCCGTAGACTCAATTGGAATATCGTTTACTGCGCTGAGCAGCAGTTGAGTACGGCGGCGGTTTTCATCGATGTTTATATCATCGTTCCACTCGATAGAAGACACTTGTTCATAATAATCAATTTTTGGCATTTTACTTTTGCCAATAACTGTAAACATAAGCCAACAGAGCGGCAAAGTTAGCAAAACAATGATAATCACAACTTTTTTATGATTTAAAATAAAGTCGAACACACGGTTGTAACCTGCCGATATTGTTTGGATATGTCCTCGGTTTTCATAGCCTTTTTTGGCAACAGATTTTGCCATAAACACACGGTATACCACCGGCAGAAGCATAATTCCCACCATATACGACACCGCCAAACCAGCCGTTATAGCAAAAGCCTGATCGCTGAAAATTGCACCTGCCATTCCATCTATGAAAACCAATGGTACAAACACCGCCACTGTGGTGAGCGACGAACTTAAAAGCGGCGTAATCAATTCGTTAGTAGCACCCACACACGATGTACGGAGAGTGCGTCCACGCTGCTGCCATTGGGCAATGTTTTCGCAGACAATCAGCGAGTTATCTATCATCATACCCACCACAAGAATCAATCCCGAAAGCGATACAATATTCATAGATTTTCCAAACACGTAAAACGGTACAAATGTGATAATTACCGACGTTATCATACTTATACCAATCACCATCGATGAACGCAATCCGCCCATAAACATTATTGCCACAAAAATTATGAGCAAAAATCCCAAAATCAAGTTTTGTTTTAGGTTTGAAATTGTATAATCCAAAAGTTCGGTCTGATTTCTACAAATCTGAAAATCAAGGTTAGGAAACTGCTCCGAAAACTGCTCCACAATTTCGTTGATACGGCCGCGCATTGCATCCAAACCTTCGTCAGACTGCTTGATAACTGCAAGAGTTACAACACGTTTGCCACCAGCCATCGACAATCCTTGCTCCTTAACAGTAGAGGTTTCGATACGGCAGACATCCTTCAACTGAATAATCCTTTCGCCCGATTTGATATAGATATTTTCTACATCGTTTTTACCAGCAAGAATTGTTGCCACCTTGATGGTATATTCATAGATTCCGTCTTTTACACGCATACTTCCCGCGTCACGGTTGTTGTTTTGGAGAGCATTGGTAATATCTTGAATTTCAAGACCATAAACACGCATTTTGTCCATATCTGGCGTTACCATAATACACTGCGACGGAATACCTGTAATATCTGCCATAGCCACCTCGGGCAGTTGCTCCACACGTCGGCGGATGATGTTTTCTACCGCCTGACACATCTGCAAAAACTCCGTCTGGTCGCCCTTATCGTCTTTAAGTGAGATATTTAGATAAAAAACTGGAATATCGGTAGCACTCGCCTTGATAGCCTTTGGACGCTTGGTAGATGGCGGCAGATAATTCATTGCGGCATCGATTTTTTCATTAACCTCGATATATGCGTAATCGGTGTTGGTGCCAAATTTAAAACGCATATTAATAATGCCGATACCGTCGCGCACCTGACTTGTAATCTCGTCTAAACCGTTAACTTGCAGCATATTATTGCGCAGCGGCTGTACCACAGTGTTTTCTAATTCCGACGACGACATATCAGCATCAGAAGTTTGAATGGTAATCTGCGGAATGGCAATATCGGGCAAAAGCGACACCGGCAAAGTGTTGTACATAACCGCGCCAATTATCACAAACGCCAAAAAAGCCATTATCACCGCAACGGGACGCCTAACTAAAAAATCCACTGCTACAATATTTTTGGTTACACATCATATTCATAATCAATAAATTATATCGCTACGGTCGGCAAGATAAGTGTTACCCGAAACCACCACCGAATCACCCTCGTTGATACCCGAAATTATGGCAATATGGGTGCTGTTTTCGATGGAAGTTTCCACATAGCACCAATGCGCCTTATGATCTTTGGCAGTGAACACCACAGGACGGTTTGAACGCATTACCACAGCACTTTTGGGCACAGAAACAAACTCGCCCGCCTGCTGACTAATTTTTACACTAACATTCATACCTTCAAATAGTTGCGATGGTTTAAAGATTTTAGCCTTTACCCTCACCATACCATTGGATTCTACCGTTGGATTCACCTCGGTAACTTCGCCCTGCCAAGCCTTTCCGGGCATCGAAAACACCGAAATTTCTACCTTTTGACCAGTTTTCACAAACGAAAGTTCACTTTCAATGATGGTAAAGTCCACAGTCATAGAGTTTTGGTCGATGATTCTACAAAAAGGTTTTGATTGCTGGGCAAGGTTGCTCGGCTTGTCGCTGAGATTGGCAACCACACCTGCAAAAGGTGCTTTGAGCGTGGTGTGCTCGTAATCATATTTGGCAGAATTGTACGACGCAAGTGTTTGAAGATAACCACTTTTCACCTCAGCCAAATGCCTGATATTTTCGGGAATGTCGGGGTCGTCGGGACTGTACCCCTGCCCTATCAGAGCCTCCTTCATCTGCAATTTAGATTGTTCAAGAGCCGCCTCCGACGATTCCATCTGATTTTTAAGTTTAAAAGCCTGCAAACGAGCCACCACAGCACCCTGCGAAACTGTCCGTCCGTTAGCAGTATAAACATCTGATATTGTGCCGTTTACCTCCCAATAAAGATCGGCAAAACGCCCAGCCGAAAGTTTGCCATTGCTCACAAGTTCTTGATTAAACTGCGACTTGGAGGCCAAAGCGGTTTCCACCTGCTGACGTTCATCGGCAATGATATTCTGCTGTCGCTCTTCATCGCCACCGCCACCCTTGCCGCAACTCATTGTCACAAACGGCAAACTAATTAATAACCAATATTTTACACTCATAAATATTAAATTAGTAAGTGTTACAAACTTAATGAATTTATTTATAATACAAAAAAATATTTAGCATAAAACTTTACTCAATCAAATTTAATTTCATCCAAATCTAAATATCCGAATTGGATTGTATCTATAAATGAAAAATACAAACGGTTTTTGGTTTCATCATACGACAACCTGAATGTTGAATAGCCCAAATCTAATGTTGCAACATAGTCACCATTCTTATTAAAAACCTGACAAAGATGTGCTTGGGTATAATCTGTCCAATTGTCTCCGTTGTATAAAGCAAGGAGATAATCATTTGTAAAACAACAATCTGTAAAAGTATATAAACCTGTGGTCTCAAAATCGGGTCCATAGATATTACATTGCAGATTACCATCAAAATCAACAATACTTACCATATCATAATGCGTATTACATTCTGCCACAAGTCTATGTTTTTCAGATGCTGCAAATGCAAACTGTTGTTTATCAACACGAGGGACAAAATCAAAGATTTTAGTTTCGCCTGTAAGCATATTAAAAATGCCAATTGTTTCATAAAAAGTGTTTACGCTTGTAGGTACTGTAATTTGAGCAATAGAAAAAGTGTCATTGACATAATGAAAGTCGGTCGGAATAGTTTTTTCAATAAGATTGCACTTGATGAAAGGAGTGTAAGTAGAATCGTTTACCAAACTATCCAAATTGTAACTCCGCATCTGATACGAGCCAAAATCACTCACAAACATTCCGCCTTGATGATTGTCAATAGCCTTTCCGATACTTACGTACTCAAAAGGTCCTTGACCCCATCGGCCTGTGGAACGAAGGAAATGATAATCTTCTTTATCAAAAACAAAAATCATATCATCATAAGACTTATTATCAATAGCCACAAGATAATTCTCTAGATTGCACAAAATTGAACCATTATGTAACACCACATCACCAAAATCAATCTCGTGAATCTTGTCCTTTACATTAATCACATTGTCGCGGGAACTCTGATTTTTTTCCGTGCTATTGGTAGATGAGCATCCGCAAACCATCAAGACAAGCACCATAGCCATAATACTTAATTTATTCATATTCATACATTTAGTATTAAACATTTTATTTATTTGTACACATTAGACACCATAATTACAAAAATATTACAGGGGGAATGGAAAATTTTTTATTTTTTTATAATTCATTGTTATTCAGAGTGTTTTCTAATTCAATAACATTGCGACGCATCTCGTCGGTGGCAGAGGATTCGGTTTTGAGTGGTTTAGTGGTAATAATCTGATACTCAGAGAGTCGTTGCTGTTTGTGAGTGTCAGCCCATTCGGGGTCGCTATACAATAAATAGAGCAAATAATGCGGATAGAGGCGGTTTGGCAAACGATAAACAGAGCGAAGATAATAATCTTCTGCAGACTGATAATTACCGCGAGCTTGAGCACATTCACCAAGAATATTCAAAATCATCGGGTCGCCGGATATTTTCGCAGATTCACAAAGAGCATACTCTGCATGTACATATTTTTTGATTTTAAAGAGCGAATGTCCGTATTCGTAAAGGAAACGGTCATTCCAACGCATTCCATCATATATTTTAGAATATGAATCTGCCGCTTTGGCATAAATTTTTGAAGTATACATAAATCGCATCTTATCCCATTGACGCATAAAATCAACACGTTGCGAATAAAAATTAAAACGGGAGAACATAGCCACCGAAACCACAACAGCCAAAAGGCAAAAAACAATTTTGAATGCCATTTTCTGTCGTTTTTTTACCCAAACACATCCTATCAAAGTCAACAACAACATAGCCACAAACGCCGGAATATGAGCAGGATATGATGCAAAAGCAAAAACAGCAAACGATATTACTGCTCCACATAATCCGTATCGAAGGCGACGATGACCAAACACACAAATCACAACTATCAATGCCACAACTATCAGAAACAAAGGCAATCCGTGTTCGATAGCAAAATTGAAATACTCATTGAAGGCATAATCAAGAATAGCGGCAACATCCTCTTCGTGACCTAAGTTGTTGATACCATGTTGATGAATTTGTGATTGAAAATAACGCTCTTGCGCATTGGCATAAGCAGTAGAAAAATTGTTGTTACCAACCCAAGGCGAATCCGTAACAGCCATCGCGGAGATTTTCCAAAGGAAAACCCTACCGAATGCAGATTCACTTTTTAGTTTCCAAACTCCTACAGCACAGATTGATAATAGTATTATACTTAATGAAATAAAAACACGTTTGTTGAATCTACACAAAACTTTTTTGAAAAAATCAGTAGAACACCAACATACATACACCGACGAAACCACAGCGGCAATCCAACCGGTGCGGCTCATAGTGGAAGGTAGCACCACAAGCATCACCGAAATCATTGCCAACAATACACAGTAACGGATGGTTATCAGATATATAATAGGCCTAATAAGCAATATTTTTCGACGATAAATCTGAGAAGTTTTGATAAAAAGGTACAAAACCACCGGAAGAGCCATTGCAATATATCCGCCCAAAGGTCCGGGATTGTAGAACGAGCCTGTTAATCTAAACATATTGTGATAGGAAAACCTAAACCCGTACAACTGCATCAATCCGAGCACAGCCTCCACTGTTGCTGCCGTGCAGATACACCATAAAAGAACGTCGATAGCCACTTTTGGTCTCACAAACAGCAACATAGCCACCGCGAACACAGCAAATATTCCACGAAAAAAGAAGTTGCGCCATTGGCTCACCTGCGGAATCTCGTCGGGCATATGCGCCGCACCAAAATTCAATAATAAAAACCACAGTAAAACCGCAAACGCAACCACACAAAAAGCACACTCAAATATTCTATTTTTCATATCGTTACAATATTTTTACCAAACAAAATCCACCCTCCCCACTATAAACTCCTCGGGCACGAGCCCCCACGAGCGCGAATCAACAGAGTTCATACAATTGTCGCCGCACATAAAGTAAAGTCCCTGATTCATAACGTGATACTCAACAAGCGAATCTTTGGCAGTGTAATAATGTCCATCATCGCGGAGAGAGAGGGTGTCGCCTATCTCCCACTCCACTATATGACCGTATAGCAGATAGTTATGAAGGTTTAACTCTATGGTGTCGCCCTGCTTGGGCATATAAAGCGGACCGAACTCGCGGATATTCCACGGAATCTCCTCACGAAGCGGAAAAGCACCGTAAGGGATATGGTAGTCGGTAATGGTGGCGCTGTCCTTGGTGTAAAACTCCACCTGATTCTGCGCCTCCACATTGCCGAGGTCGCCATCGTAGCCGTTGACGTAATAATGGGCATTATGAATATAGAAAGTATCACCGGGGAGTGCCATACAGCGTTTTACAAAATATTTCAACTTGTCGAAATGCAGCAAATGCCAACCCCAGCAATAAGGATTGTTAAACACCATAATATCATTGCGTTTTGGTTCGGAATATCCCTTGCCACGAGTTATATCGCCATGCTGAATAGAATCGAGACTATGGGCAAAAATTCTACGTCCGTATGCCAAACGATTAACATACACACGATTGCCGGGCTTAACCGTTGGGTACATCGATTCGGTAGGCACTTTAAACGACATTACAACGTAGAGTTTAAGATAAATCCGTGCCGTCCAAATCAATACCCCCGTCACCACCAAACACAATATAGTGTTCACTATCCTATCTTTCTTTTTCTTATCCATATTTTAATAGTTTTTATAACAACGAATTAAACAAATAAAACGAAAAAAGAATATAATACAAATAATTAATAGTTAAATAGTGATAAATCATTCGTTTATTCCGTTTAATTCGTTGTTAATAACTACCTCCATTCTATTTGCTCTTTATCTCTGATAATAAACGGCCGTTCGTCCCAGCCTTGGGTATGATCTTTTACCCAATAGAGTGCATGAGAAGGCACATCATCGTAGTGAAGAACATTGCTTGTAGCGGTCTTTTTGCCAAGCGAAACCCATTGATTACCATTGTAATAAAGCAATTCGTAAACATCACCAACATGAATATCATTGTCGTCGCTACGCGGTATTATGCGCACATTACGGATTTGTTTTTTGGTGCCAAAATCCATTCCAACCCAACTACCATCGGGATTATCCTCGGTTTCGTAGTTGGTAAGATAATTACCATCAAATGCCTTTTCGATTGATTCCTTTGATGCTGAATTACAACCTATAGGAGTGCCTGTTGCAATAGTATCGACATCAAAAAATTGCAGTTCTGCAATGCTGCCGTGGCTACCATCAGCACCAAAATAACGCCAATAGCGATAACCGTTGTTATCATTGATTTTAAACTTATCGGGAACATATTGATTTTCAATAGTTACCATAGTAATTGCATCGGAATAATCCGCACGGTTGGCGGCTTGAATCTTACCGCCTTTGAGCCTCAGACGCATCTCGGCAACATTGCGGTTTTGAAAATATTTTCGGTAAATATCCAAAGAGCGGGTCTGCGTGCCGTCGAACTTGTAATATTCTATTTCACCGTTTTGATGAAGAATAAAAGGGTCACTGAGTGAAACAAGCGACTTGCCGTTGAAACCCATAGCAAGATAAAGCACATTACGGCCGATATTTTTGAAACAAGCCTTGCCATTGTTGATTTCGCCATAGTCTACGAGCGACCATTCAACATTATGACCGTTGAAAATGGCTATGTAACAATATTTTTCGGCGAGTTTTTCTTTGGACTTTATCTCTATTTCAATATCCGAAGTGCGGGTGTACATCTCGGTAACATCCTTTTCGCAGAAATCGAAAGGATATTTAAGGGCGGATTCGTTGCGGTATATCACACGCTCGCGGTTGATAGCGTATGTATTGCGGTAAACCTTCGGAAAACGTTGGTCAGGGAAGAATTTTTTACCGTGTTCAGTAGCCAAGTCCCATTCTGATGGCAGTTGTTCGCCACGGTCGGTAAGAATCACGTCCCACGAATGACCCGCGCGGAAACGTCCGTAGTATGGTGCTTGGTCGATAACTGTGGGAATACCAAGACTGCGGTAGGTGTTGACGCCGAGGGTAACATAATCGATACACCTTCCGTGGGTTATTCGGCGCATAGTAGGTGCGCTGAGCAAAGGATAGCCAGCCTCGGTGTACCATCCGTAGCGCGTCACCTTGCTGAGAATCTCATTGCGGACAATATCCACGGTGCGGTAGGTGGTGTTCATCTCGTCATCGTCGGGAAGCTGGCTTTTAAGATTGTCGGAAAAGAAATTAGAAAGAGTATCGCGCCAATAGTCAAATTCCTGTTTTTCAACGGTTTTATACGGCAGAAGCCACTCACAGAACTCATCGAAAGTGAGGTGCGATGCCCACGGACGAGTCTTCCACTCGTTGAAGGCGTGGTCGATGCTGTAAATCAAATAATCGGCGGTAATCACCTTAATGTCCGACACAAAATTCCTGTCGATACCAGGCATCACCTCGGTAGTGATATAATAGAGAGTATCACGCTGCTGCACAGGCGAAAGGTCGGATTCGAGCACAGGAATCGCCGCCTCATAGTACATATGTATAGCCGCGCTGTCCTTATACGAAAAATGCGCCGGCATATTCTCGATAAGAAACTCTGCAGCAGCGAGTTTCTCAGGGTCGGACTTGTAGTGCGCAAGGACACGTTCAAGTTCGGGGCGGTTATCGCCTGCCTGCTCCAAGGCATATTCGAGTGGCGAAACTTGGGAGCAGGAGGCTAATAACGCGGATAAAGAAAGTGAGAGAGAAAAGAGAAGAATAGTTTTCATCTGCCTATTGTTTTAGTTATTTACTTAACCGTTCCTCTGATTTTAAAAACCAAAGGTTTTTCTTTGTTCTTTAATTTTACATATACTTCTCGATAAAAAACGCCACCCCCATCAGGGGTGTAAGTAACAGATAAAATGGCTGTTTCGTTTGGTTTGATAACATTTTTATTGATTTGCGCAGTTGTACATTCGCACGAAGTAAAAAGCGTGTCGATTACCATTTCGGACTGTTCTGAATTTCGGATGGGAAATGTTGCCGCTTTGGTTTCAGATATAGAAAACGTGCCGAGATTTACCTCGTGGGTATTGTCTTGCGTTTGTTGCGGATTATAATCTATTCCCAAACGCTCGCAGATTGTACGAATGTAAAGTTCCTTGATTTTCGGATTTTGGACGGGGTTGCCGATAAGAATGACACGGTTGGCGGAATCCAAGAGGAAACAGTGGAAACGTTCATCGGGTGGAAAATGATTGAGTTTATTTAGAGAATCATTCATGTCTAACCAGATTGGGTAATCAAAACGACTTGCTATTAGTGAAGAACGTAATTCCCTAAGCGTATTTTTTTGTTTATCTGGATTTATCACCAACACAAATGATACTCTATCTTGAACAATGTTAGTTATTTCTGTGATAAAAGATGCCCATTCATACATTTTCATTTTACAAATGGTACATCCCAATGAATCAACGTAAAAAAGAATTTTGCAATTAGTGTTAAGATTATTATCTATCGTATCTTTCACCAACCATGTAAAAACCATATTGTCTGCTAATAAAATACGTTTCTGATACCATTCATTGCAAAGGGATTCAAAATCATTCCTTGTGTTATTGCAATACGTTAATGATATACACAATAGAAATAACAAACAATAATTGAAAAAACAAATCCTATTCTCCATAACTGAATTTCATTACACACAATTCTGGATTTTCTCCAATACCATAAATAGCCTTTTCTTTTTCATCTACGGCAATACCATGAATCAGAGTATCCAAATGATATATTCTAATAGGATTACCTTGATAATCAAAGACTAAAACAATATCTGTGTGGTTGATATCATGAGTGCCGTTATATAATACCCAGATATAATTATCGGTTAAGCAACTATATACAGAAGAAAATTTTGTATCTTTTGTGGGTCCGATAGTCATAGGATTAATTTTGAGATTCGGAATAAAGTGATCCGGGCCATAAATACGGTGCAATAATTTAAGATTACTATCGTAAATATCAAATAAATCCGTTAACCCGTAAGTTACAAAAACTTTGTCATTTTTGAAGTTATAGTAAAGACGAGTTTCATAAAATTTACGTATTTGAAAATTGGTCAACATCTGACCTAAATTCATCTGTGGAAAATCAACATGAGTATTCTCTCTTTTGCCAGTACTATCATATAAGGATAGCATGGAGTCATCATCTTCAAAATGGGAAGCAGCATATTTGCCATTATTCAATGCCAAAATATTAGTAGCACCGGGAATAGAAATAACTGTACTAAAACCAATACTACTTTTTGATAAAAAATCATGCTTATCAAATTCTGACAAATCACCTACTTGCAAATCAAAAGTATATACTCTACTATCAGAGAATTGCATCGACCAACAAGATAATTTTTCATTTGGACCTACTCCATATGGTAAATTCTGACCGACAAGATGTCGACTTTTCTTATTAAATATCTGAACGATATTGGCACAAGTACGATCTGTCAATATCAATAGAGAATCAACGGAATATATTCTTTCTGGCTTCCAAACAGAATCCAATTCAAATATTTCACTTTTCAATTCGATTAAATCACCGAAATCATTATAGGAAACAACGCGTGCATCGTCCATAATAGTTACAGAGGAACAGCCAAACAGCAATACGGACACTATAACAAAAAAATAAATTCTTTTCATTTTTTATAAATAACATAAGAAAAAATTATACAAACTGTTGTTGATTGATTTAAAACTTCCAAATCAGTTTTAGATATATTTGTAGTATTTGAGCATCCAAGCACTCTCAATAATACATCCTCAGGAAGTGTTGCTTTCTTGTCAACAATCAAAGCAATAGGAACAGATGTGTTGTACTGAATATCTTTTTTCTCAAAAGCATATACCTTAACACTAGGCAACTTGTACTTCAAAGAGTAAAGACTAGTAAAACTTCCTTCAGCAGTTAAATCTACATATTTAAAAACTCTACCATCCAAACCCAATGCAATATACAAGCTTGGAGAATTTAAATCATGCAATGAATAATTCATGAATAATTCAGCCTTAGCTGCATCAGCTTCATTTTTAATATTTGAATGATAAATATTTAATGAAGCTAAAAAATTGGTTGGTAAAAATTTATAAACAACTTCTGCTTTCTTAGCAAAAAGAGCCGAAGGTGAAGGACCATTTGACACTCCGCCTCCAATTGCAACAACACCATTTTGAGCCATCAAAATGCTTGATAAAAATGTGAAAACAAACAATAAATTATATTTCATCTTTTTTCAATTTAGTTGTTAAACAAAGGAGCGTTCTAACCATAATAATATGGTTCGAGCGCTCCGATAAATTTAAATAATCGGATACATATTTTCACATCGATAAACAGACCTATCTCTCCAATAGGCTATATCACAATAGTAACCATATGCATAACGACAATGTAAATAACAATCTGCTTGTGTTGGTTCGCCTTCTGCTAACAATTCAACATTCTCAATCTGTAAATTGCTCATTGTTCTATTAACATTTGGTTCTGTCGCTTTAATTACGCCTAACGTGGCTGCGACAACAACAGTTAAGCATATAAAAAAATATTTCATTTTATTTATTTTTAATTAATATTATCTTTAGCAAGAATAAACTACCACCCTAACCTGATTTCGGGTCATCGTCCTCAGTGTTTATTAACATCACGAATTGAATTGTAGTTAAATAGAGGACGTTTCGATTGTATTATTATTTAATATAATCCATCATTTCGGATAAAAACCTTCACATCGGTAGAAATCTGATCTATCCCACCAATAAGCTATATCACAAGAATAACCATACACTGGATTACAAACTTTATAGCAATCAGAATGTGACGGTTCACCTTCTGCCAACAATTCCATATTTTCCAACTGCAAATCAGACATCGTGTTATTAACATTAGTTTCAGTTGCCTTCATTACGCCGAAAGCAGCGGCAGCAACTACGGCTGCTATAAAAAATACTGTTTTCATTGTATATAAAATTTTATTATATTTTAAATTTGCAGGACAAACACCTTCCTCCCTACCCTGCGCTCGGGACATCGCCCTTGGTATTAATTTACATCCCGCCTTGGGCTTGGTTTCGGGATTGGCTGCACCGTAGGCAACCTTTGTGAGTTTAATACGTTTCTAATTGCACCTCCTTATTTTATAATAGGGGTTTTACAATAGGGCGGCGGCGAAACAAGTTTTGAGAATATCGTGTAGCACGTCGCCCGTTTATATATGCTGATATTCAACACATTACTTATGATTCAATTATTACATTAGCACTATATATTATTGTAGGGCTCGCCAAGGGCATTTTTATGGGAGGCTGACCGGGTAGTTTCTTATTTATCGGATAAGGAAGAGGCATGGGTGGTGGATCTGACGATACCACTGATGTAGTTAAACACATAAATAATAATAGCAACACATACTTAATTGTGTTTGTTGATAGATTTGTTAGAGTCAGTTTTTCCATTCTTATAAAATTATTAAGTTTTAATAAATTTTTCGGCAGCAAATTTAAAGTCGAAAAAAACATTATGCAATAGCACCTTGCAATAAAAAAAAATATAATACTATATATCAACAATTTGCAATTTACATACCCCAATATTTTTATATTTTCTTGCAATTAAAGAGGAATTGCAATACAATCATGCAAAAAATAAACGAATTGCAAACGATTGATTATGTGATAGTTGCAAACATCAAAAAGTCAAGGAGTTTACCTAAAATGCAATTTAATCAACTGATTTACAGTAAATTTCAAAAAAATAAAAAAATTACTTCTTAGTTTTCTTAATTAAAAATTAATATTTACCTTTGCCAAAAAGTTATTCTCAACATGAAAAACATCATTAGTGCGGCTTTGATAATAGTTTTTTGCAGTATAGCCGCATGCACAGAGCAAAAAACGGAACGATACAAACAGTTAGAGGCCGTAGACTCTCTATCGAGGCAAAACCAAAATGATTCAGCAAAATATTTGCTCGACTCTACGGGAGCAATACAAACCATAGAAAGCGAAAAGGCTCTATATAACATACTATCTGTCAGATTATATGGAACACAAAAATACCCCAAAATATTAGATTCTCTACTAAATTATTCCGAACAATATTTCAAGTCGATAAACGACTCATCGCACCTTGCCGAGGTATATATGTACAAAGGAGATGGTTGTTACTTATTCAAAAACAAATACGATAGTTGTGCATATTACATTAACCAAGGAAAACAATTAGCAGACCAAGAAGAGCCTGACCATTATCTTCTTTCTCAACTTTATTGGTATCAAGTTTTATTAGATCATGTATCGGGCGAGTTTCATCAAATGATACAGGATGCGGAAATGCAATCATACCATGCTGAAAAATCCGGCAACAAACGTCAATCAGCATACGCTGCTCTTAATACTGTTACCTCTCATAAATATGCCAACGAAACCGAAAATATAGATTTGTATATTCAAGCGGCACTTAATTGGTCGAATTATCTCAAACCACAAGATAAGGTGTACATATACAACGTTTATGGAAATATGTACATTGACAATAAACCAGAAACAGCAAAAGAAATCTTTGATAAGGCATTAACAATACAACCCGATTCAAAATTAACTAAAGAAAACCTCGCACGCCTATACGTAAAACAAGGTAACATAAAACAAGCGGAATTGCTCTGCTACGAATGTTCTAACCTAATCTGGTCGGATGATAAGATAGACATTTGGACCATACTCGCCGATTGTAAAATTGCATCTAATAATCTTACTGAAGCAATCAAAATACAAAAAAATATAATATCCGAAAAAGATTCCATTATAAAGCGTATTAATAATCATAAACCAAAAAAAGCAATACTATCTTCTACCCCAAATGAAACCAAAGAAACAAAAGAAACAAATAATACACTGATAATGAGGGTATTGATATGTGTATTTGCAATTTCAACGATATTTTTTGCAGTTTTGTTCATTATTCAAAAACAAAAGACAAAGGCTTTGGAATCAAAAGTTCACGACAATAATCCTCATCCTCAAGAAAAGACCTTTATAGAAATATTGGCAGGTAAAGAGAATATGTCGCAATGGAACAAAAAAATGCAATTAGATTTTATTGATTATTGTCGAGATTTACATCCGGAGATATTAAACCAAATAGAAACAGAATATCAACCTTTAACGCCAACGTTAATGATATTTCAAATTCTCTCAAAACTCAAAGATCCAAAAGAAATTCAAAATATTATGGGCATCACCGAATCAAGTTATTACAGCAATATTTCGCGTATTAAAACGAAAAAGATAACTCTGGAATAATGCCCCTACATCACCCACATTTTTATCCCCACCAATATCCCCAAATGCACAGGATAAAAAAGATAATAAAACCATTTGGGCAGTTGTTTGCCGCGCTCGCCGTTGTAGGCAAGGATAAAAATGAGGGATATTAATCCAAAACCCTCTACTACACTATAAATCATAGCCTTAATCGGGGTGAACGATTCCACCACAATTTTAAACAATGGCAATGCCACAAGCGTGGCAGCCGTGGCAGCACAAAACACAGCGGTTTTATTACCTCTAAACTGATAAAAACACGCCACAAGTGCATAACCATAAAAATTGTATTCAAAACCCACCAAATATCCTACTACGCCAAACAAAATAAGAATCAGCAACTTATAAAGATACTCAAAGGGCTTATTTTTACAAAGGTCAAACAATGCGAGCATCATCACCGACGATGAAAGCACAAAGAAAACGTTTAAATCCTCTAAATTAAGCCACACGCCGTATTTTGCATACGAGAATGGAATTATACTCAGCAACGCCAGCAAAAGCAATCTAATGGCATATTTTGGGCGGTTGTGAGTATGTACCGCACCTTCTGCCAAAAGAAAACAAAAAATTATAAAACTCAACCTGCCGATAATGCGCAACCAAAAAACATCAGGAAACAAAACCACTCCAATATGGTCTATAACCATAGTAAAAAGAGCAAAATGTTTTAGAAAAGCCCCTGAAATTGTTGTCATCTTGATTAATTAAGTTTAATATCTACCACCATTAATTGCAATGATACATTACCTCGAAATTCATTTTTTTGAACGGTGTAGCAAATGTCAAATTTTTCGCCATTGTGTATGCGGTTGTAATAGTCTGCCATGCCAAAGGCTATACCCACAAGGCAAACTCCAGTGCTGTCCATAACCTCCAATCTAAGATGTTCGAGGTTTTTGCCAACCTTGCGCGTACCGCCGCAATCTACCACATTTTTTGTGGCAAAAATTGGTTCGGTGTTTTCAGGACCAAATGGTTCAAATTGTTGCAAACGGTCGTAAAATTTTGTATTTATAACAGAAAAATCGATGTATTGCTCAATCAAAACCTTCGGAGTTTTCTGCGAAGTTTGGATATGATTTTTTACATATTCGAGAAATGCAGTTTTAAAATTATGATAGTTTTCAAATTTAAGGTTCAATCCTGCGGCAAACTTGTGACCTCCAAAACCTGTTAAATAATTACGACAACTATCGATAGCGTCGTAAAGGTTGAAATCTGAAACCGAACGCGCCGATCCAGTGAGGGTGTCGCCAATTTTAGAGAACACGATTGTAGGGCGGTAGTAAGATTCGGTAAGTCGCGACGCCACAATGCCCACCACACCTTTGTGCCAATTGTCGCCGTACACCACTGTGGCAGCGTTAGTATCGTTGCCGGGTTCGTTGCGGAGAGTTTCGAGGGCGGTTTCGGTAATGTCGCGGTCAAGATCTTTGCGCTCGTTGTTGTAGTCGGAAATCATTTTGGCAAACTCTGCCGCCTCGTCCTCATCTTCGGTGATGAGCAATCGCACAGCCTGACTGCCTTTGTCGATACGTCCGCAGGCATTGATTCGCGGACCAATTATAAACACCGAATCGTACATCGAAACGTGCTTCTCGGCAAGTCCCGCCTCTTTTTTGATGGCTTGGAAACAGGTCAGGGGCTGCAATGATAGATTTTGGTCGTTGTAAGAGAACTCCTCGCCATTTAGTTTTTTTAATCCGAAATATGCCAAAATACGGTTTTCGTCTACAATTGGCACAATGTCGGAACCGATGCTCACTGCTGTTAAATCAATGTAGTTTAGCAAGTTGACAAACGGGATATTCCGCCTAATGCACAAAGCCTGCATATATTTAAACCCCACACCGCAGCCCGAAAGTTCGTTGAAAGGATAAGTATTGTCGTTGCGTTTGGCATCAAGCACAGCCACTGCATTTGGCAATTCTGCACCGGGCGTATGATGGTCGCAGACAATAAAGTCGATACCCAAACTATTTGAATAGTCAACACGAGGGTTGTCTTTGATACCGCAGTCGAGGGCAATAATGAGCGAACAGCCAGTTTGCGCGGCGTAGTCCACACCTTGCATCGACACACCATAACCCTCTGTATATCTGTCGGGTATATAATAATCAATATTTTGTGTGCAGTATTTTTTCAAAAAAGAGTAAACAAGCGCCACCGAGGTTGTGCCGTCAACATCGTAGTCGCCATAGATAAGGATTTTTTCACCCTTGTCGATAGCAAGCGAAAGACGGTCCACAGCCTTATCCATATCGCGGAAAAGAAACGGGTCGTGAAGTTCGGAGAGCGAAGGACGGAGAAACGAGCGGATTTTTTGCAACTCGGTATCACAAGTTTCGGGATTTTGCAGCAAATCAAAATCAACACCAACCCTCTGAGCCAACATTCTCGTAAGCGGAATGTCGCAAAAGTTGTTGAGTTTTGAATGTAGAAATGCTATCTGGCTGTCGGTAAAATTGCCGCCGCTATTCAGTTCCCAAAGTTTGTTCATCGTCCTGTAGTTTATCTTTTTTGAAGTATTTAGAGTAAATGTACGACACAAGTAAGAATGTAACACCCACAGCCACAAACACTACGGCTTTGACCCATAATTCAGAGTTCCAAATGTCGTAGAAAAACAGTTTTAAAACAGTAGCACCCGAAAGCACGAAACCACAAATTCGGAGATGCTTTAATTCGAGTTTGAAACCAATTATAAACAATGCCAGCGATGCCAGACCGAACCAGACGCTCAGCCAAATGCCATAAGAATTAATAGCTTCGGTGCGAGAAAGAAGATTTATAATTTCAGAACCAACCACCCATACAACTGTGATTGACACGGAAATGTCGGTAAGTATATCAAAATTTTTAAAAGAGGACTTGTTTCGTTGTTTGATAGCAAAAACCAAAAAACCAACTACCACTGCCAACGACACATAACGCCATACAGGATAAGGAGTTTCTAAATGTAAAGTGCGTATCTCGGAGAGGGCAGGCAACAAGGATATACAAATCAAAGCCAAACATAAAATCATCAGCACAAATCCTATACTTCTGACGTAAGCGTATGATGTAAAGAATTTAGGCAAAACAATGGCCGCAACCACAAGAACGCCGAGCCAGATCACAAGCATTATAGTTTTAAGATTGGATTGTACATAGTCGAAATGCCAGTTGTCGATATAATTCCAATAAATACCAATTTCGTGAGCCAATGAAAAATATACTGCCATCACAAGCAATATGCTCACCGAAATCTGTTGAGATTTAACAGTTAAATATCTTAACATAAAAGCCAAAACAGCAATATAGAATAATTTGGTTATAAATCCTGTGTTAAGGAAAATGAGAAAACCTTCGGGCAGAGCGTAGTTGTAGTCAGTCAAGGGTAAAAAGAGGAACACCACTGCAAACGATAGGTATATCATCACCAATGAGAACCGTTTAAAATAATCATGGCGCAAAAACCAATAAATCAAAGCCGAAACCATTATTTCTATGGCGTACACCAGCGGGAACCACTGCGAATATTCAGGTATGAAATTTATAATCAACGCCAAATTGGCTAATATCAAAGCGTAAGTAAAAGGTGTGGTAAACAACGATTTTGATTCGGACAAAAATCTCTGAAACAGAAACGCTGTAATACTCAATGCCACAGCCATTAAAAGAAAGACGCACGAAATATTGTGCCGATTGTGCAATTCCACAGAAACACAAACGGCAAACACTATGAAGTTTAAAGAGCTTATAAACAAAAACCTAGAATTAAAATTAGGTTTTGCCCTCATCAATATAACAGAGCCAGCATAAAACACAGCACTTAAAAGTGCAAAAAACAATACATTAACCCAATGCGACAAGTCTGCACCGTCGAAAAACTTTACTAGACAAACAAATCCTGTGACGCAAAACGAAGTAGCATAAGGCGACGACCATTTTTTTATTCTATAAACAAAGCATAGAGCCACATTCACCAACGTCACAAAAATCATCCAAAAGTATGTTCTATTGACGTGGGAATCAAACGAATAGCCAGCACAAAACGGAGAAATATAAAAACCTATTAGTGCGTAAGAAAACAGAAATTTGTTGTTTTTGATAAAGGCAAAAGCGAGCAAGGCAGAAGAAATTGTCCAAGCAATAGCAAGAGTTACAGGCGAAGTAAATAGGTCAAAATATCCATAAGCCAAACTTGTGATAGCAAAGCCCAGCGTTGCGCCACCAAATAAAAGGGTATCTTTCAGTACTTTGCGTTTAGCATGAATTTTAATGGCACTGCCCACCATAAGAGCAGATGTCAAATAACCTAGTACAACTCGTCCTACAGAACCTATTAAATCTCTATCCAACAATATTTTAATACAGATAATCAAACCCAAAACAGCAATAAAAATACCTACAATAGCCATCCATTTAACACCAAGATTGCGCTCAGTGTCGATAGGTTCGGCAGGTTTTGTTTTTGCAACTGAAGGTATTTCTTTTTGGGGTAATGGTTGCTCTTTTACAAGCGATTGTGGCGGCACGGGAGAAACTGGTTCTACAAACGGCGGAGGTGCAATTTCAGTTGCTTCTGTTGATGTAAACGCATCGAGTTTATCTTCAACACCTTGAGCTTCAAACGCGGGAGGAGAATACAGTGTCTCGTTCCTATTTTGGGCTATCGACAAGTTTATCTGAGCACGCAACTCTGCAATCTCCTTATCGAGTTTTTCGCGTTGACTCATAAGGGCAAAAAGGCGTTGCACCATTTGATGTTGATCTACATTCTCCATAATCAATAAATTAAGGTGTTACAATATCATCGTGTTTTTCTTCTTCTAACTTGCCTTGTTGGTCCGACTGATTGTGATTTTTGAAATATTTGGAATAAATATATGAAATAAGCAAGAACACCAATCCGATAGCCACAAACACTGCAGCTTTTACAATTAGTTCTGAGTTCCAAATATCCACAAAGAATAATTTCAACACAGTGATACCCGCCATCACAAATCCCAATACACGCAAATGCTTGATTTTGTATTTTAAACCAAGAACAAACAATAGCAACGAAGAAACTGTAAACCAAAGTGTTACAAAAGCACGGTATTGTTTGATGTTGAAGTCGTAAAGTTGGAAAAGATTATGAATTTCGGCAGCAACTATCCAGATAATTGCACCTGAGGCTATTATATCCGAAAAAGTGTCAAAATAATCAATCAATTTAGAATTGCGGAATTTAATTATGAAGAAAATCACCAACGCCGCCACAGCCAACGAGCCGTATCGCCACAAATGATATGTGCCAGGGACAGGGTCAAAACAGCCTCGCAACATATTCAGATGATATATTCCCGACACACAGAAATAGATTATCGAAATAAGCAACGAAGCCTTGCCAAGTATTATAAAATCTTTTGTCCAACTAAGACGCTTGGGAAGATTTGACAATATCAACGAAAAACCAAAGCATCCAAACAACATAATGCTCAAACTTGAAACACATTCGAGAGCGTTGCCCGAATAATAGACATTTACGTAATGCCAATAGTTGTAATCCTCTGATACAAAGGAAACAAACATACATGCCACCACCACAAAAGATGTAAATGGTTTTCGAGGAATGATTTTTACAATATAAAGATAAACCATCACACAGATAAACACCAATTGACCCAAGAAAAAGGGATTAAATATGAAAGTGTACTTTCCGTAGTGTTGATATGAGATAATATTATATAAAGGAATGATAATAAAAATCATCACAACACCAATGTAGGTAAGAGTTGCTGCAAACGATTTATAACCTTTTCCATATAAACAACGGTAAAGGAAAACAAATGCGAGAATATCTATAGAGAACAAGAATGGTAACCAGTGTACATGCGGTTTCACAAAATCATAAACGAAAAACGACACATTCAACAACAGAAGTCCCACGAAATAAGGAACGGTAAAAAACGCTTTTACCTCTGTCTTATATATCCTAAACAATACTCCCGTAAGTGCCAGAGCTACCGACGTTGCCACAAAGATTGGAGCTATGAGGTGTCGGTTTTCAAACTTAAGCACTACCATCAAAAGAAAGACTAATATGCTGATGATAGAGAAAAATCCAAAATACTCGCTGGAACTATTTTTAAAACTCTCGCTTTTATTATTCAAACTCAGAATCACTATTCCGGCATAAAACAAAACCAACAACAATGCAAAATATCCTAAATATATGTATAGCGAATAATCAACACCATATTTTATTATAAACAATTCATTTGACACAGTAATAATAAATGATAAAATGTATGTCGAAACCCAGGTCTTTACTTTGTAAAGATACAAGTGCAGAATGTTGATGACAACTGTAAACGGCATCCAAAAACACTGATTAGAACTTCTGTACCAAGGTATTCCCGAACACAATGGCGCTAATACCAAGCCCAGGAAGGCATAATTGTACATTATCCATTTATTTTTCACAAACGAGAAGTAAGACAATCCCAACGAAATAGCCAAGGTAATAACCAACGCAGCATACGATGGTATCATATCGTAGAATCCATACGCCACACTCGTAACCGCATAGCCAAGTGTTGAGCCTCCGATTATAAGCGTATCTTTCAGTACTTTATGTTGTTCAGAAACTTTAAAGGAGAAGAATGTCATAACTGCTGCCGCTACATAACCCATCGATACAATTGCCACTGGTCCGAGCAAGCCTTTGTCTAACATATATTTGATACACAAGGCAAGACCCAACACAGCGATAAAGATACCAGAAATAGCCATCCACCTGATACCAATATTCTTTTCGGCATTGGTTGCTGCCTCGGCTTGCGACTTGGCAGGTGATTTTTTGATTTTTTCTACAGGTTTGGGTTCGGCTGGTTCGGGTTGCGGCTCGGTTACTTCTAACTGCGGCTCGGTTACTTGAGGTTGAGATTCCACAATTTCGGGCTGCGGCTCGGTTACTTCGGGCTGCGGCTCTGATATTTCAAACGTAGGTGGAACAGACATTTCTGGTTGCGAAACAGGTTCTGAAGGCTGAGAAACAGGTTCTGTTTGCTCTGGAACAACTTCAGACACCGTGGCAACAACTTTCTTTTGCGGTTCTGCTACAGAAATAGGTTGAGTTGACGTGGCAGAAACATTATTATGCTGCATAGCAATAAGAACATTGACAGCTCTTCGCATAGCTTCAACGTTATTATTGATCTTTTCGCACATACTCATAAGAGCCTTTATGCTCTCTGCGTTCAATTTATCATTGTCAACTTTTTCCATAGCAACTCAATTAAACCATACTACATTATTGAGATTTTAACAACGGGACGAGTACGGAATCGTCCAAGATTTTTGCCGTTGCGGGTAATCATCAAATCAATTTGAACACCATTTTGCCAAATATCTGAAACAGGTTCGGCAAGGTCGCCGGCACGCAATGTGCGCGAGCTCGAAAGCACTTTAAACTGATGATTACCAATATATACAAACTCTTGATGAGCTGCACCTTTGCCGGGCGCTGGGTCGAAGGTGTTTAACAATACCTTTTGATTTAGTGTCAAAGTTTGCAAATTCAAATTATCCACCGCACGGTAAGCTGGCATCGTTGGTGGTGGTGGCGGTGCAACCGTCTTGGGTGGTGCGGGAGGCTGAGGTTTGTCCACATGCTGCACTCCCATTTGAAACATTGTGCTCTCCTCGTCTACCTCGGCGGGAGCAGGTTCTTCTTTAAACAATTCGCTAAGCACATAGCTTATATCATCAGTAAACTTCTCGATTTTGGTTTCGCCATAAGTAGCAAACTCTTTAAGCACAGTGCTGTTGTTGAGCGAGTTGCCCACCAAGAAAATCTTATCCAAATCTATAGTTTTGATTTTTTCCTTAGCGAGAAAATTATCGGAAAAGAATGCCGAAAACTGTCGGGAATAAAGATACGACAATTTGTTGATTTCGTCGAGCGAGAGGCTCACCTTTATTTTGTTGCCTTGGTTAGCGGCAAACGATGTTTGAAGACTGATAACGGGCTTGGTCCAGGTGGCTAGCAACTCTACAATTTTTACAGCCTTGTCGTAGTGGCGTATATATTCGCGGTTGATAGCGGCTATATCATCACGGTCGATAATATTCTCTTGACGGTTAACATCGTCTACTATCTTCTTGGCTATCACTTTTATGCGTGGGTCAATGCCGTAGCCTTCAAACTTTTTGAATGCCAAACGCGACACATTTGCACCATCAACATTGATTACCGACATATTCAAGTCCATACCGAGGGCTTCTAATACCGCAAATTTACGATTTTGACAATAGAGGCGGTGTTTAGCTTTGTAGTACTGCAAGAGCAGGGTATCAAATGTTTCAACCTTTACAAAGTTGAAACATTTTGATTTCCAATAATTCAAAAAGGCGGTTTGTGCTTTTGGTGTGATATTCTCGCTAAACACTATGGCTGTGTCGATTACAGTAGCATCCGAAAACTGAAATTCCTCATATTTCGAAATTTCACGGGCGAAAAGCTCACGGATATCGCGGATAATAGGATTGAAAAGCGCAATATAATCCTCGTCGAAACCACCGACAGATATTTTCTGTCCACCCTTATCGAGTGCCTGCATAAGGTCGCCGGCAAACAGGCTCTTGTTGTCGCGAAAATTGATTTTATAGTCAAAACCGTAGTCGATACTGCTGTCGGAGGGATTTATATAAAAATAGAATGGAAATTTTTTCTCGTCGTTGGTAAATAAGAGCGAAAACTTGTCTTTCAACGGCTGGATTGCCGCTGTAAGGTAGTCGTCGTTCACAAAAACCGCTAATGTCTTGTTCATTTTTGTTACTATATAATAAGGTGTGTGTTTACGAAAGAAATCTGAAAACTACAGCTGTGATGTTGTCTTTTCCACCAGCGTTGTATGCCGATTCGGTGAGTGCGGCGGCAAGTCCGTCGTCAACCTCGTAACGTTTAACAAGGCGATAGATGAGTTCGTCGGTAAGAGCATCGTGAACCCCGTCGGAAAAAGCCATCAGTATGTCGCCGTGTTCCAAAGGGCGTGGACCTTCTACATCAATTTTCATCAAGGATAGCTCCTGTCCTATTGCCGATGTCATCATATTGCGTTTAGGATGTGTAAAGGCTTCTGTTTCGGTGATTTCGCCAGCATCCAACAATTGCTGAACTATGGAATGGTCGTGAGTTTCGCGGCTGAGGCACTCTCTGTTCCATAGATATACGCGGCTGTCGCCGATGTTTATGGTGTAATATGCGTTTCCCGTTACAAAAAAACCCGAGAGTGTGGTGCCACAGTTTTTGAAAACTGGGTCGGTGGTGCTTTTGGCAAGAACCTGCTTGGCAGCCTCCAAAGCTGTATTTCTCAAAAAATCGGATGCCACAAAATTTTGGGGCATATTTTCAAAGGCATTGCGAAACACCTCCACAGTTTTGGTGCTTGCAAAATCGCCGTGCCCATGACCGCCAACGCCGTCTGCCACAAAACAGAGCATACGACCGTCAATCTCTGGCGAAACGTAAAACGAATCCTCTTGTGATGGCTTGCGTCCTTGAATGCTCGAGGTTTCCACTCTATTGGCTCCGCCAGTGTTTCCAAATATTTTTTTTAGCGAGTTCAACATAAGCGATTGGATATTTACAAGTTATTTTTTTGAATGGGAAAGATACTCTCTCGCCATATAACCGTGTTTTTGACTAACTTTCACCTCAACCCAATAATAACCATCTTCAATAACCTCCACAGCAGTGCCCTTGGGATACTCTTGCAAAACTTTGCTCGATTTGCTGGCAAGTTCGCGCAATTTGAGGTTTGCCTTGGTGTATACAATTTCCCCTTTGTAAAACTTAGAGTCATTGGATTTGGTGGGCGTTTCTGTTTTTGGGGGCGTATTTGTGGTATTTTTTGTTTCCGCTTCTTCTTTTAGCTCCATAGCCAGCACCACAAGTATTGCTCCAATAAGCAGAAGGAAAATAAAAGTTTGGAATGGTTTGAACCTCGACTTTTGTGGTTGCGCATTCTTGCTATCATAGCCGATTCCCCGTTTAGCATTTTCACGGATGTCGCGTTCGGTTGCGATCATACGCTCACGGGCTTTTTCAAGTTCCACATCCATAAGTAGCTCAACAGCCTTTGGGTCTATGGAGTTTTTCGAAGTTTCAAAATCAATATCTTTGCGCTCTTTGCGTGTAATAACACCGTCGGCGGCATATTCGCGGATTTTGGCGGCGAGCCAATCGGGTACGGATGCTTTTGGTTGTTGAGCATCGTTTACACGAAGCAGTGATAATATCTCATCGCACGAAGCATATCTCGATTCGGGATACATCATTGTGCTCTTGTCGGCAATATCTCGGAGCAATGTGTTGTTGATGCCCATAAGTTTGCGACGGTCGGGTGCACCGGCTAGCCATTCAAGCATTATCATTCCAAGGGAATAAATGTCGGCACGCTGGTCGGCTGAGTAAGCCTTGTTGTTGAGTTCGGGTGCTGCGTATTTGGGCGTGCCTGCACGTTTGAGGTTGTCGGGCAGGTCGTCGGCTGTGGCAAGTCCAAAATCTATTATCTTTACATTGTCGCCCTTGTAAGTGAGCATAATGTTGTCGGGCTTGAGGTCGCGGTGAAATATCTGCTTCTTGTGCACGTAGCTGAGGGCGTCCAAAATCTCTACCAACACGCGGCGCACAAAATTTATATCCTGACGATGTTCCTCGTTGATAACATAAGTGAGGGTGCGGCCGTCGATATATTCCATGTAATAATACGGACCTTCGACATCTTCGCCTTTGCCGTATACGTGAACAATGTTGTTGTGTTCGAGAGAGAAAGCATTTTCAAACTCCTTGTAAAACAGTTCGATATACTGTTGGTTGTTTCTATACTGTTGTTTGATACGTTTGATAATAACTCTGCGTCTGCCTAGATGAATAGCGCTGTAAATATCGCTCATAGCTCCCGACGAATCAAGGAGTTTTACCTCCGAGAAAACCTCATCCGACGTTGATAGATTTGCCATAGAGGTCATCCCCGACTGTTGCGATTCGTTAACGAAACCAGACCCCGAACCTTCCGACACAAAACCAGATCCCTGATTTTCCGACACGAAACCCGAACCCTGATTATCCGACACGAAACCCGAACCCTGCGGTATTTCGTCGTTAATTTCTGGATATTCGGTATTCTGTTTGCCGGTAACGTGGGCAATCTCAATTTCGGCGCTTTTGATAAGCACAAGCAACTCGCCCATATTTATACCCATATCGGCGGCCTGTTTGCGCAATATCTCACGCTTGCCCTCGGTCATTCCCGTGCGCACATACTGGTCAATCAGTCTTTTCAGTTCGTCTAACTTATCCATCTCTGCCAATTGCTATTTTTTTAACACAAACGAAGCCTCCTCCACCTCTGTTTCGTCCAAAAAGAATGTTACGGTGTATTGCCCCGGTGTAAGAGTAATGCCATCAGTGTGCCAAGTGAGGCTCAAAGGAGTCTTTTTTCCCGAAAAATGTGAAGTTTTTTTTGCGGTGTAAGCAATTTCAGAACCAAGATAGTCAAACATGCCTGATTCTGAGGTTCTTAATATATTACCCTTCTGATCAGAAATTCTTACATATACTGTTACGTTGCCAGGTTGGGCGTATTTGTTTTCGTTGATAGCAAATTTGATATTCACAGAATCCACTTTCTTGGCCTTGCGTACATCAGGAAGGTTTATCTTTATGTTTGATAACGACAATTTTGATGCTGTCTCCTCGGCTTCTTGTTTCTCTTGGGTGGTCTGTGCAATCTCTTGAACTAATCCAGCGTTCTCTTCCTCAAGGTCTTTAACTTTGATTTTCAGGCTCGACAGCTCTGTTTTTAAATTGGCCACCTCCTTCTGTTTAGAATCTATCGAACTTAGCATCAAACTTACAAGTTTCTGTGCCGAGGCGTTTTTGTATCCAGAATTTTGAAACTCTTGGGCAATTTCTTGATTTTGAGAGATGTATCCCTGAATCTGCTTTACAAGTTCTTGAATAATTTTAGCGTCGGACGAAGAACCACCTTTGCGCTTGATAACGCTTTTGAGACTATCGATTTCCATCTCGCGTATCTTGATGCTGTCGAGAAAATTGCCAAAAGTAGATATGCTCTGTTCATAATCCAACAGCATAAGGGATTTTTGGTTGTCGGAATCCATATACTGCATAAGTAAAGTCTCGAGGCTGTCGGCTCGCATCTTCTCTTCTTCAGCGACGCCCAAACCACACGAAACGTTAAGCATTAATAATGAAGCAATTATAATGTATAAAACTCGTTTCATAACTATAAACCGTTTATAATTTTAAAATACAAATATAATAAATCAAATATGGTTAACAAATTAATTTTGCCAAAAATTTTTATAAAAATAAAACTTTGACATATCTTTGCAAAGATTTGCAATGAAATATGGACGACATAGAAATCCTTGAACTGATAAAAAAAGGCGATAAGAGCGCATTTGAATTGCTTTTTAAGCAATATTACCGCATGTTGGTGATATTTGCTGCTAAATATTTGCGCTCATATGAAGATGCAGAAGAGCTTGTGCAACAAGTGTTTGTGTCGTTTTGGGAGAAAGCTCCTGCCACCGACATTAATTCTTCGCTCAAAGCATATCTTTACAGATGGACTGCCAATGCCTGCATTAATCGCATTAAACATTTGAAAATCAAGGATAAATATGCCCAATATGCCATGCAAGAAATTCAAACTACATTTGACAACAACCTTTCGTTTGTTGAACCCGACCTTGAAGACGACATTCGCAAGGCAGTGGACAATCTACCCGAAAAGTGCCGCGAGATTTTTATACGCAGCCGTTTCGATAATAAAAAAAATTCCGAGATTGCCGCTGAATTGGGAATCTCGGAAAAGACGGTTGAAAACCAAATGACTATCGCTTTAAAAAAACTTCGTGCTGAACTCGCTCATTATTTACACTAATCAAGTCCTGCAAGTTTTATATACTCATTCTTGGCGCGAATAAGGAACTCCTCGTTGTTGATGGTGTTCTTCATATAGTTGAGTAGCCATACCATAGCCTCCTCGGAATTCATGTCGGCAAGATACTTGCGAAGTTTCCAAATAATATCAAGCATACCTGGGATAAGAAGTTTGTCTTCACGACGTGTGCTCGAAGCGTTGATATCCACGGCGGGGAAGATACGCTTATTGCTGAGTTTACGGTCGAGCTGGAGCTCCATATTACCTGTTCCTTTAAATTCCTCAAAAATCACCTCGTCCATCTTGGAGCCGGTGTCGATAAGGGCAGTGGCTATGATGGTGAGCGAACCGCCGTCTTCGATGTTTCGCGCAGCACCGAAAAAGCGTTTTGGTTTGTGCAACGCGTTGGCGTCGACACCACCAGAAAGTACCTTACCTGATGCCGGAGCAACAGTGTTGTAGGCACGTGCAAGACGGGTTATGGAGTCAAGAAGTATTACCACATCGTGTCCGCATTCCACCATGCGTTTAGCTTTTTCGAGTACGATATTAGCAACTTTCACGTGTTTTTCGGCGGGTTCGTCGAATGTTGATGATATCACCTCGGCCTTAACGCTGCGAGCCATATCGGTAACCTCCTCGGGACGTTCGTCGATAAGAAGAATTATCAGATACACATCGGGGTGATTGTCGGCAATGGAGTTGGCTATATCTTTGAGCAATACTGTTTTACCTGTTTTTGGCTGAGCTACTATCAATCCACGCTGACCCTTGCCAATGGGTGCAAACATGTCCACCACTCGGCATGAGAGGTTTTTGGCGTGTTTGCCGCCGGTAAGGTTGAATTTTTCATCGGGGAAAAGCGGTGTGAGATAGTCGAAAGGCACACGGTCGCGTATATAATCGGGAGTACGTCCGTTGATTTCGATAACTTTGATAAGCGGAAAGTATTTTTCGCTCTCTTTTGGGGGACGGATAGTACCGCGAACAGTGTCGCCGGTTTTTAATCCAAAAAGTTTTATCTGGGTTTGCGACACGTAAATGTCGTCGGGACTGCTGAAATAGTTGAAGTCGCTACTGCGCAAGAAACCGTAACCATCAGGCATAATCTCCAGAACTCCGGTATTTTCAATCAAACCGTCCACATCGAATATTGCGGATTCTTTCACCACGTTCTTAGCCTCGGTATCGTTTTCTGGTTGAGAAGGAGTTTCCTCATTTTTTTGGTGAGGTTCAGGCTGTTGGTTATCATTCTGAGCGGGTACGGGTTGGGGAGCCTGCTGTGTTTGGTTCTTTTTAATCAACCTCTTAGAAATTGGCTTAGGATTCTGCACCTCGGGTACATCTGGTTCATCGTCAGACAACAACGGATTGTCGGCGAGAAAATCGTCGGGCAATGGTTTAAGCTGAAACTGAGGTTGCTGCTTTGACGGTTTCTTAGCACGTTCGGATTGAGTAGGCTGAGGTTGAGCCACTTGTTCGGTCTGCTGTTGCGATAGTTGCTCGTTTTGGTAGTTCTGAGTACCGTTGGTAATAGAAACCGAAGCAACTGGCTTGTTTTTGAGCACAAGTCGATGACGTTTTTCGCGGTTTCTTACAGGTGGATCAGGAATCTCAAAGACAGGTGGTTTGCTAGCGCCTTTGGCAGCATCTTCTTTATTAGATTTAGCTGTTGATTTGGTCGTTGATTTAGCCGCGGGAGCATCTTTTGCCTCTGTAGCTTTTAATATTGTATCAATAAGTTCCTGTTTTTTAAGGTAATCGGCCTTGGGTATACCCAACGTCTTAGCCAAGTTACGTAATTCAGGAACCAATCTTTTAGACAGTTCTTTTTTGTCGTACATTGTAATATGATTGTTTTTTTGTGTTTTAAGAGGACGGCTGTCCTTTTGACGCTGCAAATGTAAAAAGATTATTATCGTTTACCAAAAAAAAATCAATTTTTGTGCAAATTTTAACGCACAATTATTTTACGATAAGCTTCTTTATAAGAACTTTATCGTCATCGAAAGTAATTTTGGCAAGATAAATGCCTGATTCACAATTCTCTAAAAGAATAGAAACATCATCAAAAATATAGTCCTCGTTTTCTTTAGTCTTAATTCGTTTGCCGATAATATTGGTAATTTCAATATTTCTGATAATAGCCGGCGATTTAAAATTAACCACATTTCCCACTACTGGATTAGGATAAATAATCACCTCGTGAGTGGTCATCTGGTTTTGAACAAAAAAATTGGGGATGATAGTTTTTTGTGCCTCGGCAGAATAAAATGCCACGCACAACAAAAGAGTCGACAGTATGGTTTTAAAAAGTTTCATATTAACACTTGCTCAAAAATCTGTTATTTTTTACGGTTTGACATTAAAATTGTTTCATAAATAATCCAAAAACGGGATTAATCCGTCAAAGGAATGGTTTTAAGTATTTTTTCAAGATCTTCAGGCGTGTCTACTGCCAATCCTTCAAAATCGGTAACGCACACCTTTATATTATATCCGTTTTCGATCCAACGGTTCTGCTCGAGTTTTTCTGCCAATTCGAGCGACGACTGCGGCAAAAGTGTGATCTTCTGCAAAATGTCGGTGCGATAGGCATAAACTCCGATATGCCTATAATACAGATGGTTAGAAACCCACTCTTCGCGAGCTTTACCACGGTAAAACGGTATCGGAGAGCGGCTGAAATATACTGCTTGAGAAAGATTGTTGACTATTACTTTTGCAGTGTTTTCGCTAAAAACTTCGTCAGAAGTCTTGGCACGCTTAACGAGCGTGGCTATCTCTACCGATGGGTCGTTGAAAAGTTGTGCAAGTTGCAAAAGTTGTTGCGGATCAACAAAAGGCTCGTCGCCCTGAATATTGATAACGGCGGAGAATTCTTTTCCTGTGGCCTGCGAATATTTCATTGCAGCCTCGGCGCAACGGTCGGTACCGCTCTGGTGTTTTTCGGATGTCATCACTGCACGTCCGCCAAATGATGCAACCTCGTTGTAGATTCTCTGGTCGTCGGTGGCCACCACCACATCGGCAAATGCTTGCGAAGCACGTTCGTAAACACGATGAATCATTGTTTTGCCGCCTATCATAGCAAGGGGCTTGCCAGGAAAACGCGTTGATGAATAACGCGAAGGGATAATTCCTAATATTTGCATAATGTTTGATTTTAAAACGAGTGCAAAGGTAAATAATATGATTATCAATACAAAGCATTTGATAAAAAAATTTTTATAAAAAAAAGAGCAAGCGTATCAAAAAAAACCGTAAATTGTGAGTGCGGAAAAAAAAAAGAGGTTTCCGCTCAAAACAGTTTGAAACAATGGAAAATTTAAAAGATATCGACCTCCTTTCTATCGACCGCAATTGGCTGATGCCCGAAGCGGGTAGGATTCTTATTTCTAAGCCCTTTTCTGGCGACGCCTATTTCGATAAGTCGGTAGTTTACCTCACCGAAAGCTCCGACAATGGCTTTGTGGGGTTTATTCTCAACAAACCGGTGCTCACCAATGTTAATTTGTGGCAACATAAGCATAACTCAGACTCGTGGAATCTGTGGTTTGGAGGGCCTGTGCGCAGCGAATATGTATACTTTATACACACAGCCGGTCCTGAGGTTATTCCCGGAAGCATTCAAGTGGCCGACGGTATCTACTGGGGCGGAAACTTCAACGAAGTGTCGCACAAAATTGAAAACGGCGAAATCAACGAAAAATCTGTGCGTTTCTTTCTTGGCTACTCTGGTTGGGAAAAAGGACAACTTGAAAAAGAAATAAACGACAAATTCTGGATAGTGGGCAAACTTGAAACATCGGTGGTGATGAATACCGAAGCTGACATTTGGAAAGAAGCCGTTAAAAACTTAGGCGGACGCTACCGTGTATGGGAAAACCTTCCTCCCGACCCAATACTAAACTAACATACCACCCTAACAATCAATCTATTAAAACTCATCGGCATAATATTCATTGAGTCTTTTGAAAATGGTTTCGGCAGTACGGCGGTAGTAGCGTCGGTTTTGCCAGGCGATCACCCATTTCAGCCCGTATTCGGTAGAGGCTAAAAAAATCTCGTCGGCCACATTCAAAAAATCTGCATTTATAGTGGTATTGGTATCCGCGGGAATACCAAGAATCTCAGCCACATCAAGCACATGACGGCGAATCACGCTGTCGTGGCAACCCTCCGACAAAGGAGGAGTGTACAATACCGAATCTCTCACACAAAAAATGTTTCCAAACATAGCCGAACCCACAATTCCGCCTTCAGGATTTACAATCAGTGCATCGCTTGTGAATTTATTACGGGCATATTGCACCGCCAAACTCTTAACCACACTTCCAGAATGGGTGTTGAAGTTTGAAACACGTCCAGCTGGCATCGGCAACTCGTTGTAAATGTTGAGCGAAATACCTTCGGTGTTGAGTTCAAAAAGCACTGAGGGCAAACGCTTTACCATAGCGATATAATATACCTGAGAAGGCTGGAGCCAAGTGTCACCACCTTCGGCACGGCTCACCAAAATAGTAACCAACCCACCTTTGAAAATCTTGTTTTTAATCAAGAGTTTAGTTAGTTCCTCTTTTAATACAGTACGCTCAGAGGAAAACTTTTTTGGAATATCCATATTCATGAACGACATAGCGGCGCAGAGCTTGTCTAAATGGCGCCCGAAGAAAAGCATAGTGCTAGCATTGGTGCGTATCTGCTCAAAAACACAGTCGCCGAATATCAATGCACGTTGCACACTATTGATATCTAACGCATTAGAGGGCTGGTAGTTGCCGTTGAAATCTATTATTAAACCGTGTTCTGAGTTTGTCATAATGAATTAAAACTGATTAATAAAATGCTGAAACAAAGGAGGATATATAATTATCGGGAACACAAATCCGAAAATTGCACCCCAGAAATGCGCCGAATGTCCGATATTATCAAGATTTCTTTTAGCCATATAGTGGCAATAGAGCAGATAGAGAGGCCCGAACACAAATCCCGGAATATGCACAGGAATAAAAAACAGTCCGATACCAATTTTAGGCATTATCAGTATGGCAGCAAAAATAACAGCCGACACAGCGCCCGACGCTCCGATAGCATTGTAATAAGGTTGCTCGCGGTATTTAAAAAGATCTGACAACGAGGCTATTACAATTGCCAAAAGATAGAATGTAGCAAACAGCACTTCTCCTATCAATTTACCAAAAATAGTAATAAAGGTGTGTTCTACCAAATAACCAAAAAAATAGAGAGTGAGCATATTAAAGGCCAAATGCCACCACCCACCATGCACAAAGCCAGAGGTCACCAATCTGAAAAAATCGTGACGGTGCCAAACCATGTAGGCATTGAACTTAAACTTGTCGAACCATTCGGGACGCGCCATGCTGTACGGCAGCGGGTTTTGATCCTGAAATGCGAATATCGAAACAATCGCAGTAATTACTATGATAAAAGTGGTAATCATTAAAATATTGTTTTACTGCGCAAAAATAGTTTTTTATATCAACAAAACGAAATTTTTTCAAAAAACTCGGTTGCGATTACAGCGAATTATTATATTTGCAATAATAAAAAACACAACCTTAAAAACAATAAAACACTATAAATAAATGACAAACAAAAGTCTTATATCCATCACAGACTTCTCCACCAATGAGATTCTGCGGTTACTTGAAATTGCCGAAGATTTTGAGCGTCACCCCGAACCGCACCTCTTGGACGGCAAAGTGGTAGCCACGCTGTTTTTTGAACCGTCCACTCGCACACGACTGAGTTTTGAAAGCGCCGCCAACCGTCTCGGCGGAAGGGTTATCGGATTTTCCGACCCCAACATTTCAAGCGTGTCGAAAGGTGAAACCCTCAAAGATACAATACGCATTGTGTCGAACTATTGCGACCTTATTGTAATGCGCCATCCTCTTGAAGGAAGCTGCCGATACGCAAGCGAGGTGGCTACTGTGCCCGTGATCAATGCAGGCGACGGTGCTCACCAGCACCCCACTCAAACCCTTCTCGATATGTATTCAATTAAGAAAACGCAAGGAAGGCTCGACAATATCAACATCTTTATGGTGGGCGACCTCAAATACGGACGCACCGTGCACTCGCTAGTTCAGGCAATGTCGCCATTCAACCCTATTTTTAATTTTATTTCGCATCCAAAGCTCAAGATGCCTAAAGAATACCTCGACTTCCTTGATTCTAAGCACGTTAAATATTACGAACACGAGCAGTTCAACGACATTATTTCAGAGGCTGATATCATTTATATGACACGGGTACAACGTGAACGTTTCCAAGACCTTATGGAATACGAAAAAACCAAAGACCTCTACATTCTACGCAACAGCATGCTTGAAAACACAAAGCCAACAATGAAGATACTGCACCCGCTGCCACGTGTTAACGAAATAGCACAGGATGTGGACACCAACTCCAAGGCTTACTATTTCGAACAAGCGCTCAATGGCGTGTATGCTCGTCAAGCGGTAATTTCTTACGTTTTAGGACTAAAAAAATAATTGCTAACCAATTATCATTGTGCATTATGAATAATGCATTATGAATTAAATACTTATCCAAATGGACAAATCAGAACTCAAAGTCAACGCCATAAAAGACGGTACGGTAATAGACCATATCCCCGCCAAAGACCTTTTTGAGGTAATCAAAATACTCAACCTCGAAAAAGTGGACAACCAAGTAACATTCGGCACAAACCTCGACAGCAAGAAACTCGGCAAAAAGGCAATTATCAAGGTTTCGGACAAGTTTTTCAAAGACCATGAAATCAATAAGATAGCCCTTATTGCTCCTAAGGCAAACCTCAACATTATTAAAAACTACGAAGTGATAGAGAAACGTCCAGTAGAACTTCCCTCCACCATCAAAGGTATTTGCAAGTGCATGAACCCCAAATGTATAACAAATTCGGAGCCGATGTCTACCAAATTCGACGTTATTTCAAAAGAGCCACCGGCGCTGAGGTGTTTCTACTGCGGAAAAATCACCGACCGCGAACACTTTATTATTATATAGCACTATTTGGGATACTCTATCCGAGCGTGATAGATATTTATAAGTTTCTCTTTAAACAGTTCCTTTACCCTGTCGATGTCTCTGAACGTAAGATTGGTATTGTCGAACTGTTTTTGTGCAATCTGACCATTGATGATATTGTCTACCAGATTGCTTATGGTAACTGTGTCGTAGGTTTTAAGGCTCTTAGAGGCTGCCTCGATGGAATCGGCCATCATAACAATGGCGTTCTCCTTGTTGAGCGGACGTGGACCGGGATATGTAAACTTGGCATCGCAATCCTCGTCGGGATGCTCGTTTTTGTACATCTTGTAAAAATATCCAGCCTTTGATGTGCCGTGGTGGGTTTTTATAAAGTCGATTATCTGCAAAGGCAATTTATACTGCTTGGCTAATTCTACACCCTTAATCACGTGATTGATTATGATTTCGGCACTTTTAAGATAGTCTAACTTGTCGTGAGGATTAATGCCAGTAACTTGGTTCTCAGTAAAATAAAGAGGTGCGGTCAACTTGCCGATATCATGGTATAGAGCACCTGTGCGGGCAAGATGAGGATTGCCGCCAACTTGAAAAATAGCAGCTTCGGCAAGATTGGCTACCTGCGTGCAGTGGGCAAAAGTTCCAGGAGCTTCTTCTGCCAAACGCCTGAGCAACGGACGGTTAGAGTCGGCTAACTCCACAAGGGTAACATCGCTCAAAAGTCCGAACACTTTTTCAAACAGATATATCACAGGATAGGCCAAAAGCAATAGCATACTATTGACACCAAGGAAAATAAGGTTTTGCCAAATGGTGCCGTCGATATTACCTGACATAAACTCAAAACTCAGGTACACCAACGCATAGATTATAAAACATATAATCGATGTACGGAAAACAAGACCCCTTCGGTTGATCTGCTGCAACGATATTATCATAAAATATCCAGGAACAAACTGCATTACAAAATACTCAAACGAGTTGGGCACAACAAAACCCGTTGCCACGCAAGCCATTATATGGAAAAATAATGCTGTGCGGGTATCAAAAAACGTCTTAATAATCAACGCCAACAACAAAAACGGCACTACCCAGATACTGAACAAATTGTAGCGAATAACAAGGCTCATGCCCACAATCACTACTGTAAGGAGACTAAGTATCAGCAGCGAATACTTTGTTTGATAAAAAATCTCGCGTCGAAATGTTTTCAAAAACATGAATATCAGCGCGAAAAACAGTATAAAAACAATAGCCTGACCTAAAAAAATAAAGTTGTAACCCGCACCGTGATCGCTAAGTTCGTATTCTCGGCGAAGAGATTCAAGAATAAGAAACTCATCATCGCCCACCATCTCGCCCTGAAAAATCACACGCTGCCCCGACTGTACAATACCCTTGGTTTGCGAAATGCCGTTGATGCTCTCGTTGAGCACCTTTTGCGTGGTGGCTTCGTCGTAAGTGAGGTTGTGTTCGAGCCACTGGTTGGGATTCAAACCCTCAACCATCTTCTCTATGTTTTTAAACTCTGTGGTGGTCATGCTACCAGCCGATTCGGACATAAAGGCTCGGATACTATTCTTAACATAAAGATAGGCGGTTTTAATAGTAAACACCTCTGTCGAAGGTTTCTGATCAGTAATGTCACCATCGCGGATAAGTATTATGTGGTCTTTGAGGTCGTTGCCGTTGGGCAAAATCTCGGTTTCGAGCAAACCAGTGTTGTAAACATTTGACAACGCGGCGTAAATTGTGTTGCGAAAGTTGTGATATATGTCCTTGGTGTTGGTGAGTTCATCGCTTAATGTGTCAATACGGTCGGTATACTCCTTCATAAGCGAATTGTAGGCTGCAAAAAAATGCTCAATATTATCAATTTTTACTTGGTTGTCTTTCAAAAAATACTGTTTGGCCTCTTTAATAAGTTCTTTTTTGTCGTTTTCAAGTTCTTCGGCACTCTTGTATATAGCAAAATCAAACGGCGCAATAAGATTTTCGTGTTTCCACGGACTTCCTTTCTGGTATTCGTATTTAAACTTTGCCTCCTTAGGCAGTACGTAAAGTATTATCATCACAGCGATTACATAAATAAACACTCTGAAAATACTCGACCAAATGTTAATCAACGATTTTTTGCTATTAGTTTCCATTATATTATTATCGGATAAAACATAAGCAAAGGTAATAAAAAAATGATTTTGTATATAAATTTGGAAGATTTTTTTTGTCAGGGCATTTTTACACCACCACTTCAAAAATCTCCTTGTTGCCAAAATGCATCGTCTTGCTGCCCGAAACCTTGCTTTTGTTGAAATTAAAACTCAACATATACCCCTTGTTAATGTGGTAAAAATCAAGGTATTCGGTGAGTTGTTTTTCGCCGCGAGTATTGTAGGCATCACCGCGCCAAATTTTCATTTCAATGACGTATTGTTCGCCTAAGTAATCAATAATCATATCGGTACGGGAGCGGTCGCGGGTTTCGGCTTCGATATAGTAATTACCTGTGCCATTGATGATTGGCTTGATATAAAGCATAAAGAAGCGACGACCTTCCTCCTCCTTAAATTCGATGTCGTTGCCACCGTAAATGTCGTTGAAATGCACGGCAAAACGTTCGAGAATTTTGTCCATCAGGAGTTTTCCGTCTTCAACAAACTGATTGCGATCGGTGTCGCCGGCGGTGTACAGAATGTCGGATATTTCCTCATCGCTCGAAAACTTATTGTAAAGGCGTGTTTCAATAATACGGTTGAAAATCCTAACCATGCCGTTCACCGGTTTGATGTAATTGAACATAGCGGCAATATTCAGAATTTTGTTATCGGAATTGTATGAAATGGATTTTCCGTAATACAAAATATCTTTCAGAATTTCAGCCATTTTTGGAAAAGTTTCCAATTTTTTGTTCAAATCGTCGAAAAAAGTGTTGTTCTCTTCCACAAGAATCATTTTGACAGCTGAAATTATACCCTCCTTATTCCATCCGAGATTTTCTTGGTCTATCAACTGACAAAGTTTAGACACAAAATAAGGATACCCCGACGAATAGTCCCAAACCATCTGCGCCATTTCGGAAATATTCATACCCGTGTTGTGGTCGTCCTCGTAATCCTGAATCATCTGCGCTATGCCGTCTTTGTTAAACGACATATCCGCTTTAAACGGTACGGCAATGTTCCACGGCGAATTGTATTGGTGGTCAGAGTCGGGACGTACTTTGAGTTTGAGGTTTTTGATGTCGTAAACGCCAGCAAGGATAACGGACTGAAATGTCGGAACTTGCATACGTTTGAGATATTTGTTTCGCAACATACGGAGCATTTCGATAAACGATTCGTAATTGCTTGCGTTGTCAACCTCGTCGATGAAAATAACGATTGGGGCGGCACTTTTTGCGCAAATATCCGATACAGACTTTTCAAAAATTTCAAATGGGATTTCTTTCTTCGCGTCATATTTGTCAAGCAATCCCGAAATCATCTGTTTAACATCGTCTTGCAAATTACTGATGTTGATATACTCAAACGCCATCTGAATCTGCTCCCAAAAGGAATAAGCGATAGTCTCTTTACTTTTGAAATTGTTGCCGCCCAACGCCTCAAAACTTATCGAAAACACAACATAATCATTACTCAAACGCTTTGCCAAATGGTAAAGTGTGGTTGTCTTTCCGTATTGACGTCCACGGTTGATAGTGATGTATTCGCCATCGGCAACACGGTTTACAATGTCGTCGAGCCTTTTGGTGATGTCCACCATATAATGTTTTTCAGGGTAGCACGTACCCGTTGTGTTGAATTTGCGCATAGTTGTAATAATTTTGGGCAAATATAAAAAAAATATGGGAATTACTGAAAAGTTTTTCCAAATGAAGAGAAAGATTCCACGACAATTTCATCAAATGCCGCAAGCGGCAGCGAATTTAGCGAAAACAAAATGCAGAAGAGTTTTCGTTAAATACGTATAATTAAAATTACTTACTTATTTTATATTCAAAAATGTCAAAATTATAAAAACCCATATCAGTAAGTAAAGTTTTGCTTTTTTCTATATCGCTGAAAGTATTATATCCTTTGATTAGCGGCAGACGCAACCGACATTTATCTTGAAAACCGTGTTGCGCCAAAAATTGTAAATTCTTTGTCACTAGGTTGTTGTCGGCAGATGTATATGCTTGATATATAGTGCTGTTCATATCTTTAATATCTACAATAAACTGACTGACAAACTCCGCAATATGCGCTATATGTCCGGTTTTAACATTCAAACTAGTCTCAATGTTTATATTCCAAACAGGGTTGCATATACGGTGAAATTCCTCAATAAAACGGCTCTGCATACATGGTTCGCCGCCGCCGAATGTGATTCCGCCGTCTGTGGCTTGAAAATAAAGGTCGTCAATCATTACCTTTTTTAAAAGCATTTTAGGCGTAAGAGTCTGACAAATGATATTCGGATCAAAACACTGAGAATTAATACAATAACGGCAACGCAACGGGCAACTATAAAAAGCCGCCAACGTGGTTACGCCCTTGCCGTCGCGATTGATTCTATGCCGGTTGATCCCTATGAATTTCGCATAGTTATTTTCGTTATTCATTTCTTATTATCTGACAAAACAAAATTCACAGGAACCACAAGAGAACACTTAACTTTTTCCCCACCTTGCTGTGCCGGTTTCCATTTTTGCGGGATAGACATAACAACACGTAATGCCTCTGCATCTAACTCCGGATGAACCCCACGTAAAATTTTTACATCAGTTGGACTGCCATCTATATCAATTACAAAAGATACATATACTGTACCTTGAATGCCTTCACTACTTGCTCCTTTCGGGTATTGTATATTGTCTGCGATGTATTTCCGCAAAGCATTATTTCCGCCGGGAAACTCAGGAACTGTCTCTATAATAATGCCAAGAAACGGTTCTTCTGTAATTTCATCTTCAGTTTCTATCGTTATTTCTTCTTCAGGCATAGAAATGTCGCCTTCAAGATCATCATCCGGCTCTTGAGCCATTGCCGGTGTTGCTGATAATCCTACCGCAAGCCCGACCATTGCGATTTTTTTACCGAGGCGTTTGCGGTTGCGAAGTTCGTTCTCTATATAACGCATTTCGCTTTCACACGCCGGACAAGTGCCACTGCATTCGCCCTCAAACGTACATTCATGAGGATTATATTCTATCTCATTAGCCTCTGCAATCCGTTTGCGTATTGCTTTGAGTTCGTTACATGTATTTTTTCCGTGATTCATAATTATAGTATTTTTGGCAACATCATTTTGCAGAAAATCGTACAGTTCACTTCATTGTACAAAAATTCGGTCACCTTATAGTCATTGTTGCCATATTGCTGTTGTTTATGATTTTCTGCTCCTGTTAACGTTACTATTCCTTTATTATTTTGTCGGACAACGACTATTGCAGCCTATATTCCAAGGGGCTGAGGATTATGAGTTTCTTGGTAATGGCACTCATCTCCGAAGCCGTCATCAGTCTGAAGACCACAACGTGCACCATCACTCTGCTGCCCAACGATTTCCTATTCTCCTACCAAGCCGCCTTCACCAAGTTCTTCACTTGTATGAAGGATTTCTCACCGCAGGAATATAGGAACAGAAAGTGAAATTCCAAAACATATTACAAAAGGAGAATGTGATTATACGGGAAACGAATTGGGCTTACAGAGATTCCATTAAACTATTTCGTTTTATTCGTTAATTTCGTTGTTTAATAAAATATTCGGACTATAAAACTAAAAATCGGACTATAAATCGGACTGTAAATTGGACTGTAAAAATTCGGAGAAAAATAAAAAAATTACTACCTTCGCCCAATAAAATAAAACACCAATCCTATGAACCACAATCTTTACGCCGCTGTAACAGAATATTTTACAAAAGCAATGCCTGATGCCAAGACTGAATTGAAATATGGTAATCCGTTTCAATTACTTGTGGCTGTGCGACTTTCGGCGCAATGTACCGACAAGAGGGTGAATATGGTAACTCCTGCGCTGTTTGAGCGTTTCCCAGATGCCGAATCGTTGGCAAAGGCTGATTTTGACGAGGTAATAAAATACACTAAATCAATATCTTATCCCAACTCCAAAACCCGCGACATAATTGCTGCGGCGCAGATAATTGTAGAAAAATTCGGCGGTACATTGCCCACAACAGTCGAAGAACTTGAAACTCTCCCCGGTGTGGGTAGAAAAACTGCAAATGTGGTTGCGTCGGTGCTTTACGGTGCGGAGGTGATGCCTGTAGATACTCATGTATTTAGAGTGGCAGCGCGAATAGGACTCACCAAAAATGCCAAAAATCCTCTCCAAGCCGAAAAACAACTCGAAGAGGGTTTTGATAATAACATTTTAGGACGCGCACATCATTGGCTCATCCTTCACGGACGGTACGTGTGCACGGCTCGAAATCCTAAGTGTAAAGAATGTGGATTAACGGAGATTTGCCATTATTACCTTAATGCTCAACAGTAGCAGTTTTTTTGCGGTTGAAAAGCCAACGGACAAATGAAACCACCACGTAAGCGAATATGATGAGGGGAACCGCTATCCATTGCAAAACTATGAGTGCAATCACAGCAAATATTAAAAAGTTGTAAACCAAACGGTTGTCTTTGTATTTATAACTCTTCATCTTGAGCGAAAACATTGGCAAGTTGCTCACCATCAGCAGCGAGAAAAATATGCACATCGGCAGCAGCAATTTAACACTGCCAAATGCAAACACCTGAATACCAATAAGAGCCATAGTGGCTTTAAAAGGAAAATCAGCGTTGAAGAGAGCATGTGCCACAGTGTAGATCCAAAAATCTTCAGGCACCATGGCATCAATTAGCGGAATAGAAGCCACCAAAAGTGCGCAAGCCGGAGTGGGAAGTCCCTTAAAACCATAAGCCTGTTCTGGGTCGATATTAAATTTGGCAAGGCGAAGCACGCTGCAAATTACTATAAAACAAGAGCATACGAGAATAAAAATCTGCGAACTATCAAGAGTCCAAAAAGCACCGTTAACCCTAAGAGCCTGTCGCAAAAGGCCGAACATAATAGCCGTGGGCGCAACGCCAAAACTAATTGCATCTGCCAGTGAATCAAGTTGTTTACCAAGTTCGCTTTGAGCATGGAGCAATCGTGCTACAAATCCGTCGCAAAAATCGCAGATACTTGCAAAAAGTATAAAATAGGATGCATAAACAAGACCTTTGTCGCCGCTTAATGCCATAAATGTGGCTAATGTTCCACAAAGGGCACTTGTGCATGTAATCATGCTGGGCAAAAATTTCAATTTTGAGGTTATTCTCGACATTGTTTTATCGTTATGTAAATTTAACTTTTCAACTTGCAAATATAAGACCATTTTCCGAAAGGATTGTCAAAAATTTTTTACTATTTTTGTAAAAAAATTGATTGCAGTAAGATATGAACATTAAATCATACACATTATTTATATCAGTATCAGCATTTTTAACGGCACAAACAGCGTCTGCGCAAGTGGTAAAATACGGCAACGATTTTTTAAACATCGGCACGGGCGGCAGAGAACAAGCGTTGGGCGGAGGCACGGCGGCTTCTACCACGGGAGCAGCGGCAGGATATTGGAATCCAGCCAACCTTTCGGCGCCAAAAGGCTACAAAACAGATATTTGCGCCACTCACAGTTTTTATTTTGGTGGTTTGGCTCAATACGATTTTGCCGCAGGATGCTATCAAGCCGATTCGCTCACGTCGGTAGGAATGTCGTTTTTGAGGCTCGGTGTCGACGATATTCAAAACACAATCTACCTGTTTGACCAAAACGGCGAACCAGATTTTTCGCGCATAACATATTTTTCCACAGCCGATTACGCGCTATTCTTCTCGGTAGGACGGCGGCTGCGCTTTCTCCCTGATTTTTCGGTGGGCGGAAATGTGAAACTCATCTACCGAATGGAAGGTTCGTTTGCCCGCGCATACGGATTTGGTATCGACCTTGCCGCATCGTACAAAAAGCGAGATTTTTCTGCCGGTATTATCCTGCGCGATGCCACCACCACTTTCGACGTGTGGAACATCAACAAAGAAAAATTCGACAGTACCTATCTTGCCACAGGCAACAGCATTCCCGAAAATAGCGTAGAGCAGACCGCACCGTCGATTCTTTGGTCGGCGGCATACACTGTGCACCTCGGACGATTTGCCTTTATGGGCGAAATTGGTTCGGAAATTACATTTGATGGAAAGCGCAACTATCTTATTCGCAGCGATTTTGCCTGCGTTAATCCTTGCGCGGGATTAGAAGTTTCGTTTATGGATATGGCGTTTGTGCGTTTTGGAATATCCGACTTTATGAAAAACAATCACTTATATATCTCACGCACATACAGTTATGTACCCTCGTTGGGTGCGGGCATAAAGGTTTCGCGGTTTTCGTTCGACTACGCCTTTATGGACGCAAGCACCAACAGTTACGAGTACAGAACCAATGTTTTTACCCTTGGGGCAAGGTTTTAAAACTCCTCGGGATATTCACCGGCTTTGGTAAGGTCGGCAAATTTTTGAACCACAATCGGGCGGTCTTCCTTGTATGTTACGCCAAACCATTTTGCATTGCAGGTGAGCACTTTACAAGTAACAGTTCCGCTCTTGATTAATCCGTCAACAACGGTGGGAATCAAAAATTCTGCCTTGGGTTTTGAGATATTTTCCTTTAAGAAAGATACAAAATCGCGTTGCAAATATCCGAAAAACGAAGGAGTGAAGCCCCAGAAGTTCATCGAAACAGGTGAAGTTTCAGCAATTTCGGTTTTGGTTTCACCTTCGATAAACACGATTTTGCCATTTTCGCGGATAATTTTGGTGCGCTCTACCACGTCAACAAGATTGCCCTCGGCATTAGTGGTGCATACTCCGCGCGACACTGTGCCGTAATCTGACAATGTGTTAGTTACGGGATAACCCACCATACAATATTTATTTTGGTCGGTATCTTTTAGAGTGCTAAAATATTGGCAAATAGTCTGATAAGCCTCCTTGCCGTAAAAATCGTCGGCGTTGATAACAGCAAACGGCTCTTTGATGGCGTTACGTGCGGCGAGAATGGCGTGACCTGTACCCCACGGTTTTTCGCGGTCGGCAGGCAAAGTAAAGCCTTCGGGAAGGTCGGTTTTATCTTGAAAAACATATTCGGCGGGCAAATGTTGACGCACTTTGGGCAACACAAGTTCGTTGAAATCTTTTTCGATGTCGCGGCGGATAACGAACACAACCCTGCCGAAACCTGCGCGGGCAGCGTCAAAAGCCGAATATTGAAGAATAGTTTGTCCCGAAGGACCAAGTTTGTCAATCTGTTTCAAACCGCCATAACGGCTTCCCATACCGGCGGCCAATACTAATAAAGTGGGTTTCATCATATCAAAATTTTACGTATTTAATAATGCAAAGGTACATTTTTTAACGAAACACAGTATTAAGAAATTAAGATTTTTATAATTTTGCGCCGATTTCATTAACATTAAAAAAAATTTAAAACAATAATATGAGCAACAACAGACACCCCAAAGGTCTTTACCTTTTGTTTGTTACCGAAATGGCTGAGCGTTTCAGTTATTACGGCATGAGAGCATTATTTGTGCTATATCTTGTGGCAGCATTTTTTACCAACGAAAGGGCATCCGAAATTTACGGTTCGTACACCGGACTTGTTTACCTTACACCGCTTCTTGGCGGATACATTGCCGATAGATACTGGGGCAACCGTCGCTCCATAATTTTTGGAGGTTTGATAATGGCTGTGGGACAGTTTCTTATGTTTGCCTCGGCGTGCTTTGTCAACAAATCTATTTCGGTGGAAGGCGGACCTATCGATCCAAATGTCGACAACGGAATATCGCTATTTTTGATGTTCACAGGTCTTGTTTGTCTCATCTTGGGCAACGGATTTTTTAAGCCAAACATCTCCACAATGGTGGGCGACCTTTACGAAAAAACCGACAGCCGCAAAGACTCGGCTTTCACCATCTTCTATATGGGTATCAACGTAGGAGCATTCATCGCACCACTTATCTGCGGATCGGTGGGCGAAGGCAACTGGACAAACCCCGGCAACTTTAAATGGGGATTTTTCTGCGCCGGCGTGGCTATGATACTTTCGATTCTTGTTTTTTGGTTATTCAAAGATAAATACCTCAAAACCCCAGACGGACTGCAAATAGGACTTCCGCCCGCACAGAGCGAACTCCGTCACGCAAAAGACGAACTTGCTCACCAAGAGGCAGTTGCACATCATCAAGAAAAAGCCGACGTACACAATTCGCCATTCCGCTTGTGGGGCTGCATCATTGGCGCGGCTGTAATGTTTGTGCTATTCTCCTTAGGCTCAGAAAGTTTCAACGATTACATTTCGGCTGCAATCTACTCTATTTCGCTTGCATTGCCCGTGTTTATCATCACCGACCGCGGACTCACCAAAGACGAAAAAAGCCGCATCGGAGTTATCTATATTATAGCGGTGTTTGTAATCTTCTTTTGGAGTGCGTTTGAACAGGCTGGTTCGTCGCTGACACTGTTTGCTGATAGACAGGTAGATAGATCAATGTTGATTCCATCATTCTTGTTGAATAAAAAGGGTTGGATTGGATTGGAAATTGCTGTTATAATTTTGACAGCACTCTATTATTTATTTTCTCTTAAAAAGAAATATAAAGGATTTGATCTTGTATTAAATTTAATTATTGGTTTAGTTATTATCCAAGTTGCAGCAATCCTCTTACCAGTTATAGGAATGAAGATTTGCAATATAGGATTGGAAAGTTGGGAAATGCCCACAACATGGTTTCAATCTATCAACCCAATAGTTGTTGTATGCTTTGCTCCAATTATGGCAATGCTTTGGCAGTTTTTGGCTAAGAAAAAAATGGAACCATTCTCACCCGCTAAACAGGCTATCGGTTTAATGCTCTTAGCCATTGGATATGTGGTAATTGCATTTGGAACTCACGGATTAGACGCCAACGCAAAAGCCTCTATGTGGTGGTTGTTTGCCCTCTACTTTATACACACAATTGGCGAGTTAAGCCTCTCACCCATAGGACTTTCGATGGTAAACAAACTTTCACCCGCACGTCTTGCATCATTGTTGATGGGCGTATGGTTTATGAGCAACGCCGCATCAAACATCTTGGCTGGCAAATTGGCAACCCTCCTACCCGGTGCCAACGGCGAAACCAAATCATTTCTCGGTTTTGAAATCACCAACTTGACAGAATTTTTCATGCTCTTTGCAATAATGGCAGGAGCGGCATCTATAATACTTTTTGCCCTTTGCCCGATGTTAAAGAAAATGATGAAAGGGGTGCAATAATAATCAATTAATTATGCGGAGTATGTTTTTCTTTTTGATATTTTTTGTAGGGCTCTATTTTGGAGCGTGTTTTTACATCTACACCCGTATGAGGTGCGCAATGCCACTTGCCAACACAGGTTGGGGAATTGCAGTGCGTATATTATATATAGTGTTGTGCGCAAGTTTTTTTGCAGGATTTGCATTACAACGAAACCACTTGGTATTGTCGCAACCTTTTGTAACCACAGGTAATTGGATGCTCGCCGCCGCTCTCTACCTATTTCTAATATTTTTGGTAATAGACATAGCACGCGGCATTAATGCGTTCACATTCAAGGCAGAATGGCTCTCATTCCGCTACAAACCCGGCGACGCCAAGGCAGAACTTTTTGCCACAGTTGGCGGAATAGTCTGCGCACTAATCCTCATCATAGGCTATTTCAACGCCCACAACCCCACACGCCGCGAATTTACATTGCACACCAATAAGAATATCGAACGACCATTTAAGTTTGTATTAATCAGCGATGTACACTTAGGTCAGGTAAATGGCGACAAGTTTTTTAACACACTTGCCAACCGAATCAACGCCGAAGATGCCGATTTTGTGGTAATTGCAGGCGACTTTTTTGACGGCAACCCCACGCCAGTACTTTACAGCCACGCCGATTCGATACTCCATACCATCAACACACGCTACGGAATATACGCTGTTAATGGCAATCACGAGTGGATTGGCGACGTATACACTGCCGACGAATTTATGAAAAAAAACTGCGTAACGGTGCTACGCGATTCCACAGCACAACTGCCCCTTGGCGTAACAATTATTGGTCGCGAAGACCGTTCTGCGGGTCCCTTTCCAGCGGGCAAACGCGTTGGACGCAAACCGTTTGAAACCATAGTTGAAAATATCGACCATACCAACTACCTCATCAACGTAGACCATCAGCCCTACCACTTAGAAGAAGCCGAGCAAGCAAGCATCGACCTCCAACTATCGGGACACACCCACCACGGACAATTATTCCCCTTAAATTTCCTCACCTCAGCCATCTACGAATGTTCGTTTGGACAGCACCGCCGCGGCAACACGCAATACTACGTTTCAGCCGGCTACGGCACCTGGGGTCCACCGATACGCACCACCTGTCGACCTGAAATGGTGGTTATAAATGTGGAGAGATAAAAAAAACAAAAAAAACCTCAAAAACAGATACACCTTGGATTTTTTTTTGTATATTTGAGAAGTAAAAAAGAAAAAAAAAGAACTCAACCTCTTAATTAAATATATGAACTCCAAGACTGTACAATCGGGCATATTGCGAGTAGCATTATTAGGCGCGATAATTATGATAATAGTGCTGATACTTTATTATATCTTTCAATACCGACAATTAAATGCTGTACGCGAATATTCAAAAAAAGATAAAGAAATGCTTATCGATAGGATACTTAGCGTCACTTATCATCAATACACCAACATTGTGCACGACAACTCGGCATGGGACGAATGTTACCAAGCCATGTGCGAAGGAAACAAAAAATGGCTCAACGACAACATTGGATATATGGTTGACGGCTACAGTTCGGCTTGTGTGGCAATGTTCGATACTCTCGGTGTTATCAAATACATCAATTTTGCCCAAGGAATGGAAAACATCGATTTCTTTCCGTTTGCCAGTCCCGATATGGGCAACCTTTTCAACGAAGAACTATTCCCCCATTTTTATGCACAATTTGAAGGTAAAACATTCGTATACTTTGGCGCATGCTTAGTATCTGCTGCCAACATCAACAGCCGCAACGAAAAGCAGCGCGGTTATATGTTTATGGTAAAAGAGATAGCAGAAGAAGATGTAAGTGGAATGAGTATTGCACTCGGAGGCATGCACATGACCATTGCACTAGACGACAAGGCATACGCCGACACCGTTAAGGCACTCGACCCAATGGCAGTTACCAACCGTGAAATGCTCGACTACAAGAAAAAACACGTGGCTTATATGTGCTTTGCCTACGAAGATATGCTATCGAAGCAGTTAAACCAATTTATACCCATTTTCTTGCTAATCTCGTTACTATGCCTCGGTATTTTCTTTGCTATTATGCTTTACGTAAAGGTAAAAGTTACAAAGCCTCTCTCTCAAATCGATGAATCTTTCAAATCAGAAAAAACCGACAGCATCATACCTCTAAAAGACGAAACCAACGAGTTTGGTATCATTTCAAGAATGATGGAAGACTTCTTTGAACAAAAAGACAGTCTGAAAAAGCTCAATTTAGAACTTGCGACACAGAAATCCGAAATTATGATGCAGAACGAGGCATTACAGCAACAGAAAGAGGAAATCCTTGTTCAAAGCGAAAATGTGAGCATGCTCAACGAACAGCTCCGCACCATCAACGACGACCTCGCCGCTCAAAAACTGCTGCTTGAGATGCGCAACCACGAAATCACTGCCGCCAACAACCAGCTGACATCTGGCATCAACTACGCTAGCCGACTTCAAACAGCTATGGTACAAGCTGTTGCGCCAAATTACAACATTTTCCGCAACTACTTTGTTATCTATTATCCAAAAGATATTGTAGGCGGCGACTTCTATTTTGCCAAAAAAGTAAACAATCAGATAATCGCAGCTATGGGCGACTGCACAGGTCACGGTGTTCCAGGTGCCATACTCGCCAGCATGGGTCTCTCGTTCCTCAACGAACTCATCAACGACCACAAAGATGAAGAATTAATGCCAGGCGAGATACTTGACGCTCTCCGCAAAAAAGTAACCTCGGCTCTCGGAATCGACCAAGACGGACAGTTGCGCAACGACGGCATGGACATAGCCCTGCTTATCTACAACGAAAACACTCTCAAAGGACACTATGCAGGAGCTCAGCGTCCTATGGTTTTGGTACGCAACAATGAGATTCAAACCATCAAAGGCGACTCAATGCCTATCGGACACTTTATTTTAGACAAAAATTTCACAAGCATAGGAATTCAGTTACAAGCAAACGACAAGATTTACCTCTATTCCGATGGATGCACCGACCAAAACGGCGGCACGCTCAATCGCAAGATAATGTCAAAGACCTTTAAAGATAAACTGCTGCAATACTCCAATATGCAGTTTGAACGTCAGAAAGCAGCTATCGAAAAGTTTATTTTCGACTGGAAAGGCAACAAAATGCAAACCGACGACATCACACTTCTGGCTTTTGAAGTTTAGTAAATACTAACACCATAACAAATAAACGCCGCTCGAAACAGTTCGAGCGGCGTTTATTGTATAGAATTAAAAAAAGCTTAGTCAATCAAGTTGGCCTCTATCTGCTGAGCCTCTGTAACATGAATCTGCTGACCATCGTTGAAACAAACGATAAACGACTGTTTGAGGTTCATGCCCATCTCGGCAGACTGAGCCTCTTCGTAGCTACGATAGCAACCAATCCAATATTTGTAAAAACCATCAACCTGACGTTCGTCGATTTTGAGGTTGCCTTTATAAAGGCGTTGCAGCTTACGTTGGCTCCATTTGCGCTTGTCGGCACAAATCTGAATACGGTAAGCAAGACCTTCGTCAGGATTGTTGGAAGTTACCCTGCGCTGACGTCCGGCATTCTGGAGGTTGGCAATGCGGCGCTGAGCCTCGCTAACATATTTACCGTTGGGATACTTGCTTATGTATCTGTTGTAAGCATCGATAGTGTTGGTGCTAACAGTAGAGTTCCAAAAAGCTTGCTCGGCTGCAGCCTCCTGATTTTTGCGTTCTTCCTGAGTCTGAAGAAGTTTGAGGGCATTGTAGCAGTTGTCGCCAGCGCTCTGGAATTTCGACTTGCACGAAGCCATATCAGCTTTCAATGTGCTGTAAGTTTTGGTTTCGAGGTTTTTGGTGGTGAGCTTGCCATAAGGCGAAAGCTTAGCCGAACCATCCTGAAGGTCGTTTTCGGCATCGCTCAAATACGACTCGGCCTGGCTCTTGTCGTTTTGATAAATAAACTCGGCATTGTCGATAACCTCTTTGTATATTTCATAAAGCGAAGTATACGATTTTTCGTAAAGCTTTGCAGCCTTTATTCTCAGAGATTTAGCCTCAGCCGATTTCTTTTCACCTTTTTTAAGTTTACCCTTTTTGGAGCTGTTGAGAAACTTAGAGTTTGTTTTGTCGGAAGCCTCAGCTTGTGATACGTATTTTTCACCCTTTGCAATATCGTCTTGCAGTTTTACCAACGAAGCGTTTTGCTCGTCGTTGATAAAATTAGTAAGGATGTCGAACATATCCGAATCCTGTGCACGAAGAGCAGTTGGAAACAAAAGCACAACTGCCAATAATGCTGATGGTATCAAAAGTTTTTTCATACTGTTTTATTTAAATAGATTAATAGTAAATTATTTGTCTGCATTTAACAACTTATAATTTACAAAATTATTGCCAAAAAAGCAAAAAATGTAAATTAAAATATGCAAACAAAAATATCAGATTTTGTCCAAAGCCTGCGAAATATCGTTGATAATATCGTCGCAGTTTTCAATACCAATAGAAAGACGGATCAAATCGGGCTGAACACCTGCCGCAATTAGCTGTTCATCGGTAAGTTGACGATGAGTATGGCTGGCAGGGTGAAGCACACACGAACGGGCATCAGCCACGTGGGTAACTATGGCAATGAATTTAAGGCTGTCCATAAACTTGATCGATTCTTCGCGTCCGCCCTTGATTCCAAAACACATTACGCCGCATGAACGTCCGTTGGTAAACTGCTTTTGTGCAAGTTGGTAATAAGGGCTGCTTTTCAAGCCACTGTAAGTAATCCAAGCAATTTTGGGATGTTTTTCCAAAAACTCGGCAACCTTCTGCGCATTTTCGCAATGGCGGGGAATACGCAAATGGAGAGTTTCCAATCCAATATTAAGCAAAAATGCATTCATAGGACTCTGGATAGAGCCTAAATCTCTCATCAACTGAGCGGTAGCCTTAGTGATGAAAGCCTTTTTACCAAAAGCCTTGGTGTAAGCGAGACCGTGGTACGATTCATCGGGCTGTGTAAGACCGGGAAACTTGTCAGCGTACTTGTCCCAATCGAAATTACCGCTGTCAACAATGCAGCCGCCAACTGCAAGAGCGTGACCATCCATATATTTAGTGGTGGAGTGGATAACAATGTCGGCGCCCCATTCAAAAGGACGACAATTTATAGGAGTGGCAAAAGTATTGTCAATAATCAACGGCACGCCATGCTTGTGGGCTATTCGTGAAAATTTCTCAAAATCAAGCACATGGCAAGTGGGATTTGAGATAGTTTCGGCAAAGAGGCATTTGGTGTTGGGACGGAAAGCCTTAGAAATTTCCTCCTCAGATGCGTCGGAATCCACCATTGTACATTCTATACCTAGCTTTTTCATTGTCACCAAAAAGAGGTTGTAAGTGCCTCCGTAGATATTCTTGCTGCTTACAAAATGGTCGCCAGCCTCACAGATGTTGAAAATAGAATAAAAGCTAGCAGCCTGACCCGACGAAGTAAGCATAGCTGCCACACCGCCTTCAAGTTCGGCGATTTTTGCAGCCACTGCATCGTTGGTGGGGTTTTGTAAACGGGTGTAGAAATAACCTTCTGCTTTGAGGTCGAACAAATCCGCCATAGCAGCGGTATTCTCATACTTAAATGTAGTGCTCTGAAATATAGGCAAAACGCGCGGATCACCGCTTTTGGGTTGCCAACCCGACTGTACGCATACAGTATCTAATGATTTTTTTTCTGACATTTTAGTTTATATTAAAATAATTATGACACAAATTTAAAAAAAATTTTTAAAATTCAGTAATTTGCAAGAAATTTGCATAATGAAAATAATAGAGTATTTATTTAAAGACACACGATATGACTAAGAAAATTATGATGATTGCAACATTAATATGTTGCGTAACAATCTGTTTTGGACAGAAAAACGGATTAGACAAAATCGACTTCAACAAATCGGCTGTAGCCAATACAAACTACATCAAGTCAATTGAAACTGGCATGAAATACGTTGGCCAAAGCGCATATAAAACGGCAACCAAAAACATATCAGCAGGAGGCTACTACATTTCGATATTCGAAACCACCAACGGTATTTACAACGCGTTTCTCAAAGACCTTAAAGACAACGGATTAGACGACATTTACAACACATGCAAAATTGACGGTGAAGGCTGGATGCGCATTAGCGAGGCATTTGAGTCTACCGCCAAGACATACCACACTGATGCCAAATGGAACGAGTATCCAGTGGTAAACATATCAAAAGAAGCCGCAGAAACTTTCTGCCTATGGCTCACAAAACTATACGCAGCATACGGCGCAGCAAAATACAACAACGCAGAATTCCGTCTGCCTGCCGAAAACGAGTGGATTGTAGCTGCTGCCGGTGGTGTTGAAAACGCTATCTACCCTTGGGAAGGCAAATTCTTGCGCAACAAAAAGGGTGAATGGAACTCCAACTTCCGCATAGCTGGCGAAGAGAACATACGTCTCAACAAAGACGGCATCATTGAGATCCTCGACAACAACGTGCTTTATCAAACTGCATTAGTTCCGGTAAAAACGTTCGCTCCAAACAAGTACGGTATTTTTCAAATGGCTGGCAACGCTGCCGAAATGACCTCGGAAGGCAAAGTTAAAGGCGGTTCGTGGCACAGCTACGGATACTATATGCAGATTGCCGCCGACGACGAACCCGGAATAGACAAACTTCCTAACGCCTTTACTGGATTCAGAATTGTGATGACAGTACGTTAAAAGGTTTTAAAATAAAAAAACACTTACAATAACGCCGCCAAAAACGGCGTTTTTTTTGGCAAAACCACACCTTATTATATATATATGAATATGAAAATTAAAGCAATATTGGCTGCTGCAGTTATGATTTGCACACAAAGCGTTATGGCTCAGCAAGATGCCGTAAAATGGCTTACTTTTGCCGAAGCTGAAAAACTCGACAGTGCCGACCATCGACCATTTCTAATCGACGTGTACACCGATTGGTGCGGATGGTGTAAGCGTATGAGCGCAGTAACATTCAACAACCAAAGCATTGCGCGATACATTAACAAAAATTTCTACCCAATTAGATTCGATGCCGAAACTTCCGACACCATATATTTCAAAAACAAGGAATACAAAAGCAACGGCAAAGTAAACGAACTGGCTATCAAACTGTTGGAAGGGCGCCTCTCCTATCCTACTATAGTATACATCGACCGCGACACCAACACTATGCCAATTCCCGGATATATGGAACCCAAAGCCATTGAACCCATTTTAGTATATTTTGCCGAAAACGTGAGCAGAAACTCCGACCCTGAAAGTTTCAGAAAAGACTTTATGTTATCATATCCAAATATATACACAGAAGAACTCAACAAAACCGATGAAGCTGACAAACCCGACACTTCGGGAATAATAGAGTGGATGAACATTGAAGATGCTTTCAAAAAAGCAGAAACAAATCCCAAACCAATACTTCTAAACCTATGGTTAGACTTCTATCCACAAGGCGTAAATTACTCAATATCAGGTAATATCATCAACACTGTGATGAAAAACAGCGACGTGTGCAACTACATCAACAAAAATTACTATCCTGTAAAATTTTATGCAGCGTCGCAAGATACGATAAATATTCTTGGACAAACATTTGTGGGCTCAGGCACTGGAATGCCTCACCAACTTACGGGAGTATTAATGAACAACAATTTCACATTCCCCTCGATATTCTTTTTCAACAAAGAACGCCAGTTCATTGCCCGTATCAACAACTACTTTAATTCTAAAACATATAAAATAATATTACAATTTTACGCCGAAGAAGCCTATAAAAAGGAAAACTTCATAGATTATTACAAACGCAACAGCAAAAATGGACGATAAAAAACCGCTTTTAGGCCTCACCCTGAACAAAATTACAGAAATCACCGCTCAAATTGGTGTTCCCAAATTTGTTGCAAAACAGATAGTAGACTGGCTCTACAAAAAAAACGTCTCCAACATCGACCAGATGACCAACCTTTCAAAAAAGGTACGCGAACAATTGTCGACAGAATATTGTGTTGGAAAGTACCCCCCTGAAAAAGAGACAGTTTCAACCGATGGCACAAAAAAATACCTCTACCGAGTTTGTAACGGAAGATTTATCGAAGCAGCATACATACCCGATCGCGACCGTGCCACACTATGCGTATCGGTGCAGGCAGGATGCAAAATGGGATGCGAATTCTGCAACACAGGACTTCAAGGATTTGGAGGGAATCTCACCCCGCAAGAAATTATTAACCAGATAGTAAGCCTTCCCGAATACAACCAACTCACCAACTTAGTGTTCATGGGCATGGGCGAACCGCTCGACAACCTCGACAACGTGCTCAGCGCATTGGAGATACTTACTTCGGAATACGGATTTGCAATGAGTCCGAGGCGAATAACTGTTTCCACTGTGGGTATTGTTAAGCATTTACCAGAATTTATCGAAAAAACCGAAGTGCACCTTGCAGTAAGCCTGCACAATCCGTTTGCCGACCAACGAGCCGAAATAATGCCCATCGAAAAAGCAAACCCATTGGCTAAAGTGTTAGACATAATCAAAAAATACGATTTTCGTCACCAGCGCAGATTTTCAGCAGAGTACATTATGATAAAAGGTGTAAACGACACACCAGCGCACGCACGTCAGTTGGTGAAAATACTCGACCGCATACCAGCACGTGTAAACCTAATACGCTACCACGCTCACCCAGGAAGCAGTTTTGAGCCATCACCCGAAATCCGTATCAAAGAATTTCAAGAGATACTCAACGATAAAAACATCACCACCACCATTAGAGCATCACGAGGCGAAGATATTTTTGCAGCTTGTGGATTGCTCAGTACCAAAGAGTTAGCCAAATAATTAACATTTGTTCACAAAATGAACAAAATGAATGAACACATTTTTTGGGGAAACAGCATAAATTTGTGATGTAAAAAGAAAGAGAAATACTTCGATACTTAAACGATAAATAAACAGCGATATAAAAAACACATCAAGTAAAGAGAAAAAACATAAGATAATTTAAGAAAAAAGGAACTTTAGCTCAAAGAACATCATTTTAAACACACTCATATTCATATTTTTATTGTTTTAGTTTTTTACGCAGCCTTAGTCAAAATTATTAACCGATTAAATCCGATATTCCCCTATCGGATTTTTTTTGTGCCAATACGTCACTTTTGCATTTCAGTTGCAAAAACGTCACCATATATTTGCGGCATAATAAACAATAAAACATAATTATTATGCACGAAATCATCCACATTATCAACGAAATGTCGCCATATCTGCTGTTGGGATTCCTATTGGCAGGTTTGATGCACGCATTTATTCCGCAACAGTATTATTCTAAGTACCTTGCAAAACCCAACTTTCGTTCGGTACTTTACGCAACATTGTTTGGCATTCCTCTGCCGCTTTGTTCGTGCGGAGTGATACCAACGGCAATGTCGCTCCGCAAAGAAGGCGCATCAAAAGGTGCAGCCACTTCGTTTTTGATAGCTACTCCGCAAACTGGTGTTGATTCAATTATTGCCACGTCGAGCCTTATGGGCGTAGCTTACGCTATTATCCGTCCCATTGCCGCTTTGATAACCGCTCTGTTTGGCGGCACATTAGTAAACAAACTCGACAAAGATAGCGAAGGCAAAATAGCTGACAATCATGAGCATGAACATGAGCATGAGCATGAGCATGAACATGAGCATGAGCATGAAGAGTGCTGTTGTCATCACGAAGAACACCATACAGATAATCACAAAGCCACATTCGGTCAAAAAATCAAATCCGCCCTTCAATACGGATACGTAGAAATGATGGAAGATATTGGCAAATGGCTGATTATAGGTTTGATAGTAGCAGGTATGATAACAGTATTTGTACCGGCAGAAGCATTCAAGGTGTTTGAAGGCAACACTCTGTTATCAATGCTGCTGGTTTTAGCAATAGCCGTTCCAATGTATGTATGCGCCACAGGCAGCATTCCCATTGCGGTTGCATTGATAATGAAAGGACTTACGCCCGGAGCAGGACTTGTGCTCTTAATGGCAGGTCCCGCTTGCAATATGGCTTCGATGTTGGTTGTTAAAAAAGTTATGGGCACAAAGACCCTCGTTATCTACCTGGCATCCATAATTCTAGGTTCGATACTCTTTGGTATGGCTATAGATTTTATGCAGTTCAACGGCATAATTGACTTTACCGCCAACCTCGTAAGCAGCACACACAGCGAAGAAGGCAGTTCATGGATAGCCTGGACCTCTACAGCAATACTTATCGCATTATTAATAAACGCACTTGTTATCAACCGTTTGCGCGGAAAAGAGCACTGTCATTGTCACGAACACGAACATCAACACAATCATTCTCATAACACCACAGAAATTATGGAGTCAAAAACTTACACAATCGAAGGAATGACCTGCAACCATTGCAGAATGTCGGCCGAAAAAGCATTGCAAAGTGTAGAAGGCGTAACAAGCGCATCTGTAGACCTTGCCACCAAAAGGGCTGTAATAACAGGTAGTGCCACCGAAGAGGCTCTACGCAAGGCTATCGATGAGATAGGCTTTGAACTTAAAATTTAAACACGTTGGCGTTCTGACGGAACAATTCGGCCTGACCGTTGAGTTCCTCAGCGCTGACTGCAAGTTCTTCGCTGGCTGCGGCGTTGCCCTGAATCGACTGGTTGAGTTCCTTTATTGAAAAATCTATCGAACCCATAGCAGATTTTTGATCCTCGGCAGATACTTCTACCTTCTCAATCAGAGATGCGCACTCATTGATATCTGGCAGGATATTGTTGATAAGATTGGTAGATTTAGCTGTTGCCTTAACGCTGGTTTGCGCACCAGTGATGATGTCGTTGGCAGATTTTTTACTCTTTTCGGCGAGTTTACGTATTTCGGAAGCCACCACTGCGAAACCTTTGCCGTGTTCGCCAGCTCGTGCAGCCTCCACGGCAGCGTTGAGAGCCAGAATATTGGTCTGGAAAGCAATATCGTTGATAATGTCAATCTTTTCAGAAATGTCTTTAACAGCGTTAAAACTCTCATCCTGAGCCTTTTTGATGGTATTGATATCGGACATCACCTTGCGAGTGATTTTTCCAGCCTTCAATGTAAGTTCTACGTTTCGGCCTATCTCGGCAGAAATATCGGACATAGACTGTACAATACTGTCGGCGTTAGCAGCCTGCTGATTAGCGTTTTGCGAAAGAGTCTGAGTGGTGCGGTTGATTTCCGAACTTGATGTTTGCAAATTGTTGGCGCCATCGTAAATATTGAGCAAAATACCCTTAAGGTTGTCGGCCATCACATACACCGACTTGAGGATACCACGCGATTTATTTGCGCTCTGTGAATCGGAATCTGTCATATCGCCACTTGCAATACGGTCTACAATCACCTTAACAAATTTAGGTTCACCGCCAACATCGTTAATAATATGGTTCAAAAGGCGGTTGGTGGCTATCATTAGCAGTACAATAATCACAATAACGGCACACACCATAGGAATAATAATAGAGGGTGCCGACTGAAATTTATCAGATACAGGATAGATAAACTGCAAATAAGAATAAATAGGTGCATTGTAAAGATAAATCATCTCGTAATCGGTATCAAGATAATTAAAGTTAATCTTGTACAGATTGCCATCCTTATGCTTAGTCATTTCGGCATATACGTCGTCGGGCATTTTAGACCATTCCTTGCGTTTGTCGTCGGGAACAACATAGACATAATTAGGATCTTTGGTCCACAACGAAAAACCGTTTGACAAGAAAGTAGCCGAAGAAAAAGCGTTTTCGTCTTGTGCAATAGTGCTTTGATCCTGACCAGAAAACATTACTCCTTCCATACGACCGTTTATCATAAGCGGCTTAAAAGCGCCCACGTAATCCACGCCCTCAATTTGGGTGAGGTCGTAAAATACGCCGTTGTTTTCAACAATTTTTATTACGTTGGGGTCGCTAAGTACCGAACCCACAATATATTTCCCGTTCTTTTTAATAGTGGTGGCAATAATAACATATCCACTCGAAGTTTTCTGGTAGATAGAAAAATGGTTTGGAGCGGCGGCGGCGGCAAGGGTAACCAAAAGCTCGTTGTTTTGATTCACCACGTTGTTGCCAAATTTCCAAACTTTGGTTTGAATATTGCCCAAAGGCTGGATTTGATCAGTAACGGTAAGTCCGCCCCTAACCTTGAAATGAATTTCAACAGTATTCAACAGTTGTTCGTTGATCTTGGAAAATGCGTAGTTGTAGGCATTTTGTTTTTCTGTAAAGCCCTTCAAATCAGAGCGCACATTCTGCTCTATACTATTGCCGAGCATATTTTTCATAATAAAGCCGAGAGTGAGGGTTACTACAAAAATAGCTACAACGCCAAACACTATCAGCAACAAATTCATTTTACCCTTAGCTGTCATATCATAATAATTTTTAAAAAACAATCAAATATACGCAAAAAATATACAATAGCATCAAAACTATATGTTAATTTATTATTAAGCAACGCTATTTGCCATATTCTTGCTTAATATAATCGAGATGCCGCATAAAAACACCGTCAAATTTATCGCGACACTCTTGGCGTAAGATCTCTTTCTTGTTGTAATAGGTCATATAACCCGTGAAAAAAGTGTTGTTGACTTTGCTGTTTGAATTGGCTTTAATCATTGCCGCATCCAAAACTGCAAAATGCAAAGTGTCCAACGATTCGAATACATTGCGTATGGCTTCGCACTTTAAAGAATTTTTGGCGGCGGTGTCAAGTTGCTGAAATTCAATTGAATTATAAATGGAATCCAATTTCTTTGCACCGTGAAGATAATGCATTGCAAGTTTTTCGTTGTCGTCAATAAGGTGTGTGTAGCGCAGCAACGCCGCCGAAGAATCACCGTATTTGCTTGCAAGATAAAGTTTTGCACCATTTTCGCCCACATAGTCGGCAATGTTTTCGTTAAGTTCGCTGTTGTCTTTTACAAACACTGTGCTGTGAGTGAGTTCGTGAATGATTAGTTCGGCAAGGTAAGCCTCGTTGCGACGGAGCATACTCGACAGTATCGGGTCTTTAAACCATCCCATGGTGCTCCATCCGCCCGGATTTACAATGCGTGTGTCGTAACCCTCTTGTTGAAGACGTTTTGCCTCTTTTTCAGCGTCTTTGAGGTCAAAAAAGCCCTTGTAAGGCAGTTTGCCCACCACTGGAAATTTCCAAAGGTACTTTTTCATAGCATACTTTTCGCAAGCCTGTACCACGTATGCTGTGGGCTGACCTTTGAGGTCGTAAACGGCATTGTAGTTTTCAGAATCTTTGAGATGGATGCTGTCGATTGCAAACTGGCGTATCTCTTTGATATAAAGTAGTTTTTGTTTAAGCGAATCGGGATACGAAGGGTCGTTGAGCAAAGTGTCGATAGGCACGGCATTCCTCACCATTCTAAGTTGCCCAAGGCCTTGTGTAATGCCATAACCTATTAGTTTGCAATTAGTAAGCAAAACCACCATAAGCAAAATTCCCAATACTGAAAAAATCTTTGCCTTCAAACTCATCGCATTTATTTTAGAAATCAACGACATATCACAAAAATTAATTTACAAAGTTTCCTGTATGCAAAAATAAACAATTAAAACTAAATATGCTAAAAAAAGATTCCATTATGTTATCTTTGCACCAAAAAACAAAATGAACCACACCGAACTTAAAGATTTTTACAGCCAAAGGCTGAATTTATATTCCGAAAAATACGAAACGTACCGCAAAAAAGAGCGTAACACAAATATACTCAGAGGATTATCATTTGTTGGAGGAACGGCTTTAGCAATTATTTCTGCTAATTATTCTATGCCAATAATGACATTGGTGATAATTGCAACAATTATTATCTTCCTATTTTTTGTAAAGAAAAACGCTGAATATCAATACCAAAAGAGCATCAACAAAAACCTTCGTGATATAAACGCAAGCGAACTAAAAGCCTTAGACAACGACAACTCCGACTTTGACGGCGGTGATGAATTTATCGACCCATCACACCCTTATACATACGATTTAGATATTTTTGGTAAAAAGTCTATCTTCCAAAAAGTTAACCGCACTATTACCCATGGAGGCAAACTGCTTTTGGCAAATGGCTTTATCAACCAATCAAAAGATATCAATAAAATACTTGAAACACAACAAAATACACTACTATTTGAAAACGAAGTGGATGCTCGTCAAAACTTTATAGCCGAGGGAAAACTTTTTAAAGACGACATCAACAACCAAAATATCGAAGATATATCAAAAGCAGATTATTTCTTTACCAATTCACCGTTGTGGAAGATTATTGCTATAATATTGATTATAGGCACATTGTCTTCATTACTTCTTGCATCTTACGATATTGTGAGTATGTATATTCCATCGTTTTTGTTTATTGTGCAACTCTCTATTTTTAGCTTTAACAGCAAGAAAACCAAAGTGTTAAGTGATAAAATAGAAAAAACCGAAAAGGCTTTTAAAAAATATTATTCACTGTTTAGAATTATAGAAAATATCAACAACGTTCCCCAAAAATTTTCAGACGAAATCAAATCAAAAACCATCTCTAAGGCATTGGGCGAACTTGCTACCATTGCCCTGCGCTACGAACAACGCCACAATCTTATAATGGCACTTTTTGGTCAAGGTCTATTTAGTTACGACATTATAATTAACACTAAGTTTGAGAATTGGGAGCGCAAATACTGCAACGAAATAAAACAATGGTTTGATATAATTGCCGAATACGACTTCCTGTTCAGCCTTGCCAACCTAAAATTCAACAATCCTAATTGGTGTTTTCCCAAACCCTCTGAAAAAGAGTTTATTCTCAACGCCAAAAATGCCGGTCACCCATTAATACAAGATGAAAAATGTGTAAGAAACAACATCAATTTTTCTGATCAAAAATACCTCATCATACTCACCGGCGCAAATATGGCGGGCAAAAGCACATATCTGCGAACAATTGGCACAAACCTTATACTCAGTCAATTAGGTGCAGTTGTATGTGCCGAAAGTTTTGAGTTTTCGCCAGTAGAAATTCTCACGAGCATACGCACAAGCGACAGCGTGCAAGAGAGCGAATCGTACTTTTTTGCAGAACTAAAACGGTTGCAAAAAATCATCACAAAACTCGAAAGCGGCGCCACGCTGTTTGTAATAGTTGACGAAATGCTCCGTGGCACCAACAGCAAAGACAAGCACGACGGTAGCGAAAAATTCTTACGCAAGTTGCTCAAATACAAGTGTTACGGTATATTCGCCACACACGACATCAACATAGGCAACCTCCGCGAAGAATATCCTCAGAACATCGCCACCAAGTGTTTTGAAATCACATTCGATTCCGACCGCCTCATATTCGACTACACCCTCAAAGACGGCATCTCCAAAAATCTCAACGCAAGCTACTTAATGAAAAAGATGGGAATAATAGAGATTTAACTATACTGCCAAATCAAATTGCAAAAAAAACGGGTATTTTGAAGACATCTTCAAAATACCCGCCTATTATAAAGTGCTATTTATTATTTGAAAAAAGTATTATTTACGGACGACCGCCGAATCCACCACCAGGACCTCCAAAACCACCAGGACGGCCAGGACCACCGAATCCACCGGGACGACCAGGTCCGAAACCACCAGGTCCGAAACCACCAGGTCCATTCTGATTGCGAGCATCTTTGCCGCCAAACAAGTTGAGACGATAGATGATATGGAGCATAATATATGAGTTGATAGTGTTGTACTGAGTATCGCTACGCTGCATTGCGGTAACACTGCGGCTGTAGGTGCTTAACTGCTTCAAAATGTCGTAAAACTGAACAGTAACAGTAAGCGATTTGCCCTTGAGGAAACCATGCGAAATTTGTGCGTTCCACACAAGTTCGTCGGTATTCATAGAGTTGTCGTTGTATCCACGACGGCTCTGATTGTGCAAGTCGGTAGTTAAACTTGTACCCCACGGAGCATAAATGCTGAGAGAACCACCGTATGCAAACTGTTTGGTATCAAGGTTGCTCTGGGGCTGAAGCTCGTTGCGCGAACGTGTGTAGTTGATACTACCGTCGGCGGCTAACTCAAACCATCCTTTGCGCCAACTTGCCTGCAAACGTTCCATAAAGGTGTTTGACTGCGTGTTAGATTTTTTGGCCTCGCGGTTAACATCAACGTAGCCCACATAATTGTTGAAATTGTACATAGTAAAGGTGTTGATGTTCCAAATACCAGCCGAATCGAGGGCGGTGTTGAACATAAAGCCTGAGTTGATACCCCAGTTGCCGTTAACGTTTTCTGGACGCGAAATCTGCTTACCTGTTCTTTCGTCGTATGTTATCTTGTTAGCAATCGAATTCTTAGTGGTGTTCATATTAACGAAAGTCATAATGGTGCGCATGTGTTCGCGGATATATGTGTTGTAGTTGAGGCGGAGGTTGTTGGTAAACGAAGGTTTCAAACCGGGGTTACCTTGGGTTACGCTCATTGGTCTGCTGTCGTCGGTGATGTCGAGGAGGTCGCTCATCGAGGGCTGCGTAGTGTTGCCACGGTATGTAATTTCCAAACGTGTGAGGTCGTTGGGGTTGTAGCGGTATTCAAATGTAGGAGTTATGTTAAACACTGTACGTGTGGTGTCAACATATTTGCCTTGGAAGTTTTGTACAAACTTGGTTTTCTGAGGCTGCATCATGCCGCCCACATTCAACTGATAATTGTCGCGAACCATACGGAAACCGAGGTTAATATCGTGAATGTAGTTTTTGTATTCAGAATAGCGGCTCTGCGATTGGTTGAGATAATCATCGCTGAGGGGGTTGTTGATACGCGAAAGATAATTGTCCCATTCGCGGTATTGATTATCTACGCCAACAAACGGATTAGCATCAAACTTACTCTTGCTGTAATCGTATGTAGAACGGTTGCTTTCGTTGTATTGATAGCGGTATTGGTAGCTAAATTGCAGATATGTGCGTTTAGCAATGGGTTCGCTATACGAAAGTTGTACCGAAGCGTTCCAGTTGTTGCTCGGGGTAAGATTATATTTGTTGGTAAAAAAGGTGGAATCTTCGCCCGAAGCCAATTTTATTTGATAATAAATAATGTCGCTGGTGGTAATGGTCTTGTTTTCGGTGTCGGTGTATCCTCCGCTACTGCTGAGGGTTATGTTTCTACCCTCGTCGTTGAGTTTGCGGTTTAGCTGCAAAGTGCCGTTGTACCTGGTGTTGTTGCTGTAATTGAGGTTGCCATCAACTTGATAGTTAACAACCAATGTATCAGACACCAATTGAGATAGATCGGCAGCAGCCAAAGGATCAAACACATAGAGGAAAGGGTCAACGTCGTACATTGCCGAAAGGCCTCTCGACCGGCCATCGTTATCGGAAATCGAAGCTGAGGGACGGAACATAATATTAGTCATTTCGTCGGGTTGCCATTCTAAACGACCTTGGAAGTTCCAACTGTCGCCACGCGAATATTGTTGGGTGTTGGAGTTAGAAAAAGCACCTTTTTTTACAATAAATCTTTCTACCGATTGTTGGCTCAGGATATCGCCATCGCTGTGATTCCAACGAACGCTACCATCTATTCTAAGCTTGTTTTTCTCTTCAAAGTTGTAGTTAAGACCAATCATCTTAGTGGCATTCAATCCATTGTTGCCCATGCGGAAACGTCCGCCGCCACCACCGCCAAAACCTCGGTCGCTGACATTGTTGGCATTGGTCATCAACATAATGCGGCTTCTATTGGCGAAATAGGCACCCATACCACGCCACGAATAGCGGTTTTCGGTTCCCAAGCCAAGGTCAAGGTTGGCAAACATACCCTTGTTCATACCTGGTTTGATACCAAAATCAAGCACAGTTTCTTCGTTGCCGTCTTCAATACCAGTGATACGGGCCATGTCGCTCTGCTGGTCGTACGCCTTAACGCGGTTTACAATTGAGGTTGGAAGGTTTTTCATAGCGGTTTTGGTGTCGCCGGTCATAAATTCCTTGCCATCAACAAGTATTTTTGTTACTTGCTTGCCGTTGATAGTGATTTTACCTTCATCATCAACCTCGGCACCAGGAAGTTTTTTTACAAGTTCTTCAATAGCAGAGCCTTCTGGAGTACGATAAGCATCCACATTGTAGATAAATGTGTCTTTTTTTACAGTAACCTTGGCAGCATAAGCCGAAACAGTAGCCTGATCGAGCAAAACTGAAGAAGGATGCAGTGTAAGTTTGCCAAGGTTGACATTCTTGCCATTATGGATGCTAACTTTCTTAACCACAGGGTCAAAACCAACGCTGGAGACTTTAATAACAAAATCACCATCCGAAGGAGCTTCCAATTTAAATACTCCAGCATCGTTGCTGATGGTTCCCGTAATCATTGAACTATCGGTTCTAAGCAACCGAACAGTGGCATTGAAGGCTGGTTCCTTGGTGTCGCCATCAATCAAAGTACCACTAATTTCTCGCTCTTGCGAAAATGCTGTGACCGTCATCGAGACAAATGCAATCATCAGCGAAATAAATCGTTTCATTCTATTTAATTATTTGCATTTATGATATTAATCTGAAATCAAGTATTGGTTTGACATATCAAAGCAAAAAAAGTTTAATTAAATAAATGAAAAAAAACATAAGGAGACAATCTAATACATTTTAAACTTTCCTAATACCTTTCTATTGGTATTAAAATAAACAGAAAAGTCTATTTCGGCAAGATGTTTTGGCAAATTAAAAAGAAGATCGTTGTTATAGTACTTGTAACCAGCGGAGATGCCAACAGATGAAAAACGTTGATAAAAACCGATGGTAGAAGTAAACATTACCTTGTTGTCTTCAATATTCGGGGTTAAATCTTCACTTTTTGACATACAGTACGAACCAAAGCAGCCCACATATCCTCCAATATCTGGCAGCTGCTGATGACGGAATGAAAAACGCTTTTCGATACCTACCTGCGCTAATTTTAAATTTATTTGCGATGTAGCGAGGGAATTATTTTCGCCTTCTACTAAAGAGGATCTAGTACGGGGGCGGTAAATATATGCTGCGGAAACTCCAATATTGAAATGCGACTCATGAATACAAACTCGAAAACCCATACGATAATCATGCTTACAGAACTCATGTAGATAGGCTGCTGAAATAGATCCTAGTATCAGTTTTTTTGACTTGCCGCCACCATGGTTTTCAAAGAAATGCTGATTAGAATGATTACCCGACATAAGGCTGAGAGAGGCGGAGTTATAACCATTGAAACTCAACGCATTAATATCAGCACCATTGTCACAAAGCAATTTCGACATTTTTTCATCGGCATATATAGCACTATAAACTATGGGAGGTCCAAGACGGCACTCATCATTAACATCTGCGCCGTGACGAATCAACCAAGCGGCTGTAAGAGGATCATTCCGTTGAATCGCAACACAAAGTGGCGATATGTCGGAAGGTTTTTGGTTGATATTGCCACCATAGTGTAAAAGCAACTCAGCCATAATGGTATCTCCGTAATAAGCAACTATTTGAAGAGGATTTTTGTTTCTACACACCTTGTTTGGATGCGCACCATGAAACAAAAGAACATCAGCACACTCCAAATAGCCTTCGCGCACCGCATAGTGAAGAGGCGTAAGGAAATCGGCATTGTCCATAAGATTAGGGTTGCCGCCAAATTGCAGCATAAGGTCGAGCATCCGGGGATTGTTCTGTATAACGGTATTGGTGATAGGAGGCACAGCACCGTTGACATGAGCCATGGCATTGGGATTGGCACCGAAACTAAGAAGAAGCTCGCAAACAGAATCGTTGCCACACTCAGAGGCATACATCAGCGGCGTAACACCATTCTTATCGGCTTGATTTGGATCAATTTTTTTTTGCAAACACAATTTCACAACATCATAATCACCTTTGGAACAAGCATAAAAAATAAGATTATTGGCTTGTTGTGACCATAGTTGAATTGAAATCAGCATACACAGTGGTAGCAATAAAAAGCGAAAAAAAGTCATATTTAAAGATTTAGAGTGTTATTACCAATTATACTTCAAAGACAATACACACTCCCTCATCCCCCAAAAAAGACTTAATTCTTTTGGCGAAAAAAATTAAAATAAACAGTCATATTTATTTCAACTGTATGAATAGGAGCAGAAATGGCATCTGGATAGCCATAGTAACGATAACCACTGCTGAAACCTATTCCAGAAAACCTCTGATAAATACCTATCGACGGACTGTGCATAGTACAAGATTCGGGTTTCTTATTGATAGCCCCATCGTAGCGTCCACTGCAATAGGCAAACTGATAGCCTACATAGGCTCCAAAATCGGGTCGATGTTGCTTAACAAACGATATACGTTTTTCCAAACCTAATTGAAGCATAGTACGCTTTTCGCGCAATTGCCAATACGATTTTTCACCGCGCTTAACAAAGGCAGGTTTGTACGACGGGCGAAACGAAATACCAGCGTAAACCATTGTATTTAAATGCGATTCATGAAAACCTAAACGGAAACTCATACGATACTCATGGCGACAAAACTCTTGCGCAAACGAAAATGTAACAGCCGATGGAATAAAGAGTTTTGAATTTTTCACACCTTGGGATTCAAAAAACTTTCTACTATCGTTTTTGCCATACTGCATAGCCAAAGTGGCAAGATTATTACCGTGAGAATCTGTGGCGTCGATTTTTGCACCATGATTGATAAGCAGTTGCGACATTTTATTGTCGGAATAAATAACTGAATATACTAAAGGTGCACCTTTTTGTGACGGTAGATTAGCATCTGCTCCATATCGAAGAAGAAAATCGGCTGTTTTATAGTCGTTTTTAGAAATAGCCAGAGCAAGAGGCGTGATATCGTCGGGCTTAGCATTAACATTTGCTCCCTTATCGATAAGCAACTGAGCCATAAGAGTATCGCCAAAAGATACAGCCATTTGCAAAGGATTGCGAGGATAAACACCCAAATAGGTATTGTCGCTAATATTGGAAGTTAGATTAGGATTTGCACCATGAAAAAGCAACACATCGGCACATTCGATATAGCCATAGGTAACAGCGTAATGCAATAGTGAATAATGATTTACAGAATCTACAAGATTGGGATTAGCATGGTATTGCAGCATCAAATCCAACAAGCGTGGATCGTTTTTGATAACACAATTGGTAATGGCTGGAACTGCATTGTTGTAACGCGCATCGAGGTTTGGATTTGCGCCAAAGTCAAGCAAAAGTCGACAAATAGAGTCGTTGCCAAGATCGGAGGCATACATAAGTGCAGTAAAGCCTTCCGAATCATACGTATCGGGATTAATTCCTGTAGCCAATAATTCGTTTAACAAAGAATAGTTGCCTCTTTTAGTGGCATCTATCAAACGTTGATCCGACTCCTGCGCTGTGGCAGTTATTGTCAATATTATAAAAATCAATATGAAAGTAATTTTATGACTCATATTATTTTCAACACTTAAGATTACACTTATCTATTTTTTATGATAAAACAAAATCATCTCTATCGGCAAGATAACGGCGCTCGGTTTTAAATTTATCAAGCGGTTCTTTATCTATCGCCACTTTTACCCACGATTTAGAACCGCGAATCTGTTTTATTTCAACGTTGCAGTCGGGTGATTCTATCTTGCTGAATCCCTGAGCGTTAACATTTACCACGTAGCATTGATTTTCTATTGCTCGTGCCTTGCATAGTGCCGCACGGTCGGCAAGACGCTGCACAGGCCATTGCGAAACGCACAAAAGAACATCGTAATTATCTGTATTTCTGCACCATACAGGGAAACGCAAATCGTAACAGATTATAGGACGGATTTTGAAACCTAAATAACTGAATGTTATCACTTTATCACCCGGTGTAACATGTTTTTTCTCAAATTTACCAAACAAGTGGCGTTTATCATAAAAAACCTTTGTTCCATCGGGAAGAGCAGCACAGAAACGGTTGAAAATTTTGCCGTTGTCTTTGATGTAAAAACTTCCGCAAACAGCAGTCTTGAATTTTACCGCCCATTCAGTAAAAAGTTCTATAATTTTATCACCTTTGAATTCGGTTTCGGGTGTTACATCGCAGCCGGTATCAAACGCTTCGGGCAAAATCCAAAGATTGATATCCTTGTTTCGCGACATCACTGCCTTAATCATCTCAAAATCGGCAATTCCGTCTTTAAGATATTTATTTTCAAAAAATCCTATAACCATATTGTCAGATATTTAGTTTTCGTTTTTTAATCCCGCCAAGGAAATACGGATTTCGTCGTAAGAGTATTTGTCGGCGAGACCTGCACGAAGTTCCGACAAACCTCTGAGTTTGGGATTGTCGGCTATGAACATACAAATGTCGCTATACTTTTCTTTGCCGATTATGGTGGCAGGGTCTATCTGCCCGTCTTCCACATACTTAGCCAAATGACCATACACAGTTGACTTTGCCAATCCGCGTTCAGAGGCTATCTGTTCGGGAGTTTTTCCGCTGTTGAAAAGCGCGAAGGTCTTCTCTTCCGACGACAGAGCATCGAAAAGTGATTGTTTAAACAAATCTTCGTCCACATCAAATCCGTTTTCTGCGCGGAACTTGTACACCACTTCAAAAATCTGTTTTCCATAGGCCTTGCCCTTGCTTCCGCCCATACCTTTGATTTTGATAAGTTCCTTATATTCAGCGGGAACAGCGTCGGAAATAGCAAGCAAAGTGCGGTACGAAACAATATCTCCGGGTTCCAAGCCGGTTTCGGTGGCCATTTGTGTACGCCAATCGGTAAGTGCTTTATAGAGGGCTGGATTCTTGCTGCCTGTTTTAACTGTCTGAGTTTTACCAAGCAACGGATGTTTTGACGAGGTGGAATCTATCGCAAGTTTTGCCTTGGTTTCGAGGTAGAGTTTAATAGAGAAATCCTCTTTGCATTTTGAAACACATCCATACTTAATATAAAACAGTTTCTTATAATTGTCGGAAGCCTCCTCAATACGTTTTGATTTGGCTTTGTCGTCGCAGTTGAAGGCAAAATCAGTGGCAAGAGGTTTCAAAAACTCGTCCATTTTTTCTTGATAATAACCGCAACCTTTTGTAATACGCTCTAAAAGAGGCTCTTGTGATTCTGGGTCATCAATTTCGCCATATTTAGATTTTATCACCGCATTAAATTTATCTGCCACCGCCATCATTTGGGCAAATATCTTAGAATCTACACCGTCTAAAATAGTCTTGTCGCCAATAAACGAACTACCAGCCTCAGCCACAGCGCGTTGCAGACCTTGCACAGCGGCGTGAATCTTTGCAAAATCAAACAACTCTGCCACAAGGTTGAAGAAATAACTCTTGCGGTCGCAGGCGAGTTGTGCATCGGTAGGTATGTTGTTTTCTACTTCGTGCGCAAAGGTTCTGATGGTGGGGTCGCTGATAACGTCGGCGGCTTGCAACGGTTGCAATAGTATAAGTCCTTCCAAGGTACGGCAGCGGCTGAGAGCCACATAAACCTGTCCGTGGGCAAAACTCTTGCGGGCATTAAGCATCAATCGGTCGAAGGTTAATCCCTGACTTTTATGAATGGTTACAGCCCAAGCAGTTTTCAATGGAATCTGAATAAACATGCCCACAGTCTCTTCTTTTATCTCCTTTGAAACTGGGTCGAGAGAGTATTTGTTGTTTTCCCAACGCATGGGCTTTACATGAATATCCTCAGCGCTGTCGTTGCATTTAACCACCACTCCCTCAGAATCAAACGCCTTGATACGACCAATTTTGCCGTTGAAAAACTTGCGTTCGTCGCCCACATCATTTTTCAAAAACATAACCACACTGCCCACTTTGAGGGTGAGTTTCTTCTCCACAGGGAACGACGATTCGGGAAAATCACCCGAAACCTCGGCATCAAAAGATTGTTGTTCGGTGTCGAGCGCGAGCATGTGAAGCGAATTAATCTTTTCGGCTTGGGCATTGGTGGTAACAAGAGTTACAATATCATCATCTTTATCAGCCTGATAATTAGGAATATATCGAGTATTAAGACGTTGCAGAGTGTTTTGATCGGCAATGCCACTGCGTATAGCGTTGAGGATGCTGATATATTCGTTGTCGGTTTGACGGAAAATCTGATTGAGTTCGATGCACACATACGATGTCTTTTGCCAAGCAAGGCTACCGAAAAAATAATAGGTATTGTAATATGGGCGCAAAATCTCCTCATCCTCAGGACGAACAACAGGCGAAAGTTGCTGCATATCACCTATTAACAACAACTGTACACCTCCAAATGGGAGGCTCGAACGCCTAAAACGCCGCAACACTTTGTCTACCGAATCTAAAAGGTCGGCTCGCACCATACTAATCTCGTCGATTACAAGCAGTTCCAACGATGAAATTATGTCGATCTTCATCTTTGAAAACTTGTGGTCGTTTTCGGTTTGGCTGTCTGGCGTCTGCGGACCTAATGGAAGTTGAAAAAACGAGTGGAGCGTAACACCACCAGCATTCACCGCCGCCACGCCAGTGGGCGAGGTAACAATCATCCTCTTAGGCGACAACGATTGCAGCCTACGGAGAAAAGTTGTCTTGCCCGTGCCCGCCTTGCCCGTGAGAAAAACATTGCGGCCGGTGAAACATATATAATCTAATGCTAATTGTAATCTCTCGTTAGTTACAAAATCCATTTCAATCAATTGGTTAATCCAACAGACGGCTTGCAAGGTCGGCCAATTGGCTGCGTTCGCCGTGAGTTAGGTTGATGTGTACAAAGGGCGCTTGACCCTTCATCTTGTCGGCAAGATACGAAAGACCATTGGAACGCATATCTAAGAAAGGACTATCGATCTGCTCCACGTCGCCGGTGAATACCATCTTGGTGCCTTCGCCCGCGCGTGTGATGATAGTCTTGATTTCGTGAGGCGTAAGGTTTTGCGATTCGTCTACGATGAAGAAAGCGTTGCCGAGACTTCGTCCACGGATATATGCGAGCGGAGTTATCAATAGTTTCTCCTCCTTTATCATAGCGTCGAAATTCTGACTTGCCTTGCTGTTGATACCGAGGGCGTGCTTGATAACATTCAAATTATCAAACAACGGCTGCATGTAGGGCGAAATTTTCTGTTTTTCGTTGCCGGGCAGGTAGCCGAGATCTTTGCCACCGAGCGCCACCACAGGACGAGAAAGATAAATCTGACCAAAACTCTTGCTCTGCTCCAATGCCGCAGCCAAAGCCATGAGGGTTTTACCCGTACCAGCCTTGCCGGTTATAGTAATCAACTGAATATCAGGACGCATAAGCGCATCCATTGCAAAACTCTGCTCTGCATTTCGAGGTGTGATACCCGATGCACGGAATTTCTTAACCTTCTCTATCACACCAAGATTCTGATTGTAAAAGCAAAGCACGTTGGCCTTTTCGTCGCCCACGATAAAATACTCGTTGGCATAGAAGTCGTTTTCTAATCCGCTCTTATCTAATGTGATAACGCTTTCTCGGTAGAGTCGTCCTACAAAATCGTCAGAAGTATTTGGCAATGTGCGCATTCCGTCGAAAAGACGGGCTGTGTTGCTTACCTTTCCTGTTTTATAATCTTGCGCCTCCATTTTAAGAGCACGCGCCTTCATACGTAGGTTAATATCCTGAGATACAAGGATAACGTGCTTATCGGGGAAGTGCTCTTTTTCCCACAGAGCCACAGCAAGTATCTTATGGTCAGGTATTTGCTCCGAAAACGCCATCTGCATATCTTTGTTGAAAGGTTTTCCATTAATAATATAAAGTGTGCCGCGGTCTTTGCCAAGCGGAATACCTTCTTCGAGGTCTACACCAATTTCTGTAAGGCGGTCGAGTTCGCGCATAAATTCACGCGCCTGCAAATTGATAGTTTCGTTGCCTTTTTTAAACTTGTCGAGTTCTTCCAACACCACAATGGGAATGATAATGTCGTTCTCCTCAAAATTGAATATGCTGTGGAAATCGTGCAGTATCACGTTGGTATCCAGCACGAAGGTCTTTTTTGTCGATTGATTCATAACGGTTAGTTTTAAAAATTAATAACAATTCCAAATATACAAAAAATAAACCAATAACCAAGCGCATTTTACCTAAAAAAACTACTCGCCACGGTTAAGAACGTTCACTTTTGAGAGAAAATCAGGTCGGTAGTTGCGTGAGAGGGGTATATGCACATCTTTTGTATTTGTTTTCATGGTTAAAAAGTCGGTTTCGATAACGCTCACATGATTGAGGTTGACGATAAAACTTCGGTGTGTCTTAAAAAACAATCCAGCAGGAAGTTTCTCCGAAATATCTTTAAGTGTGGACTGTATCTCAAAACATGCATCGAAAGTATTGATTGATATGTTGTTGCGGTTAACTTCCAACCAAAATACATCGTTCCAGTTGATTTTTACATAACGGTTGTCGATAGTTCTGATAAAAAACACCATCGAAGTTTCTGGAACAGAGGCATTCTCCACAAGATTACGCACCTTCGACACGGCTTTCAAAAAGTTTACAGGGTTTACAGGTTTGAGAATATACGCCGCCACATTGTTTTCAAGAGCGTCAATGGCATACTTATCTTTGCTCGAAATCACCACAAACTTGATTTTTTCAGCCATAGAGCCAAGCGACGAAATTAGGTCGATACCCGTAAGCCCGGGCATTTCCACATCTACAAACACAAGGTCGATATTGTCGATGTTTGACATTATATAACCCACTGCTGCACTGGGATTTGAAAAATATCCAAGAAGGTTGAGGAATCCAGTATCCTCAATCAGTTTGCGCATATACACGCCCACTGCCTCGTCGTCGTCGATTACCAAACAGTTCATAATCATAAATTTTATGTTACAAACATAGGCCATTTTGTGGTAATCTGCAAAAAAATCTTGCACAAAAATGTCATAAACTATTATGTTAGGCATAGATTATGCAGGAAAATTGTTATATTTTAATAGAGATGATACTATTTAATAAATTAATATACAAACACTTACCCAACTTACTAAAAACAGCGGTAATAATCATAGCCATGTTTTTACCGTTGGTGTTACAGGCACAGAACACCACCGAGAAAAAAATCGACAGTCTCGACATTGTACTCCAAAACAAATATTCCAACAATGCCTCCGACGAAGAAATATGCGAACTGCTCACCAAACTATACAATCTAAGTTGCATATCACAGCCATACCTTGCTCTCGAATACGCAGGACAAGCGCTCCAAATAGCCTCCGCATCCGAAGACCATCCCCAAATGGCTAAATGGCAAGAAAAAATAGCCGACATATACTTTGATCAAAAGGTCTACTATATGGCTATGGAAAACTATTTAGCAGCCTACACATTGTATCGTGAACTCGACACCAAGCGCGATATGGCATACGCTCTGCTCAATATCGGACGAACATATTTTATCCAAAATGTAGAAGAGGTGGCTCTATCGTATTATATGCAGTCGGAAAGCATTTTTGAGGAGATAAACGACCGCGCAGGTCAGGCTCGTGCCAAAAACAACATCGGCAGCGTAAACCTTGCTATGTACCAATACGACAAAGCAGAAATCAATTTCGACGAAGCCCTCAAAATAAGTCTCGAAACCAAAGACCCCCAACTAATAGCCGAAACATACAAGTTTTTGGCAATGCTCTACGACCAAAACGAAGAGTATGAAGAAGAAGAAAAAATGTTGGAACAGGCTATCACGCATTTTCGCATAGCCGGTAGCAAAAAAGACATTGCAAACACCTATTTTTCAATGGGCGAAATGCTCTACCATACCGAAAACTATCCAAGCGCATATGCCAACTATCAGAAAGCCTACAACCTTTTTGAAGAACTCGACCTCTATCACGAAATAGCCACAGTGCTCAACCGCCAGGGACGAATCACCTTTATGGAAGGCAAGTACTACGTGGCACAGCAAATGGCGCAAACATCGCTGTCGATGTCTGAAATGAACGAATGGCTTACTCCCAAAGCCGAAGCGCTACTGCTACTATCCGACATCACCAGCAAACTCGGCAAAACCGACTCGGCATATGCCCTTCTACTGAGGTTTACTCACGTGCAAGACTCTGTGTTTGAGGCCAAAAAAGCCGAAAGTTTCTCCGAACTGCAAGTGAGCATTTCTACCAAGGAAAAAGAGAAAGAACTTGCCCTCGCTGAGGAAAAAATCAACCGCAACAAACTGATTATCACAATATTTGTAATTATAGGTATAATGGGCGTGGTGTTTATGGTAAACATTATCAAAAACAACCGCAAAACCAACCAGATAAACAAACAACTTCAAATTCAAAACGATGAAATCAACCATCAGAAAGCAGAGATAGAGCGTCAGAACCACGACATCAAATCATCGATCAACTACGCTGCACGCATACAGAGTTCAATGCTGCCAGGAACTGATTTTATCAAAAAGCACTTTGCCGACGGATTTGTATATTTCCACCCGAGAGAGGCTGTAAGTGGCGATTTTTATTGGTTCTCAGAAGTAAAAATCGAACGTCCGCCCACATTGTTCCGCCGCAAAGACCTTCCAGAAGATGAAGATGGAAAACTTATCATAGCAGTAATCGACTGCACAGGACACGGTGTACCGGGTGCGTTTATGAGTATGCTAGGCGATGCTTTGCTCAACCAAATCGTTAATTTCCAAAAAATTACACAGCCCGACATAATACTAAACGAACTCAACAAATTGGTGATAGCCACCCTCCAACAAGATACCTCGCAAAACAACGACGGCATGGACGCTGCCATTTGCACCATCGACAAAAACACCCAACAGATGCAGTTTGCCGGTGCCAAATCGCCACTTATATATATACAAGACAACAAGATGAACAAAGTAAACGGCGACCTCAAAGCCATTGGAGGAATACAAAAAGGCAACGAAAAGAATTTTACATGCCACACCATAGATATAAGCAAACCAACCACATTTTATATCTATTCCGACGGTTACCAAGACCAATTTGGCGGCAACGACGGACGCAAGTTTATGGCAAAACGTTTCCGTGATACCCTCGCAGAAAACAGTGCCCTGCCATTTGAATCACAGAGCCAAATTCTGCTCGACAATTTCAACGAATGGAAACAAAACTACATTCAAATGGACGATACTACCGTAATAGGTATCAAAATTTAGGCACCAAATAGCCGCAAAAATCACAATAAAAATGCTATACAAAAAAAACTTGCAGTTTTTTTGCTCGCACAATACATTGATTATCAATGCTTTAAAAAATAATCAATAAAAAATTAAAAAATATTTGAAAATAATTTTGAAATATCAGAATAATTTCTTGAAATTTGTATTATGCACACGCAGGCAAAAAGTGGCCTACCGACGTCAATAATAAACGAAGAATAGAGAAAAAAGAAAAACGATATGGCAAAAAGAACAGATGATTTAGCAGAGTATCTGCACAAATTTTTCGGCTTCGACCGATTTAAAGGAGAACAAGAAGCAGTGGTAAGAAACGTGCTGGCAGGCAACGACACATTCGTGCTTATGCCCACCGGCGGCGGCAAGTCGCTATGCTACCAACTGCCCTCGCTCATGCTCGAAGGCACGGCAATAGTAATTTCACCGTTGATTGCCTTGATGAAAAATCAGGTAGACTCGATGCGTAGCATCAGCACCAACGAAAGCATAGCACACTTTCTCAATAGTTCGCTTTCAAAGCAGCAGATTGCACAGGTTAAGGCCGATATTCTTGAAGGCAAAACCAAACTGCTATACGTAGCACCCGAAAGCCTCACCAAGGAGGAAAATATCGAATTTCTACGTGGGGTTAAAATATCGTTCTACGCCATCGACGAGGCTCACTGTATTTCAGAATGGGGACACGATTTCCGTCCTGAATATCGCCGCATACGTCCTATCATCGAAGAGATTGGACGCAGCCCGATTATCGCGCTCACTGCCACAGCCACACCTAAGGTTCAGCACGATATTCAAAAAAACCTCGGAATCATCGACGCCGACGTGTTTAAATCTTCGTTTTTCCGCCCCAACCTCTACTACGAAGTGCGTCCAAAAATCGACATCGATCGTCAGATTATCAAATTTATCAAAAACAATAAAGGCAAAAGCGGTATCATCTACTGCCTCAGCCGCAAAAAGGTAGAAGAACTTGCTCAAACACTGTGCGTTAACGACATCAAAGCCCTACCTTATCACGCTGGTATGGACTCTGCCACACGTAGTGCCAACCAAGACAAGTTCCTTATGGAAGAAGCCGACGTTATTGTGGCTACAATAGCCTTTGGAATGGGTATCGACAAGCCCGATGTTCGTTTCGTTATCCATTACGATATGCCAAAAAGTCTCGAAGGCTACTATCAAGAGACAGGTCGTGCAGGACGCGACGGCGGCGAAGGTCAGTGTATAGCCTTCTACTCGTTCAAGGATATTCAAAAACTTGAAAAATTTATGCAAGGCAAACCGCTGAGCGAACAAGAGATTGGACGTCAGTTGCTTGCCGAAACCGTGGCATACGCAGAAACATCGATGTGCCGCAGCAAAATGCTGCTCAACTATTTTGGCGAAATTCTTCCCGAACCCTGCGGCAACTGCGACAACTGCCGTCACCCGCAAAAAACTTTCGAAGGCAAAGAGTCGATTCTTTTGGCTCTCAAAGTTATACTCACAATAAAAGAAAAATTCAAAACCGAACACGTGGCAAAAGTGCTTGCTGGTGTTGCCGATTCGCAGGTTAAAACCTACAAACACCACAAGTTGCAGTGCTTTGGCTGCGGCGAAGACCTCGGCGACGAAAACTATTGGAACGCCGTGCTCCGTCAGTCGCTCGTGTACGGTTTCTTACAGAAAGATATTGAAAACTACGGACTTCTGAAACTTACCGCCAAAGGTCACGAGTTCTTAAAGAGTCCGTTCGACATAAAACTCGTACGCAATCACGACTACGAAAACGAAGACGAAGATCCCGACGACAACGCACCCCGCGGCATGAACGGCGGAGCATCCGACCCCGAACTTTTCAAACTGTTGAAAGACCTCCGCAAAAAGGTGTCGAAACAGAAAGGCGTACCCCCGTTTGTTATCTTCCAAGATTCGTCGCTCGAAGATATGGCGGTGCAATATCCTATCACATTAGAAGAACTCACCCAAATAGTGGGCGTAGGATACGGCAAGGCGCAGAAATTCGGCAAAGAGTTTGTGGAACTTATTAAGCGTTACGTTCAGGAAAAAGAGATTGAGCGTCCCCAAGATATGGTGGTTAAGTCGGTGGTTTCCAAGTCGGGACTCAAAGTATACATCATCCAGAGTATCGACCGCCAAATCGACCTCGAAGACATCTGCGAGGCCAAACAGTTGGAAATGGACGAACTGCTCGGCGAAATTGAGTCGATCATGAACTCCGGCACCAAACTCAACCTCAACTACTACGTAGACCGCATCATCGACGAGGAACGTCAACAAGAGGTTTACGACTATTTCGACCACGCCGAAACCGAATCTATCGACGAGGCGCTCAAAGCACTTGGCGAAGACGAATACAGCGAGGAAGAACTTAGATTAATGCGTATAATGTACATCTCAGAAAAAGGACACTAAAAATATAACAGATACAGCAATGGAACAACTTAAAGCAGGATACTTTACCAACGGCATCAACTCGCTTAAAACCAACGAGGCTGTCTCCGCAAAAGTGGACGCCCTTACCAAAGGACTGTGCTACTTTGATTTAGAGAGCAGTTTCGGAATCACAAAGGTTCCGGTAGACCCCGCCATCGCTGTTATATATAATATGGTGTCGCGTGGTACCCCAGCATACGCCTCGCAGTTTATAGAGGGAATACTCTCCACCACCATTGGCAAGACCCTCAAACGTATCGACTCCGACGGCAACATCACCCACGAAATTCAAAAAGACGAAGTTAAAGACGCGGTTTTCAAGGCGTTGCACATTATCGACCCGCGTATCACCGATTCTATTCCGCTACATGGCGAAGATAAAGACGTACTACGCAACGACTTCATCTACAATACGGCTAAAACCCTGTGCGGCAATTATATAACTCAGATTGTAGAAAAAGGACGCTCGTTTGAGAATATGTTTAAATTCAGCAGCCACAACCGCCGCCTGATGCAAACCCTCAAAAACGACCCTGCCTACGAATTTCTCAACGAAACTGCCGACCTGAGTTTCTCCGCACCATACGCCGACAATTCAAACGAGTGCATCGTGTTTAATTTCGATGCCTCCACCGACAATGTCGACCACACCAACTATCTGGCAGAGGAAAAAATTACCGAAATACTCAAAAACATCAACACCGACGGCCGTTTAATATTCAAACGCGACGAAAACGCCGATTGCAACGCAGCCGCCAAAGAACATCTTTCGGTATTTATTCAAAACAGTTATTTCGATATTCTCCGTCAAAATTACGAAACTCCCCTCTACAAAACCGAAGACGGTATCGAGGCTTTGCAAATTGCACTCACACCGCCCGCCGCAGCCCGTATCCAAAAAACCGTGCTCGAAGCCATCAACGCTGGTGCGCTTAGTCTCGACGCTAAATCGTGGAATATCTGCGTAATAGAGCGCGACGTGCCTTGTGCATTTATTGCTTTTGAGGATTTGCGCCAGCATTTCAACAACCTTTTCACACTCGAAGGCAACGGACGCAAGTTTCCCACTGTAAAACTCAGCATATTCTACACACCCGAATTTGCCGAAACATCGCAGACCCTGCTTTATCAAGGTCAGCGCGACGAAATTTCAGAATTTGACTCCTCGGTGCAATACGATATGCTCATCGATGTGGCTATGCTCCAACGTTTTGGCGATGAAATAATCAAACCCGAAACAGCAGCCAAGCATTTTGCCATAATCCGCTCCGCAAAATATCCCACTGCCGACACTAAATTGCTGTTCGACAGTTCAATACTATACAATGTAAATATTCAAAAAGAGGCACCCGAAGACCCCGACGAACCCGAAGATTTCGACGAGCAGGAAGACGCTCTGCGGTTCTTCCTCAAAAACATTTTCCTCAAAAAGGATTTTACCCCCGTGCAAGTTGACTCCATAAGTCAGTTGCTCAACGGCAAAAACATTCTTCACGTGTCGCCTCCCGGTAGCGGCAAAACTCTCATCGCCCTGTTTTCGGCATTTATGAAACCGGGTTACAGCATTTTCCTCCCGCCCACAATCGCAGTGATGAAAATGCAGTTTGCTATGCTGCGCTCGTGCAATATCGACATAGATTTTTACATCAACCCAACACTCCAAAACACCTACGACCGCACACTCGCTGTGCAATCGGTTACCAACGGAGAGTCTATTATGACGTTTATATCGCCGTCGCTAATGCACGACCCCTATATGAGAAACGTCTTCAAGCGAATCGACTCAAACAACATTCCGCTCTACTTCATCTTTGTAGACGAAGCGCAATTGATTTCTACTCAGACACCAGAGTTCCGTCCTTATTATCAGGATATTAAGAATACAATTGCCCGCAATTTCAAATTTGAGAACATCTGTCAGGTGCGTATCGGAGCGTTTACTTCGAGCCAAGAATACAACGTAAAAAACGAAATTGTAGAAAAACTAGGCACGGATGTAACCCTCGCTTACAGCCAAAAACTGTCGGAGATGCCAAAAATCACCGTTCACGAAATATCCGACGACACACCTTCGGGCAACGGTGCCGACCAATATTATCGAAAAATAAAACAAAAACTTGCCGAAAAACTTATTTCATCAAATAAAAACGGCTCTACAATAGTGTACGGAGCACAAATACCGTTAGACCAAACCGACGACGACACCAACACTATTTTCTACCACGGCGACACCGACGAAAAAACCGCTCCCGTAACCAATTCGGCAGCAGTAGATAGCAGCAAATCGTGCAAACAATTCTGCAACTCGCAAAAAGGCGTAATGGCAGCGGTACGTTCGGCAGGTATTGGTATTCACGCTCAAAACCTCACCAACGCAATACATTTTGAACCGCCATATTCGCTCGACGAGTTTTACCGCATGAATGGCCGTGCCAAACGTGGCATGGTAAAGAAAGCCGACGTAATGCTCAACACCATTCAAAAAGAGTTTGCCGGCACCGAATCGGTACGCGACGAAAAAGGCAACATCAAAACCGTTGAAAACATCATCGACACCAACTACGACGCATCGTACAACCTCCAACGCCTTGCAAAACTCTATCCGGGTGAGGACAAAGAGAAAGACGTAATGCACGAGATACTCAACGGCATAATGCAGCCACAGAAATCGGGCAGAGAAAACATTGTAGAGGCTGTTTACAACGAGTTCGGAATCGAAATCGAAACCGAAACCGAACCTATGTCAGAGCCTTACCAACTATACATCTACACCAACAACCGCGAAAAGAGTCTCGGCTATATCAACTTCAAAACCAACGAGTTGGTAATGCCAGAATCTACATACGACGCACCTTTGGCAGAACGCATACAGTCGTACATATCTGACATCATCACAGGCAACACCGACAATCCGCTCGATTATCTCGCCGTGATGGAAGATATTCAAGAGGCAGAAGAGTGCGACGGAGTGCAAACCATTGCCGACACGCTCAAAACAGGCGACACCGGAAGCCTCACTATTCCGTTTTTCAATAGCGCATTTAAAGAGGCCGCCGACATACTCAACACCAAAATCGACAACAGCATACCTGCACGTACCCTGTTGAGAATTTATAGTCAGACATCTTCACTCGATGAATTTGAAAAACTTGTGGCAAGCGAATACGGCGTAAGCCCCAAGACATTGGACGACAAGTCGAAAATCAAATTTGCAAACCTCTACCGCAAATTCCGCAACAAACGCGACACTATGCGAGCCGTTACGCTGCTCAAAGAGATCGACCTTATCGACGACTACCTTGTAAATCCAGCATCGGGCGATATTGTAGTAACTATCACTAAGCACGACGTCGATTTCTATAAGATGAAACTTCTGCCCGTGCTGTCGCGAAACCTCACCCGCGACAAGGCGCTCAACTATATCGGCTCTATCGAAAACGAGAAATACCTTGTGATAGAGAAATACACCGACGTGCTTATCGCATTCTTTTACAACGAGATATACCCGCTCTACCAAAAGATGATACTCGACTGCAACACATTCTTCAAAACCATTTTGGAAAAACAGAAGAGCAGTTCGATAACACAGGATATGATTGCCGCCAACCTCAACAACTACTTTGTATCGCGCTACAATTGCAAGTTTGTGTACAGCAACATATCCGAAAACATCCAGAATATCAACAATGTGCTTGAAATTCTCGAACAGACGGGAAGCAATATTAGCGAAATGCAGCACCTGCAAGAATCGCTCTCGCAGTCGAAACCAGAAAACCGCACGCCTGCCAACAAGATAATATGCGGCTACTGCGAACTCTTTACCGCCAAACCCGACGATGCAGTGGAGCGTTTCAACGCCTACGAACTTATCTGTGAGGGACTTAACGAATACCGTTTTAATCCCGAAAACACTGTGGATAAATTTGAAACCGACACCGACGCAGTTACAGAACGCATAACCGCCGAAAACTTCGACCTCAAAGACGAGATGGAAACCGTGATGAAATTGAAACTGCAAACCCAATGGCTAAAACGGTTCAACTCACAAATACTTAAAATATCGTAATTTAGAAAAAAACTGTACCATATATGAAAGAACTGATCAACAACGAATTAGCACAACTGCAAAAAGATCTTGAAAACTTGCAGTCGGCTGCAAAACAAATATCTAACGCCGGAGAGGCCTCGACAAACGTGATTGAGGAGGCTAAAAACATCCAAAACGATTTTTCAAAAAACCTTGAAAAACTCACCACCCTCTACACGCAGTATCTTGACCAAGCCGATAAATCGTCGAACGAGCGCAACAACGAGATTATCAACCACTTTAAAAAGACAATTTCGGAGCAGACCGTTATTCTCGACAAATACGGCGCACTTGTGAGCACCATCAACGAAAACAACAAAAAACTTATCGAAGCATCACAAGAAAACCAAAAAAGCACGGTAGAGAAACTTGTAAAATTTGCTCAGGAAAAGGTTGACAGTCAAGATTCTCTGTTGAAAAAAGCCGCCGCCGACACCACACAAAAGGTGGAGGCTGTAAAATCGTCGTACCTCAAACAAGCCGAGGAGACCGACAAACTTTTGAAATCTTACTTGGAACTTGCACAAAGCACCGAGGAACTAAAACAGAATATCGACAAAGTTGACTTTCCGCAAAGATTTGATAAACTTTCGGGACTTGTAAACACCCTCTCTAACGAACAGAAAGGCACAAGCGAGCGTATTGAAAAGTTAGAAAAATCGAGCACAGATTCCAATAAAGAACTTATGGAAGCCATACTCGCAAACAAAAAAAGTATCAAAACGGTGAAAACATTAACGTGGATTATCTTTATAATCGCCCTTTTGACTACCGGTGCAATGGTATACGCCATAATCAAAAACGGACTTCACACTTTAATGTTTTAACTAATTGTGCGTTAAGCATTTGACGCAAGATATTTCTCCACATCCAACGCAGCCATACATCCTGTACCAGCAGCCACCACAGCCTGACGGTATTCAGGGTCGGCACAATCGCCACAGGCAAACACGCCCGACACATTGGTTTGAGTGCTGCGTTCGTGCGTAATAATATAGCCGTTCTTGTCGGTATTAATATAAGGTGTAAACACCTCAGTCTGCGGAGCACGACCTATGGCTACAAAATAACCCGTAACATTCAGGTTTTTGGACAGTTCCTGATTGTTTTCGTCGCGGTATTTAAGGGTAACACCCTCTACACCATTGTTGCCAAAAATGTCGGTAACTTCGTGTTTAAAAAGCACTTCGATATTTTTTGCCTCAGCCAAACGGTTTTGCAAAATTGAGGAAGCACGCAAATAATCCTTGCGCACTGCAAGATACACCTTGCGGCATATATTGCTGAGATACAGAGCGTCGCCCACAGCAGTGTCGCCGCCGCCCACAACTATTACATCTTGATTGCGGTAAAAAAATCCGTCGCATACTGCACACGCCGAAACGCCCATTCCAGCGTATTTTTTTTCTGCCTCAATGCCTAAATATTTGGCAGTTGCACCAGTGGCAATAATTACGGTGCGGGCTGTAATTGATTGTCCGCCATCGGTTTCCACAGTAAACGGACGGGCAGAGAAATCCACATTTGAAATAGTTTCGTAAATAATCTCAGTACCAAACTTCTCAGCCTGCTGACGCATTTTTTCCATAAGGTCGAAACCCTGAACGCCGTCGGGGAAACCGGGATAATTCTCTATTTCATTGGTAGTTGTAAGTTGTCCACCTTGCACAGGTCCAGTAGCGAGAATCGATTTTATACCCGCTCTTCCGGTGTATATTGCGGCTGTGTAACCCGCAGGTCCTGAGCCAATTATCAAGCAATCTGTTGTCATATAAATTACACTATTAAATTATTTACCTTTGGCAAATATATACAAAAAATCCGTAAAACTTCATCTTGCAAAAATGCACTATCGTTTTTTTCATCTTTTATTTTGAAATGTCTATTTACTTGCTTAAATTTGCCGTAATTAAATTTGTTACCGGTAATAATTTACATAAAAAATAGTTTATGCTAATTTTCTATCAATCAACTAATTCTGAAATTTACGCCGTAAAATTCAGAAACACACCCACCAAAAACGACAACAAAAAGTTACTTTGGCTTTTTGGAAACGCAAAACATTTAGACCAAAACAGAATTTCGGGAACGTTCATCGGTCCTCGCAAAGAGATGATCACCCCTTGGAGCACCAATGCCGTAGAAATTACCCAAAACATGGGTATCGCAGGTATTGAGCGTATCGAAAAATTTATTCCTTCCGACGAGCCTAACCCGCAGTTCGACAAAATGTTGCAACGCGTTTACAACGACCTCGACGAAAACATTTTTACAATATCCAAACAGCCCGACCCCGTGGTTTATATCGACGACCTCAGGGCTTACAACCAAAAAGAGGGTCTCGCACTTAGCGAACCCGAAATCAACTACTTGGAAAACCTTGGCAAAAGTCTCGGACGCAAACTCACCGACAGCGAAGTATTTGGTTTTTCGCAAGTTAACAGCGAGCACTGCCGTCACAAAATCTTCGGCGGAACATTCGTAATCGACGGAAAAGAAAAAAAACAGTCGCTTTTCCAACTTATTAAAGAAACCTCTAAAAAGAATCCCCGCGGATTGGTTTCGGCATACAAAGACAACGTGGCATTTCTCGAAGGTCACAAAGCCGAGCAGTTTGCTCCGTCAAATCCCGAAACTTCATCAGAATTTGAGATAAAAGACATTGACACAGTGCTTTCGCTAAAAGCCGAAACACACAACTTCCCCACCACCGTAGAGCCCTTCAACGGTGCTGCCACTGGTTCGGGCGGTGAAATCCGCGACCGTATGGCAGGTGGAAAAGGTAGTTTCCCAATTGCAGGAACAGCCGTGTATATGACCTCATACCCACGCATCAAAGCCGGCGACGAAGTGCAGAAACCCATCGACGAAATTACAGGTCGCGAATGGGAAAAGGCAGTTCCCGAGCGTAAGTGGCTCTATCAGACTCCGTTAGAAATCCTTATCAAAGCATCAAACGGTGCAAGCGATTTTGGAAACAAATTCGGTCAGCCGCTTATCGTGGGTAGCCTTCTCACTTTTGAACATTTTGAAGGCGACGAAAAATTCGGCTTCGACAAAGTGATAATGCAGGCTGGCGGCGTAGGCTATGCACGCAAGCAAGACTGCCAAAAAGATACTCCCGATTCGGATATGCCTATCGTAGTGCTCGGTGGCGACAACTACCGCATCGGTATGGGCGGCGGCGCTGTATCTTCCGTTGCCACAGGACAATACAAAAACGATATTGAGTTGAACGCCGTTCAGCGTAGCAATCCCGAAATGCAAAAACGTGTCTACAACGCCATCCGCGCAGTAAGCGAAATGGACGAAAACCCAATTGTATCTGTTCACGACCACGGCGCAGGCGGACACCTCAACTGCCTTTCGGAACTTGTGGAAGAAACCGGTGGCGAAATCGAAATCGAAAAACTCCCCGTTGGCGACCCCACATTATCAAGCAAGGAGATTATCGGAAACGAAAGCCAAGAACGTATGGGCTTGGTAATCAAACCCGAATATGTAGAAAAACTTAGAAAAATCGCCGACCGCGAACGCGCTCCTATGTACGTTGTGGGCAAAACCACCGACGATATGGTGTTTAAATTCACCAATCCCGACGGCTCCACTCCTATCAACCTCAAACTCGAAGACTTCTTTGGCAAACCGCCAAAGACCATCATGAAAGACGTTACAGTAAAGAAAAAATACGCTACTGTAAACTATTCAAACGACAAATTCCCCGAATACCTTACCGAAGTACTTCAATTAGAAGGTGTTGCGTGCAAAGATTGGCTCACCAACAAAGTTGACCGCTCAGTAACGGGTAAAATTGCACGTCAGCAATGCTGTGGCGCTATACAGTTGCCTCTTGCCGACCTTGGCGCAGTGGCTGTTGACTATACAGGCAAACACGGTATCGCCACCGCTCTCGGACACGCTCCCGCTGTTGCACTTATCAACGCTGAGGCAGGTTCACGTATGGCAATTGCCGAATCGCTCACCAATATCGTTTGGGCTCCTTTGGAAAACGGTATCAACTCTATATCGCTCAGTGCCAACTGGATGTGGCCCTGCAAAAACAAAGGTGAGGATGCAAGATTGTACAGCGCGGTAAAAGCGGCTTCGGATTTTGCTATCGCCCTCGGTATCAATATCCCCACTGGCAAAGACTCGCTGTCGATGACCCAAAAATATCCCGACGGCTCTAAGGTTCTCGCCCCCGGCACAGTTATCATCACATCGGCTGGCGAGGTTTCAAACATCCGCAAGATTGTAACTCCCGACCTCAAACCAGTAGATAAATCTACAATTTTCTACATCGATTTCTCTAAAACCGACCTCAACCTTGGCGGTAGCAGTTTTGCGCAAACAGTTAATTCGTTGGGCAGTTCGTGTCCCGACATTGCCGACCCCGAATATTTCAAAAACGCATTCAACGCCGTTCAACAACTTGTGTCAAAAGGACTTATCCTTGCAGGACACGACATTTCGGCAGGCGGTATCATCACCACACTTTTGGAAATGTGCTTCCCCACAGTTTCGGGCGGATTGGATATCAATTTTGATTTCGACAAAAAATACGACCTCTGCCAAACACTGTTCAGCGAAAATCCGGGCGTAGTGTTCCAAACAGCAAAGGCAGGCGAAGTAGAAAAGATGCTCAAATCGCTGAATATCAATTATATGATTATCGGCAAGACAATTTCTACTCACACTCTCAAAGTTACACATCACGCCAAAACTCACACCTTCGACATCGACTTGCTCCGCAACACTTGGTTCAAGACTTCATACCTTCTCGACCGTGAGCAAACCGAAAAATCGTGTGCAGAAAGCCGTTTCAACAACTATTCGCTCCAACCGTTGGAATTCCACTACAATGCAGAGTTCACCGGCAAGTTGGATCAATACGGTCTCAAAGCATCACGCCGTCGCAAAACAGGTGTCAAAGCCGCCATCATCCGCGAAAAAGGTATCAACGGCGACCGTGAAATGGCTTATACAATGTATCTTGCAGGTTTCGATGTAAAAGACGTGCACATGACCGACCTTGCTTCGGGACGCGAAACTCTCGAAGATGTTAACTTTATAGTTTACTGCGGCGGATTCTCCAATAGCGACGTTCTCGGCAGTGCAAAAGGTTGGGCAGGCGCGTTCAAATACAACGACAAGGCTCGTAAGGCTCTCGAAAACTTCTACAAACGCAACGACACCCTAAGTCTTGGCGTATGCAACGGATGTCAGTTGATGAACGAACTCGAACTTATCTACCCGGGTCGCAAACGCCATCCAAAATTGCGTCACAACAATTCGCACAAATTTGAATCAGAGTTTGTTACAGTAGACATTATGCCCAACGAATCTGTTATGCTTAAATCACTTGCTGGCAGCAAGTTAGGCGTATGGGTTGCACACGGCGAAGGCAAATTCGACCTTCCCGAAGCCGAAAAGAACTACAAAATACCTATGAAGTACTCTTACGGCGAATATCCGGGCAACCCCAACGGATCGTCTTACAATGCAGCAGCCATCGTTTCTGAGGATGGACGTCACCTCTCGATGATGCCCCACCCCGAACGTGCAATATTCCCTTGGCAATGTGCTTATTACCCGTTCAACCGCAAAAACGACGAAGTTTCGCCTTGGATTGAGGCATTTGTCAATGCAAGAAAATGGATTGAGCAATTGAAAAAATAATCATTTTTTGCTCTCAACCTATAAATACGGGAGTGCGTCACCTCTGAGCGACGTGCTCCTTTTTTTTATATTTTTTTTACAATTGATTTGGGGGAATTATATTTTTCGGTTGTCGAAATAATAGAAACCAAAAAAACAAAAGGGCTATGGAAGAAAACGACAAATACATATTCGACGGCGAAATTAACTCGCAGCAAGATTTCAACGAGCAGAAAGACCTCTACTCGATATATCTGCAAGCGGGCAAAATCGACACCGACAAGGCGTGGAACAACGTGAGCGCAAAACTGACTCCCCGAAAACAAGTTCGCGTGTTCAAACTTTGGCACGCAGTATCGGCAGCGGCGGCGGTGGCAGCCATTACGTTAATGATAACATTATTGGTAAAAGAACCTATTAAATATCAGCAGATTACAGCGTCAACCGCTTGTCAGGAAATCACCTTGCCCGACGGTAGCACCGTATGCCTCAACCAAGGCGCAGTGATAGAGTTTCAAGAAAACTTCGACGGCGAAGAACGTCTTGTAAAATTCTCTGGCGAAGGATATTTCGACATCGTTCACTTAGACAACAAACCATTCGTTATCAAATCGGGCAACAACACCGTAAAAGTACTCGGCACAGAGTTTAACCTCATTGCCAACGGCGACAATAATATAAAGGTGTCGGTTACCGACGGCTGCGTGTCGCTCCAAAACAACGAAGGCAACATCACCGTTTCTAAAAACGAAGAGGCAACCGCCGCCAAAAACGAGAAACCGCAGAAAAACAAAATCACCCAAAATGTGCTTTCGTGGCAGAGTCAAATGCTTGATTTCAAGGATTGTCCGCTACCAAAAGCAGTTGAAAAACTCAGTTACGTATACGGCGTAGAAATTTCGATCGAAAACCCCTCTCTCAACAATCTCAAACTTACATCGCGCTATCAGAATGCCAAGATAGAAGATGTAATGCAAGGATTGTCAACCATTTACCACATCCAAGCCGAGATGAGTCCAGTTACCGGCGTATGGATTATCCAATAGTAAACCATTAAAAACCAACACCTATGAAACTGTTGTTAGCCATAATTATATCCGCTTCTACCCTGCAACCCGTAGCAGCACAGGACAGCGCAATAATGCAAAAAAAAGTTTCGGTAATAGCCGATAACGCAGAGATTAGCAACGTGTTAGACGATATCAGCCGCAAGTCGGGCGTAAACTTTTCGTACAACAGCGATTTGCTCAAAAACCAAAAAGTTTCGCTCAACCGTCAAGATTGCGAACTTGAAACTATACTCAACACAATACTCGCCGACAATATTTCGTACACCGTAATTGGTGGAAACATAGTAATTTACGAAAAAACCGAACTTCCAGCCGAAAAGCCGCAGATGATAAAAGTGTCGGGCGTGGTGCGCGATGCCGATCAAAACAACGCTCTGCCGTTTGCCTCTATCAGCCTCAACAACACTGCGTTAGGCACCATCACCAACGAAAACGGCAAGTTCGACCTGCTAATCAATCCTGAAAATCAAAACGACACTCTTGTGGTATCATATCTTGGATATTCTCCTAAAAAAATAGCAATCAATCAGTTAGCAAAATCACAAAGCAACAATATAGCACTTTCGCAGCATATTTACGGACTTGGCGAGGTATTGGTAACACCTGTGGAAACCGAAAAAATTATCCGCGAATCTGTTTCAAGAATACATTCGCAATATTACCGCAAAGCCAACGTCTACAAGGCATTTTACCGCGAAAGTTATTACGCCGACTCATCATTTGTAGCACGCGACGAGGCAATGCTTAATATCTATAAATCAGGCGGTTCGGATGTTAGCAAAAACAAAATGGCAGTAACTGAGGGCAGAAAAATGATGTCGAAAAAACAATACGATATTTTGCTAAAACTCCGTGGCGGTCCGTTCAATATTATCGAACTCGATTTTGTAAACCGTGGAAAAGAATTTATTTCCACATACGCTTCTAAATACTATGATTTTCAGTACGTTGGCAAAGATTCCACCGACCAAGGCGTTTTTCTTGTAATCCAATTCGACAAAAAAACAAACGCCCCAGGCATCAAATATTCGGGCAAGATGTTTATAGAAAAAACGAGCAAAAGCATAGCACGTCTCGAATTTGAAATCATCCCCGACGGCAAAAAACTCACCGCCAAAAACCGCAAGGGCGAAACCGTGGATATGGTGTTCCGCCGTATGGCATACCACGTTAACTACACACCCATCGACGGCAAATGGTATCTGCAAAGTTGCATCGGCGAAGAAACCCGACAGATTACCGACAAGAACGGCAACGATTCGTATATCACTACCATACAGCAACTTATCATTACCGAATCGTCGGGTAGCGACATTTTTCCAAAAGAAGGCACCGCCATCACCCGCAAAGACCTCCTCTCCGACGTGATTGTGCGCCACAATGCCAACAACAAAAAAGAGAGTCAGCAAAACTAATTTTGTAAACCCATAGTGTAATAGATTTTTACATAAGTGTAAAAAAAATTTACAATTTCACAACCGTTATTAAAGCACAAGCAACTCATTATCAAAGCATTATCATAAGTGGCACGTTTGATGTTCTTTTATAAGTATGTAAAACATTAAACTCAGATTCCTTATGAAAAAATTAATGAAATTATTGGTCCTTGGACTAATGGCAACTACGGCTTGCACAGCGCAGCCAATATTGAGAACACACGTAGAAGGCGGCGAGGTAGAAGGCCTCCTCGATGGCAACGATCTTGCTGTATATAAGGCAATTCCATACTGCGAACCTCCTTTGGGCGACCTCCGTTGGAAACCGCTTCAACCTGTAAAACCGTGGGAAGGCGTTTTAAAAGCCGAAGACGTAGCCAAATGGCCTCCGCAACCCGAAAAAAGTTACATTAAATACGATATGATGGACGAGGACTGCCTCTACCTGAGCGTTGTAACCCCTGCCAAAAGCGTAGATGAAAAATTGCCCGTGATGGTGTATATTCACGGAGGCAGTTTCTCAACAGAGCATTACGGCGGCACATTGTGGGAGAGCCTTGCACGCAGAGGTGTAATCACAGTTTCAATTGAGTTCCGCAACGGTGCTTTGGGATTTTTGGTGAGCGACGGATTGGCAAAAGAATCGCCCACAGGTCACTCTGGCAACTACGGCATTCTTGATCAGATTTATGCACTCAAATGGATTCAGCGCAATATCAAAAACTTTGGCGGCGACCCATCGAAGGTTACAATCTTTGGCGAATCGTCGGGTGCTATGTGCTGCAACGTTCTGTGCGCGTCGCCTTTGGCAAAGGGACTTTTCTGCGCCTGCATAAGTCAGAGTGGTGCGTATATTTCTAAAACGAATATGGGCACATATACCGAAAGTATGATGATGGAAGAAACCAAAAGTTTTATGGAAAGGGCTAATGTAAAAACAATTGCCGAGATGCGCCAGATGGATGCCAAAGCGTTGACAGGCAATAATGTATTCTATCCCTCATTCCCGGTTGTGGACGGCTATGTGATTCCCGAATCAATGTATAAACTATATGAGACCGGCAAATACAACGACGTGCCAGTGCTGATTATGCACAATAGCGACGAAGGTGCGGCAGGAATTGCGTCGGTAAGCGTAAATGAATATGAGGCAATACTCAATAGTCAGCAATTTCCCGCAAATTGGCTCGACAGTGTCAAGTATCATTACCCTGGCAACAACGACGAAGAATGTCTGTTTAGCATACGAGATTTAACACGCGATGTTCAGTTTGGATGGCCGGCATACACTTGGGCAAATTTGCAGACAAAAACAGGCAAAAGTCCTGTGTATGTGGCATATTTGGCTCAGAAATCGGAGAAAACCGTATATGCAGATGGCAACCGCCGAGGAGCAGCGCACGCCGACGACTGTATGTATCTGAGTGGTAGGTTCGACGAGGAAGCCGACAAGTATCCCGAGGAGAAAAAAGTATCTGACATAATGCAAGAATATTGGGTAAACTTTGCAAAATCTTGCGGTAATCCCAACGGAGCAGGACTTCCAAAATGGGTTGAATACCAACCAAATACAAAGAGCGTTATGGAATTTAACAACGGTGCTCAACTAATTGACCTGCCCAACAAAGCGAAAATTGAATGTATCGATAGGTTTATGAATTTCGTGTCGCAACAGTAGAAGTATCTTCGCGGAGATGAAAAATAATTTTTGAAATTAGCATTATTATTGTTTCCTTTGCGCATCCAAATTTTTAAAACCCATTTACAATGAGCGCAGAACAAATCAACGAAGACGACGAAATTCAAGTAATAAGCCTTGAAGACGAAAACGGTCAAAACCACGATTTTGAAATAATCGATATGAGAACCGACAATGGCACAGAGTATTACGCACTCCTACCCTATTACGAAAACCCCGAAGAACTCGACGACAAAGCCGACGACGACGATGTAACAGAAGTGGTTATTATGCGTCTTTCAAAATCTGGCGACGAAGAAATCCTCGAAAGCATTGAAGACGAGGAAGAATACAATCGCATCGCCGACATTTTCGATGAACGTTTAGGTACAGATTCTGAGGAAGTTAACGACGCCGAATAAGCCGTTATTCCAAGATATCCAGAACATCTTCTTTGAGCGCGGGATTAAACAGCGTGGTTTCATTAACGAAAGCCGCTGCAAGTCCCGCCTTTTTTTGTTGACGCACCTGAATTTTCTCCTCCACTGTGCGGGCAGAGATAAATCGGTAAACCATCACGCTGTTTTTCTGACCAATACGGTGGGCACGGGCAATGGCTTGCTCCTCTACGGCGGGATTCCACCACGGGTCGATAATAAACACATAATCGGCTTGGGTAAGGTTCAAACCTGTGCCGCCTGCCTTGATAGAAATTAAAAAGACAGGCACATCATCGTTTGAGAGGAATTTTTCAACCTCGTTTTCGCGCTCCTCGGTTTGTCCGGTAAGCATTGCGTAATCTAATCCGCGCTGCTGCAACTCATTGGCTATCAAATCTAAATGCTTTACAAACGATGAAAAAACCAACACCTTATGACCTTGGTCTACAACGTTTTGAAGCATCATCATAATTTCATCGGTTTTGCCGCTGCCATCTTGATAGGCATTGTCTACAAGGGCGGGACTGCACGCAATTTGACGGAGTTTTACAAGACCTTGAATCACATCCATTGTAGAATTTGAAAGCAAACCTTTGTCCATCAGGTCGAAAAGTTGGTTGCGCACCTTCGATTTTTCACGTTCGTAAATTTCGGCTTGCACATCGGTCATTTCGCAAAATATAGTCTGTTCGATTTTTTCTGGCAAATCGCTGAGTACCTGCTGTTTGGTACGACGAAGAATAAAGGGATAAATTAGTTTTTGTAGTTTTTCGACAGCAGTTTCGTTGGCACCACGCTCAATTGGTAGCACAAAACGTTTTTTAAACACCTGCAACGAGCCGAGCAAACCCGGATTTATAAAGTTCATCTGGCTCCAAAGGTCGGTGAGAGAGTTTTCGAGCGGCGTGCCCGTAAGCGTAAGGCGATGTCGGCAACGGAGGTTCATTAAGGCAAGATAGGTTTTAGAAAGAGGATTCTTCACCATTTGGCTCTCGTCTAAAATCACATAGTTAAACTCCTGTTTTTCAAAATATTGAATATCGTTTCGCATAATAGAATAGCCAGCAATCACCACATCGTAATATTTAAACGAGCGAACAAGTTGCTGACGGTTATTGCCCGAATATTCAATAATTTTCAACTGCGGAGCAAACTTTTTCGCCTCGGCTTTCCAGTTGTAAATAAGCGACTTAGGCACAAGCAAAAGCGATGGAATTTTGTGTTCGATAGTAAAAAGTTCGCCCGGGCGTGTGTTGTCGTCGGCAAGGAGAATGCTGTTGGCAAGCACCGAAAGCGTGCAAAGAGTTTTACCCAAACCCATATCGTCGGCAAGGCACGCACCAAAATTATAGTCGCGCATCATTTTAAGCCAGTTGTAGGCGGTAATCTGATAGGGACGCAATTGAGCATTGATATTTTGCGGCTGCTCCATCGGAATTGAGTCAAAATCAGAAAGTTTCTTTTCAAGTTCGGCAATAGAATCCTTTTCGTCCGAATCTAACGGCAGCGACATCAAGGCAAGATACTGATATTTTTTTAGTATGATATTGCCAGAATCCTTGTCGAAACTGCCCGAAATAAACATATCGCGAAAACGCTCAAACCATTCGTCGGGCAGCACCACCACACGACCGTCGGGCAAGGTAAATTCGTGTATATCGTTGATAATGTAATATTTAAGTGAAACAAACGGAATCTCTAAACCGTCGAGTTTTACAATGGCATAGATATCAAACCAGTCGGTACGGTTCTTAACCTTCATATCCAAGCGTATAGAGCCGGTGTAATAGTTCTTTTGGCTAAGATTCTGTTCGATGGTGATGCCCGCCTGAACAAGTTGTTCCTTATTGTTGTTCAAGCAGTTAATAGCAAACGCCTCTTGAATTTTTGGGTCGTTGGCATCGCTCTTGATGCGGTAAGTGCCGGGGTTGACGCGAGTTTTAAAAATATCAAAAGCGGCATTTTCCACCTCCTGTTCGTAATCGAGATTGCGCACAAGTTTGGTAAACAGATAATCGCCGTTGTTTTCTATAAACTTAACAACCACCAAGTTGCGGCTTGTAGCAAGAAAGTCGATTCCGTTGTATTTGAATTTTAGCACAAAAACAGTGTAACCCTCCAAATCGTGCTCCACCATCAAAACTGCCTTAGGCTCAGGATTTTGGGTAATGATTTTAAAACCCGAAGGATTAACAATAAAATTCTCCTTTATGGTGTTGAGGATAAATTTTTGATAATACTGCGGCTCCACGCGCTTTTGCACAGGAATATATTTTTTTGAGATAAACGGCACGAGTTTTTTGGCATCAATACGGTCGAAAAACAGAATGCGACGATTGATAACGCACACGCACGGCTGATACGAAAGCACATACACATTCTTATTTAACAGATTGATTACCTTGTCTTTATATTTTACAGTAAGGAAATATTGAGTCTCCACATCGGTGCGCACAAAGTTGAAAACCGCCTCCGCCTTTTGCGATGCAAATTCGATACGGTCGTCCACGAGCACAGTTTTTAGTGCTGGGTCTTTGTAATAAACCCCGATGTGAGCGGTGCGGCAGATGTTGAGAATCTGCACAATCTTTTTATCAATAGCCGGACGCACATATTCGTCGATATACTTGGCATCGTGCGACGCAAAAAACTCCTGAGGTGTGGCGCACTTGCGGCCGCCGAAACTCTTGGTGATATGAGTTTCGCTACATTCCGAAGCAAGAATCGCAATCTGCTTTTGCTCTGCGGTATAGCGGTCGGGATAGGTTCTAACGTCGTCAGACACAACATTTTCCTTAATATCATAATGACCGCCGGTAGACGACAGTTGCACAAAATGCGGCACAAGCAAAAAGCCTAAATACCTGTGTTCTTTGAGGGCTACGATAAATTCCATAATAATAATAAAAGCGGGCAAAAGTAATCAGTTTTTTGCATTTAGCGAAATAATAAATACCTTTGCTGCCTATTTATTATAACAAACTAATTATTTAAAATATGAATAAATATTTTGCAGCAACTATTCTATGTTGTTGCCTAACAATGAGTTTATCCGCTCAAAAAAAGTACACCATAAGCGGATACATCACAGATGAAAAAACATCAGAAACCGCCATCGGAGCCACCATTTACGACAAATCCACGCTTCAAGGCACAATCACCAACGTTTTTGGATTTTACTCGCTCACACTTGCCGAGGGCGCACACTCGCTGAGTTTCACGTACGTGGGCTACACACCCAAAACCGTGGAAATCAACCTCACCAAAGACACCTTGATGAATATCCAACTATCTGATAATGTTCAGTTAGAGGAAGTTGTGGTAACGGCTCAACGCGAAGATGTGGGCATTCAAGCCACAGGAATGGGTTCGCTTGATATTCCCGTTAAACTAATAGAACACACACCATCGTTGCTTGGCGAAACCGACGTTTTGCGAGCCATACAATTTACCCCCGGAGTGCAGCAGGGCGTTGGAGGAGCATCTGCGCTATACGTTAGAGGCGGCGGCGGCGACGAAAACCTTATACTCTTAGACGGTTCGCCAGTTTACAAAGTAGACCACTTTTTTGGATTTTTTTCGGTGTTTACCCCCGAAGCCGTAAAAAAGGTAAGTTTCTATAAATCATCGTTTCCAGCAAGATACAACGGCAGAGTTTCATCGGTAATCGACGTGCGCACCAAAGACGGTGATATGAACAACTATCACGCCAACTTCTCAATTGGCTTGCTCACATCGCGTTTCAACATCGACGGACCAATTGTAAAAGACAAAACCTCATTTTCGCTCTCAGCACGCAGCACTTATATGTCGCTATTGATGTGGCCTGTAATGAAAATTGCCCAAGCCAATATCGACGACGATGAAAAAATCAACGCAGGATATTGGTTTTACGATTTCAACGCCAAAGTAAACCACAAATTCAGCGACAAAGACCGCCTCTATGTAAGTTTTTACCGCGGCGTAGATAAGTTTTGGGTTAGAGACAAATACAAAGACAAATACGAAGAAACATATTTCGACAAAAATGGACGTCAATTAACTGGTACGTTTGCAGAAAAAAACGATGAAAAAATCTATCTTCGTTGGGGCAATTTAATTTCTACCATACGATGGAATCATGTATTTTCGCCACGGCTATTTAACAACACCACAATATCTTACAATAAATACAAAATGGTTGTAGGTTCTGAATTCGACGATCATAGCGAAAGCCCATTAGCGTGGCGCGAAGAGTATTCAAAACAAGAATACAATTCATCGATTACAGACTATGGCATAGCCACTGATTTTGACTTTATGGCCACCGACCGACATACCATTAAATACGGTTTCAACTACATTTATCACGAATTCAAACCCGAAACATCATTATCTAAAATTAAATCGAAATCCTCGGAATTTCCCGAAGACAACATAGATACCACAACAGTAGTGCCCGGTGGCAAAACCATCTATGCCAACGAGTTATCCATTTACATTGAAGACGAATGGAAAATTACACGCCAACTTTCAGCCATTCCCGGATTTGCCTACACACTATTTAAAGTGCAAGACAAAGCATACAACAATTACCAACCACGTTTTTCATTAAAATACACAGCCACACCATTTTGGACATTTAAAGCATCGTATACTCGTATGAGTCAATGCGTTCACTTGCTTACATCATCGCAAATTGCGTTGCCCTCCGACCTTTGGGTGCCAATCACCAAAAACATAGAACCCGAAACAGCCGAACAATATTCAATAGGTGCATATACCACCAAAGTTAAAGGATGGGAATTTTCGATAGAAGGCTATTACAAAGAACTCCACAACGTGCTTGAATACAAAGACGGTATGAGTTTTATGGGATTTTCGGGCAAATGGCAAGATATGGTGGCAATGGGCGAAGGACGTTCCAAAGGCATTGAAATACTCGCTAAACGCACCGAAGGCAAAGCCACAGGATGGATTTCGTACACATTATCCAAAGCCGACCGCGATTTTGCTGATGATTCACAAGTAAATTACGGCAAACCATTCCCCTTTGCCTACGACCGTCGACACAATATCAGCATAGTTTATTCGCAAAAAATCAACGACCATATCGACATCGACGCCAATTGGACATTTTTTTCAGGTGCACACGCAACAATTTCGCTCTCCAAAGAAGACATTATGCTCCCACCAGATATTAATCAATTATCATATTGGAACGGAAACGACTTCGTTAACGACCCAAGCAATAGCGCAACAATTGATTACGTAGAAAATCGCAACAACTACGAACTTCCGGCGTCGCACATTCTCTGCGTGGGCATCAATTTTCATAAACAGAAAAAACACTGCGAAAGAATATTCAACATATCAGTATACAACGCCTACAACGCCAAAAATCCCAACTTCGCTTTTTCGCGGGTAAAAGAAGAATATCATCCCGAAGATCCAATGCATCCAACATATAAACACGTGTTGCGCAAAATTACTATTCTTCCAATAATACCCTCATTTACTTTTACTTACAAATTTTAAAACCAAAAACCATGAAGAAACTTTTGATAATACTAACGATATTAACCTTTGCCACATCATGCAAAGAAGATATTGAACTCAACGCCACTAACACTGTTGGGGTGCTATGTGCCAATGGCTTTATATTCACCGACAGCGATATAAACTTCGTTTTCGTTAGCGAAACAGGTATGGAGCGTGCCACAAAAATCAACGATGCACGAATAGAACTATCTGTAAACGGCGAAACTAAAGAAATTGTAACAGCAGCCGACACTGTTGAAGGTCGTTACCCTATCAAGACCATTCTCCACGATGGCGACAAAGTGCGTTTCGACATCTACCACGGCAACAAACACGCTTATTCTGAAGGTGTTATGCCCTCCAAAATTTCTGATTTTAGCATTGAATATACAATTGAAAAAGACCGTCCTTACCATGAATATTACGACGAACAGCCAAATTATGCCGATATGTTTCGCTTTAACCTAAATTTCAACGACATATCATCAGGGAATAATTACTACCGCCTCTATACGATGACTAATTGCACCAAAACCATTCAAAGACCATTCTACGAACAGATTCCCACAATCATGGTAGACGAAAACGGGATAGAATGGCAGTCGCTACGCGATACTGTGTACACTATACAAGAAACAATAAATGTTTATACAAAAATCAATTACGAAGGCGAATTACTCCTCACCGACGAAGGATTTAATGTTGAAACCGAACTTATGGACGGTATCGAAAACTCATGTCTGGTATTCAAAAACGCTCGTTTTGCTGGTGGCAAATGCAATATGAAATACTACAAAATAGCAGATATAAACCATATTTACCAAAACGATCAGAGCAAAATGTCTGTAATAATTCCTGAAACAGAAATATTTAACCAACAAGATTCGTCAGACCTTTCGCGCACAAAATATTATTACTCCGAAACCGTAGGCATAGAATCTATCAACGAAGATGCCTATTATTATTTCAAAGCCATAAACAACTATAATGCCGGAACGTTTGACAATCAGGAGATTACAGGTGCTGTTAAAATGCATACCAACGTTATCGGTGGTAGTGGCAATATTGTGCTGACCTCACGAATCCTAAAAACCATAGTTATCTACGACAGCATCCAACCCAAGCCTGTTTATGTGCCGTGGGAGGAAATTTATTATTATCAGAAATAAAAGGGAAATTAGGGGAAATGTTGGGAAAATTTCCCCTAATTTCTTATCTTAAATTAATCAATCTCCTTTTTCTTACCCTTCATAGTGGGTTGGCTCTGCGGGGGGATGTAGTCAAGTTGAGCCGATTCGTCGGGATTGGCTATCATTTTGATGGGCTGACCGGTGATTTCGAGCACGTTGCCCCAAAGTTCGCTTTCAAGGTTGATACGCTTGCGCTCTACAACAGTGGCAGAGATAGGCAGAATGGTGAAATTGCCGTTCCAGTGACCTACCACAAACTCGGTCTTGCCCGCCATAGCCGCGTGTATTGCATTGAGAGACAGAAGATTGCAGAACTTACTATCGTTGCTGTTGGCTGGCGACGAGCGGATAATGTAACTCGGGTCGATATATTTGATAGAGTGATGGAATCCGTCTTTTTTAAACTCCTCAGTAATTTTATCTTTGAGGAAAACGCCAATATCCTGATACTTAACGTTTCCGCTCTCGTCGCGCTCCACATTGTCGCCCTCAAAAAGGAACTGACCAGCACCCTCGGCAACAATTATCAAAGCGTGATGACGCTTTTCGAGACGTTCGCGGAGCTTGGTAATAAAGCCGTTAGGTCCGTAGAGGTCGAATTTCATTTCGGGAATCAGCACAAAATTTGCCTCGCCTGTTGCAAGGGCAGTGTTGGCGGCGATATATCCCGAATCGCGACCCATAAGTTTAATCATAGCAATGCCGTTGTAAGCACCCTTAGCCTCGTTGTGAGCGTTGATAACGATTTCGGAAGCCACCGAGAATGCTGTTTCAAAACCGAAACTCTTGTCGATAAAGCAGATATCGTTGTCGATAGTCTTTGGCACACAGCCAACTGCGATGTTTAAATTACGGCGTTTAATCTCCTCGGCTATCGACTTGGCAGCACGCAGAGTACCGTCGCCACCGATGCAGAAGAGTATGTTGATATTCTGACGTTGAAGCACGTCTACAATCATTTCCGAAGGCTGTTCACCACGCGACGAACCAAGGAAACTACCGCCTTGAAGGTGAATACGGTCAACAATTTCGGATGTAAGCGGCACAAGGTCGAACCCGGGTTTAAATCCACGGAAACCATATCTGATACCAACCACATTGTGCACCTTGTAACGCTGATTAAGCTGAGTTACAAGACCTTTGATCACATTGTTGAGACCCGGGCAGAGACCGCCGGCAGTTACAATAGCCACCTTAGTTTTGTCGGGCTGAAAATAAATTTTCTCCTTAGGACCTGCCTTTTCAAACGAGATAGGCATCTTGCCAGTTTTCTTATAATCTTCGAGGCTCTTAGTAGAAGCGTCGTAAAGTATTCGCTCACCGTCTTTTACGTAATCGTACTCATCGTCGCCGTCGGCATTTTTTAGGTTGAGCGGCGAAGGAATGGTGCATTTGCCATCGAGCATCTTAACAGTAAAGTCGAGCGCGTTTAATGTCTTATGTGCCATAATATTATGTTATTTATCTTTATCAAAAATCTTGTTATTTGAAGAATTCTATGCCGTGTCGTCCGCAGTTGGCAGTACCGAACTTAGCAAAGAAATAGTTGACCTCTAAGAGAATCTGAACGTTCAACTGTTTGGTTTCGGTAGTGATACTTGGGTTTACAAAATCAAATGGGTTTTGATTGTCTTCCACCATATTTTTAAAACCGTAAGCAGCTCTTGCACCGAGACTTACTTGAACACGGTCGCCGTTGTATGGCATAAAACCCATTCCGAAAGCGATAGACATAAGTTTATCTTTAAACTGGTCGTCAACATCCTCATCTTCAGCAATTTTATCAATTGTGCCTTTAGCCTTTTTAACGGTTGTAAACTTAGGACCAACCTCGGCGTAAAAACCGTAATCGCCAGTGTATCTGAGCAATGCAAGCATATCGGTGCAACCAAAGTTAAAATTGCCGTTTACAGTGCTATTACCATCTTTAAAGTTAAATTTCTGCTTAAAACCACCTCCAAGGTATTCAAACGAAACACCCACATAGTTGCCAAAAACAATTCCGTATCGTCCGCCAAAGCAAAACGACGGAGAAAATGCCTCGAGAGTAAAACCTTCGGTGTTTTTGAGGTCTTGATTGAGCATCATAAACGTGCCAGCGCCGCCCTTAACAGCAATAGTCATCCAATTGACATATCCTCCGCGTCCGCCGCGATGTTGCGAAAATCCTTGCAATGTGCATATTGTCAGTGCAATAAGAAATAAAATCTTTTTCATTTTTGAAAGTTTAATTAGTAAAAAAACAAATAAATTTAGTTTATCAAATATCAAGATTTTTTACGAGAAAAACAAAAAAAATCTCCATAATTTCGTACCAAATACTATATTTGCGACAAAATTAAAAAAGAGCAATGTTTTGGCAATTTCAAAAGTTTAAACAAGTAGGCACATGTGGACAATTAGTATCATTACTAATAATAACTCTGGTTTGTTTGTTATTTGCATTGATAATAGGTAGTGCGGGCGCAATTATTTACGCATCGTTGTTAGGCATTGAGGTTACCCAAGCAATTTCGGAAACATCTTATCTAAAAATATATCAAATACTTACATCGCTTACAATATTTGTTGTACCAGCCTTGATATGCACATTATTGTTTGACAACAGCCTCAAAGAAGGGCTTTATTTAACACAGAAAACTGATAAACAGACCTATATAATAGCATTGATTGCAATGGTAGCGGTGATTCCACTTACCACTTGTCTCACAGAATGGAACGAACATTTAACACTGCCAGATTTTCTCAAAAGCGCAGAAGAATGGATGCGCCAAAAAGAAGAACACGCCAAAGCCATAACAGAACAAATGCTGATTACCGACAATTTTGGTTCATACCTTTATAATATAATAGTGCTGGCAGCAATTCCTGCTGTGGGAGAAGAGCTTTATTTTAGAGCCACACTACAAAAAATGCTTACAGGCAAACATCCAATACTGGCGGCATTTGTGGCTGCAGTGCTCTTTAGCGCATTTCACTTTCAGTTTTACGGATTTGTGCCGCGACTTCTGCTCGGATTTATGCTGGGATTCATGCTCGTATGCACACGAAACATCTTAGTACCAGTAGCGGCGCACTTTTTCAACAATTTTGGTGTTGTAACTATGTATTTCGTCACGGGGAACGATGTCAAAATATCTGATAATATGAGCATTATATGGTATTTAGCAATTGGCATTTCTAGTGCAATAGTTACCGCAATGCTATTGAGATACATGTATAGAAAACACGTAAAAATATTAACGAAATAAAAAAAAGCATCGTTATAACAAAAAGTAAATAAAAGCATTATATTTGTAAAAACTTTTTTTGTATATTTACGAAAAATAAGAATAGTACCAAATCAATACTACAATGGCTGTTAAACGACCCAAAAAAAGCAAAGAAGACATACAAAAATTCAAACGCAAACACCGTATAGAAATAGTTCTCAACGACTTTGAAATGCAGGCTTTTGCCAACTACTGCAAAAAATACAAAGTAGACAACAAAGCCAAGTTTATACGAGAGACAGTGATGACTACCGTGTTGAAAAAGTTTGACGAGGACTATCCCACTCTGTTTGAGATGCCAGGACAGCTAAAATTGGATTTTTAACTTTTTTTTTGTAGTTTTGAATAGGGTTTTAGCAATCTGGTGCGTTAAATAAATAGATTCATTATTTTAAAATAAATAACTAATATTAAATATGGTTGAATTATGAAAAAATTATTGACACTAACAATTCTATCGGTAATACTTTCTACAAACCTTTGGGCACAAGAGAGTTACCGTGCTTGGTGGAACAGCCTTTCACCCGAATGGAAAAAAATCTTTCAGGAGCAGGAGCTCAAAGGCAAAGATCAAGACCCCACCGACGAACAATTAAGGCAGATTGTAAACATACAAAATCTTTCATGCGCTGGTCATGAGGAAATCACCGACGTACGTCCTCTGGCTGGTTTGCCTGAATTACGCTATTTTGACTGCAGCGGCACACGCATCACTAGTCTTCAAGGTATTGCCAAAGCAAAGAGTCTAAAATACCTCAACTGCTCCGACAACGACAACCTTACTTCGTTGAAAGAACTTGCCGAACTTACTGAGCTTGAAGAACTCAACTGCGGCAACACGATGGTTAAAGACCTAGCTCCGCTTGAGAAACTCGTAAAGCTAAGAAAACTGGATGTCCACTACTGCACAGTAAACCGTCTGCTTGTGATTTCTAAACTTGTAAAATTGGAGGAACTCGACGTTTCACAAAACCAGTCGCTTTTCTCATTAGCAGGTCTTGAAAAAAACAACTTGTCGTCTCTTAATTGCAGCGAAACAAGTATCAGCGACCTCACACCCCTGCAATACGCCAAGATGCTCGCATACCTCAACATCTCGCACACTAATGTTTCTACAATTCGTCCCTTGCAGCATGTGAAAACTCTCCGCGAAATCGACTGCTCCGACACCAAAGTTACCGCTGCCGGTCTCGACTACCTTTACGCACACACAAGCCTAACATTGCTTCGTGCACGCAACATCAACATCAACGCTAAAGAAATAAAAGATTTTACCACATCGTACAAGGCTCGCAACCTAGGATGCGATATTATCATCACTTCAAAAAGTAAATAGAAGGTTGAGAAAATATAACAAACAAAAAAGGCGGGCCAAAACCCGCCTTTGATGTCTAACCTTTAAACGTTTACAAAATGAAAACAAATTAATTTCCTAAAACGGATACATTTGTGGCCTGAGGACCACGTTTGCCCTCAGTTATTTCAAATGAAACACGTTGGTCGTCTTTAAGATTTACTTTCTTGCCATTCACAAACGGAATTCCGGTGTAATGCACAAATACGTCGCTACCGTCTTCGCTCTCGATAAAACCGAAACCCTTAGTAGTGTCGTACCATTTGACTTTGCCCAACTGTTGGGAATTGTCAGTCTTGTTTTTCTTAATAATGCTTGCCATAATTTAGGTGTTTATATTACTCTTACAAATATCCGAAATTATTATTAATTTGTCAATACCTTGACGATATTTTTTTTGCAACGGATTTTGCAAAAAAAATACAAATAACTGATTTTGTGAAAAATAGCACACTAATATTTTTTTTAAATAAAGCAAAAAAAACTTTGATAACAGCAGCGGCGGTATTTGTTTGCGCACTAACCACCGCTCAAAACCATGTTGCCACATCGGTAATAATTAGAGATTCATCGCAAACCATTATCCAACTAAAACAATGGCGGCACTCTTTCGACACTTCTCAAATCCACAAAGAAATCAACAAATTAATAATCAACTACGCCAACACCGGCTATCCATTTGCCAAAGCAGTGTGCGATTCGGTAGTGATAAAACAAGGCAAGGTGGTTTTTAATTACACTATTTCATCTGGTAAATATTTTCAAATCAGCAACATATACCTACCAGGAGGTTCAAAAATTTCACCCAAATATATCTACCGCACAGTGTATATGCATCCGGGCAAACAATTTTCGCAACGGCGGCTGAGCAAGACCGACGCTCTAATCAACAATACAGGCATACTTGAATCAACAAAACCAGCACAAACCGAGTTTCATCCCGACGGCGCCGACATATTTATTTATCTTCAAAAACAAAAAGCCAACTCGGCAGAAGCAGGCATTGCTCTTATGTACAACGACCAAAAAGCCAAATACTATCCCACAGGAAACGCACATCTGAGGTTGGCAAACAATTTTGGCAAAGGCGAGATATTTGGATTCGACTGGCACGGATACAAACAAAATTCGCAAAAACTAACAACAAATATACTCCTACCATATCTTTTCGGGTCGGTAATATCGGCTGAGGGAAACGCACTTATCGACAAAACCGACACATCATGCGTGTTTGTATCGCTCAATCCCAAACTACACCTTTCATTATCCGAGTATGCCAGCATAATCACCGACATCACATCCACTTGGCTTATTCCCGAAAGCGCAGAATCGTTGGTAGGCAAAACCAAAAGTATACTCTATGGTGCTGATATTCAATGGTTGTTGGCAAACCATCAAAGCATTTTTAAAGCCTCGGCAGGAGCAGCGATAGGTTCGCGAAGCCACAATGGCATCAAAGACCCATGTCAAGAATTACGACTGAATTTGGCATACAACCGTACCATAGCCCGACGATTAGAAATAACCACACAGGCAAAATCGCAGATAAAATATTGCAGTGCAGAAACTTATATGCCCGAAAAATATAGGTTTGGAGGATATTCATCTCTCAGGGGTTTTGACGAAAACTATTTTTACGCCGACAAATACATTGCCATCAACAACACTCTGCGCTACAAACCATACAACAATTTTTCGCTTTTTGCGCTATACGACATAGCCGTCTATCAATGTAAAAACATAAAAGACACTCCATCGGGCATAGGCATAGGCTTAGGAATAAAGCAAAACCACTCCAATATAGACCTTACGTGGGCATTGGGACGTGAAAACGGAGAGTTTCTCCCGCTCAAACAAGCCAAAATTACCATCACATTTAAAGTAATTTTTTAATATTATTCAAAAAAATATATGAAAAACCAACAAATTGATTAGATTTGCGTTTTTAAAGAAAGGTACAAACATAACAATGGTACTAAGATAATTGATTTAATAACTAAAAAAAACACACACTATGAAAAAGACATTGTATATAGTGGCATTATTAGCAATAGTTTGCATAGCATTCACATCATGCCGTTCGTCTAAACCGGCTTGTCCGGCTTACCAGTCGTCGGTAACAACTATTGGCAGATAAGCAACAAAAAACACAGACAGAGAGATGAAAAGACTTGGCCTGCTGCTTATTGCATCGGCATTATCACTAAACGTATTGGCGCAAGGAGAAATCGACACCGAAAAAAAAATTCTCGTGCGCAATGAATGGTCGCTATCGGCTTCCGCTAAAACCAACGGATTCGAAATGGATTATCGTTCAGGAAAATTCGTAAGCATTTATAAGAAAAACTTATGGGATGCCGGATTCTCAATAATTAAGCACACACAAGAGTTCCGTATGGCCAACGCATACGTTACTGGCTACGGACAATACTGTTACGGTAAGAAAAATTTCTGTATGGAGTTTTTCTACTCTCGCGGCAGGCAACGCTCTCTCTTTCACAAACAAGACCTCAACAGCGTGGAATTCCGCGTTTTCTATTTCGGCGGAGCCACCGTTGCGCTACTCAAACCTATTTATTACGAAGTCTGGTATTCCGAAGACGAAATTAAGTCTGAAAAATTCGACCTCGACAACATTCATCACCAAACCTCAATCACTATACTCGGCAAATCAAGTTTTTCAAAAGGATTCGACGAAATTACCGCTGTGCCGGGTGCTTTTGTAAAGGCTGGACTTAGTTTTGAGTTTGGCAAGCACGATACAAAACTTACTGCATTGGAGGCTGGTGTAAAGTTTTCGGCATTTCTCAAAAAGTTAGATTTATTAGCGCAAAAGGATAATCCACAGTTTATCACAAACCTATTTTTAACATTCCGCTTTGGAAGAGTTTTCCATAACGCAATGTTTGAAAGTGAGGAAGATTATTAAAAGCGCTTAAACCACGCATTGATCCAAAAAACCTTCATCAGACTCTACCGCCGTACCTATTACCACAATATCTGCTCCGGCGACAAAGGCTTGTTTTATAGCAGATTGCGAGCGCAATCCACCGCCCACAATCAAGGGAACATTGGTATTATGCTTCACAGCGGAAATAATTTTAGGCGAAACGGGATTCAAAGCACCGCTACCGGCTTCGAGATAGATGGCTTTCATACCGAGCAAAGTGGCTGCCACAGCAGTGGATACAGCAATATCTACCTTGTCGGCAGGTATGGGTGTAGTGTTGCTAACGTATTGAACAGCAGAACATCTGCCACCGTCGATAAGAATGTAAGCCGTTGATATTGTTTCAATTCCAGATTTTTTGATAGTCATAGCAGCAGAAACGGCGTCGCCAATCAGAAACTGCGGATTTCTACCCGACACAAGGCTGAGCATAAGCATAGCATCGGCATTGGCACTCACTTGGTGCGGCGAACCCGGAAAAAGAAGCACAGGTTTGCTTGTGGCTGATTTTATGGCATTTATAATATCATAAACAGAATTTGAAACAAGACTTCCACCCACAAAAATCATATCAGCACGGCTTGAATCTATTTTTTGTGCAAGAGTAGCCACAGATTCAGGAGTATGCTTGTCGGGGTCAACAAGTATGGCGATTCGTTTTTTGCCATCGGTGAAATAATCTTGAAAAATGCTCATTATCAAATATTTTTATTCGGCGCACCACGCCACCATATAATCATTGAAAGTAAAATAGTGAATCAAAAGTCGGCGTCGGAAATCGCCCTTGGTGATAAAACCAAACACACATCCACCATCCTTTTTATAATCAAAATATTCGAGGCGGAAATTGCTTTTGATGTCCAAGTCGCTGATATTGTATGCTTTGTACATAGCCTCCTTGGCGCACCAGTTTACATAAAGGTTAGGAATCTTATCGTCAAGCACTTGCAATTCGTCTAACTCGGTTTTTTCGAGCAACTTGTTTTGCACTTTAAGTATTCGCAGATTCATTTTCTCCACATCCAATCCAACAGTTTTGCAACGGCTGAGCATCACGCCAGCAATATCGTAACTATGTGTGATACTGATATTAAAGTCCTCCTCAATAAAAGGTTTTCCTGCCGAATTGTAGTAAACCTTCTGATATTTACCCAAAAGGTCGGCGATAAGAATACGGCTTGCAAGCCATTCGCAACGGCGGCGTTCGTGCGAAAGATTCTTAAACTGCTGAATTTCAGTTTCATCCAAATATGGGAAAATCATTTCAAACAGTTCCTCACTAGTTTCAGAAATTTTCCAAAACCCAATGTAGAGGTCGTCGGATACTATTTTATTATTAATCAGAGGCATAGCGTAACGATTATTTTTCCCAACGGAGCGTTTCAATTAGTTGAGTGATATCTTGTGCCACAAAATCCAACACAGGCGCTATCGAGTCCTTGTTTGGCGTGGCGTTGAAGTAAAGCGACCCACGCAAAAAGCATTTAACGCTGTCGGTGGCAAAAAACTGAATAGGACTTGCCACGTTGCCTTTGATGTTGTAAACCAATGCAAAAACATGGGCAGAATCATCGGTGTAGTATTTTTTGTCGATAGCGTCGGCCTTGATAGTGTGCTTGTAGGCGAGAGTGTGCGAATCGTCGATAAGAGTGTCAAGATTATTCTCTAAATATTTGAAACTCAGGTGAATTTTGGCATTCATCTTATCAAAAACAATGTTGGTCCAATATTTTTCGGCGCCACGAGATTGTTCGTCTTCCAAATGACAATACTGCGGCATCTCAAACGAGTAGGGCAATTTTTCAGTAATGCGGGAATAGTGCTTTTCGGGCAAAGAAATGCGAAAATATGCTCGCGGCTTGGGGGTAAGCGTTGAGGTGCACATGGCAAACGCAATTGCTATAAAAGTAACTACTATAAAAATATGTTTTTTCATACTCATGCTTTTTTTAACGCCGAAATATCGGTCTTTATTTTTTCAATGCGGCGCAGCGAAACTGCTGTCGCGGTTAGTTTAATATCCTTATATACAATAACTTCACCCACCGAGGGGAACTCTTTTCGGATTTCGAGCATAACACCGGCAAGCGATTCGGCGTCACCCTTTATGTCGTCGAAATAGTCGTCAGGAATGCCGAGAACTTTACAAACATCGGCTATAAAAGTCTTACCGTCAAAGATATAATTATTTCTGTCGATTTTTTTATAGTTGGAATCATCGTCGTCGAACTCGTCGGTAATTTCACCCACAATCTCTTCTAAAATATCCTGCATAGTGATAAGACCGCTGATGCCACCAAACTCGTCGGTAACGGCAGCCATATGCTTTTTGTTTTGCTGAAAATATTTCAAAATTTCGCTAATCTTTTTATTTTCAGGCACAAAGGTGATACTCTTAATTAATTTGTTCCAATCAAAATCGTCGAGTTCGTTGATATATTGAATAAGGTCTTTTACGTAAACAATGCCATAAATATTGTCGGGAGTATCCTCATACACTGGTATTCGCGAATAGTTCGACTCCTCTATAAGTTTTTTTAGTTGTGCAAAACTTTGCTTTTTTTCCACGGCAACAATATCTAATCGCGGAGTCATAATCTCCTTAGCCTCAATATCTCCAAAGGTAAGAATATTTTGCAGCATCTCTTTTTCGTCACCGTTTTTGGTAGAGGCATCGATGGCATTAGAGATTTCTTCACTGCTGTCCGACGACTTTTTGTGTCCCGCCAAAGAAATAGCAGAGAACGGTTTCATAAAAAAGCATACCACAGGGATAAAGAATCCTGATTTTTGTGCAAATTTTACTTTACGTTTGTCGGACATTACCCTAAAAGGTAACTCGCTCACCATCACCACAATAAATACCGTTCCCAAAATCAAGCAAAGTGATGGGAAAAACGGTGCTGGTGAAAAATCCAAAAATGCCGTAAATTCACGAATAGGGTTTGAGGCATAATTTACAAACGCCATTATTGACATTGCAAAAATCAGCGAGGCAAACATTTCGGCGATAGCCAACGAACTGAGAACGCTTTTTTTACGTGCGAGTAAACGGCATACACGGCGGGCACTACGGGAGTCGTTGTTCCTGAGATTGGCGGTAATATTTTTGCTCAAACCCGAAAACGCACAACGACATGTTGCCAACCATGCTATCAGAGCGAGCAACACCACCATAACACCGGCAAGAATTATCGCCTCGCGCGGCATTGGCCTAAATATCACAGAGTTTATTAATAAAGTGTCCAATTTTGTTCGTTTAAATTAAAATGGCAAGGAGTCGCCCGCAGGGATATTTTGCGGAAGGTTTTCAAGATCTAACCCCGGAAGGCCGCTTCCCGGTGTTTCCGGCTCAGTATTCTCAGGTTGAGAATCCTCTTTTGGCGTATCGTGATGGGCAATAAGATCGCAACGGTCGGCAACTATTTCGGTTACCTTGCGCCGTTCGCCTCCTTCAAGTTCTATAAAACGCGACTTAATGCGTCCCTCAATATACACGGTGTCGCCCTGACGCAGATATTGCTCGGCAAAACGGCTCAACTGCCGCCACAAAACCACAGTGTGCCACTCGGTGGTACGTGTTTGTTCGCCTTTGAGATTGGTGTACAACTCGGTGGTGGCAACCGAAAGCCTCGAAAACGAAAGGTTTTGGTTTACATACCGCGTATCGGGCTTCTGTCCGAGGTTTCCCAACAATATAACCTTGTTTACTCCTGTCATAATTATATGAGTTTTTCAAAAGCAAATTTACAAAATAGTTTGGCAAAAAAAAATCTTATTTATAAATTGCCGCTGTTAAATAATTTAAAAAGATGAAAAAATCACACCTTATTATAGTAGCACTATTTTTTGGGGCAACGGCACATGGTCAGAGCCTAAAAGCCGGATTTGAAAACTTATCAAAACAAAAATACGACGATGCCGCCAAGGTTTTTTCCAAAGCGCTCGACAAAGGGAACGAAACCTTAGCCGCTATGTACGGAATGGGACTCGTATACAACACACCTGAATATCAAGGCTTTAACTCAATTAAAGCATTTCGTATGGTACGCAATGCCAACGACCGTTATGGAAGAGCCTCTGCAAATGTTAAGAAAGTCTGCTCCACTATTTATGGATTTGACGGCGAAACCATCAACGCCAAAATGAACGAAATAGCCAAGGCAGAACTCGACAAAATAATCAAAACCAACGCTCAACAAGATTACGAATGGTTTATCACCAACTATGATGGCGCCAACAACCAAGTAGCGGAGGCAAAAAAACGTCTTGCAGAATTACTGTGGCACCAAGTTGATAGCGCAGGTGTGTTTCGGGGTTACAAAAAATTTGCCGACGACTATCCCGAATCAAAATACGCCGCCACAGCACTGAAAAAATACGAAGAAGGCTGGAAATCAATTTGCCGTGAATATTACAGCGAAGGCGAAATTCGTCAGATGCAGCGTTTTGCTAAACAATATCCCGACTACCCCTTTTACACCGAGAACGACAAACAAGATTTTGCCACCGCCGAAACGGCAGAAAAACTCATGCTTTACAGTCGTTACAACTCAGCATACGAAGAGTATTACAAAAAATATATCGACCAAGCCGCTCCCCTACCCCTTGCCTACGTGGCTCTATTGCGTATGATTTCGCCATACTTGGATTTCGGACGTTGGACCGAAGCAGCAGATATTCTCAAAGAGTACCGCGACAAGTTTCCCAACTACGCAAGCGGAATCGACAAAACAATTGCAATATTGAAAGAGAAATCAAACAAAACAGCATCCAAGTCGTTTAGTGCCAACATCAACACCGAAGGCGACGAATATGCGCCTGTGCTCACTGCCGACGGTCGCACACTCTATTTTTGCGGACACGGACGCACCGACAACATAGGCGGAGAAGATATGTTCACATCGGTGAAACAGATCGACGGCACATGGAGCAAACCCAGAGCAATGAATGAGTTTAACACTCCATTTGGCAACGAAGCGCCCCTGGCGGTAAGTCCCGACGGTAATATGCTGCTCATTTACAAAGACTCCAACATATATTTTGCAACTAAACGATATCAAGGATGGTCAGCAATGCAAAAAATGGAGGAACTAAACTCGATTAACGCTTGGGATGCCGACGCATCGTTTTCGCCCGATGGCAATGCTATTTTCTTCATCTCCGACCGACACGGCAATATTGGTCGCCACCATCCCCACGAAGAACTTTTTCATGGCTCACAATCGGGCAACACAGATATTTATGTCTGCGTAAAAAAGAACGACGACACTTGGAGCGAACCTGTAAACCTCGGAAACGTTATCAACACACCCTTTGCCGAGCGTAGCCCTATGCTTGCTCCCGATATGAAAACCCTATATTTCAGCAGCGACGGACATTACGGGCTTGGTCGCTTGGATGTATTTATGAGTCAACGTCTTAACGATACATCATGGACACAATGGAGCGAACCAGTAAACATCGGCAAAGAAATCAACACATCCGACAACGATTATAACTACGCCCTAATGCCCGATGGTAAGTCGGTGTTTTTCACTAAGTTTAGCAACAGCGGTAGCGACATTTGCATAGCAGAACTTCCCGAAGGCAAGCGCCCAAAAGCCGTGGCGTCAATATTTGGAAATGTAAAAGACACTCAGGGCAAATTTCTACCCGCATCTATCAAATGGGAAGACCTTGAAACTGGCGAAATTCTCGGAAATCTTCAATGCGACCCCACATCAGGACATTATTTTATAACACTTCCCGGCGGCAAAAACTATGGATATTTTGTTGAGCACCCCGGCTATTATCCCGTTAGCGGCAACCTCAACACCGCTAAATTATTAACTGGCAAAAACATAGAACACAATATCATAATGCACTCTATCGATGATATTCTCACAGGAAAAGTCTCTATCGTATTGAGCAACATATTCTTCAATGTTGACAAAGCCGATCTTAAATCAGAATCGTTCCCCGAACTCAACCGTCTTGCCACATTCTTAAAATCAAACCCATCGGCACGCCTCGAAATCTCTGGACACACTGATAGTCAAGGCTCAGAGCAACACAACAAATCACTTTCGGAGCAACGTGCACAATCGGTTAAAAACTATCTTGTAACCAAAGGTTGCAACACCGCCAACATCACAGCCGTTGGATACGGAGCCTCAAAACCCGTAGCCGACAACGCCAGCGAAAAAGGCAGAGCAGCAAATAGAAGAGTGGAATTTAGGATATTGAAATAAAATTATTAATATTGCAAGTCAAAAAAAACACTCGATTACGATTTATTAAGGTAGTTATTTTTATCATAAAAACATGATAAACAACAAGTTGAATAATCATATTATTACAATTACAGTATTGTATGTGGCGGCATTGATTTTTGTAATGTTTGGCATAGGCACAGAATGCTACCACATTATGCAGCATCCGGCGTTCCTAACCGACTGGGATTATTTAAAAGACTTCTTGAAACAGCCAGGTGGATTGGGGGAATATCTTTCGCTATTTATAGAGCAGTTTTTCAATTCATATTTTGGCGGAGTGCTGCTAATTGGTGAAATATTATTGGCTGCTTGGCTGCTCAACAAACTCACAAACAAGATTTTCAATATTAATATCACCTCCAAATCGTTGCTGTGGCTGTTGCCTTTATTTGTATCGGTTATGTGCTTCAACAATATTTACTTTGCATTCCAGATATTATCACAATTTGTTATAATGCTGATAGTTATTAACATATTGCATATTATTTCAGCAGAAAACAAATTGTATGTTTTAGCATTGGCGATAGGTGCAATTGCCGTTTACCATTTTTGCGGACCACTATACCTTTATTGTTTCAGTTTAAGCGAGATAATTATTGCGTTTGCAACTCGGAAACCAAACAAAATCATCATATCCTCGGTAGCATTAGCAGCAGCAACATTCTATCCTGCAATACTTTATCGATTTGTATTGGCTATCACTCCAAAATATATTTTCTACTATCCAGTATCGCAACGCGCAATTTTAGAGATGTTTCAACCTGTGATTTTCGCTTTCTATATCATACTGCCATTATCAATTGTTATTCAATACTTTATCAACAAAAAAGAGAAACCTTTCAAATATTCACAGCACCTTTATTATGGCACAATTCTGTTAATGATAGTCGCCTTAATAGTTGTATATCAACAAAAAGAATTCAAACACCAACGTTTCGCCGCCAAAATCAGTTACGAAAGCGAATGTGAAAATTGGGAATACGTTATAAACAAAAGTTTCAAATGTGGCTTTTACAACCGCACAGTAAATTTTTATTACAATCTGGCATTAGCCAAAACCTCCACCATGGGCAGGTATCTATTTGAATATCCTCAACTTTTGGGCAACGAGGCACTCACCATCGAAGAACCTCTTGCTGGCGATGTATGCTACCCTACCAGCACGCTCTATTTTCAAATGGGACAGATTTCAAATTCGCTACGATACGCATACGAAAGCGCAATCTATTATCAAAATAGTCCATACATAATGCGGCGAATTATCGACTGCCTAATAATATCCAACAGATTCTCCGAGGCTGAAATTTTCCTTAACCAGTTGAACCGCAATATGTTGGCTAAAAGTTTTGTTAAAGACCGACGCAGTTATATTGCAGGTGCGCGTAACAGTTTGATTACGGAAGAATTTGTACAATCCAAACAGAAAGAATCTGTAAAACGCGACTACATTATGTCGCCCGCATACCGCAATTATGAGCAACTAATGCTATCAAACACCAACAATCAGGTGGCAACAGATTATATGTTGAGTTTCTGCCTATTAAACAACGACTTAGACAATTTTATCAACGTGCTTGTATCTTCGCATTACAATCTTCAAAAACTCCCCAAACACTACAAGGAAGCGGTGGTGCTCTACTTGTCAAAAACACAGACACCCAATCCCAAAACCAACGAGATAGTGATTGACAACGATACCAAAGCACGTTTCAACACGTTTACACAAATAGCCAGCAATGCTGGCAGCAACACCTACAACATCTTAAAACAAGATTTTTCTAACACATATTGGATGTATTACACATTTGACAATCCAATGCGAAAAAATATCAGTATTAAAAACAGCACCAAACAATGAAAAACATATTTTGGATAATTATATTATTGATAATCAGCGGTTGTGCAAAAGAGATCTCCAATTATACCAACGCAAGCACCAAACCCGCCATCTTTCCCGACTATACTGATATTGTAATACCAGTAAACATTGCGCCGCTCAATTTTAAAGCCGCAGACGGCACTCTTGAAATGGTGGAAATATCTACAAAACAAGGAGTTATAAAAGAATTTTGCAACAATGGCAAACTAATTCTGGATATTTCGGAATGGAAAAATCTATTAAAAAACAACATTGGCGACACATTAAAATTTACAGTCTATATCACTGACTCTTTGGGCGTTTGCCGCAAATATCTACCTTTCTTTCAATTTGTTTCACCCGACAGCATAGACACTTACGTGGCTTATAGAAACATTGAAACTGGATATGTTTCATGGTCGAAAATGGGATTATACCAACGCTCCACCCAAACCTTTGATTGCGAGCCAATTATCGAAAATTCAGCAATAGACAAGGCGTGTATCAACTGCCACTCGTTTTGCAAGCAGAGTCCCGACAAAATGCTCTTTCACTCGCGAAAATTCAACCCGGGAACAACCATTCTTTGGGACGGCAAGTTGCAGAAATACAACACTAAAACCGACTCAATTATTTCAGGCGGCGTTTATTCGTCGTGGAATCCAAACGGATACATCATCGCTATGTCGGTAAACAAGATAGGACAGCGTTTTCACAACGATTTAAACAAACGCATCTACGTATCCGACAGCGAATCTGACGTAGTGATAATGAATATGAACACCGAAACTGTGAGCACCTGCAAGGCTCTCACTACCGAAAACCTTGAAAACTTTCCGGCGTGGAGTCCCGACGGCGGCACACTTTATTATATTAGCGCACCAAAACGTGCCGAAGGTGACGAAACCGACACATCGCTGCGTTACAGCCTTTTTAGTATAAAATACAACGCCGAAAACGACACTTGGGGCAATGTAGATACCCTGCTCACCGACAGTGCGGCAGGCGGCAGCATCACATATCCAAAACCCTCGCCCTGTGGACGTTACATAGCCTACACTATGGGCGAAAGAGGATACTTTATGCCGTTTAACCAAGAATCTGACATCTGGCTACTCGACTTGAAAAACGACACCATCTACCGTCCCGAAGGCATCAACAGCAATTCGTCGGAAAGCAACCACAATTGGAGTCACAGTGGCAAGTGGCTTGTTACCGGCTCAAAATATCCCGACAGATTATTCACAAAACCATATTTTGCACACTTCAATCCCGAGACTGGAACATTCGACAAGCGGTTTGTGCTTCCTCAGGAAGACCCCGACTTTTACGAACGCTACACCGCCAATTTCAACAATACGGACTTTATAACAGGCGAAGTACCTGCTTCGGAAATAGAAATTCGCGATGCTGTAAGAGGCGAATCTAAAAACGTGAAAGCAGGCGGAAAATAATCTGCCATTTTTTCGCTGACACTTTGTCATAGTAAATTTTACCTTCCATTTTATGCCGTTTTGACATAAAAAACTGCCTATATGTCCGGTTTTTATGGTCTGGCACGGGGTTTGAATATTGCTTTAACGAACAACAGAGCAGTCCGGCAATTGATACCGAACCCTACTCCGCTAAATTAAATGTTTAACATTTTAAATTATAGGAGATTTTAACAATGGGAAAAATCGGAAAAGTGCTTAAACCAAAACAGCACACAGAAAAACATCACAAACACATAGCCGCTTACGAACAAAAAGAGATGGCATCTGCCGCACAAGCCGAAGAAAAACATAAAAAATAGCAGATTAGCATTACATAGACATTTAAAACGAATAGAGACGCACCGATGGTACGTCTCTATTTGTTATTATTGAGTCATTATGCGGTTAATAATTCGCAAATTTTGCGAATTAAGTTTTAGGCATAGATAAGAATGTTTCAATGATTATTTGTATATTGCAACTAATTCTAACAATTATTACAATCTCAATATATAATTCTCAAAATGGAATCAAAAACAAAATTTCCATGGTGGTATACCACATTATTAGTAATAATATTAATAGAATCACCATTAATAATATGGTTCAGCGGTGGAATAGCACTTGGAGCGATGCTTGACAATGACCTAAATGCTGTTAAATATCTAATTGCTCAAGGGATAATTGGATTAGGGGCCATCTTCGTTGCAGGATTTACATTTAAAAAGAAAAAAATATCAGCCATATTTCTATTAATAATTTGGACATTAACGACATTACATATTGCTTTTTTACCAGAATTTCCCAAATTTGAATTTTCAAAATATTCATTAACACATATTTTATTGATAATTCTCAACTCAATAATATGTATAGGTTTAGCAGCCGGTTTAGAAGATATCAAATGGACCAAAACAACCAATGAATCTAATGAAAACTCAACTATTGCTCCCCCCAAAAAAACAACACAAATAATTTCTATTATACTATTGGTGATAATTTGTGTATTGTTGTTATTAGGAATATTCTGATTTTTACACACTTAACACAAAAAAAAGACGCGCCTCACAGCGCGTCTTTTTTATACTAAATTTATTCCTTACCCTATCCTCCAAAGTTGTCGAAGTGGATCATATTCTGTTCTACTCCGAGGCTGTCGAGAAGGTCGATAACTGTCTTGGCCATCATCGGCGGTCCGCAGAGGTAGTACTCGATGTCTTCTGGGGCCTCGTGGGCTTTGAGGTAGGTGTCGCCCATAACAGGAGCGATGAATCCTGCTGTGTACTTAACGCCTTTTTCGTCGGCCTTCGGGTCGGGACGGTCGAGAGCAAGGTGGAAGTGGAAGTTGGGATACTCTTTTTCCAAAGCGAGGAAGTCTTCCATAAAGAATACCTCGTCTAATGCACGTGCGCCGTAGAAATAGTGCATTTCGCGGTCGCGTGTGTGGAGAGTTTTGAGCATATGCATAATCTGTGCGCGGAGAGGTGCCATACCTGCGCCACCGCCTACCCAGATCATTTCGCGTTTTGAGTCGAAAATCGGGTGGAAGTCGCCGTAAGGACCGCTCATTGTTACCACGTCGCCAGGTTTAAGCGAGAAGATGTATGTAGATGCGATACCACACGGAACATCTTGGAAACCAACCTGCGGTTTGGGTTTAAACGGCGGAGTGGCTATGCGGACAGTAAGGGTGATAATGTCGCCCTCGTCGGGATAGTTGGCCATAGAGTATGCGCGGATGGTTTCGGTGTCGTTTTTCTGATGGAGGTTGAAAAGACCGAATTTTTCCCACGCGGGAACGAACACCTTGCCTTCTTCGGCATTGTTGATAAGGTCGCGGTCAAAATCGTTGTAGTTGATGTCGTATTTTGGGATTTTGATCTGAGCGTACGAACCAGGGATGAAGTTCATATGCTCGCCCGGAGGCAACTGCACCTTGAACTCTTTGATAAATGTGGCAACGTTCTTGTTTGAGATAACCTTGCACTGCCATTCCTTTACGCCGAGAACGCTCTCGGGCACCTTAATTTCCATATCGCCTTTTACCTTCACTTGACATCCGAGACGCCAGTGGTCTTTGATTTGTTTGCGGGTGAAATGGGGCACTTCGGTGGGCGAAATCTCGCCGCCGCCCTGAACAACTTGGCATTTGCACTGTCCGCAAGAACCCTTGCCGCCGCAAGCCGACGGAAGGTAGATTTTCTCGGTAGAGAGAGTCTGCAACAGCGAACCGCCTTGTTCTACTTCAACCTCTTTATCACCGTTGATAGTGATTTTTACCTTGCCTGAGGGCAGAAGTTTTGCCTTTGCCACAAGCAGCAGGATAACGAGCAGCAATACTAATACAAAAAATACTGCCACTGCCGTTCCTAATGTTGTTGAAAATATGTCTAATAAAATCATTTCTGTTGATTTTTTATAAGTTCGTAAAAATAGTCAGTTACAGTTTGATACCCATAAACGACATAAATGCAATTGCCATCAAACCGCAGACAATGAATGCGATACCAACACCTTTAAGAGGTGCGGGAACGTGAGAGTAAGAGATTTTTTCTCTGATAGCGGCCATAAGAACGATAGCCAAAAACCAACCAATACCCGAACCCAAAGCATAAACAATAGCACTGCCTATACCAGTAATAGCCTTGGTATCAGAAGGATCGAGTTCGATACGCTGTTGCATAAAAAGCGAAGCACCCATAATAGCGCAGTTTACAGCAATCAAAGGCAAGAAAATACCCAACTGACCATAAAGCGCGGGAGCGAACTTTTCAACAATCATTTCCACAAGTTGAACAATTGCCGCAATTACAGCGATGAACAAGATGAAAGAGAGAAAACTTAAATCAACTTTTTCAAACCCTTCGCCCAACCAACTTAAAGCACCTTCGTTGAGAATACGAGTTTGAAGAAGATAGTTTACAGGAACAGTAATCAAGAGAACGAAAATAACTGCCGCGCCCAATCCTACTGATGTTTTAACGGTCTTAGAAACAGCAAGATAAGAACACATTCCAAGGAATGCCGAAAATATCATGTTGTCTATAAAAATAGACCTTATAAATAAACTTAATGATTCCATGTTAAAACTGTGTATTTAAAGGTTCAACAATTATTTTTCTTGAAGTTCTTTAACTTTGGCTCTTTGAATCCAGATGACAATACCAATTAAAATAAGTGCCATAGGGGGATTAAGCATAAAACCGCAGTTAGAATAGAAACCTCCGTTTTCAATATAAATGCTATCGGGCAAAATCTGATGGTCGAACAATGTGCCTGAGCCAAAAAACTCTCTTATAAAAGCAACGACAATCAATATAACGCCATATCCCGCTCCACTGCCTATACCGTCAAGAAGTGCGGGGAAGGGTTTATTGCCAAGAGCAAATGCCTCCAAACGACCCATAACGATACAGTTGGTAATGATAAGTCCCACATATACCGACAGAGCCTTGTCGAGGTCGTACATAAACGCTTTAAGCACCTGATCTACAAGGATAACAAGAAACGATACAACAACAAGTTGAACAATAATTCTGATACGTGAAGGTATCGTATTTCTAATCAAAGAGATAATCAGGTTAGCAAGAGCCGTAACTACCGTTACAGAAATAGCCATAACAATGGCGGGCTCCAATTTTACCGTTACGGCAAGTGCCGAACAAATACCCAAAACCTGAACCGTAATAGGGTTGTTGAGGTTTATCGGGTTGGTCAAAAGTTCTGATTTTTTTGTCTGTGCCATAATATTTTACTCGTTAACATTAGTTAAGGTAGTCTGTTGAGCATCATCAGACACTTCGCCAACAACAGGTTGTGCCGAAGTTTGAACAGAGTTTTTGTATGCTCCGTATGCTTTTAGACTTTTGTTTACCATATCCTGAACGCCCTTTGTTGTTAAAGTTGATCCAGAAATTGCATCAATACCGTGGAGTTTGTCTTGGTCATCGTTGGGATTTTTAGGATTGCCTTTGTAGACTTGCTTAATACCCAAGAAATCATTACCTTCATACATCTGTCGTCCTTCAAACTGTTCGCAGAAATACAGTTGAGTCATTTCGGCGCCAAGTCCGGGAGTCTCGCTTGCATGGTCGAATACCACACCGTTGATTGTGTTGAAATCAGATTTGAGCGAAGCATATCCCCAAATAGCACCCCAAAGACCGTTTCCTGTCAAAGGTACAACATAGAGTTTTTCACCGTTTTTGTTAACAACAAAAACAGGAAGTTTGTTCTTATCTTTTTTAGTATTAACTTCAAATGCTTTGCCCTCAACAACATTGCCAAGAGTATCCACAATGAAGCAATCGTCTTCGTTTACATATTTATTATATGTATCCTCAACAGAGCCCTTTTCGAGAATGAAACCGTATTTTTGAGCATTTTCCTCAGAAACTTTGCCCTCAATAGCGATACCGGCAGATTTCAATATGTTCTGACGTTTTTCATTGTCGATATTAACCTGTTGTCTATCTTTTAAGCCCAAAGAAATGAGCGTCAATGCGGCAGCCACTACAACAACCATTATTGTAGAAAAGACCACCGTATATCCGTTACTTTGTGTATTCATCTTTAATCTATTTAATGGTTATTAATTTGTTTTTGCACGTTTCAAACGACGTTTAATATTTTGACGAATAATGATATGGTCGATAAGCGGTGCGCAGATGTTGCCGAAGAGGATAGCGAGCATAACGCCTTCGGGGAACGCGGGGTTGATTACGCGAACCAAAAGAACCATTGCGCCGATTAAGAAACCATAAATCCATTTGCCAGTTTCGGTTTGAGCGGCTGTTACAGGGTCGGTAGCCATAAACACGATACCGAATGCAAAACCACCAAGAATAAGGTGTTGCCAGAAAGGTGTATTCAAATAATTAACTCTTGCTATTTCAGAAGCATCTTTCAATGAAGAAATATCATAAGAAGATCCAACTGCATTAATCAAAAGACCTGTGAGCAACAATCCTGCAACGCCCGAAATCATTATCTTCCAACTTGCTACGCCTGTCCAAATAAGGATAACTGCGCCGATAAGGATGCAGAGTGTAGAAGTTTCGCCAATAGCACCAGGAATGAATCCGAAGAATTGGTCGGCGATAGAGTAATGTGTAGAGCCTGTGTTAGCGAGGTCGGCAAGAGGAGTTGCACCTGAGAAACCGTCAACGATTTTGGTTTCGGGGTCGCCCATACCTGCAATCCAAACTTTGTCGCCACTCATTTTGCTGGGGTAAGCAAAGAAGAGGAATGCACGAGCAAGAAGTGCGGGGTTAACAATGTTCATACCTGTGCCGCCAAATACCTCTTTACCAATAAGAACGGCAAACATTGTGGCAACGGCTACCATCCACAAGGGAACGTCTACCGGCACAATCATAGGTATCAAAAGACCTGTTACAAGGAATCCCTCGTTAACCTCCTCTTTGCGGATTTGAGCAAAAAGGAATTCGAGGAAAAGTCCTGAAACATAACTAACTACGATAATCGGGAAAACCTGTCCCAAGCCGTAGAAAAATTCGCTCCAAAAACCAGGATTCTCACCGAGCGACTGGTAATGGAAACTGCCTGTATTCCACATTCCGAAAAACAGCGCGGGCAAAAGGGCTATGATAACGGCGGTCATATTGCGTTTCATATCCATATTGTCGCGAATGTGCGCGCCCTTGGTTGTAACCTTATCGGGAACAAAGAAGAACGATTCGAATGCGCCGAAAGTGGATTTCAGTTTGGAAAACTTGCCCCCTTCCTGAAAATTAGGCTTTATTTTGTCTAAATACTTTCTTAATGCTTTCATTTTCAATTAATTTTCAATATTAACTAACTATCGGCTCTCTGCCACCATAAGGTCGAGACCTTTTCGGATAATAGCCTGAATTTCAGTTTTAGAAGTGTCGGCAAACTCGCAGAGTGCGAAATCTTCTTCCGCAACCTCGTATATACCAAGGTCTTCCATAAGTTCGATGTTTTCTGCCAAGATAGCCTTAATCAACTGTAAAGGCAGGATGTCCATCGGGAGAAGTTTCTCGTAAGTGCCTGTTACCACGTAAGCGCGCTCTTCGCCGTGCATATTGGTGTCGAGGTCGTACTGTTTTTTGGGAGTAAGCCAAGAGAAGAATGTGCGCGAAACGCTGAATTTTTTGAATCCGGGTAATGCCCATCCAAAAAAGTCGTAGTAATTGCCCTCGGGGATAACTGTGATAGCGTTGTCGTAGAATCCGAGGAAACCTTTTTCGTCGATTTTGGTGCCGGTGAGAACGTTGCCGCTAATGATGCGGGCGTTGTCGGCATCGATGTTGCCGCTGATCAACGGAGCAACTGATATATTGGCTATTGTTTTGATATACTGCGGTTTATTTACCTTTGAACCGGCAATTACAACAGTTTTTTTAGCGTCGTAAATACCGTTTTTAACAAGGCGACCGATAATTGCAACATCCTGAGGATTAACCACAATCACATTCTCACCCTTGTTAACAGGGATGATGTGGCTAATTTGCACACCTGCGTTTCCGGCAGGGTGAGGACCGTCGAAACTGTTGATTTCCTTGCATTTAACGCCAGCAAAGATGTTGTCTTTTACCTTAGCGTCTAAGCCCAAATACACGGGAGCAATTTTGCCGAGGATGTCAACACCTGCCTGAAATTCAGCCACTTGGTCTTTCAAGATAAACTGATAATCGGGAGCCAAGGGTGCGCTGTCGAACGTTGACACATACACAGCCTTAAACTCTGATTGAGGGTCGGCAATGATGTTGAACGGACGCTGGCGGAGGTAGGGCCACACACCACTTTTGAGCAAGAGTTCTTTTGCGGCGTCTTTTGAGTTGACATTAACCGTGTCGAACTTTTCGTACTCGCTCGCTCCGTCGCCCTTAACCACTATGTCGGTTATCCGTCGGCGTTCGGCGCGGCGAATTTCAGCCACTGTTCCGCTCACAGGCGAGCAGAAACAGATCTCGGGTCTGTACTTGTCGGTAAAGAGCACCGAGCCGGCTTTTACCTTGTCACCCTCCTTTACCTTCAAGGCGGGCTTCATACAGGGGAAATCAGACGGCTTAATGGAAATTTCGGCCTCAGCAATGCCAGATGCCTCCGTCAGTGCGAGTTCCGCCTTTCCTTTAAGGTTGATATCCAAGCCTTTCTTCAATTTTATAACTTTTGACATATCAAATATGAGTTTGTTTAATTTGCTAATTAACGCGCAAAGTTAATTTTTATTCCCGAAAATCCTAATTAACAAAGCCATAAATAACACATTATTATAAGTTAAGTTTACGTTAAGGATTTTTTGGAGAAAAACTGATAAAATGAATTTATAATATATAATAAGGTGCGAAAAATTTCGGATGTTTTTTTTGATTTTACGGCGTAATATCTTATCTTTGCAGTTGAAGTAGACATTTTTTGAAGAATTATTATGTCAAAGTATCTCAACCCAAAAGTAGATTTAACATTCAAGAAGGTGTTTGGCGAGCATCCAAACCTCGTTAAGAGCCTTCTCAACGCGCTTTTGCCGTTACCCGAGGGAATGGAAATTGTAAACGTAAATTACCTTACCAATGAGAGTATTCCCGACAATCCTGCAAAAAAACTCTCCATAGTGGACGTTCGCTGCACCGACAACTACGGACGAGGTTTTATTGTGGAAATGCAGTCGTGGTGGAATAAGGAATTTTTTTCGCGAACTTTGTTCAACGCTACCCAGATGTATTCTAAACAACTTGGCAAAGGCAACCCGTTTGAGCAATTGAAAGCCGTTTACGCCCTTGCGCTTGTCAACGACAACGCTTTCGACTACAAAGACGACAACGACTACATTCAGGAGTTTTACATCACCAACAAAAAGCATCCCGACGACCGTCGCAACGACCTTTCGCTGATATTTGTGGAACTCAAAAAATATAAACCCTCCGACCGTGGCAGCCGTGCTATCAAAGACTTATGGCAGAGGTTTTTAACCGAAATTGACGAAAACACCGAAAACGTTGACAACAATATGCTCAACAATCCCGATATTAGTCAGGCGTTGGAGATTGTTGAAAAATCAGCATATACCGATGAAGAACTCTACCGCTACAACGACTATCTTCTTGAAATAATGACACATCATAACGCTATGATAAACGAGCGGATGGAAGGTCGGGCAGAAGGTCGGGCAGAAGGTCGGGCAGAAGGTCTTGCCGAAGGCGCAAAACAGCAAGCCTTAAACACCGCCAAAAAGATGTTTACTAAAAACTACACAATAGAAGAAATATGCGAAATGACCGGACTTACTCGCGACGACATTTCTGCACTATAACATATTTAATGAAAAGACAATCATTTACTTGAACAATTCACCTATGGACAAAATATTTAAGACCCTTGTGGCAGCGGGCATTTTATCTGTCAACTGCCTATCGCTCAACGCTCAGCAACTGCCAAAAGAGTGTTGCGACCCAAACATTGTAGAATTTAACCGCGAACCTATGCACGCTTCGTGGTTTCCTTACGACAACGAAAATTCATCGATTCAGCAAACTGAGCAATCGAAATATTTTGTTAACCTCAACGGCGATTGGAAATTCTTTTTTGCCGAAGACCCGAGCAAGTGTCCCGACGGTTTTGAACAATCGGATTTTAACGACAGCGGTTGGAAAAACCTCGCAGTGCCAGCCGATTGGCAGATGAACGGATACGGTTACCCCATCTACACAAACGTTACTTACGATTTTAGCCGCGACCCGCAGCCTCCGCAAGTGCCTTTCGACCACAACTGGACAGGTCTTTACCGCAAGGAAATCGAAATTTCGCAAAGTTGGGACGGTTTGGATGTGATACTCCAAGTAGACGGTGCAAGAAGTGCGCTATTTGTCTATGTTAATGGCAATTACGCAGGATATTCCGAGGACTCTAAACTTGCCGCCGAATTTAACATCACACCTTATATTAATAAGGGCAAAAACACCATAGCATTCAAGATTTTGCGTTGGAGCGATGCCTCGTACTTAGAAGATCAAGACTTTTTCAGATTCAACGGTATCGAACGCGGTGTTGCGCTCATTGCCCGACCTAAGGCGTTTGTCAAGGATATAAAAATCAACGCAGAACCCAGCCGCGACTACAAAAACGGCACGGTGAAATGCACTTTCGATATTTCAAACCACACCGAAAACACAATTTCGTCGTATGTGATAGCCAAGGTTTACCAAGGCAGCAAAATGATTGGACAGCAGATGTCGACAGTAAACGTGGTAAAGGGCGGAACGGCTCAGAAAGAGGTGACGGTGGCAGTGCCGAATATCAGCCTTTGGAGCGCCGAAACTCCTAACTTATACCGGGTTGCGGTTCAGTTTCGCACGCCGGGCATCGAAACGCAGTATTTCTCGTTCAACGTAGGTTTTCGCCGCGTAGAAATCAAAGACGGCGTTCTTATGGTAAACGACAAGAAGATATATATAAAAGGTGTAGACCGTCACGAGCACGACCAATACACCGGACACGTAATTACCCGCGAGTCAATGCTTGAAGATATCAAGTTAATGAAAGCCAACAACATAAACGCCGTGCGCACATCGCACTATCCCAACGACCCATATTGGTATCACCTCTGCGACAGTCTCGGCATCTATCTTGTAGACGAAGCCAACCTCGAATCGCACGGATTGATTTACGGGCCTAAGAACATTGCCGGTGTAAAACTTTGGCAACATTCTCACGTAGAGCGTGTTATGCGAATGGCAATCCGCGACAAAAACCATCCGAGCATTATAATTTGGAGTCTTGGCAACGAGGCGGGCAACGGCTCAAATTTTGAGGTTTGCTACGATAGTCTCAAAGCCTACGACCCCACCCGTCCCGTGCAGTACGAACCAGCAGGCGAGGCTCGCAACACCGACATCGTTTGCCCAATGTATCCCTTCGACTATGTAAAAAAATACGGTCAAAATCTCCACGAACGTCCTATGATTCTCTGCGAATACGAGCATTCAATGGGCAACAGCACCGGCAACATCAAGGAGTATTGGGATATGTTTAAGTCGAGTTACCAACTTCAAGGCGGCTTTATTTGGGACTGGGTAGACCAAGGCATAGTTAAAACCAAAGATGGCAAAGAATATTGGGGCTGGGGCGGCGACTGGGGTCCCGAAGGCACTCCCAGCGACGACAATTTCTGTATGAACGGACTTGTAAATCCCGACCGTACCCCCCACCCCGCTCTCGAAGAGGTTAAGTATCAATATCAAAACATCGACATCCGCCGTCATCCGCTCAACGACAGCATACGCATCACCAACAACTACAATTTTGTGGATTTGAGTATGTTTCGCGCCGACTTCACCATTTTGGAAAACGGCCTTGTTCTTACAAAATTTTATATGGACGATTTTCCGGCAATACAGCCCGGCAAGTCGCTCAACATTTGTCCCGACCAAATCAAAAACCTCAAAAAGAAAGAGGGAAAAGAGTATTTCTTGAATGTTTCGTTTAGTCTCAAAAAAGATTTCACCTGCGTTCCCGAAGGTACAGTTTTGGCACAAGAGCAAATTCACCTGCCCTCAATCAGCGATTTTGCCGACGACGAGGTTATCAAGGTAGACCGCAGCCTCAAAGTGGAAACGCCAAAAGACAAGGAGTTCTATATTGTTGTAACCAAGAACCTTACAATAAAATTTAACCGCAAAACGGGATTAATTGAGCATATCAACACATCCAACAATCCCGAGAATATGCTCCGCAGTCCCATTGAACCTAACTTTTGGCGTGCCCCCACCGACAACGATTTTGGCAACCGTATGCCCGAGCGTTGCAAGGCGTGGATGCTCGACAGCAAGGAGTATAAACTGATTTCGTTCCAGCCAAGCACCGACAATTTTGGCAGCAACGTACGCGCAGTTTACTCGCTTCCCAACACAAAAACAGAACTTATAATGGAATATTACATTTTTGGTAACGGATGGATCGACATCACCGAATCGCTCAACACCAAAGACCAGAAAAACTTGCCCATTATGCCTCGTTTCGGAATCAAATTTAATGTGGCAAAATATTTCAACGTAATCGACTGGTACGGACGCGGACCTCACGAAAACTACTGCGACCGCAAAAGCAGCGCATTTATAGGACGTTACACCTCATCGCCCGAACAGATGTGCTACCTCTACCCCAGCCCTCAGGAAAACGGCAACCGCACCGACAACCGTCTGATGCGTATGTCGAACGGCAAAGGCTACGGACTTGAAATCAAACAGAGCAACGACACCCGTCAGCCGTTTGAGTTTAGCGTAACGCCCTACACCATCGACGACCTTGCACAAGAAAAACGCGGCACAAAACACACCTTCGATCTTCCGCAAAACAATTTCTACGCCGTAACAATCGACTACCGTCAGCAGGGTCTCGCCGGCAACGACTCGTGGGGCGCAATGCCCCTCCCCGAATACCGCATCGAACCCAAAGAGTTCTCGTTTACATTTGTGCTAAAACCGATATTGTAATTCTTTAAAAGATAAGGAAAAGAAAGGACGGCATATTTTTGTCGTCCTTTTTTATTATCCCACATTTTTCTCTACCTTCGATATGCCAAGTGTTCATTAGTTTTTTGCTTTCAAAAGATTTCGAGCCTCGATATTCTCCAAAATAGTCATTTGTTGAATAGCAATCTTGTTGAGTTTTTCAAGACGTTCTTCTTGTGGTAAGCCTTCATTGATGAATACTGCATTAAGGTTTTCCATATTAGAAAGGCAGATAAGTTGATTTATTGTAGCATAATCACGAATATTACCCTTTTTGTCTGGATTGTCGTCGCGCCATTGTTTTGCAGTTTTGCCAAACATAGCCACATTTAACATATCAGCCTCATCTGCATAAATATAACTCTTTTGAAGTTGCGTCAATTCAGATGGAATAAGATTTCTACTAACAGCACTTGTATGTATGTGATAATTGATTTTTGACAATTCACGTTTAGCACTCCATCCAAGTTGCTTTTGTTCTTCATCTTTAAGACGTTGATACTCTCGTATAAGATAATATTTAAATTCAGGACTTATCCACGAACCAAATTCAAATGCAATATCTTTGTGAGCGTATGTACCACCATAACGTCCGGCACTTGAAACTATACCCTTAGCATTAGTACGTTCAATCCACTGTTTAACAGAAAGTACATATCCATTACTTCCCGCATCAAATCTAATGTTACTGAATTCAGTAAGATTAAAATCAGGATTATTGATTTGCTCCCAAATGCCAAGAAAATCAACAGCAAACCGAGTACTTAGCCAATGAGAAATAACCAACCCTGTTGACTCTGGATTCTTGAACTTTGCCATATCCGTTAGACTAACATAATCTTCGTTCTGATTTTTTATTATCGAAATGGCACTACCATCCACTTCAATTTTATTCGTTTTAGACATATTCTGATTAATTAGTTATCTATTTGTAGTTGCGAAAATAAAACAAAACATCAGATTATCAAAAATTTTTACCAATAAACGTGTAATATTTTCCCCACTCGGTTGTCTATTACGCAAAACAAACATAATTTAATTATTTACCAACATGAAACACATTTTATTAACTGCGATTATCGCAATTTTGACTATCGGTGCAGCACAGGCACAAAAAATCACCAAACGAGATGCCACTTCCGAAGACTTCATCCAACTTCTAAAAAGAACTGGCTACGAGGTCTATTCTTTCAACGTAGAGTTTGAACAAGGCCGTTATTCTTGTTACCCATCGGTTAAAATCTTAAAAAATGGGAAATGGGAGCCTGAAAATCCCATAAAACTACAAGTTTTTCCGGATGATGGCAACTATCACTGCAAAGTAGGTATAAGTCCTATCAACGACACCACAATGCAAGCACATATCACTATTGGTGAAAATATTGCCACAAGAAATATCGGAGGCTCTATGGCGTATAAATTAGTTGGCAAAGGACTTGTAAAAAGACCATTTGTTCTTCCCAAAAAGATAAAATCGGGTGAATTTATTCCTCTTGTTGCAGTTTCGGCGGCTTGGTTATTAGAAGATATTGGTATGTATCGCAATTGTGATATTGACGAGTTCGACTCAGACTATATGAACACCACCACATTTCAAAAAAGCCCTCTAATATACGTTATAGGAGTAACATACACTAACATAGAATAAATCAGGTAACAAATATTAAGAAGAAGGACGGCATATTTTTGTCGTCCTTTTTTATTCTGAATGTGTACCGTTTTACCCATTCAAACAACCAATTGGCACAACATAAATGCCATATTCGCGGCGATAAGCATATTTGCCGACGGCAGTAAGTATCATTTTAAAAGATACCGGTTTCATTTTATCCATATCAATTTTGTTTGCCAAGGCATTCAAAGTTTGAACTCCATCTTGAATTAGTTTGTCGCCACCTAACTTAATCTCTATCAAACCGTATGATCCGTTACGCAAGTGCACCACAGCATCACATTCAAGACCATTTTTGTCGCGATAATGGTAAACATTGCCATCAAGAGCATCAGCAAACACTCTTAAATCCCTAATGCACAGAGTTTCAAACAATAAACCGAAAGTATTTAAATCGTTTATCAAATCGTTAGGACCAATTCCCAATGCAGCCACAGCAATAGAAGGGTCAACAAAATAATGTGTATCAGATGTTCTTACAGCCGTTTTTGAACGAAGGTTGGGATTCCACGCCGGCATATCCTCTATCACAAACATTTTGCGCAAGGCATTAAGATACGAAAAAATTGTCTTTTCGTCTATTGATGTCATATCATTGGTCTTTATATCGTCGGCAATTACACTAAGTGGGGTTTGCGCACCTTGATGACGAGCATACGAACGCATAATGCGAACAATTCTACCTTCATCGCGTTTTATGCCGTCAACCCGCGAAATATCAGTTTTAGTGATAGCATCGTAATAGTCGAAAGCGCGACCAAGGGCAATATTTTTGTTTTGGAGCGTGGCTCTCGGCCATCCGCCACGGCAAACAAGAAACGCAATATCTTCTAAGGTCAAATTATTTTGTGCTAAAATATCAGTCGGTTGCGAAAATAAATTGCCCAAACTAACCTCACCCGTGGAATCACCTGATTCCCAAAGGCTCATAGTGCGCATAGTAAGCCACGAAAAACGACCTGTACCTGTGTGATTAATTTGTTCTGTTGACACCGGCACAGCAGAACCAGTAAGAATAAACTGTCCGTCCTCACCTCTATGGTCTACCTCAAACCTAACAGCGTCCCAAATCTTTGGAGCAAGTTGCCATTCGTCAATAAGCCTCGGAGTATCACCTTTCAAAATTCCCATTTTGGCTGAAATTTGTTTCCCATTTTGGCGGAAATTCGTTTCCCAATTTGGCGGGATTTTGTTTCCCAATTTGGCGAAAATTCTCTGTCACCACTTATTCTTTAAACAAATCCGAATGTGTCCCTGTCCTCTTTAAAGTAATGATTCTAATTTCCTTATCCTTAGAGTAAATAAGCAACCAATCTGGATTAATATGACATTCCCAACAACCTTTATATTCACCTAATAATAGGTGGTTGTGATTTTTTGGAGGAAGAGGTTCTTCGTTTACCAACTTGTTGATAATATCATTGAGCAAACTTTCATTTAACCCTCTTTTGCGAGCCAATTTCAAATCGCGCAAATACGCATTTGTAAGCGTTAATGAATATTTTGCCATAACTTACAAATTTTCAACAAATTTTAGATAATCTTCAAACGAGCCAACGGGAACTAAACCAATCCCATTTTCGGCATCTTCAATTACCTTCATAGTTTCATCATTGAGATACTTTCCTGTTTCCGGGTCGTAAAGGGCTTTTTGGCGTGGGGCAGTTGTTTTTTTATTCATCACCCATCCCATCTTTTTTACCAAAGTCTTCAAAAAAGAAAGGTCGGCATGAGGAATATTAAGCGAAACCGTATCAAACGCCATAGTTGGTGCTACATCTGCATTCATATCGTAGAGTATTAATGTTTTTGCAAAGGAAGTTTTTTTTTCAGAAAAATGCAAAAAAATGCTCTAATTTCTCTACCTTCGCTCCGAAAATTCTCGTTATGCCAAGTAACACCGACGAACAAGAGCGAATCGCGATAATAAAAACACATCTGCGCACTGGCGACCGCAAGGCAGCAGCCGCAGGATACGCATATTTTGTAAAACGGTATTCGCAAACTATCATCGTCTTTACTTCGCGTTTGGTGCAAAACCGCGCCGATGCCGAAGACCTCGCTCAAAACACTTTTGTAAAGGCTTTTGGGGCAATAGAAAAATTTGAAAGCCGGTCGTCGTTTATTACGTGGATTAGCCGCATTGCCTACAACGAATCTATCAACCACCTCAACCGCAACAAGATACATTTTATCAACATCGACGACACCCCAATTTCCGAAACCGACAATCTCGACGAACAATTTTCCACAGGCAGCGAAGAGCGTATTAAACAATTAGAAGCCGCCCTCGAAACCCTTCCGCCCGACGACCGCCTACTTCTACACCTTTATTATTATCAAGATAAACCAATAAAAGAAATTGCCTATATAATGAACTCAGATGCTAACACATTGGGTGTGAGGCTACATAGAATCCGCAAACGCCTCCTCACCACAATTGAGCAACAAAAAAAATCAGATATTTTAAAAATTTTTAGTTTTTTGATGTAATCCTAAAAAAACATTTTGATACACTATCGAACATCAAAAAATATTTGTACAAAACAAAAAAAAACTTTATCTTTGTGCATTATGAGTACAGCAGAAAAACTTATAGCAAGATTCAAAAAGTTACCATCAGATTTTACCTTTGAAGAAATGGTAAGATTGTTGAAACATCTTGGCTACGAGTTGGAAAACAAAGGACGGACATCAGGTTCTCGTGTAGAATTTCATCACGAAGAATACGAATCGATAATGTTTCACAAACCTCATCCCTCAAATATCATAAAGGGGTACGTAATGAAACAAGTTTACAAACAATTAATTGACAACGGACTAATATAAAAACTATGGACAATATATTGAAATACAAAGATTTTATAGGCTCGGTACATTTCAGTGCAGAAGACGGTGTATTCTATGGCAAAATCGAAGGCATCAAAAGTATGGTAAGTTTTGAGGGAGAAACAGTTAAAGAATTAGAGGAAGACTTTCACAACGCTGTGGACGACTATATCAACTACTGCGAACGGCACGGAATAGAATCAAAAAAGTCGTTCTCTGGCAAATTGAGCATAACAATTTCACCTTCGGAACACAGCCTCATAGCCGCCGTAGCAAAAAACAAAGGAATCTCCGTTGCGGCTTTTGTAAAGAATGCTATTTCAAAAGAATTGGCATACAGTTAGTTAAGTATTAACTATTATTATATTAAAGTACGTTTCGTTTCCCGAAACGTACTTTTTTTTATTTTTTTTCCCTAAACCCTGTAATAATTTTGAAACATTTGTGTCTATTAGGCAAAACAAACAACAAAAAAAACATAAAAAATGAACAGAATCAAAACATTAGCAATTGCACTTGGTGCAATGTTGACAGTCTGCACAGCGCAGGCACAAAGCATCGTTAAACAAGATGCTACAATGGATGATTACATCAAACTCCTTAACACTCAGCAAACAGAAGTTGGGGTTCAAGGTGATAAAATCCAACTCCTTAATAACGCAGGGTTTAAGACATTTGCCTTTGACATTTCATCATTAAAAAAGAACAAGTATGCTTTTACATCGGTAATTAAGAAGTATGAGGACGGCAAGACGGAAAACTTGTTGCAGATGTATGAGAACTTTGCCATCTATACCAGAGCCACACACTTCAATGTCGGCGTAAATCCCATTAATGACAGCACTTTGCGATGTCAATTATATTGGGGCACAGAGGGCTTTACACCTGTGGCATCTCTCAAAAAGGTGCACGGCAGTTATCATATAGTTTCCACACCATTTGTTCTGTCAAAGGAATTAAAGTTGGGCGAATTTATACCGCTGATGGCTGTATCGTCAGGATGGTATGACGAAGAGAATGAATGTGTCAAAAATTGCGATGTAGTTGAATTCGATCCTGAAAATTATCTTGATACAGAAACATTTAAGAAAAGTCCGCTGATATACGTTATCGGCGTGAAATGCATGAAAAGGTAATTAACAAAAGAGTTATCAACAACAAAAAACACAAAAAAATGAACAGAATCAAAGCATTAGCAATTGCACTTTTCGCAATATTTACAGTAGGCACAGCGCAGGCGCAAAGCATCGTTAAACAAGATGCTACAATGGATGATTACATCAAACTCTTTAAGAACGCAGAGTATAATGTATTAGCCTTTGACATTTCGTCAATGAAAACCAACAAGTACGGTTTTACGCTGGTAATTATGAAGTATGAGGACGGCAAGACGGAAAACGTGTTGCAGAATTTGGAGGACGAAGGTTTTTTCTTCATCAACGATGTTTCACGCTTCACTGTCGGCGTAAGTCCCATTAATGACACAACTATGCAATGTCACATATATTTTGGTGATAAGGGTAAATCACATATGTTACCATTCAAAAAAGTGCACGGCATAAATCCTAGAATATTTCCAAGACCGTTTGTTCTGCCAAAGAAATTGAAGATGAACGAATTTATACCGATGATGGTTGTATCATCAGGATGGTTTGACGAAAGCGAAAAAATCGTCAGAAGTTGTGATGTTAACAAATTCAAACAAAAAAATTATCTTAATACAATAACATTTCAGAAGTGTCCGCAGATATACGTTATCGGCGTGAAATGCAAGGAATTGTAATTTAATACCGCATCTTATCAACAATAAAAAACTCAGCCAAATTCGCAAATTTTTATCGAATTTGGCTGACTTTTTTCGGAGATTTTTATATTAAATTATTGATATTAAGATAATTAATAATTTACAAACCACGCAATTCAACTCAAAAAAAACACACAAAAAAATCATTTACAAAAAATTTTTAATTTTTTTCCCAAAACCCTGTAATATTTTCCCCGTTTCTGTGTCTAACAACCAAAGAACATACAAAAAAAATGAAGAAATACAACGACACCGACCTACGCAAGGCTATTAACCGTGCTGAGCAAAAACGCAAACCGGCAACTGTGCCCGACGATTTTTTGGAAAACGTTTTGGGCGAGATTGAATCCGAGACGAAACCCAAAACCGTAAAACTTTGGCGATGGGTTGCGGCAGCGGCTTGCTTAATTTTTTTAGTTGGTGTGGGCGCAATTATCACACTCAACCAAAATCCTACGCCACAACCCACTATGGCAATTGTTGCCGACACCTCTGTAACAATGCCCACCGAACCTACACAACCACAAGTGGCAGAAACCGAAATTGCACCCGAGCCAGCCCCTATTCCCAATCCTAAACCCGAGCCTAAGCCGCCGATAAAAAAGCCGTCGCCTAAACCGCAACCCCAACCGCAGCCCGAGGAAGAAACCGCATCAAACAACGATGATTCCGATTATCTTTCGCCCGAATTGTTAGACGAATTAATCGCCAAAATGGCTGACAATCAAAAGGCTACGAAAAGAGTTTTAGACTGCGGACACGAACAAGACAGCACCACCACCGAGATGGTATACCTTTTCCCAAAAAACAGCGGCGACATTATGGCACGCCTTCTGATGTCTGCTGCCAACTACGACGAAAACACCGACGGATATTTTCTCAACTATTCGCAGCAACAATTTTTCTTTACTCTCAACGATGGGCACACCGGCAAAAACTACTTGTGGATAGCCGAAAAAACCGACGACGGCAGAGTGATGCTCTACACATTTCAATCGCCCATCGGTTCGGATCTCGGTTCGGAATGTTACCACGATTATCACAACAAATTATTATACAACAACATGAATACAATAACAAACATCTAATTAAGTACTATGAAAAAACTCACATTAATTTGCATCATGCTGATGCTCGCGCTCGGCTTAATGGCACAGAATAACGACATTGTAGTTGTTGGCTACGGATTCTCTACCCCAAATGGACACGTACAAATCTTGGCAAAAAACCAATGCTGCATAGTTAAAATTCCAAACCTTCACATCGACAGATCCAATGGACAAAAACGCTCTTGGGTGGCTTGGGACGATATGGAAATGGCATACATGACCGACACTTGCACTGTGGAAGCACCTGTGGCAGAAAACTTTAACACAATTTTCCCAAACCGCGACTCTCTTCCTTCCCAGTTTGTTCCGCTCTATTGGATGCTCACCGAGGAAAACGAAGAAACCGTGCTACACTGCTATTTTGTAATGCCGGTCGACGAAATGACAAATCTTTGGCTCGCCTGCGAAGAAACTGCAATTGTTGACATGGCAACAGGCGTTCAATACAGAGCAAGACGCACCTCGCCCGACTGTTTCCGCAAGCACTATACTGTTAAAGCCCCTGCCGGAACGCCTTTGGATTTCAAAATCTACTTTCCAAAACTGTCGCCTACCACCAAAGAAATTGCCATCTTCGGTGTGCCTATGTGGTATCTGCGAGGCACAAGAGTTGTCATCAATTCACCCTACACCGCACATGGCACATTGCAGTACGACTACGACAACGAACCAAATATCAAACCGCCTACACTCGTGGATTATCCTAAAAAATACAACAAAGACAATCACAAAACATGGGCTGTATTCAACAATCCGCACCTGATTAAACCTGTTGAGGAAGGCACAATGGCTCTTTGGAACACTCCCAAATCCACATACATAGCCATTGCCCACGAACAAAATTGGATGCGCGAATATTACGAATACGAGAAGGGAACCATGCTCATAGATACTCGTGGACACCAATACAAGTTAAAAGGTCTTCGTGGTTTGCCTCTCGGAGAGTTATTTTGGATAGAAGCCTATTCGGGCGACTACATTGCGTTTCTGTTAGAGTTTGAACCTCTGCCGCCAAGCGTTACCACATTCACCTACATCGCACCCGAAAGCGAAAAATTCGACATGGTAGGTGCAAATTGGGACGGTGAAGTTAAGAGCGACCTCAATGTCAACGAACTCCGCCGAAACCAAACTCTCTTTGAACCAATCGAAAGGGTAATCAAGGAATAAAAGTTTTTGGGGCTGTTGATAATTAAGAATAATTAACGCTAAATATTTGACTACATATATTATTAGTATTAAACCATTTAAAACGAAATAGAATAGTAATAACTAAAAAATAAAGTTATTTAACTAAATAATATAGTTGCATATTTTAAAAATAAGTTATATAATTGCATTATAAATTATATAACTAAAAATATAAGTTTAAGAAAAGACAATTATAAACATTTTAAACCTCAATCTAATGAAAACAAAATTACTACTTGCCGCCCTCGGTTTGGCGACCACGGCTTTTGGCCAAAACAACAAAACCGCTATCGAATTCAACCTCACGGATATTCCTGAGGGATATTGCATCAACATTTTTAAAATGGAAGGACAAAGTGGAATGACCTGTTTTGTCGACTCGTCGAAAACCACCACCCGCAAATTCTCTGTCAATTGCGAAGATGCTACCGAAGACACCCATTACACAGCAATGGTTTTCCAAAAAGATAGAGATTTCTCTTATCTTAGCAGTAGGGCAATTATGATTCAAAAAGGCACCACAACTAATGTTTCGGGTTCGGGAATTTTTTCAAGTTACTGGACTGTGGAAAGCAAAAATCCCAAACAGGCATTCTCTAACAAAATCAACGACATCCGCAAAGAATTGATCCGCGAATCTGATGTTATTAAAGACACCATTACTACTTACCAAGGTTACCAGGCTGCATATCCCTCTGTTCTCGAAATCTATGATAAGATAAACAAAAGCGAATATGAGGCGATGAAAACCATGCCCATCGATCAATATTGGTTAGAAAATCTCTTGACGGCAACCGGCTCAATCAACAACGAGGGCAAAGATTACAAATACTACTCCCAAGTGGAAGAACTCTACAAACTTATGCCCGACCAATACAAAAACACCAAGGAAGGCAAGGCGATAAACCTCGCGCTCTACGCCAAAGCACCAGCCGTCGGCGACCAAATCAACGACTACAACCTCTACGATGCCGATGGCAAAGTGCGTCATCTTTCGGACTTTAAGGGCAAATGGCTTTTGTTGGAATTCAGTTCTTACTATTGCGGTCCGTGCAGAATGTTTGGCGCCACTATCAAGTATTTATACGAGAGAGGCATCGACAAAAATTTTGAAATCATCGACATCACCAACGACGCTCAGGTGCAGTTTGAGGCTATGGCTAAGGAAGAAAAATTCATCAGTCCGCTCTTCAACGACCGCGACCAAAAAACAGGTCTGTTTGCACTCAACAAAATTTCGGCTTATCCCACATTCTACCTTGTTAATCCCGAAGGTAAAATCGAGGAAATATTTTTTGGCGTAGATCTCGACAAGATTTTAAAACTGATAAAAGGCCACAGCGGATTTGCCAAACCCGAATACAAAAAAGAGAAAGCCGCAACAATTATCACACGTCCCGAATACACCAACATCAACGGTTCGTTCCTCATCGACAAGGTAGAAATTTACAAAGATTCGGTAGTTCTCAATTGCACATTTCCAATCTACGGCGCATACAAGATAGCAAAAGAAACAGCACTTTTTGCCAACGGCAAATGCATTAGCAAAATGACCAACAGCGACATCAGCACCGAAGACTTCACCCAAGTATCCTTTGGACAAGTTGGCCATTGCCGCCTCACCTTCGCCCCCCTCCCAAAAAGCACAAAAACATTCGACTTCATCGAAGGCGACTGCGAGGGATGCTTTAAAATCGAAGGAGTAAAGATTGCAGAGTAATTTATAAAAAACATAATAATAACATAAATAATTAATATGAAACACACTTTTTTATTACTTGCTGCTCTTAGTTTAACGACAGCAGGTTTTTGCCAAAACAGCGGAACAAAAATTGAAGTCAACCTTACAGATGTTCCGGCTGGATACAAAATAAACTTCACCCGTTTCGACAATAAGGAAGGTCACTCAATTTTAATTGATTCGTCTAACTCAACAAAACGGACATTTACAATTAATTGCGATCCAATTGACGAAACCACAATTTATTCTGTAAGAGTCTACAATGGTAACACACGTAATTCAACAATACCAAGAGCAATTTACATTAAAGAGGGTTTCACGTCAACTGTTTCGGGTTCGAGTGCTTACCCTAATAATTGGACAATCAGCAGCAAACATCCAAAACAGGCTTTCGACAACACACTCAACGATGCCGCAAAGGATTTACGCACAGAGGAGAACAAATTGTACATCAGTATGGATACCGTTACTTCAAACGAAAGTATCAACATATTATACGATATGATAGATGAACTTGAAATCAAAATCGAAGAAAAGGAATTGAATGTAATGAAAACCCTTCCAATCGACGATTATTGGTTAGACAATTTAAAAATGATGTGTAGCGCAATCAATTACGAAGGTAAAGATTATGCCAACTACAAAAAAATAGAGGAAGTTTTCAACCTACTACCCGAAGAACACAAAAAATCAAAAAAGGGCAAAAGTATGTATATGGCACTTTACGAAAACGCACCCCAAAAAGGCGACGAAATCATAGATTACGACCTTTACGATGCCGATGGCAAACTTCATCATCTTGCTGATTATAAAGGCAAATGGATGCTGTTGGATTTCAGCACCTATTATTGCGGTCCGTGCAGGATGTTTGGCGCGGCAGTAAAATATTTCTACCAAAAAGGTATCGGCAAAAACATTGAAATAATAACCATCATTAACGACACCAAAGAAGTATTTGAGCAGATGGCAGAAACAGAAAAATATATCAGTCCGCTATTTCACGACCGCGACGAAAAAGACGGTATTTTTGCTTTGTACAAAGTTTCGGCATATCCCACTTTCTTTGTTGTCAACCCCGAGGGCAAACTACAACATTGCGTTTCGGGTTTCAGCCTTAGTTATATGTTAAACCTCTTTAAAGAGGTGGGTGCTATGCCCAAACCCGAAATTAAAAAAGTAAAAGGCGGAACCGTCATCAACTACCCCGAAAGCGATAAGAATTCAGGATTGTGGCTCGAAAGCGTAGAACTCTACAAAGATTCCACAGTATTGAACGTTTCATCCATTTGTTATAGCATCGGCGAAGGTTCAACCATAAAATACAACAACGGCAAAAACAGTTGCCAACTACTCTCGTCGAGTATAGGTTTAAACCAATACACATCATTTAATGATGGTATGAAACTCTGCCGCCTCACCTTCGCTCCCCTCCCCAAAGGCACAAAATCATTCGATTTTATCGAAGGCGACTGCGAGGGATGCTTTAAAATCGAAGGCGTAAAGATTGCAGAGTAATTTATTAAAAAACATAAAACATCAACAAAATGAAACTAAAATTCTATCTCGCCGCACTAACCATAGCGGCAATGTCGTCCTGCCAACAGAAGGGCGAAACCACAATTGAGGTAAACCTCACAAACATTCCTGAGGAATACGATGTCTGTCTGAACCGAGTAGAAGGCGAAGGCGTAAAGATGGTCTTTATCGATTCTACGAGAACCACCACACGCAAATTCTCTTTCAAGTGCGATTCAATCACCGACGACTCTTACTTCCACGTGATTATAAAAAAAGGCAACTACGATTTCAACACAATGTACAAAAACATTTTCGTGCAAGACGGCTACACCTCAACCGTAACAGGTTCCGACATCTTCCCAAGTTTGTGGACTGTCAAGAGCAAAAACCCACGCCAAGACTTCGACGACAAACTGTACGAACCTATGAAGAATATGTTCAAACAGGTAGATGAACTCTTGCTCGCCGCCTCCAAATCAACCTCTGACGAAGAGCGCGAACAAATCTACGAGCAAATAGACGAAATCGACGAACAATTGCTCGATAAGTATTTTGAATCGCTGATGTCACTACCTGCGAACGACTATTTGATGAAAGAATTGTGCAGCAAGATGGACTTTATCTACGAGGAGGGCAAAGACAGCAAATACTACGGAAAAGTAGAGGCTATCTACAACAAACTTCCCGACGAGTACAAAAACTCTAAGATTGGCAAGGCTGTCAACCTCGCTCTCTACGGCAAGGTGCCTGCTGTCGGCGACCAAATAAACGACTACGACCTCTACGACATCAACGGCAAACTTCACCACCTCGCCGACTACAAGGGCAAATGGCTGTTGCTTGATTTCAGTTCGTACTATTGTGGTCCGTGCAGAATGTTTGACGCTTCGGTGAAATATTTTTACGAGAGAGGCATCGGCAAGGAGTTTGAAATTATCACCATCACCGCCGACACAGAAAGTCAATTTGCAGAGATGGTTAATGCTGAAAAACCAAACCACCCTCTCTTCAACGACCGCGATGGCAGAACAGGTCTTTTTGCCCTCAACAAGATTTGCGCAACACCGACATTCTATATTGTGAATCCCGACGGCATAATCGAGGATATTTTTGAGGGTGCTCATATGGACAAAATCATCAAAGTGTTGAAAGACCACGGATTTACCGCGCCCGAAATCAAGACTGAAAACGGTGCAACAATCATCACCAACCCCGCATTTGCAGACATCAACGGTGCGTTCCTCATCGACAAGGCGGAGATTTACAAAGATTCCGTGGTGCTCAACTGCACATACCCAATGAGCGGTAGTTTCAAAGTGGCAAAAGAAACCGCACTTTTTGCTAACGGAAAATGCGTAAGCAAATTGACTGGCAGCGACATCATCCTTGACGAATACACCCAAGTGCCCTTCGACAAACTTGGTCACTGCCGCCTCACCTTCGCCCCCCTTCCCAAAGGCACCAAAACCTTCGACTTTATCGAAGGCGACTGCGATGGATGCTTTAAAATCGAAGGAGTAAAGATTGCGGAGTAATTACCACATTTGGACGAAAAACAACTCTCCACCCCCTAAAAAAAACAACCACTTCCCTATCATCAGAAAGTGGTTGTTTTTTATTTAATATAATGTGTTTCAGATTACACAGTATGCAGCAAGAAATCCTCTACATCACCTCCTACAAGGTCGAAGGGGGCAATCTGAGGAAGCGAGTAGCAACCCGGTTTCTGTTTTACAACGGCACGGGCGCAGGCACAGAGAACTTGTCCTGTGAGAGCGGGGTTGTTGATGCTCATCGAAAACGAGAAACGCTGATTTTGAGTGTCGCCGCTAACGCCTTTACGTTCAAGCAATACACCGTGACCCATATCTCGGAGGTCGTTTACACAAGCCACTTCGTGAACGTGAGTATCGTCGTGAGCAAAATACGAGTCGGTTTTGATGGCTTTTTCCACGTCGGCAAACTTAGCGCCTTTTTCGAGTTCTACATAAACATCGCGGCGGTGAATGCCTGTGCCAAGAGGAATTGTCATCGAAAGAGCGTCTTTAACGCCTTTTTTGCTGCGGGCAACTACCGAGTGACCCATACTCATACCAGGACCAAAGTTGGTGTAAGTCAAACCTTTGGGAGCCATAGCCAAAAGCAGAGTGCGGATTACCGAGTCTGTACCGGGGTCCCAACCTGCCGAAATAATAGCGGCTGCCTTGTGTTTTTTGCCGGCTGCGTCGAGAGCCTTGTAAAGTTTAAGTATTTCTTCGCCGTGAATGTCGAAACTGTCAACTGTGCAGATACCTTTTTCGATAAGTTTTTGAGCGGCTGCGGGAATCTCGCGTGAGGGCAACGCCAAAATAGCGGCGTCAACTTTGCCCAACTCGTCGATATCGGCAACCACCTTGATGCCTTCGAGAAAAGCGTCTTTTTTGCCGAGCGATTCTTTGCGACGAACCACGCCTACGAGTTCCATATCAGCGGCAGCCTTTACCGCCTGAATCGAGTAACGGCCTATGTTGCCGTATCCTACAACTGCAATTTTTATCTTTGCCATTTTGTATAATTTTTAATTTATTGTTTCAATAATTGTCCGTAAAATTACAAAAAACCCTTATACTTTGCTCATACGGCAGACCATTTTTACGAAAAATACTGATAGTGTTTTTGTTAATTGTTTGTGTAATAAGGCATTAATCCTTCTGACACATTCTGACAAACGCTGTCACCCACTGACATTTTGGCAACTTATTCTTTTATAACGCATTACCCAAAGAATGCGGCAGTCTCCGCTGACAAATCTGACACAAACTCTGCCAAAATGTCCGTTTTTATCCTTTGGCACAAAATATGACAACCCTAAACGTGAAAAAACAAATTTATAAAACAATTTTAAAAACAATATAAAATGGCATTAAACATTAAACCCCTCGGCACGAGAGTAGTAGTTAAAGTGCAGGAAGCCGAAAACAAAACAAAATCAGGAATTTACATTCCCGATTCGGCAAAAGAGAAACCGCAGCGCGGCGAAATTGTAGCAGTAGGCAACGGTACAAAAGACGAGGCTATGGAACTCAAAGCCGGCGACATCGTACTCTACGGCAAATACGCAGGTACAAAAATCGAACTCGACGGAGAAGAGTACCTCATTATGAACCAATCAGACGTTTTGGCTATTGTTTAATCAAGTAAATTTTAATCTATTATGGCAAAAGAAATTAAATACAATATCGAAGCAAGAGACCTTTTGAAAAAAGGTGTTGACGAACTTGCAAACGCAGTAAAAACCACTCTCGGACCCAAAGGTCGCAACGTGGTAATCGAAAAGAAATTCGGTGCTCCCCAAATCACAAAAGACGGCGTAACAGTTGCCAAAGAAATCGAACTCGACGACCCCTTTATGAATATGGGCGCACAGTTGGTAAAAGAAGTTGCCTCTAAAACCAACGACCTTGCTGGCGACGGCACAACAACAGCAACAGTTCTTGCTCAGGCTATCGTAGGAGTTGGTTTAAAGAACGTTACAGCAGGTGCAAACCCCACCGACCTTAAACGCGGTATCGACAAGGCTGTTGCCAAAGTGGTAGAAAACCTCAAAGCAAATTCTGAGGAAGTGGGCGACGACAACTCTAAAATCGAGGCTGTTGCACGCATTTCTGCCAACAACGACGCTGAAATCGGTAAACTCATCGCCGACGCTATGGCTAAGGTTAAAAAAGAAGGCGTTATCACAATCGAAGAGGCAAAAGTTGCCGAAACTTCTGTCGACGTGGTAGAAGGTATGCAGTTCGACCGCGGATACATCTCGCCCTACTTCATCACCGATTCTGAAAAGATGGAAGGCGTTTACGAGAAACCTTACATCCTCATCCACGACGAAAAAATCTCGATGATGAAAGACCTTATGCCTATCCTCGAACCCGTTGTTACTCAGGGACACGCACTCATCATAATTGCTGAGGACGTTACCGACGAGGCTCTCGCAACATTGGTTGTTAACCGTTTGCGCAATCCTTCGTTTAAAGTGGCAGCAGTTAAGGCTCCTGGATTTGGCGACCGCAGAAAAGAGATGCTCCAAGACATCGCTATCCTCACAGGCGGCACAGTTATCACCAAAGAAACCGGTCTCAAACTCGAAAACGCTACCATCGATATGCTCGGCTCTTGCGACAAAGTGGTTATCAACAAAGAAAACACCACCATCGTTAACGGCACCGGCGACAAACAAGCCATCAAAGACCGCGTGGCTCAAATCAAGGCTCAGATCGAAAAATCTACCTCTGATTACGACAAAGAAAAACTTCACGAGCGTCTTGCAAAACTCGCTGGCGGCGTAGCAGTTATCCACGTTGGAGCAGCATCTGAGGTAGAAATGAAAGAGAAGAAAGACCGCGTAGAAGACGCCCTCAGCGCCACACGTGCAGCCGTTGAAGAAGGTATCGTTCCTGGCGGCGGCGTAAGTTACATCCGCGCTATCGAGGCTCTTAAAGAACTCAAAGGCGACAACGAAGACCAAAACACTGGTATCGCTATCATCAAACGCGCATTGGAAGAACCCTTGCGTCAGATAGTTGAAAACGCCGGCGAAGAAGGTTCGGTAGTAGTTCAAAACGTAAAAGACGGCAAAGGCTCATTTGGATACAACGCATTCCTTGGCAAATACGAAGACCTCAAAAAGGCTGGCGTAATCGACCCGACCAAAGTTGCCCGTGTAGCCATCGAAAACGCAGCATCGGTAGCCGGCACACTCCTCACCACCGAGTGTGTAATTGCCGAAAAGAAAGAAGATAAACCCGCCGCTCCCGCAATGCCCAACCCGGGAATGGGTGGAATGTACTAGGATTTAGTTCCCACATATAAATAAAAAAGAGCCGCCAGAGATGGTGGCTCTTTTTTTTATGTGTTTTTTATGCTGCATCTAATTCGTTAATCAAATAATCAAAAACATATACCCCGCTCTGGTAATATAAACCAGTTTTAGGATTTTCTAATTTCTTATATGTCTGTGAGTTGTATATCAAATCCATAGCCTTTTCCATAGATAACCCTTTACTCTCAATAAGCATCTCAATCAAATCTTTTGTAACGCACTCAATTTGAAACTGAATGTCATTCTTGTCTAATTCTTCATTCATTATTAATTGGTTTTAAATATGTTAATGCTTTTTCAGTACCAAAATAATATTGAAATGTTGGTCGAAGAAATTTTAACTGTCTAATCAACTCTTCAATAGGAATATAGCGTAATTTAAAACGGTTAATTTGAACACCAACCTTATCATCTGCAATTGGTCCGTAAACTATATCATAATTATGTACAGGGGTTGCAGTACGGTTGCTACGGTTAAGCAAAATAAACTCAGCCCATTCAATTGTGTAATTATCAAACACTTTCACTCTCAAATCAGGATTTTGGTCTAAATTTGTTTCATCAAACCAATAGGCATTCACAACAGGTTTTCCACATCCCTCACGTTCAACAGTGCGTTCAGCCATCAACATAGCCTGTTGTTTATCAACACTCAGATAAAAGCCTTGTCCAAAATCCTTGCCTCTGTGACCGAGACTAAGGTCTATTTTATCAATTTCTAAATTCGTACCGTGATAAAGAATCATAGGCTCAATCCTCCACCATTGCGGTTACACACTACGGTCAGGTCATCAATTGCATCATCTATCGATAGCGTATGCTCTGCCGCATAGTTTCTCCGCAAAAAATCCAAACCTTTGAAATCTGATAAATATTTATAAGCCTTGGCATTTGAAATAGAAAAACGCATTGCAAACGCACCAATTACACATACAATATACTCAATAATATTAGATTGCTCTGTTGCTGACATAACCTAAAATTTTTGGTAAAGATATTAATAATTCCTTAAAAATCCAAAAATTTTATACATTTGCCAAATAATCTCACACATTTATTAATAACAAGATGAAAAGACAAATTCTATCACTGACTGCAATTTTGGCTTTGGGTATTGGTGTGGCAACTGCGCAACAGTATCCCTACCAAAATCCTAATCTGAGCGCAAAAGAACGCGCTGAGGACCTTTGCAGCCGCCTTACTCTCGAAGAAAAGGCTATGCTTATGCTCGACGAAAGTCCCGCTATTCCGCGCCTCGGAATCAAAAAATTCTTCTGGTGGAGCGAGGCTCTGCACGGTGCTGCCAATATGACAGGCGTAACGGTTTTTCCCGAACCTGTGGCTATGGCGTCGAGTTTCAACCCCGAACTTTTGTACAATGTTTTTGACGCGGCAAGCACCGAAATGCGCGCTCAATACAACAAGCGTATGCTCAACGGCGGCGAAGACCAAAAATTCCACAGCCTTTCGGTTTGGACTCCCAATGTTAACATTTTCCGCGACCCTCGCTGGGGACGTGGTCAGGAGACTTACGGAGAAGATCCTTACCTCACTTCTGTAATGGGCAAACAAGTGGTGCGCGGTCTGCAAGGTCCTGAGTCGTCGAAATATAGAAAACTTTGGGCGTGCGCTAAGCACTATGCAGTGCACTCTGGTCCCGAATGGAGCCGCCACACAGCCAACCTCACCGACGTTTCGGCAAGAGATTTTTGGGAAACCTATATGCCAGCATTCAAAACCCTTGTTACTGAGGCAAATGTACGCGAGGTAATGTGCGCCTACCAACGTTTAGACGATGAGCCCTGCTGCGCCAATACCCGCCTTTTGCAACAGATTCTCCGCGAAGACTGGGGATTCAAATACTTGGTAGTGAGCGACTGCGGTGCTGTTTCAGATTTTTGGGAAAATCACAAGACATCGTCTGACGTGGTTCACGCCGCACAAAAAGGCGTTGTGTCGGGTACAGATGTGGAATGTGGATTCAACTATGTGTACAAATCTGTTCCTGAGGCAGTTAAACAAGGTTTATTAACCGAAGCAGAAGTTAACAAACACGTACTCAGACTGTTGGAAGGCCGTTTTGACCTTGGCGAAATGGACAATCCCGACATTGTTGAATGGAGCAAAATTCCGGCATCGAAACTTTCGTGCCAGGAACACCGCAAAATTTCATTGGAAATGGCACGCCAATCAATTGTGTTACTGCAAAATAACAACAACGTTCTGCCATTGAAAAAGAACGCTGAAAAAATAGCAGTAATTGGTCCCAACGCCGCCAACACTCCTATGATGTGGGGCAACTACAACGGTATGCCCAACAGCACTGTAAACATTCTCGACGGCATCAAAGCCAAACAGAAAAACATTGTATATTTTCAAGGTTGCGACCTCACTTACGAAAAAGTGCTCGACAACCGCATTGCCACCGAATGTACCGCCGACGGCAAAAAAGGTATGAAAGGTACATTCTGGAACAACCTTAAACGTGAAGGAAAACCCGTTACCACAGAGTATTACATTAATCCTGTAAACGTTACCACAGCGGGAATGCACGTGTTTGCTCCCAATGTAAAGATCGAAGATTTTTCGGCAAAATACACCACAGTTTTTGCACCCAAAAACGCAGGAGAATATGTTCTCAATGTTGAAGGATGCGGTGATTTTCAGGTATTTGTAAACGGCGAACAAAAACAGAACGTTCACTCTTGGCGCACCACTCCTACCACCACTGTTTTGAATGCAAAATCGGGCGAAAAATTCGACATCGAAATCCGTTTTGCTCACGTTAAAACTTGGAACGCAAACATCAAAATAGAAATAGCCAAAGAATCGCCAATCGACTATCAATCAATAATTGCCAACCTCAAAGGCATCAACAAGGTGATTTTTGTTGGTGGAATTTCGCCCCAACTCGAAGGCGAGGAAATGCCCGTTAACATCGACGGATTCAAAGGCGGCGACCGCACTCACATCGAACTTCCCAAAGTTCAGCGCGATTTTCTCAAAGCACTCAAAGACGCTGGCAAAACAGTTATTTTTGTAAACTGCTCAGGCTCAGCCATTGCGCTCGAACCCGAAACCAAAAACTGCGAAGCCATTGTTCAGGCTTGGTACGCAGGTCAGGAAGGCGGCACAGCCATTGCAGATGTACTTTTTGGCGACTACAATCCCAGCGGAAAACTCCCCGTAACATTCTACAAAAACTCGTCGCAACTGCCTGATTTTGAGGATTACAGTATGAAAGGACGCACCTACCGATATTTCAACGACCCGCTGTTTGCATTCGGCTACGGATTGAGTTACACCAAGTTTGAAATCGGCAACGGCAAGGTATCAAAAAGCGGCAAAAACTTCATCGTTAGCGTTCCCGTAAAAAATGCTGGCAATGTAGCTGGTACTGAGATAGTTCAGGTTTACATCAAAGATCTTCAAGACAGCGACGGTCCCCGCATCTCGCTCCGTGGCTTTGCCCGTGTAGACCTCAAACCCGGCGAACAGAAAACCGCTGAAATCACCCTCACACCCAAAGAGTTTGAGTTCTTTGATCCGCATATCTACAATCTGCGCACCAAACCCGGCGACTACGAAATCTACTACGGCAATTCGTCAAGAGATAAAGATTTGAAAAAGACCGTGGTAACAATTGACAATTAACAATTCATAATTGACAATTCATAATTGACAATTCATAATTGACAATTCATAATTGACAATTCATAATTAATAAAAAAGCCGCTTGGAAATAAATTCAAGCGGCTTTTTGTATCTAACTATAAAATTCTATACAAACTTTTTGACTGTTTCAACGATTTGGTCGGTGGTGATGCCAAGCGATTCGAGAAGTTGCTGTGGGTTGTAACGGTCGTAGAATTTCTTTTCGAGTCCCAGGTTGACAACTTTCATATCTGACGTGCCGTAATACGAGGCTATTTTTTCGCCAAAACCGCCGTCAACAATGCCGTCTTCCAAAGTGATTACAAGACTGTGGCGCGATTTGAGATTGTCCAAAAGTGCCTTGTCGAGTCCGCTTGCAAACCTTGGATTGATGAGTGTCGGCTTAAAACCAAGATGTTTTTCGATGTTTGCGGCGGCATCTTCGCCTTTTTGGTAAAAATCACCGAGGGCAATGATAGCCACTTTTTCACCTTGTTGCTCCACCTTGAATTGGTTGAGGTTGCCAAATGATTTGTCGGCTTGGCGGTGCGTTACCTCGTTGCCCGGAATAAGAATCAAAACCGGATGTTTTCTTTGGTCGGTTGCCCAATCGAGCATATTGACGTACTCTTCGGCACACGTTGGGCATAGTACCACAAGATTAGGAATGTTGGTGAACGCCGCCAAACCAAAAATTCCGAGGTGAGTAACGTCGGTGAGACCGTCAAACGCTGTGAAATTCATCAGCATTGTAACGGGCGAATTGTTGATACAAACATCTTGCGAAATTTGGTCGTAGGCACGTGTCAAGAAAGTCATATTGGTAACAACCACTGGTTTGGCTCCGTTGGTGGCGATGCCCGAAGCAATGGCTACTGCGGCTTCTTCGGCAATACCCGTGTCGATATACTGACTGCCGAGTTGTGCGCGTTGCTCTATGCCAAGTCCCACAGCCATAGGCATTGCAGGCGTTACCACAATAAAATCCTTGTCGGTTTTCGCCTTGTTTAATATGTAATTCTGAGTGATTTCAAGATACGATTCGCCGCTTCCAAAATCTATTGTCGGCTTGCCCGTGGCACGGTCAAAAGGCATAGTCCAATGCCACGCTTCGCGGTTTTGTTCGGCAAGGGCATATCCTTTCCCCTTTTGCGTATGTATGTGTACAACAACGGGTTTGGTTGCATCCTTTACTTGTTGAAACGCTTTGATGAGTGCGGCGATGTTGTTGCCGTTTTCTTCGTAGATATAGTCCAAGCCGAATGTGCGGAACCAATTGTTTTGAGCCTTGCCGTTGGTTTCGCGCAATTCTTTGAGATTCAAATAGATGCCGCCGTGAGTTTCGGCTATTGACTGTTCATTGTCGTTGACAATGATGATAAAATTGCTGCCAAGTTCCGAACCTGCCACGTTGAGTGCTTCCATAGCCTCGCCGCCCGAAAGCGAACCGTCGCCAATTACAGCCACGATGTTTTCTTTTCTGCCGAGAATGTCGCGACCTTTGGCAAGTCCGAGGGCAAGCGCAATCGACGTGGAGGTGTGTCCAATATTAAAAAAGTCGTGTTTGCTTTCCTCAGGATTTGAATATCCCGAATCTTCGGCAAACCTTGTGTCGTCGATGTATCCCGCCTTGCGACCCGTGAGAATTTTGTGGGTGTAACTCTGATGCGAAACGTCGAAAACAAACTTATCGGTTGGCGAATCGAAAACGTAATGCATTGCTATTGTGGCTTCTACAAATCCGAAGTTAGGACCAAAGTGTCCGCCAACTTTTGTGAGCCTATTGAACAACGCCTCGCGAATTTCACCGGCGAGAGTTTCCAATTCGGCGATCGCCAGTTTCTTAACATCCGCAGGGGAGTTGATGTTGTCTAATATCATAATCGTTAAATTTAAGTTTCTACGTTATACATTGTTGCTGCAAAAATATATATTTTTCCATTGATATTGCTTATACATTTTGCTTTAATGTTTTCACATTTTGAAGAAAAAATCAATTCAAATGTTTTTTTCGCAAAAACTCTAAGCACGTTGGCTTCCAGCACGCAGATAATTATATTAATAATAGATCTAAATAGCCCGACAATTATAAATTAATCTCTTTGATACTCCTTTGGCGTCATTCCGGTTTGATTTTTAAAGAAACGTACAAAGGCGGTTGATTCTTGGAAATGGAGGCGGTTGGCTATTTCATAAACCATTAGGTCAGAATGTTTTAGAAGAATTTTGGCTTGCAAAATCGTCTGACGATTTATCCAATCCATCACCGTTTGACCGCTGTAATTTTTGATAACGGTGCTCAGACGGTTAGGCGATAGAAATAGTTTATCGGCGTAAAAATATATGCGACGGTGTTGCGAACCAAATTCGTTTACCAAATCAATAAAACGATTGAAAACATCTTCGGTATGTGTTGATTTCAAATCGGATGTTTTGTCTTGAATTTCAATGTTTTGAATATGATGAAGGTCGTTGAATAGTGCGGTTTGGAGTAGTTGGAGGGTGCGGATTGAATATGTGTCCTTACCCAAAACTTTTTTCATCAAGTTGATATAATCGCCGGTGCGAACAAAATCGGTTTCTCTCAGTCGCAAAACCGTAACTTTTTCAAATCCAAACGGTTGCGGCATTGTGTCATAACTGAATGCTTGAATCTTAAAATCATCGCTAATGCTCTGATACTCAATAATAGCGGCGGGCGGAAGACAAACCACCGTTCCAAAATAGAGATCGTACATTTTGAGATTTGCCAACAGACGTGCCTTGCCGCCTATCACCCTGATGAAACGACCTTCGGAAAGTTGGTAGGGTTGAAAAGTTTGCACAAACATTCTCCCCGCCTTATCAGAATCGGTAACAAACAGAAAGTCAGACGTTATCACATTGTCTTTGCTCGACAAAAGCGAAAAATCTTTCTTGACACTTATTTTTTTGATGTTGTTGCTCATAACGATTGCAAAATTAATAAAAGTATTTTGAAAAACGATAGGATTTGCACATTTTGCAAGATAATTTGGTAACGGTTTTGCGCCACCGTCGCCGTATCTTTGCATCATCAAGTTTAACTAAAAAATTCATCAATTATGGAAGCAAACAAAATCAAAGGAGAGGCCAAGAGCCTTGTATTGGACAACGGTGCAGAAATCACCTACTGCGAACTCGGCACACAGAACGAGGAAGTGCTCGTCAGCGGCGCATTCTTTTTCCACACGTTTATGCCCGTGATGGAGATTTTGGCGCAGCGTTACCACGTTTATGGCATCGTGATGCGTTTCGATGGTCCCGCCGACATTTTCGACACCGACGGCGGCGTGCATTGGACACGTCAATGGGGCAAGGATGTGTACGACTTTGTTGTCAAGATGGGCATCAAAAAGTTCCACTATTTCGGCAAATGCCACGGCACGGTGCCGGGTTGGTATCTATTCAAAAACCATCCTGAAATGCTCATCGACTTCTGTTCGTTTTTCCTGTGCCCGCACCTCAAAGGTCAGGATTCAGACTCGTGGTTTGAGATGGCGCGTCAGGGCGACATTCCCAAAATGATGGCGTCGGCGATTCGCAAACCCGAAACAGGACTGCCCAAAAAGATGGCTGAGGCGGCAAGTATCGGCAATGCGGCAACAGGTCCTGCAATCCCCAAATATGCCGCCCATCCCGAAAAGATTTGGGATTCGCTCGACGAGTGTGAACGCGACCTCCGCAATGCAACCGTGCCTATCGGCTATATGTTTGGCTCGGACGACCCGCTGATGAACGACTACTACACCTCGAATATGTACATTTGGCGTGTAACGAAAGGTTGTCATTTCACAATCCTCAACGGCGAAAAACATCTGATGGAAATCGACACCCCCGAGCGCGTTGCCGACGAAGCATTGGCGTTCATCGACCAAGCAAAGAAAAATTATGATTAAAACTAGTAGCCAATCAACGAGGCTTTGGTTACATTACGCCGCACCCCGATACTCGCTTGGTGTCTTGCCCGTTTTTCTTTTGAAAAACCTCACAAAGTGCTGCGGATAGCCAAATCCGAGGGTGTATGCCACTTGCGAAACGGTGAAAGAGGAATCGTTGAGGAGTTCTTTGGCACGGGTTACGATGGCATCGGCGATGAAATCTTGCGCTGTGATGCCGGTTTCAGTTTTCACCAACTCGCCAAAATATCCCGATGTGAGATTGCATCTTTCGGCAAAGTATGCTACCGACGGAATGCCCTCAGATTCAGCCTGTTTAGATAGATAATCGCGGAGGAGAACCTCAAATTTTTTAACAACGGCGTGATTGATTTCCTCGCGGGTGATAAACTGACGGTCGTAAAACCGCAGACAATAGTTCAAAAGCAATTCGATGTTAGAGACAATCAGTTCACGAGTGTGCTTGTCGATGGCGTGGTGGAGTTCCTGACTTATCATATCCAAAACGCTGCGGAAAATTTCGATTTCAGACTTTGAGAGGTGCAGAGCCTCGTTGCTACTATACGAAAAAAACTCGTAACGCGACATCTGCCGCCCCAACTGAGTCCGTGCCAAAAAGTCAGGATGAAACACCAACGCCGTCCATTTTGGCATCAGGACATCAGGATTAGGCTCAATGTGCACCGTCTGACCGGGCGCAAAAGATGTTACGGTCATCTCGTCGAAATCGTATTTGGTGCGTCCGTAAGAGAGTTGGCAGCCCTTGTTTTCCTTCAAAAACAATGCGTACAATCCGTAGTGGACATTACATTCGTCGACAACCACAGCCTTATCGAACCTCACAACGCTCACGAGCGGATGCAAGGTTTCAAATCCGTAATAATCGTTGAATTGTTGAACTGTATTGAAATCAATCTGTTGCATAATAACCAAATGCTTATTTACGAAGCAAAGATAATTAATTTTCCGATTTGTCAGAGATTCAATTTATTTCAAATTTTCATTGAAAAATTTTTCAATCTTTTCATACGGAATTACACCTGCCTTGTCGTCGTAGAGGTCAACGTGTGATGCGCCGGGGATTATCATTAGTTCTTTATTACCCTCTTTAACTGATTGACCCTCAACGTGCTTGCCGGTCATTTTTTCAAAGGCGTATTCGCTGAAATAACGGCTGTGTGCCTTTTCGCCGTGTATCAATAGCACTGGGGTTTCGATTTCTGATGCCCACGCCAAAAGTGGTTGATTTAGAAACGATTGACAACCAATTACATTCCATCCGTCGTTGGAATTTCCGCTGCGCTTGTGGTAGCCGCGAGGAGTTTTGTAATAGGCATAATAATCCTTCACAAACCACGGAGCGTCGTCGGGCAGAGGGTCGATAACACCGCCTGCACGTTTGTTAGTGCCATTTTTGAAATCCTCGGTGCGCTGAGCGGCTATTGCGCGACGTTTTTCCATACGCTGTTCGGGTGTGTTTTCGCTGCCGAAATATCCCTCAACATTTACCTTGCTCATATCGTACATTGTGGAGGCAACGGTGGCTTTGATGCGTGGGTCGATGGCGGCTGCGTTGATTGCCATTCCGCCAAAACCACAAATTCCTATAATGCCAATGCGCTCAGGGTCAACAGTTTCGCGTGTTGAAAGGAAATCCACGGCAGCAAGAAAATCTTCGGTGTTAATGTCGGGCGATGCCATACGACGGGGTCCGCCACCGCTCTCGCCTGTAAAAGATGGGTCGAAGGCAACGGTAATAAAACCACGCTCAGCCAAATGCTGTGCATAAAGTCCTGACGATTGCTCTTTTACCGCGCCAAACGGTCCGCTGACAGCGATTGCGGGCATTTTTCCCGACGCATTTTTAGGTGAGTACATATCGGCGGCGAGTTCTATGCCGTAACGATTGCGGAAAGTTACCTTGGTGGGGTTTACATTTTCGCTTTTTGGGAACGTCTTGTCCCATTCCTGAGTAAGATTGAGTTCAGTCATTTCATTAGTGTTTTTATTGTTGGACATTGGGTCTCCGCACGCCGCAAAGAGCATTGCAGACAAAATTGAAATTGTTATGAAAGATTTCTTCATAGTGTTTTGCATTAATTTTTACATTGCAAAGATAACGGCTTTGGCTGTAACAAATGATACCAAAATTTCGGGGAAAAGTACCAAGATTGAGGGAAGTATTTTATTAAAAACGATATTAATTTATTTACACTATAAATATAAGAAATTTATGAAAAAGGATATAGGTGAAACGATTTTTTTATTATCTTTGCCCAAAATTAAACAATAAAAAAAGAAGAATATGAATACACCATCGAGTGCTGCCACGCGCAGTTATTATCTTGACAATCTGAAAGTTGCATTAACTGTTTTGGTCATAGCGCACCACGCTATGATTCCTTTTGTGGGCGGAGAAGGGTGGCCTTTCCATCCGTCAAACACAGAAGAAAGTTTGCCCTATATGTGGCATTTTTTGAATACAAACGCTGCATTTTTTATGGGACTGTTTTTTATGATTTCGGGTTATTTTGTTCCAAAAAGTTTTGACCATCAAGGCTTTGCAAAATTCATCGGCAAAAAAGTTCTAAGATTGTTAGTGCCCTTTGCAGTTATTTCAGTAGTGCTGAGCGCGTCAAGCGGGACGCCGGAATCGGGACACACTTGGTTTCTGAGCAGCCTGTTTATGTTCTGTCTGGTTTACGCGCTGATACGCCTTGCTTGCAAAAAATCTTGCGAAAATCCTATGTCCATCTCGTTAGGCTTAATGGCTGTATTTGCGGTAGTTATGGGCATTGGAAGTTATGCCATAAGACAGATTTACAATCAAGACGAATGGATTTTTCTTTGGATATATAAGTTTGAACCCGTTCATTATCTGCAATATATAATGATGTTTGCCTTTGGCGTTATGGCAGGACGCGGCGACTGGTTTAACAAAATGACCAACACCGTGGGACGCACCTCGCTCATTATCGGACTTTTGCTCTGCATTGGCAACTATCTTCGCGGCGATGGAGAGTGGAACAATCTTGTGTATCAATGGTTTGGCGCATACGAATCGCTTCTTTGCGTATTTCTCTGCGTAGGACTTGTTTGGCTGTTTAGAACCGTTGGCAATTGGAGCGGAAAATTTTGGCAATGGAGTGCAGCACAGGCATTTGGCGCATACATTATCCATCTTTTTGTATTGCTGATAGTAGAAAACCTTTTAGACCCCATCTGGCTCGGCGTAATAGGCAAATACCTGACAGTACTAACCTTAGCCACCGTTGGATCATTTGTAATCACTTGGCTATTGCGATTGATTCCGGGAGTAAAAAAAGTGTTGTAGGGGATTATAATAATTGATTTTAAAAGAGATAATAACTAACAACATAATTAAAATGAAAATAAGAATCACAATTATCGGTACGCTGATATTGTTACTCAATATTTCAGCAGTGAAATTACATCCGCCTATTATTCCTGCGTGTATCAACGGGAAATGCGGATACATCGACAATAAAGGCAATTGGGTTATAGAGCCTCAGTTTGAAGAAGCAGATGATTTTGTCGACAACGATTTGGCCGCAGTAAGAATCAACGGAATGTACGGTTACATAGACAAAAACGGGAAAGTTGTTATCGAACCAAAATTTAAGAGTGCTGGCAGTTTTATTAACAACAAATTTGCTATAGTGGTTTATAATAATAAATACGGAATTATTGATGTAACCGGCAAAATGGTGGTTGAACCTAAATATGATTTAATTCGTTTTGACAAACATTATTTATATTTTAATATCGTATTAAACCGCAAACGCGGAACAATAAACTCATCAGGAGAAATTATAGAACCAATATTTGATGAAATTCAACCTTTTAAAAAAAATGGTTTAGCGATAATAAGACTCAATGGAAAATACGGTTTCATCAACGAAAAAGGGAAAATCGTAATTGAGCCGCAATTTGATTATGCAAAAGGATTCTTTGATAATGGATTGGCATGTGTTGCTATAAATAAAAAGGCAGGTCTTATAAATTCTAAGGGCGAAATTGTAGTTGAACCAGTTTTTGATCATATTAATCCATTTGCAAAAAACGGATTAGCAGCGGCTTCTACAAATATGAAAGAAGGATTTATTGACAAAACCGGTAAATTTGTAATAGAACCCAAATTCAACAGAGTATCAAACTTCTCAGACAACGGATTAGCAGCCGTCCAAGTAAATTATAAATGGGGTTACATTGACAAAACCGGCAAAATGGTTATTGAACCGCAATTTTATAGAGCCGAGCAATTTGACGGCAACGGTTTGGCAAAGGTTCATACATCTTTGGGTACAGGAGGTACGGGGGTTATAAATGTTAACGGACAGTTTGTTGTAGAACCCAAGTATAGAGACGTTGCACCCTTTAATGAAAACGGCATATCAGTGATAAAAATTATACAACAAAGAAATACACCAAAAAAGAATGATGAATATTCATCTTCAGATAAAGATTCAAACGTATACGAAGTAGTTGAAGCGCCGGAATCAACACAGTGGAAATCTGGATGTGTCAACAGCAAGGGGAAAGAAATAGTTGAACCGAAATACGATGAAGTTTTTATATCTTCTAACAGCAGATACATAAAACTAATACTTAATCACAAAAAAGGATTAGCAGATATTAACGGCAACATTATTTTTGAACCGAAATATGACAATATAGTTTTATACGGCAACACTATTTTTGTTAAGATAGACAACAAATGGGCAATAACGGATGCCAACGGCAAATATATAGTAGAACCTAAGTTCGACTGGGTGATTTCAAGTGTATATAGATAAAAAATATAAAGATATTGTAGAAGTTATACTTATAAGCCGTACTATATTAATATATACGGCTAATAATAATTGTATTTATTTATAAATATTGGGGTTTCAGGCAATATGATTTTATTCAAGACCGGCAAAATAAGGTTTTAGTTCGTCCGTTGGAGGCTTTTCCACTTTTGAAAGATGCCTCTGACCAAGAACGTCAACACTTTGAAATTGGTCTTTATGGCGACGATGTGCATTGGCGAGATATTGATGAAGATATATGCATTGATAGTTTTTTTGAAAAACAAGAGCCTGATTATAACAACGATGCAGCAAAATTATTAAAACAATATCCAAAGGCTGATATTATGGAAGTAGCCAATGCCGTAGGTATAAACAAAACTCTTATGCAAAAATACATCTATGGCATCAAACAGCCATCAAAAACAAGATTTGACAAAATCGCAAGTGTTTTGTCAAATCTTGCATAATAATTATTAGGATTATAATCTACATATTCGCCAATTTCTCTGTGCCTATCAATGTTAATGTATCTCTTAACATACAGATTAACAGTATAATACCGTAGCAATATGCGGCAATTTTGATTACTTGATTTTTTGGAACATCGGGGATATTTTTTACAAGAAAAAATGCCAACACGCCAAAATAAAGTACTTCAAATACACTAACATATTTCAAAATGCCAATCATATAAGCCTCTAAATTGCAGACATTTAAAAACGAAAGCACCGACAATGGAGAAATCTGCGTTTGAGAGTAACAATCATAATGAAAATGCATCGTTAGAAATGCAAAAATAGTTGATTGAACAAAAACCACAACTTCGGCATAAATTACACATTTAAAGATTGTTTTAAAATTCTGACGTTTGGAGGCAATGTTAAAACCAAAGAATAATATCACACTTACAACGAGCATTGCTCCAAGACGTGTAATTCCCGCAATAAAACTTACAAAGGCAAATGCCTGCGTGGAATCGTATGTTTTGCGTTGCATCTCTTCTGGAACTCTATCACCTCCGGGACTAACGCTCATAATATTTTGATAATCTTCCCAAGTAATGTTTATGGTTTGAAAATAGCCTACAATGCCATACAGCACAAACAGCACTATCAAAACTATCAACGGTGTTTTAAAACTTTCTTTTTGTGTTGGTTGAATCATGTTCTCTTCCATATTCTATGTATTTTTAGGGTTTATGAATTATTTGTTTTCTTCTGATTTAATGAGCGTTGTGGAGTCTACGCCGGAGATGACTTCAACGTTGATGCCGTCGCTAACGCCGAGTTTTACAAATGTTTTTTGAATGTGACCTTTGTCGTCAACGGTGTTGAAATATGTGGAATCGCCACGATAAAAAACGTATTTTTCGTTGATTCCCCACACGCTGTCACGCTTGGCAATTGAGATTTTGCCCATTGCCGAACTTCCCGAATAAATATGATGCGAATCAAGGTCGTTTTTGTTGATGGCGGCTTTAATTTCAAAGGTTACAATGCCGTTGCTGCGAGTGCTAACGGGCGCAATTTCGGTAACAACGCCACGAATTGTGGATTCACGGTCGGTGGCAGTGGTGATGTCGATGGCAGTGCCAATTTTCACCTTGTCGATGTCGTTTTCGGCAACCGAACCCACAAAATTCATAGACGCAAAATCTGCAATGCGGGCAATAATGCTACCCTCGCTGTATGTACCACGAGCCATTACCGAGCCGCCTTCTTTTACTGGAAGTTCTATGATAGTGCCGCTGTTGGTAGCGCTGATAATATTCGACACTTTGTTTTTAGATTGCTGACCTTCAACCATTTCTAACTCGGCAACAATGGTTTCGTGGTTCTTTTTCATCACCTCATAATCGGTTTGCTCTTGTTCAAATTCTTCCTTATTTACATAACCGTCTTTATACAGTTTTTGAGTGCGTTCAAACTGAATACGTTTGGCATCGAGGCGACGGCGGCTAACTTCAATGTTATCTTTTAGTTGTCGCAGTTCGATAGGGTCTTTTACAAATTTTACGCATGCGAGAGCGCGACCGAGTTCTACCTTGTCGCCAAGATTTACCATAAGTTTTTGCAAAGTACCTGATATATTGCTACGTACATCAATAACACGGTCGGGTTCGATATAACCCGAAATGGTAAGAGTTTTGTCGATACTTACACGCTGAATGGTTACAGTTTGGATATTTTCATTGGATTTTTTTACAGCCTTTACAATTACAAAGCCGAGCAAAAATACTACTACACAAATGATTATGGTTCTTATTGTCTTCATAGTTATTCAGATTGAAGGGCTTCGATCGGTTTCATTTCCGACGCCATAGTGGCAGGACGTAATCCCGAAACCAAACCCGCGATTAATAAAACTATCATACTAAAAAATGTGGTGGTAACATCAAGCGACGGGGCAACAACACTGTCAACTCCCATTGCATCTATCAGCATACCAATAAGTTCGAGCAACATCCACCCCACCGAAATGCCTATTGCACCAGCAATAAGGGTAATAACAATGGTTTCGCCAAGTATCAGATTTTTAATACTTTGCGGAGTGGCTCCCACTGCCATACGCACGCCTATTTCTCTTGTGCGCTCGCGAACGTTTGCCACCATAATGTTGGCAATGCCGATAATGCCGCCAACCAATGTGCTAACGCCTATAAACCACAGAAAATAACGCACATAGTTGAAAACTTGGTCGATAGATTCGAGACTCTCTTCGTAAGTTTGGAAAAACAGGGCATTGTTGTCGCCGGGTTCAAAACCAAACCGCGAACCAAGAAAATTCTTAACTCTTTGTTTTACATTGTGGCTGCCGCTTGTATATATAAATTGATTGAATTTTGGCGTGTTGTTCACCGCCGAGACATAACTGTCGAAGGGTGTTAACATTATTCTATCGTACATCAAAATAGAAAAAACGCCTACCACTTTAAACGCTATATCATTGATAACTACATATTTGCCAAGAGGGTCTTTTTTATCGAAAAGCACATCGCGCATATAGGTAGAAATCATAACGTTTTTTTCGTGATTGGCAAAATCATTGTGATTGAGCAATCTACCGTCAACAAGTTCGAGTTTTTGAACATTGAAAAACGGTTGGTCAACGCCGGCAATTTCAAAATTTCCGTAAGAATTTTCACTCCTGACATTTACAATCGAAGATGTAAAAGGCGAAATGCCGTCGATTTCGGGAATTGAAATGCAAAGGTCGATAATGTCTTGTTTTTCAAACTGTACCACAGCACCTTCCACACCACCTTTCATAGGTTTTGTGATTGTGCGACCAACAACTTGTACCGAATTGTTTCGTTCGTTGGTAAGCAATTTGATAAGCGACCCTTCCACGCAATTGCCCACGCCCACCAAAATCACCATCATAAAAATACCCCACGCAATGCCAATGCACGAAGATAGCGTCTGATTGGCGCGAACCCGTATATGCTCTAATATTTCAGCCCAAAAATCTAACATTGTTTCATAGTTTCAGTTTGATGATTTTTTCATTTTTTACCACCCCATTTCCTCGCCTTGATACCATTTTACAAGCATGGCGCAGTACATACATTCGTAAACCGCTTGGGCAAGGTCGGATTGTGATTTCATATAACTGTTTTTGGATTCGTTGAATTCGGTGATGGTGGATTTGCCATTTTCGTAACGCGCTTGGGCAAGGCGAAAGGCTGTTTCGCTGTTGGCGACGGCTTCGCGGGCGGCGGCAACTTTGGCGGCAGCGTTTTCGGCGTTGAGCGTAACTTGCTGAATATCTTTGTAAAGATTTTTGCGGGCAAGGTCGAGAGTATATTGCTGACTGTGCTGTTGTATCTTTACATCGCGGACGTTGTTGCGTGTGCTAAACCTATTGAAAATAGGAATGTTAAGGTTAAGACTAATGTACTGACTAAAATTGTTATCTATCTGTTTGCTAAACGATTCGCTCGGCAAATTAGACGCTGTGTAATAATTGGTGCTCATTCCGCCGCTGAGGGTCAATGTGGGATAATATCCGCCTTTGGCAACCTTCAAATTGTATTCGGTGGCATCCAATCTAATTTCTTCCGCCTTAATCTCCGGACGGTCGTAGTTAATTGACAATGGATAATTGACAATTGACAATTGGGAGGTGTCGGGACGGGCAATGGCGAAACTATCGGCAGAGGGTAATTCTAACAATTGAGAGAGGGTAAGCAAAGACAACTTGCGGGTGTTAATAGCCTGAGTATAAGTAAGAATACTATTGGCATGAGCGGCTTTTTGCTGGGCAAGTTCGGCTTCGGATGCCTTGCCGTTTGCCACAAAGGTCTCTAAACGAGAAACTTGCGCAAAGTCGATTTGGGTTTGACGGTAGGCAACATCCTCAATTTCCATATTGTAAAGAATTTGCACATAAGCCTGAGCCACTTGCAAACGGATGTCGTTTTTAACCTTTTCGAGGTCGGCGGACGATGCCGAGAGGTTCAACTTATTGAGTTCCACATTGTTTTTGCGTTGAAAACCATTAAACAATGTCATACTTGCACCCACGCTAAACGATGTGGTGCGGGTGTTGGTGTTGGAATATGTGTTGTTGGCAGTAAGTCCGCGACCAAACGAAAAATTCTGGCTTGCACTTGCGCTAACTTCAGGAAGATAAGCGTTTTGCGATGAGTTTAAACGAATTTCTTGACTCTCTAAACTCTGTTCAGATTTCTTAATCTGAATATTGTTTTCAACGGCATATTTGGTACATTCTTGCAACGTCCATTCGTGTTGTGCAGAGGCCGACGAAACCGTTAAAACCAATGAAATTATGGTAACAATTTTATTCATATTTGTTTATATTTTGTTTTGTTGTAGAGACATCATAATATGGCGTCTCTACGGCAATTATTCATTTATAATTTGTTGACCACGTAAAACTGCTGTGGTGTCGATTCCTGATTTTATTTCGATGTTTACACCGTCGGAGAGTCCTGTGGAAACGCTTTTGAGGTCGTAGTTTTTCATTCCGTCGGTTTCGGTGCCGTTGGGAACGAGTACAAATGTGCTGTCGCCATCAAACTCCAACACGCTTTCGGGAACCACCACCACGTTTTCCACTTTGGCAAGCACAATTTCGGCGTTGGCACTATAACCAGCACGTATTTTGGTTTCGCCGTCAACACGCACGGCAGCCTTAATTTCAAATTGGTTTGCGCCGTTGCTCTCGGTGGCTTTGGGCGAAATATACTCCAAAACAGCGTCGAAACTTACATCTTGCAATGCGCCGATGGTAATTTTCATTGGCATTCCCTCAACTAACTGACCTACTTCGGTTTCGTCGATGTTGCCACGGAAAATAAGGTCGTTCATATTGGCAATGGTGGCAATAGTGGTGCCATCGTTAAACGAGTTGGAATTTATCACCGAGTTGCCCACTTTTACTGGAATATCAAGGATAACACCCGCAATTGTGGAACGAATCAAGGTGCTCGACGCGCTGGCGTTTGACTTTGAAAAACCTTCCTTAACTACCTGCAAAGCATCTTCGGCGGCAGATTTTTCTTCGCGAGCCTGTTTTAATGCCTGAGACGATTTTTCATAATCGTTTGCAGAAATAAGTTTCTGATTATAAAGATTTTCGTCGCGTTTAAAGTCGGTTTCTACTTGTTTAAGATTGATTTCGGCAAGACGCAGACGACTTTCGGCACTTGACAACTGACCCATATCGGGAATCACAGTTATTTTTGCCAAAACATCGCCTTTGGCAACCTTCTGACCTGGGTCTTTGAGTATTTCGGTAATGATACCTGAAATTTGCGGTTTAACATTCACCTCGTTGCGAGGTTCTATTTTGCCGGTAACTATTGTTGATTTGCTAACCGTTCCGAATGTTGGATGTACTTCCTCATATTCAATAACTTCGGGTTGCGATTTACTCCAAAGAAACACAAATGTTCCTATGAATATTAGCGCCAAAATTGATAAGATTATTACTTTTTTCATCTTAATATAATTCATAATTCATAATGCATAATGCATAATTAGGCTACGCAAGAAATACATTATGATAGTTAATACTAAATTTCTTTATTTCCAAATGTTGTTTTGACAATAGATGTCAGTAATTTTATTAATTCTCGGCAGTCGGAAAGCATACTTTCAGCCTCATTTTCCTTGATGAACTTTGTTTCATACAACAATTCAAGCCAATATTCCGACTCACTTGATTCTTTAAGTGCAATGTTCATTTTAGCCCCAAAATCAGCCTTGGATTGACCTCTGATGGCTTCTTTGATATTTGCACCAATACTTGTTCCACTACGCAATAGTTGTTTAACCATAACAAATTCTTTTTTATTGTCTGTCAAATATTTGTATAGGTTTATACATCTTATTGCAAACGCTTTGCTTTTGGTAGCAATTAAGTTTTCATCTGATGTTTTCATTGTATTTAATTTTTTTAATTCATTTCTAATTAACACTCCGGATGGTAATTATGCATTATGAATTATGCATTATGCATTAACAAATTATTCTTCCCGCATTGCGTCCACGGGTTTGATTGACATAGCACGGAGGGCGGGGGCAAGACCGGCGATGATGCCTAATGCGCTTACAGATGCTGCCGCGGCAAATGCTGTCCAAAAACCTATTTGAAAAGTTGCTGATGAACCGCTGGACGATACCGCTGTTTCAAAAATCTGCAACAGCCAAACTCCTGCCACTATGCCCATCAATCCTGATACAAGGGTGAGTACAACGCTTTCGCCAAGTATCTGAGTGATAATGTTTTTGGGCGTTGCACCAATGGCGCGACGTATTCCTATTTCGGTGGTGCGCTCTTTTACGGTTACCATCATAATGTTGCTAACGCCAATGGCTCCGGCAAGCAGAGTGCCCACTCCCACCATAATAATAAGGATGTTGACACCTTTGAAAAGTCCGTCGATCATCTGAAACATCACCTCAGTATTGAAAGTCCAAACAGCCTGATTATCAGTAGGGTCAACGCTGTGCGCACGGGCAAGGGTTTCGCGGACTTTTGGGAGGACAGTGCTCATAACCACGCCCGGTTTGCCGGTGAGAGCCATCAGGTCGATACGGTTGCCACGGTTGTTGATTTGCTGCATCACGGTGATGGGCACAATCATAGTGGTTCCCGGGTTGGAGAGCAAAGATGTTTCGTTGAAATCAACTCCAACTACCTGATAATAAACACCATTGACCTCTATTCTATTGCCGCACGGATTGCCGCCCAAAGGAAAAAGGTCGTTGTAGATTTTTTTGCCAATTACACAAACTTTGCGTTTTTGAATAAGGTCCATTTGGTTGAGATACCGTCCGTAGCGCAATTTTGGTTGGTTAACGTATTGATAATCTGGATCGTTGCCCATAATGCTAACCTCAGATTTGCGGTCTTCAAACACAGCGTTGCCACCACGCGAAAAGAGTATTGGCGAAACAACGCCAAGTTCGGGCACAGCCTTTTTAATACGCTGAATGTCTTTAAGTTCCATACTCCACCAACGACCCTTTCGGAAACCTTTGTATGGTTTGGTGGTGATGTCGCTCTCCACAATGGCAGAATTGGTGGCAAAACCGTCGAAAGTGGTGCTCAAAAGGTGTTTCAAGCCCTCGCCGCCGCCTAACAGCACCACGAGCATAAACACACCCCAATATATTCCAAAGCCGGTAAGAAATGTGCGACTTTTGTTTCTTGTTAAACTATCTAACTCTATCATAATTTAATTACTATTTAATGCTACAATCGGACGTATACGAGCCGCCTTGAAAGCGGGAATAAGACCCGCGATGGTGCCGGCTATGATGATTACAACCGTGGCTTCAATGCAGACGTCGAGACCCACAGTGGGGTTTACAAAAATCGACTCTTCGCCCCATCCGAGGTCAAAGCCCGAACGTCCCAAGGTGCGGTCCATATATTCGTTGGCGCATACGCCCAAAAACATTCCTATATATCCAAAAATTGCCGTAATTGCCACACTCTCAACGATTATGAGTTTAAGAATAGACCACGGACGTGCGCCAATAGCCTTACGGATTCCAAACTCGCGGGTGCGCTCCTTAACGGTGATGAGCATAATATTTCCCACACCTACAATACCGCTGAGAAGGGTAAACAACCCCACAACCCAAAGAAACGTGCGGATGTAGCCCACACCCTCTTCCATTGTCAAACTCTGCGTAAAACGGTTGCTGATCCAAATAGAACTCTGGTCGTCGGGAGCAGCCTGATGGTTGGCGTTGATACGCGAGCGGTAACGGCCTTCAAACTCCTCGTTGGCCTCCTCGGTGGGCAGACCGTGAAAAGTAAACTCGATACGACCTGCATCGTCGCCATAGTTGAAGATGGTCTGAATAGTTGAATATGAGGAGAATGCGTCGGCACGTCCGTTTTCATCGTCCTTAAAAATGCCAACCACACGAAAAGCAAACGAATTTAACTTAACCCATTTGCCCAACAACTTTTTATAATTGCCCGGGCAAAGGTCCTCAGCCTGCTTGTTGCTCACAACCAACACCTTGCGCTGCTCAGATACGTCGATGTTGTTGATAAAGCGTCCGCAGAGAAGTTCCATCTTGTTGATTTTGATATGATTAGGACCAACACCCGCAACCCAAGTGGTAATGTAGTTGTTGCCGTAAGCCACTGTGATATTGTTGGTGTAAAGCATTGCGCCCACCTCATCAACATTCTCGGTAAAATTTTTGGCGGTGATATCTATATCGCTGTTTTTTAGGCGGATATATCGTCCCTCTTTGAGACCGTTGAAAGGCTTGGAGGTAGTGCCGCCGTAAACAATCATTGAATTGGTGAGGCGTCGGTTCATTTGCTGCAACTGGGCGTTAATAAGTCCGTTGCCTGCGCCTAAAAGCGTGATAATCATAAAGATACCCCACGCCACAGCAAAACCCGTAAGTATAGTGCGGAGTTTGTTGCGCTGCGCCGACATCCAAACCTCATTAAAAATCTCTCTCATTTCATCATACCATTTATGCCAAACGGCGAGGCGTTGTGGTCGAGGTTTTCCTCAATTTTGCCTATGATGCCGTCTTTGATGTGGATAATTTTGTTGGTTTCGTTTGCCACGCCGCTTTCGTGCGTTACCACCACAATGGTCATTCCTTGGTCTTGGTTGAGACTTTTGAGCAACTGCATTACCTCTACCGAAGTTTTGCTGTCGAGTGCTCCTGTGGGTTCGTCGGCAAGAATAATCTGCGGCTTGGTGATAAGTGCGCGGGCAATAGCCACACGTTGACGCTGTCCGCCCGAAAGTTCGTTGGGATAATGATGCCACCAATCTTTAATGCCCAAACGGTCGAGATATTCCATCGCAAGGTTGTGGCGTTTTTTTCGGCTAACACCTTGATAATAAAGCGGAAGTTCCACATTTTCGACGGCGGTTTTAAAGCCAATCAGGTTAAACGACTGAAAAATAAATCCAATCATTTTGTTTCGGTATTCAGCCGCCTTGGTTTCGCTGAGGTCTTTGATGGGAACGCCTGCGAGGGTGTAAAGTCCTGAGTCGTAATTATCAAGAATGCCCAAGATATTAAGCAAAGTAGATTTGCCCGAACCCGACGCACCCATAATCGACACAAACTCACCCTCATTAACATCGAGGCTGATACCCTTCAACACGTGCAGCGGCTGCGCACCGTAGTAGGTTTTGTTGATGTTTTCTAAATGTATCATTGTTTTAATTTAATGCAAAATGTTAATGCACACATTTGACATAAATGTTGGCGAAATGTTACAGTTTCAACCGTTAAAGAATGTTAAATTAATACATTAAAACCTGTTATATTAATGTTCATCTTTTTTTAGACTTCATTTTTTCTTCCAAATATGCCTTATAATCACTCTGTTGGATATGCTGCATAATGGATTCTAATTCGTAATCTTGGAGGTCGTTGCTACTTGGCGAAAAATCGTCGAAAAACTGAACGGCGTGACTTAGGCGGAAAAACTCTACAAAATCGTCACTGAATCCTAAATTCTTGATAAACTCAGGATTGATAAGGATGTTTCGATTGTGGTTGTTGTCTACTTCGGCAATAATCCAATCGGGATGTTGAGAGAGATTTTCGGGTGTAGACTCTATATTTTCAGCGTATTTTCTAATATAATCGAGCAAAAATTCATAAACACTTATCGAAGAGAAAACCTCATCTTCGCTTATCGGAAAAATAGATTGCAGAGAATTGGAATCCATTTTTTGGCGCAAAAGATTATATTTTAATTTAAGGTGTTGTATATTCAAAAACTTATCAGAAATAGGCACTTTGCAACTATTTATGGCGTTAAAAATTTTGGTAGAATCAGACAATACCTGCAAACCGATAGTGGCGTTTTTTTCAGAATTAAATCTATAATTACCACCCATACAATAAGTTTCGCAAGCAATATCCGTCTGAGAACGAGTAAACAATTTTCCCGATTCCAAATAATAAAACATCAGAGTGTCGCCGGGTTCCACAATATAATTCATAAATGTTTTTCCACCACTGTTATAATCAATTACGCCATCGGTAAACAATTCGTACATAGTAAGTTCCGAAACACCGGTAACAGGAATTTTGATTTCGTAACGGTAGCCGAAATGGTCAGTACTGTCGATGGGAAATCCGCTAACTCTCCGAGCCTCCAAATAGTTGAATACTTCAATTTGGTTAAATCTGCCTACCGAACGTTTAAAAAACGCTCTTGCACCTTGCGCCAAATTGCGAATATACACTCTAACCACAGCGGTATCCATAGCGTATTTATGCTTTTTAAAAGAGGATGTATCTTTTTCGATACCGCTAAACTGCTGATATGAAGACAATATTTCTTGAGGCGAAAATTCTAAATTCAAATCAGATTTAATCACTTGTGTGCCGTTGATAGCGAGGGCATTGTATCGGTTGCCATCAATTTCGCGATAATCGGTTGATGTATTGTCGATTATGAGCACGGCTTTTGCGCCCGATTTCTTTGAAAGCACTATCTCAGAATCAGAGATAGATTCATAATCCCAAAAATCGTTTTGATAAATGGCAAATTCTTCGTAAAGACCGCACTCCCATTTACCGTTTGAAAAATTGAGATAATTGCCAATTAGTGAGTCAGGTATCTGGCTACCGTATGGTGTGCAGGCAGTAAACATTGCTGCAACTATCAATAAATATAATATCTTTTTCATAATTATTTACTTATTACGTTTGTTATATAGATCCACAATTTCGTTGATAGAAATATTGAGCATATCAATTTCGTTGAAAAACTCATTAAGTTGCTCTTTCATAAATATTTCGCGGCGCATTTCAAGAATTATGCCAGGTGCACCTTCCACCACAAAATATCCAAGTCCGCGCTTGTTGTAAATGATGCCTTTGTTTTGTAAAAAATCAAACGAGCGCACCACTGTATTAGCGTTAACTTCAAGATTGGCAGCATATTCGCGCACCGACGGAATACGAGTTTCAGGTTGATAGACTCCCGAAACAATGTCACCACAAATTTTATCCACAATTTGAAGATATATTGGTTTATTTTCTTTGAAATCCATAATATTATCATTTTAAGGTGAAACGGGCATATCTTCGATATGCAAAATAGGCACAAACAGCCACCACAAACCATCCAAACAACAATTGAAAAGCCAAAACTCTAAACGAGGTTTGACGAATCCAACGGATAAAGTCTAATGGAAAACAGTTGTAGTCAGAGAGGTCAATATACTGCTGATTGTTAGACGTTATCGCCAAAACAACCAACATCAAAACAATCAATCCCGAAATCACAGCGAGTGTTTTCAACATAGTTTTTTTGCGGAAAAAAGAACCAGCAATAATCAAAACACCCGACAAGCAGAGATATAGGCAGTATAACCATCCGTTAATCTCTGTAAATGAGGGGAGAGAAGATTCGGTGGTTGTTAAAATACCATTGATAGTTACCATTGGAATTGTTTCGCCATTAGCACCAATTTGTTCAAAATGCGATATAGTGTAATGTGAAATATGAGTGAAAAAATACGCAACAATAGCGGGTATCGCCCAAAAAATCAGCATCTTGGAGAGGAATTTTTCTTTAACAGTGGCAGGCATCATTATTTCAGGAATCAACGTCCGCTTATTGGCTGCAAAATTAAACATCAAACTTGTAATTATCAGTAACAGAAACGCAACGAAGGGAGGTCCACTGAAAAATAGCGTCATTAAAAATGGCATTTGCTCTCGTGGTTCAAAAACTCCGAACTGCACCTCATTGCCGTCGAGACGCGACAGGAATTGGAAGAAAGTGAGACCCAGCGAAAAATTTAAATATATTCCAAACACTGCACCTATAATTGCAAATATTGAAACCATATTGTACGAATCGCGCTTGAATACCTTCCAAAATCTTTTGAAATTAAATTTTTCCATAGCGGTTAAGAGTTAATGGTTAAAGATTTACGTTTATACAACGATACTGATATTGCTATTACAAGCGTTATGGCTACAAAAACCCATTCTGATAATGTTGGAAATTCACGATTAGAAGTATTTACAACTCCGCTTATATTATGAAACCATATTGGCGTGGAGATAGTCATTGAACTAATAATTATGGCAAAATATGGTAAAATAGCCAATACTCTTTCTTTTATTATTCCCAAATGGCCACCCAACATAGCAAGACTACCTATAAAAAGGGAGAACAAAAACAGACGACCACAAATTTTCCATTTAATTGCCAAAGGAGATAATGTGTCATTAATTATCAAATCGTCAGGGGATAATGGACAAAGGCTGATAATTGCTGCACTAAAAAGGAACGGAATAACAAAAAATAACAAAAGTTTTGCAAAAAACTTTTCGTAAATAGTTCCTGGGAAAAGCAAGAAATTCAGTACTTTGCCTTTATCAAATGATTTTGGAAAGTATGATTTTGGAAAGGATACACCCTGCCGATACAAGGATAAATTATAAAAAGTAAACCAAGGAACAAATGAAATTAAACTCACAAGTATAGGTACCTTTAACAAATATCCACAAATGATGATTAATCCAAAGATAACACATAGGAATACATACCATACCAAATATGAATGATGGAATAGTAATAATTCATATTTAATAATATTCCAAAATCTTTTGAAACTAAATTTTTCCATAGCGTTTACCAATTAAATTGTTTGATATTAAGTTCTTTGCTTCGGTAAATAAAAAATGATACCACAGCATTGAACACAAAAAATAGCGATGCCAAAATGGCGAATAAAACGGTGAATTCGCCGTTTGTAAAACCGCCCCCTGTAAAATTTCCCGCCTGAAAATAAACCCTTATAGGATCGAGCCACATAAAGTTTATAGAATCAAGGAAAAATTCAGACAAATATCTCAACAGCAAAAGCACTGTTGTAATAAGAAAAATAACAACCGCCATTGCAAACCTCCTCAGCACTGCACCCCAAAATAGGAATATTCCGCAGAGAAACACCACCGTTATAATCACAGGTGCAAAAAAATATTCAAACTCTTGAAATGAAAGGGTAATCTTAAATACGATAACATAAACAATCATCGGCAGCACAAAATGCTTGATAATTTTAGTTAAGTACTTTTCGAACATTGAAGCAGGATTGGTGAGATAATCGGTGCATATAGTCTTGATTTGAAACGAATTAGAAATCATTGACGTTTGAGCAAGCACCATCATTGCACCGCCAATCATTATCAAACCAAATAGTGCGCCGCTCATCGAATAATGCTGAAAAATAGACCACAGATAAAACAGCAACACCACAACCATTGCACCCGACGGAGCAACGTACTGCTTGGTATTGAGGATGAAATCTCGTTTGAGATGCATCCAAAACCTTTTGAAATTAAATACTGTGTTCATAGTGTATAGTGTTTTAACTATTAAAAACTTCGTTGATTTTATCTCTCTGAATCAAAACAGCATTGAAAAGCATTTCGATACTCATTGGAGTTTCGGGGTCGTCGGCAAGACGCTTGCATACAGAGGCTTTGCCTCCGAGGTTGTCCTGAGTATAAATAGCATTTTCAGTAGCAGAGTTTGTAAACGAGAGTTTCTGCTCAATTTCCATCACGCTGCGGTCAAACAAGCATTTTTTGCCATCGATAATTGTGATGTGGTCGATAAGGTTTTGCACGTCAGCCACTTGATGGGTGGAGATGATGATGGTGCGGTTGTCGTCCATACAAGATGAAACCACTTGGCGGAATTGGCTTTTCGACGGAATGTCGAGACCGTTGGTGGGTTCGTCCATAATCAACAGTGATGTATTGGCGGCAAGAGCAAAACACATAAACGCCTTTTTCTTCTGACCCATCGAAAGTTTGTCTAACAGGATGTTGGAATCCATATTAAAACCGTGGAGGCATTTGTCGAGAGTTTCGCGGCTGAATTTTGGATAGAACGGCGCATTGAGTTTCACATATTTTTCAAGAGTAATTTTTGGCAGATCGAACTCCTCCGGCACCAAAAAAAGGTCGGCAAGAGCGTTGGGATTGCGCTTGGTCATATCGTAACCGTTGAACTCAATTTTACCTTTCTGCGGAAAAAGAAGCCCGCTCATTAAATATAATAGAGTGGATTTTCCTGCTCCGTTTAATCCGAGCAGACCGTAGATTGTACCTTCTTTGAATGTAAGGCTCAGATTATCAAACACTTCGTGTTTACCATAACTGAATTGTATTTTGTCGATTACTATCATAGTGTATTAATGTATTAGTACACCGCAAAGATAAGGCAGAATAAATCATATCTCCAAATTTTTATTCGGTTTTTTTAAAATTTTAACATTTATTAACATATCAGATTCTTAATAGACTTATATTATAAATAAATTTGCAATCTATTAAGTATTATCCACTATGAAAAAAGCAATAAAACAATTAGTTGCCGTTGTCATCATATTGATGACTTCCACAAATATTATCATGGCACAAGACAATGATTTGGAAATAATTCAATCGGAAATCAAAAACTATAATTCAAAATGCCCTATAGAAGTTAGTAAAGGGATATTTATCACCAAAGTAAAATTGGAAGACCAATATATGCACTATTATTCCAACATAATACCACAAGAAAACGATTCAACAGCATTTCAACGGTTAAAAGAGAATCCACAAAACCAAAAAGAACTCCTATTAGCATTTCTATCCACACAAAAAACAAACATTGCATACAATTATTTTAAAAAACATCAAATTGGCATAAAATACACATATATTAATAACGGTGACGAATCTACAACCATAGATGTGGTAATTACACCCGAAGAAGTAATTGCCGCTTTGGGACAACAATTACCAGCACATAGTATGCTTGAAAAAATGGTAGAAAACGAGCGTGCGGTTCTCCCTCTTGATACAGGATACGGAATGACCGAAACAGATATTAAGCTAACCGACGAATATATAATGATGTATTATACAATAGATGAAAATAAAGCAAACATGGCAAGAAGTAAAGCGATGCTAAATAATCCTGAATATAAAAAACTAGTAATTAACGTGTTAATATCATCACCCTCCACCAAAATGATGATTGACTACATGGTACAAGACAAAAAAGGGTTGGGGATGGTTTATACTGGAAACAAAAGCCAAGACATTATTCAATGCCTCATCTCAAGTGACGAAATCAAAGAAATAATAGAATCTCAAGATTGATAATTCACAACGTAATACTATAATGAAAATAATAACCATTACTTTATTGGCTATACCATTAGCCATAAGTTGCCAAAACAAACCCAATGTCGACTACACCAAACCATTGGAAGAACATCTGGAATCTGTGGAATTTTTTAATAATGACACCATTATTAGTCAAGAACATTCATACTACACTTATGATGGAGATAGTCTAGCCAAAGTAGTATATTTTGAAAACGACAGTGCTAATGCCAAAACTTACGAATTTGTTTGGGAAGACAACCAAACCAAGTGTGTGTATATCACAGAATCAGGAGAAAGAGAAAAAGTTATAGAAGAAAAATACAATTCAAAAAAAGAACTCGTAGAAAGAACTGTTTTCCGTTCATTCGATTACGCTTTTGGCTCTCATTCTCTCTGTTTTTGGCAAGCGGTGTTTTCAGGAGAAATAAAATCTCATCTAATTAAAAAATATAATGACCAAGGTTTGTGTATCGAACAATACAATAATTTTCAACCTGGGTGGACCAATATCGAAAAATACGTTTACAATGGGAAAACTAAAACAACGCTTTTTGAAAGATATCACGACTCAATTAGAATTGACACAAGTGATTTCTTTTTAAGAGGCAAAGAAGAAGTGTATTACGACGATAATTTTAAAAAATTGAAATCTACAAAAGATTTGCACAGAGACCCACAAAAAGACAACACCTGGGAAGAATATGATTACTATCCCAACGACAGCATCAAAACCAGATACAATTACCAAGATGGACAATTAGTTCATACATCTAAATACCAATATGATGACAAATGGCGATTGCTATCAGGTGATGGTTTCACATATGATTACAAGAATTTTACAAAAGAGATATTTGGCATTAAGGTAAAATATTTGGACGAAAACTTAGACAAACTTGTATACTCTAATATTATGGGCATGGAACAAAAATGCACCTACGACGAATACAAACGACCCATTAACGAATCTCTTTCAAACGGCACAACTACCAATCCTGATTTTGATGCCACATATACCTACGATGGAAATGTAACCTACATTTTAAGACACGAACGAGGTTTTTTAGATAAAAAAGGTGAAAAATCCGTTACCAAAAACATCAAAATCGTATACCAGAAAAACTAACGTACAAACAAAAAAGTACGTTAATACTCGTAAATCAAATTTACAAAACCAGTTTTTTGTAGGCGTTCGCCATCAGCGGAACGATAAGAAATCACATACAGATAAGCGTCGGGCGGATAAAGTTTGCCACTACGGTTGCGACCGTCCCAACCCTCATCGGGATTGGTTGTGGCAAATATTTGTTCACCGCGTTTATTGTATACATACATTTTGTAATCACTCATAAAATCGGCTCGTGGACGGAAATAACGGTTGTCGATATTGTCGTCGTTGGGATTAATAGCATTAGGAACAAATACCATAGGGTCGCGGTGGATGCATACTACGTTTGAAAACACAGAGTGAGAATTTGATGCCAAATCCTCCTCACAAGCCACTTGATAGCAAAATTTGCCTGAATAGTTGGTGTTGTTAGCTATGATATTCGACAATGTGACAGAATAAGAGGAATAAAAGCCAGAAACATTATCAATCAGAGTTTTAGTACCATCGTCATCTACACGGTAAACTGTTGTGGATTTAACATTGCCGTTTAGGAAAACGTTCTGACTGTTCCACGAAAGCAAATTAGAGTTACCCTCTCCACCTGAAACTTCAAGCACCACATTGTGTGCACCGGACGAAAAAGCTACAGGCGAATCGCATTCGCCATACACCATCACCCTATAGTTGTAATGCAAAGCAGGATTGGCAACAGTATCTACAAAAACCATTTCACCATTGGTGGATACAGGAAGCTTAAAAACTTGCGAATCGGTAGAATCACCCAACAAAGTGCGCATTAAATATGTTTTGGTTATATCAGCCGACGCAGAAACATTTACCGTAATATCAAGCTGATTGCTGTTATTGGCAGAAACTGAAACCACCGACATTTCATCAGGCACTTTTATATTTGCAGCCACTACAGTAACTATCGGAGAATAAACCGAAAGTCCATTTTTAAGCACAAATTCTACCGCAAACTTTCTCTCTTCCAGATGTGTAGGAAACGAAAACTGAGTAGTTGTGTCGTTTTGTATCACAACTATCCTCTCTCCTATCCCACCCTCGCCTGATCGCACATAACAATAATCTACATCCACACCTTCGATATCAGTCCAATTAAAAGTATAAGTATTGGCACAGCGGTCGTATTCTGCAACCACCATAGTTGTAGACACAGCCTCGCTCATAAGGCTATATGTTTTTTGAGAATTGTTTTCCACAAAAGCAGCCACCCGATAATACTCTTTGCGCGAGGCAGGGTCGGCAAAAGTGGAATAATCGGTAGAATTATCCACCCATTCATTTACAGAAGGGTCGTTGATAACAGCCACATTATTATATGTGTCGGGCATTACACCCACACCATCGTAAATAAGCCGCTTCACCACATAGCCGTCTACAAGCGACGGATCTGAAATTTTCCACTTAATCACGGGACGTCCGGTAGTAGTATCTACACTTACGCTCTCTATTTCAGGTATTTCTAAAGTTTGAGCAGTTAAATTCAATCCAAGCTGAAGAGATAATAATATTAAGGTGTAGCGCATAGTCTATATTAAATTATTTTTAAAAGATAGAATAATCAAAAACTTTTTACAAAGTTACTAAGTTAAACGAAAAGAATTAAAAAAAATTGACTATATTTAAGGTCAAAAAAAAAGAGCAAACTATGAAAAGATTAACAACAATAGTAATTGCATTAGCAATAAGCTGTACAACAGTATTTTCGCAAACATACAACGATGCGGTAAATTATTACAACCAAGGTAATACGGCACTTGGGCAATCGCAATTTGACCAGGCGATAGATTTGTTTCAAAAGTCGTCGGAAATTTTCAAGCAAATCGACAACACATCCAACTTTCTCACCGCACAACACGCGTTGGCATCGGCATATATGTACAAAAACGATTTTGCCAACGCCCAAAAAATCATAACCTCCACAATAGAAGGCGCGGAATCTCTAAATCCACCCAACGAAGACCTTGTGGCAGAGCTTTACAACATTCAGGCACAAATCTACTCCAGCACCCGCAAAATGCCAGAAGCCACAGAATACTTCAACAAAACATACCAAATCTACCTAAAAAAATACGGAGAGGCAAACCGTAAAACAGCCAACGCCACCCGAAACTTGGCTTCTATAGAGGCTTTCACCGGCAACTCCGACTCAGCGATGGTGCATTTTGAAAAGGCCAAAAACACATTCTTGCAGCTTGATGGAGAAACATCCACAAACTTAATCGAAATTTACCTGTCGCTAGGACAGTTTGAAAACGCCAAGGGAAACTTAGAAAAGTCTGACGAATACTACAATTCAGCTTTGAATATTGTGGAAAAAACACAGCAAAATACTCATTTTCTCGGCGACATTTACTCGGGTATAGGTGCCAACTACATTTCTAAGGGCGAACTCGAAAACGCCGATGCCTATATCTCCAAAGCAATCGACAGCAAATCAAAACTTTACGGTGCTAATGCTGTGCAACTTTACAAAGACTATTACTATCAGGCTATACTGATGCATCAAAACAAAGAGCTTGACAGCGCACTAAAAGCCTACATCAAATCAGGTGACATTCTTTCAAAGTATTACGGCAACAAGCATCCCGACCTAGGAAACATCTACAACGCTATTGCTCTCATTCATGAAGCCAATGAAAACGATGACAACGCTCTAAAATTTTTCAAGCGTGCTATGACAGTATTTAACGAAACTTACGGTCCAAGCTCTATCGATTACGCTCTCATTTGCAATAATATAGGTATTGTAAATATGCATCAGGGAAAAAACACCGAAGCTGCCGAAAACTTTCAAAAAACTATTGATATTATCTCCAAAACGCACGGACCCCGAAACGTAAAACTCATTGAGCCTTATCTAAACCTCGGCTCTGCCTATATGAATATGGGCGACTACACTAACGCCGTAATCAACTACCAAAAAAGCATTATGTGCAACATCGACCACTACACATTTGACAGCACCGACATTTTTAAAAACCCTAATTTTACCAAATACCAAAACGGAATCAAACTAATTGACGCTCTCAAAAACAAAGTGCGAGCCACTGTGCAGCTCTACGACAGCACCAAAAACAAAGAACTCTTGCCAAACGTGGTTGAAGGTGTTAAACGCACTGCCGACATTATCGACGAAGTAAGAAAAACCATCTCATCTGAAAACGACCGTATGTCGCTGAGCGCAATTTCTAAAGAAGTATTTGAAACGGGTCTTTATGCCGCAAATAAAATACACGAATCCTCACCATATGATATGGCAAACTGCGCAGCTGCTTTTATGTTTTCAGAAAAGAGCAAGGCTGCCACACTGCTCGAAGCCCTGGCGCAGACTGGCGCAACCGAATTTTCCGACATCCCAGACGAACTAATAGCCGAGGAGAAAAACCTCTCCGACAAGATATCATATTTCAAAAAACTAATTGCCGAAGAGGAAAACCACAAGTCTACTTCTTTTCTTAAAAACCAGCTTTTTGAAGTCACAAAAAAATACAATGAACTTATCGCACGCTTTGAAAAAGAATATCCCGAACACTATGCAGCAAAATTTTCGCAAAAGATTCCATCTCTGTACGAAATACAACAGAATTTGGGTAACAACGAAATGCTTATCAGCTATTTTACCGGTCGTTACGAGCTCTATTGCATAGCTGTTACTAAAACCACCTGCACCATTTCTAACTATTGGGAAAGCCAAAACCAACTTGCAGCCACCACTGCTGCCATTGTTAAAAATATAACTCAATACTCTGCCGAAAATATCGAAAAATACAAAGACCTTGCATATACATTCTATACCGACATTTTCCCGCAAAATATTCCTGCTGGCATCAACCGCATTACCATAATTCCCGATGGAAGTCTATTTGTAATACCTTTTGAAGCTTTGCTTACTGAATCATGCGAAAAACTTGGTGCTCACTTTGGACAATTCCCATTCTTGATAAAAAAATATCAAATCAACTACAACTATTCGTCGTTTCTTGCTCTTCGTCGTATGACACAGCCTCGCACCAATCTCAACATCAATTGGCTTGGTATTGCGCCCGCATTCGACGCCGAAAACCCGTGCACATTTAAGGGCGAACAGGTAAGGGCAATCCCCGAAACCGTTACCGAGGTGCAGGCAATATCCGACAAAATCAACTCAGAAAAAATGCACGCTGAATACCTTCTGCGCAAAGATGCTTCGGAAACTGCCATCAAATCTACCGACCTGAGAAACTACAACATTATCCACATTGCCACTCACGGCACTGTCAATAGCGAACATCCTGAACTTAGCGGACTTATGCTTTCGCAAAAAGAGGGAACTACCGACGACGGAATGCTCTACAACGGTGAAATTTACAATCTCCGTCTTGATGCCGACCTGGTGGTGATGTCAGCCTGCGAGACTGGTCTGGGCAAGATTTCGCAAGGCGAAGGTGTGATTGGTCTTGGACGTTCGCTTATTTACGCCGGCGCTAAAAACATCGTCTGCTCGCTGTGGCAAGTATCCGACGCATCAACATCGGTTTTGATGACAAATTTTTACACCAACATGCTCAAAAACAGCAAGAAAGACCAATTTACCTTTACCGACAAACTCCACAACGCCAAACTCAAAATGATTTCGGATGGTAAATTTGCACATCCTTATTTCTGGTCGCCGTTTATTATTATAGGTAAATAATTAATATTCAACACATAACAGCACAAGACCGTGTGGTGGAGCAGTAAAACCTGCCGCCGCACGGTTTTTTGTTTCTATAATCTGAGGCATAGATTCGGGGGCTATTTTGCCAATACCCACATCAATGAGCGTGCCGGTAAGAATACGCACCATATTTTGAAGAAATCCATCGCCAGTGTAGTCGATATAGATTTCATTATCACGCTTATTAACAGATACTTCGGTAATAGTGCGGACGGTTGATTTTTTGATATGCTGATTGCCGCAAAACGACATAAAATCGTGTTTTCCAATAAGATACTTGGCAGCCTCGCGCATACGATCCACATCAATTACAGCGTCGGTGTAATGATAAATAAATTTACGCTCAAACACATTGGGAATCAAACTATTATTGATACGATAGCGGTAAGTCTTGCCCTTGCAAGAGAATCTTGCGTGAAACCGTTCGTCGGCTTTTTCCACACTCACCACAGCAATATCCTCAGGCAGATAGCGGTTTAGGTAGTTTAATATATAAGGTGTGGAGAATTTTTCGGGCAAGAGGAAATTAGCAACCTGACCTAATGCGTGGACACCTGCATCGGTACGTCCGCTGCCCACCACATCCACCTGATTGCCAACCATTTGAGTAAGCACATCAGAAATTTTTCCCTGAATAGTTACTCCGCCATTGCGCTGAATTTGCCAACCATTATACTTGGTGCCGTCGTATTGAATTATAGCCTTGAAATTTTGCATTTTTGGTAAATCATTAAATCGCCGCAAGATATGAAAATTCTCAAATTCCTCCACATTTTTTAACCATTACTTAACTTTCACCTATTGACTTCTTTCTATTTATTTCTTTCCTTTGCGTCGTAAAAATTTAAAGACTTTTAGTCAGTTCGGAAATAATAGAACCAAACATAAGCAATGCAAGACATCATTACCGATAAGGAAAGAGAAGAAAAACAAAGCGAACTTGTGGAAATTATGGGCAGGATTTCCTGTCGTGGAGGAGGTACTGCTCTCTCAGGCAGAATCCTCGGATTGCTGTCGTTTCTCGACCAAGAGGAATTTACTTTTGAAGAGATTGTCGACAGACTCAAAATTTCCAAATCGTCGGTTTCTACCACACTCAACCACTTGATGGAATCAGACAAAATTGAGTACATCACCTATCCGGGTGACCGCAAACGGTATTTCCGCATCAAGGTCAACACCCCTAAAACTTTTATTCAGTCGCTGCGAAAATACATCGAACGGTTTGAAAAGGTAAACCGTGCTGCACTCGATCTAAAAAAAGACCGCAACTCGCGCTCTGCCAAAAACATACAAGCGATGTTAAAATCACTCACTTTTTGGAAAGCACAAATGGACGAATACGAAAAAGAGTTCAACATCGACGAGTTATAATCAAGTAACAATAAAAAACACAAGATAACAAAATGAATTTCAAAAGAACATTAATGCTGATTGCGGCTGTGGCGGTAATTTCGGGTGCAAAAGCCCAAACCGACAGCACCGCAAACCAAGGGCCGCTTATCTTGACCCTCGATTCAGCAAAGGCGTACGCCGTAGAACACTCAAAAACAATGCGTACAGCCTCGCTCAACATTCAAAAAGCAGAATGGGCTAAATGGCAGAGCATCTCTAATATGCTCCTCAATGTGGATGGAACTCTCAGTTACACCACAATGTTTGGTTACGTAATGAAACTCGGTGAAGGATTCGCCATTCCAAACAATGATGTGGGAACTCTCGGTATTACAGCCAGCGCCACCGTCAATGGTCAGATGATTATGGCTGTAAAACTCAGCCAAATGGCAATAGATATGCAGAAACTTGCTCAAAAAGGAAACGAAAACGATGCAAGAGCAGCAGCCACCACCGCTTACCTCTCGGTTTTGATTGCACAAGAAAGCAAAAAGACCCTCATTGACAGCCGCGAAAACCTCGAAAAGAGTTACAACAATGTAGTTCAACTTGTTAACGTAGGTATGGCAGAGCAAACTTCCGCCGACCAAATAAAGGTGCAGTTGATGGTGTTAGACAACAACCTCCGCGCCGCCGACCGAAATATTCAGTTGGCAAAAAGTTCGCTTCTGTTGGCTCTCGGAGCAGAACCCAACACCGAATTGGTGCTCACCGAATCGTTAGACTATTTTTTTGTAAACGAAGAAATAGACCTTCCCGAAGGCGCACTCGACAACAGCATCACCGTTCAGCAGTTAGAAATGAACGTTAAAATGGCTCAAAAACAACTCACACTCACACGCTGGGCATACGGTCCTACCCTATCGGTGCAATACAGTTACAGCGGCAGAACCTATTTTGGCAAAGACGCAGGTATGAAACAAGCACCTAACTCGCTAACATTTGCGCTCAGAATTCCGATTTTCTCATCTGGAAACCGCTATGCGCAGTGCCGTCAGTCAAAAATCGACGTAGACATTGCCCAAACTCAGATGGAGCAGACTATGGAACAGTTGCAAATTCAAGAATCGCAACTCAAATTCAACCTCAGCAACGCCATCGAAACCTACAACAGCAGCCGCGAATCGTTGCAACTTTACGAAAAAATATTCCGCAACAGCGTGCAGAAATTCAACGTAGGAACTATTTCGAGCAGCGACCTCATTACTGTTAACAACAACCTCTTGAATGCTCAAAGCACTTATATTCAGAGCCTTTACCAAGTAATGAATGCTCAAACCGAACTACTCAAACTTTATAACAACTTGTAAAAAATAAACACAATGATAAAAATAAAACATTATCCATTAGTATTGGCAGCAGCCGCATTGTTGCTGCCATCGTGCAGCGGCGAGTCTACTAACACTCAAACCGTTGAAGAAAAATCAGTTACCGTTTCGGTAAAGGAATTGCAAAAAGAAGACATTATGCGTGTGCTCACCCTTTCGAGCGTGTTGCAGCCCTACGAAAAAGTGGCTGTGGCTCCCGCTCTCCAAGGACGTATCACCAACCTCTATGTAGAAGTGGGTCAAAACGTTAGCAAGGGTCAACTCGTAGCCAAAATGGACGAAACGCAGTATCTTTCTACCAAACTCAACTACGAAAACTCTAAAAACGATTTTAACCGTATCAAGATTCTTAACGACAGCAACAACATTGCCAAGCAGACCTACGACCAAGCAAAATCGGGTCTCGACGTGTTGGAAACTTCGCTCAAAAATCTTGAACAAAACACCTACCTCCGCGCTCCTCTCTCGGGCGTTATTTCGGCACGTAACTACGAACCCGGCGAACTTTTCTCTGGTCAGGCTATCTACGAAATTGTGCAAATCAACACACTCAAAGCCCTTGCACAAATACCTGAAACATATTTTCCCGAAATCAAAGTGGGAATGAAGGTTAACGTAAAAACCGACACCTACGCAGGCGAAACTTTCCCTGCAACAGTGGAGATTGTTTACCCCACCATCGACGAACGTTCGCACACATTTTCGGTACAGTTGAAAATTCCCAACGCCAACCGCAAACTCCGTCCGGGTATGTACGTTAGCACAACCCTCGAAATGGGACAGGAAAAAACAATCGTAGTGCCTTACAACTCGGTTCAGAAAGTTCAGGGTAGCGACGAACGCTTTGTGTTCCTTGCCCAAGACGGCCGTGCACACCGCGTAGTGGTGAAATTTGGTCAGCGTTTCGACGACAACGTAGAAATCATAGCCGACGAAATCACCGAAGGCAAAACAATGATTGTTCAAGGCGTTGAAAAACTCCACGACAAAACACCTATAACCATTAAATAATTCACAATGCATAATTCATAATTCATAATTCATAATTAAAGCATCCGCCAGAATCCAATTATGCATTATGCATTATGAATTATGCATTAAAAAAAACTAAACAACAATGAGTATTTACAAAACCGCGATAGAAAAACCCGTTACCACATCACTTATATTTATAGGTGTGATAATCGTTGGTTTGTTTGCATTGGCAAAACTGCCTATCGACCAGTTTCCCGAAATGGAGCCACCATACGTGTCGGTGATGTGTACCTACCCCGGCAACTCGGGTTCCGAAATTGAAACCAACCTTACCAAACTCTTGGAAAACAGCCTCAACTCTATCGAAGGCCTCGACGAGATGACCTCTACTTCAAAGGACAATATCGCCGTGGTGTCGATGAAATTTCAATGGGGCCAAAATATGGACGAAACCGTCAACGATGTGCGAAGCGCGTTGGATATGATTTCCGACAACCTTCCCGACGGCTGCGGCAAGCCTATTGTGTTTAAGTTCAACACTTCGATGATGCCTATCCTTATGTACGCCATCACCGCCGAAGAGAGTTATTCGGGATTAGACAAAATCCTTGAAGAAAACGTTACCAACGTGCTCAACCGCGTAGACGGTATCGGTAACCTCTCGGTAATGGGCGCACCCGAGCGTTATGTATACGTTGACGTTGACCAGCAGAAAATCGACGCTTTTGGCATAAGTCTCGAACAAGTGGCTCAGGCTGTGCAAACCAACAACATCGACGTATCTTCGGGTACAGTAAAGATGGGCAAAGAGCAGTACGGTCTCCGCGTAAAAAGCGAGTTTAAAGAGAGCGCCGAAATCAACAACCTTGTGGTAACAACCACTCCGCAAGGCAAAAAGGTGTTTATCAAAGACATAGCCACCGTGCGCGACACCATCAAAGACCTTTTCCTCGACTCGAAAATCAACTCGCAAGAAGGCTGCCGACTTATCATTATGAAACAGTCGGGCGCCAACACCGTGCAGATTTGTAAAGACGTGAAAAAACTTATGGAAGGAATCCAAAGAGACCTTCCTCCCGACATCAAATTCCAAATCATCAACGACTCGTCAGAAACCATCCAAAACTCTATCAACTCTCTGTTTGAGAGTGTGGGCTACGCGCTGATATTCGTGGTTTTGGTGGTGCTCTTCTTCCTTGGACAATGGAGGGCAACGCTCATCATCGCCATCTGTATACCTATTTCGTTGATTGTTTCGTTCATCTACCTTTTGGCAACCGACAGTTCGCTCAATATCATATCGTTGTCGTCGCTTACTGTGGCAATCGGTATGGTTGTGGACGACGCCATTGTGGTATTGGAAAACATCGACAAGCACATTCAGCGAGGCGCATCTCCGCGCGAGGCAGCCATCTACGCCACCAACGAGGTTTGGATTTCGGTAATCGCCACCACGCTTGTAACTTGCGCCGTATTTATCCCGCTTACAATGCTTTCGGGTATCGCCGGCATCTTGTTTAAAGAATTAGGTTGGATTGTTACCATCTGTGTATGTACATCCACAACAGTGGCAATCACCCTTACACCTATGCTTTCGTCTAAGATGTTGAAAGCAAGGTCGATAATAATGGAAAAACTTGGACAGTCGAAAGTAAAAAAACACGGCAAGAGCCTCTACGAACGCACCGTTATCCGCGGTCTCGACTGGCTCGACATCCAATACTCCAAACTTCTTGCTATCGCACTGCGTCACAAGGTGATAACCATTTCGGCAATTGTAGGATTCTTTGCACTTTCGCTCATTCCTGTGGCAATGGAAAAAATCGGTATGGACTTTATGCCACGAAGCGACGAAGGCCGTATGACCGTAACATTTGAATTGCAGCGCGGCACACGTGTGGAAGAGGCAGCCAAAATAGCACGCAAAATTGAGGCAGAAATGGCGGCTCAAAACCCCGAACTCCGACTGATTTCTACCACCTTAGGATCCAACGACGACGCAGGCATCACATCAATTATGTCGTCTACAAGCAACTACAAAGGTCAGATGTATATCCGTGCCACCAAAAAATGGGAACGCGAACGCTCAATATTCGACATCGCCAACACCATCCGCGATCAGTTTGACGCCACACCTGAGGTTGTAAACTACACAGTGTCAACATCTTCGGGCGGCGGTATGAGCAGCAACTCTATCGATGTGGAAATCTACGGTTACGACTTTGACCAAACCAACACCATAGCCGCCAACCTCAAAGAGGCACTCAAAAACGTGGAAGGCGCAAAAGACGTGCGCATTAGCCGCGAATCCGACCGCGCCGAACTTCAATTGGTATTCGACAAAGAAAAAGTGGCATCGCTCGGACTCAACACCGCCACACTCGGCACATATATCCGCAACAAAATCAACGGATTTACCGCAGGATTCCTCAAAGAAGACGGCGATGAGTATTACATCCGCGTTCGTTTGCGCGAAGAAGACCGCAACTCGCTCGACAAAATTTACGACCTCACCATCAACACTCCCACAGGTCAGCGCGTAAAAGTTAAAGAGTTGGCCACAGTAAAAGAATATTGGGCACCTCCGCAAATCGACCGCAAAACTCGTCAGCGTGTCAACACCGTTTCGGTAACTCCCGACGACGTTTCGCTCTCCGAACTTGCCGAAAACATCCAAAAAATTCTCGACACATTTGAAAAAACCGAAGGCGTAAAAATCGTTATCGGCGGCGACTACGAAGAGCAGCAAGAATCTTCTGCCGATATGACACTCCTTTTCGGACTTATCATCATCCTCGTGTACATTGTGATGGCATCGCAGTTTGAATCGCTCAGCAAGCCGTTTATCATTATGATGAGTATCCCGTTTGCAATCTCGGGCGTAATTTTCGCTCTCCTCATCACGGGTATGAACCTCAATATGGTGGGTATGCTTGGTGTGATAATGCTTGCAGGTATCGTAGTAAAGAACGGTATCGTGCTTGTAGACTACATCAACCTTATGCGCGACCGCGACTACGAACTCAACGAAGCAATCGTACTTTCAGGACGCTCTCGTCTGCGCCCCGTGCTTATGACCGCCGCCACCACAATCCTCGGTATGATACCTATGGCATTGTCGTCGGGCGAAGGCGCCGAAGTGTGGGCACCTATGGGCGTGGTGGTAATCGGAGGTTTGCTCGTTTCCACAGTAATCACCCTTATCATCGTACCTGTGCTCTACGCAATATTCTCTAAACACGGCGAACGCGACAAAGCCGAAGAAGTGAAGAAGAGTTTCGTATTCTACGATATGGCCGACGACGCTGTATTCGATTCACGTAAACCGTTAGATTAATATAATTATTAATTCATAATTCATAATGCATAATTCACAATCAGAAAGCAGAATAATTGATAATGTAAGTTCCAATCCGGACGGCAATTATGCATTATGAATTATGCATTATGCATTAAAAAAAATTAAAAGGATGAAAGCAGTATTTATCGTATTTAACCAAGCCAACACCGAACGTGTTGAATATATGTTGGAGCGACTTGAAATCCGCGGCTACACAATGTGGGAGCAGGTATTTGGACAAGGCACCAACGATGGCGAACCCCGCCGTGGCACCCACACCTGGCCAGAACTCAACTCGTCGCTCCTTACCATCATCCCCGATGAAAAAGTAGACGAACTCCTCTCCAAATGCAAAAAACTCGACAACCGAAATCTTGAAATGGGCGTACGAGCATTTGTGTGGAATGTGGAGAAGATGATGTAGAAAATTTTGCACATAATTATATGGGTGTAGAGACGCGATTAATCGCGTCTCTACAATTTTAATCGCGTCTCTACCATTTTAATCGCGTCTCTACCATTTTAATCGCACATCTACCATTATTATCGCACATCTACCAATTTAAACCACCCCATATGCAATCCACCAAATTCAAAAACAAATATCGCACATCATCGGCACGTGCGGCGTGGCACGATTATACAGGCGGAATCTATTTTGTAACCATCTGTACCAAAAATCGTGAACATTATTTTGGTGAGATTACATATGATCAAAACCACGAAGCCCTAATGAATTTGACGGATATCGGGAAAAATACCGACGAACAAATTCGCGACATTTCAACACATTATCCATACGCCGAAATACCATTATGGGTTGTAATGCCCAACCATCTGCATTGTTTGGTAATAATCCGAAATGACGTCACATTTGATTGTAGAGACGCGATTAATCGCGTCTCTACGGATACCCCTACGGATACGGTTAATCGCGTCTCTACGGATACCACGGTCAAAAAAGGTGGAATTACAGGCAACGACAATCCAATGATAAAACAATGTTTAGGAACAGTGATACGTGGTTTAAAAGCACGAGCAACCCATTTCGCCCGTAAAAACGGCATCTATTTCGATTGGCAACCACGATTTCACGACCACATAGTTCGCGACCAAGACGAATTGAACCGCATTGCGGAATACATTGGAAACAATCCCGCACGTTGGCTAACAGACCAATTAAACGACGAAGTATTCAAAGATATGCCTGAAATGATGAAATAACAATTATCCCCCTATGCCCCACATCATCGCCATATTATTCCTCCTTATCCTCATCTTTTTAAACCTCTTTGTGGGCTCGGCAGAGATTCCTGCGACTGAGATTTTTAAGGTGCTGACAGGACAGTCTGATAACGAAGTTCACAAAATAATTATCCTCGACAACCGTTTGCCACAGGCTGTTACGGCATTGTTGGCAGGGGCGGCGCTGGCTGTAAGCGGATTAATTATGCAAACCGTTTTTGCAAATCCACTTGCAGGGCCATCGGTGTTGGGCATATCGTCGGCGGCGAGTCTTGGCGTGGCTGTGGTAACATTTTTGTTTTCGGCTGTGTTTATGGATTTCAACAGCACAGTTTCGGTAATTATAGGCTCGCTAATGGGCTCGGCGGCAGTGTTAGCGTTGCTTGTGGTGCTGTCCGAAATTCTCAAAAACAACCTCACCCTTTTGATCGCCGGCATTATGATAAGTTACCTTTCGGGAGCGGCTGTTACGGTGCTCAATTTTTTTGGTACCGAACAGAGCGTCAAGAACTTTACCGTGTGGAATATGGGTAGTTTTGCCGGCGTAACGCTCAACGAAATACCCGTTTTTGCAATAGTGGTAACAGTGTTTTGCGCGGCGGCGTTGCTTACAGTTAAACCGTTGAACCTTTTGCTTTTAGGCGAAAATTATGCACAAAACTTGGGCGTTAATCCGGCGCGAACAAAAACCATTTTGCTACTATTGGCGGGAGTTTTAGTGTCGGCGGTAACAGCCTACTGTGGACCGGTGGCATTTATCGGATTGGCTGTGCCTCACGTGGCTCGAATGGTGCTCAAAACCTCAAACCATAAGCGGATACTTCCGGCAAGCATCTACATAGGCGCGTGTATAGCGTTGATGTGCAATATATTGTGCATTCTTCCCGGAGATTTTGGAGTTCTGCCGCTCAATGCCGTTACGCCTGTGTTTGGCGTTCCCGTGGTGCTGTGGATACTTACCCACCGCCAACGAATGAAAATGTAAAAACGCCCGATAGCCAACCAAATGTGGGTAAAAAAAGGTAGATTTAGTTGGCTATCGGCGGAAAACGCCGATTTTTGGCAGATAGCCAACCAAATCGTGGTAAAAAAAGGTAGATTTAGTTGGCTATCTCGAAAATTTGATTTATATTTGTAACAATGTCAGCAAGCATCATTTGTGGCACAAATTAAAATCAAAACTATGACACGAGAAGAATTATTAAAGAAATTTCCAACATTGTCGGAATATATGATAGAGAAGGTATTACAACCAACATCCTTGGAGCAAGCGTTGGAAAGTATGCGCACTCAGCATATTCCGTACACCCAACAGAAAGGAAGCGTTACAGACGATGAAAGTAACCAGAAAGATGTTAGACATAGGTGTGATTGCAGTTAACTTCTTTTAATAGTAATTATGATCTTGTTCATCAAAGAAATCACAAAAAGGAGATCCTTCTGCCATTTTTATATTCCCTAAGAGAATGTTAATGAAGTCGATAAATACCCAATATCACAACCCCAAAAGTTAAAAGCATTTATGATTTTATTTTTGCTTGTAATTACAAACAATTTTATGCAGAAATTTTGCAAATAAAGTAACCTATGCAAAAATTAATATATTGTTTAGATAAGGCAATTCTTAGTTATAAACACCTAATAATCAATATATTGTTATCTTTAAAGTAGTTTTTTCACCATAGTTTTGGAATTGTCAAACCAATGCTATATTTTTGCTAACAAAAAATAATTGTATTTTTTACACTAATTTTTAATACTAATAATATGATAAAGAAATTACTTACTGTATCGCTACTTGCTTGCAGTACAGCGGGTTTGATGGCTCAGCCCGCAGGCGGCAAAAAGATTAGCAACGAACTTATCGGTATCTTTTTTGAGGATATCAGTTCCTCTGCCGACGGCGGTTTGTGCGCCGAACTTGTTCAAAACGGCTCGTTTGAATACAGCCCTATCGAAAAAGACGGCTGGGGTCCGGGTACTGCTTGGAAATTTGCCCGTCCGGGACACTCGCTCGGTTATATGGAGCCCCGACAACTTAACCCCATTCACCCCAACAACCCAAACTATATGCACATTGTGGTTGAGCGTGTAAAAGAGTTTTACGACTACAAAGGTTGGAAAGGCGTTGGACTTCAAAACGACGGTTTCGACGGTATCCGCATCAAAAAAGGCGAAAAATATGATTTCTCGGTATTCTTGCGCAACACCGACGGCATCGACAAGGAAATTCGCGTGGTGCTTGCCGCTCCTCAGCAGGGGTTCGGACCTATGATGCGCGAACCCAAGGCTATCGGCGAGGTAACACTCAAAGTTTCGGGCAAAGATTGGAAAAAATACACCGCTGTGATTGAGGCTGCCGAAGATTGCGAAAAAGCATCGTTGCAGATTCTTTCGCTCAATCAGGGAGAATACGACATTGATATGGTATCTCTCTATCCGCAAGACACTTACAAAGGTCACGGTATGCGCAAAGACCTTGCTCAGGCACTTGCCGACCTCAATCCTAAATTTATGCGTTTCCCCGGCGGATGCGTGGTTCACGGCGGTGGCGACGGCTTTTGGAACACATATCATTGGAAAAACTCGGTTGGTCCCAAAGAGCAGCGCAAAGGCAACAAAAACACTTGGGGCTATCATCAGTCGCTCGCTATCGGCTACTACGAGTATTTCCAATTCTGCGAAGACCTTAATATGGAGCCCGTTCCAATTCTTCCCTGTGGCGTAAGTTGCCAAGGCACCAACGGCGGCTGGAATATGTGGCCAACTCAGGCTCAGGACGCTTGCCCGATGGAAGATATGGAAAAATGGACTCAGGACGCTCTCGACCTTATTGAATGGGCCAACGGCGACGCTTCTACCAAATGGGGCAAGGTTCGTGCCGATGCAGGACACCCAAAACCTTTCAACCTCAAATATTTAGGTATTGGCAACGAGGAAAAAATCACTCCCGAATTTGAGGAGCGTTTCAAATATATGTACGACAAAATCACAGCCAAATATCCCAACATTGTTATCATAGGCACAGCGGGTCCGGGTTCACATCCCGACAATCCCGACTATCAAAACGGTTGGAAATTTGCCGAAAAACTCAACCTCCCCATCCTCGACGAGCACTACTACGAACCTCGCGATTATTTCCTCAACAAACGTCAGTACGACGATTATCCGCGCAACCGCAAAACCAAAGTTTACCTTGGCGAATACGCTTCTAAGGACAAAAAACTTATCGACGCCCTTGCCGAAGGCCTTTATTTGCTGCACGTTGAGCGCAATGCCGACATTGTGGTAATGACCTCTTACGCTCCTCTTTTTGCTCGCAAAGGCGCTCACAGTTGGGATCCCGATTTGATTTATTTCGACAACGAAAAGCCCTATCTCACTTGCAGTTACTACGTTCAACAGATGTTCGGACAATCTTCGGGCGACTATTTCTACGGCGACTGCGTTAAGTTTGACCGCACCGACGATAATCTTCTCGGACAATCCGTTATCTACGACAGCAAAACCAAGAAACTTTTTGTAAAAATCTGTAACGCAGGTTCTAAGGCTGCCTCTGCCACCATCGACCTTGCCAAATTCAAAATCAAGCCCGATGCTGTAAAAACAGTCATCTCCGGCAATCCCGACGACGAAAACAACTACGAGAAACAGCCCATTATCCCTGTAAAAGAGAATGTTAAACTCAAACCCAAATTCACCGAAAAAATCGACCCATATTCAATCAATATGTGGACAATTCAGTTGTAATTCAGCGGTTTAACCAAATAAAAAAGGGGCTTAGAAATGAGCCCCTTATTTTATGCTTACTTTTTCTCCTGATATCGCCCGAACCACTCCTCCAACGCCGTTTTAACCTCCTTATAATTTTTAGGATAAGATTCGTAACCAGAGGCGTGAATGCTTTTGCCGTTTTTGAGCCAAATATAAAGGTGAAAATTGATGCCGTCTCTTACGTTGAGGGCAGAACGTTTAAAACCGTCCCAACGCCCTACTTCGTATGAGTTTAAGACTTGTTCCAATTCGGCTATCTGTTGCGCTGTGGCAGAGAATGAGGGCAAATTATCGTCGGAATATCCCTCCTGAATGGTAACTGTATAGCCCGTGCTGTCGCTATCTATCTTGTAAACAGCCTTTATGCGGCGACCATCAGAATAGCCAAATTCCAACGATTTTAACCCCTCAATCGGAATATTTGTACATCCGAAAAGAAACGGAAACAGCATAGAAAGAAATCCTAATTTAATCATAATCAAACAGATGTAACCGCCTTAGCCAATTGGTCGGCACACGAAGTGGGTTTGCCTCCGCAACGATTTCCAGCAAGTATATTGTTGATTTGGTCGGCTGTCATACCGTTAACAAGTTTTGAAATTGCTGCCAAGTTTCCAGGACATCCGCCAAAAAATTTTACGTTGGTGATAACACCGTTTTCGTCTTTATCAAAAGTAATTGCCTTAGAGCAAGTGCCTGATGTAGTGTAAGAATACTGCATATTACATTAATTTTTTACCATCGGAAAAAGCGTTGCCAACCTTGTTGCCCACCACGTGATAAGTGTGTGCCGAAGGATTGTAAACCAAAGGTTGAAGTTTTGCAATATCGATTTTGCCATCGGTGAGGATGCTTTCGTCGGCGCAAACATTTACGATTTCGCCCACCAAGCGGCAAGTTTGGTCGTCGTAACTAATCATCTCACATTCAAGCGCAAAGGGCAGTTCGGCAATAAGAGGAGCATCCACCTTGTCGGATTTAACGGCTGTGAATCCCGCTTTGGCAAACTTGTCGGCAACATTGTTGCCACTTGCAATGCCCACATAATCACATTCTGCCAAATGTTTAGCATCTGCCACCGAAACAGTGAAAGCCTTTTTAAGTTTCAGATTTTTAACGGTTTTGTGAGTTGGCGACAAGCAAATCGAAATCTGTGTATCGTCAGAAATTCCACCCCAAGCGGCATTCATAGCGTTGGGATTACCGTTTTCGTCGTAAGTGCCGATAATCAAAACGGGCATAGGAAAAAGGAGTGCCTTTGCTCCAAAATCTTTTCTCATTGTTATTAAGTTTTAGAGTTTATAAACGTGGTAAAGATAGAAAAATAATGCAAAGAAGAATTATAAAAAGTGTTAAAACACCCCCCTATTTCACAAACAAATACCCTTCGGTGCTCAACCTACAATTACCGCGATGAATATCAAGAGAGTATTCGCGCAAAAAGTATAATGCAGAATCGTTTTTGAGGGTAATATAGTCTGCATATTTTCGACTACGCTCCATCAACGTATCGCGCGATACCTCAAAAGTATAGCGGGTATTTGTGCCTAAGGGCGTAAAACTATGTTTTATAATTGGTTGCAGCATTTCTTCATCAGTGTAGTACGATGTAGGAGATACATCATAAAACTTGGTGTAATGGGCATCTAAATTATGCTCAATAGGAAGATTATAAAGATAATAATAACCCGAAATATCTTTACCATTGCACATTATTGAATTATCTACGCGAGGTAATTCGGGGTTGCGCAACCGATATTCTGAAACACGATCGTCAACAATGTCGGAATATTTTTCTTCTGGGTAATTATTGGTGATATAGACAAGTTTAGAGCCGATTTCAAATGCACGAATACTATCGGCAGATTGATTTACAAGATTTTCAAAGGCGGTATCAGTTAAAGGCAATTGTGCATTTTCCTTTGATAACCAATCGGTTACAGAGGTACGCAACGATTTTAGCGTGATGTTGGCGGCACTCAGCGGACCAAACGAGAACACCACAAACAACACCGAAAACGATGCCGGTATCAATATCATACGTTTGCGTTTTGCAACAGCAAAATATACGCAAATAGCAAGAAACCAAATATTTACGATAAGCAGATAAAGTCGTGGAATGGTGATTCCATAATCGTTGAAACGACGAAATACGCCCACGCTCATAAACAGCACAAGGGGTATCATTATCCACGGAATATATTTTACAAAAAATCCGCTTAGTTTGTCTTCTTTATAAGAGTCGCTGATATACAGCACTACATAAATAAGCACCATAAAAAACATCGACACCGAAACCAAGGTAGAAACCCATCCGTTTGGCAGTTCAAATGTTATTAAACTCTTTAATCCATAGAGATATAGCACCAAAAGATACATAGCCAACAAGGGGATAAACATAAATTTGATTACCCCACGGAAAAACTTGTTGAGACCTATGTTGGTATCGTTGTAGACTTGCTCTTTGGGCGGAATCTGACCCATTATCAACAGCGGCATCACCAAGCACAAAAGAAAACTGTCGATTACGATAATCGGCTTAATTACCTTGCCCAAATCAAATATCATAAATACAGCAACATAAAGCAAGGTAATTCCACCTGCAAGCACACCGGCAGCCACTATTGAGCCGAGGGTTACGCCGGTAAAATGTGTTGCAAAATTCCAAAAAGGAGAATCGCTTTTGCTACGGAAAAATGGCAGACAATATACCGAGAGTAGCACCGCTACCGAAAAGGCGCATAATCCCGGCATACTGAGCCATTCTTTATGATTATATGGAAAATCAAAAGCGGCATAAATACAATACGCTAACCATAAGATATTTACAACACAAATAACTAATGCTTTAAGCGGTTTTTTAGGGCAACCTTCGCCCCAAATACTAAGCGAAACGTTTAGCACACAGCCTGATACGGTGTAAAAAATTAGGAAAAACCACGTTTGTTCGCTCCAATCCACCTCACAAACTGCGCAAAATGTTGTGATAAACAACAAAAAGGCTAATCCCACCGAAATGGGAAATCTCTTGCAGGTGTCGCGAAACATCTGCAAGAGGTATTCTGCCGAAAAGTATTTTTTGATTTCCATATATTAAAAATTATTCTTCGCGGCTTTTGGATATCATATCAAGTATCTTTTTCGACGATTGACGCATTTCTGTCAACTGTTTTTCGTCGGCGTTAGCGATTTTAACAATCTCTTGTGTAAGTTCGTCGATGCTTTTGAGCCAAGTATCAATGTTGTATTTCGTCTCGGTAATTGCACTTGAATAAGCCATAAACTCCTTGTCGGTAAGCAACTTATCAAATGCATTTTTGCTATCCTCGTTTACGTAAATATCCACATACTTGTCGTAGGCTTTGTCAGAAACGGTTTTGAGATGAGCAAAACTGTTTTTGCACAAGTCGATAAGCGAGTAAACGTTACCGATTTTGAGGCGCAAGTCGGCATCCTCAATAAATCCGCCGTTGGTGATAAAGTTTTCCTCTATCCAACGGTCTTGCTGTTGGAAATTTTCTACAAAAAATAAATAGGATATTTCATCCATTGTGGAATCGGTTTCCTCATACTCAGCATCGTAATAAGTGTCGAACTCCTCGCTGCTGTAATCGACGTACGACTCCAAGTTCTCAATCTGACTCTTATAATTTTCGAGGTTGACGATGGTGGCAACAATCACTTTTTGATAGTTTTCCTGATTGTTGACATTCTCGCGCCATTTGTCTACCAAGAGACCGAGGATAATACCGATTGCGGTTGCAATAATTGTGTTAACTGCGTCAATTGAAAGTTTTTTCCAATTGAGACTTTCTTTAAATGAATTTTCTTCTGCCATTGTTTTTATTATTATTAATTGATTTTATAATTCGCTTTCGCTGCAAGTAAGTATCTGATTAGCACGGCTTAGGTCGCCGGTTTGAAGACCGAGTTTGAGCCATTTCATACGCTGCGCCGATGTGCCGTGTGTAAACGATTCGGGGTTGATGGTGCGGTAACCTGCCGATTTTTGCAGATAGTCGTCACCGATTTGGTGAGCGCAGTTGATAGCCTCTTCAAGGTCGCCGTCTTCAAACGATTTGAAAGTTTTGTTCTCATAGTGTCCCCAAACGCCTGCGTAGAAGTCGGCAAGCAACTCTATACGAACCGAAATGGCGTTTGCCTCAGCGTCGGAACGTGCCCTGTCCATCTGTTGATGAAGTTTTGAAAGCAATCCTGTGAGGTATTCTACGTGGTGACCAACCTCGTGAGCAATAACGTAGGCGTATGCAAGGTCGCCCTCTGCACCGAGTTGACGTTTCATTGTGGTAAAGAACGAGAGGTCTAAGTAAAGTTTCTGATCAGCAGAGCAATAGAACGGACCAGTTGACGAAGAAGCCGAGCCGCAGCCAGTGTTAACGGCGTCGCTAAAAATCACCATCGTGGGCTTTTGGTAGGTCATACCGTTCTGTTGGAAAATGCTTGTCCAAATATCTTCGGTAGAAGCCAAAATGCGCGATGCAAACACAGCGAGTTCGTCTTGCGCCTTGTTGGTGCCGGTGTTGGTGGTGGTTTGCTCTGTTGTAGTGCCCTGACCTACGCCAAGGTTGTTGACAAACATTGTGCTGTCGCCGGTTTTCCACCAAATCAACGCACCGATAATCAGCATAATAATACCTGCGCAGCCGCCTTTTTTGCCGGAAGACATACGCATACCCGAAGAGCCGCCGCGGCGATCTTCCACATTGCTGCTCTCTCTACGTCCTGTAAGTCTCATATCAATAATATTTTTAAGTTAACAGATAAATTTTTAATCAAACAAAGATAGTAAAAAAAATAATATGTGCATTCGTTTCAACAAAAAAAACGTAACTTTGCGGCAAAAGCAAACAAAATGGTTTCAGTAGGCAAACAGATACAACTCGGACTCGGCGGATACAGCCACGCATTTGGCATAATCTCCGCTCAAAAAATGTGGAAATTCTTCATCATCCCGATGATTATCAATGTGATATGCGTTTGGCTAATTTGGCATTACAGCGGAAATCTGTCGGATTGGCTCAACGAAAAAATTACAGAAAGTTGGCAGTTGGAAGGCGGATGGGGAAGTTTTGTCAGCGGCACTACCACAGTGATTACCAAGATAATATGCTACCTTGCGTTTATTTTTCTCGGTGGTAGTTTGGTGATTCTTTGTATGTCGCCGATATACACCAATATGTCCGAAAAAACTGATACTTATTTAACAGGTCGCGAATTTGGTTTTAGTGCAAAACAAACAGTTAAAGATATTTGGCGAGGTGTAAAAATCGCCCTCAAAAACACTATAAAACAGAGTATTCTGTTGATTGTTTGCTTTATAGCAAGTTTTATTCCCGTAATTGGCTTTGTAATGCCTGTGGTGGTATTTCTTATAAATAGTTATTATTTTGGATACTCGTTTATGGACTACAACAACGAGCGTTACCGCCGCGACACCAAAGAGAGCGCACGAGTTATTCACCGTTACCGTTGGCTCACCATTACCAACGGCGCAATTTACACACTCACCTTATATATAATGTGTGGAACATTTTTCGCCGTGTTTACGGGAGGCATCTCTACTGTGGCTGCCGCATGGTCGCAAATTGAGGCTGAAAAACTTGATAATCAAACAGTTTAGTTATGAGTAAAATCAAGATTGTAGCGGTTTCGTATTACAACACTTTGCCGATGCTTTACGGTTTGGAACATTCTGATTTTGTAAAGCAAAATTGCGAACTTATACTCAATTACCCTTCGGAATGTGCGCGTGCATTGTTAGAAAACCGTTGCGATATTGCGCTTGTTCCCGTAGGAATAATTCCGCAACTCAAAGAATATCACATAGTTTCGGATTATTGCATTGGTGCCGAAGACAAAGTGCGTTCGGTGATACTTGCCAGCGACTCTCCCCTAACTCAAATCAACCACATACTTCTTGATTATCAATCGGCTACGAGCGTTCGCCTTGTAAAAGTTCTTGCCGAAAATTATTGGCACATATCGCCAGAATGGGTTCAGAGCAAGGCAGGTTACGAAAACGAAATTGCTGCCGACACCGCCGGAGTGGTAATTGGCGACCGTTGTTTCACCATAAAACCGCACACACACGTTTACGACCTTGCCGAAGAGTGGATAAAAATCACGGGATTGCCCTTTGTGTTTGCGGCGTGGCTATCGTCGAAGCCCATCGACAACGACCTGCAACAATCATTTAATCAAGCCCTTGGCATAGGTGTGCACAATATTCCTGCGGTGATAGATTTCTACCACCATCGCTTTATCAAGGAGTTTAACCCCATGGAATATTACACCAAAAATATCAGTTACAACCTCACGGAACGTAAACGTGAGGGAATGGAGAGGTTTATAAATTACCTATAACTTCACCCCTCTCAAAAAATCCACAACGCCCATTCTCTTTTTGCCTTCTAACTGAATATCAAGCAATTGGATATATCCATCGGCACAAGAGATTTTTATAAAAGTCTTATTATCAGTGAATACCTTGCCCGTTTCGGTAACGCCTTTCGAGGGTTCAAAATCCACGGCAAACACTTTGAGACTCATATCCTTATCCTTTATCTTAATAGTGGTAAACGCTGTGGGATAGGGACTTAATCCGCGAACAAGATTCTTAATGGATATTCCATTTTTAGAAAAATCCAAACGGCAATCTTCTTTAAATATCTTTGGAGCAGGTTTAAGCACAGTGCCAGGAGCAATCAAGTCGCTCTGTGCCACCGATTTAACATTACCCGAAAGAATCATCTCCACTGTGTCAACCACAAGTTGAGAACCCACCTCCATAAGTTTGTCATGCACGCTGCCGGCATTATCCTCGGGCAAAATGTCAATCTCTTTTTTGAGCAAAATGCGGCCGGTGTCAATGTCGTGGTCGAGCATAAAGGTGGTAACGCCAGTTTTGGTTTCGCCGTTAATCACAGCCCAATTTATCGGAGCAGCACCGCGATACTGCGGCAAAATGGCTGTGTGAAGGTTAAACGTGCCGAATTTAGGCATAGCCCAAACAGCCTCGGGAAGCATACGAAATGCCACAACTACTTGTAAATCGGCGTTATACGAACGCAATTCCGCTTGAAAACCCTCATCTTTGAGTTTGGCGGGTTGCAAAACGGGTATTCCGAGCGATTGTGCCAACTCTTTTACGGGCGTGGGCATTATCTTGCGTCCCCTACCCTGCGGCTTGTCTTCGCCAGTAACCACAGCAACTACATTAAATCCATTGTCTACCAATGCTTTAAGGGGAGCAACGGCAAATTCCGGCGTTCCCATATATATTATTCGCAATTGTTGTTTTGTCATTTTTAATAAAATTTAATACTACGCAAAAATACAAATAATCCGACAGATAGAGGCATCAGAAACGTTTTTTTTGAATTTTTTGCATTTTTAACAATAAAAATTGTATAATTATTGATAGCCCAATCGTATAAAACCTTACATTTGTAAAACTCAAATTTCATATTAAGGACAAAACATAATGGACAGTGAACAAATTGAAACAGAAGATACTAAAAAACAGAAAATAATGAAAACCATTCTTAAAATAAGCCTCCCGCTCGTTTTGGTAGCGGCAGTATTTGTGGCTTTTATGCCTCATAGAAGCAATTCCGACAGCAAAGATCGCATAACAATGCAACTTGTGTATCAGGTACTTACACATGCGCATTACGATATGATAAAAGTCAACGACGAATTTTCTTCCAAGGTGTTCGACGAATATATCGACCGTTTAGACTATGCCAAGCGTTATTTTATAAAATCCGACATTGAACAGTTGGAAAAATACCGCTACCTCATCGACGACCAAATCAAAATGTCGAACCTCGATTTTTTTGACGAGGCCACAAAACTGATTATCCAGCGTCAAAACGAGGCTGAGCAATACTACCGCGAGGCTATCGCTGGCAATTTTGATTTCAACACCAACGAAAACATAGAAACAGACCCCAAAAAACTCAAATTTGCAGCCTCGAAAGAGGAACTCCGCAAAAATTGGTACAACATTACCAAACTTGCTGTTTTAGAGAAACTTTCTGACTTAACCGATATTCAGGAATCATCTAAAAACGATTCTACTTACAAGCAAAAGTCTGCCGACGAACTTAAAGCAGAGGCTGTTAAAAGCGTAAAAGAAAACTACGACAATTGGATGGAACGCCTCAGCAAAATTAAGCAAAAAGAGTGGGTATCGCTCTATATCAATGCAATGACTGCTTGCTGCGATCCCCACACCGAATATATGCCCCCCGAAGACAAAGAGAGTTTCGATATTTCGATGTCGGGCAAATTTGAAGGCATAGGCGCCACCCTCCAAAACAACAAGGGACAAACCAAGGTTATCAACATTATCCCCGGCAGCGCAAGTTGGAAACAAGGCGAACTCGAAGTCAACGACATTATATTAAAGGTGGGTCAGGGCGACGCAGAGCCTACCGACATCACCAATATGAACCTCGACGATGCCGTAAAACTTATCCGCGGCAAAAAAGGAACTACCGTAAAACTCACCGTTAAAAAATTGGACGGCAATATCAAAATAATTCCTATCGTTCGCGACGTGGTAATTATCGAAGAAACCTACGCCAAATCGTCGGTTATCAAATCAAAAGACGGCAAAACCAAAGTGGGATACATCTATCTGCCAAAATTTTACGCCGACTTCAACGACCGCGCAGGACGTTTTTGCAGCAAAGACGTGGAAATTGAGGTAGAAAAACTTAAAAAAGAGAATGTTGACGGCATTGTTATCGACCTGAGAAACAACGGCGGAGGAAGTCTCCAAGACGTGGTTAAAATGTCAGGAATTTTTGTAGGTAAAGGTCCAATTGTTCAGGTAAAAACACGCGACAACCGTGTTAACACCCTCAACGACAACAATGCAGAAATCAAATACAACGGTCCGTTGGTAGTGATGGTCAACAATTTCAGCGCGTCGGCATCTGAAATATTTGCTGCCGCAATGCAAGACTACGACCGCGCCATCATTATGGGCAGCAACTCGTCGTTCGGCAAAGGTACTGTGCAGAGTTTCTACGACTTAGACCAACTTGTAAACGGCTACAACGACCTCAAACCTCTCGGCACTGTAAAACTCACCATTCAGAAATTTTACCGAGTAAACGGCGGCACCACACAGTTGAAGGGCGTTATTCCCGACATCATTATTCCCGATGCCTACACCTACATCGAAACCGGTGAAAAGGAGAGCAAAACAGCCCTTCAATACGACGTGATCGACCGTGCGCAATACAAGCCCACCAACACCGTAAACCGCTCCAAAATAGCCGATCTCAGCCGCAAACGCATCAGCACCGACCCGATTTTCCGCCAAATTGACGAAAACGCTCACCGACTAAAAGCCAAAAACGACGACACCGACTACTCGCTCAATTTCGACAAATATCGCAAGCACCTCAAAGAACTTAAAGACGAGGCCGACAAGTACAGCAAAATTGGCAAAGAAAAAACCGGCGTAACAGCCACCTTCACCTCTGCCGATAAAACCGCCTGTGGCTCCGACACCCTCAAAATCAAGAAGTTCACCCAATGGTTCGGCGAAGTAGAAAAAGATATTTATATCTTTGAGGCAGTAAATGTGGTTGGGGATATGAAATAGGGTTTTCTCTAACAACACAAAGTTGAGTTTTTTCCAAAACTATGTATTTTTTACTAATTTTGGAAAAAACTCATTTTATTTTAAAATACATTATTATCTTTATTTGTTAGCACTTTTCTCATTCTGCCTTGTGCGCTTGCTTGCTACGCCGCCGCGCACTCGGCAGCCCTCGAAAATTGCTAACGCCTGTTTTATTTATTTATTTTATTCATATTTCATTTTTTCCATCCTTAAAAAAATGACTGGATGTCGAAATTTTAAACTAAGGAACTAAGGCGAGGCGTAAACCGATGTAGCCGTACCCGTAGTCGGGGCTGTTGAGGTTACGAAAAGCAACGCGACAGCCGTGAGCGCTGCGGCTCCACGAACCACCACGAAGCACGCGGTTAGAACCCGATGAAGGACCTTGCGGATTGTTTGAAGGACTATTTTTATAATAGTCAGAAGCATACCAATCGTTGCACCATTCCCAAACATTGCCCGTCATATCGTATATGCCGAGGGTGTTTGGCTTTTTGGATTTTACTTGATGTGTGCCGTATGCTGAATTATTACTACCTAATTTATATGAGTTATCATAATACACAGCAACCTCATCAATATTATCGCTTCCGCTATACTTAGTGCCACCGCTCTTACCACCTCGGGCGGCAAATTCCCATTCTGCTTCGGTGGGAAGGCGGAATTTCTTGCCAGTTTTTTCGTTAAGTTTTTTAATAAATGTTTGACAATCGTTCCAAGAAACCTCTTCAACAGGATAATTATCACCTTTTTTGAAATTACTCGGATTATCACCCATCACCGCTTTCCATAATTCTTGTGTTACTTCGGTTTCGCCGATATAGAAAGTGTTTACAGAAACCGTATGGGGCGGTTTTTCATCACTATCTCCATCATTTGACCCCATCTGAAACGAACCACCGGGAACTTGTATCATATAACCGTAGGTTTTGCCGCCGAAGGAGATTGGGAGGCGGGGAAAGGTGGGGGGGTGAGGTTCATTATCAAATAAAATATTCATTTCATATTCCCAACCACCCATAACAAAATTAGGAATTTTAATATTTAGCGGAGGGCATTGATCGGCATAAAAAGTAATAACAGCATTATAGTTAGGCAAAAAATCAATTATCATTCTTCCTATTTCCTTTTTCGGTGCAGAAACTATAACACCACCTCGTCTAACATCCATATTATTTATCGACAAATTAGATGTTACTATTAATCGAGCATACTGATGATTGTTGTTATCAAAACCTAATCCCGCATTAGGTCTTGCATTACCCTCAAAAGGATCACCATCTACTCTTAACACTTGGCAATAACAATTGATACTGCCTAACAATAGTAATAATGCCAACAATAATGATTTCATAATTAAAATAATATACTTGTTAATTGTTCGTTTGTGATTTTATTAGGAAGCCAAACCCTCGCCAATATCAACGGATTAGATTGGTTGCGTAAGTTTACTACCAAAGTTAACCATCCTTTGTCATTATAGTGCTGTGACTGATAGTTTTGAAACACATTTATATAATAAATGCCGTCATATTCTGCATCTGGATTTTGATGAGCCGTTATCTCTGGTGTGCCAAATATAGGTTTTACCCAAGCATTATATTTAAACACCTTATTTTCCAAGTCATCTACATATTCACTCAGTTTTTTTATAGTCAAGTCATAATAATCCTTATCTAATTGAACCCGACGTTCATTCGCCGCACTAACAGTAGAAACATTTGAATTAGATTTTGTACCTGTGATGCAATACCCATTAGGGTCATAGATTTTACGAAGATATTCAACATCTTTGGTTGCATACGCATTACTTAATTGATACAACATCACATTAATAATGTTTTTAGTTTGTGCATCAATAGTTCGGTTTCCGGTAGCAAACTTTAACTGAGATAGAGAAAAAGGAGACCGTTCAAAATTAGTAATCAAACCGTTAGAATTAAACTGAATGGTATAATCTACACAATTAGACACACCTTCCGCTTGTAATGGCACAGAAAAAACTGCATATTCGGTTGTACCATATAACTTCGCAACTCCCAATGTAACAGATTTGCCAGGTAATCTAAATTTTTGACGTGTCCATAAAGACAATATTTTAGATTTTGTATTTTCTGATATATTCAAATTTCTTATATTAGGTTGGGTAGAATTTGTGTAAGCCAAATCAAACTCTGTAAACAGATTTGACAAAGTATTACCTACACTATTGGCTAATGCAGGATTTTTGTCTAAATAATCAATTCTAATAGTAACCTTATTGTTTTGTGCATTTGCAAAACAACATAGGAAACAAAACAAACATATCAATAATCTTTTCATAACATTACAATTTTGGTTCAAAATTCCGTTCTATAAGGTTTTCATTTTCATCATATATATCCCCAATAATAAGGTTGCCATCTTCAAAATATCCAACAACCTTTTGTCCGGGGTTTGAAACGCGTTTCAACGGATCTTTGGGATTGTATACACAATTGGTAAGGTAAATAACGGTAACGTTATCTCCGTGAGGTTTACCATCTTTGGTGCCGCCTGTCCATTTTCCGTATGGCCATTGAGGAGAAGTTGACCATATAATATCAGGAGTATCATTGCCAACAACATCTTCCGTTGTTGTGTTAGTACTATTCGATTTCGGTATTTGGGTCAATTTGGGTACAATCCAATATGTCAACAATGCTAATAATACAACGGCGGCAGCCACAAACGGCCATTTCTGGCTACGAGTATTAACCGATGGATTTAAGATTTCCTTCGTACTTTTGGGTACTATATTATTAAGGTGTTCCGTTAATTGCTCAATAATTACAGAATAGTTGTTGTTGCGGATTATTTTCAAAGATGATTTATTATAATCGGAAAGAAATTGATACAAATCTTGCAAATCGGATGTATAAACCCTATTATATAAGGCTTTGCTTTGTGCGTCTGTTAATGGCACAATACCTTCAAGTAGTTGGTTTACAAGATCTTGTTTTAATTGTTCAAAATAGTGGTAATACTCCTTGAACTTGTTAGGATTGGTCAGTTCGGCATCTTCTAACACCACAGGGAAAACTCTGTTTTTAATATCGCCACGGTCTTTGATACACTTCCATTCGTGCATACAGTGTAGCGACTTTATCGATTTTTCACTTATAAACATAATTACGGCACACCCCTGCCCTATTTTTTCCTCACATTCCGAAATGCTGTAACGATAAGGGCATAATGGATTCCCCGCTTTTTTGTCACGCTCGTAAAAAATTCCGTTATCTTCTAATGCTTGGCATAAGTTGTCCACATCGGTCTCAATGCCGGGATAGTCTTTATTTTTCCACGCATACGAAATATATACAGGGTAGTCTTGGTTTATATAGTGCTTAGCCATTTCTTCAAGAGTTTGCGGACTTTTGTTTATTATTTTTTTATTGATATGCAAATATAATATTTTTTTGTTAATTGCACGCTGTTTTACTGATTTTTCAAAAATTATCATTCAGATTGGAAACAAAGTTTTTCCTTATAAAGAAAAGAAACACCCAAAAATCTTTCTTTATAAAGAAACTTTTTACCCCAAAAGTATTCTTTGTAAAGAAACTTTTTATACATTTGCAGTCGTAGAAATAAAAAAAGGCAATTATGGAATCACTTTTTTTGGCATATAACAGAAGGTTAGAAGATACTAAATATGAGTATTTCAGATACTTATACTCTAAGATAGATTGGAACGAACGATTAATAGGTATCAAGGGTGCAAGAGGTGTGGGCAAAACCACACTGATTCTACAACACATAAAACGCTCATTCACAAACAGAAACAACGCTTTTTATGTGTCACTCGACCACATTTGGTTTAGTACACATACTCTTATGGAACTTACCGAATATCTTTATACTCACGGCGTTACACATATTTTTCTCGACGAAGTGCACCGTTATCCTAACTGGATTCGCGAAATCAAGAATATTTACGACGGCTATCCTACCCTACATATCACATTTACAGGCTCTTCGCTATTAGAAATCGACAATGCAAAGGCCGACCTTTCACGTCGTTTAAGAATGTACCATTTAGAGGGTTTGTCGTTTCGTGAATATTTGGCTATCAATAAAATAGCCGATATTCCGGCAGTTTCACTAAATGAAATAATAACTAACCATCAGCAAATAGCCTCCCAAATAACCGCCAAGATAAAAGTGCTACCACATTTTGAAAAATACGTACAGCAGGGTTATTACCCATTTTTACTTGAAACCACTTCATTAGAAAGTTATTACGAACGAATCCAAAATGTGATTTCTACAATAATAGAAAACGATATTCCCACAGTTGAAAACATTGAGTACGACACGCTGCGCAAAGCCAAACGGTTGCTTGTTTTATTGGCGCAGATGGCACCATTTACGCTCAATATATCATCGCTTTGCGCTGCACTTGCAACTACACGAAACCAACTTATCAAATTGCTCTCATTGTTGCACCACTCCGCATTGTTAAGGTTGCTATACACCGAAGGCAAAGGTTTAAAAGCCTTAGGGAAACCCGAAAAAATACTTTTCAACAACCCCAATCTAATGCAGGCACTTACTCAGCCCGTTGACACTGGCACTTTGCGCGAATCATTTTTTGCATCTATGATGAACCAGTCGCACTCGATACAATTTCCTACGCAGGGTGACCTCCTTGTCGACAACCGATACTTATTTGAAATAGGCGGACGCGGCAAAAAATTCACCCAAATCAAAGACATTCCCGACAGTTTCATAGCCGCCGACGAAATTGAGATTGGTTTTGGCAACAAAATTCCCTTGTGGTTGTTTGGAATGATGTATTAAACACAACAAACCAACGCACAAAAAAAATCCGAACCATATTGGTCCGGATTATTTTTGTTGCCTTTGCGGGAGTAGATTTTTTTGGATTTTACTATCCTCGCGGGACGTGTTGAAATAAGTTTTCCGTGCCGACGTATCTCTTCTTCGCGGTCGGCTCGCTTTACTGCGTTGACATAAAGGTCAACCGAAGTGCGTTTCTTGGCCATAATTTAAAATATTAGTGAGTTAATTATGAACCTAAAACGGAAGATTGATGATTTTGTTGCGTGTTAGCACATAAGCGGACAAAAAAAAGCCTGAGCGGGAAAACCACTCAGGCGATATTTTATAAGAGATTATATTCTAATTACTTAGAAATAACGCGTGCCATTTCGAGCACTTTGTTAGAATAACCCCATTCGTTGTCGTACCAAGCGCAAACTTTAACGAAAGTTTTGTCGAGTTGGATACCAGCCTTCTCGTCGAAGATAGAAGTGTGGGGATCGTTGCGGAAGTCGGTAGAAACAACAGCTTCGTTGGTGTAACCGAGAACGCCTTTGAGTTCGCCTTCAGAAGCCTCTTTCATTGCTTTGCAGATGTCTTCGTAAGAAGTTTCTTTTGCAAGTTCGCAAGTGAGGTCAACGAAAGAAACGTCAGAAGTAGGAACGCGGAGGCTCATACCAGTGAGTTTGCCGTTGAGTTCAGGAAGAACTTTGCCTACTGCCTTAGCAGCACCTGTAGACGAGGGGATGATGTTTTCGAGGATACCGCGACCACCGCGCCAGTCTTTCTTAGAAGGACCGTCAACAGTTTTCTGAGTAGCGGTAGCAGCGTGAACAGTAGTCATAAGACCACGAACGATACCGAATTTGTCGTTCAACACTTTGCTGATGGGAGCCAAGCAGTTGGTTGTACAAGAAGCGTTCGAGATGATGGTTTGACCAGCGTATGTTTTGTCGTTAACACCGAATACGAACATAGGAGTAGCGTCCTTAGAAGGAGCCGACATGATAACTTTCTTAGCACCAGCTTTGATGTGAGCCTCAGCGAGTTCAGCGGTAAGGAAGAAACCAGTAGATTCAACTACTACGTCTGCACCTAATGCACCCCAAGTGATGTTAGCGGGATCTTTTTCAGCAAAGATCTGGATTTTGTTGCCGTCAACAATCATAAAGTTGCCGTCAACTTTGATGTCGTGATTGAACTGACCGTGAACTGAGTCGTATTTGAGCATGTAAGCCAAATAGTCAGCGTCGAGAAGGTCGTTAATACCTACAACTTGGATGTCTTTTGCGAAGTTTTCTACGGCTGCGCGGAAAACCATACGACCGATACGGCCGAAACCGTTGATACCTAATTTAATCATTTTATTATAAATTAATTAATTAATTAAAAATTTCGTGTTTTTAACACCGCAAATTTACAAAATAAATTATTCCGTTAACCGCCCAAATACTAATTTTATCTTAACTTTTGTTAAAAATTAATTAGCCATCCTTTTAGCATATATAATAAAAAGGTGTAAAAAAATTTCGTATTTTTGTGGAATAAAAGCAAAAAAATCATCTATTAGGCAAAACACATTAAAACACATATTTATGAGAAAATTTTTAAGCATCATCGCGGCTACGGCCGTATCCCTGTCGCTTGCATCGTGCTTTGGAGGCGGCGAAGGTAACAACAATCAAGGTGGAGAAAACACCCAGTCAAACAACACTCAGTCTGCCGGCGTTATCAAGCGTGCCGACGGTAGTATTATCAAAATGGGCGGTTACAAGGCAGCCGCTCCCAACACCGACGCTCCCAAGTACAGCGCAGCACTCCAATCGGAAAATCTCCCTGCAAAAGTTGACCTGCGTAAGTATCTCACACCAGTAGAAAACCAAGGTGAACTCGGCTCGTGCACAGCCAACGCCACTGCAGGTGCATACGAGTATCTGATGTGGTGGCATAAACAGGATAGGTTTGATTTGAGCCGATTGTTTCTTTATTACAACACCCGCGTAATAGAAAACACCGTGGATCTCGACAATGGAGCAATGATTTTTGACGTTATCCAAGCCCTGCACGACAACGGCGTATGCAGCGAAAACTCTTGGCCTTACATTGTTCAAAAATTCAAACAGCGTCCGCCCGAAAACTGTTACCAAGAGGCCCAAAACTACAATATCAGCAAGTACGAGCGCATCGACTTGGATCTCAACACTTGGAAAAGCGTTCTTGCCGAAGGATATCCTATTATCTTTGGCATTCAGATTTTCAGTTCGTTCCAGAATCCCCGCAACGGCTTTATCTCTATGCCACGCTCCAACGACGAGCAATTGGGCGGACACGCTATGTGCTGCGTAGGATATTCTGATCCCGACCGCGTGTTTATCGTGCGCAACTCGTGGGGACACCAGTGGGGCGACAAAGGATACTGCTACATTCCTTACGACTATATAATGAACCCCGATTTCAACGACGGCGACTCTTGGGTAATTTACAGCATGGACGGCGAAATCGACACTGACAAAATAGAAGAAGAGGCTTGGAACGACGACGAAGAGTCGATATTTGTGAATATGGAAAACGAATTTACCCAAATGTCGGACGAGAATTGGAACGCTATGTGCCAAGAACTTGGCGAATACGACATCACGTTCCGTCTTGGCGCTCTCTACAACATTGCTTGTTGGGGTGATGGGGATCCAAACAGTGAAGAGTTAAAGGCCGCTGCCGAAAAACTCAAAAAGATTCTTGTGATGTTCGATCTCGACTACTCGCCCAAGAAAGTGCTCAAACATTGCGAAAAACTTTGGATAAACAAAGACAATTTCATGGAAGAAACCATCGATATACTCTCTAAATACCTTTCTGATGGTGCACGTGCCACAATCGCAGCCGACATGCTCGAAATTTGCGAAGCCGACGGTGAAGCTGACGAAAATGAACGCCAGTTTATTAATGCCCTTATTGGCAATTGGCTCAACGACGACCTTGTTGAAGAGTACTACTCTGAAAATTACGACGAAGACGACGAAGACGATTTCGACTTCTACGACGACGAAGACGACGATGACTATTACTACGACGATGACGACGAGGCGTAGTTAGCCATGATTTACACAAACTTCCAACTATGCGAAAATGCAATATCGCATAGTCGGAAGTTTTTTTTATTATTAATCCAACACATCATTCCAAAAAAAATACTAACTTTGCCGCGTATATTAGTAAACCAATTAAAACACATTATAAAATGGATTTATTCGAAAAAGTATTAAAGAAAGTTACCGACCTTGGCAAATATCAGCAGGGCGGCGACGGCTATTTTATGTTCCCGAAATTGGAAGGTGAAATAGGACCTGAAATGAATTTTAGAACTCCTTTCGGCGTAAAACCCGTATTAAACTGGTCGCTCAACAACTACCTCGGTCTTGCCAACGACCCCGAAGTACGCAAAGCCGACGCTGAGGGTGCTGCAAAATACGGTCTTGCCGCTCCTATGGGCGCACGTATGATGTCGGGTCAGACAACGCTCCACGAAGAGTTGGAACGCCGTCTTGCCGCTCACGCCAAAAAAGAGGCTGCCTTTGTGGTAAACTTCGGCTATCAGGCTATGGTTTCGATTATCGACTCAATCGTTGACCGCAACGACGTTATCGTATACGACTACGAGGCTCACGCCTGCATTATGGACGGTATTTTCCTCCACAAAGCAAAATGCGGCGGCGAAAAAATGAGTTACGTATACCCTCACAACGATATGGAAAAACTCGAAAAGCAACTTAAACTTGCTACCAAGAAAGTGGCTGAAACCGGCGGTTCTATCCTCGTTATCACCGAAGGCGTGTTCGGTATGGCAGGCGACCTCGGCAACTTGAAGGGTATCACCGACTTAAAAGAAAAATATCAGTTCCGTCTTCTTATCGACGACGCTCACGGATTCGGCACAATGGGTCCCAACGGCGGCGGTACAGGCGAACATTTTGGCGTTCAAGACAAAGTAGACCTCTATTTTGCCACATTCGCTAAGGCTATGGCTGGTATCGGCGGTTTTATCTCTGGTCCGAGAAACATCGTTGACTTCCTCCGTATGAACCTCCGTTCGCAGATTTACGCAAAATCATTGCCTATGCCTATGGTTGTTGGACACTTGAAACGTCTCGACCTCATAGAGCAGAACCCCAAATACCGCGAAAACCTTTGGAAAATTGTTAACGCAATCCAAAGCGGTTTCAAGAAAGAAGGTTTTGATATAGGCAAGACTCAATCGCCTGTAACACCTGTATATATGCACCTCGACCCCAACGCTACCGACGTGGCTCAAACAGCCGAGGCTACCAATATGCTTTTAGACCTCCGCGAAAACTTCGGCATTTTCTGCTCAATAGTAGTTTACCCTGTTGTTCCCAAAGGCACAGTAATGTTCCGTGTAATTCCTACCGCGGCACACACTTTGGAGCAGGTAGACCGCACCATTGCAGCATTCAAGGCTTGCAAGGCAAAACTCGACGCAGGTCGCTACAAAGCCGACAAGGTTGACCCGTGGACAAAACTCAAATCAGGCAAAGTGGAATTCTAACAGACTCTGATTTTTTTGAATATACGAGGCACGATAAATCGTGCCTCTTTTTTTGCTATCTAATAATTTGCATTTTTAACAAATTTCGTTTATATTTGCAGATAAATAACAAGGAGGCTTTATGGAATATGCTACAATTCAATCAGGAGAATAACACATCACTATGGAAGATAAGGATATACGTCAGAAATTAATTGTTCAAACCAAATTTTGGAACAACAAGGAAGGATACGAAAAGGGGCAATGTCAACAGTTTTGGAACTCGATTCTGCGCTGTTTTGACCCGCAAATCGACTTGCCTAATACCATCATTTACGAAAAACAAGTGAAAGACCCCGCCTCGGGTAGCACCAAATTTATCGACGCTTATATTCCGCATACCAAAGTATTGATAGAACAGAAAAGTAGCCACATCGACCTCGACAAGCCCGAGCCTCAGTCGGGCGGCACGATGCTCACCCCATTTCAACAGGCTGAGCGTTACGACAATTGGCTGCCGCTCAACGAAAAGGCACGTTACATCGTATGCTCCAACTTCCGCACCATCGAAATCCACGACCGCAACAAGCCGTTGGAGCCGCCTTACATAATTCCTTTTACCGAAGATGGCGTTTCACACAACTATTACCGTTTGAAATTTCTTTTGGACAAGGAATCGTCAGTCACCGCACTCGAAACCGCCGTCTCCAAGGCCGCCGCGCTCCAAATCGGCGAACTCTATAATGAAATTCTCCGCCAATACCCCAAAGATGAAATGACACTCGAATTGTTCCATAATATCAATGTGTTTTGTGTCAGACTCGTATTCTGCCTTTATGCCGAGGATGCTTTGGTGTTTAGCCGCAAAGATATGTTTGGCAATTATCTCAAAGCCTTCATTCAAAACAGCGACGAGTTCCGACTGCATTTGAAATTGTTGTTTCAGACATTAAACACGCCACCATCGGAGCGCGACAGCGAGGACGTGAGACTCAATGAATTTCCATATACCAACGGCGGACTTTTTGCCGCCAATGTCAAGTTGCCGAAGTTGACAGAAACCATCGCCTTTAATATCACTCAAAGGTTTTCGCTCGGATTTGATTGGAGTCCGATAAACCCTGCTATTTTCGGGGCGATGTTTGAGAGTACGCTTTCGTCAAAAGACCGTCGCGAAGGCGGTATGCACTACACCACCACCGACAATATCGACAAGGCTCTTGCACCGTTGTTTCTTGACAGATTGCGCTCCAAACTGAGCGACGCAACCAAAATTCCCGACCTCAACACAAAACGAGATGCTCTGCTGAGCCTTCAAGACGAATTGTCTTCAATCCGCATACTCGACCCCGCGTGTGGTTCGGGCAATTTCTTGACATACTGTTTTATGGAACTCCGCCGATTAGAAAACAAAATTCTATACGAATTGCATACGGCGGGATTATCGTCGTCAATAAAGGTATCATTGTCGCAATTCCACGGTTTTGAAATCAACGAATTTGCTGTTGATACCGCCAAAACCGCCCTGTGGATTGCACAAAACCAATTGCTCCACGAAACGCAGCAAATTCTCGGCGAAAATTTTGCTGAATTGCCGCTATGTAATATTGATACAATCCATTGTATCAACGCTTTACAAATCAATTGGGAAGAATATATTAAGCCTGCGGCTTTGGATTATATTGTTGGTAATCCGCCGTTTGTGGGCTATTCGTTGCAATCAAAAGAGCAAAAAGAAGACGTTATCAACATTTTTGGCAAAGATTGGAAAAATGTCGGTACAATGGATTATGTAACGTGTTGGTACAAAAAGGCTTTCGATTATATAAAGCATAATCCAAAAATCCGTTGCGCCTTTGTATCCACCAATTCAATTTGCCAAGGCGAACAGGTGGCAAATCTTTGGAAACCATTGATGGAGGGCGGGTTGACGATAGATTTTGCCTACCGCACATTCCGTTGGGAAAGCGATTCTGTGGGAATGGCGCACGTGCATTGTATTATCATCGGTTTTTCGATAAAAAATGCTGCACACGCCACCGTAGAGACGCAAAATTTTGCGTCTCTACAAACGCCACGCCGCATCTACAACCCCGACGGCACAATCGAAACCGCCAAAAATATCAACGCATATCTCCTCGACGGTCCAAATGTTTTTGTGGAAAGCCGTACTAAATCAATTTGCAATGTGCCAGAAATGATTAGAGGAAACGGAGCATACGATGGTGGATTTTTATTCATTGATGATAAAGATTATCTCAATTTTATTTCGAGGGAACAAGGAGCAAAAAAATACATAAAGCAATTCATAGGGGCTGATGAATTTCTTAACAGCAAAAAACGTTATTGCATTTGGTTGACTGATGCCAATATGGTGAACGTTAGTAGTATGCCTTTAATAATGGAACGTTTGAAATTAGTTAAAAATTTTAGGCAACATAGTAATCGAGTTGGAACAAAAAAAATGGCAGACAAACCATATTTATTTGTTGAAATTAAACAACCCGATTCAGATTACATTATAATCCCCCGTCATTCCTCCGAAAAGCGCAAATATATTCCTATTGGTTTTATGTCCAAAGATATAATTGTAGGAGACGCGAATCTCATCATCCCCAACGCCACGCTCTACGAATTTGGCATACTCACCTCAATAGTCCATAATGCGTGGATGCGCGTTGTGGCGGGGCGGTTGGAGAGCCGTTACCGTTACAGCAAGGATATTGTCTATAACAATTTTCCGTGGCCTAAGAAAATTGAAAATGAAAAATTGAAAATTGAAACAGCCGCGCAAAAGATTCTCGACATTCGTGAAAAATATCTCTCGCAGGGCGCGTCGCTTGCCGACCTTTACGGAGAAAACCTCGACCTATTGTTCACCGACCTTGCCGATGCTCACCGCGAGTTGGATACCATTGTTTTGGGATTGTACGGACTGAAAAAAGACGCCACCGAAGCCGAAATGGTGGGCAGGCTGTTTGAACTTTTGTAAAACATTTTTCACCATTGAATTATCCATAATATGCATTTACAAGGCTCTTGAATCCTAATTCTTTGATTTCGGTGTAATCAACCACGAAATTCTTTTTGGTATGCCGTCCACTGCGCAAAAAGCGCACATACTCAACAAGATAGTTGTCGATTGCTTTAAGACTTTCGGCGGTGGTGATAACGGGGAAAAACCATCGGCACCAAGTAAAATCATTATCAGAAAACTCGCGGTAAAATTTACGGTTGAAATGGTCGATAAGGTCGGCAGCCACGTCATCGAAACTTCTGCCCTTGCGTATTTTGCTGCGCATCAAAGCCTTAGCCTTGCGCTTTATCTTTGATTTAATCTTGTGCAACGTTGCCGAAGCCAAATCAACATATCCATTGCGATAACAAAAACCAAGAAATTCCCACTCCTCGCTGGGTGCAGAAATTTTCACTTTTGTGGGATTTATGGTCAATCCTTTTTCATCTATAATACTAAAAATCAAATTTTTATAACGCTGTAAATCATCCCCATTATCGGCAAAAACAATTATATCGTCAGAATAACGGAAATATGGCACACCTATCTTTGTAAACGCCTCATCCATAGAGGTTAAGTAGATATTTGCAAAAAAAGCCGACACAGGCACGCCAGCCATAGCGCCTCGAGTTTCGGTAA
>JAEERW010000001.1 GCA_016286055.1 Bacteroidales bacterium
ACTCTAATTGCCACATCAATTTTTGGCGGAGGTAATGCTCTGATTAACAAAACAAGCGTACCAAAATCATTAGCTAAATATGCTGCAATTGGTACAACGGCAAGATTGATGCTGAATATACCAGAGGTATTATCGAAGATAAACCCTGATTATGAAACAAATAAATGGAAAGTTAGGTTCATTTACAAACTACCAAATGTATCATCAAAATGATCCAAGTATAGTTTGTACACAGGAAACTATTAAATCTATCGGTGATTATTTAGGAGTACCAATACCGTTTTTAGATTACCAAAACTCCATAATTAAGCCAGGATATCAACATGGCGCAGATTTTGAATTGTTGGCACAAGCAAATGGGTTATATACTGAAATGATTCCAAAATTACAACAAGACAAAGAAAAACTACATAATGACTTAGGATATGTAGGCAACCGTTTGTTATGGAACTTGCCCATGGCAATAACCTATGAACGTCAAGGAGATTTGCCTCATACTGTTGGCATAAACCGTATCATTCAGTTAAAAAATATTGATAACCCTAAAAAGGCTGACAAATACGTTGTTGAAGTAATGGATCCGTTATTAGTCAATAAGTACACCACATTACCATTAGATTATTTTTATTATGGCAAAATTGTATTAGTAAAACCCAAACAATATGCTTAGATATCTTATTACAATGGTTTTAGTCGTTTTAGCTACGGCTAAAACCTTTTCACAAATTTATAATTCTCAAGATGGTTTAAAATATCGATTCTTTGAGAATGAATGTGTAGTATTAACCGAAAATGTTGATTCCATATTATTGGAACAGCAGACAGCCGAAATAGTAACCAAATTAAAAAAAAGTTTTGCAAAAGATCACAGACAATTATCAAAAGATTCTGTTGCTCAATTATTAGAAGACACCTATTATTATAGAGTATTTTATTACGAAATAGTTTCCGAAACTAAAGATACTATTTATCTTAAACCTAGGAAAGAAAAATTAGTTCAAGTGTTAATATTATTACATGATGACTTAGAAATTGGAAGATGGGGTAACATTGGCAGTTTGGAACAACGTCTAAGACGTGGGAATCCTATTAGAAGTTTATTCATTAAGAGAACCACTTTTGATGTGAGGATGAGTCCGAATAATAAAAACTATTACGAGCAATTATTATCTAAACATATTTTTGCTATTAAAGGTTATGTGGAAGATAATATTGGATTCGACCATTATTGGTTCTCTATTAATACAGATAGTCGATTGGAAAAATACCTTAATTTAGACATATTGTAGTACCGCAACTGTGTTTTCTTAATACCGCTAAAATTTCTTAGTAAAATTACCAATAAAATTCCTATCACTAATCCATTTTCTATCACCCAATTATATCAAAATTCCAAATCTCTAACTTAAAAATCAGTTTAAAAACTGAAAAATAAGTTGTATAATTGAAACATAAGTTTTATCTTTGCGTTATAAATATCATAACTGATTTATCAGTTATAAAACTTAAAAATAAATTATAGTATCAACAATTAAAAAACGCAAAGCCATGGAACAGAAAAAATCAGAGAAAGCCAATCTCCAGAGCAAGAAGTTCATCTTCTTAGAAATCGGTCTCATATTCACCCTGTTGGCTATTTGGGGGGTGTTTGAGTGCAGTACCAAAGCCGAAACTGCTAACGGATTCAACAAATCGGCTATCATCAACGAAGACGATTTGATAGAAATTCCCATCACCCGACCCGAACCGCCGCAACCTCCTGCGCCGCCAGCTCGCAGAATTGCCGATATTATTGAAATATTACAAGACCCTGAAGCAATTTGTTCTGATCCAATAGACACTGAAATAGACATTGATGCTGCCGTGTTAGTTGAAGAACTGCCCGTGGTCTCTTGTGAGGACGATATAATAAGCGAGGAAGAACCTCCGTTCGTTGTTTGTGAAGATATGCCCGAATTTAGAGGAAACCTATTAAAATATGTTGCCGAGCACGTTGTTTATCCCGAAATATGTAAAGATAACGACATTCAGGGCACTGTTTACGTAGGATTCGTTATCAACGAGAAGGGCAAAGTATCCGATGTGACCATACTCCGCGGCATCGACCCACTCTTAGACAAAGAGGCTCTCAAGGTGGTGCAAAACCTTCCCGATTGGAAACCCGGCAAACAATCTGGCAGAAACGTGAAGGTGCGGATGAATATGCCAATAAAATTTCAGCTTGCCCGCTAAAAAAACTTAAAAATCCGTTTGATAATTGAAAAATAAGTTTTATATTTGCAAAATCAATTACAGAACTAATTCATCAATTACAAAACGTAAAAACAAATAATAACAATGGAACAGTTGACAAAAGCCGAGGAAAAGGTGATGCAGATTCTCTGGAAACTCAAATCTGCATTCGTAAAGGACATCATCGACCAGATGCCCGACCCCAAGCCACCCTACAACACTATATCATCGGTGGTGCGCATACTCCGCGAAAAAGGATTCGTAGATTTCAAGGCCTACGGCAAAACGTATGAATACTTTCCCGCCGTTAGCAAACTTGCCTACAAGAAATACACATTCGGACAAATGCTCCGCAACTATTTCGACGGCAGCTACGAAACCATGGTATCGTACATGGTGGACGAAGAGCCTGTTTCCGACCGCGAAATCAGCGAAATTAAGCAGATTATCGACAAAAGATCTAAGTAACAATGCATTCAGCGGTAGCATATATAGCAGAAACGGCTGTAATATTTGCCATACTTGTAAACTTTTACAAGTACGCGTGCTACCGGCAATCCTACTACAAGTGGGATAGGTTCTTTCTCATAGCGTGCATAGCAGTTTGCTACGTGCTGCCATTTTGCAAGGTGAGCCAGTATAGCAAACCTCTCGAGACACACAAAAGCGTCATCATTAAAAGCATCGGTATTGGTGAAAAGTCGCACACCTTGACTCTTCAGCGCGAGGTAACTTTCTCCGACAGGGTAAAAAAGGTTGTTAATCATCCTATGTTCTACACCATATTGAATATAATAATACTCATATATGTAATTGGGGCTATTGTAAAAGCCATTTCGGTGATAGCGGCATTGATAAAAATTGCCCTGATGAAACGAGGAAAGCCCGAAACCACCCCCGATGGCTACAAGATATACACCGCCAACAGCCGCACTCCGGCATTCTCGTTCTTTAACAACATATTTGTTGGCAAGGAGTTTCACAATCTCGACGCTCATTCGCAGGAGATAATTCTCAATCACGAGCGACAGCACATACGCGGACACCACAGCTTGGATGTGATAATTTTTTCGCTACTCTCAATAGCGCAGTGGTTTAATCCAGCAGTGAAGAAGGCCGCCGATCTATCGCGACAGATTTGTGAAAACATAGCCGACAGCCACGTAACCGCCGATGCCAAAGCCGAATACGCCATGCTGCTGCTAAAACTCGGCAAACACAACTCCGCCCCGTCGCCAGTTTCTGGTAACGATACTTGCAACCTCAAAGAGCGTGTGCTCAGCATATACTCTTACGATCGTGCGGTAAATCGCAAACTACGTTTCGCCTGCTCACTGCCCATCTTGTTGCTGCTCATAGGCGCATATATTATAATAGGTGGCAAACTCAAGACAATGCCCAAAAGCGCCTGCACTTTCCCCATTGCCGATGGATACATAGTGGCGGCAGAGTATTTCGACAGCCAGGTGTGCACAGGTACCAACTCTAAGCGCTATCAGGTGGCTCATCTCGAAACTATGTTCAAAGCTGCACACAACGCCAAAATCATCGCGCCAATCAGTGGACCAATATCAAGCAACGGCACCGAAATAGCAATCACCACGGGCGACACCACTGTTACTATCAAAAACATTTCGTTGTTGAAAACAGGTGTCACAGTATGTCAAGGAGAGCCGATAGGTGTTGCCATGTCAGAGCCTCTCGCCATCAAAGTGGAAATCAACAATCGGGCTGTAAACCCGTCCATATTGTTCAACTATTAATTTATATAATATTGTTAAACTAACTAAAACTTAATAATATGCAAAGCAAAAAAACACCCAACGCCGACCTTGAAAGCAAACGAGGGATAATGTTTCTCATAGGGTTGCTTGTGGCGCTTGCCATGACCTACCTCATTGTTAACTACGAAACACCTACCCAAACTTTCGAGCAGGTTACAATAGATATCCCAGCACAATCTCTGGATATTTCAGAGATGGATTTTTAGCCTTAGGTTAAATAAATATTAAAAAAAATTTGCTTATAAAAAATAAACGCAATAATTTTACACGCTCGAAAATATAGCAGATTAATATAATTATAAACACACAAAACATAATAAAAATGGAACAAAAAAAATCAGTACGTGCTGATCTCCAAAACAAAAGGTTTCTTTTTGGAGAAATCGGTCTCGTGGTTACCCTTTTAATCGTTTGGTTAACCTTCGAGTGGAGCACTAAGTCAGTAAAAGCCGAAGAATTTGGCCCAAGGGAAGCTGAGGAAGAATTGGTTGAGGAAATTCCTGTAACACGTCAGCCAGAAATCGAACTCCCTCCTCCACCTCCTCCACAACAAACTGTAGCAGAAGTGCTTGATATTGTCGAAGACGACGTAAAAGTTGAAGACAATTTTGCAGACCAAGAAGTAAATGAGAACGATTCATTCGAACAGCAAGAAATCGTTCCGGTAGATCAACCCGAAGAACAAGAAGAAGAATCTACTCCCTTCGTTATTGTTGAGGATATGCCCGAATTCAAGGGTGGCGACAAAGCTCTTCTCAAATACATTGGTGAGCATGTTGTTTACCCCGAAATGGCTAAGGAAAACGATATTCAGGGTACTGTTTACGTAGGCTTCGTTGTAAACGAGAAAGGCAAAGTTACTAACGTTACCGTTCTCCGTGGCGTTGACCCGCTACTCGACAAGGAGGCTATCAAGGTGATCCAAGGTCTTCCCGATTGGAAACCTGGTAAACAATCTGGTAAAAACGTGAAAGTAAGAATGCAGGTGCCGATCAAATTCCAGCTTGCAAACTAAAATCGTAAAAAATCTCTTAAAAAAATCTGTTCCGCTTGATACGGAGCAGATTTTTTTTTATATTTGCAAAAAAAGCCGCCTACACTCAAAACAACAATTATGACTACTGCTAAACCGATAATAGTTCCGTGGGACTACAGCGAAAAGGCTGAATTTGCACTCCTTCACGCATTAAATATTTCTAAAAGCACACTTTGCCCTATTTTGCTTGTGCATATTACCAAGCGCGAATCCGACAACAAAGAAAACACCAACAAACTTTCGTTAATTGCCAAAGATATAGCCGATAAAAACGGTGTTGAAATTTCGTGCATGGTGCGAACTGGCAATATTTTTACCGAAATATCCAAGATTGTGGATGAAACCGATGCTATGATAGCTATCATGGGCACTCACGGCATGAAAGGCCTTCAAAAACTCACTGGAAGCTGGGCTCTTAAGGTTATCTCTGGATCCAAAGTTCCGTTTATTGTGGTACAAGATAGGCCTCAAACCGATGCCGACATTACAAAAATTGTGCTCCCTATGGATTTTAAGCTCGAAGAACGCGAAAAACTTGTTTGGACCCACTTTATCGCATCTATCTACAAGTGCAAGTTTTATATCTGCTATGCCGAAACAGGCGACGAGATTATTCAAAAACGCACCATCGGAAACATTAAAGCTGCTTGTGCATACTTAGAAAGCAAGGGTATCAATTACGAGCTCCATCAGCTTTCGGGCGATGACGGAATTGCCAAAGAGACTATCAAATTTGCCCAAAGTATCAACAGCAGCATGATTATTATTATGACCACCAAGAACATCAAATTCCAAGACTATGTGCTCGGGGCTGCCGAACAGCATATCATTGCCAACAGCAGCAAGATTCCTGTTATGTGCGTAAACCCTAAGACTACCTCAAAATAAATTTGTTTTTTTATAAATAAGTATCTACCTTTGTATTTGGTTATAACAAATTTTGAAAAATGGATAAAACTGAAAACAACAAATATGTTATCGGCATCACTCATGGCGACATCAACGGTGTCAACTACGAGATAATTATCAAAGCCCTTGCCGACCCCGAATTATACAACAACTGCACTATTGTTATTTACGGCTCTGCTAAGGCTATCGGTTTCCACCGCAAAAACCTCAACTTGCCACAAATCAATTTCAACGCCACCAAAAGCGCTGCCGAACTTGCACCCAACAAAATCAACCTTATAAATATAGGTGACGAAAACCTCCGTCTCGAACTCGGTACCTCTTCTGTATCGGCTGGTGAGTGCGCTGCCGAAGCCCTCCGCCTTGCCGTACAAGACTTGAAACAAGGATACATCGACATTCTTGTAACAGCTCCTATCAACAAAAACAATGTAAACGAGGCTGGATTAAAAATTCCTGGCCACACAGAGTTCCTCGCCGACAATTTCAACACTTCCGACTACCTTATGTTTATGACCTCCGACGAGTTGAAAATAGGCGTGGTAACTGGTCATATTCCTCTCAAAGACGTGGCTCACACCATTACTCCCCAAAAAATTTTGCAAAAACTGCGTATAATAAACCGCTCGCTCAAAGAGGACTTTACCATCCGCCGACCCAAAATCGCTGTATTAGGCATCAATCCTCACTCTGGCGACAACGGAGTAATTGGCAACGAAGAGAGCGATATTATTCTCCCTGCGCTCAAGCAGGCCGAGGAAGAGGGCATTGTATGTTTCGGACCATACCCTTCCGATGGATTTTTTGCCGCCGAACTCTACAAAAAATTCGACGCCGTGCTTGCCATGTATCACGATCAAGGTCTTATTCCTTTCAAGATTATCGCCGGCAACAAAGGCGTTAACTACACCGCCGGTCTCCCCATTGTGCGCACTTCGCCCGACCATGGCACTGCCTACGATATTGCAGGCAAAGGCATCGCCGACGAAACTTCGCTCAAAGAGGCTATTTACACTGGCATTAAGATTTGGCAAAACCGCCAACTGCTCAAAGGTATCACTCCTTTGAAAAAAATGACTGTGACAGAGTCCGATAAAAAAATCTGTTAACACAAGGATACTCACCCACTATAAAACTACATCAAAATGAAAGACTTCTCATACGAACGCCATGGCTACGACCTTATCAACTCGCGCCTCTGCGTTATCGAAAACCGCACTCTGAAAAACAAATCGTTAGAAAACCTCAAGACACTCCACTCGTGTATCGACCTTACGAGCCTGAGCAACGCCGACAACGAAAACTCTATCGCCGACTTTGTGATGGGTGTCAACACTTTTAAAGATGCCCATCCCGACATTCCAAATGTGGCGGGTATATGCGTATATCCATGCTTTGTGCCAGTGGTGAAAAAAATTCTCGCAGTGCCAAATGTTAAGATAGTTTCGGTGGCGGGTGCATTTCCCCACGCTCAAACTTTCGACGAGATTAAAATACGCGAGGTGGAACTTGCCGCTGAGGCAGGTGCCGACGAAATCGACGTGGTAATCAACGCCGGACAGATTATCGATGGCAACACTTCTAAGGCCGCAGCCTCGATCCGTGATATGAAAAAAGCATGCGGAAACGCTCACCTTAAAGTGATACTTGAAACCGGTGCATATCCCTACGATGCCGACATATACGACGCATCCATAATTGCAATGAAATCAGGCGCCGACTTTATCAAAACCTCCACTGGCAAGATGAGTCCCGCTGCCACTCCTAAGGCTGCTCTTATTATGGCTATTGCCATCAAAGACTTTGAGCGTGCCACCGGCAAAATCATTGGACTTAAACCCGCAGGAGGCATACGCACTGCGGCCGATGCTCTTATGTACTATACTATTGTAAAAGAGATTCTTGGTGAAGACCGTATCACTCCCGAATATTTCAGACTTGGTGCCACAAGCCTCTCTGGTGCTTTAATCAAGGAGATTAAGAAATTTTAATTTTTTTTGTTTTGTGAGGCGGGCATTTAGCCCGCCTTTTTTTGTTTTATTTTTCTCAATTGTAATATTTTTATACCTTTGCATTACATAATCTGCCCGAAGATACATTGGCAGATTCACCTTGAATTATTAACTGTAAATTTTTAAAAAAATGAATAAATCTTCTTTGTTTGATCAAATTTCTGAGGAAAAAGTAAAATGTAAATGGATATTTACATTGTTTGCTGTTTTGTGCTTTGTGGCAGCATTTTCTGGAAAGTCGATGGCAGCAGACTCAAACGTGCCGTATGTCGAGGTTTGGAAAAGTAATACATATGAATCAGCCGACCTCTATTTTCGTTATGATAATCTTTTAGGAACTGATAGAAGTGCTCGTGTTTCTGGTTCATTAAAAAACACGTATATGCTTGACGACTTAGATGCTGAAGGATACCCAAATTGGATTCATGATGCCTTGGTATCAAAAATCCAAACAGTACATTTCACAGATTTTACCTATAAACCTACTTCATGCAAAGGGTGGTTTAAAGGAATGACCACATTACGGTGGGTGATGGATTTTCAATTTTTGAATACCGAAGATGTAACCGATATGAGTGAAATGTTTTCGGGTTGTTCGCAAATTGATTTTGAAGTTAGTGGATTTAGACATTGGGATCTTTCTAAGCTGAAGACACAGAATGTTACCGATATGCACGATATGTTTAAGAACTGTTCTGGTACTGACTTTACTTCTTTATCTGGTGGAACAAATTGGAATACATCGAATGTAACCGATATGAGTGGAATGTTTTATGGATGTAGTAGTTTGACATCCATAGATTTTGATAAATTCACTACAAATAAAGTTACCGATATGCATGATATGTTTAATGGCTGCAATAATATCGGTAATTTTGTATTTCCTGCCACCTTTAAAACTGATAACGTTACTGATATGAGTGGAATGTTTGCCAATTGTACTAACGTTACTAATATCGACATATCTAACTTCAATACTTCCAAGGTTGAAAATATGAAAAAGATGTTTTATAAATTTAAAGGAGTATCAACTATTAGCATTTCTAACAACACTTCAAAGGTAAAAAGCATGGAAAGTATGTTTGAAGGTAGTGGTTTTACCTCCATAAGTTTTAATGGTTCGTTTAGTACAGAATCTGTCGAGAATATGAAAAACATGTTTGCTTGGTGCAAATTTGAATCTATTGATGTATCTTCGTTCAATACAGGCAAAGTTAAGGATATGTCTTATATGTTTTATTATTGTAAGCAATTGGCAAGTCTTGATTTATCATCATTCAATACTTCAAATGTTGAGAATATGGATAATATGTTTCAAACTTGCGTAAAGTTAGCCTCTATTGACGTTTCGAGTTTTAATACGAAGAAAGTGGAAAGCATGAAAACTATGTTTTATGAATGTTATGAGTTGACGAGTTTGGATTTGTCTTCGTTTGAAACTGACAATGTTGAGAATATGTCTTATCTTTTTGGTGAGTGTTTTGAACTTGAAACTCTTGTTTTTGATCCTAAAAAGTTTAAAACCGATAATGTTCAAGATATGAGTTATATGTTTCATTATTGTACAAAACTTAAAAGCCTTGATGTATCGAAGTTTAATACTGCTAATGTTACGAATATGGCTTGTATGTTCGATGATTGCAAGCTGCTTGAAGTTATTGATGTGTCGGGGTTTAATACAGCAAAAGTTACGAATATGTATTCAATGTTTACTGATTGCCAAGCGGTAAAAAAACTTGAATTTAATCCCACATATTTTAATACTTCCAATGTAACTAATATGGCAGGTATGTTTCATAACTGCGCTGCACTGAAATATCTTGATCTAAGTATGTTCAATACAGAAAAAGTAACTGACATGATGATGATGTTCAGCTGTATGGCTTCTGTTGAATGGCTCGATTTGAGTAACTTTGATACAAAAAATGTAACTAATATGAACCAAATGTTCGAAATGAATGAAAAGCTTAATACTATATTAGTTTCTCCTGACGATTGGACGTTATTAAGTACATTGACCGCAAATCATATGTTTGGCTTTATTAATACACAAGAACTTATCGGTAATAAAGGTACAATTTTCAAATCTGCAAATTCAACGGACCAAAAGCATGCTCATATTGATGAGGGAACTTCTAATCCTGGATATTTTACAACAGGTAGGTTCAAAATTTTTTATAATGGTATCGATAACGATGATGAAACATTGGATATATACACTGATGCCATTACCGAAATACCCGATGGAGAAGTCACTTTGATTGAACCTTCTAAAGAGGGATTCGCATTTGATGGTTGGACAGGTTCTTCTGCAACGGGTCTTTCTTCTAAAGTTGCTTCTGTTACCATACCTTCAGGTAGTAAAGGTAATCGTATTTATACCGCCCATTGGAAAATCAACCAATACACCATTACCTTCGATACTGATGGCGGTTCTAAAGTGGCTGCAATCACACAAGATTATAATTCTGCCATTACCGCTCCTGCCGACCCAACACGCAAAGGTTTTACATTTCTTGGGTGGCAACCTGCTTTACCTACCACAATGCCGGCAGAAGATATTACAGTTAAGGCTCAATGGCGTGATGACCGCATCCTCATAACCGCTAATCTCAACGGCGAGGTTTCGTTCCCCGCCAATGTAGAAAATTATTGCAGCGGCAGCGAAAAAACTGTAACTATAGATTTTAAAATTACCCAAGGCGAGTCTTCTAAATTTGAACTTACATTCCCTGGCGATGTTATTCCTTCAGTGAGCGGCGATATCACCAACGGCCAAGGCTCAATTGTTATAACAATTCCTGATAATATCGAGAGTGGAGTTTACACTGGTAAGTTAGTGTTCGAGAGTGCCGACCCAGATTTGTATCGCGAAATGGAGTCTCCCGTAACCATCACCGCCAATATTCCCAAAAATGCGGCTTTGCAGATATATTCCGATGTGTTGCTTGTGGATAATCACGACAACAACTATTCGGCTTATCAGTGGTATAAGGATGGCAACGCTATTTCGGGCGCAACTCTTCAGTTTTATTCCGAACCTTCGTTCAGTGGCCGCTACGCTGTAAAAATCACCGACAAAGACGGTAAAGAATTTATGTCGTGTCCTATTAAAACTGGCGTTTCGGTAAAGAATACCAAAAGCAGCGTAAAGGTTTATCCCAATCCTGCCACTTCGGGCGAGCAGTTTACTTTGGAAATTGAGGAATACGACCCCGCTAAGGATTATACCATAATGATTTTTACCGCTAATGGCACTTTGGTGAAGAAACTCACAGGTCTTGAAAAAATCAACACCACCACTCTACCTATGGGTATTTATTCAGGCTCGTTGATTAGCAACGGTGAAAAATCTGGCTTTAAAGTAATTGTTAAATAAAAACCTTGTAAATTATTATGATTAAGAAGATAACAAATGCGGCATTGTCGATAGTATGCGCCTTGACTATGAGCGCACAAGATGCCGCCGCACAAACATCCAATAAAGATTCGCTTCCCGTAAACGCAAGCCGTGCGGGTCATTACCTTACATTCGACCTTGGCGGTGGTCTCCATAATATCGCTTTCAAAACCGACGGCTATGGCGACAAGAATCCCGGCTTTGGCTTTGGCGTAGTTGCAGGATACAGATATTTTTTCAACCCAAATTGGGGCGTGGGCATCGGCGTTAATTTCAATACTTTTGCCGCAAAAGCCAAACTCAACTACAACCAAGAAGAGCAAAACGACACCGACCCCACACTTATGGGCGAACACAAAGAACGCAATTATCTTACAGCGTTCAACGATTTGGAAGAAAAGGTTTCGCTTTCGGCAATCGACATTCCTATTGGTGCATATTATCAGCACTCACTTGGCGCAAAATGGCGCATAGGTGCAGGTGCACACTTGATTGTTACCACCATTGCGGGCAGCAAATACAGCAACAACAAGGGCGATATCAGCGTGGAGGCTATTTTGCCGTACTACAACGCTCAACTTCACGATTTGCCTGAGCACGGACTCACCAAATTTTCGGATTTTAGTGGAACTCCTGACTTTAAGAAAATCTCTATCGGCTTTGGCGCTGAATGTAAGGCCTATTACGCAATCAACAAGCAGTTAGATTTAAGTATGGGCATTAGCGGCGCATACCGTTTTTCTGACATCAAAAATCAGAATCTCCCTAAACTCTACAATGAGGATGCTCGCGAATATGTGGGCATTACACAGTCTAACATCTGCGACGGTGTAAAACTTGCCAACCTCTCCGCCACTATCGGTATCCGCTACCGCCTTGTGCGCAAGCCCAAACCTGTGCCTGCTCCTGATTTTATCAATGTTGACCTTGGTAATGCTAATATTCCTTATACCGAAGAGGAACTCGCCATAGTGGAAGTACCCGAAGAAGAACCCAAAAACGAAGGCTACGCTATTGATATTATGCCTCAGGATTACGCCTTTGCCAACAACGCCCTTGATATGTCGAAACAACTAAAACGCAAAAAGGTTGGCGACCCGATTGGCGCACCTATATTGTTTGAAACCAACAGCGACCGCCTCAAAAGTGATGTCAACACTATTATGGACACCGTCGTGGTGTTTATGTTAGAGAATCCCGACGTTACCAAACTCGAAGTTTCGGCACATACCGACAATGTGGGCTCTGATGCTTACAACCTGCAACTCTCCAAACGTCGCGCCAATACTGTGGTAAACTATCTTGTGAATCACGGTGTAGAGCGCAAACGCCTTGTTCCCGTAGGCTATGGCGAAAGTCGCCCCCTCAACAAAAACGCCACACCTCAGCAGCGCGAGGTTAACCGAAGGGTTGAATTTATGATATTAGAATTGGCAGAATAAAAAAAGGGAGGCGCAAGTAATCGCCTCCCTTTTTTCGTATTAACATAATCCTATTTAAATCCAATAATCTGTCTAACTTCTTTAACTGTTTTTGCGGCTTGGACGCGGGCTTTTTCGGCACCTTCGCGGGCAACGCGTTCAAGGTAGGCGTCGTCGTTGTAGATATCTTTGATGTGCTCGCGGATGGGGGCAACGGTGCGGATAATGTCTTCGGCAAGTTGCTTTTTGAGGTCGCCGTAGCGGATGGAGCAATCGTTCCAAGCGTTTTCAAAATGTTCGATTGTGCTGCGGTCTGATACCAAATCCATAAGGGTGAAAAGGTTTTGAATTACCTCTGGTTTGGCTTGGTTTGGCTCGGTGGGACCACTGTCGGTAACGGCTTTCATCACTTTTTTGCGGATGTCCTTGTCTTCGTCGATAAGGTAAATGCCGTTGTTGGTGCTTTTGCCCATCTTGCCTGTGCCGTCGAGACCGGGCACTTTTATCAAGTCTTTGCTAAACGAGAACGCCTTAGGCTCTTTGAAGTATTCCACACCATAGATATTATTGAAACGGCGGGCAAAACGGCAAGTCATTTCGAGGTGCTGCTCTTGGTCTTTGCCAACGGGCACTTTGTCAGCCTTTTGAATAAGAATATCGCAAGCCATAAGCACAGCGTAGGTCAAAAGTCCGGCGTTTACGTTGTCGGGGTTTTGACGTGCTTTTTCTTTAAACGAAGCGGTGCGTTCCAATTCGCCGATGTAAGCATTCATATTCATAAGCATATAGAGTTCGCACACTTCGGGAACGTCGCTCTGAACGTATATTGTGCTTTTTTCGGGGTCGAGACCGCTTGCAATATATTGGCTGAGAATTTTTTTAACGTTGATACGCAAATCCTCGGGATGAGGGTGCGTGGTAAGCGAATGATAGTCGGCTACAAAAAAATTGCATTTGTAGTCGTCCTGCATTTTTACAAAATTGCGGAGCGCACCAAAATAATTACCGAGGTGCAGGTCTCCTGTGGGGCGTATGCCGCTTAATACTATTTCCATTTTGATGTTTACTATTTTTTATAATCGGCAAAAATAATATATTTTTTGATTTCCACTGAAATATAATTGCTTTTTTAATTTATTTGAACTATTTTTGCATTAAACGATAAATATTAACACTTTAATAATTATGGCAACTACAATAGCACAGAATGAACCCCAGTTGAGCGGAAAACTCACCAATGCCCAATTGGAACTGATGAAACTTTTTTCTTTAAAACTTACATCCTCAGAGATGGCCCGTTTGAAAGATACAATGGTTTCGTTTCTCAATAGTACTATGCAAGAGCGAATTAAGAAGAAAATTGCTTCTGGTGAAGTGTCGTTGCGCGAGATTGACCGCGACAGACATCTAAGGATTAAAAAGTAATGGAAAAAATCGTCTTAGATACCAATTGCCTGATAAGGATTGTTCCTGAACAAGCCAAGTATCATTTGCTTTGGGATAAAATTATTAGTGGCAATGTTCATTTATATCTTACGCATAAGATTTTGTTGGAATATGAGGAGATTCTTACCCAAGAATATGGTGAGGATGTCGCTGATTTTGTTGTTCTTACTTTTTCTTCCTTAAAAAACATACATTATGTTGATGTGTATTATCATTTCAACCTTATAAAATCCGACCCTGACGATAATGAGTTTGTAGATTGTGCCATTGCCGCCGATGCTAAATGTATAGTAACCAACGACAAACATTTTTCTGTTTTAAAGAACAAAGAGGTCTGGCCTCAAATCGAAATTAAAAAATTGTGGGAGTACTGCAATTATTTAAAAAAGCATTAGTTTTTTTATACCCACTTAGTTTACTATTAGAAGTTTCTTTACTATTGTATCGTGAGTTTCGGGATTTACGCAAAAGATTAGGTAAACACCTGTGCGGCAACGGTTCCCTCGGAGATTTTTGCCGTCCCACGATATTTTGCCGCCTGCCGAAACTGTATGGAAAACGAGTGCGCCGGTGATGTCGGTGATGCGAACATCAGTTTCGTCTTCAAGTCCCGAAACGTAGATCATTCCATCATAGTCGGGACGCACGGGATTGGGGTAAACTTTCACTGATTCAAGGTCTTGCCAAGCGTCTTCTACATCGCCGGCGTAACTGCATAATCCTGATGCTGTGGCAAAAAACAATTCGCCGGTGAGACCCATAAAACTTACGCTGAAAACCGTGTCGCTTGGCAGTGGAGAATTCTTGGTGTTGAAACAGAAAATCTCGCCTGTGCCGTCGTTGCTAACGGCAAAAACGCCTGCGTTGGTGGCTATCCACTTGCGGTCGGCAGCGTCGGCGCAAATATCGTTGATGTTGGCATAGCGTAGAAGGTATTGCGAATAGTCGCCGTCGGTTTTGCTACTTTGCGTTACAATGGGACGCATACACCGCGCCTCGCCCGAAAATACGTCTTCTGCGTTTTGAATGTAGCCTATTCCGCTGTTAGAACCTATCCAAATGTGGTTTTCAAGGTCGCGTGCAATGGCTGTAATGGTGTTGCCCACGCGCTCGCCTGTGGTAAAGAGCGGATAAAAAAGTTTTGTGCGGTCGTCGGACGGGTCGGTGGGTGTGCCGCTTAGGTCGATGGCAAAAACGCCGTTGTTGCCAAGGTTTAGCAAAAATCCATAATCAGAAACTTGTGTAATGGAGTTAACTGCGTAATTTTTAAGCGTTTCAGACGAATTGAGATAATGCCACGACCCATCGGGAGCAAGTATATAGATTCCACCTTTGTCTACCACTGTGATGAGGTTTCCGTCGGGAGTGGCAGCCATAGCCGAAATGCGGTTTTTGGGTGCAGATTCCACGCTCAGAACAGATTTTTGGTTGGCATCCTCGTATTGATAGAGAACCGCTTTTTCAGCACCTACAAACACGTGACGATAGTTAAACGGATTAAAAAACAGCGAATAAATGGTTTCGCCGCCTGAGGGAAAACTATTTGACCAAGCATTGTTTTCTAAAATTGATAAACCCGAATTGCCTGCCACAAGACGGTTTTTAAAGGTTTCTATTGCGTTGAAATTATCGGTTAAAGGTCCGTTAGGTAGATAGTTTTTTAATGCTGATTCGCTACCGAAATATAGTCCCGAATTATTTGTGGCAATGGCTATCATTCCGTTTCCTAAAACGGTAGACGAGTTTATGTAAATGCCTTCTTTAATATTGGCGGCGGCAATCTGCTTTATTAGCAATGCGGTGGAGTTATACACATTTACATTGCTGCTTGTGCTTACAATTAAATTGCTGCCGTTTGATTTTAAGGATATTTCTCCGTCAAATTCGTCGATTTGCACATTGCCGTTTAAGGTGTAAATCTCGCTCTTATTTTGCGAAGATGAATACAAGTCAACATACAAACTGCCATTCGCATTTGCAATGCCGCTGATAGCGTATCCTGAGGGTATTGAAAAATCGTATTTGGTATAAATGTCGGGCGATTGCAGGTTGACGTTTGCAAGGTTGGTGGATAAAATTTCGTCTTCGGAAACTGCCCAAAGCGTGTTGCCATTAACTGCGCACATTATTACAGGCTTATCTGTGTGGCAAACTCCATACACGCTCGAAAAATCTTTCTTTACGAACGAAATGCCAAATTCTCCCGAAAAGATATAGTAATCGTTGCTTGAAGTAATGTGGGTTATGCGTCTATTGTATAAGTAATTGCCTGCCGAAATATCTTGAATTGTGGCTGTGCTGTTGCCCGAAACCATATCGGCGCTTCCGTTGGCATATCCTACAATAAAGCATTTCCCGCCTTTGTCGGCGTATCCTGCTGTAATGTCAGCACCGTTGAGCCTCGACGATTTTGTGTAGATGTCCACATCGCCGCTGTAATCTGCCACAAACACTGCGTGAGGACAGAATGTTACCACCTTTTCGCCATATTCGCACACATCGGCAACGTTGTAAAACGACGGACGCATTGTCCACTGTGCCAAACAGTTGCAGCACGCAAGAACAATGGACGCCGTTGTTATCAAAAGCCTCAGCATACACGGTCGGGATTTTGCGATATAAATGCCTCCCACGACGACGATCCGCCTTTTTTTGCCCTTGGTTTTTTGGCTGTTGTGGATGCTACTGTGGGGAATTTCATTTGAAAATGATGACAAACAGCGGCGGCAAGTGCGTCGGTGGCGTCGTACTTGTCGGGCAGTTCGGTGAGGTTTAACATTCTGGCAAGCATTTCAGCCACTTGCTCTTTGGTGGCGTTGCCGTAGCCTGTTACCGACTGTTTAATTTTACGGGGTTCGTATTCGTGAATTTCCACTCCGCACGATACGGCGGCGGCTATGGCAACGCCCTGAGCGCGACCGAGTTTGAGCATCGATTGTGCATTTTTTTCGTAAAACTGCGCCTCAATCGACAGACACTCAGGGTGGTAACTATTGATTAATCCTGTGGTGCGGCTAAATATGGTTTTGAGTTTCAGGTAAGGGTCGTCCATCTTGTGCATATCCACAATGCCCACAGCAAGGCATTTAATGGCATTTCCGAGCGACTCTATAATGCCGTAGCCCATAAAGTTTGTACCCGGGTCGATGCCCAAAACCACTGCCATAATGTATTATTTTTTGCGGTTGGCAATCTTATCCATAAAAGCGCGAAGCATTTCTAAACGACTGTTGTCCACGTCGATAGCAGAGAGTTCGTTGTAGGCGGCTGCAAAATATTTTTCAATTTTTTTGCGGCAATCGTCGGCTACTTTCATTCTTGTATAAATGTCGGTAACGTACGATACTTTTTCGTAACGCTCTACTGTCTTGTCGGCCAAGTATTTAAGTAGGTCGTTGCGCTGAATAACGTCTAATTTGCCGAGGGTTTTTATTAAGAGGAATGTCTTTTTGTTTTCCACAATGTCGCCGCCGATGGGTTTGCCAAGCACGTCGGGAGTAGAAAATACATCCAAATAATCGTCTTGCAATTGGAATGCGAGACCAATATTAATGCCCAGATTATAAAGATGTTGCGCCTGTTCTTCGTTTGCTCCGCCAATCAACGCTCCTATTTTGAGGCAGGCAGCGGGCAAAACGGCTGTTTTCAAGCGTATCATATTGATATAATCTTTTTCGTGAACGTTGTTGGATGTTTCAAAATCCATATCAAACTGCTGACCTTCACATACTTCGAGCGCGGTGCGGTTAAAAATATCGCACACCTGCTGAGCCACGTTTTGCGGAGCGGCTGCCACGTATTGCATTGCTACAAACGCCATTGCGTCGCCGGCGAGTATTGCAATATTGTTGTTCCACTTAGAGTGTACTGTGGGATGTCCGCGGCGAAGGTCGCTGCAATCCATTATGTCGTCGTGCAGAAGGGTGAAATTGTGAAAAATCTCCAATCCTAATGCGGGTTTGATGGCAGGTTCGATATTGTCGCTGAATATATTGCACGCCATAAGCGTGAGAACGGGACGCATACGCTTGCCTCCCTGTGTAAGTGCGTATTTTATAGGTGCATAGAGGTTGTTAGGTTGTTTTGGCAGATCAAGGTTGTTAAATTCGTCTTCTACCAAATGCCTTAAATCTTCAAATGTTTTCATTATCAATGTGTTGTTTAATCAGAGCAGCCGCAGTTGCAGGCTTTTTCTTTTTTAGGTGCAAAATTAAAACGGTTTTTGAAACTCATTAGCATCGAGGGCAGGAGAATCAAGTTGGTAAACATTGCTACAAAGAGAGTTAAGCCTACCAAAAGTCCCAATGCCTGTGTGCCGCCAAACTGCGATGCAAAAAACATCATAAATCCGCAGAAAAGTATCAGGTCGGAATAGATAATGCTTACGCCGGTTTCGCGCATTGAGCCGATTATCGATTTGTGCATATCGCCGCCGGTGGTGCCGAGGTCGTGTTTCAACTTGGTGAAGAAGTGGATAGCATTGTCCACAGATATTCCAAATGCAATGTTGAATACAAGTATGGTTGATGATTTTAGTCGAATGTCGAAGAATCCCATCAGCGCAGCCGTTACCAAAAGCGGTATAAAGTTGGGAATGATAGAGATAAACACCATTTTCCACGAGGTAAAGAGCCAAACCATACAGAGCGAAATCAGCAGAATTGCCAATGCAAGGCTCTGCACAAGGTTGTCAACGAGTTTGAGCGAACCTTTGGTAAATATCAGGCTCGAACCTGTGAGGTTGGTTTTGTATTTTTCTTGTGGGAAATAATAGTCAACAATTTTTTGAATACTGTCAGCCACAATCATCATACGAGAGGTGCCTACGTCGCTGATACGCATTTGTATACGTGCTGCTGAGTAAAGGCTGTCGGTCATTTTGCCCATTGCGCTAATTGCCGAAGCGTCGCTCATATTGCCTTTTAGGTAGTCGGCTATGAATGCGAGTTCGGTTTTTGAAGGAATAGAGTAAAAATCGTTGTTGCCGTTGTAATATGCTCGTTTGATGATTTTTAGAGCGTCTGCCATCGACATTGCCTTAGATACGCAGTTGAAATAGCGGCACGAATCTTCAATCTTTTCAATTTTTTTCATAACGTCCATATTGAAAAGACCTTTCTTCTTTTTGGTGTCGATGCTGATTTCAAAGGGCATTATGCCGCCGATTTCTCTTTCAAAATATTTGAGGTCGGCGTAGATTCGGTTTTCCTGTGGAAGGTCGTCTACTATGTAACTCTCGTTCTTTAAGAGACTTAATCCCCAAGCGGCAAGACCTATTACTATTAATGTGCCCAAGTATACTGCCTTGCGATGGTTTTCTACAATGTTTACAAATTTATCAATAATCTTGTTAACTACTTTACCATCAACGTGTTTGGTTTGACGTTCGTCTGGCGGTGCAAGGTAACTGAATATTGTGGGAACCATACATACCGACAGACAGAACATTATGATAATGCCAATCGTTGCCACAAGTCCAAACTCCATAAGCATATTGTTGCCCGTAAAGAGGAATGTGCAGAAACCAATTGCTGTGGTGAGGTTGGTGAGGAATGTAGCCTTGCCCACGTGGGCAATTACGCGGTGGAGGGCAAGTTCGCGGTCTTGATGGTCGCGGTATTCCACGTGATATTTGTTGAGCAGGTATATCGTGTTTGGAATGCCTATCACTATCAGCAGCGGCGGCAACATACCCGAAAGCATTGTGAGTTCGTAGCCTATCATAGCCATTGTTGCCAATGTCCACACTACGCCTGTACCCACAATCAAGATGGCAAACAGTGTGGTTTTTACCGTGCGGAAAAATACCATAAAGATGATTGCCACAATAATGAGCGACAGAATGGCGAAAATTATCAACTCGTCGCGCACCATTGTCATCATTCGCTCGCGGGTGTAGGGCAAGCCAGAATAACGCACCTTTATATTATACTTGGCAGAATATGCGTCAACATATTTTTCGATGCCTGTGATAAGTTCGGCGCGTTGCTTGGTGTTTACGATTTCGGGGTCGCAGGTGATGGCAAGCACGTAGCACGAATCGCCGTTGTAGAGCATCTGTTCGTAAAAACCAAAACGCTTTACTTCGGCAAACATACTGTCTAACTGCTGTTGTGTTTGTGGTTCTTCGGCAAAAATCTTGCGTATCTTAAACTTCTTTTCGGCGGTGTCTTTTTCCACGGTAACGGCATTGTTGTAGGCAAGCACACCGTCAACACCTGTAACAGTTTTGAGGCTGTCGCAAAGTGTGATTAGTCCGCGATACTTGTCTAATTGCACAAAATCGGGGTCTTCAAAGGCTACCACCGAAAGGGTGGCGTCTTCGCCAAACATCTCCTTAAATTCCAAATAGTTAAGATAAACACTGTCTCTCTCGCTCATAAGGGGCGTGTAGGCGTATTTCATTCGAAGTCCCTTCATTTGAAATGCCATAAACACGGTAACTATTCCTATTACCGTTAGCACCCATACTTTGTTTTTGAGAATAAATTTTGCTATCGAATCCCACATATCAGTTGTTATTATTAAATAATGTTAGTCGAGGTTTGAGATACCTGTGCCAATTTTTCTGCCGTCCATAAAAATATCGGCTGAGTATTCGCCCGGGTTGAGTACCTCGCGCGAAATTACGTAAACTGTGGCAGACTGTGCCTTGCCGTCGTAGTTAACCGATTTTTTGGCAGAATATGCAATCTCTTTGCCTTGATAGTTGAAGAAACTCGACGACTCGTTCATCAAAATGTCGCCGTTGGGTTTGGCAAGGCGGATGTAGATGTCGCGGCTGCCCTTGGCTGTCATCTCGTTTTCGGCTATGGTAAAGTTGATTACAAATTTTTGCGCTTTGAGCACACGGTTGGTCTCCTTGTCGCGGTCGTTGAGGGCGGTGAGTTTTATGCCCACGGCTTTGAGGGTTTCTGCCTGTTTTACACGACCTTGCAGAGAGTCTTTTTCGCCAGTGAGTTTGCGGTTTTCGCGAGTGGCGTTGTCGAGTTTGCCTGTTAAGCGGTCGTTTTCGGCAATAAGTTCTTGATTTTTAGTGTTAAGACTGTCGATTTGAACCACAAAACTACGCATAATAGAGCGCATTGTTTCAATCTGAGCCTTGTACTTTTTAAGACTGTCGCGGTTGGCGGCTTTGGTCTTTTTCAACTGTTCCATCAACTGAACCACTTCGGCGCGGTTTTGTTCAAGTTGTGCGCTGAGAGTGTCGTTGTTGATTTTCAGTTCGTCGTAACTCTTAACGATGAGTTCCATCTCGTGGTTGAGAGAGTCTTTTTCTACCACACCAGCCTCTATCTGATTGATGAGTTCGTTGGTGTGCTGTTTGGTGCTGTACATATTGATTAACAGAGCGATAATCACAACCGCTTCTGCAATTGCCACCCACATCATTACCTTGTTAGATGAGGTGTTTCCTGAGGTAATATTGTTCTCTTGCATAATTAATAGTTAATATATAAAAAGTTGCGGCAAAAATACATTTAATTTGCTATTCAAAAAAATTAATTTTTCTAAACAAAATCATCGCCCAACGAGATTTTTACCTCGTTTACCACCTGTTTGATGTTTTGTTCGTCTTTGAGGGGCATTATGAGTATCATTCCGTCGCTCTCTGCCACGATATAATCTTTTAGACCGTCGATAACCATAATTTTGGCGTCGCTGCTGCTAACGATACATCCCGACGAGTTGCGCACAAAGATGTTTTTGCCCACCGACACATTGCCGTCGCGGTCGCGTTTTGAGTTTTCGTAGAGCGAGCCCCAAGTGCCGAGGTCGCTCCAAAGAAACTTGGCAGGGATAACATATACGTTGGGGTAATTTTCCATAATGCCGTAATCAATTGATATTGACGTACATTCGGGATATATTCGGTTGATAAAGTCGCGTTCTTGCGGTGTGTTGTAGATGCCGAATCCGCTGTTGAACATTGTGTCGATTTCGGGCAAAAGTTGCTGAAATGCAAGCACTATGCTCTTTACGTTCCAAATAAAGATACCTGAGTTCCAATAAAACTCTCTGCTCTCCAAAAACACCTTAGCCATCTCTAATTCAGGCTTTTCGGTAAAGGTTTTTACTTTGAGAACCTCTTTTTGGGTAGAAAGCGCCTCGTCGGCAGCCACATCTATTTGAATATATCCGTAGCCTGTTTCGGGACGTGTGGGCATTATGCCGAGGGTAAGCAGGCAGTCGGATTTTTTGGTAAAATTCAATCCTATATTAATAGTGTCTACAAATTGGGTTTGGTCGCCGATAAAATGGTCGCTTGGCGAAACCACAATGTTGGCATCGGGGTTGATGTCCATAATTTTGTAGCACGCGTAGGCAATGCAGGGCGCGGTGTTGCGGCGGAGCGGTTCAAGAAGAATGTTCTCCTTACGAATGTCGGGAAGTTGCTCTTTTACAAGGTCTTCGTAAATTTCGCCTGTTACTACAAAAATATTTTCGGGACGGCAGATTTTTAAAAATCTGTCCCAAGTTTGCTGTATAAGCGTGCGGCCTGTGCCGAGTATGTCTAAAAACTGTTTGGGATAATTGGTGCGGCTGCGGGGCCAAAAACGGCTTCCGATTCCGCCTGCCATTATCACACAATAATTGTTGGAGTCAAGATTGTCCATTTTTTTTCTGTTTTATTTTTTGCAAAAGTAAGTCAAATAAATATTATTGCAAACAATTTTTTAATCTAAAAAAAATGTATCTTTGCGGCTCAAACAGAATTACGATAAAATACAATTCAATATGGCAGAAAACAAAGAATATAAAAGGATACTCGTTACATCGGCGTTGCCATACGCCAACGGTCCTATACACATTGGACATATGGCGGGAGTTTACATTCCCTCAGATATTTACGTAAGATACCAACGTCAGCGTGGACGCGATGTTATTCACGTTTGCGGAAGCGACGAACACGGTGTGGCTATCACTATGCGCGCCCGTAAAGAGGGTACTACTCCCAAGGCAATTATCGACAAATATCACGAACTCAATAAAAAGGCTTTCGAGGATTTTGGAATAAGTTTCGACATATATTCGCGCACAAGTTGCGACGTGCACACCGAAACCTCACAAGAAATTTTCAAAACCCTCTACAACAAAGGCATTTTTGTAGAAAAAACCACCAAGCAATATTACGACGAGGAGGCTCATCAGTTTCTTGCCGACCGCTATATTATGGGCACCTGTCCACACTGCGGCAATCCCGACGCTTATGGCGACCAATGCGAAAAATGCGGCACATCGCTCGACCCTACCGACCTTGTGAACCCCCGCAGCACTATCTCGGGCAGCCAACCTGTGCTCAAAGAGACAAAGCATTGGTATATGCCTCTCGACAAATATCAGCAGTTTCTTGAAAAATGGATTCTCCAAGACCATAAGAATTGGAAAGTAAACGTGTACGGACAGTGCAAGAGTTGGCTCGACCAAGGTCTTCAACCCCGTGCCGTAAGCCGCGACCTCGATTGGGGTATTCCCGTTCCCGTAGAAGGCGGCGAGGGTAAGGTGCTATACGTTTGGTTTGATGCGCCTATCGGCTATATCTCTTTTACAAAGCAACTTACCAAAGATTGGGAAAAATATTGGAAATCGCCCGATACCAAACTCGTTCACTTTATCGGCAAGGACAATATTGTTTTCCACTGCATTGTGTTCCCCGCAATTCTCAATGCCGAAGGTACTTACATTCTCCCCGACAATGTTCCTGCCAACGAGTTTCTCAATCTCGAAAACGACAAGATTTCCACTTCGCGAAATTGGGCTGTTTGGCTTCACGAATACAACGAGGATTTCCCTGGCAAACAAGACGTACTCCGCTATGTGTTAACGGCTAACGCTCCCGAAACCAAGGACAACGATTTTACTTGGAAAGATTTTCAACAGCGCAACAATAGCGAACTTGTGGCTGTGCTTGGCAACTTTGTTAACCGTTCTTTGGTGCTCACTGCCAAATATTTCGACAACATTGTTCCTCAACCGGGCGAACTTACCGAAAACGACAAAAACACCCTCGCTCAGATTGCCACAATCAAAGCCGACACCGAAAACAGTATCGAGGCTTACCGCTTCCGCGAGGCTTTGAACAACGCTATGGGTCTCGGTCGCCTTGGCAATAAATACATCACCGAGCAAGAGCCGTGGAAGGTAGCAAAAACCGATATGGAACGCGTAAAGACCATCCTTTACGTAAACCTTCAAATCACCACCGCTATTGCCACTGTGTTAGAACCATTTCTTCCTCACACAAGTTCTAAGTTGATTGAGTTCCTCAACCTCGACAAAATTGTGGCTTGGGACGAAATCGGCAAGGGCGAACTTATTGCTCCGGGTCACAAACTCAACAAGAGCGCGCTCCTTTTTGAACCTATCACCGACGAGGTTGTGCAGGCTCAGGTAGACAAACTCAACGCCACAAAGTTGGCAAACCAAAAATCTGCCTTCAAGCCCGCTCCGCAAAAACCGAATATCTCTTTCGACGACTTTACCAAGGCTGACATCCGCACCGCCACCATCATTGCCGCCGAAAAGGTAGCCAAAACCACCAAGTTGCTCAAACTCACTGTCGACACCGGTATCGACACCCGCACTTTGGTTTCGGGCATAGCCGAGCATTACGACCCTGAAAAAATCATCGGCACTAAGATACTGATGATAGTAAACCTTGAACCCCGCAAAATCAAAGGCATTGAAAGTCAAGGAATGATTCTCTGCGCCGTTGCTGCCGACGGAGGCTACCACCTTTGCGCCCCCGACGCCGAAATCGAAAATGGCTGCGAAGTGAAGTAGCATATTTTTGATAAAATTTATCTGCAATATAAAAATGGGTTAATTGAATTTAAATCAATCAATTAACCCATTTTTTGTGTATTTATATATCGCCAAAACAGGGTAATTTGATGCTGTTTTGGCGGAATATAATTTTTTTATTCCGCCAAAACTGTATATATTTGCACTGTTTTGGCGATATATAAATTTTAATATTATGATACAACTAATTGGAAGACAGAGAGAAATGTCAGAACTTGAACGTTGCCAACTTAGCAATCGTAGCGAATTTGTTGTTGTTTATGGACGTAGACGAATTGGTAAAACTTTCTTAATCCGCAGTTTTTTTCACGACAAATTCGACTTCTTTTTTACAGGTTTGCACAATTATAAACGACAGCCTCAGTTGGACGACTTTGCCGTAGCCCTTCAAAAATATGGCGGAAGCAAGTTTAAAATTAAACTTGATTCGTGGAACGAGGCTTTTAATCAGTTGCAAGTGCTTTTGAGTAAAAAGCGGAGCAAGTCTAAGAAAATTGTATTTATCGACGAAATGCCGTGGATTGATACACGTCGTTCAGATTTTGTACCTGCGTTAGAAAAATTTTGGAACTCGTGGGCATCGCTCCGTGATGACATAATGCTCATAGTGTGTGGTTCGTCTACTTCGTGGATTATTGATAACATTATCAAAAATCAAGGCGGACTTTACAACCGAGTTACTATGCAAATTTATCTTCGTCCCTTTACCTTGGCAGAATCGCGCCAATATCTCATTGCCAACGGCTGCAAATGGGATATTTATCAAGTGGCTCAGTGTTATATGGTTATGGGTGGAGTTCCGTTTTATTATAGCCTTTTGGATAATAGCCAAAGTCTCGCCCAAAATATTGACAGGCTATTTTTCTCCTCTAAAAATGCTGTTCTCCGCACCGAATTTGAACAACTTTTTGCCACCCTTTTTAATAAGTACGACCGCTATATCAATGTTATTAAGGTTCTGATTCAAAGGCAGGAAGGCTTTACTCGAAGTGAATTAGCCGAATTGGCAGGTTTTGGCGGCTCAGAATTGACAAAAATTCTTGAAAACCTCGAACGTTGCGACTTTATTCAGGGGTTCGACAAGTTTAACGGTGGATTTAAAAATCGTATTTACAAAGTGTGCGACTTGTACACGCTTTTTTATTTCAAATTTATTTATAACAAGTCTGCCCAACCATCTAACTATTGGCAAAAAATTTTTGATAAGCCTTCTATTGCCGCTTGGCAGGGATTTACGTTTGAAACTATCTGCCTGATGCATACCGAACAAATTAAACGTGCTTTGGGAATAGAAGGTATTCTTACATCCACAGGCACTTGGCGTAGCAAAAACCGTGATGCTCAAATCGACCTTGTGATTGAACGTTCCGATCGTACTATCAATCTTTGCGAAATAAAATTCTCTAAAAATAAGTATGTAATAACCAGTGATTATGAAAATCATCTTCGCGACCGAGAATCTTTGTTTATCGAAGAAACTAAAACAAAATACGCCGTAAACACAGTTTTTATCACTACCTATGGTGTTCGCAATCCTCAAAATTTTTCGATAGTTTGTGGTGATTTGAAATTAGATGATTTGTTCTTATAATCAGGTATTTAGTTTATTTTTCTAAATTTATATCCCGCCAAAACAGGGTAATTTGATGCTGTTTTGGCGGGATATAATTAAAATCCTACAACAACTGATCCATTCCAAAAAATATCATAGCCCCATAGAGGTAAAATCTTATGTACCTCGATAAGCCGAAGATAAGTGTTTGTTTTAGAGGATATTTTACCATTCCGGCGGCTAAGGTGGTGGTGGCAAAGGGCAACGGAAAGAGTGCGGCAAGGATTATTATTATGCCGCCCCATTTGCGTATGCGCTCAAAAAACACTGCATTGCGGTTTTCGAGCCAACGGCGAAAGCGTGGAAACTTTAATGCTATCTTGCCGATAAAATAGGCGTTCATTCCACCTACATACGATATTGTGCCAAGAATTGTGAGCCATAGAAGCGGCGCGTTAAACTTGTCGCTCCACATAATAAATAGGTCGGGCGGAATCCATCCAAGCACCGTTTCTGAAATAAGAAATAGCGTGAGTACGCCTGGCGTATCGTGACTAAAAATATAGTCTTCGATAATTTGTGACAGATTGAAGAAATGATTGAGCAATAATACAATACCTACTATTATTGCAATTATTACTAAAAGTTTAATTACGATTTGCCCCATAAACTTATAGAGCCCTGTGCGCTTGTTGTAGGCGTGGCGGATGCGGAGTTTTTCTGCAAACGATTTCTCTATTTTTGACATTTCGGTTACCTATTTATTTGCCGCAAAATTACTCAAAAATTCTTATCTAACATAAAAAACTTTGCCGTCTACCTTGGTGGGAATTTTGTAGTTGGCGCTTTCAACGTTGATTTTATCGGTGTAGACGGTTTCGTTACCGCCCTGATTTACTTTGATTTGCGAGGTAACGGCTTTGAGCGATGTGTAATTGTTATTTTTTTGATACTCAACGGTTGCGGTGATTTCGGCATTGTTTGGCTCGGCAGATTCCATCGACAATGAGTGTGGTGTAAAGTTGCTAACTATTAAGGTGTAAGAGCAAGATTTTACGTCGAATGTGGTTTTGTCTACGAGTATTGTGCCTGTATATTTTTTCGGGTTTAATGCGCCTGTACTCAGAAGGTTAAGATTGTTGCAGGTGAACTCAATTAATGCTGTGTTGGCATCGCCGCCGTCTTGCTTTATGCGGTAGTCGAAATCTGAAAAATGCTCTTCGTTGATAAAATTTAGTTTGTAACGCATTACGTCAAAGCCATTTGCAATGTCGAAACGGATAGTGCCGCCGTCGTAATCGTTTACTTTAAAATTGCGGTCGCATTGTGTAATCTTGTAATTTAGAGCCTGATACGCAGTTTGCACGGGATTGTTGACGTATCCCTCGCTGTCGTATGCTGTAAAACGCATTGTGGTAACGTTTTCTTTTGAACCTTTTTTTACTGTGCTGGTGTAAGTGCCTAAGTAACTGTATGGTTGATGAATAAAGTTGGTTTCTAACTTTTGTAATGCGCTGCGGAGAAGTTTTTTGCCAGCCTCGCTTTTGTCGGTTACAACCACTTCTTCGATTTTGATGTCGGCGGGGTCGAGAGATATTTCGTTTCGTTGGTTAACTAAGTCGCTAATCTTTAATGTTTTGGCTGTGTACCCAACCGACGAAAATGCAAGATTTTTGCTAAGTGCGGTGTTTGCAATCGAGAGTTTAAACTCGCCGTTTTCGTCGCTGATGGTGCCGATGGTTTCGCCCACGAGAGCGATATTTACAAAGGGAATTGCCTCGCCCGATTTTGCGTCTTTTACTAAGCCTTCTATTATGGTTTGTGGCAACGCATTGATACTTAATAGCATCAGTGCGGCGCAAAGGATTAATCTGATTTTTTTCATCTTTTCACTTTTTTAATTATACCCCAAAATTAACTATTTGCGACGTATTACCGAAGAAATATTTTGTTAAAAAATGTTTACAGTGTATGTTTTGTCGTGCAAAATGCGTAATTTTGAGAATTAAAACATAATTATAAAATTGATGAAACGTATATTAATATCTTCATTTATAGCACTTTCGGCGGCGTTGATGATTATGCCGTCGTGTGTAAGCAAGAAAAAATACCAAGAGGCGGTTGCTCGTGGCAAACATTCGCTCGATTCGCTCAACAAGGTTTTTGATAAAACTGTTGCCGGATTTAATTCTAATACTAACTATCTGAAAAACAGTAATTCTGCCAAAGATTTGCGGTTAGATAGTCTTAATCGTGCCAATAATCAGTTGACCGCTGATAAAGTCTCTTTAAATCAGAACCTTGTGCAAACTATCAACGATTACAAGGCGGAACGCGACAAACTTGCAACCAAAAGCCGCGCAGTAGATAGTCTTATGAATATTCTTAATATTCAAGCCGTTAGTCAAGATAGCGCACGCAATATTTCCGACACTCGGATGCGCAAGTTGGATAATTACCTTACCACTTCAAAACGTGCTCTCGAAGGTCTTAACCAATCGGAGGCATACGCCGAAATTAAGGCTGGCGTTATTCTTATTACTTTTAGTAATGATTTTTTGTTTAAATCGGGCACTAACGAACTTTCTACCAAAGGTTTAGCGGTAATTAAGAAACTTTCGATATTGCTTTCGTCTACCGAAAACTGCACTGTTACTGTGGTTTCGCATACCGACAGTAACGGTCAGGCTAAGAGCCTATTAGACCAAAGTGCACGCAAAGCCGCCGCCACTGTTACCGCTTTTGCCGAAAACAGCACACTCCCCGGCTCGGCTTACACCGCCTCAGGCAAAGGAATGTACAGTCCGCTTGCTACTAACACCAACGACGCCAACAAAAAGAAAAACCGCAGAACCGAAGTTTTTATTAATCCGGGATACTAACATTATGGAAATCAATCATAAACAGTATGCGCTCGATTGCCGTTATTTGCGAATGGCTCGTATTTGGGCAGAAAACTCGTATTGTGAGCGTCGCAAAGTGGGCGCGTTAATTGTAAAAGACAAAATGATAATTTCCGACGGCTACAATGGCACTCCTTCGGGATTTGAGAATGTATGCGAACTCGACGACGGTACAACCAAGCCGTATGTGCTTCACGCTGAGGCTAATGCCATTACCAAGGTGGCAAAAAGCAACAACAACAGTCTCAACGCCACGCTCTACGTTACCGCCTCGCCGTGTTTGGAATGTGCCAAACTCATTATCCAAAGCGGCATTAAGCGAGTGGTTTACAGCGAGAAATACCGTCTTGAAGACGGACTAAAACTTTTGGAACGCGCCGGAATCGAAACCGTTTTTATTGACCCCGATCACCCTGAATATGAACAATAACAAATATACTCCTTTTATTGTTTTCGCCATTTTTTTAACTGGCTTGCTCGCAGGACGTTATCTTTTTCGTTCGGAAGGAAGTGATTTTAGTTTCTCGTTTTTCAACGGAAGGGTTAGCAAAATTCAGTCGGTGGTTAATCTCGTTGACAAAAAATATGTTGACGAGGTGAATATCGATTATATTTCAGAAAAGATTATTCCACAGATACTCAGTTTGTTAGACCCCCATAGCACTTATGTTCCTGCTAATAAACGCACCGAAAGTGAACAACATCTTGTAGGGCATTTTTGCGGCGTGGGCATTGAATACGCTGTTTTTAATGATACAGCAATTGTTACCAACGTGGTTTATGGTGGTCCTGCGCAAACTGCTGGCGTGATTCCGGGCGACAAACTTATTTCGGTAAACGATTCTTTATACGCCGGAGTTACCGATGTTAAAAACTTGATTTCCAATAATCTAAAAGGCGAAAAAGGAACAAGCGTAAAGATTGGCGTTTTGCGTAGTACTGTGGATTCGTTGTTGTATTTTGATGTAACGCGCAATGATATACCGCTTTACAGTGTTCACGGAGGATATATGGCAGATTCGGCTACGGCTTACGTGGCTATTTCGTCGTTTGCTGCCAATACTTACGATGAACTAATGGTTAAAATAGATTCGCTTAAACTTTTAGGTATGAAGAATTTAGTTATTGACCTAAGAAGTAATTCTGGCGGCTATATCCGCACCGCTGTAAAGATTGCTAACGAGTTTTTAAAAGATGGCGAAAAGATTGTGTACACTCAAAATCACAACGGAATTCTCAACGAATACAACGCCGACGGTTCTGGAACTATGCAAGATATTAATTTAGTGATAGTTGTGGATTCATATTCTGCCTCTGCTTCCGAAATTCTTTCTGGTGCTTTTCAGGATAACGACCGCGCTGCTGTGGTAGGTCGCCGAACCTACGGCAAGGGTCTTGTACAAGAGCCTGTGGAACTTTCCGATGGTTCTGTAATTCGCATTACCATTGCGCGTTATTATACTCCCACTGGTCGCTGTATTCAAAAACCTTACGACGATTATAAAAACGATATGAAAAATCGTGCAAAAAATGGCGAACTCGACAGTGCCGATGCTATTACCTTTGCTGACAGTCTTAAATTCACAACTCCCGGTGGCAAAACGGTTTATGGTGGTGGCGGAATTATGCCCGATGTGTTTGTGCCAATTAATCCCGATAATGTTTCTGGTGTGGTGTATAATATTGAATCTGAGAATATTACAGGTAGATTTGCCGCCTCACAATTCAATCGTTTTTACAACGATACCATCACTTGCGAAACTATGTTGGATGCAATTTTTGCTCAACCTGATTTGCTTAATAAGTTTGCCGCTTACGCCCAGTATTGTGGTATAACACAGACGGTTAAGGATTTTCAGCCTTATTCCGACAAAATTGAAAATTCTATTCGCGCCTACATTTACTCTATGTGGAATCGCGAATGTGATATGTATATAACTAAAAATGTGTACGATACGGATATTTCCGCCGCACTTAAATATTTTTCACCCGACACACTTCAAATACAATGAGTAACCACGAATATATTACCGAAAAACCGCAAGAGCGTGCTGTGATGATTGGCGTTATCACTCAGAAGATTACGCCCCAAAAATCCGCAGAATATTTAGACGAACTTGAATTTCTTGCCAAAACTGCCGAGGTGGTTTGCGTTCGCCGTTTTACCCAGTCGGTTGAATACCCTAATCCGCGTATCTACTTGGGTGAAGGCAAGATGAAAGAGATTGCCGACTATATTGAGACCAACGAGATTGATGCCGCTATTTTCGACGATGAACTTTCGCCAGCGCAGTACAAAAACATTTCACAGATACTTAAATGCAAGATTATCGACCGTGCCAACCTTATTCTCGATATTTTTGCCAAACACGCCAAAACTGCTCATTCAAAAACTCAGGTAGAACTTGCTCAATATCAATATCTTTTGCCGCGTCTTGCAGGTATGTGGACCCACCTCGAACGTCAGAAAGGCGGTATCGGAATGCGTGGTCCGGGCGAAAAGGAGATTGAAACTGACCGCCGTATTGTCCGCGATCGCATAACTCGTCTCAAAGAGGAACTCCGCAAAATCGACAACCAAAAGAATGTTCAGCGTCAAAACCGTGGAAAACTTGTCCGTGTGGCTCTTGTGGGCTATACCAACGTGGGCAAATCTACTCTTATGAACCTTTGGGCTAAGAGCGATGTGCTTGCCGAAAACAAACTTTTTGCCACCTTAGACACCACTGTGCGCAAGGTTGTGGTAAAAAATCTGCCATTTCTACTTGGCGACACCGTTGGCTTTATACGTAAACTTCCCAAAAACCTTTTAGAATCGTTTAAGAGCACTTTGGACGAGGTTCGTGAGGCTGATATTCTATTGATTGTCTGCGATATATCGCATCCTAATTTTGAGGAGCAGTTGCAAACCGTTAACGAAACACTCGACCAAATTTGCAATGATAAAAAATTCAAGTTCTTGGTTTTCAATAAGTGCGACAATTACAACTACATAGCCAAAGATGCCGACGACCTCACCGAAAAAACTTTGGCGAACTATCCTCTTGCCGAAATGCAGGATTATATCCGTATGAAATATTCCAAAGAAGCCGAATGTATCTTTGTATCAGCTAAAACCAAGGATAATTTTGAATTACTGAAAGAGCGTGTTTACGTAGAAGCCCGCCGCATTCACACCGAGCGTTATCCCTACGATGATTTGCTCTATGGTGATTACGAAACCGAAGAATGACCAAAATATGAAACGTGCTATTCTGATATTATATTCTGTGTTTCTGTTGGTTAGCAATAGTTTTGCTCAGGCGTTTCATTTTACATCTGTGATTGCTACCACAAATTCGCCTATTGGAATGGTTGCTGCACCTATTTCTGGATATTTGGAATTTTATAATTTTATGCTCATAATACCTAAATTTAACGTTATTCAAGAAATCAACACACCAGATGGTGCTGCGGATATAAAATTTTGGGATTGGAAGATGAGAAATTTTTCTGCTGGTTTTATTATTTATTATACCACAGCCCCTTTTACCGTGGCTTTTGCGCTTAATTACGAAAAGCAAGGCTGGTATGCGCTTCTTCCCCAAAATAGTTCATATATAAACTTTAAACGTCATTCGTTTTCGCCTGAGGTTTGTATGTCGTTTTATTTTGGCAGATCGCTACCTTTGGTTCTTGAAATTGGCGCAAGGAGGAATTTTACCTTTGCTGGCAATGGTGAATATCGAGACCGAAAATGTTACAACAATGGTTTTACGGGTATTTATGGCATAGGAGTCTCTGCCGGTCGCTATATTGATTTTACGATACGTTACGAGCACGATTACTTCAATTATTTTAATCAGGACTTCACCGCCCCCAACGGCACCAAACCCTACCACGGCTTCACCACAAAACACGGAATGCTCACTCTTAATTATGCCATTCCGTTTAATTGGAGTTCGATTTAATTAAACTTCATCATAAACGTAGTTCTCTGATTGTCGCTTTGCAAGAGGTCTAATGTGCCATTGTGGAGTCGCATTATTTGTCGCGAGAGACTCAAACCAATGCCCGAACCGCCTGCTTTGGTGGTGTAAAAGGGTATAAAGATTTGTTCTTTGCTCTCGTGACTGATGGGTACACCGTCGTCGGATATTTTTATTAGAATTTCTTCTTTTGGAGAAATTTCGGCGGTAATTTCTATCAATGTGGATTCGGCTTGGAAAGCGTTTTTAATCAGGTTGATAAGTATCTGCGAAATCTGTCCCTCGTCGGCATAAAGAAGAATGTCGGGCGAAAGTGCGCGGTAGGTGCAGCGTGCGCCGTGCTGTTCGGTTTCGGTTGATGTTAGTTCTATCACCTTGGCTATCAGTTCGTCTACCATTATGGGACGCTTTACTGGCTTTGCAATTTTTGATAGACTTCGATACGAATTTACAAAGTTTATCAAATCGCGCGACGATTGAGCAATGGTTTCCAAACCTGCCTTGGTGTCGAGAGTGTCGTCTTGTGCAAGACTTTCGCTGAGGGCGGCAATAGGCGTAACGGTGTTCATAATCTCGTGAGTGAGCACGCGGATAAGTTTCGACCACGATTCTGCCTCGTTTTCCTGACGGTGCTTTTCAAGGATAGTTTTCTGACGGTTGAGGGCTTTGTTGAGGCGGTTTGTCTCCTTAAAACGGAAATTCATCTCGCCGTCTTCCATCGCATCCATCAGAAAATTAACCTTGGTAGCAGCCCTGCGGAAGGTTATAAATCCTCCTATGCCCGCTCCAACTATTAAAGCAATTACTATGTAAATAATTAATTCCAAATCAATTACGAATTAGTCTCTCTAATTATGAATTATGCATTATGAATTATGCATTATGAATTATGCATTATGCATTAAATACCATATTTTTTAAGTTTACTATAAAGCGTTGGGCGACTGATATTCAGCGATTTGGCAACCATCGAAAGATTGCCGCCAAATTTTGTCATAGCGTTTTGTATAACCTGTTTTTCGGCAGATTCCAAATTTTCGGGAGCGGGAGCAGATGTAGCGGCGTCTTGCATTGCCGCACGATTTAACTGAAAATCAGCGGTTTTGAGCGTGTCGCCATCGGAAAGGATAACAGCCTTTTCTATCACATTTTGCAATTCGCGTATATTGCCCTGCCAAGGATATTTGCGCAATGTAAGTACGGCGTCGGGAGCAATGCCTTTTACGTGACGGTGATATTTGGTGTTGAAACTTGCAATAAACCGTTCAGAAAGCGGCAGAATATCATCTGGACGTTCTCTCAGTGGGGGTAATTGTAAGTGTACCGTGTTGATGCGGTAATAAAGGTCTTCGCGGAAAGTGCCGTCTGAAACAAGTTTTTCTAAATTCATATTTGTGGCGCAAATCAGACGTATATCTACTGGAATCTCCTTAGAATCACCCACTTTGGTAATTTTGCGGTTTTGAATTGCACGCAAAAGTTTGGCTTGAAGATGCAGCGGAATGTTACCTATTTCGTCTAAAAACAGCGTTGAACCCGAAGCAAGTTCAAATTTGCCTTCGTGATCGGCCTTTGCGTCTGTAAATGCGCCTTTAACGTGACCGAAAAGTTCTGATTCAAAAAGAGTTTCGGTGAGAGCGCCGGCGTCAACGGCTATCATTTTTTTACCGTTGCGAGCCGAAAGTTTATGTATCTCGTTGGCTAATACGTCTTTACCTGTACCATTTTCGCCTGTGATAAGCACTGTGGCATCGGTGGGCGCAATTTTTTCGATATTTCGGCGGATGTTTTCCATTTGAGGAGACGTTCCCCAAAACATTCCCGATGATTTTTCGGATTTGGTTGATGTTGAGATAGTTGGATTCTCTTGGTCTAACGCTTTGTCGCGTGCTGCCGATAGTGTTGCAATAAATTTAGCGTTTTCCCAAGGTTTTACCACAAAGTCGAATGCGCCTTTTTTCATTCCTTCCACTGCCAATTGCACGTCAGCGTAGGCTGTAAACAGCACTACCTCGGTTTTTGGAGCGGCTTTTTTGATTTCGCCAATCCAAAACAGACCTTCGTTTCCGGTGTTGATGTTGGTATTGAAATTCATATCCAACAGCACCACGTGAGGCTTGAATTTTTCTAACTGCGAAATGAGCGTGGCAGGGGAGGGGATAGCCTCCACCTTCTCAAAATGCGCTGGGAGCAATATTTTTAGCGTGGAACGTATGCCTGCGTTGTCGTCAACTACGAGAATTCGACCTTTTTTTGTGTTCATAATACTTGCTTTTTTCTTTTCGGCAAATATAATGATTTTTTTATTGCAAAAAATGTTTTTCCTCGCAAATTACTATTTAAAAAAGGTAGTTCATCAGCACATAAAAACCTGATGTGCCGTCGTTTTTGCTCAACGCCTTGCCCCAATCGGCAGAGAGCACGAAATTGGAGTTCATCGCAATTTTGAGTCCTATGCCTACGCTTGTGTGGAGTGTCTCTTTATCGTTGGTGAAATAGAGGTCGTGTTCTGCGCTCGGTACCAACGATTTATCTACATCGTGCAATTGCGTTACCATTCCCATATCGGTAAAAAGGTTTGTGCCGATAGAGAAATTCTGTCCCGCGAGCATAAAACTGTAAATAATTTGGCGTAACTCTATGTTAGCCATTACACTACCGTCGCCAACGATACGGTTTCTAACCACTCCGCGCATAGTTTTGCCGCCGCCTATGCCTTGCGATGTAGCCGCGCCGAGAACGCCTGTGTTCCAATGGGGTAGGAGGTAGAAGGGAATATCGCCCCAAATCTTGTGCTGCCATCCTAAGCGGTATGCTAAAACGGTGCGACGGTTGTGAAGGTTGAAATACTGACGGTGGTATACTGTGAAGCGTCCCCAATTGTTGTCGTCGGATGATAGGAACGAAGGAGCGGCTGCCAAAAGAACCTCTGTCCAAACTCCCTGAGTAGCAAAGGCTTCGTTGTCGCGAGTGTCGATGCCTCCGCCCAAACGCAGATATGTGTCCACGCCGCCGTCGGCTTCTTTTTCGCCAATGATGTTCCACTCCACATATTTGTCGTAAACTGTGGGAATATCAGGTACTTCGTGACGGAGTTTGTCTTTTTGAACCTTGCCTATGCGCATATCAAAAAGGGTGAATCCCGCCTGCCAAAACCATTTGCCGAACTGTTCGCTGCGGATGTTGAGCATAGCACGGCGCATATCGCGCTTGTGTGCGTAGAAAATGGTTGATAGATAATCGTCTGAATCTTCATCGGTTAGCGAGCGGCGGTAATAAGTTTCCGCGCCGTTGAATCCGCTGAAATCGCAAGCGATGTCGTTGAAACGGGTGAGGTCGGCTGTGGTGCGGAATCCCGGAATGAGTTTGTGGGTGTCGTAATATGCCCTAAGTAGCGACGTACCTGCCACATAGCGGCTACATTCGATGTAGAGCGAATGGTTGTAGCGGGGATATGTGCTACCGTCGCCGTACCAATAGAGGTTGGTGAGCACGCCGTACTCAAATCCGAGGTCGTTGTCGTAAGCAATGGCGGGCAATGCGCCGAATGTGAATCCCGTTTTGCGGAATGTGGTGTCGGTTTGCGCAGAGGCTACCGCTATGTTGATCAATAAGATAACTAATGTCAGTGCTTTTTTCTTAAATGCCATCATTATTCAAAATCTTTGGTTATTACAACGCGCAAAATTAACTATTCAATTGTAGTTTAGGGTTTATTTAATCTTATTATTGGACTAATTCTGCGATACTGCATTTTTTTCGATTTCCACCTCTTCTCTCGGGGCAAAATGCTTGGGCTCAGTGCCGTAACCAATTCTGATAACTACTGAGGGATAGTTAGTTAGACTAAGTTCTTCGCGGAGTTTTAATGATAACGGCTCCACTTCGCACGGTTGGTTAGAAAAACTATAAGCAAGGTTTAACTCGGTGATTTTCAGTAATACTCGTTCTAATGTTTTGCCCACTGCGATGTAATCTGCCTCTGATTTTGCAGCGGTTGAGAATAGACAGAATGCTGATGCTGAATTATTTACGCCATTGTCGGTTTTGTTTTGAGCCTTAGGCGATAGAAACATTCTTACCATCTTTTTACCAACGAATTTTGGAGTTGCCGGAAATCCCAATACATTGTAACACAGTCCGTTTTGATTCTCTTTTATATCCTTTTTGTTGAATCTCATCCACTCCACGAGTTCGTTTTTAAAGGCTGTGTCGCTCATCTGAATATCGTTGCCGAGATAGATTTTTTCTTTGATTAATTTGGCTTCGTTGGTTTCACCGTCGAAAATTGCAAAATCTGTATTTTGTTCTTTTTCAACTGATTGTAGTATAGAAATTAAATCTGACGGAATTTTTTTACCTGTAAATTCTCCCCTGTGAGTGTGACGTTTTTTTATTTGGTCAAAAAGCGGGTCGGGGGTTACTGTTTCTGATTGGCGGAATGTTACTACAATTTTGCCATCAATGTATTCATAATCAGATTCGTAGCCGTATTGAGTGGCGGCAATCTGCATATTTTCTACTGCACAGCCGAGACTTATAAAAAGTTCGCGGTTTTCGCCGTCTACCACTTTGAGAGTCTTGCTCATATCGGGCATTACAATTATCTGATTTTCTGTGGTTTGAAATTTCCACGGCTGCGAATTATGTCCCGAAGGAGCGCAAATTGCAAACGAAATTAATATTTTGGCTAATTCTATAAATGTCAATGTGTTCATAATTATTACGCGAATATTTTGTTAAACATAAAGTCGATTCCTTCTTTTAAAGTGTTCCATCCCGAATCCTCGTTGATGAGTAGCGAATTGTATACGTCGCAGTTTTCGCTGAGCATATAAAGGTATGAAACCGAGCCTGTTATGAGCGAAGAGATTGCCGCTACAAGTTTTTTGTCCTGTCCCGACATTTCGCTCACTGCCTCAATTATTTGCAAACCGATTTCCTCGCGCTGTTTGCGGATGTTTTCGATTACAGGATTGTTGGTGGTGAGTTCCCAACGGTAAAGTTTCCTGAGTATGGGAGATGATTTTAACATATTGATATACTGATGAAAAATCTCTTTGGCGAAATCCTTTACACCGTTTTCGGGGATGACTGTGAAATCGTTGACAAGCCAAAAGTCTTTTTGCTCGATGTATTTTGCTAATAGATTGTCTATTGAGCCAAAATACCTGTAAATCAATACTTTGTTAACGCCAGACACTGCTGTTACGGCGTTTACTCCCACAGCCTCGAAACCATCTTTTTCGATGATTTGCTCCACGGCTGCGAGAATTTTCTGTTCTGTAAGTTCTCTGTTTTTAACCATTTTTTTTACGATAAAATTTATGTTACTTTGTGGTTACAAAAGTATGTAACCAAAAGGTAACAACCAAATTTTTTCGCAAAAATTTTTCTATTTTTTTTAATGATTAAATAAATAGATTGATTATTAATAAATTACACCTCTAAACCAACAACAATAATATCGTCGGTTTGTTTGTAGTGTCCGCGCCATTCGTCGAAACGTTGCTCTATTATTTGGCGTTGTTCTGCCATAGGCAGGTTGTGGATGTCGGAGAGTATGCGGCGATAGCCTGATGTTTTGAGCACGTGGTTTTTAGGTCCGCCAAACTGTGATTGATAGCCGTCGCTTGCAAGGTAGATTTTGTCGCCTTTCATTAGTTGAAAATCTTTCGATTCAAACTGTTTTTCGTTGACATACAGTCCGATAGGATTTCTAACAGGCTTTATGATTATTTGTTCGTCGCCACGGAAAAGTATAAAAGGAATGTTGGCTCCGGCATATTGCAGAGCGTTTGTTTTTTTGTCGATTATCAGCAGTGCGGCATCCATCCCGTCGCGCATATTTGAGTTAACTGCCTTGTTGAGAGTATGTTTGATGGTATCGCGCATACCGTTAAGTACATCGTCGGCTTTGCGGAGGCCTTCGCGACCCACAATTTCGTTGAGAGCCGAAAATCCGAGCATACTCATAAACGCTCCCGGAACGCCGTGTCCTGTGCAGTCGGCTACCATAAATATAAAGTAGTCAGCATCTTTGAATGCCCAATAAAAGTCGCCACTTACCACATTGCGCGGACGGTAGAATACAAAACTATCGGCAAAAAACTCATTTAAATCGTTGTTTTGCGGCAGCATCGAAAACTGGATATGCTGCGCGTAAAGTATTGAGTCGTTGATTTCTCTACGCTGTTCTTCAAGCAGTTTGTTCTTTTCTGCAAGAGTGTTTCGCTGTGTAGATATTTCGAGGTTCTGCGCCTCAATTTCGTTTTTCTGACTTGTGAGAATCTTGTTTGTAATGCGTTTCTGACGGTTTTTTAATGCAAAAAATACTGCTCCGCCTAATGCCATTACTATAATGAGCACAAGAATCAACCTATGTGCCGAGTCGAGTTCCTGCTCTTTGTGGAGCATTGCAATTTCGTTCTCTTTTTTTACTTTATCTATCTGGTATTCAATATTTTCCATACCGTATGTCTTGCGAGCGTTCCAAAACGTATCGGCGTATGCCATCACCACAGTGTAGTTATCAATAGCCTTTTGCAGGTCGCCGCGTTTCACATACACGTCGCCAAGGTATTTGTGGGCGTTTTTTATACGGAAATCGATGCCGCGCATTTGCGACACTTCGAGACATTTTTCGGCGTAATAGAGCGCGCTGTCGTTTTTGTTGGTATTTATGTAAGCCTCGGCAATTCGTCCGTAAAGGTCGCTCAAAAGGTCGTAATCTTTGATGTCGTAATTTCCCGAAATTGCTGGTATATAAAATTGTAATGCTTCGGCAAATTTATTGTCGGCGGATAGAGCATCGCCAAGGTATTTTTTAACGGTGGCTATCTTGTCCCATTCGTCATCTGTTTTTTCTCTGATTACGAGACAGTTTTGCAAATATTCAAACGCCTTTTGATTTTGGTTAAGCGAAAGGTTTATACGTCCAAGGTTGAGGTACGAGTAGGCAAGAATTGAAGAATCTTTGATTTCGAGACCAATTTCAAGGGCTTTGAGCAATTGTTCCTGAGCGTTGTCCCACTCGTCGTGATAAAGGTAGATGTTGCCGATGTTGATGTGTCCGTAGGCAATTTGGTCTTTAACATTGTATTGCTGAGCAAGTTCGAGTCCTTTGGTGTAATTTTCTACTGCCTCTTGATAATTGCCGATGTTGCGATGACAAACGCCTATGTTGCTGAGTGCTCGCATTTCCATCTTTAAGTCGTTGCACTTTTGGGCGTAAGAGTATGACTTTTCGCCAAATTCGAGGGCTTTTTGCGGGTCGTAGTTGCGAAGTTTCCAACAAATTTCGCCGTAAAGTTTGGCTTTGAGCGTGTCGGGTGCGTTGTCGGCAATTTTCGTAAGAGAATCTATTTCGGGAAGGTTGGATTGCGAAATTGCGGCAAAAGGCATTACGGCAAGCACAACAGCGGTTGCTGCGCACGCCAACGCCTTAATTATCAATTTATTCGCCATAGGTTATAATCTCGTTAAAAGTATCAGTTATCTGCAACAAAGATAATGCCTTTTTTGCTAATGTCAAATTTTTTATTGAGGCATACCGTATTTTGCTTTTATAACTTTGAGAGCCAATTGGTTAACCTGCTTGTTAAACGATTTCTGTTCGTTTTTGTCGAGATTGTAAAAATCTGTGGCGTTCTCTTTGAGAAAATCGTCGATAATATCCTTGCAATACATTCCGAGCAGTTTGCCGAGGTCTTTGGGTATGTGCACCTCGCCGATATGGCTTATAACGTTGTCTAAACGGTTTTCGGTAACAAAAAGGTCGGCTTTGTCGATTAGTTTGTGAAAATTGTCGGTAAACACCACCGGCGGTTTTTGGTCTTTGGGACGGCGTTTTTCTGATTTCTTTTCGGCAAACTTTGCGTTTTTGTTCTTGATCATCACGCGGATACCACCCGGAATGTAGGTGGGCACTTCGGGACGAATCACCACGCCTTCGCAGATGTTGCCCTCGATTTTTGGATAGCCAAACTCCTTATATATAGTGCTTTCAAAATCGTTGGGATATTTGAGGCACTCGTCCAAAGTGCCGCGGAAAAGGGTGCGGGCATAATAAAATCCGCCTTGCTCAAAATATGCGTTGCATTTTTCTACGCCGAGGTATTGGTGAATATCGTTTTTTTCGGACACAAGGAAAATGTCGAACCCATAAAATTCGTGCATTGGGCAGTAGCAAACGCCTTTTTGAATAGCCGAGAGACGTGTATCTTTTTTAACTTCTTTGTGCGGGTAGTATCCGCCAAAAAATTCGCCAAAGATAATTATGTAGTCAATTTCGGGGTAATCTTTCTTAATCAATTGGTATAAGTTCTTGGCTCTATCTGCGTAACGGTCAAGTAATTCTTCATAATCAAAAAACTTTTCGTTATCGCCGATAAGCGCGGTACGTTTTGCAAATTTTATAGTCTTGCCGTCGGTGATAAAACTTGTGTTAGAGCCGTGAACCTTCTCTTGCACCACATAAATCAATTTCGGGTCGGTATACTGCCTAACCTTGTCGATATACTCATTATCGAAAGAGTTTTCGATAGAACTATACTTCTTAAAATCTAACATTTTTTTGCCTCCGTATTTAATATTTTGCCAAAGTTACGAAGGAATTATAAGAAAAGCAAATTTTTTTGTTTAAGATTATTTTTTTATCTTTGTATCGCTGACTTTACCGAAGCCTTTGGGCGGGCGGGGCAGCGGACATATAAAATAAGGCGTTACTTTACGCTTTGTTCTTGACTAATTGGAATTTGGTCGTTTCATTAAAGTTGTCAAAAGCAAAGCAACGGTGATACCTACGGTTTATGTATTTAATGCATAACGTGTTTATGCATATACATATACGTGGGCTTTCGGCGTTGCTCGTTTCTGACAACTGGGCACGACCAAAGCCTCAATTAGTGGAACGGGCAATAAAGTGAGTTCCCACGTTTTTGTTTTATATGGTGTTATTGAATAATGGTTTTCTGTTTTGGGAATTGACAGAGCAAATGGGCAGAAACGATGTCGATACACATAGGAGAACGCATAAAAGCCGAGTTGGAACGGCAAGGACGGTCGAAAGTATGGCTTGCAAAAACCATCAACCGTTCCGAATCCACTTGTTATAACATCTTCAACAGCGACACCATCAATACCGAACTCCTTATGTCTATCAGCAAAGCCCTCAACTACAACTTTTTCAAAATCTACTCCGACGAATTAGACCGCCAATCCTCCAAAATATTGTAGGATTTCATACAGTTTTTCCGAGGAAAAATCCACCACCCCCTACACCCACATTCCGTAAATTTGTAAGAAACGAAACGGAAAAAATCGAGCCGCCGATGAAAAGGGTGTAGAGTAAATTGTACACATTAATATAATATGGCAAAAAGATTTCATATAAGGATTAATCGCACCTGCAATAAAAACGGAGTTCAATTGGGTGACGATATGTTTGTGGAAATGCAGTCAGAAAACTATCCGCTATCCACACAGCAAAGCCGCGACCAAATTCGAGAACTGTTTTTAATCAAATACAGTGTTGATTTACAAAAAGCCAACGCCTTGGGCGGTGGATTGTTAGAAGTAAAAAGAATTAATTAACTAATTAAGTATAAAGAAAATGGTTAAATTTCTGATAATATGTATAGTTTTATTTGGTGCCTTTTTCCTCATTCGCTATATAATCAGAGATATGCAAGCGAAAAAGGCGAATGAACTAAAATTAAAACTTTTGGAAGAAGGAAAAATGTATTATAGTGTCGTAACAAAACGCGGTTATGATGCAATGCTTGACCCATTTCCGAATATAACTTACAATGTCAAAGATATTGATTTATTTAGATATTATAGGTGTTACGAAGATATTAGATATAAATGGATGCTTCCTCAACTATACTACGATTTCTTAACCCAAGAATATGATATGACAACTGATAAGTATTTAAAAGATTGCGTTAAAAGGGTTTCCAAATATCAGTCAGGGGCATTCAGAGAATATGATTTGAATAAATTCATTAGTGGAATTAAAAAAAATATACTCCCTATATTACAAGACCTCTTTGGAAAAAGGATTGATGCTATTGACCCTCAACGGGCTTATCTATATACAGTAAATAAATATACCCCCGATAGTGATATTGAAGAATTGGAATTGAAAATATTTATTACGCACAATGAAGAGGGGGTTAAACAAGGCGAAAAAAGTCTGTATGCAAATGATGATATGAACCGCATTAAGCAACTTATGGATTCTATTCCACCCAAAATAGAGAACTTAGATGCGTTTAATAATCAATTGCAGAAAGTTATTGAAGAATATGAACAAAAGGCCGTAAAGTCTATTGATGTATCGTATGGAAGTGTGCTACAAAATACAAACATCAATAGTAGTATGTACTACAAATCATTTAACACAATTTCGGCAAAGTATTCCTCAAAAATTACTCCCGCTGTGGCAATGGCTTGTGATGCCGCGGTTAAAAAGGTTTCTGATTTGATAAAGCAAAAAAAGGAAATAATCAGTCGTAATAATGCGGACATAGATAAATTTAACCAAGTTATCCAAAAACTTCAACAGCAATACGACGATGAGTTTGCTCTTCAAAAACTAAAAGAACTGAATCGAGATGTAAACTCTCAGATGAATAATACTGATGATATTGCACACAAAGAAGAAAATAATATCAAGATAAACAATATTTTAGATGATATTGCGCAGTTGGATAACGAAGTTAACGAACGCCGTAATATCGAAATATCACAAGGCCTAATAGAAATATAGTGTTAATTATTAAATAGATACGATTATGCAAAAATACAAATCATTGTCGGATATAGGAAATGAATTGTTGGAGTTTATAATGAATGTAATTGCTCCTGATTTATACAAATCGTGGTTAACTAATACTAAATACAAGTTTCCTGTTGATTTTTATGATGAATATTTATGTGAGTTTGCCGAATCAAAAGGTCATAAATCAACTGGTTATATAGATGAATATAAACATGACATAAAATATGATGAATTATTTGTTAGTCAATCTCCTTGGGACGAAGGCAAACATATTAATAAGTTAACTTACCATAGTAGTTCAGATCTTTATTTTGATGGTACAAGTTATGATGAATTGGAAAAATATTTGAAACGAGAAATTTCTGAATATCTTCAACAATGTCCAGCAATATATCAAAATAGAGTATCGCAATATGGTCGCAACTTTAAGCCGTCGAACGAAATTGAAGAACTTGAATATCAAAAATTAATAAAAGAATCTGGTCAGAAAAATAATAATACGAAACAACAACAGTCCGCTGTTAACAAGTTTTCGAGCACCGACGATTTGATGATTGATTTTCTTAAAAGAAACGGTATTACAGCACACAAAGGAGAAGAAAATATAATCTACTTTGATTATGAAGGCAGACATTTTCTTAATATGAATTATGATACTGAAAATGGCTTCTCGTATATGACCATACGTTTAGACAGTATTTATCCAGTATCTGATGATGATATGAATCATTGTTTGCAAGTGGTAAATAATCTTAATCGCGATTCTTTTGGAAAGTATTTCATTGAAGATTATTCTGTTAATATAGATGTTACTATCTTAATTGACTCCACACCAGAAATGGATGAATTAGTACCACCATTGATTAAACACGCATTAGTATGCTATGATGAGTTTAATAAGGCGATACAAGAATAATAATTATGGGCGTTTACAAGGTGGATTGTAAACGCCTTATTATTTTAACTTACAATGAATACAAAAATGCAACAAATCGAAATCAGTGAAAGTGATGAACCTTCCAAAGAACGAATTTGGGACAAAATGTACCAATGCAGGGATTTTGAATTGTCAAACTTTTGGCAAAAGTCGGTTTTCCTATTTGGTTTTATGGCTTTGTGTTTCGGTGGTTATGGTGCATTGGTATTGAAAGTTATTGATGCTCCTTCTATTTCTCCGTCATTGCCTTATATATATCAATATATGTGTGGTATTTCTTTACTTGGTATCATCTTGTCAATTCTTTGGGTTTATATGGCCAAGGGATCAAAAGCGTGGTATGAAGTTTATGAAAAATCAATTTATGCTATTGAGAAGGACATTTTTAAATATGGCAATAGTAAGTATGTAATGGGAGAATGGGCAAAAAAAATGAAAAAGGATGTTGGACTTACTTTTTTGGATAACAGACCCGGTGCATTTTCTCCATCTAAAATTAATATGGTTATCGGAAGAATAATGCTTGGAGTGTGGTCGGTGTGTCTTTTTTTTAGTTTTTATAATCTTAAAATTTGCGAATTACTAAATTCTTTTGTATGGGGAAATTTCTTTTCCAGTGGCCTGGTCGTTTTAATTGTTTGTGTATTGTTGCCTCAGTTAATTCGTACATTTGTTAAAAGTAACCCATTTTTACCAAAGGTACTTCAAGAATCCGGGTTTAATAAACTGAGCGCCGAGTGTAAATACAAAGCGTTTTTTCCAACAATTAGAAAAAAATTAGATGATTGGGTTGAAGATGAATTAGAAAAATATCGAAAAGATAAAAAACACAATCTTGAATTCTCTGAGGATATGAAAAATGAACTTATGAATTTGATCTCAAAAGAAATTGAATTAGAAACTATTGATAATCTTTATGCTACATATGAATCCGAAAGAACATCTTTCCTTAATAGGATTATTAATGCCTTCGTTAGAGATAAGTTATGTGGAAGCAATATAGCAGACGGAAAAAGTGATGAGTCTCGATAACTGTATTTCGTTTATGAATGCGGTTATTGCTCAATCAATCTTATATTTTGGCATTTTTTCCCTATCTTTATCCTTTGATATTCTATATACTGCGGAAATCTCACTTTTTTATATGAGATTTCCGCAGAGAATCGGTGATTTTTTGCCGATTTGCTGCGGAAATGTCGGTTTTTTATGTGAGATTTCCGCAGAGAATGGGTGCGGGGAGAGTAAAAATTGCAAGTTTTTGCTTGATATAGTTTTTTAATTTGACTTTTCAAAAAGCCAATTCTCTATCAAAAATGACTTTTCCAAAAGTCAATTTTTTAAATATTTGCCATTTGGGAAAGTCAATTTTTTGTTAATGTATTAACCTCACTCCGTTTTTAGCGTGTTGCTTGGATTTTCGGTGGCGGCGCGGAAGGCGGCGAGGGTTACTGTGAGGGAGGTGATTATTAGCGCGGATAGTATGCAGATGGCTACCACGTACCAATGTATGGGTATGTGATAAGCAAAACCGCTGAAATACTTGTTGAGGGCTACTAATGCCACGGGTACTGCCACGGCTGCGCAGATGCCTACCAAGATGAAGAATTTCTTGTTGAACATCAGGAGTATCTCTGTGATGGTGGCTCCGTTAACGCGACGTATGCCAATCTCTTTGCGGCGGCGTTGGGTGTCGAACAATACTATGCCGAATATGCCTATCACTGAGACAATTATGGTGATTACGGTGAATATGGTTATGAATGCCGACACTTGCTTTTCGGCTCCGTAGAGTTGCTCTTGCTGTTGGGTAAACGACTGTACTTCTAATTCGCTGATGGATGTGTATACCGGGTCGTAATCGTTGAGGGTGGTTTCCACAAACTTTTTGGTGGCGGCCACGTCGGCATCGGGGGCAAACCTGAGGTATATAAAGAAATAGTTTGTTTTGTTTACTATCAGTCCTATTGGCTGAATGCCGTATTGCAGTGGCAGAAAGTTGAAGTCTTTAACAAAGCCCTTGATGGGGCGTTTACCGTTTTGATTGTCGTTGAGACTCATCTCGGTTGTGAGGTTGTAGCGGTTGCGGGCGTTAACATTGAAATATGCTGCGCCAATGTTGCTTTCGCCGTCGGTTTTTGTAGGATAATCGCCTTCTACCAACTCTAAGCCCATAAACTCGAAAAAGTTTGGCGAAACATTTAGCACATTGTATTCAAACCTTTCGTTTTCGTTTACAGGATGGTTTACGGTACGCATATCGCTGCTGATGTTCACAATAGGACTTGATGCCCAAGTGATGTCGGTGATAGCGGCGTTTTGGCGCAGAAGGCTTTCTATATCTTCTGGATTTTTGCTTATCTTTTGGGTAACAGGGGTGACATAGAGGTTGTTGCGGTTGAATCCCATATCACGGGTAATGAGGAAGTTGTTGTTGAGGCTTATAAACGTGGTGCCGATGATGGTGGCGAGCGATGCCGCAATCTGACAGCCTATGAGTATGTAACGCAAGGCGTTGTCGTGGTTGGAGGTGATGCGTCCGCGAATTGCCAATGCAGGTGATATCGATGTAATGTGCAGTGCGGGGTAGAGCGTGGCTATTATGGCGGCAATGCACGCTAAGCCAACTGTCAAAATGCCAATGAGATAATTGCCGTTGAGAACTGCATCGGCATCTACCATATTGTACTGTGAGAGCAATGTCCCTGCATATTTTTGGATAAAGTAAGCCAACATCGCACCCAAAAGTGTGTAAATGAGCGATTCGGCTATCAACGACCATACAAGCGAGGCACGGCTGCTGCCGAGTATCTTGCGGGTGTTGATGCTCCTGATGCGGTCGGGGATACGAGCCACAAAAAAGTTGAAATAATTTATGTAGGCTATCAGTATTATTACCACAGCCAAAATGAGCATAGTGTAGGTAAATTTTGGGTCGATGAAAATGTGGTGTCCAAGAATCCTTTTTTGAAAATGTAAATCGTTGAGCGATATTAGTTTTACGTCTCCACGTTCAATTTCTTTGTCAAGTTCTGCGATGGTCTCGAAAGTGTCTTCTTCGGTTAAAAAGGCTTCCTTGGCTATTTGGTTAAACTCTTTGTTAAACTCGTTGAGGTCAGCGTTGTCGTGAAGCATTAAGAAGTAAGAGTAAGACCATTGGTTACGGTTGTCGATATTCTCATCGCCCAATCCTACAAAGGCATCGGTTCTGCCCAAATGCGTGTTTTTGGCAAAATCCTTAAAAATTGCCACAATCTCGGTTTTTTCTCCATTGTTCATTTCGAGAAAGTCGCCAATGTGGAGATTAAATTTTTGCGCCGCCTTGTGGTTGATAACCATAGTGTTTTTGCCAAAAAATTTGGATGTGTCGCCTTCGATAAACTCAAAACTGAATACATCAAACAGCCCCTTAGAACACGGCAGAGATGAAATCTTTATCCTTTTCATTTCTCCGTTTTCTTCGCGGAGATATGTATTGTCGTCCCAAAACTTAACGCATCCTGAATGTATCACAGATGGTATCCGTTGTTTAATCTGTTCGCCGATAGCACGGTTCATAAGTCCCAAACGGTCGTAACTGCCCGATTGCATCAGTCGGTTGCTGAGCAGGTAGACGTTTTTGTAGTTTTTTATGCTGTGGTCGAAAGTCAGGTCGGTTGCAACTATCGACATAATTATGTAGAATGCTGCTATTGCCACTGCTATGCCTGTGATGTTTAGCAAGGCTGCGGGCGAAATCAGTGATCTGAAACGTATGAGGTGCATAATATGGTCTGTGTTAGAATGTTATTCAGTTTTTAATGTGTTAACGGGGTTTTCGTTGGCGGCACGGAGGCTTGCTGCCGACACTACTAATGTGGTTACTATCAGTGTGGTAATCAACGCTATGGCAAATACCCACCAATAAATGGGGCAGTGGTAGGTGAATGTGCTGAAATACCCTTGTATAAATATGTAGGATAATGGTGTGGCTATGGCAAAACAAGCGCCTACAAGGATAACGAACTTTCGGTTAAACATTCCGAGAATCTCCATAATGGTGGCTCCGTTTACCTTGCGTATGCCAATCTCCTTGCGGCGGTATTTGGTTTCAAACAACACTATGCCGAAAATACCCATTATAGCAATGATTATCAACATTATAGTAAAGAGCGTAATTTCTTTCGATAGTCTGAGTTCTTCGGTGTAGTTTCTTGCGATTTCGGTGTTGAACGTTATGATGTTCTGTCCCAAAATGTCGTAGTTGGGGTCTATCTCGTGAAGTTGTTCTCCAATAAACTTGCAAATGTCTGTCATTTTGGCGTTTGGAGCAATCTTTACGTAGAGATGGTTTGGCGCATTCCACTGATGTTTGCCGAATACATAGAATGCAAACGGATCGATACCGTATTGCAAGGGCTTGAAGTTGAAATCCTCGCAAAAACCTGCTATTTCGGCGGGGTCGTCTGAATGACCAATGATTTTATCGCTCAGGAGGAGGTCGTATTCTCTTTTGGCTGCTTGGTTGAAGATGAATACACCGTTTTCTGATTCTTCGTCGGAGGGATTAAAATCTCGTCCTTCCTCAATTTTGAGACCGATAAATTGTAGAAAATTCCACGATACGGGCGTACAGTTTAAATAAATATCTTCGTCGGGATTTCGTGGATGCTTGCGTCCCCAACCCATACGTCCTCTGCTTACCAAGTCACCTGCTGCCCACGCTATATCCAAAATGTCAGGATTTTTGAGAAGACGGTCTCTCACTGTTTCTGATTTTGCGGCAATGGTGTAAGGGGTGTATGTTGATAGTATAGATTCGGTTTTGAATCCGAGGTCGTGGTTGAGTATGTAATCGTTGTTGTATCTGATAAACAACGTTCCAATTATCAGTGCGATAGATGCTGTAATTTGAAATCCTATAAGAGCATAGCGCAGAACATTGTTGTTGCGGTGACTAATTGTTCCCTTGATTGCGAGCGCAGGCGGCACCGAAGTGATGAATATTGCGGGATAAATGCTTGATACCACTGCTGCTACAAGTGCTATGCCTATTGTCAAGATTACGCTTTTGGGGTTGGCTGCGTATGTAAGCAACGTAACGTCGGTAATGCTGTTGAGAACAAACACGCTTAAAGCACCTATTATGATGTATGCCGCCACGATAGCCACCACAGTGTGAATCAGCGACTCGGCTATCAGCGACCATATCAAACTACCCCGGCTGCAACCCAATATCTTGCGGGTGTTTACCGACCTTAAACGCTCGGGAACGCGGGCAAGGAAAAAGTTGAAATAGTTGATGTAGGCAATGACCACTACCACAATGGCAAGCAAGAGCAAAGTGTAAACCATATTTTTGTCGGTGCTTGTGGTGAATCCGTAGATATCTTTACCTAAGTGGATGTCATCGAGCGCCATAACTGAGAATCCAAATTCCTCTACGTCAGACTCAGAGTCATATCCTTCGTCTTCGCCTCTTGCAAAATATTCACGTAATGTTGGTTTCGCACCTTCTTCCATAATTGATTTGCAGTTTTCTGTGCCTTCTTTCACCTTGATGAAGTATGCTTCGTTGAAGTTCCGGTATGAGTCTATGTCTCTATCGCCTATGCCAACAAATCCTAAATAGTAGCCAAATTGGTAATTGCGTGGAAGATCGTCGTATATCGCCACAATTTCCAAAGTGTTTTTGCCTTCAACGTCTTGGCTAACAATATCGCCAACGTTTAACTCGAATGTTTTGGCTGCGGTGCGGCTGATAATTAAGTGGTTTGGGTTGATAAAGTTAGCAATGTTGCCTTCGATAATGTTGAATCCAAATGTTTCCACAAAACCGTTAGAGCATAATACCGTAGGTAACAGAATAGGAGACCATTCGCCGTTGACCTTTTTGTAGTAAGAATCCCGATTTATTGCGTGGATACATCCGTAGGTTTCTATAATCGGTATTTCGGAGACAATTTTTTCGGCCACCGGACGGCAAATTGTACCTGACGGCGATTCCTTGTCGTGCGTCATCATATAAATGCGGTCGTGGTCTTTGATGCCTTGGTCGAAGTTGATATGGTAATTAGCAAGTGTAAACATTATATAAAACGCTGCAATAGCGATTCCGATACCGCAAATATTGAGCAACGCCGGCAGTGTGAGCAAGTTTTTGAATTTAAAGTTTTTCATCCTTTTGTCTATTTTTATTGTCCGTTCATAAAGATAACATTCCCCGTGCCAAAGTGGTTATATGGTTGAATTGTAGATTGTTAAAGATAAGATAAGGGTGTAAAAGTGTAAAATTTTTTTACAGTGGTGTAAAGGAATTTTACAAAAATAGAAAAAAAATGTATAAATCTACGGATAATTCAAAAGTTTACCGTATTTTTGTACAAATATTAAACCTATGGATTTGCTGACTTTTATACAGAATCACGGTGGTTATATCCGCACGAGAGATATTAAATCAAACCGCTCATTGTACGAAAAACTTCGTTCGGAAGTTGACAAGGGTAATGTTGTGCGTATACGAAACGGCATTTATGCGTTGCCTAACCAAATGGCGAAAACGATGATTGATGTGGAAACCGTTGTGCCAAATGGTATTGTGTGTATGTACTCCGCGTGGGCATATTATTCGCTAACAACCAAAATACCACCTACTATTTGTGTTGCAATTTCGCAAAAACGCAAATTAGTATTACCAAACTATCCGCCTATAATGCTTTATTATTGTTCGCCCGATATATTGGAAATTGGTGTAACTTCGCAAGTTATTGATGGCTTTAATGTTAGAATCTACGATTTGGAGAGGTCGGTTTGCGACGCTATAAAGTTTCGTAATCGTATTGGCATCGACATAGCGTCAGAAATACTCAAAAATTATCTTCGGCGTTCTGATAGAAATCTTACAATACTAAATAGATACGCTTTGAGTCTTAAAGTTATAAAAACGCTTAACAACCTTATAGATTATATGTTATGAAAAAAGAAATCAAAGATTACGGTCAATCTGTACGTAACCGTTTGCTTACTATTTCTCGCCAATCTGGGATTCCTTATATGACCATTTTGATAAGGTATATACAAGAACGACTTCTTTATAGATTGTCGCAGAGCAATTTTCGTGATAACTTTTTCTTGAAAGGTGGCGCCTTGCTGTATGCTTATAATCAAGAGAAGTCCCGTCCTACGATGGACATAGATTTTTTGGGCTCGCGTATCAACAATGACATTGATTATATTAAATCTGTTTTTGTTATCATTACATCAATACCTTGTGTGGAGGATGGTGTTTCGTTTAATGCTGAGACGATTGATATTGAGGAAATAACCAAAGATAATGAATATCACGGTATTAGATTATCTATTGTGTCTTCGTTAGATTCAATAAGGCAACGAGTGTCGATGGATATAGGTTTCGGTGATATTGTAACACCTGGACCGCAATCATTGGATTATCCGTTGCTTTTAGAGTCAGTTCCTAAGGTGAATATTCTTGCCTATTCTTTGGAAACTGTTGTGGCCGAGAAATTCGAGGCGATGGTTTCCCTTTCGGTCAACAATAGCAGAATGAAAGATTTTTTTGATGTTTATTTTATTCTCAACAGTGGTAATGTTGATTTTGATGTATTGTCAGAGGCTATTATTCATACATTTAAAAACCGTAATACCCAATATGTTGTCAATCATCCTCTTTTTTCTAATGATTTTTATTCCGACCCAAACAGAATGATGCGTTGGAAATCTTTTTTGAGAAGCATTAAAAAGGATAATGATATTTCTTTTGAAACCGTTGGAGAGGTTATAAGAAATCAACTTAGCCGCTATTGGATAGGGTTAGGTTAAACATTTTGACACTAAAATATTTATCAAATCCCACCCCTCTAATGTGCCTCCAACCAGTTTTTGCCAAAATTACCTTCGGCTTTGAGGGAGACTTTGAGGGAGACGGCGTGTTCCATTGCGTTGGTAACTATCTGCTGCACACGGTCTTTTTCGTCGGGGAAAACGTCGAACACAAGTTCGTCGTGCACTTGAATTATCAGTTTTGATTTGAGGTTTTCGGCTTTGAATCGCTTGTGCACCTCAATCATCGCAATCTTGATAATGTCGGCGGCAGTGCCTTGTACGGTGGTGTTAACGGCGTTTCGTTCGGCTTGTGCACGTACCACGGGATTGCGCGAATTGAGGTCGGGAAGATAACGGCGACGGTGAAACATAGTGGACACGTAGCCGTTTTTGCGGGCTTGGGCAATGGTGGTTTCGATGTAATTCTTTATGCTGGGATATTGTACAAAATAGTTGTCGATTAGGGTTTTAGCATCGGTTCGCGAAAGACCTGTGTTGGCAGAGAGTCCAAATGCAGAAATGCCGTAAATGATGCCGAAGTTTGCCGATTTGGCATTGCTACGCTGTTCTTTTGATACTTCATCGATATTGATGCCGTAGATTTTGGCGGCGGTGCTTCTGTGAATGTCCTCGCCGTGGGCAAATGCGTTAATCATATTTTCGTCGCCGCTAACGTGCGCCATTACACGGAGTTCCACCTGCGAATAGTCGGCAGAGTAGATTTCGTTGCCCTCTGAGGCTATAAACGCCTCGCGGATACGGCGGCCTTCGGGTGTGCGGATGGGAATGTTTTGGATATTTGGATTGGTGCTGCTGAGGCGACCTGTGGCTGTAACTGTTTGGTTAAATGATGTATGTATCTTGCCTGTGGCGGGGTTGATAAGTTCGGGCAGCGCCTCGGTGTAGGTGCTTACAAGTTTTTTGAGACCGCGATAATCAAGTATAGCGTTGATAATCGGGTGCTTATCTTTGAGTTTTTGAAGTTCTTCCTCACCTGTGGCATACTGACCTGTTTTGGTCTTTTTGTGGTCGGGGTCTATTTTTAGTTCTTCAAACAGTACCACACCAAGTTGACGCGGAGAACCTATATTAAAGTTATGCTTTGCATAATCGTAGATTTCTTTCTCTTTGTCAATAATTTCGTTATTGAGAGTTTTTGTGTATTCCTTTAAAAAATCCGTATTAATGCAAACACCGGCGTACTCCATTTCGGCAAGCACGTAGATGAGCGGCATCTCAATTTCTAATGTGGCTTTTAGCACGCCTGTTTTTTCTAATTCGGCATAAAGGGCGTTTTTGAGCATATAGGTTACGTCGGCATCTTCGGCGGCGTATTCTTTAATGAGTTCTATGTCAACATCTTGCATAGATTTTTGATTCTTGCCTTTTTCGCCGATGAGTTCCTCGATATGTATCGGAGTGTATTTTAGGTAAACCTCTGACAGATAGTCCATATTGTGACGCTGTTCGGGCTGAATCATATAGTGCGCCACCATAGTGTCGAACAGATTGCCGCAAACTTCTATGCCATAGTTTCTTAGCACAAGAATGTCGAATTTTATATTCTGACCAATTTTAAGAATATCGGGCGAAGTGAGGGCAGGTTTGAGGATTTCGAGATACTCTTTTGACTGCGCCTCGTTTTTGGGGTCGAAGGGTATGTAATATGCAACGTGAGGCTCCCACGCAAACGACATTCCCACAAGACGGTTTTGATGAATGGTGAGCGAATCGGTTTCGGTGTCGAAACAGAACTCTTTTTGTTTCAACAAGTTGTCGGCAAGTTCTTTTATTTTTTCAACGGTGTTGACAAGGTGATAAGTGTGGGCAGTGGTTTTTGCCGTTTCGTAGTGGATAGGCTCAGGAGGTGCAACGGTTTCTATTCCGCCGTCGAAAAATAGCGTACCTTGTTCAAACTGAGGTTGTTGTGGTGCGGCAGTTTTACCAAAAAGTCGCTCGGCAAGGTTTTTAAATTCAAGTTCTTGAAAAACAGCCTTTAAAGCCTCCTCGTTGGGCTCGTGCTTGGCAAATTCGTCAGCAGAAAAATCTATCGGTGCATCGGTAACTATGGTTACAAGGGTTCGGGCAAGTTTTACAACCTCGCGGTCGTTGATAAAGTTTTCTTTTTGTTTACCCTTCAACTTGCTGATATTCTCGTAGATATTGTCGATAGAGCCGTAATCTTGAATCAGTTTGTAAGCGGTTTTTTCGCCTATGCCTGTTACGCCTTTAACATTGTCAGACGCATCACCCCAAAGTGCAAGAATATCAATAAATTGCAGCGGGTCTTTAAGTCCTGTTTGCTTGCGAAATTCGTTGGCGTCGATAATTTCTATATCGGCGTTGTTTTTTTTGGGTTTGTAAATCTTGATATTGTCAGATACAAGTTGGTTGTAATCTTTGTCGGGCGTTACCATAAACACCTCAAAACCATCTTTTTCGGCTTTTTTGGCAAGTGTGCCAATAATGTCGTCTGCCTCGTATTTTTCTACCATAACTTGCTTTATACCAAGCAAGTCGATGATTTTTTTGATCCACGGCAGGGCAAACTTGATGCCTTCGGGCGTGGGCGGACGCTGCGCCTTGTAACTCGGGCAGAGGTCGTTGCGGAATGTAAGGCTTGGCGGGTCGAACACCACGGCAATGTGCGACGGGTTCTCTTTTTTTAGTATGTCGTTGATACTGTTGACAAAACCGAGTATCGCGGACGTGTTTTCGCCACGGCTGTTGGTCATAGGACGGTTGATAAACGAATAGTAAGCGCGATAAATCATCGCGTATGCGTCGATAAGGAAAAGTCGTGGCATAGTGCGTTAAATTTATTGATTATTAATTAATTATCGTCGGCGTTGAGTTCTGCGTACGAGTCGCTGGTTTCGTAGAGTTTGAGGTTTTGCAACTTTACTCCTTCGGGCAGGCGTGCCGAGATTTTTTCGGCAAAAAGAATGAGCATATTTTCGCAAGTGGGCTGATTTTCAAAGCGTACCACATTGCTAAATAGCACGTCGGATTCGTCGATTTGAGCCTTGGTGCGGCGGTTGAGCATTACCGAATGGTCAAATTTGCTGATAATCTCCTCGTCTACAATCTTTTTTAAGAGTCCAAAATCCATCACCATACCATATTCAGGCGAATTTTCGTCGGTGTTTGGCGTGCCGATAACGGTTACAAAAAGTTTGTAACTGTGTCCGTGCAGACGGCAGCATTTACCGTTGTAGTTATATAGTGCGTGGGCTGCCTCAAAGCCGAATTGTTTGGTAAGTCTAATCTTTTTTTGCATTTTCTATTGTTTTGTTTTTTATTTCAAAAGTACTCATAATCGACTCCAACTGCCAAACGAGCAGTTTTTTGTCTTTCTTGCCGCCGTAAGCGTAGGCAAACACATTAATCATCTGAGCGTTAACGGTGTCTACGAGCGATTGGCACACAAATGGTCCGCCCATAAAATCGCCTTTGGTTTCCCACAGTCCGCGCATCTCCGAAACGTAGTTTCCTCGGCGCATATACGCCTCTTGGATAGGCTCAAAATATTTTGAGATAGCCATATAACTGCCATCGGCGGGACCGGGAACGTTAAGCATCAGCACGCTGTCGATTTTTGCCAAAAGGCTCTGTTTTTCAAACGACTTGGGACCTTCGTATGGGACACTGAAAATCAGTAATCCCTGGCTGCTGGTACTGGTTTCTTTACTAATCCACACAAAATCAGGCTGGTTTACATCCAAGGTGTAATCACTGGGAATAATTATAGAATAAGGGTGGAGCTGTTGCAACTTGCTTTCATAATTAACCTCGCGATATTTGTTGAAGAAAATAAGATACCGTTGTTTCTCTGCGTAGGAGAGTGTGTCGTAGATAAATTTCTCCACTTTGAGCCACGTGTTGTAAAATGCACTGTCGTCTTTGGCTTTTATTGTTATCAATAACTGCGGCGATGCGTAACGGTCGCCCTCAACCTTGAATGTGGACTTTACATTGTTGGGGTTGATGTCACAATAGATAATGTTACGTGTTTTTTTAAGTAAATCGGAGTAACCTGTTGGTTTTATATGGATTACCTTAAATGTAGCTTCGTCTTGCGGAAGCACTAACACTGGTTGGGAAAGCCAATTAAACACAGTGTCGCCCACATATCCTTTGTAAGAGTCGTCGTTCATCACAACCAAAACGTCGCCAGTCTTGCCTGCGCATCCTGGCATAAGGTTATCCATTGAGGAACTTGCAAAATTACACGAAATAACCATCGCCGAAAGGCATAGTAATAATATGTTCGCTATCTTCATATTTTTATATTGTTTAGTTAGAAAATCGACCTGATAATGTCGTTGCCAAGGGCGTAAACCATCAATAAAATCAAGAGAATCATACCTATGGTTTGAGCCACTTCTAAGAACTTGTCGCTCGGTTTGCGTCCTGTAATCATCTCAATGATAGTGAAAAACGCGTGTCCGCCGTCTAATCCGGGAATGGGAATAATGTTTAATACTGCCAACATTATCGAGAATAGCGCGGTGAGGTTCCAGAATGCGTACCAGTCCCACGTGCCGGGGAAAATCTTGGTCATTGTGATAAAACTGCCCACCTGTTTGTAAGCCTTGGTTTCGGGGTTGAAGATGAGTTTCCACTGACGGCAGTACTCTTTTATTTTGTCAACGCCCTTGCTTATACCTGCGGGAAACGACTCAAAAAATCCGTAGTCAATGTGCTTATATTCAAGAAAATCGGCAAATCCGTAGGTGTAAACGCCCATCTTGCCCGTTTCGGGAATAGCAAACTCTATATTTAAGGTGTCGTTGTTTTCGCGAACAACTGTGAATACTGATATCTTGCCTTTGTTTTCTTGCAATTTGTCGCGCACTTGATCGTAAAATCTGCAATCTGCGCTGTCGATAGCAATCACAAGGTCGTTCTTTTGAAAACCTGCTTCGTCGGCTGTGCTTTCTTCGGCAAATTCGCCAATCTTAAACGGCATACGGGGCGAAATGCAGGGTGTTTCAAGACTTAGCATCTTGGCTATGGTGCTGTCGGTGAGGGTAAAAGTCTTGCGTTCGCCGTCGCGCTCCACGGTAATAGTGCGTGGGTCTTTGAGAAGTAGGTCGATAAATACGCTGTTGAAACTGTCGGCGGGTTTCTCGTTAACTTCCAATATCTTATCGCCGTTGCGGAGACCAAATTCGTATGCAACTGAGTCTACCATTATGCCGTATTTGAGGTTTTGCACGGGGAGATAGTCGCTGCCCCAATGAAAAGCCATCATAGCGTATATCAGCATAGCCATCAGCACGTTAACCACCACGCCTGCCACCATAATAATAAGGCGTTGCCAAGCGGGTTTGGAGCGAAACTCCCACGGCTGCGGGTCTTTTTTCATCTGTTCGAGATCCATACTCTCGTCAATCATTCCGGCAATTTTTACGTATCCGCCAAGCGGAAGCCATCCTATGCCGTATTCTGTTTCGCCGCGCTGTATCTTAAAAAGGCTGAACCAAGGGTTGAAAAAGAGGTAGAACTTCTCCACCCTGCATTTGAAAATCTTTGCTGTGATAAAGTGTCCGAACTCGTGGCAGATTACCAAGAGGCTGAGGCTCAGGATCAACTGCCCTATTCTTACTGCAATTTCCATTGTTGTGTCTGTTTCGTTTTTGTCTATTATTTTGAGTTTACAAAATTAGTAAACCTTACGGCTTAAAACAAATTTTTTTTAAAATTCGCTTTAATTATTGTTTTATTATCATATCTTTGCATTTTGAAAACATCAATGCAATGTTCAGGCTACGAAGGAAAAACTACAAGATGGACATCGACGGCGTGGGCGAAGTTACTGTAAAGGAGTTTGCCACATCAAAAGGAATGCGCATAATAGTGCACCGCGACACATCTGTAACAGTAACACTCCGTCCCGGCATTGCTAAAAACAAGGTGGAATGTTTTGTACGTCAGCACTCTGCGTGGATTGAAAACGCCAAAAAACGTTGCGCCCGACGAGCCGAAAACTCGCCCGTGCCTACCTCAAAACGCACTGTTGACCCCGCAGAACTGCTACGCCTGCGCACATCAGCCAAACAGTATCTGCCTGAGAGGGTTAGGTTTATTGCCGAGAGGTTTGGTTTTAGGTACAACACCTTGAAAATCAACCGTGCGCGTACACGTTGGGGCAGTTGCACGTCGCGAAAGAATATCAATCTTTCGTGTTTTTTAATGCGGTTGCCGATGCACCTTGTTGATTTTGTGATACTTCACGAACTTTGCCACACGGTTGAGATGAACCACGGCACTCAGTTTCACGCCCTGCTAAACAGGGCTTGCGGCGGACACGAAAAAGAGTTGAACCGCCAACTTAGAACGTTTAGAATTGACTGAAACAATATATTTTGACGATAAAAAATGGAAAAAGCAGTTAGCATAACAGTATCAGGAAGGGTTCAGCAGGTAGGATACCGCCACTACACCCGCCTTGCCGCCCAAGATTACGACATCAAGGGCAAGATTGAAAACAAAGCCGATGGCTCTGTATACATCGAGGCTCAGGGCGAGGAAAAAAACTTGCAAGAGTTTATTGATTTTTGCAAGAAGGGTCCAGTGTGGGCGCGTGTCGACAATATCGACATTCAACCTATCGATGTAAACGAACAATACACAACTTTTGAATCGTAGAACTTAAATCTATATAAGAAGATGAAACGCACAGTGCTTGAAATGCTTAACTCGGCGTCGCAGAATGATGAATTCAAAGACGTTGATTATGTTTCAGATAAAACCGACAAGGGATGGAAGAGCCTCACATTCAAACAAGTGGCAGAACATTCCGATTGCCTTGCCATCAGCCTTTTGAAACTCGGACTTCAAAAAAACGAGACAGTGGCTATTATTTCCGAAGGCCGCTCGTCGTGGATAGTGTCGGAATATGCCGTGCTCAAAGCCGGTGGTATTTCGGTGCCGCTATCGGTTAAATTGCAGCCCGACGAACTGATGTACCGTATCAAGCACGCTGAAACCAAGTTTGTTGTAATCTCTAAAAACTGCGTTAGCAAGACATTCTCGCTTGCCGAAGAGATGGCTCACCTTGGCATTGGCATCATCTACTTAGACAACGATACCGACACTTACGAATCGTTGAAGCATATCAACAACCGCGTTTACCTCTACGACAACCTTATGGAAGACGGTCGCAAAAACCGCGAAAAATATGCCGAACAACTTGCCAAGAGCATTGCCGCCGTTGAGGAAAACGACGTTGTAACAATTAGTTACACATCGGGCACTACCGGCAATCCCAAGGGCATTATGCTTACCCAACTAAACTATTGGGCAAATGCTCACGACGCTCTAAGATATTTTAAATTAAAGTTTAAAAGCAAAATGTTTGTGGTGCTTCCGCTCGACCACTCGTTTGCCCACACGGTAGGTTTCTACGTGGCTACCCTCTGCGGCATTCATATCTCATTTGTAGACAGTCGCGGCGGAGCAATCAACCAACTCAAAAATATTCCTATTAATATAAAGGAGACCAACCCCGACTTTATGCTCTCTGTGCCCGCCCTCACAGGCAACTTTATGCGCAAGATTCAAGACGGCATCAATTCCAAAGGCGGAATTGCTAAGTTCCTCTTTAACAAGGGTATAAAGGCAGGAGAAAAATTCTACGGCAACGGCTACAACAAGCCCAACATATTTTTACGTATTTGGAAATATCCTATCTACAAACTTGCCGACGCCATTGTGTTTAAGAAAATCCGCAAGATATTCGGCAACAATTTTCAATTCTTTGTGGGAGGCGGCGCTCAGTTGGATATCAAGCAGCAATTTTTCTTCAACGCTCTCGGAGTGCCTGTATATCAGGGTTATGGACTTAGCGAGGCTTCGCCGATTATCTCTGTTAACACCTCTTACGCACATAAATTCGGTTCGTCGGGTGGCGTACTCACAGGTATAAAAGCAAAGATTGTAGACCCCGACGGCAACGAACTTCCCGCAGGTCAAAAGGGTATCCTTTGCATTGAGGGATTGAACGTTATGAAAGGTTACTTTAAAAATCCCGAAGCCACAGCCGAAGTTATCAACGGCACTTGGCTCAATACCGGCGATATGGGCTATATCGACAAAGATAACTTCCTTTATGTAACAGGTCGCGAAAAAGCGCTCCTGATTTCGAGCGACGGTGAAAAATATTCGCCCGAGGCAATGGAAGACGCTATTGTTAACAGCGGAGACCTTATCTATCAGGCAGTTCTCTACAACGACCACTGCAAATACACATCTGCGCTCGTTACCTTAGACGCTCACCGTATTAAGGATTACGCCAAACGCAACAACATCACCGACCCGCAAAAAATGCTCGAAGCGGTGAAGAAATCGTTCTTCTCGTTTACCACCGATGGAGCGTACAAAAATAAATTTCCCCGTCAGTGGATACCCTCGGTTTTCCGCATTATACTCGAACCATTTACCGAGCAAAATCAAATGATGAACTCCACAATGAAACTCGTAAGGTTCAAAATATTACAGAATTACGCCGACGTGCTTAAATCAATGTACACCGCCGACGGCAAAACCGATTGCAAAGAAAATCTCGATGCAATTAAAAAGTTGATGTAAAAAATTGAAAATTTTGTTTGCTTTTAAAAAAATAATATCTATCTTTACCCGAAGAAAAAATCTATAAGTTAGGAACAATGGAAACCATAAAAATAACCGGCAATATGAAGACCCCCTCGGTGCTGTTAGACCCCGAGACGGGCGTGTTGGAACTCGCCGGACGCTCTATTCCTGAGAACACCGAAAGCCTTTACAAGCCGCTTTTGGAGTGGGTGGAGGAGTATGTAAAAGATCCTAAACCTACTACCACCGTAAATATTAAATTTGAATATTTCAACTCATCGTCTGCCAAATATCTCATCAGATTTTTGGAATTTGTTACTCAGTTGAAAAAACAAGGTAAAAACCTTATTATCAATTGGTATTACGACGACGACGAACTTTTTGAGTACGGTCAGGACTACCAAGATGTGTTGGAGATGAAATTTAATTTTATTGCCACGCAAGAGTTCCAAAATAAGTAAACGCTAATTTTAGGGCGGTATGAAACAGATTGAAATTTCACCGGCTTACAAAGAGACGCTTCTCGGCAGCCTTATCAATGCTCCTGCCGAACTGCAAAAAATCAACAACATCAAAATTAGCCTTATCAACAACGGTAAGGTGCTGGCTGTGCCGCCTTCGTTTGATGTTAACACCTTTACAGTGGCGCTATCTAAGTATGTTACCGATACTCTGAAACTTAAATCGCAGCAATCTACCGACCACGACCTTAATATTGTTACATTTCACCGCTCGTTTCCCCCGGGATTAAAAAAGGCTGTGGTTTATTTTGTCAACGGTAAGTATCTTTATATCAACGTTGTTCCATACAAATTTATCGAAGACGCAAATTATTCCGAGGGTAAAATTTCGGAACTTTTAACTTCGGGAAGCACCGAGCAACTTTTTCAGTTTGCCGACGACTATATCTTTTCGCTTTATCCTGAGTCTGTGCAGAAATCTGTTGGCACTCAGGGACGTTATTTTGAAAAAATGGGCTTTGGCATTCGTCCGCTTATCGCTTTCCATTTAGACGACGACGAGGGTCTGCTTGCCAAACTTAATATTTATAAGGTGGAACAGAGCAAGGTGAATGCCCTTACATCTGTGGCTGCCAAATCGTTTTACGTGCTCACTACCAACGGCGCGTATATTTTTTGTCTCGACCAAAATCTCAATATCAAATATGCCGAAGACCTCAGCGGTGTGGAGATGCAGGTAAAATCGCGTATCGGTCGCGACACCGTGGTTTGCGGCTCTACTTCGTGGATTACCAACCGCGATAATGATTTTCTTTACGATGAAATCTGCAAACTCAACAATGCCGATAAAGCCGAGAAAATGAAGCACTTGGCAATTCTCAATTTTAATTTTGCCAAGACCAACGAAGAAACTCTGCTTGCATCGCAATTCTTATTGCAGTATGCCGAGGAGTCGAAAGATGGATTTTTTACCTTCGCCGCTCAGTTTTTGGTGATGAAGGCTACAAACCACAGTTTCGACGATGTAGACGATGAGGTAACGCTTAAACTAATTTCGCTTGCCTCTGCCGCCGTTGCCGATGCCGATTTGTACAAAAAAGCGTTGACCCTTACCACCGATTTTAAATTAGAAAAACAGGATATTGCGGTGCTGATGCACATTTTTAACCGCACCAAAATGCCGCAAGAGCAATACGAGCAATACAACAAGACTCTTGTAATGCTCAAAGACCGCTATCTGAAACTCGAATCCGACACTATTAATATTATATTAGCCGAAATAGAGACATCAAAAAAACTTCTCACCACCGGCGACCGCAAATCGGCAGAACAAATTGCAGAATCGGCTCTCAACCGCATTGCCGATGAAAGTGCTTTGTCTCTTGCTCCTGATGCTCAGCACACTCCCGACGAAAAATTTTCGGGTGCGTTTATTTCGCCCCTTGCTTACGAGGTAATGTTTAATGCCTCTGGTGATCCTAAACAGTCGGAAAAATATTGTGCGCTCCGGGCTTGCGTTAAGCCATTGAGCGAGAATAATATATCTAAACTATCGGCAATTTCTGCCTCGGCTCTTAAAGACCGTGCCAATGAGGTGCTGCTGCTTTCCGACCACGAAAAATTTGCCGCTCAGAATATCCGTGTGGATAAACGCAAAATTAAAGGTACATTTGCAAAAACCACCGAAAGCCTTCTTAATCATCCTGCTATGAATAAGAAGATGCTCTTTGCCGACTTGAAATCTTGGCTCGACAAAACTACTCCCGAACTTTTTGACTCTATTGCCAATTTCGGCGAAAAGGCTACTTCTGCCAATTATCCCGCTCTTGCCGAGGCTGCCGAATATGTGGCAAAGTTTTTCGAGATTGAAACTCCCGACGTTTACGTGTTTAAAGGTGAAAAATCGGTTGGCGTAACATCTTACAACGCTGCAAAACCTTTTATTGCCGTTGGTTTCAGCCATCTTGATGTTGACACCGAGCGTTACCTTTCGCCAAACGAACTGTTTTTTGCTCTTGCTCGCGAAATGGCTAATATCAAATCGGGATTTACCAAGTTGCTGAGCGATAAATTGTTCCGCGATTTCTTCAACTCTGGCGCAATGAATATCGACAAGATTTCTACCTATATTCCCGCTCCGTCGTTTATATCCAAAAATACAGATTATTACGACAAATACCGTTTTGCCTCAAATGTTTTCTGCGGCTATCCTCTGTGGGAGAGTTTTGAATCTACCGACAAGCAGATACTTGTTTCGCTCGAAAAGAAACTGTCGATTATACATTACAAGCCGTCAACGCCTGCCGACCTCAAAGTGTGCGAATATGCCGCTGTGTCGCGCCTGATGTGCCATTATGCCGACCGCCTTGGTTTGCTCTTTGCCGGCAATATCGTTACCGCCACAAATGCTATTATCAAAACAGATGTGGATTTTGCCGAACTTTTGGAACTTACTAAGGCTATGAGCGTTACCGAAATTGCTTGCGCCAAAAATACCGACGGTGGAATGCTTCACGCCGATTTTGCGCTTAGAATCGAAGATTTGATTTCGTTTTATCTCTCCGATAGTTTCTCAGCATTAAGCAAACAGATTTTTGAATAATTCTTACACCTTATATTAATAATGGCTCTTATAAAACCTCTTTTGGGACATACTCCTCAGTTTGGCAAAAACATTTGGCTTGCCGACAACTGCACCATAATCGGCGATGTGGTTATGGGCGATGATTGCAACGTTTGGTTCAATGCCGTAATCCGTGGCGACGTACACTATATCCGCATTGGCAACCGCGTAAATATTCAAGACAACGCTTGCCTTCACGCCACTTTTAAGACTTCGCCCCTGAATATCGGCAACAATGTTTCCATTGCTCACAACGCCATTGTGCACGGCTGTACCATCAAAGACAACGTGCTTATTGGTATGGGCGCAATTGTGATGGACGACGCCGTGATAGAGGAAAACTGCATTGTGGCTGCCGGAGCCGTAATTACCAAAGGCACCAAGACAGAAAAAGGCAGCGTTTACGCCGGATGTCCTGCTAAAAAAATCAAGGACGTGGACGAAACGCTGCAAAAAGATTTAATCAACCGTATTGTTGATAATTACGCTATGTATGCCGATTGGTATCGGTAGACGGTATTATTCATACATATTTCTGTATACGAATTTTTCGCCGTTCCATTCGTAATTGGTCGTGTACCAATATGAGTTCGAGGGATCGTCTGGAAATTCTCCGTAGCCTTGATATGTGGTTGTGCCGGCGCATAGACTGAATCCGAAATTTTCAATTTTGATGTCGGGTTTGCAGCCGTCTTCCCAAGTGTAGATGGGTGCGGTAACGGTCAATGAAGAACCAACTTTTTCTACGTGCTCTTTTCCCACGGGGATGATTTTCTTATCTCTTTTGCCCGCAGGATAGTCCTCGGCTGTGGTTTGCGGAAGGTCAAATTCGGTCTGTGTGATAGTGCCGTCTTTGTAGAGATATTGCGCAAACTCACGTTTCAAGCCTTTTTGCACATCGTCGGGCAAAATGTAGATATTGTCAACGTTTTTCTGCGTGAGAATCAGGTACGAGCCGTCGGATTTTTTGAACGCATACCATTTAAACTCAATGTCGATTTGTTGGTTGGGATTTGTCGGAGTATATTGTCCGTTGTCGAAAAACCTTGCCGAAAAGCCGCTCGCATTTGTCCAACTATTGTGAAATTCGCCCAAGCCCGCAGTAATTTTGTATTGAGCGTCGAATTTGTTCCACAAATCCTTGACTTCTTTTGGCATATTGGTCTCGCCCTCTATGTCGGATAGAAGAGTAACCTGCAAAGGAACGTTGTAGAGACGGATTTTTTCGATGTTAGAGTTCTCGTCTTTGGCGTAGAATGAAATCATCACGTCGCGTTTGTTGTACTTGTCGCGGTATGTGCGGCGTGTGGCCACGTAGTAGCCGTCTTTTTTCTCGGTGGAGTATTCGGGGTCGCTGTCTGATTTGTCAAAAACATTCTTGATAGGGTAGCCTACTGCCACGGGTTTGGATGTGTACACTTTTACATAACTGTTGCCCCAACGGTCCTTTGAGTTCTCATATTTTTGCGCAAATCCCAACTCGGGACCAACGATGTTGATTGCAGTGATTTTGTTGTCGGCAACCTCTATGTCGGCAATCTTTTTCCCTGCCTTTGTAAGCACGTTGTTTTCTAATTTGCAACCTTCATCGGACACCCAGCCTTCAATTTTGGGTTCGTAGTTGAGCCTTACCCACCTGATGCTGCCGTAAGGATCAATTACGTTGCGGAGTTCTGCCGATTTGGGGTCTTGAACGAATTTTTCGCCGTTCCAATTGTATCGCACGGGCCAACTATCATCGGGTATCATTGTTACGCCTGTGGTGTCGCATAGCAACGCTGCAAATGTATAGTTGATTTTTCCCTTGCTGTCGTAAGCCTTGGGAACGTCGGTTTGTGCAGAGTTGTCGGTGAGTTCGCCGTCTTTGTAAAGGAATGTCCTGAGCGACGCGCCTTGTTGATTGTTGTCTACGAAATCATAGAACAGTGCAGTCCACGAGCCGTCGTTGTTTTGGTAGCATTGCAGTTTGTAGTAAACAAGGTCCTCCCAAGAGCCTTCCGCGCCGTCGATAACGTTGTAGAATATCATCCGGGTTTTCTGCGGGTAGCGTTCTTTTTGCGATGCGCCGTTGAAATAATCGCCGAGGTCTTCGTCCATCTGCCATTTCTTAGCCGCTGCCACCTTTTTTTTGATGTCGGGATAGGTGGCTTGAATCTTTTCCCAAATGATTTTGGCGATTTCTTCCTGCGGCTCCACATAGTTGAAAAGCGGTGCCGAGGGTTGCTGTTCTTCAATTGCTGCTGAATCGCTGTTTTGGTCAGAGCCGTTGCCCTGACTGCCTCCTCCGCACGCCATCAATGCCAATGCTGGAAGGAGTAATAATAGATGTTTTTTCATAAAAATATAGTTTAATGTGAGTTATTGTCGTTTAGGGCTAATAATGTACATTCTTTGAGAAATGATTTGAATGTAACTAATTCTTTCTGAGTAATTTTTGGAAATGATAGCAACTCCATTTCTGTTACAATCGAAACTATCAGGTTTTTCTCCTTATAGGGGTTCATACAATCTTTACCGTCAAACAAGTAAATAATTGCGTTTGAGTCGGCTACCACAAAATCATTTCCATTCATTGCGCATCTGTTTTTGTATTTCTAAGCCATCGCCAATATGCATTGTGCCGAAATATTTAGACGTGCCTGAGTTGGGATTGTTGGCTGATGTTTTTGTTCCTAAGGTTTGAGCACAGAACAAAATGTAAGAAATATACTTGGATATATCTTCCAAATATTCTTGCGGAACTGTCATAATTTGTTGTATAACAGAATTATAAGTTACGTTTTGTTCTGATTTCGTAGTTGTGGATAATAATTGTTCCATACCGTATATTTTTATTCCGATACAAATATACAAAAAAAATGTTGTTTAGTAAAAAAAACACCAAAATAGTATAGCCGTTCTCTTTTTTTTGTACATTTGTGTAGTTACAAATCATATAAACTTGGTTACTATGACACAGGACGAAATTTTTACACTTATCGACCTCCCATACTCTCAGGATGGTTTAAAACCCGTTATCAATGCCGAAACTGTGGCTTTTCACCACGGTAAGCACCTCGCTGGTTATGTTAAAAACCTCAACGGACTTGTAAAGGGTACCGAATATGCTCAAATGCAACTTGAAGAGATTGTCTGCAAGGCTTCGGGTGCAGTGCTCAACAATGCAGGACAGATTCTCAATCATAATCTCTATTTCTTGCAGTTTTCGGGTTCGCCCAAGAAATCCGCTCCCACGGGTGCGCTCTTGGATGCTGTAAATAAGGCTTTTGGAAGTTTCGACGCATTTAAGGCAGAGTTTGAACAAAAAGGCACTACGCTTTTTGGTTCGGGTTGGGTATGGCTTGCCAAAAATCCCGACGGTTCGCTCGTAATCACTCAGGAGGTAAACGCCGCCAATCCTATTCAAAAAGGACTTGTTCCTCTGTTGACTTTTGATGTTTGGGAGCACGCATATTACCTTGACTACCAAAACCGCCGCGCCGACTATTTGAAGGCTTTGTGGAGCATAGTTGATTGGAGCATTATCGAACAACGCTATTCAAAGTAGAAAATCTTATTCTGCCACGAAATTGATTTTTTGCGTTTCGTGGCAGAATTTTTGGGTTAAATTCTGCCACGAAATGATTTTTTTTAGTTTCGTGGCAGAATTTTTATGTAAAATTTTGCCACGAAATATAATTTTTGTATCTTCGTGGCAGAATATTTTTGTGTTGTATGTTATGAAAATAATTGGTAGAGAACAACAAATCAGTGAATTAGAAAATATTTACAATTCTGATAGACCAGAATTTGTAGTAGTATATGGTCGCAGACGTATTGGTAAAACATTTTTGGTTCGTGAACATTTCAAAAATCGTTTTGCTTTTTACCATACAGCATTGTCGCCTGCCGAGTTGGATCCTGCCCAACTTGCCGAAAAACAACTTATTGCTTTTGCTACCTCGCTTACCAACTACGGAGCAGCGTTAGACCATATTCCAGAAGATTGGTTTGAGGCTTTTCACGAATTGCGCAAATTGATTAGCAAATATCCTAAAAATAAGCGACTTGTAGTCTTTATCGATGAGATGCCGTGGCTCGACACCAAAGGCTCGGGTTTTATAACCGCTTTCGAGAGTTTTTGGAATGGTTTTGGCGATGGGTGCCATAATCTTGTGCTTATTGTTTGCGGTTCGGCAACTACTTGGATTTCAGATAAATTAATAAACAACTATGGAGGACTTTATGGACGTATAACTCGTCAGATTTGTCTCGAAGCCTTTACGTTGCACGAGTGCGAGAATTTTTACAAAAATAATGGTTTAAACTTTGGTCGGTACGATCAAGCCATTCTTTATATGGCTCTTGGCGGCGTTCCTTATTATATGTCGTACCTCAAAAAGGATTTGAGCGTGGCTCAGAATATCGACTATCTTTTTTTTGCCAAAAATGCCGCCCTCAAAGATGAGTTTAATCGACTGTGTGCGTCGCAGTTTTTGGAAAACGAAAAATACAAGTTGGTGCTTAAATGTTTAAGTGTTCGTAGGTTAGGTTATACCCGCAAGGAAATTTCAGAAAAGACTAAGTTGCCTTTTGGCGGCGGACTATCCGAAATACTCAAAGCATTGGAAGTGAGTGGATTCGTTATGCCTTACACCTTTTATAAGGGGTCGAAACGCGAAGTTTATTACAAACTTACCGATTTGTTCACTCTCTTTTGGATGCATTTTCTCGATTCCGCCACTCCGCCCAAAACCGACTATTTTTCAACAATGCAGCAGAGTGCGGCAGTAAAGTCGTGGCTGGGATTTGCCTTTGAGGAACTATGTTTTGTACATCGTAGTAAGATAGCCAAAGCCCTGGGTATCAGTGGAATATTTACCGAGTTTATACCTTGGCGTTATTTGGGCGACGAATACCACGACGGAGCGCAAGTGGATATGGTAATAAGCCGCGCCGACAATATGATTAACCTGTGCGAGATGAAATTTTGTTCAGAAATATTCTCTGTTTCAAAAGATTACGAAGCCGACCTTCGTCACAAGGTTACCACCTTTATCGAAACCACCAAAACCAAGAAATCTGTAACGATGGTACTTGTTACAACATTCGGCTTAAAGTACAATATGTATTTTTCCAGATTCCAACATACTGTTACATTGGATGATTTGTTTGGGTGAGAATGAAATTATTTCCCCGAAATATACATCTTCTGCAACTGTTTCATTCTTGAAGATGCGAACACAAAGTCGTCTAACTCTTTGATGCCGGAGTCGAAGATGCCGCTGCTGTCGCCTTGCCAAAATTTACGACCTTTGTAGATAAAGATAATTTTGTCGCCAATCTCCATTACCGAGTTCATATCGTGAGTGTTGACTATGGTGGTGATGTTATATTCGATGGTGATTTCTTTAATCAGGTTGTCGATAACGATTGAGGTAACGGGGTCGAGTCCCGAGTTAGGTTCGTCGCAGTATAAATATTTGGGATTCAAGGCTATGGCTCGTGCTATGGCAACACGTTTTTGCATACCGCCCGAAATCTCCGACGGATATTTGTCGTTGGCGTTGGTGATGTTTACGCGTTTGAGGCAGAAGTTGGCACGTTCGCGGCGTTCTTCAAAACTCATATTGGTGAACATTTCGAGCGGAAACATCACGTTTTCTTCCACAGTGTTGCTGTCGAACAGCGCACCGCCTTGAAACACCATTCCCATCTCCTTGCGGATTTCTTTGCGCTGTTTTTCGTCCATATTTGAAAACGAGCGTCCGTCGTAGAGAATGTCGCCTTTGGATACCGAGTGCAGTCCCGCTATGCATTTGAGCAGCACAGTTTTACCCGAACCGCTCTGTCCTATGGTGAGGTTGGTTTTGCCCGGCTCAAAATCGGTGCAGATGTCGTTTAGCACCAAATGCCCTGAGAATTCTTTAAAAACGTGTTTTACCTCTATCATCTCTTAAAGCATTAATTTGGTGAGAATTACGTTGAACAACAATACCACAATGCTGCTGTACACCACTGCGTGAGTGCTGCTGCGACCTACGTCTAACGCGCCACCGTTGGTAAAATATCCGTGGTACGATGATATAGACGATATTATGAATGCGAATATGCCCGATTTGATTATCGAGTAGGTAACGTAATATGGTTGAAAATAAGATGTTATGCCTATTACAAACTCGTGAGGCGTTACTCCTGGGGTAAAAAACGCAGCCAAATATCCGCCCCAAATGCCCACAGCCATTGATATTACCGTTAGCAGAGGGATAAAAAGTATCGACGCCACAATTTTGGGTAGTATAAGGTATTCGGCACTGTTGACACCCATAATTTCCAATGCGTCAACCTGTTCGGTAACTTTCATAGTGCCGAGTTCGCTTGCGATGTTGCCGCCCACTTTGCCCGAAAGTATCAGAGCCACAATGGTTGACGAAAATTCCAAGAGCATAGTTTCTCGTGTTCCCAAGCCGATGAGGTAACGCGGAATAATTGGGTTGGCGAGGTTTGCGGTCATCTGAATGGTACACACAGCACCCATAAATATCGAAATAATTATTACGATAAGTATGGAACTGAGGCCGATTTTGTCGACCTCGCGCACTGTCTGTCTGAGGAACACCGTCCAACGTTCAGGCTTAGAGAACACCCTCTTTAACAGCGTAAAATATCGCCCTATGTGATACAATAGTTTAAGCATAATGCTACAATCTGTACCGCAAAATTACAAAACTATTTTTTTATTTCAAAATCTTGCCCAAATCTATGTTTTCATAATTCATAATGCATAAACTTTGGCAAAAGTTTGTATATCTCTAAAACAATATCTATTTTTGCAAAAAGCATCGCATTTAGCGATACGTTAGTTATGATTGAGATGAGCAGAGACGTTAATGATTCAACGGCATATCTCTCTAACAATGGGAGATACATAATTTTTGAGTTCCGCGACAAGAGGGTGATGTTTCTCGGACCGATAGGACTCGAAAAATTTGTGTCTGTCAACGATTTTGAACCAAGCATAGGCTATATGGCAGTAATGGCTAAGTATTCGGGTAATTCAAAACCAGTTGAAGAATACATTGATTTACTATCTACCCTTGACGAACTCCATATCAATCGTACAAATTTTTTGCAACCAATTAAATATCTGAGAGTAAAAAATGTTTAATCCAAAAGAAATAGCAGATAAAGCGGATGTGGTAATAGCAGGATTCGCAGTTGTTGCCAATGATAAAGGCTATTCTGTTTACGACCTCAACGACAGCGAAGGTGTTGCCATTTTTCTTCCTGACAGGCAACTATTGGAAACGAATATGGACGAGATATGTCTTTCGATAGCCAAAAAACGTCTGGAACAAAGTCTAAAATATATGTCCTATGCCTAAATATTACAATTTTAAGATAGCCGGTTATTATCTCTATTTTACAGCCAAGTGTGTCTTAGAATGTTTTCACGCCCACGCAAGCGATAGCAAACTTACAGAGGAAAGTTCTGCAAAGTTTTTTGTAAAAGAAAACGGTGATACTGTTGTTGCAAAGCGTGGTATTTTAAAAGATAAAGAACTATGGCTTATACAATCGTTTATTAAAGACCATTATCAAGAGATGTACGAAATGTGGCGCGAACGAAGCGACAAAGGGTTTTATTATAATTCTTAATTTAATTGCTAACCAACCTCTGTACAGTCTTTATGCACGTTTTTTTACCTTTTTAACCACACTTTTGGGCAAAATTTTCAAAATCTTGCCCAAATCTATGTTCCTTCCCCCACTTTTGGGCAAGATTTTTTTTCTCCCTTATTTATAAAACACAAAAAATACCGCGCCGATGAGCAGGATAAAGGCTACAAAGTGGTTCCATTGTAGGTGCATATTGCCGAATACAAGAATAGAGAAAATGGTGAATACTGTAAGTGTGATAACCTCTTGTATTACTTTTAGTTGCATAAGATTAAACGGTCCTCCGTTGCCGTCGAAGCCGATGCGGTTGGCTGGTACTTGCAGACAGTATTCCACAAAGGCTATCGCCCAACTGATGAGTATAAACGCCATTAATCCCATATTGGCGAATCGGGGCATCTGCGCCATTTTGAGGTGTCCGTACCACGCAAATGTCATAAATGTATTACTGCACAAGAGCAGCAAAATGGTGTAAATTGCTTTTGATGTCATTTTTAGAAATATTTTTTATTTTTGCGCTGCGAATTAACATTATTTGTATAAATTTTGTGTAACTATTTTGCTTAAATAAAGGTTATAGTTTTTGTATGTAAAAAAGGCGTTTCAAAGTTAGGGTATTGCCCGTTCGGCGTGTCTTACTTTGTGGAGTAATGTATTATAATAACCGTTTTTTAAATTGAAAAGGAAATTTTTAAATATTGTATTTAAGTGTATTTCAGTAGTTTGTGTTACTACGGTGACTGTTTTTGCATCGTGCAGTATGGACGAAGAAAGCGAAGATATCACACCATCGACTCCCGAACTCAAACAGTTTGTGGTTTCGATTCCTCAGTTTTTAGAGAAGCCTGCGTTTGTGAATGATACCACCACAAGTGATATTCTTTCGAGTTTCCCGTCCGACACCGCTATTTATACCAACGTGGTGGATATTATCAGTTATGTATGCTCTGTAAATCAATACGTTTATAATTCGTTGGTGGAAATCAACCGCTCTACCGACAAAACTCAAAATTGGATTTCGTTTTCGGAGCCGATTTTGGGAGCGTATACAAGTCCGGGCGATAGTCGTCACAAACAATGGCAGTTAGATTCCAACGCCGTGCGCGATGGCGAGCATTGGGACTTTCATCTCCTTATTTCCGATTTTGTGGAAAACGAGGTTGCCGACCTCCGTCCGGCACTCGAACTCTTTTATAATGTTGACTTTACTAAGGGTTATATGGTTTTCAGCCCGTCTGATTTCGACCGAATCCGCTTTCCCGAAAAGAGGTTTGGAAGCAATGTAAAATGCGAGATTGAGTTTACTCGCAGTTCCGATAAAGTGGTTAACAAATGCCATCTCAGCGGTTTTACCTATAAGGCGCACTCCTCAAATATCAATTATGTTGGCAATATTACCCTCACTGCCGAACAGTCGGGAGCAAACGTCATAAACTACTCGGGCATAGCCGATTTGCCATTTATTTGGTTCGACAGCCCCGACAACAAGGGATATTCGCTTAATTTTGCTGGCTCTGCCGATGCAAGTTTAAATGTGGCTGCGTTTTTTGCCGGACTTACCAAAAACAACGACGAGTCGGTTTCGATGCGCAAACTTATTGTAGATAACTCTGCTGGAACATTTCTCTCTAATGTCTATTCGCTTTGGTTGACCAATGTGGAGAAATCCGAAGATTTGCCGCAAGAATATAAAGCCTTTGCCAATCCAGGATTCTTTATCGAGCGCGACTATAAAGGTTGCGGCAAATCGTCGAACAACGATGTAGTGGCTGTAACCACTCGTGCTCAGGCACTTATCGACCAGCAGTCGTTGGTTTCGCCCTATCAAAACTCTATTTATCAGGTAGAATGGTCGAAGTAAGCGTTATTGTAATAAATTATAACACTCCCGACCTTACATTTAATTGTATCAATTCTTTAATTAACCATACAAAAGATATTGAATACGAAGTAATTGTTGTTGACAATGGTTCTGATAAAAAGTTTGATTCCTCGCCGTTTGAGCATTTAGATAATTTCAGATACATCTATTCGCCCAAAAACCTTGGTTTCGCAGGGGGAAATAATCTTGGAATATCTTGTGCCAAAGGAGATTACATTCTGTTACTTAATAGCGACACCATCATTACCGAAAACACTATTAAAATTTGTGTTGATTATTTTCGCAGTCAGCCAGATTGCGGAAGCCTTACGCCAAAACTCCTTTCGCCTGATGGCTCTGTCCAACCTTGCGCCAACCGTGCTCCATCGCTAAGGTTAGAACTCCGTCAACTGTTTAGAATCAATAAGTTGACTAATGCTGAAAAACTTTCAAAACTCTATCTTGGCGAGCGTCACAATTACAATCTGCCAACCGAATGTGATTGGATTTACGGAGCGTGCTTTTTTACCCGTAAAAGTTTGATTGATAACGTTTTTGGTGGAAAATTACCAGAACCCTTCTTTATGTATGCCGAGGATATGCTTTGGTGCTTAATGCTCAGAAAATCAGGCTATAAAAACATTTATACGCCCAATTCTTCAATTATACATCTTGGCGGTGCGTCGATGGACGCTATGGACGAGGAGGATAAATATTTTAAGTGTATGCTGCCTAATGTATTTAAAACTATTTGCATAACATCTTCTAAATTAAATGCTTATCTAATAGTTTTAGCAAGAATAATGCTCTTGATTTCGCAATTCAATAAAAACGATTGGCGCAAGGCAAAGAGGTTTTTGCGGTTTGTATTTGGCAACAAATAAAAAAATCTTATCGTATATTTGTTTATACCACTTTTTTGGTTAATTTTGTATTATAATTTGTAAAAACATATACCTTATGGCTGAAACTATTGAAACAAAGACCCCTATAACTGAGCGTTACAACAAGCGCACACTTTTGCGACTGATTTCTGAATTGCTCAAAAACAATCCAACCGCTGAATATACCAAGAAACAACTGTTGGAGTATCTGAAAATCACCGACAAAGAGGCAAAGGAACTTTTTGAGCAGACCATTGCCGAAATGTTGGAACAAAACCGTATCCTCTACGAAAACAATAAATACAAGGCTTTTATCAAAACCGGCGTTATCGAAGGCGTGATAGAGTTGCGTAAGGGTGGCGGCGTTGTACGTCCCGACGATAGCGACCTTGAAATTTTTGTCGACGAGCGTAATCTCAACAATGCGCTTACCAACGATAGGGTAGAGGTGAGCCTCTTTGCGTCTACCACCGACGGTATGCAAGAGGGCGAGGTGATAAGGATTCTTGAACGTTTTCGCACCACTTTTGTGGGCACTGTGGATAAACGCAAGAATTTTGCATTCCTCATAACCAACCATAAGACAATGCCTTACGATATTTTCCTTCCGTCGGGCAAACTTATGAAGGCCAAAAAGGGCGACAAGGCTGTTGCTAAAATTACTGAATGGCCCGCAGGTGCTAAAAATCCTATCGGTGAGATAGTTGAGGTGCTTGGCGAAACCGGTAACAACGAAACCGAAATGCACGCAATTCTTGCAGAATTTGAACTTCCCTATGCGTTTGACCGTGCTGTGGAACGCGCCGCCGAGGAGATTTCCACCGAAATTCCTAAGGGTGAAATCAAAGCCCGCCGCGATATGCGAAACGTTACTACTTTTACCATCGACCCTGCCGACGCCAAAGACTTTGACGATGCTATTTCGTTCCGCGTTCTCGAAAATGGTAACTTTGAAGTAGGAGTTCATATAGCCGATGTAACTTACTATATTGAAGAAGGTTCTCTATTAGACCAAGAAGCATTGGAACGCGCCACTTCGGTATATCTTGTCGACCGTGTTGTGCCTATGCTTCCCGAGGCTTTGTGTAATAATCTTTGCAGCCTTCGACCCAATGAGGACAAACTCTGTTTTTCGGCAATTTTTGAACTTGACCAAAACGCTCAAATTCAGAACGAATGGTTCGGTAAAACTATCATCAACAGCAACCGCCGTTTTTGCTACGAAGAGGCGCAGGAGATTATCGAAACTGGCAAAGGCGACTATGCCCAAGAGATTCTCAAATGTTGGGATCTTGCCAAAATTCTCCGCGATGACCGTTTCCGCAATGGCTCTATTTCGTTTGAACGTCCCGAGATAAAGTTTGAAATTGACGAAAACGGCAAGCCCCTCCGCGTATTTTTCAAGGAGGCAAAAGAGGCTAACTGGCTTATCGAGGAGTTTATGTTGCTTGCCAACAAGAGGGTAGCCACTCTCATCGGTTCTAAAAAAGACAAGAAGCACCCTGCCAAAACGTTTGTTTACCGTATCCACGACGAGCCCGATTTGGAAAAACTTTCATCGTTTCAGAAGTTTATCGGCAAATTTGGCTACTCTATCAATATGAAGAGCGACGATGCCATAAGCCGCACACTCAACGAACTTTTAGAAAAACTCCGTGGTAAAAACGAACGTGATGTTATCTCTTCGCTCGCCGTCCGCTCTATGGCAAAGGCTATTTACAGCACTACTAATATCGGACACTATGGTCTTGGTTTTGAGTATTATACGCATTTTACATCGCCTATTCGTCGTTATCCTGATATGATGGTTCACCGTTTGCTGTGGATGTATCTCAACGGCAAACGCAGCGCTAACAAGCAGAAATATGAGAAACTCTGCAAGCACTGCTCTGCTCGCGAATATCTTGCTGTTCAGGCAGAACGTGCCAGCGACAAGTATAAGCAGGTTGAGTTTATGCGCGACCATCTTGGCGAAACTTTCGACGCTGTGATTTCGGGCATCACCGAATGGGGTGTTTATGCCGAAATTGAGGAGAACAAAATTGAAGGTATGATTCCTATGCACGACCTCGACGACGATTTTTATCAATTTGATGAGGATAACTACTGCCTGATAGGTCATTACAGTAAAAAGAAATACCAACTTGGCGACAAGATTCAAATTAAAGTTGCCCGCGCCAACCTCGAACACAAAATGCTCGACTTTGTGATGGCAGACAGCAAAAAACGCATTGAAACCGACGTAGAAAAAGCCGACAAAGAAGATGCTGCCCGTTTTAAAAACAAACCCAAACGTTCGCACAGCACCAAACCCGGCATCTTTGGCGGTAGTTCGTCCAAAGGCAAAGGCAAGGACAAAGGCAGCAAAGGCTCAAAGTCTAAAAAAGGCAAAAAACGCGGCAAATAGACCATATTTTTTTGTGCTATGGCAATGAGTGTTGTGAGTATCTCTAAGCCAAGTTCTCGGAAAATATTATAATAATTTCCGATTATATCCGTAAATTATTTGAATAATTTTGGAATATAATCGGAAATTCTTATGGTTATTAGTATATGCTTTTATCATAATACTGAGCGTTTTTAGTGTAAGCGTCTGTAAAGAGTAGATTGGAGTGTTATAATTACACGTTTTAGAAGTTTTGTATAAATACCTTTTTGCTGTGTTTATAATAAAAGTGTAATTACCTGATTATTAATGTATACCAAAATTTGTTTACACAAATTATAGTCTCACACCAGAATTTAAAATGTTAAATTATAGTCTCACACCGAAATTTTTTTACCAAAATTATAGTCCCACACCAAAATGTTGAGAGTGTTTTACAAGAATGGAGTCAGGTAAATCGGTAAAAGGATGGTTTGGTTGTCTTTTCTTAAATCTTTTGTGTAGAGGAGGTATGACGTTGATATTCGGTTAGAAAACTTTTTTTTGAATGCGTCAAGTGATACGTGAGTGATATATCCAGACGATTTTACTTCGATTGGGCATAGTTTGTTGCCTTTCGAGATTAGAAAATCTATTTCGTATGAGTGGTTTTCATCTTTTGGAAATGTGTAATAAAATAAACGGTGTCCTGATGCTCGGAGCATTTGTGCCACAAGGTTTTCGTAGATGTATCCAAGGTTGGCGGATAGTTTGTCGCTCAAAAGTTGGTTGTAGATGATGTTTTCGGTGTAATCCTTGTCCCAAAAAACGAGTGTTACAAATAGTCCTGTGTCGCAGATGTACATTTTGTATCGGTTGTAGTCGGCAGTGAACGACATTCCTATGTTGGGGTCATCGGCGTGGTAGGCTATGTTGATTGTTTTGCTGTCTTCCAAAGTTAAAATGAGTTCCGATATTTTGTCAGCGGAGATGTTTCCCACCACTGGGGTGGGTCGGTAGCGCGACACTCCTTTGCTTAGTTGCGACGGTATTGCCATAAACAATTTTGACACCCTGCCAGTGCTGTCTACCTTACGTAGGTCTTCGGCGTAGAGTTGGAGAATTTGTCGTTTTACTTTGTCTACTTCTGCGAGATTCTTTGTTTCTAGGTATTTTTCTACTGCTTGTGGCATTCCACCAACAAGCATATATAATCGCAAATCTCTCATTTTAAGTCTGTTGATGCCATCACCCAAAGATATTTTTTTGTCAAAAACCTCTTTCATTAATTCGGTTGACTGATCATCGCCCAATGCCATTCGGAATTCTTCGTAATCCATAGGAAACATTTCCATACGATGCTCTTCGCTTGGAATGTTGATGTTGATGGTGTTTTTGCGGATACTTATCAAAGAGCCTGTTTCTATGTAGTCGAAACGACCGTCTTTGACTAGGTATTTGATTGCCTGACGTGCTTTTGGACAGCGTTGCACTTCGTCGAAAACTATTATCGATTCTCTTGGATAAAGCACTGTTTTATAGGCGTTTTGAAGGTATGTGAATATATAATCCAAATCCATAAGGTTTGAAAACAATTCCTTAATATCATCGGTGGTTTCGGTGAAATCGATGATAATGTGCGTCTTGTATTCATTTCGGGCAAATTGCTCTACCACTGTGGATTTGCCTATACGTCTTGCACCTTCCAACAACAATGCCGTTCTACCGTTTGACGATTGTTTCCATCCCTTTATTTTGTCGTAAATTTTACGCTTAAAATATGTATTTGCCATATATTTATAAATGAGTTTTTTACGGCACTAAAATAGATATAATTCTTCTTACACCAAAATTTTTTTACCCTAATTATAGTCTTACACCAAAATTTTTTACCCCATTTTATAGTCTCACACCAAAATTTAAAATGTTAAATTATAGTCTCACACCAAAATGTTTTATAATAACAATCCCCATAATGCTGAAAATTACAGCGTTATGGGGATTGTGATTGGGGTGGGGTAGAGACGGTGTGCACACCGTCTCTACAATGATTGCGTGATATTTTGTATATTATTCCACCTTCATTTTTTGTTCTACGCCTTCGGGTTGAATTTGAACTTTGAGGATGCCTTCGGATTCAAGTAATGATTTAATATAGTTTTGTATCTTGCTTACGGTCAAGTTGTTCACTATCTGCTCAAAATTTGTTCTCTCGTCGAAATTGTAGAAGGCTTTCTCGCTCATAATGTTGAGCCAATAACTGTTGCGTTTGAGGTTGGCCTGATGCTCTTTGATGTAGTATTCCTTTACCTTGTCGAGTTTGTCCTGCTCGAAACCTTGGTTGGCTATGCGGAGGAATATGTCGTCGATCATCTTTTGGGTGAGGTTGCCGTATTCGGGCTTGGCGGGACACGAAATCTCAAATATCGAACTTGCCAATCCGCCGTCGGCCTTGTTGATGCTGCTGTGGGCGCTGATGTTGTATACGAGCGATGCATCTTCGCGGATTTCTTTCAAGAATACCATACTGAGCACCTGAGCGGCGGCGTCGGCTACGATGTCTTTTTCAAGAGAGTATTCGCCTATGGTGCGGAATGTGAACGAGTTGTATATACGGCTCTGCGGCGACTGCATTTCGCGTTGGAATGTGCATTCTTGTTTGCCTTTGTGATAATGTACCACGTCGCGCTTGTAGGTTTCGTCGCGTTTTACTTTTGGCAGTGTGGCTATGTACTTGCAGAGCATTGTTTTAAGAGTGTCGTATTCAAAGTTTCCTACAAAGAAGAAAGTGAAGTTGTTGACATCGGCAAATCGTTCGCGGTAGATTTCGCGTATGCGCTTGAAACTTACGTATTTGAGGTCTTCGAAGTGGATATCGGCGGCGCGTTTGTTACCGTCGTATTGAAGGTAGTTGATGGTGTCGTTGTAGGCGTAGAGGGGATTGGTGTTGCGGTTTTTGAGCGCGGTGTTGGCCATCTGAATATAAGCCTGATAGTCCTCCTCACTGTTGCCCGGATTGGTGAATGCGAGATAGATTTTCTGCATCATATATTCCAAATCCTTGGGTGTGCAGTTGCCGCTGAGCGATTCTTCACGGCTGCCGATGTATGAGTATACGTTGGCGTGTACACCTGTGAGAGCCTTGCTCAACTGCGACGATGTGAAATTGCCCAAGCCAACGTTGCCCATAGCCTCGGTGCAGAGTTTGAGGTTGTAGACATCGGCTTCGGGATAGTTTGAGTCGCCACCCCAACTGAGTGCGTTGAACACAATTTCGTCGGCCTTGTAGTCGGTTTTGAGGGCGTATACCTTGGTACCGTTGCTGAGTGTGTAAACTTTTGCTCCGGTAAACGGGTCGGTGGTTTCGGCTTTGATTTTGCCTGCCTTGGGAAGGTTTTCTACAAGGGGATCGTTTTTAACGTCGTCGATGAAAGCCTCGATTGTTTCGCTGCGAACCTCGTCGACAGCACGGCGCATATCGGCTTCGGTGAGGTATTTTGCACCGTCTTTTTCGGGTGCGAGTGAAAGACACACAAGATTTTTGTCGGTGGGGGAGATGTATGCTTTAACCACTTGGTTGATAGCGTCTAATGTTATAAGCGGAAGAACCTGTTTGAGAAGTTCCAAGTTTTTTTCGGGCGAGAGCATAGGTGAGTTGTTGAGGAAGTTGGCCTGTGCACGGTTGGCGAGCGCCGAAGTCTCTTGTTTGTCGCGGTTGGTGAAGGCCTTTTCGGCGTTGCTGAGGATGGCATCTTTGGCGCGGTTGAGTTCCGAACCAGTGAATCCGTGCTGCTGAATCCTCATTGCCTCTCGGTAAAACGATTTGAAACATTCGTATTCCTGACCCTCTTTGGCCACGCCTTCAACAGTGAAAGCGTCTTTGGTGCGGGTTACAAACGATGTGCAGGATGCGTATGCGTAAACAAAGGGTGCGTCGGCTTTCTGAACAAGGTCGTTGTAACGCTCAGACGCTATGTGAGAGATGATGTTGAGCAAGAGGTTGGTGACGTATCCGGGCAGTGTTGAGCGCATCTCCACAGGGATAATCTCGTTTTTGAAGTCGATTTCGATTTGTGAGTACTGCTGCTCTTTGTCGCGGTCGGTGATAAAGATGGCTTCCTCGTTGTCGACAATGGCGGGGTAAACCACGGGTGCGGCGTTTTCAGGATTGGTGTACGCACCAAAATACTCCTTGATTTTTTTCTCCATATAGTCGGGATCGACGTCGCCGGCAACTATAATGCCTTGGTTGGTAGGATGATACCATTTTTTGTAGTATTCGCGGATTTCGTTGTATTTGAAGTTTTCCACTACCTCCATTTTGCCTATGGGCAGACGGTATGCGTATTTTGAATCAGACAGATAGCGGGGCAAGAAACGCTCCATCATTCTTTGGCTTGCCGACGAACGCATAATTTTCTCGCTTTTGATAACGCCGCGCTCCTTGTCGATTTCTTCGTCTTCCAAGAGGATTCCGCCCGACCAATCGGCAAGCACCAAAAGGCACGAATCTAAAAGCGATTGACGTTTGTCGGTGGGCACGCCGTTGATGTAGTAGACGGTTTGGTCGAACGAAGTGTAGGCGTTGATTTCGTTGCCAAATTTGATGCCGTTGCTCTCCAAATAGCGTAGCATACGGTCTTCGGGGAAGTGTTTGAGTCCGTTGAACGCCATGTGTTCAAGAAAATGGGCGAGACCCTGCTGCGAGTCCTCCTCCTGCACCGAACCTACTTTCTGCACAATGTAGAAACCCGCCTGATGTTCGGGATAGTTGTTTTTGCAGATGTAGTAGGTGAGTCCGTTGTCTAACACTCCTTTGCGGATGGCGGGGTCAGACTCGGAGATGTCCTGAGCGTTGACAGCGTTTACCATAAAACACGCAGCCAACAAGATTGTAAATCGTCTGAATAGTTTCATAATATTATTTAAATTAAATAGTAAATAAATTTTGTGTCAAATATATAAATTATTCATTATATTTCTTAACCACTTCGTCAATTCCTATCCCTAACAGCCGCATTTGTCGGAAGACTTCGGGGAGGGTTTGTTTCATAAACTCCTCGCGGCGGATTTTGAGGATTTGGTGTTTTGCACCTGCAACCACAAAAAAACCGAGACCGCGCTTGTTGTAAATCACCTCCTCGCGTGAGAGATGGTCGTAGGCCTTGACGACGGTGTTGGTATTGACTTCCAACAACACCGCATACTCACGCACAGAGGGTATGCGGTCGTCGTCCTTGTACTTGCCCGAAATAATCTCGTCGCAAATTCGGTCGGCGATTTGAAGGTAAATGGCCTTATCTGAGTTGTTGAAATTCATAGTTTTACAAAATTTTGGTAAAACTTAGATGATAATTGTATTCTGTTGAAACCATATCCACCGAATATGAGAATGCAATATAGCATAACACTTGCAAAAACTATTGTGATTGCCGGATAATCAGTGAGAATGTTGGAATAATGCCAATTTGTGTCAACATTTATACTGTTTTGAAATTTCTTTATGGCTATGGCAACTGCAGTTCCTAAAAAGAAGCCTCCGAAACATACACCGTAAAGGAATGGGAATTTTCTTACTGTTAAACCGCTGATAAAATTGAATCCCCAAAACAGTACCACTAATGCGAAATATAATGATGTACTAATTGTTGTGGTATCAAACACTGCAATCGCCATTTTAAAATCTTCTCCTTGAAAGCATTGTATAATACTTTTGCCAAAATCTGCTATGCAAAGCCCGAGTAAAAGACCTATGGTTCTGATGATTACACACGTTAAAACTACATAATATTTTTCCATTCGTGAAGCCGGTATTGATATAAACTGTTGACGGATTGTAGGATTATTAATGTCGCTCAATACCATTGATGCAATTACTCCCGCACCGATTAGGAAAATCGCCTCGTAGATACTATTGTCGGCGAGTGGTTGTCTGGGACTTATTATAGTTACGAAAATGAATGTACCAAGTGTGATGGCTGATAATATCTTGATCCATTTTCCCATACTAATGCTTGCAAACCATCTGAAAAAACTTGCAAACCGTCTGAAAGTGAATTTGTTAGTGTTCATAGTTTTCCATTATTAACAGCGTTGTACAAAAGCAAGAGATTGACGGGCGTTTCCGAGCCACGCGGAGTGCGGTGGGCGATTACGGATGTGCCTTGCAGAGAGTTTTCGGAGTAAATGACATTACCCATTTCATCGGGGTCGCGGATTTCAAACACGTATTCGTCAGAGAGTTCGGCGATTGACTTGTTCAGGAGCAATCCCTTTTCGCCGAGTATCAAGACGTGGTCGATGATGTTTTCAACGTCGTGCACCTGATGCGTGGAAATTATCAACGTGCGGTTGTCGGTCATATTCTGCGCAATTACCTTGCGGAAAAGGCTTTTGGATTCGATGTCGAGACCGTTGGTAGGCTCGTCCATGAAGAGATATTTGGCGTTTGTGGCGAGTGCAAAACTCATATAAACCTTCTTTTTGGTTCCCATAGAGATTGCGCCGAGGTCGGAGATGTCGCCGATTTCAAAATCGTTGAGACACTTTTCCAAAATCTCATCACTGAAATCGGGGTAGAACGGACGGTTGAGTTTTACATACTTTTTGAGCGACATGTTGGGCAGTTCAAACTCCTCGGTAACAATAAAAATCTTGCCAAGGGTAGATGGTTCGCGCTTTTCAATGTCTTCGCCGTCAATATAGATAGAGCCTTTTTTTCAAAAATTCAATCCCGCCAAGAGGTAGAGCAAAGTAGATTTTCCCACACCATTTTTGCCGAGGAGACCGTAGATTTTGCCCTCTTCGAGAGTGAGGAAGAATTGGTTGAACACCCTCGGACTTTGTTTTTTTCTCCAAATCGAAATAGGATAACTATACGATATGTTTTTAACCTCGATCATAGTGGTTAGTTTTTAGTAATCAGGCATTTGCAAGGGGATGCAAACACCTGATTAGAGATTAGTTTAACGTTGAACGTGTTTTGCCATAATAGTTTGCATAAAAACCGCATTAGTGGGGTCTGACTGCAATTGAAAGCTAATAGCATTGAGTTGCGGTTGAAGACTTACGTTTTTCTGACCCACGGGCGAAGCTAAAAAAGCATTAAAAACCTTCATTTCTTCAAGAGTGTAGTTTTCGCAGTAAAATGCAATAACTTTTTCGGTAAGTTGATCATAAATAACGTCTACCATCTCGGTTGCGAGAGCGTTAACGTCGTCGAAAGCCACTTGACCCGAATTTGCGATAGTTTGATATTGTGCCTTAGTACCCTCTATCAAATTTTCGCGCATTTTTTGCAATTCGAGACTTTTTTTTACTTCGTCTACCAAAGCTGCGTCCTGAGCCTTAGTGATACCTGTTGTTGCTACGATGAGCAATGCGATGATTGAAATAATCTTTTTCATAAATACTGAATTTTAAGAAGTTAAAAACTAAATTTATTTGTTGTGCTGTTATAGTGTAGTACCTTAATAGTACAGTGCAAAAGTATGGGATGAAAATTTAAATTCCAAATTATTTTGGAGAAATTTTTAGGTGTTTAACATTTTTTAACAAATAGGGAATTTTGACAATTGTGAGTGATTATAATAATAGAGGTGCGTAAGAATAAACAGTTGCTTTGTTGCTAAATGCCTGAATATATTTATTATAAGGCCCGGTTTGAATTATTTGCAAAAAAAAGCGAAAAAAAATCTCAAAATAATTTGGACAGTTGAAAAATTCGCTCTACTTTTGCACCGTCGAAACCGAAAAGTTACGACCACGTTTGATGGTCCTTTCGTCTAGCGGTTAGGACGCAAGATTTTCATTCTTGTAACACCGGTTCGATTCCGGTAGGGACTACAAGGCTCGCAGATTTGCGAGCCTTTTCTTTTTTATCACGAATTAAAGCGAATTGGCCAAAATATTACATAGTTATGAATCTCGAAGACTACATAGAACTCCATACCACGCCCGAAGATGAGGTGCTGATGAACCTTAGGCGCAAAACTAACCTTACCACCACTATGCCGCGGCAACTGTCGGGACCGGTGCAGGGCAAACTGCTTGAATTTCTTAGTATTATGATTGCTCCTAAGTATATTTTAGAGATTGGAACTTTTACGGGATATTCGGCGTACTGCCTTGCAAAGGGTTTGCAGGCGGGTGGAAAATTGCATACTTTTGAGGTACGCGACGAATACGAGGATAATATTCTTGATTTTTTTGAGCGGGCGGGTGTTTCCGACCGTATTGAACTGCATATAGGCGATGCTGAAAAACTTGTGGGTGATCTTCCTTATTCTTTCGACCTTGCTTTTATTGATGGCGACAAGCGTCAGTATCCTGCTTATTATCAAACCGTTTTACCTAAGATTAAAACCGGCGGCTACATTATCGTAGACAATACTCTGTGGTACGATAAGGTAACCATCGATTCTAATTCCAAAGATCCTTATACCCAAGGCGTTATCAGCCTTAATGATATGGTGCAAAACGATTCGCGGGTTGAAAATGTTTTGATTCCTATTCGCGACGGACTTACTTTGATACGCAAGGTTAAGTAACATATTGTAAGTGCGTTACGGGTTAAAACATCCAAGATTCGAGTTCGAGAGCGGGTTCTTCGTTGGTGTTGGAGGTGAACATCCAATCTTCGATAGCGATTTGTTGCTCGGCGGTGGAGTCTTCGGCTTCGAGCATCCAAGGCTCTACTTCTAACGAATCTTCGGCGATGTTTTCGGTGGCAAACATCCAAGATTCTAATTGGAGGCTTTGCTCTGTGGCGATTTCCTCGGCTGCGAACATCCAAGATTCGAGTTGGAGAGATTGTTCTGTTATTCCCTCGAAAGTATCGGTGGGGTAGGGGTTAACGGCGTTTGCCGAAGCGTTTGCAAATACTGTTGTTGCGAGTGCGATTGCGAATGTTAAAGTTTTCATAGCATTTAAATTTTATAAGTTATTAATAATGTTGTTTGTACTTAGAATATGGCACGCCCCGTGCCAAACTTTGTATTGTGTTGTATATTAATTAGTTATAAATTTTTAGCCTTTGTAAAGGTGTAAAGTTTTTTTACAAGAGTGTAAAAATTTTTGTCAAAAATGTGTAAAGGGGGAAGAATTTTTATCCAAATGCCGAAAAAATTTTTCACCCCCCGCTACACCCCGAGCACGTGCCGCAGGGTGGTTGGTAGGGACGGAAGTCATCGTCGTTTTTTGGGTCGTCTTTTTTCTTTTTGTCTTTGATTTTTTTGATGAATTTGGTGCAAGAATCGGTGTGGGTGTGCGGCACGGGAGAGTCTTCTTCTACTGTGTGAAAATCTTCTTCGGAGTCATCTTCCTTTTTTTTGCGGGGGATGAGAACCCATATCATGAACACTATTATGACCGAACAAATGATTATAAAGTATTTCATAGAGTGCAGTTTTGAGTTTTTGCATTTACAAATATAGGGCAAAGTGGCGATTTTTTTTCACTTTTTGGGCGGTTTTTGCACTCTATATCAAAAAAACTCTTATCTTTGAGAAGATTTTTTTATGTTTAATAATAACATCAACCAATATTATGAACAAACAAGAAACTTTTACATTCGACAAAGTGCCACAGAGCGTGGCAGAATTGCAATCGTTGAGCGAATATTCGCTCGATACTCCTTTTAAAACAGCGGCTTTGGCAATGCTCGTGCTTCTCCGTTGGGAATCCGACCCCGAGGGCGCATACCAATTGATCGACGCATTGCGCGGTCCCGACCCGCTGAGCAACTATGGCAAATCGTTTATCAAAGAGCGTCTTACTGGCAAAACTTACAAAGTTAAATCGTTTTTTGCCGGCGCAACGGTTGAGAATGGCTATACTCCCACAATGCCTCTCACCATCACCATCAGCGACAATCCTTACTCGTATCCCGACCCAAATTGGGCAACGCTTTACCTCAAAAGCGCAGGTGCCGACACAGTACGCCCGATAAAATTTAGGAAGAAACCCTCGACAGGTCAGTGGTTTTTGAATGATTATCAAAACCTTTCGGACATCAGAGTTCCTGCTGCCGACGACCCGTGGGCATAGTATAAATGTTGATTTTTCGCAATATAGAAAGGAGATAGGATGCACGTTTCTTATCTCCTTTTTTGTGTCTGATTTTGATTTTTATAATTAATTGTGTATTTTTGTCAGATAGTTTTCGATATGTGTAACTATAAAATTGGCACTTATGTTAAATCCTGTTACTTTGGCTAAGCCCAAAAATCGCAAAAAATATTCCGGAAGGGATGTTGCTCCCGACAATATGGAGGTTATTACTCTGAGTTATAATGGAAAAGATAAGATGGCTCGGGCTATTGTTAATTTGATAGAAGAATCGGGAGTATTTGATATTCTTCGCGATGACGCCGTGCCTAACGAAACCACTATTGCCGCAATAGAGGAATTAGATAATGGCGGTGGGTTTTCGGCAGCCGACGTTGATGATTTACTTAAACAGTTAAAGTCTTGATATGACTGCTATTAAGTATTCTACTCAGTTTAAAAAAGATTATAAGTCTCTTACTGTTTCGGATCAGAAGAGTGTGGATAATGCCATTTTGAAATTGGTAAGGGTTGGCAGTCACGCCAAACTTTTTGGTAAATGATTAAGTATTAATGCTATGTCTTCTTATTTTGCTATCCAATGGCATATTACCGACAATTGCGACCTTAGATGCAAGCATTGCTATATCTATGCGAGAAAGAATGTTAAACCTGTGGAAACTCCTTGGGATAACCTTTTGTCTACGCTCGATGGTATTGTAGAGCATTGTAGGGTTCTTCATCGCGAGCCTTATATTTATATTACGGGCGGCGACCCGATGCTACATTCAAGGTTTTGGGATTTTTTGGAGTTGGTGCACGACCTTAAAATCCCTTTCTCCATTATGGGAAATCCTTATCACCTTAATAAAGAGGTGTGCCAGATGCTGAGTTCGCTTGGCTGTCAAAAGTTTCAACTTTCGCTCGATGGTCTTGCTCCCACTCACGACAAATTGCGCAGGCCGGGTTCGTTTAAGGCTACGATAAATGCTATTCCTATTATCCGCGAGGCTGGTATCAAGTGCGTGGTAATGTCTACTGTGAGTGCTAAAAATATGAATGATATTCCACAGTTGATAGATGTTGTGGTTGGAAATCAGGTAGATGTGTATGCGTTTGCACGATATTGCCCTACCGAAGGTATAAAGAGTGCTTGGCATATTCCGCCGCAAGAATATCGTAAGTTTTTGGATGCCTGTTGGCACAAGTTTGAGGAGCATAGCAATAGCAACACCATTTTTAACCTCAAAGACCATCTTTGGACGCTTTATCTTTATGAAAAAAAACTTTGGAAGATTCCCCAAAAATCCGACCCGTACGGCATTTACGATGGATGTCATTGTGCCCAAGACCATCTAACTATCACAGCCGATGGCAACATTATGGCTTGCCGACGGTTTGATAGCGTGGTTGGCAATGTGAAAACGGGTATTTACGATGCTTATAAGAGTAGCGAAATGGATAAATACCGCCATTATGGAAAGTTTGAAAAATGCAAGGATTGTGTGCTGCTGCGGTTTTGCAGAGGTTGTCCCGCTGTGGCATACGGTTATGACCGAAATTTTTATGCACGCGACCCTCAATGTTGGCGGACGGTGAAATCATCAGTGTGAGCAACTTGTGCCGCAATTTGTGGGTATTCCTGATTCATTTGATGTATCGTAACCTGCTCCATCGATCCAAAATTCAAGTCTTTCGCCCAATGTGGGACGGAAGGGTTTGCGTTTTGGCTTAGATTCCTCGGGTTCGGGAATTTTAGGTTGATTGATAAAATCGTTGGCAGAATGGTGCAGCCCCACGTCTTTGTTTTCGATGTGGTAGGTGGTTCCTTTGGGTGGCGGCGTGGTTTTAGATTCAGCGGATGAGCCATTTTTGCCTGTGAATGACTCGTACGCCGCAATACCCATTATTGCTATTATCAATATTAATATTATCAAAAAGAATATCATAGCGTTACATTATTCCTGTTGATTTCAACAAAAGTACAAAAAGCAAAAACGGCACAACGTACTTAATCATAATTATATAGAGTTTCCGTCGCATAAATATTTCGCCGTTTAGGGTAAGTTCGTTTACCACAGTGTCGGGCGTGGCAATCCAGCCTATAAGTATGCAGGTGCCAATTTCTAAAAGTGGCATCATCACGTTGTTGCTAACATAGTCCATAAGGTCGAGCACCTGAGCCTTTACGCCGTTGGGCAGGTTGATTTCAAAATAGAAAACGTTGTAGCCAAGGCAAACCACTGTGGCAAAGCCTATTAATGCCAAAAACGACAACCACGAGCAGCGACGTCGCGAAACGGGATATTTTTCTAAAATGCCCGACACAAAGCCTTCCATCATTCCCACCGAACTTGTAAGCGCAGCAAAAAGTACCATTACAAAAAACATCGCGCCGATAATGTTTCCCGCCGTGCCGAGTGCTGCAAACACCTTTGGCACATTGATAAACATCAGCCCCGGTCCCGACGATTCTAACCCTTGCGCACCGGCAAACACATATACCGCCGGAATTACCATAAAGCCAGCCAAAAACGCCGCTAACGTATCGAAAAACTCTATGCGGTTGATACTCTGCACAAGGTTGTCGCTTTTTTTAACATACGACCCATACGACACCATCATTCCCGCAGCAAGGCTGAGACTGAAAAACAACTGCCCCATAGCGTCGAGAAATGTCTCTAAGAGTTTCTCCATAGTCAGGTTGGAAAAGTCGGGGATAACAAACACCTTTAAGCCGTCTAATCCTGTGCGTGTGGTGCCGTCGCTGTCGGTGTGGCTGAGCGTGAGCGAATATATTGCTATGCCGATTATCATCAAAAAGAGCAACGGCATCACTGTTTTAGAAAACCTCTCGATACCTTTGTTGACACCTCGGCTAACTATTGCCGCCGTAATGCCCAAAAACACAAACGTATACACCAATGGTTCGTATTGAGCGGAGATAAATCCGCCAAAAAATCCATCTTGGGCAGCATCTGCGCCACCGCCTGTAACAAACTCTACGGCATATTTCATTACCCATCCGCCCACCACACAGTAGTAGGAGAGGAGTATAAACGGAATAAGGCACGCTACTGTACCTAAATGCTTAAATTTTGTGTTTAAATCGCCGTATGCAAATAGCGCACTTTTTTGGGTGTTGCGTCCGATGGCAATTTCGGTGGTGAGGAGTGTAAAACCGAATGTGGCAGCCAAAATCAGGTATACGAGCAGAAACAGACCTCCGCCGTCTTTGGCAGCGAGATATGGAAAACGCCAAATGTTGCCCAATCCCACTGCGCTGCCTGCCGCCGTAAGTATAAAGCCCAACTGTCCGCTGAATGAGTTGCGTGATGTCATTTCAGTATCTTTTGTTTGGGCAAATATAGGGAAATTTATTCAGTTTTCAATGTCTTAACAGGATTTTCGTTGGCGGCGCGGAAACTTGCGGCTGTTACCACCAAGGCTGTGATGCCCACGGCTATTAGTATGCCAATGGCAAATATCCACGGCGCGATGGGGTAGTGGTAGGCAAATCCCGAAAAGTAGGTGTTGACTGCAAAGAATGACAGCGGTATTGCTATGGCGCTGCATATTGCCGCCAATATCAAGTATTTGCGGTTAAACATCGAAAGTATTTCTGCAATGGTGGCTCCGTTTACCTTGCGAATGCCAATTTCTTTGCGGCGGCTTTCGGTTTCAAAGAGCACAATGCCGAATATTCCCATAACAGATATGATGATGGCTATTATGGTAAATGTGGAAATCATCGACGACACATCGTTCTCTGTCTTGTAGTTTTCGCTGAGTTCCTGCTCGAAGGTTTGAATTTCGGGCTGAATGACAGTGAAGTTTGGGTCGATTTCGGCTAATGTGGTGTAGATGTAGTCTCTAACGCTTTTTACGTTGGCACCGTCGGCGTAGCGGATGTAGAGCCGGTTCATAATGTTTTCTTTGTAAACAAAAATACCACAGGACGAAATGTTGTATCGCAGAGGCCTGATATGGAAGTCGGAACAGAATCCTACGATTTTGAAGTTTTCTGATGGAAAAACGGTTTCAGTGGTGATATTTGTACTGCGACGTGCTGTCTCGTTGAAAATCGCTATCGTGAGCGTGTCGTTGATATCAGATTCCATAAAATTGCGCCCCTCGGTTATCTTTATTCCCATAAAGTCGAAGAAATTTTTAGATACGGTCATTCCTTCGAAAGCAAACAACTCATCTGGATTGTCGGGAGATTGAATGCTTGAATGATTGCCTTGTGCGTGCACAATGTGGTCTCTTGTCCAAGTGATGTCGGTAATTTGCGGATTTTCGAGGAGTTTGGTGCGGACGGTCTCGTGTTTTTGAGCGATGTTTCCTGGTGTCCACAGTGTTAGAATATTGTCCTTATTGAATCCGATGTCTTTTGACAATAGGTAACTGTTGTTTTTTTGGATAAACAACGAGCAAATAATCAAGGCGATAGATGCCGCTACTTGGAATCCAACTAAAAACAAACGCAGCGGATTTCGGCTGTTTTCGGTCATCTTGCCTTTGAGGGCGAGCGCGGGTGGCAGCGAAGTGATATGCAATGCTGGGTAGAGGCTTGTTAACGCTGCTGCCGCAATGGATACCAATATGCTGATAGTGAGTATTTTGTAATTTGAGAACACTACCTTGTCCATATCCACCACACCGTCTACAAACCAAGGTATTACGGTGCGAGTTGCCACCCAAGCCAACACTACCGCCAAAAGGGTGAATATTATTGATTCGCCAACCACACTAAGCACAAGCCGTGAACGATCGCAGCCGAGTATCTTGTTGATATTGATATCTTTGATACGTTTGGGCGCACGTGCCATAAAGAAGTTGAAATAGTTGATGAACGCGATAGCGAGAACAAGTATGGCGAGAAGCACGTAAGTGTATATCAACTTGGCGTCGCTGGGTGTGTGGAATCCTGCCATTTGAGTATGTAGGTGGATGTCTTTGATTGGAAGGTAATCCACATTAAATCCTCCGACTAAGTTGTCGAGAAGTTCGGCGGGCATATTTGGCTCTTTTTCGAACATCGACCTCATAAGTTTTTTGAAAGTCTCCCGGTGTTCGGTATTGAATTTTTCGGGAGTAATTCCGTCTTGGAGTTTTATGTAGTAGGTGTACGACCATTGACCCGAATTGTTGATATTATCATCAGCAATATTGAAGAATCCATCCAATTGTCCAAACTCGGTGTTGTTTTCCATATCCTCGTAGATAGCCACAATTTCGAGTGTGTAGTCGGGGGTGTTGAGGTAAGGAATTATTATGTCGCCTACCTTCAATTCGTATTTTTGCGCCAACGAACGGGTGATTATTAAATCTTTGCCGGTTTTGAAACGAGAGAGGTCGCCTTCCAATATGTTGAGTCCGAACACTTCTGGCAGACCGCTGGTGCACCCACGAATGGTAAAATTGATTTTGCTGTGATGTCCGCCGTTTTCGATATATCCGTCCCAAATGCCCCCACACAGGCATCCGTATTTTTCTATTTGCGGAATTTGAGTGCCGATGGATTCGCCCAACGGTCGCGATATGGCGTTTGCCCATTCACCGGACCACACTTCTGGGCTTTGGAAGGTTATCTGGCAGATTCTGTCGTGGTCTTTGATGCTTTGGTTGAATGTGAACGAGTAGTCTGCCATAGACATCAATGTGTAGAATGTGGCTATGGCTATGGCTATTCCCACAATGTTGAGCAGCGAAGGAAGCGTAGTTAACGATCTGAGTTTAAAAAGTTTCATATTTTTATATTTTTTAGAATTGACAATTGATGGTTAACAATTCACAATTATTGGTTCATTATGAATTATGAATTATGAATTATTCAGATTTGAGAGTGTTCACGGGGTTTTCGCTTGCGGCACGGAAACTTGCGGCTGTTACCACCAAGGCTGTGATGCCCACGGCTATGATAATGCCAATGGCAAATATCCACGGCGCGATGGGGTAGTGGTAGGCAAATCCTTCAAAATATTTGCTTACGGCAAAGAGCGATACTGGAATTGCTATTGCGCTGCATATTGCCGCTAATATCAAGTACTTGCGGTTGAACATCGAAAGTATTTCTACAATAGTGGCACCGTTTACCTTTCGTATGCCGATCTCCTTGCGGCGGCTCTCGGTTTCAAAGAGAACTATGCCGAATATTCCCATTACAGATATGATGATGGCTATTACTGTGAAAATTGTAATCATCGACGACACAGTGTTTTCGTTCTGGTAGTTTTCGCTAATCTGCTGGTCGAAAGTTTTGAGTTCGGGCTGGATAACAGCGAAATTTGGGTCAATATCGGTTAATGTGTTTAGAATGTATTCTCTTACGCTTTTTACGTCGGCACCTTCGGCGTAGCGGATGTAGAGTTGACTCATAGAGCCATCTTTATTGAGGCATAGGGCGCAGGATGTGATGTCGTATAGCAGAGGCTTGAAGTTGAAGTCGTTGCAAAATCCGACGATGTTGATGTTGCCTTCATCAGATTCTCCACCGATTTTAGTTTCAGTGGTAAGATTCAAACGTTTGCGTGCGGTTTCGTTGAAAATCATCGGATAGTTGATGGTGTCTTGGATGTCGGATTCTGAAAAGTTGCGGCCGTTGGTTATCTTTATTCCCATACAGTCGGCGAAGTTTTTAGACACATACAATACATCGAAATAACAACTTTCTTCTGGGTTTTCTTTGGAAGGTACGCTCCAAAATGACCCTTGTGAGCGAACTATTGCATCGCCTGCCCAAGTCATATCTGAGATGTTTGGGTTTTCGAGAAGTCTGTTGCGTACTGTCTCGTGTTTTTGAACTATACCTGGCGGACACCACATTGTGAGAAGGTTGTCCTTGCTGTAGCCAATGTCGGTTGATATTATGTAATTGTTGTTTTTGTGAATAAACAACGAGCATATAATCAGGGCGATAGAAGCCGCTATTTGAAATCCTACTAAAATCAAACGCAGCGGGTTTCGGTTGCTTTCGGTCATCTTACCTTTGAGAGCGAGAGCAGGAGGCAACGATGTGATATGCAGGGCTGGATAGAGACTTGTCAAAACTGCCGCTACAATTGATGCCAATACGCTGATAGCGAGTATTTTGTAGTTTGATAACACTGTTTTTTCCATATCCACTATGTCGCCTACAAACCAAGTCATTACGGTGTGCGTAATAACCCAAGCCAACACTACCGACATAAGTGTGAATATTATTGATTCGCCCACTAAATTAAGCACTAGACGTGACCGGTTGCAGCCAAGTATCTTGTTGATATTTATATCTTTGATACGTTTGGGCGCACGAGCCATAAAGAAGTTGAAATAGTTGATGAACGCGATGGCGAGCACAAGTATGGATAGAAGCACAAAAGTGTAAATCAAATTAGCATCCTGATGCCTGTGGTAGCCTGCCATCTGCGAGTGCAGGTGGAGGTCTTTGATTGGAAGAAATTCCATATTGAATTGTTCGATTGCGTTTTCGAGATACTCTTTGGGTACCTGTGTGTCGTCTTTGTATATCAACCTGATTATATCCTTGACAGATTCTTTGCTTTCGGAGAGAAATTCTTCTGGGTCAACTCCGTTTTGGAGTTTTATGTAATAGGTATAGTCCCAATGGTTTCTGGAATTGATATTTTCCTCGCCAAGGTTGGTGAATCCGTCAAATTGCCCGAACTCGGTGTTGTTTTCAAAATCCTCATATACAGCCACAATTTCGAGAGTACGGCTGAGGTTGTTGAGGTCGGGATACAGAATGTCGCCAATTTTTAGACTGTATTTCTCAGCCATAGAGCGAGTTATAATCAAATCATTGGCGGTTTTGAAACGCGACAGGTCGCCTTCCACAATATTGAATCCGAACACCTCGGTTAGTCCGTTGTCGCAAGCCACGGCGGTGAAATGGATTTTGCTGTGGTGTCCGCCGTTTTCGATGTAACTGTCCCAAATGCCCCAACGACGCAGGCATCCGTATTTTTCAATTTGCGGAAGCCCATCGCCTAAGGCTATGCCGAAAGGTCGCGGAAAGTTGTTTGACCATTCGCCTCCCGAAACGTCTATGCTATGGTAGATTATCTGGCAGATGCGTTCGTTGTCTTTGACGCTGCGGTTAAACGTCAACGAGTAGTCTGCAACCGCCATCAGCGTGTAGAATGTGGCAATTGCAATGGCTATTCCCGTGATATTCAACAGCGAGGGAAGCGTGACCAGCGAACGGAGTCGAAAGAATTTCATATTTTTATCATTTTAGAATTGACAGTTGACAATTGACAGTTGACAATTAATTGTTCATTGTCAATTGTCCATTGTCAATTATTTAAAGTTCGTTCTTTACATCAGAAACAATTTTGCCGTCGAAGAGGTTGATGATACGTTGTGCTTTGGCGGCATCTTTTTGCGAGTGGGTAACCATAACGATGGTAGAACCTTCGCGGTTGAGTTCGGTGAGGAGTTCCATCACTTCGCGGCCGTTTTTAGAATCGAGGTTACCAGTAGGTTCGTCGGCGAGAATCAACTTGGGGTTCATTACCACTGCACGGGCAATTGCCACACGCTGCTGCTGACCGCCGGAGAGTTGCTGCGGAAAATGTTTTGCCCTGTGGGCGATGTTCATACGTTTGAGAATTTCGTCAACACGTTTTTTGCGCTCAGATGAACTGATTTTGAGGTAGAGCAATGGAAGTTCCACATTTTCATATACATTGAGTTCGTCGATAAGGTTGAAACTCTGGAACACGAAACCGATGTTGCCCTTGCGGAATTGTGTGCGGTCTTTTTCTTTGAGGTTACCCACTTCCTGACCAATAAGTTCGTAACTGCCTGATGTGGGGTTGTCTAAAAGACCGAGGATATTCATAAGTGTAGATTTGCCGCATCCCGAAGGCCCCATAATGGCTACAAATTCGCCGTCTTTGATTTCAAACGAAACACCGTCTAATGCGAGTGTCTGTACTTCTTCGGTAGAGAAGATTTTGCTGAGGTTTGTTACTTTAAGCATAGTATTTTGTGTTTTATTGTTTATACTAAATTTGTTTTTACTTTATATGTAGCATTACTTGTGCCAAAGTGTTTAAGTGGTTGATATAATGCGTTTTGTGTTTTTGTAAGAGTGTAAAAGTGTAAAGTTTTTTTACAGTGATGTAAGGATTTTTTACAATTGATTTAGGTGAATTTATTTGCAGGATTCAACATTTTGTGTCATATTTGCGTTTTAGTAACAGATAATATTAGCATTATGACAGGAGTAGCACTACGTGTACAATCATCGCCAATGGGTCCTTATATGAGCCTTATGCGTCAGATGAGCCGCAAACAAAAGTTGGATGTGGTGGCGTATCTTATTGATACAATTCAAGATGACGATTCTTCGGCAGAGTTGCAGACCAAGACACAAAGAGAAGTGCCCGAATCGTTCAAAAAACTTAGGGGCTTAGTGTCTTTTACAGAAGAAGAAATTGCCAAAGACGAGCGTCTGGCTTATATTATGGGACGATGAAAAAGATTTTTCTTGATACAAATATTCTGATAGACTACATCGACAATCGCGATGGTGCTGATGATGCAGAAAAAATCTTTGCCCTTGGTTTTTCGGGCGAGGCTAAACTTTTTGCTTCTTCTCTTACATTTGCTAATATCGCTTATATCCTTAGAAGTCGTCCCCAAGATGATATTTACAACGCTTTGGGGCAGTTGGCATCATTGGTAGAAATACTTTCTCTTGATAAGGATCACGTGATGTCTTCTATTGCGCAGCCTGCACCTGATTTTGAGGATATGTTGCAATATCAGTGCGCCAAATCAGCATATTGTGACTTCATTATTACCAACGACCGCCGCCATTATGAGTTTTCTACTATACCTCATTTGTCGTCAGCGGCCTTTGTGGAGCGAATGGAGAATTTGATATAATTTTTTCCCTTGTAAAAATTCCGCGCCGGGTAATGAAAAAACTATTATTACCACGGCGCGGGGGGACAATTTATAATAAGATTCGGGGTTGCGGAGGCTATTCTTTTTTGAGACCTTCTATGGGGTTGGAATAGACGGCTTTGGCGGATTGGAAGGTGACTATTATTACTGTTACCAATGTTAGCAATAATAGTATCAGCAATGATGCCCACCACGGCAGCGAGACTTTTTCTACAAAGTTTTCTTGCCACAGTCCTGTGATATAGTACGTTATGGGCAGACTCAGCACAAATCCTATCGCTATGATTATGATGTACTTGATGTTGATGCGTTTGAAAATATCCTCGGTGGTGGCGCCAAAGGTGCGGCGTACAGATATTTCGTTGCGTTGAAACTCAGTGTCGAATGTTACCATTCCTACAACTCCGATTAACGAAATAAGCACCGCCAATATCGCCATAAACACCGTTGTCGCCGAAGTGTTGATCTCTTTTTTGTAAAGATTGTCGAACACTTTGTCGTAGAACATTATATCTAATGGCATTTCGGGTGAGATTTCGTTTACCACGTTGGTTATGTGCTTGATAGCGTCTTTTACGTTGCTGCCTTTGGCTATTTTTACGTAGCAATAACTTAGGTCGTCGGCACGGTCGAGTACGAATGCAATCGGAAGGTCGTTTGTTCTGTACGATGTTATCTTGATGTTGCCGCCCACAATGCCTTTTACCGCGCCTAACAATGTGTCGCCTAAATATTCGATGCCTCTGCCAAGGTTGTCGGTAATGATGCAGTCGTTTTTCCAGTTGTTTTCAACATCAATTTCGCTGTTGGGGCGATTTTGGAATCCGTCTCCTGCCGTAAGCGGTATTCCAAACACATCTAACATCTCTCTCGTGCAATATATGCTGTAATAATGGAGGGTGTCGCCGTCTTTGAGGAAGCGCATTGTGTTGTACGAATCGCTTCCTCCAAAGATTGTTTGCGAGCACGACACGTTCTCTATCGCGCTGTTGGTTTTTAGTTTTTCATCTACCAAGTCGAATTTTTTTCCGAAATTCTCATTTATATGGAAAATGGCTATCTGATTGTCTTTGAGGATATAGTTGGCGTTCTCCATATATTTGAGTTGCATCCAAATAGATACCGCTATCGAAATAAAACATATTGCAGCCAAATATTGAAACACCATAAGTGTGTTTCGGAGTTTACGTCCCGATTGCGAGCGTCCGAATGAGCCTTTTAACACCAATGCCGGATTTGCCGATGTGAGTTTATAAATTGGGTAAATATTTGATATAGCGTTGATTATCAATGCTATCAATCCTACCAAAAGGCATACTCCAAAATTGCCCGAAACTGACAAGTCGTCGGAAACAATAAACGATGTGAGCCAAGTGTTTTTCAAAATTGTTACCATCAACAACGCTGTAAGCCAAGAGATTAAGCAGATGATGATGTTTTCGGCAAAGAGTTGCATACTCAGCAGGCTGACGTCGCCGCCGAGAACTTTTTGTGTGTTGATGCTCTTGATTCGCATTGGAATGAGCGCAATGTTGAAGTTGGTCTGGTTTATTGCCGAAATCAACAGCACTATTAATGCTATAATCGACAGCATTGTGGTAGTCCGGGAACTTCCGCTTTTTAAAAATCCTGCATTGTTTTCGTTGGCGTAATACGAGTCGTGTATAGGTTCAAGTCTAAAAGGACCGAATGTTTTTATGGATTCTACGCTTTGGTTGATAAGTTGCTCAACATATTCGCGGTCGTTGGGCGATGAGAGCATTGCCCATCCGAGAAAGTTTCGTCCGAAGTTTTCGTGTTTGGCAGTTTCGTCGAGCGAGTAGTAAATAGCGTTTTGTGTCTGTGTGTTGGCGGGGAAATCTTTGTAAACGCCTGTTATCGGGTTTGTGGGTTCGCCGCACCAAATGCCGTCGATTGTTATGCTTTTGCCTAAAACGTCGGTAGTGCCGAACATTCTCATAGCGATTGATTCGCTGATAAGAAGGTGTCCTTTTTCGTTGAGACTTTTTGGATCGCCGCAGATGAGGTCAAAGTCAAACATTTTTACATATCCTGAATCAATGCCTACAACAAACTCGTTAAAGCCGTGTTTTTCGCCCTTATTGTCCTCTGTTTCAACATAGTATTTGTCAACAAAGTCTAATTTTGCAGAATAGGCTTCGATTTTTGGCGTAAGGTTTCCGATAACTTCGATGTCCTGACGTTGCAAAATTAAGTCCCACGGTTGTTCTGTGCCTTGCTTGATGACGAATATCCTGTCGGAGTTTTTGTGATAACTGTCGAAATTATTTTCGTAAATAATTTGCATACCAACAAACATCAGGGCGGTGAGCGCGGCGGTGATGCCGGCATAGTTCATTATCCACGCCGCCTTGAAGTTGCGAATGGTGCTGATTAGGTTGCGTAATACGATTTTCATATTAGTAATGTTTTAGTTGAATATTTATCTTTTAGTTGAATTCTACTTTTTCGCTGTCGCCAAAGTTTTCGTAGCCCGAGATAATTACTTTTTCGCCGGGTTCGAGACCTTCAAGAATTTCGTAGAATTTCGGGTTTTGACGGCCTATGCGGATGGAGCGTTTTACGGCGTATTTGCCGCCTTCGTCTACTACGTAAATCCACTGTCCGCCTGTGTGCTGGTAGAATGTGCCTTTGGGAATGATGATTGCGTTGGTGGGACTTCCAAGTTGGATGTTGAGATAGTAGGTCTGTCCTGTGCGGATGTTGTCGGGCTGCTCGCCGGTGAATTTGAGGTCGGCGCGGAACTTGCCGTTGCGCACTTCGGGATATATTTTGCGAATTTGTGCCGAATAGGTGTCGTTGTTTTTCTCAAAAGTGGCGTCAAGTCCTGAGGTTACGCGGTCGATGTAATGCTCGTCGATGAGGACTTCGATTTTGTAACTTTCGAGGTTGTTGATTTGCGCTATTTTGTCGCCGACGCGCAAATACTGACCTTTAACTGCGTCTAACAGACCGAGTTCGCCGTCGATAGGGGCTTTGATATTGAGGTTTTCTTTGCGTCGGGTAATCATTTCCATATTTTTGCGCATACTTGCGAGACTTTCTTGAAGGTTTTTGATTTGCACGCTGCGGTAAAGACTGTCTTGTTTAGCGCGGTTCTGATTGAGTTCCAACTGCTGTTTGGCAAGTGTGTAGTCTTCTTCCGATTGGATAAACTCCTCTTTGGAGCAAAGGTTTTCGGCGTAGAGTTTCTTTTTCTGCTCGTAGTCGCGACGTGCTCGGTTGAGGTTTCGGGTGTATGTCAGATGGTTTTGTTCAAGGTCTAACTTTTGCTTCTCCATATCAATCATTGTGTTGCGCAGATGGTTCTCCTTTTCGGCAAGGTCGGCTTCGGAGTGAAGTATTTCCATCTCCAACTGCTGGTTCGACAGGCGTACAATCACGTCGCCGGCTTTGAGCGTTGAGCCTTCCTCGTTGACAATCTCCTCAACGATTCCCCCTTCCAACGGACTGATTTGCACAGTGTTCATTGGCAACACTTGACCGCTTTGACGGATATAGTCGTTAAACTCGCTCTCTTTAACCTCGGCTATGTTGAAGTTTTCGCTCTTAACCGAAACCGAGTTGCTGTCGGTGGTGATTAGAAGGTACACGAGCAAAAGCGCGACCGCTCCGCCTATCCAATACCAAATGTATTTTTTTTGGAAGTATTTTTTTATGCCTTTTTTTTGTTCGATTACAATGTCCATATTAGTTATAGTTTATTAGTTTTCAATTATGAATTACGAATTATGAATTATGAATTAAAATTGTTCTAAGTAAGATTTGCCACGATAGTAGTCTACAACGGCGTTTTTAATAATGTATGAATAGAGTGCGTTGTAGTATTGGGCTTGTGCTTCGAGGTAGTTGTTGTATGTCTCATTGAATTCGATGTAGGATATTGTTCCTAATTCAAATTTCTTTTGAGCCGCCTCTAAGTATCTTTTGTTGAGTTCTGCTGATTTTTGCGCAGCGTTGAGCGATTTTTCGGCAGAAACAGCGTCGTCGTAGGCAGAGTAGACTGCGTTTTCGATTTCGCGACGTTTCTCTTCAAATTCGTAAGAGGCTATTTTGTATTCGGATTTTTTGCGAGAGTGATTTGAAAATTTGTTGAATCTGTTGTAAAGAGGAATGCTGAGTCCTACTCCGATGTATTTGTGAGCGTTGTTTTTGAATTGGTCGTTAAACGGTGCCGCCATACCTTTGTTGTCGGGATAAACTGTGTGATAGGTGTTCCAACCTGCTTCTAGGCCAATATATGGCGCGTACTGCCATCGTGAGGTTTTAAATTCTAAATGTTTGATTTCCATAGCGTTTTTTGCAGCTACTGTTGCCGAGTTTGTTTCAATTGCTGTTTGAGCTGTCTGTTCTGCATCTGTCAATTGCACCTCGTTTGCTGTCTTTATCACGGTGTCGACTGTTAGCGATTCGGCTGCCGGATAGAACATTACGCTTTTGAGGTCCATCAACGCTTTGTTTTTCATTGCGTTGTAATCTGCCACTTTAAATTCAGCCTGAGCCTCAAAAACCTCTTTGTCGAGCACGTCTTGTTGGCTGTTGCTGCCGAGTTCGTATCCGCGACGTGCCTTTTGGAGCAGTCTTTCGGCGTTTTGCAACTGTCGTTCTGCCAATTCGCTCATTTTTGAGTAGTATGTGTAGTTGTAATAGTGCTGAATGGTGCTCAGACAGATTTCTTCTTGCTTTGCCTTGCGGCTCTCTTTGCCGCTCAGGAGTGATATTTTTGAGATTTTTATCTGGTTTACAGCCTCGAAACCATTAAACAACGTGATTTCGCCCTTTATGCCGTATGAGTCTTGTATTGTTTTTAATGTGGTGTACATATTGGTTTCTGGGTCGGGAATACGTCCCGAAGATGCTGTTACGCTTGCCGATGCATTAACCGACGGTGAAAGTGCGTTGAGCCAGGCGTCGCGGCGGTCGATAGAGTTTTCTGATAGTCGCTCGTCTTCCGCAGCAATCTGAGTTGAGTGTTCTACGGCGAATTGCATACAATCGTGCAGCCCCATTGTTGTCTGCGCCATTGCCTTCGCTGTTAGAAGTATTATTACAGATGTTATTTTTAGTGCTTTCATTTTATTCTTTTTAACATTACACTAAAAAACTAACACCGATTGTGCCAAAGGGGGTTGTTGCTTGATTGTTAGATTATTATGATAATTGATAAACTGTAAAAGTGTAAAATTTTTTTACAGTGGTGTAAAGGAATTTTACAGAGAGTGGTTAAAAACCTAATTTACCAAAATTGATGATTGTCAGAATTCCTATTATCCAGATAATTAATGTCATTGCCATTATGCAACACAAACCAAATAATGCTTTAATGTCTGTTAGTTTTGATTTTCCTCCTGTTGATTCACTGGATACATAACAGCACGATTCAACTAACGCGTATAGTTCAATTATTATAAATATTGTAAATTCATATTCATCGACACCGTATCTTTGTTTTGTTATCCATAAACTCAAAGGTGATATTATCACTGTGATAGCAAATACTCTTAGTGATGTAATAAAAAAATCACCGTGAAACGGAAGATAATCTTTCATATTATTGCGTTTTTAATTTGATTCGCTGTATCAGAAATGGCTGTTTCAGAAATATTTATTAAAATACTTCCTTACAAGGTATATTGATGTCGATAATCGCCATATCCTCTTATTTCTTTTAGCCATTTGTCAGGGTCGCCTATTGCCTGCCATCGAGGCGTTGATTTTTTTATTTTTTCTCGTAAACTTTTCAAAAAAGTTTTTTAATTGAGGGTCTGTGGTCTTAATCTGCAATTCTCTCATAATGCTTTAATTGCTTTTACGATAGCAAATATAACTAAGTTTTTTGTTAAAACCAATTTTTCACATATCCTCCATCCCCAACGCCACAAAATCTTCTTGATGTCCTTTGAAACCTCCTGTGGCTTGTTTAAACATCTCGGATTTGGCTTTTAAAATTTCGAGGTTTATACGTGCTTTTTGACGCTTTACTTCGTAATATGTTGTTTTTGAGGAGAGTTCGTCGGATGCGATTATGTCTATTTCGTTATCGCCTTTGCGGTCCCACCACGAGCCAATGCGCGTAAATGTTTGTTGCTCTGTGAGTTTTTGACGAAAGTATTTTTCGAGCATAAAGCCGCTGAAAATATCATAGTCGCGCTCTACTATCTGTTTCAACTTTTCGTGGGCGTTGATTTCGAGCATATAGTTGTATTTGAACACAAATCTGAACCAAAAATTCAGAAAATTGTCCTTTATGTAATACCTAACGCTCTTGGTTTGCGATTTGGCGAGGAGCGGCAAACGTTTTTCGATAATGCCGTAATCATTTTCCAGTTTGGTAATGTAACCGCCTATTTCTCTGTTAATTTCAGCCTCGATAGCCGTGCGTGAATTTACTCCTGTGGATATTTTTGACAATATGGTAAAATAAATGCCATAATCTTTGCCAAATTCTTCTATAAGAAGATTTTTCCCTTCGGAGATAAAAACCGATTCGCGACGGAATATCAAGTTTATCATTTTTGCCTTGGTAAATGCCTTATTGTCAATTATTAGTTCCACATATTTCGGTACTCCGCCGGTAAATGTGTATAACGCGAGCAAATCTTCGGCAGGGTAGGAGGGGGAGTATTCTTCAAGTATTTGTTTAAGTACATCTGTGGTAAAGCATTCTATATGCATAAATTGTGTCTGACGTGCGTAAAGAGGCTCTTTGTTGTCGCGGAAAATTCTGTTTATTAGCGAGTTTACCGAGCCGCAGACTATAAGATTAAGTTTCGCCTCTGTATGGTTAATGTCCCACAATTTTTGCAAATCGCTATAAACCGACGGATTTATGTTTAAAAATTCTTGAAACTCGTCAATGAATATGATAATATGTTGATTTTTAGATAGTTCTATAAGAAATTCAAATAATTGGTAAAACTTAGAAATTTTACCGGGGATCTTTATGCTGAGTTTTTTTTCTACTTCTGAGGTATAGTCAGCGCATAGTTCGGGCTCGGCTTTTTTTGACACAAATAAATATATAAACGTTCTGTCTTTGTATGCGTTTAGTATGAGTGCTGTTTTGCCAATACGTCTGCGCCCTGTAATCACAGTAAATTGCGCGTTGGTATTTGATTTTTCGTCGATTTCTAACAGAGTTTCAATCTCTTTTTTGCGGTCGAAGAATTTCATATCGTTATAAATTTAAGTTCGGAAACCACCATTTCCGAAACCGCTGTTTCCGAAATGGCTGTTTCGCAAAATTATTTTTTTATTTTTTGTCTACCAAATTTTATGTTGGCTTTTTTACGAGGGGAGGGATTCTGGAAACCATAGCCAATGTCCAATTAGGGGCCATAGCCAATGTTGTGCCACCCAATTAATAATTATCCAAATGATTAAAGGTATAATCATTATTGCCCCTAAACCCAATAATGCTTTTATGTCGGTTTCTATCGATTTTCCTCCCGTTGATACATTGGATACATAACAGCACGATTCTATGAAAGCATATAGTACTATAATCCCTCCAATAATTGCAAAGCCTTTGTCTAGTTGCACTATTGGTGCTAATATAAAACATATTGTTGTTACTACAAACGCTACTAAGCCGACTCTTAGGGACGTAATAGTAAAATTACCGTGAAAAAACTTATAATCATTCATTGTGTCTAATGCTTAAATTGGGAAATTTTCTTTTTGCAAATTTAATCTTTTTTTTGATATTCTGTTTTACCCTTTTTTTGTTGTTTGTTAATTATAAATTACTCTATGTAATTTATATTTTTTATTTATCATTTATAATTTACAATTGTAAATCGTATCGTTCTTGTTATTAGATACTTAACGCTAAAACTCCGCTCTGGTATATTCTGAGGGCGGTTTCGGGGTGTATACTTTTGTAAATTGTGGTGTGTATAATTGTAATTTAGTAAAATATAGGTGATTAATAGTGCTGCGATTTTTACTTAGTTTATAGTATCCTGTCTAATTTAATTTTTCAAGTATCCTACCGAATTGTACATTTTTTAGCCAAAGTATCCTACCGAGTTGTACACTTTTTAGCCAAATAAATCTTCGGCGGTGATTTCGTTTTGTATTATGGCAGAGTGGATGTTGTGCAATATGCCATTTACTGTAATAAATGTTATGTTGAGAGCCTTGGTGGTTTTGGTTTCGGCTTTGAAAATTGCGTTACGTGTGAGAAGACGGTTTTCGTATTCTTTGGTAATTACGTATGGTTCAGCAGAAAACTTGATTTCGCAAATGTTGATTGTGCGGTCGGCGCGTTCTATCAAAAGGTCTATCTGCGTATTATCGTCGCCTGAATTGCTTCGCCAGCAACTTACCGATGTTGACATTCCCGATATTCCGAGTTTTTGCTTTATTTGTGCAATGTGGCAAAGGCAGACAAGTTCGAATGTGTATCCTTGCCAAGAGTAGATTTTGGGCGAATTGAAATTGTGCGTCCAATATTCGCTGTCGCCTGAGTTGAACTTATCTTGAAAACGAAAATAAAAGTATGTGTAAAAGTCTGTTAACCTGTATATTGTGCTTTTGTTAGTGTTTTTATATTTGTTGTAGCCTTTGATAAAGTCGCATTTTTCGAGATTATCTAATAATCGCGACAGACCTCCGCCTGAGATTTTGGTCTCTTTTATTATCTCTTCACGCGTAAGTCCTTCTCTTTTAGCCGATAATGCCTTTACAACTGATATATATCTGTCGGCGTTGGAAAATAGTGCGTTGTAAAGTTCGTTAAACTCGTCTTTTAGTACTCCACCGTCTTTAAAAAAAAGATAATCAACGTTTTGAACAAAACTCAATTTGGGTTTTATTAAACTATAATAAAATGGAACACCGCCCAAAACCATATAGCACTGTATATATTGATAGGCGTTCCAAGTGCATTTTTTATTTTGGAGATATTGGCGACATTCGCTGAGTGTAAATTGACGGAGATATATTTTTCGCGTTATTCGGTTGTGAAGTCCGCCTTGGTTTTCAACGAGTTTGTCGGTCATCCACGATGTTGCAGAACCGCAGGCTATAAGCACAATGTCGTCGCGCATATTGGCAAAACTATTCCAAAAATCTTCTAATGCGTTTACAAACACCGATTTAGGAGAATCTATCCAAGGCATTTCGTCGATGAAGATTATTTTGCGTTGCTCTTTGGGAAGACTTTCTAAATATGTTTGTAGACAATCAAACGCATCGTACCAATCTTTGAGTACGGGTGCAAACTGTGATTTTGAATACTTTTGCAATGCTTTTGCAAATTTTTCTAATTGCCGTTTTTGAGGCATATTGCGAGTGCCGGTGTACTGAAAATCGTATTTGTCGGCAAAATAACTCCTTATTAAAAAGGTTTTGCCAATACGCCGTCGGCCGTACACTATTACAAATTCTGACCTTTGTGAATTAATGCACTCGTCAAGTTGCTGATATTCAAATTCTCTGCCAATGATTTGTTCCATATTATATTCATTTTTTATGCTGCAAATATAATCAATCTCCGTCCAAATCCCAAATTTTTTTCGAGATTTGGACGCTTATCGAAAATGATCTCCGTCCAAATCTCACTTTTTTTTCGAGATTTGGACGCTTATCGCAATTATTGCACTTATTGAATAATTCAATCATATCTTATTACTCGATACTAAAAAATCTCTTTATCTTTGCACCGCAAACATCAAAATTAATGGCCACTTGGTTTAAAAGAAAGGTTATACGCCCTGTGCGAAATCGTATACTATATATAATGGTGTACTCGATTTTTAAGATGGGTCCGCTCATGTCGCGTCGTATTCTGCTCGCATGGCATAAGTGGGCGTGCAAGTATATCTACCTGATGTGCAAAAAAACCGCCGCCATTATGAACGATAATTTTACACGGGTGTTTGGTCCTGAACGTTATAAAGACCAATATAAGCAGTTGGGACTCAGGGTGTTTCAAAACCTTACTTTAACCTTTACTGACTATGCCCTGTGGGGTTTTAAGCGCAATTGGAAATTTTTTAGCAAGTATTTTACCGTAAAAGGGGAGGAGCACCTACGTCGCGCCTACAACCGTGGCAAGGGCGTTTTATGCTTGGTAACTCACACTCCGGGATGGGAATTTTCGGCTTTTATGCCTCCGCAACTCGGCTACAAGAGCGCAGGTGTGAGCAGCGCAATCAAAAATCCCGCCCTCAACAAGTTTATGATTATGCTCCGCGAAACTCGTGGAATGCGCAATATTACTCGTCACCGCTGCTACGAGCAACTTGTGGAACTCCTCCGCAATGGTGAGTGCCTTATTATAATGACCGACCAAGATAGTATGCACATCCGTGGCGAATTTGTTGATTTTATGGGCAGTAGCGCATACACTCCGATAGGTTGCTCGCGTCTTGCTGCCGAAACAGGTGCCGCCGTTGTGCCTATGTGCACCCTCCGCAATGCCGACAACACTTACACCTTTTTAATACAACCCGAAATTCCGCCTATCTACGATTCGGAGGGACGTTACGACATTATTGCCAACACTCAGGCGCAAAACGACGCAATGTCGCACATTATATATAATAACCCTGATCAGTGGGTGTGGTTTCACGAGCGTTGGAAAACCACTCCCGAATCGCTCGCCAATTATCTCGAACAAAAACGCAAAGCAGAAGAATTACAAAAAAAATCGCAATCCAACTAACTGAAAATCCGTAGTTTAAAAATAAATTAAGTTTTTTTTAATAAAAAAACTCAAAAAAAGAGTTCAGTGTTAAAAAATATTCCGTAACTTAGGGATTAGTTAATGAATTGTTTAAACATAACGGTAAACTGCTGTTAATTATGGATTTATTAAAAAGAGCGGTATTAATTCTGCTTATATTTTTTGCGGCAATGCCACTTTTGGCGCAAGAATCCGAGGAAGGTAACGGTTTCCAACCTGGCCCGTTTATTATGAACCATATCGGCGACGCTTACGAATGGCACATAACCACTATCAACGACACGCATATCTCCGTGCCGCTGCCGTGTATCTTATACAGCGAAAAATCGGGATTTCATTTCTTTTCGTCGTCAAATTTTCATCACGGACACGCCGAGTACGAAGGATTCCGCATCAGCGAATCAGAGCAGTACAAAGGCAAGATTGTGGAGATGATTAATGGCGAGGAGGTTCGCCCGTGGGATTTTTCCATTACCAAGAATGTGTTTGCAATGCTTTTTAGTATGGTGTTGCTCTGCATAATATTTATAGGTATGGCTCGCAACTACCGCAAAAACGTGGGCAAGGCACCGCACGGATTCTACAACCTTGTGGAACCGCTTGTGCTCTTTATCCGCGACGACATTGCCATTGCATCCATCGGCAAAAAACACGCCGACCGCTATATGCCGTTCCTTATGACGGTGTTCTTCTTTATCTTTATCAACAACCTTTTGGGATTGATTCCTATCTTCCCGGGCGGCGCAAACCTTACTGGAAATATTGCAATCACTTGTGTGCTTGCTTGCTTTGTATTTTTGATTACCACTTTCAGCGGCAAACGCGAGTATTGGCAGGATATTTTCTGGCCTAAAACCGTTCCGCTATGGTTGAAAGTTCCGCCGATTATTCCCGCTGTGGAACTTGCAGGTATGTTTATCAAGCCTGTGGTGCTTATGGTTCGTTTGTTTGCCAACATCACTGCCGGACACATTATCGCCCTCAGTTTCTACTCGCTGATATTCCTCTTTGGATCGTATGCTGTTGGCGCGGGAGCGTTGGTATTCACCATATTTATGTCGTGCTTGGAATTGCTTGTGGCGTTTATCCAAGCGTATGTATTCACCCTGCTTTCGGCAATATATTTTGGAATGGCTGTGGCAGAAGAGCACGAACCCGAAAAAGTTCCTGCTGCTTAATTATTGAACATTAGATATTTAGTAATATAATTTGAACTTTTAATTTAAATACAGACAATATGACACTTATGACAATTTTGAGCGCATTGCTCGACGCAATTCAAGACCCTGCCGTAGCACTCGGCTATATGGCAAAATTCGGAGCCGGCATTGGTGCAGGCTTAGGTGTTATCGGAGCCGGCATTGGTATCGGCAAAATCGGCGCACAGGCTATGGACGCTATTGCACGTCAGCCCGAATCTGTTGGCGACATCCGTAGCAATATGATTATCGCCGCTGCCTTGGTCGAAGGTGTTGCGTTCTTCGCAGTAGTTTGCTGTCTGCTCGTTATCCTTGCTTAACAGCACGCGAAGATTAAAAACTTGATATTCCGCCGCGATGCGGTTGGCAAAGGGCGGAATATTTTTTAATGATTATTCTTATAAAACATTATAGACTATGAATTTAGTTACACCGGATCCCGGATTGCTCTTTTGGATGGTGCTGTCGTTTGCCATTCTGCTTTTTATTCTTAAAAAGTTTGCGTGGAAGCCCGTCCTCAAAATGATCAAGGAGCGCGAGGAGTCTATCGCACAGCAACTCGACGCTGCCAAGGCTGCCAAAGAGCAAATGGAGCAACTCAACGCCGAAAACGAAAAGATAATGAAGCAGGCGCGTGCCGAGCGTGAGGAGATGCTCCGCGATGCCAAAGCCACCAAAGATAAGATTGTGGCAGAGGCACAAGACGCCGCTAAAATTGAGGCTGATAAGATTATTGCCGCAGCACGTTTGGAAATCCAAGCCGAAAAAGACGCGGCGATGGCCGAACTTTCTGAAAAGGTGGGTCAACTTTCGGTAGAAATCGCCGAAAAAATTCTCCGCCGCGAACTCAGCAACGAAACCAAGCAAGGCGACTTTATGAAAAAACTCGTAGCGGACATTTCGCTAAACTAATCTTTTTGAATAATGAACGACAGCAAAATTTCGGTAAGATACGCAAAAGCACTATTTCAAACTGCGGTACAAAAAGGAAGCACCGAGGCGGTAAAGTCTGATATGGACAGCCTGCTCGCCTGCATTAATTCTGTGCCCGAGTTTAAACTCCTGCTCGATAGTCCCATTCTTTCGGGCGATGCCAAAATGACGGCTTTTGGCGATATGTTCAAATCTAAGGTAGATCCGCTCACGATGGAGTTTTTTAAACTATTGGTTCAAAACAAGCGCGAAAACTACCTGAAAATGATATGTTTAAATTATGGCGGATATTACAACAGCCACAATAATATCAAGAAGGTGAGCATCACCACTGCCGTTGCCCCGCCAGCATCGTTGTCGGCTTCTATCGAGGAGATGGTTTTGAAGGCTAACCCCGGATGCAAGGTGCAACTATCTACCGAAACCGACGAGAGCATAATCGGAGGCATTATCATCGGTATCGACGATAAGCGTTACGACGCAAGTGTAAAAACACAACTCTCTGTATTTAAAGATAAATTGATTAATAATAAATAAATTCACATACTTATGGCTTCTATAAAACCAGGTGAAGTTTCCGAAATACTAAAACGCCAACTGCAAGGCATCAGCAATGATGTGGAACTGCAAGAAGTGGGCAGCGTATTGCAAGTGGCCGACGGAACGGCACTTATATATGGTTTGTCGAACGTTCAGGCGAGCGAGATGATCGAGTTTGACAACGGCGTAAAAGGTATTGTGCTCAACCTCGAAGAGGACAACGTGGGTGCGGTTCTTTTGGGTTCGTCAGACGGCATTCACGAAGGCTCTACTGTTAAGCGCACAGGCAAAATCGCATCTATCGACGTGGGCGAGGGTCTGCTCGGAAGGGTTATCAACACCCTCGGCGAGCCTCTCGACGGCAAGGGCGATATTCCCGGCGAACGCTACAATATGCCTTTGGAACGCAAGGCCCCGAGCGTTATCTACCGACAGCCTGTAAAAGAACCGCTTCAAACAGGATTGAAGGCTATCGACGCTATGATTCCTATCGGTCGTGGTCAGCGCGAGTTGATCATCGGCGACCGTCAGACAGGTAAGTCGGCGATTGCTATCGACACCATCATCAATCAGAAAGAATTTTACGACAAGGGCGAACCTGTTTACTGTATCTATGTTGCAATAGGTCAGAAGGGCTCTACCGTTGCCAATATCGCCAAGACCCTTGAAGAAAAAGGTGCGATGCCCTACACCGTTATTGTGTCGGCAACAGCGTCGCAGCCCGCAGCGTTGCAATACTACGCTCCTTACGCAGGTGCAGCCATCGGCGAATATTTCCGCGACACCGGCCGTCCGGCTTTGATTGTTTACGACGACCTTAGCAAGCAGGCTGTGTCGTACCGCGAAGTGTCGTTGCTTCTCCGTCGTCCGCCGGGACGTGAGGCTTATCCGGGCGACGTGTTCTATCTGCACTCACGTCTTCTTGAACGTGCAGCCAAGATTATCAACAACGACGAAGTGGCTCGCCAGATGAACGATATTCCGCCATCTATCAAGCACTTGGTAAAAGGCGGCGGTTCGCTCACAGCATTGCCTATTATCGAAACTCAGGCAGGCGACGTTTCGGCGTATATTCCTACCAACGTGATTTCTATCACCGACGGTCAGATATTCTTGGAAACCAACTTGTTTAACGCTGGTGTACGTCCCGCTATCAACGTAGGTATCTCGGTATCGCGCGTAGGTGGTAACGCCCAGATAAAGGCAATGAAAAAGGTTGCAGGTACTTTGAAACTCGACCAAGCACAGTTTCGCGAGTTGGAGGCATTCTCAAAATTCGGTTCCGACCTCGACGCCGCCACTGTTGCGGTTCTCGAAAAAGGCCGCCGCAATGTGGAAATCCTCAAACAGCCGCAGTACCATCCGTATCGTGTTGAGCAGCAGATTGCTATACTCTACTGCGGTACTCACAACCTTATGAAGGATGTTCCTTTGAACAAAATCAAAGACTTTGAGGCAGACTTTATCGAAACTCTCGAAAACGCCCACAAAGACGACATCCTCACCCCGCTATCGCAAGGCACCATCAACGACGACATCACCAAAGCCATCGAAACTGTGGCTAAGGATGTTGCAGATAAATACAAAAATTAAGTCTTACTATGTTATATTAAACACCTTTAATTACAAGATTTGTTTGTTTTTAAAGGTGTTTTTATGTTTAAATATCATAAAGTTATGACCCATAGAATGTTGGCTCTATTTTTAAGTATTGCGTTTACCATTGTTGTTTGCGGATTCGACTGTAACGAGCCGAATTCCACAACCAAATCGGGTACACATGAATACGCTATTTGCAACGATGCTTCTGGCCAGCCCGACAATGATGCTTTGTTGAAGCTTCTTTATCCCAACGACCCCAAAGCTCGTTTGGATTATTGCAATCCTATTCTCGTGGATGGCAAAAAATATTTTTTTGTTAGAGCGTCTCATGGCTTTTTCTCTGATGGACAGTTTTACTACGGATTTATCGACCATCATTTTGTAACTTCTGAAGGTGGTACACTAAAAGCCGATTTTTCAATCACTGATACCGATACCACTTTTTATGGCAATGAAGTTGAATTCGAGTCTAATGCAGTGCAATACAGTCTCGAACCTATCGGTAAGTCAAGTGTTGCTTTAAAAATGGTGTTGAGTGCCAACAATCAGGGCTTTATGGAGAGCAATACATTGTTTCTTGTGGAAATCGACCGTATTACTCAAATTTTTGACATAGAGTCTAGTTTCGACAATGCAATGTGGTTCCCCGATAATCCCACTGTTTATTCTAATGAGGTTAAAATTATTGAAACCCAGAACGATATGTACGATATTCTGGTAACTCACAAAACCTACGAAGTGTTATTCAAAGGTGAAGATTTAGACTACGACACTAAGGTTGAGGAGCAAGACGAAACCACATTCGTTTATTCGTCGCTTGAAAGAAAATATGTGGAAAAATAGTTTTGTTTTGTTTTTTTTCTTAAATTTGGCTTATAAAAAATAATAAATAATGGCAAACTTAAAAGAAATCAGAGGACGTATAGCGAGTGTAACCTCCACTCGGCAAATTACTTCGGCTATGAAAATGGTGGCTGCCGCCAAACTGCGCAAGGCTCAGACCTTTGCCACTAAAATTTCACCTTATAAAAACAAGATGGCCGAAATGCTGTCGCTCCTTGCCGAAACCCTCGCCGAGGACAGCGATAACAAGTATACCTCAAAACGTGCGGTAAAAAACATCCTCGTAATTGCCATCAGCAGCAACAAAGGTCTCTGCGGTGCTTTCAACAGCAATATTATCAAGGCTGTGGCTGAGTTTGACCGTACCACCAAAGAGCAAACTCCTGGTGTTAATATAAAGTATTTCGCTATTGGCAAAAAAGTTTCGGAACAGATAATCAAACGCGGATTTACACTTTATAAGTCTGATTTGGAATCTATCGAAAAAGTATCATACGAAACCGCAGGAAAAATTGCCCAAGAAATTACCGACATCTATCTTTCTGGCGAGTTCGACTGTGTTATGGTTATTTACAACAAGTTTGTAAATGCCGCAGTGCAGAACACCGAAATCGAAAATTTCCTCCCATTGCAATTTAAAGCTGAGCCGACAAAATTCAAAACAGACTATATTTTTGAACCAGATAAAATTACAATTATAAACAAAACTATACCACAATGGCTTAAAACGCAGTTTCTTTCAATCCTTGCCGAAAGTGCTGCGGGCGAGCAAGGTGCGCGAATGACCTCGATGAACAAGGCCACCGACAACGCCACCGAACTTATCAAAGAACTCAACATCAGTTACAACAAAGTACGTCAGGCATCTATCACCAACGAAATTATCGAAATTGTTTCGGGTGCCAACGCTGCTAAGTAACTTTTAATCTGAATACAACACATTATCAAAATATATGGCAAAGCAAAATATTTTTACAAGATTCGACAGCATAGTTAAAAATGCAGGTCTTGGCCGCAAGTATGCCTTGCACGCCTATATGCGTTACACCGACTTGTTTACCAAAGAAGACCGCGAACAGGTTGAGAGTTTCCGTAAACTCTACAACGAAAGCGGCAACAACATTACAGTAATGGAGTCGGCAGGATATTCCGACAACCAAATTGACATAATCGACAGGTTTGTATCTTTTTGCCAAGGTTTGCCGAGCACTCGGTTGACAGGTTGGCTGAGATGGCGTTTTAGCCGCCGCAGAACTATTCAAGAACGTGAGCACAGACTTCAGAATAGCGCAGAATTGTCAGCTTCAAAGCAAAAAAAGCGTAAGCCAATAGAAACCGAGAAAGATTTTTTAGAGAACAGATATTATTCGCAACAGCAGTTTTTTAGTAAAAAATCTGGTGAGTTTAGAGACTCCTACCACCGCAACCAAAAGCGTATTATGCTGTTTAGCGTATCTGTGTCGGTGATTTCAGTATTGTCGGTTTTTGTAGGCAATGTTGTTTGCAGTGTTTTTCATTTTGAGAGTTCTCCCGAATGGCTTGTAAACGGTTTCAGCCTGCTTGTGGCATTGATTTCGGCGATTACAGCCTACATTTCGTCAAACGACAAATTGTTTCAGAATCTCGACTTCTGGGCAAGATACAGGGTTGCAAGTGAAAAACTTAAATCAGAATATGCCCTATATCAAGGACGTTGCGGCGACTATGATATTCCCAACGATACCAAAGATTCACAGGGACATACACAAGCCGAAAAGAAATTCCGTGAAAATGTTGAAAACATTGTTCAGGAGGCCAACGACAATTTCTCAAAACTATTGCAAAACGGCAAATCGAGAGTTCAACTTAACCAACCCGAAGAAGAGCCCAAACCTGCGCCCAAGCCAAAGAGCGTAGAAACCACACCTCCTCCCATTCCACAACCCGAACAGCCCACACCTCCACAGGAAGTTGTTATGGAGTATGTGCCAGAGGAAATTCCCGACGATGTGCCCGGCGGCTATGGCGACGACAATGCCCCCGAATCCGACGAGCCTGCTCCCGAACCCGTATCTGACGATGAGTTTGCAGAACCCGGAGCCGAGGGATAAAAACCTTTTTGTAATTGAAACTTTAAAAAATATTTTTTTTATCCAAAATAAAGACTTATCTTTGCGGTGCAATGGGAGAAACCGTAATAGCCATCATTACGGTTTCTCTTTTATTATAACTTTTTAGTACAAAACAACACTAACATGGCCAAGATAACATACCTTACAGAAGAAGGACTTAAAAAGCTCAACGATGAGCTCGACCACTTGATAGCTGTGGAACGTCCCAACATTTCTAAACAGATTGCCGAGGCTCGCGAAAAGGGCGACCTCTCAGAAAATGCCGAGTATGATGCCGCAAAAGAGGCTCAAGGATTGCTCGAACTTAAAATCTCAAAACTTCAAGAAACCATCAAAAATGCACGCGTGTTAGACAAGTCGCAGATTCAGAGCGATACCGTGCAAATTCTCAGCAAGGTTACCATCCAGAATGTTAAGAATAAGGCTAAGATGACCTACACACTCGTAGCCGAAACCGAGGCCAACCTTAAAGAGGGCAAAATTTCGATTGAAACTCCTATTGCCAAGGGACTTTTGGGTAAGAAAGTGGGTGAAACCGCTAAAATCAAAATCCCCGCGGGCGAAACTGAATTTAAAATCCTTGATATATCTATTTAATTATGGCAACAATATTTACACGTATCATCAACGGCGAGATTCCTTGCTACAAGATTGCTGAGGACGATGAGTTTTTCGCTTTCTTGGATATCAATCCCGTTCAGAAGGGTCACACTCTCGTAGTACCCAAAGAGGAAGTAAGTTATATTTTCGACATCAACGACGACAAACTTGGCCGCTATATGGCTTTCGCTAAGCGAGTTGCCGCCGCTATTAAAGCCGCTGTTCCTTGTATTAAGGTGGGTATAGCCGTGGTAGGATTGGAAGTGCCTCATTCGCACATACACCTTATTCCGCTCAACGAGGTAAACGACCTCAACTTTGAGCATAAGATGACACTCCCGCAAGAGGAGATGCAGCAGATTGCTGAAAACATTGTCAAAAATTTTAAATAATTTATTTATAGCAAAAGACCGGTGATTATGCCGGTCTTTTGTTTTATACTCAAAAATCAATGGGAACTTTAGAAGCACTTTTTTTAGGATTAGTACAGGGACTTACAGAATTTCTCCCCGTAAGCAGTAGCGGGCATTTGGAGATAGGACAGCATCTTCTTGGCGTTGACGATCAAGGCGGACTTACATTCGACATTGTGGTGCATGTGGCCACTGTTCTTGCCACTATTACTATTTTCCGCAAAGAGATACTCGCTTTGATTATAGGATTCTTCAAGAAACTTAATCCCGACACCAATATGCCGTTGTGGCGTAGACTAAATGACGCTCAACGTTATGTGATATTGATAGTTATATCTATGATTCCTGTCGGAGTTGTGGGTCTTTGTTTCAAAGATTCGGTTGAGGAAATTTTTGCTGCAAGCATTAAGGTGGTAGGCGTTTGTCTCCTAATTACTTCTGTCTTGCTTGCTCTTACATATTTTTTCAAGAGCAACCCCGATACAGAGAAACGTGAGATATCGCCTCTCCATGCTTTTATTATTGGTCTGGCTCAGGCTTGCGCCGTATTGCCGGGACTTTCGCGTTCGGGCAGCACTATTGCCACTGGACTTTTGCTCGGCAACAAGCGCGAGAATGTTGCCCAGTTTTCGTTTTTGATGGTTATACCACCTATATTGGGTGAGGCTCTGTTAGATTTTAAGCACATTGTGGCACCTTCGGCAGAGTATCTTGCAGAACACGGAACTGCGGCGCAGATTCCTACATTAGCATTGTTGGTAGGCTTTGTTGCTGCTTTTGTAAGCGGTTGTGTGGCTTGCAAATGGATGATTTCCCTTATTAAAAAATGCAAGCTTATCTACTTTGCAATTTACTGCTTTATAGTGGGCGTGATTTGCATTACGGTATTGTAGCCAGCGGCAAGTATATTAATTTTGCTTGTAAACCGGCTTTACAATGGTGCTGTCTTTGTATTTGAAAACGTCAACATGGTCGGATGTGATTCTCTTTGTAGAATCTTCTTCATATCCGCAAATGAGCACTCCGTTGTAAGTAAGCTTGTGAACATATATCATTACCTTGTATATGTCGATAGTGTCGTAGATGTATTCCACATTGATGGTGTCGTGCAGGTAGAGGGTTCTCACAAAGTATTGAAACTTGGTGCTGTCGTAACAGCCCTTGTTGAAACAAAACCAGAAAGCTTTTCCTGAAGTGTCTGTACCAATACCGTCGTAGTTTGAGAACATCATTGCGCTTTGATTTGCTGCCTCAATGGTTATTATATCTGGCATTGAGTCTACATACGACAAAGGATAAGTGTCTTTGTCAACATAATTTATGATAGGATTGCCAGTGCTGTCGTAAAAATAATATGGGGTAGTGTTACGGATGATGAAATATCGGTTATCTTCTGTGTTTCCGTTGTGGTCAAATTTGTCGGCACAAGTTACACAGAATAGAGCTATTATTGTTAGCAGAGGGAGAATATTTTTTTTCATACAAAGTCTTTTTATTTTGATGCAAAAGTATAAAATTAAAAATGGAATATATCACAAAAAAACTATTTTAACGTTTGAAAAATTGGTTTATTTTTCGTAAGTTTTTAAAAATCAGCGTTACAATGCCTCCAATTTGATTTTTGCGGGCTGCATGGAGGTCTTCTTTTAGTTTTATGGCAATGTTTGATGCCGAACGGTTGCTGATACCTCCTACACGCATCTTAACAGCTGTAATTGGGCAGTAAGACACTTTGAAATCAGGTTTTGATAAGAATCGCAACATAAGGTCGTAGTCGGCAGCTATTTTAAAAGCAGTGTCGAAGTCCCCGTATTGCAGGTATGCGCTTTTTTTTGCAAAAAATGTAGGATGAGGCGGCATCCAACCGTATTTTAAGCGTTTGAATGAAAATTTTCCCGCTTGCCAATACCGCACAATATGGTCGGTGTTGTCTTTTGACACGTAGCAAAGGTCGGCATATGCTGCTTGGCTGTTGTTTTGTTCGATGGTTTCAGCCATTTTGGTGAGCACATTTGGCGCGGCAAAAATATCGTCGGCATGCAAAAAAGCAATAACATCGCCTGTGGCGATACTAATTCCCTTGTTGGCAGCGAAATACATTCCGCAGTCTGGCTCTGAAACAAGAATGTCGGGCAAGAATTGGCGTACAATATTGAGCGTGTTGTCGGTGCTTACTCCATCAATAATGATATGCTCTTTGTGAGGATAGTCTTGACAGCGGAATGATTGCATGGCATCGGCAATGGTGTCCTCATTGTTTTTGCAAAGCGTTATTACCGAAATTTTAATCATTTATTTCTCTCTCCTTGATTTTTATTGCCGGATTGCCTTTGTAGATTGAATAGGGAAGCATTTTGATAGGAGCTACCGAACCCGCAGCAAGCACAGAGTGACTTTGGCAGACGGTGCCAGCAGTAACAATTGATTTGGCGCATAGCCACACTCCGTCTTCTAATACTACTTGGGAGGTAATGAGTTTAAAGTCAGTATTTTTATAGTTGTGACTGCCTGTTTCTATCAGCACTCCTTGCGATATGCAACAGTTTTGGCCTATGGTAACTTGCGCGAGATTGTCGATCCAACAACCTTCGCCTATCCACGAGTAGTCGCCAATGGATAAAAGCCACGGATATTTAATCAATACCCGTGGCTTGATAACTACATTTTTACCTATTTTGGCGCCAAACAGCTTTAATAATACCCTCTTGATTCCGTAGAATGGAACCCACGGCGTAGAATAAAAAGTGTGGCACACAACATACCACAACGCTCTTGTAATAAAAGAACGTCCTGGGTTGTATCCTCCCTTGGTATATTTTTGAAGATCGGTTGTGCTCAATTACTTAACTATCTTGTTGGTGGCTGTGTCGGGAAAAACGATTTTTGGCTTGAAAGTCTTAGCCTCTTCAAAATCCATAGAGGCATAGGAAATAATAATAACTATGTCGCCAGGAAGCACCTTTCTTGCTGCTGGACCGTTTAAACAGATGCACCCGCTGCCGTATTCGCCTTTTATCACATAGGTTTCAAGTCGTTCTCCGTTGTTGATGTTCACCACCTGTACCTTTTCGTTTTCGATGATACCGGCCTCGTTCATCAGCTGTTCGTCAATGGTGATGCTACCAATATAGTCGAGACAAGCTTGAGTAACGGTAACCCGATGTATTTTCGACTTTAATACTTCGATGTTCATTTTCAGAGTTACAAAAGAATGTTGTCGATGAGGCGTGTCTTGCCATCGTAAACAGTGATGCAGATGACTGCGTTTTTCGGATATTCGTTAGCAATTGGCTGTAGAGTGTCCTTGTCGGCTATTTCTACATATTCGAGGCAAAGGTTGGCGTCGGAGGCTATGCTTCGTTTGATAAAATCGGTTATCTGTTTTTGCGTAGCCTTGTTGTCTGCCATTTTTTTTGCTTCAAAAAGAGTTTTGGAAATCAATAAGGCGCTTTGACGTTGTTCGGGCGAAAGATGCACGTTGCGGCTGCTGAGGGCAAGTCCGTCAGATTCGCGTTTGATAGGGCACGATACGATTTCGCCTTTGAATGTAGGCATATACTTACGCACCATTGCCTTTATAACTGCAATCTGCTGGTAGTCTTTTTGTCCGAAATAGGCGCGGTTGGGCTCCACAATGTTGAAAAGCCGGCTTACCACTTGGCATACTCCGTTGAAATGTCCTGGACGGTATTTGCCCTCCATAACTTCGGCTACCGAACCAAGTGAGAATACTCTTGTGTCGGGAGTGGGATACATCTCATCAACTGTTGGTGCAAAAACAATGTCGCATGAGTTTTTTTCCAACAGGGCAAAGTCGGCGTCGGGGTCGCGGGGATATTTTTCAAGATCCTCCTTGTTATTGAATTGTGTGGGATTAACAAAAATGCTCACCACAGTAATGTCGTTTTCTTTGGCTGCTCTTTCTACTAAAGAAATGTGTCCTTGGTGAAGCGCTCCCATAGTGGGAACGAAACCTATTGATTTTGACTGCGAACGCAGTTTTTGCAGCCTTTGTTTCAGAAGGCTTGTTTCTTTGTATATTTCCATTTCGCAAGTTTTAAAATTTGGTGCAAAGTTAAATAAAAAAAGCTTATTTGAGCAGAATAGAAAATTCCTTTGTTCCGGCAAACTCAATTTGAGATTCGTTGGTTTTGCATTTGATCTGCACTTCCCACCATCCTTTGCGTGGGTTTTTCTTTTCAGATTTGATGTGCACGAGGTTGTCGTCGGCGGCAGAAATGTCGGTAGTAACTGTGGCTGTTGACATTAGGGTCTTTTTTGTGCTCATATAGTAGTACCAACGAAATTCAAAATTGACAGATTCAGCCTGTAGTTTTTCCAATTCTGTCTTGCTGAATACAATCTCAAGGTCGAAGTTGGGATCTAGTTTCGCTCCTTCGGTTTTAGCCTCTTTGAGTGTAACCTTGCTTCCGCCGCAGTTGAATATTACTTGTGCCGGTGTTACCTCGGTCTGCGCCTGTAAGCCTACGGCAGCAAATAGCGCAATTATCAACATTGTAATAGTTTTCATAGTTGTAAAAGTTTTGGAAAGACAGTTTTTGAAATTATTGTTGCAAAACTTGAGCCGAAATGAACTGACAGAATGTTAATCTATTTTAAGGTGTTCTTTTATAGCTTTGCGCAATTCAGATTCGGGAAGTCCGCCGGTCATTTGTTCCCAATTGCCTTCTGCGTCAACAAAAATCATTGTGGGTATGGCGTCGAACTCAAACATCGAGGCGGCTTGCTGACATTTGTCGATGTCTACTGAAAATACTTGCATCTTGTTGCCGTATTCTTTTTGAAGTTTTGCCAATATAGGCGCTAATTGTTGGCAGGGACCGCACCATGTAGCGTTGTAGTCGATGATGAATGGAACTGGACATATAATTTCGTTGGTTTCCATTTCTATGCACAAAGTGTTGAAGGTTTCGTCGGTGAGTTCTATTACTTTACCGTCGTTTTCGTATGCTACAGTTTCTGATAAAACTTGTTCTGTTTCAATTTCGTTCCCTGTTTTTTGAGGAAGAATTTCGCTGAGATTTCCTGATGCGTCGCCTTGTGGCGAAAAACAAGCTGCAAAAGGAAGTGCTAAAATGGATAATATGACTAATCTTCTCATTTTTAATGTGTTTTTGGGTTATAACTTTATGGCGTAAAGATAACAACAATTTTTTTTGAGAAAAAATAAAAAAATACATTTTTATGATTAGGGTAAATCCTTTTTTGTGTGTCATACTAATGAGAATTCGAAAGGAAATCTCACCGATTATTAAATTGAATATTAACTCATTTAATTACTACCGCCATGAACAATACATATTACAGCCCCGCAAGCATTGACGTAGACTTGATGGAAAGCGCCGACACTTCTTCTTTGGTAGAAATGATAGCTACTTTGGCTATGGACGATGCCGACGATTTCTACAGCGAGATATAGATTATTTATACGATAACAACCTGATACAAACGAAACGGATTGCTTACTTCGGATATTTTCCAAGTAGCAATCCGTTTCGTTTTGTTATTTGGAGATTCTTAAAGGATCAGCATGGCGTCGCCGTAGGGTCCGAATCGATAACCTTCTTTGAGCGCTATTTGGTACGAACTCATTAGGAAATCAAATCCTGCAAATGCCGATGTGGTCATAAGCATTGTGGAATACGGGTGGTGAAAGTTTGTGATAAGGCTTGATGGAACACTGAAATCATACGGCGGGAAAATAAATTTGTTTGTCCAGCCTTCGAATGGCTTAAGGTATCCGCTTGTAGAAACAGAGCTTTCCAAAGTGCGGAGAGTGGATATGCCTACTGCGCAAACGTTTTTGTGCTCGTCTTTGCCTTTGTTTACAATGTCGACACAACTTTGCTCTATAAAAATCTGCTCGCTGTCCATCTTGTGTTTTGTAAGGTCTTCCACGTCAACGTTGCGGAAGTTGCCCAAGCCAACGTGTGCTGTGATTTCTGCAAAGTTTACTCCTACGATTTCAAGACGTTTTAAGAGGGTTTTGCTGAAGTGAAGCCCAGCTGCAGGAGCAGCCACAGCGCCTTCGTGCTTTGCAAAAATAGTTTGGTACCGATCTTTGTCTTCGGGTGTTACCGGACGGTTGATGTATTTTGTGGGCAGCGGGGTTTCTCCCATGCTGTAAAGAATCTTTTTGAAATCGTCGTACTGACCGTCGAATAAAAATCTGAGGGTGCGGCCACGCGAAGTGGTGTTGTCGATAACTTCTGCCACGAGGCTATCGTCTTCGCCAAAATAAAGCTTGTTGCCAATTCGTATTTTGCGGGCTGGATCCACGAGCACGTCCCAAAGGCGTTGGTCGTGGTTGAGTTCGCGCAGAAGAAATACTTCTATTTTGGCGCCTGTTTTTTCTTTGTTGCCGTAGAGGCGTGCCGGAAACACTTTCGTGTTGTTAAACACCATCACGTCTCCGTCGTTGAAATACTCAACTAGGTCTTTGAATATCCTGTGTTCTACCGACTTAGTTTTTCTATTGATAACCATAAGCCGCGCCTCGTCTCTGTTTTCGGTGGGAAAAAGTGCCACCTGCTTATCCGGAAGTTCGTACTTAAACTTTGATAATTTCATTTGGTAGTTAACTATTTAGAATATTTTGTACAAATTGCAACGTTGCAAATATATAAATTATTGTTTAAAATTTGACAATTTTTTTTCGAAATCTTCCAAAGAAATTGCCGATTCTATGTGTATTTCTCCTATTTGTGTCCGTCTTAATCCGGCGAGGTATGCGCCTACTCCGAGCCTCTGCCCTATGTCGTGTGCAAGGGAACGGATGTAAGTACCTTTGCTGCAAGATACTATGGCTTTGAACTGTTTTTTACCATCGTCCCAGTCGGTGATTTTTATACCGTATATATATATAAGGTGAGGACGCATTTTTACTTCGTCGGCTCGACCTTTGTGTGCGGATATGTAGGCGGGTTTCCCGTCGATTTTTTTTGCGCTGTATACAGGAGGATATTGGGTTTGTTCGCCAATAAAGTTTTTCAGGCAGTTTTCAACCGTTTCTTGTGTAATTGACGAAACGTCTTTGAAGTCTTCTGGCTCGGTTTCAAGGTCGAAACTTGGAGTGGTAGCACCCAGTTGTATTGTGGCTATATACTTTTTGTCGTGGTCTTGAAATGTGGTTATTTCTTTGGTTTTTCGTCCAGTGCATACTATGAGTAGTCCCGAAGCAAGAGGATCGAGAGTTCCTGCGTGTCCCACTTTTATCTTTTTGATTCCAAGATGGGTTTTGAGCATATAGCGTACTTTGTTAACTAGGTCGAACGATGTCCACCGTAGAGGCTTGTCGAATACCAATACTTGTCCTAAAGAAAATGGATCAGAGGGTTGTTGTGTCTGAATGTCAGGCATATATTTAAAATTAATTATTGTTTGTGTTTTTGTTTAGCACGGCGTAAGGCTCTGCGAATTTTGTAAAAATTGGGCGGAGGAACAGGGTCGAAACCGTGGGTGCCCCATGGGTTGCATCGAAGTAGTCGCCACGTGGCCAGCAGTGTACCTCGTATGATACCGTGGTATTCAACAGCTTGTATTGCATATTTGGAGCATGTGGGTGTATGACGGCATGCGTCGGGTAGCCACGGTGATATGCACAGCCGGTAGAATCTTACTGGCAGCAGATAGATTTTCCTAATTACAGTCGCAATTGTCATTAACTAATTCTTTAACAGAAGAAAGTTTACAGTAACATTCGCGGCATAGAGGCTCGTAAGTGTTTTTTTCACCGAGGCTCACCAGTTTGTCGTCGTCGGAGAGGCGGTGTGAAAACTGGGCTATAGAACCGCAACGTGTGCATATTGCGTGTACTTTGGTAACGTCGTCGGCTATGCACATGATGTTGCCCATGGGCCCGAACGGACGTCCGAGATAATCCATGTCTAATCCTGCGACAATAACCCTGATACCTCGGTGGGCTAATGTACGGCATACCGATGTGAGGTTGGCATCAAAAAACTGTGCCTCGTCGATGCCTATCACTTGGGCGTTTGTGCATAGGGCGAGTATGTCGGTGCTGGAGTTTACCACTATTGACTGCACAGAATGTTTGTCGTGCGACACCACTGCAGTTTTGCTGTAACGGGTGTCGGTAGCGGGCTTGAATATTGCAGTTTTAAGTTTGGCAATTTGAGCGCGGCGCAGACGGCGTATAAGCTCTTCTGTCTTGCCCGAAAACATTGAGCCGGAGATAACTTCGATGCTTCCGGCGTGGCATTTTGGTTCGAGAAACATGTTGTAGGGTTTTATTTGGCTGCAAATTTATATATAAAAATTGAGGATTAATGTACTTTTTTCGTTTTCCCGACTACATATTCGGCGTAGCTAATATCTTCCAAAGTGGTGATTTTGATATTGCTGCGGTCGCCGTCGATGAGATTGATTTTTTCGCCGAACCGCTCAACTACTGATGCGTCGTCGGTAAAAGAGGGTTCGTATTGTTGAGCGTATGCATGGCGGAGTACTTCGGCATGGAACACTTGTGGTGTTTGAATTAGTTTCACGGTGTTGCGGTCGATGATTTTGCTAGTTCCATCAGTCAACACAGTACGAATTGATTCTGGAGGATTGATACAAGGCACAGCGTTGCCTTTGAGTGCGGCAGTGGTATAGCATTGCGCAATGCAAGATACCGATACAAGCGGGCGTACCCCGTCGTGCACGCCAACGAGGTCGGTGTCGGGAGAGAGTGCGTTGATGGCGTTTTTTACCGAATGGAAACGTTCCTCGCCACCTTTTACTATGCGGTAACTCCCCTCGGGCAGGAACGCTTGGGAAATGCGTTTCCAGTAGTCGATGTATTGGGCTGGCAGAGCAATAAGCACATCTATTGAGGGGTCGAAGCTGCGAAACTGCCCAACAGTGCGGCACAAGATAGGTATTCCTGCAATGTCTAAGAATTGTTTGGGCGTGCTAAGTCCCATACGTACCCCTTTGCCTCCTGCCACTATTATTACAGCGCGTTTCATTATGCCGTGGTGATGTTTATATTGTCGGCAATATGCTGAGCCACACGCTTATTTATTTTGTCGGCGAGCAAGTTGAGGTTGAACCCTTTCTTTTCGAATGTGGCAAGTTCCACCAATGCGATAGTTTTGTCCTTGAATACTATGGGGATGAAAATAAGATGTTTAGGCGAACCTTGTCCGAGCCCTGACACTACTACTTGTATATAGTTTTCGGGAATGTTGTCGAGCATTAGGATTTTTTTGTCTTTGGCTACCTGTCCGTTGATGCCTTCGCCAAGTTCAAATGTGCGGTCGGTGTCGGGTGTGTAGTAGGCGTAGGTGCTCTTAATTTCAAATTTTTCAATTTTTGGGTTGAGAGCGTATGCCACGCCCTGCACAATGTCGAAAACTTTGGCAAAATTGCTGAGCAGTTTGTCGAAATAGTCGTTGAGGTCGGCTGTTTGTTCAAGGCCAACGGCAATTTCAGAAGCCACTTGTTCAAGATGTTTGTTTTCTTCTGCTTCGCGTTTAGCTTTGAGTTCTTTTTCTTGGCGTATTTTTTCTTGTTTAATTTGTTCGTTGTTTTCTTCGGCTTGGCTTCGGGCGTCGCCATAAGATTTGTTGAGGCTGTCGTTGCTGCCTCTGTTAGGTAGAAAGTCGAGTTGCTTTTCTAATACGTCGGCTTCGTGGAGCAGCTTTTTAGCGTATGAGGATACTGCCATCATAACTATTGCAGATAGGATTGGAAATCCTATCAGTATCCATCCTGCATAGCTTTGTGTCATTGGCACTAAGATGGCTGCGATACTTGCTATGCACACAATAACCCAGATGGTTACTATTGTGGTTATTTTTTTCTGTCCAATTACGAATTTATTCATGGCAAAATTATCATTAGAGGTTTTTCAAATAATCTATAATATTGTTGGTGAGCATAATGTAGTCTACTTCGGTAATCTTTATGGCAGCAGAGGTCATGGTTTTTACCTGACATTCGTCAGGCGACTGTACAATCACAGTTCCTCCGGCGTCTTTGATAGCTTTGAGTCCAAGTGCACCGTCTTTGTTTGCACCAGAGAGCAGTATGCCGATGGCGTTTTCTTTGTAGGTGTTTGCAATGGAGCAGAATGTGACGTCGATTGATGGCCTCGAGTGGTTTATCGGTTCTTCGGTGGAAAGCGAAAACTGATTGTTTGCGTCAATATACATATGGTAGTTAGCGGGAGCAAGATAAGCTACTCCCGGCATTGCTGTATCCTTGTCGTATGGTTCGCATATCGGAATGTTTGATTTGAGCGAAAGAGCTTCTACAAAACCGCCCCTGACGTTTTTTAATCGGTGGAGGCATAGAAAAATGGTATGTGGATAGTTGCGCGGTATGCTTGCGAGTAAAGCTGTTACCGCTTGAAAACTTCCTGCCGATCCACCAATTACTATGTACATATTTTCTACTTTTGAATTTTAATATAAATATTTTCGCTTTTTGATACAGGAATAAACACATTCCTGAAGTCGCAGTTGGCGAGGTTTTCTCGTATGCCAATAACAAAGAATCCTCCGTTGCATATGGTTTTGGCAATGGTGTCTACCACAGCTTTTTTAGTTTGGGCGTTCATATATAGCATACGGTCGCGGAAAAGAACCAGATTGAATCCGTTGTCGGGCGGAGGGCTGCTTTCAATTCCGCTTTTGAGAAATATCACGTTGTTGAGCAATTCAGGAGAAAAATAGTCGTATTTGTCTTCTTTTGTGAGATAGTGGCTCAGCTCTGCTTCCGGGTCTATTTTTTTGAAATTTGCTGTGCTTATTTCTATCTTTTTCTGGTCGATGAAACCGCTTTTTGCATCGTTGAGCGTTTTCTGTATAGGCGATGTTGCGTACACGGTGCATCTGTTGAGTATCCTTTTGCGGTGCAGAATGGTGAGCAACGAATACAATTCATCGTCGCCACACACTTGTGGAACCCATATTTTGCATAGTGTTTCGTTTTTAAGTTTTTCTATAATGTTGTCTTCCAAAAACTTCCACATAGAATAGTCTCTAAACATTTCTGTGGTGGGCACAAAAAGCTCTGATACAAACAGGTCGGCAAAATAGTTGTCGGCCATGAGCTTGTTGATCAGACGGTCGGATGTTTGCACCCCGTGCATATACATCGACCTTGTGATACGGTGCATAAGAATTTCAGGCGCATAATAGGTGAAGTCTATATTGCGCAGTGTACGCACAGTGGAGATTATTTTTCTAAAATCTTCGTATGGTATAGTCTGAAATTCGTCCATAGTTTAAAACACTTTTTTGTTGTAAATCAGTCCTCTTTTTTCGTATTTTGCACTTGTAGGACCAATAATGCTTTCGTGTATACCTAATACAAGCGATCCGTATGTGTCGAGATATTTCCAAAAATCTAAGAAAAGTTTGTTTTGGAGTGTGTTGTTGAAGTATATCAGCACGTTGCGGCACAATATGATGTCGTATGATACGTCAAATGGATTCGGGTCGTTTACAAGGTCGTGTTTCTGGAAAGTTGCGATATTCAAAAACTCTTCTTTAACCTTGAAGATGTCCTTTATTTTGTTGAATTCAAAATACTTTTCGTATGTTACAACCAAATGCTCGTCGAAGTTGTATGGGTTTTCGCACAAAACTTTGTTGAAGTTTTCAAGATATTCAGAAATAGAGCGGTAACTGTATACGCCTTTTTGAGCGGTTTTGAGCACGTCGGTGTTGAGGTCGGTAGCGTAAATGTGGCAACGGTGAAGCATGCCCATCTCGTTGAGTAGTATTATCATAGAGTATACTTCGAGACCCGTGCTGCATCCAGCGTGCCAGATGTTGATTTCTCTTTTGCTTGCCAAACGGGGCAGTATGCGGTATTTGATGGCGTGCCATACTTGTGGGTCGCGGAATAGTTCGGTAGTGTTGACAGTGATGTCTCGCACTACTTGCTCCATAAAATTGCGGTCTGTTTTTATTTTGCTGATAAGTTGTGGAATATCTAATTTGTAATCCATCATTATTTTCTCAACACGCCTTGTAAACGACTTTTCTGAATAGTTAGAAAAGTCATATCTTCCATAGTCGCGTAGAGCTTTTATAAAATTCAATATATCAGCGGATTCAAACATTATCGTTTTTTAGGTGCCAATCTGGCGTTTGCAAATAAATTTTAGTTCAAATATAAGACATTTTTTGCAAAATGGTATGTTTTTTTCCCGCGATATGCTTTTTTTTAGTTTTTTTTAATAAAGATCGCGGTTGTATCCGAGCATAGGAGGTACCATTTCTGTCTTGTTTCCGCTTACACCCACTGCTTTGAGGGCAGGAAGGTCTTGGAGAAGCTCAGGAAACTGCGCAAAAAGATTGTTGCAGAGGTTGAAGTCGAAAAGGTTTGTGAGTTTCGAAACGTCGTTTGGCAGACGTGTAAGCTTGTTGTTGCTGAGGTCGAGAAATTCTAGTGTGGTGACTTTTGTGAGGTCGAGGGGGAACGATGATATGCTGTTGTTGTTGAGTATAAGCCGTTGCAAGTGATTTAGTTGCGATATCTTGGCGGGGATTGTGATTATGCCATTGCCCGACAACGAAAGCCTTGTGAGTGTGGTGATATTGCATATTTGCGACATATCGCGCACTTTGTTGTTGTCTAGATAGAGCACTTTGAGCGATTTGAAGTTGGCTACGGCAGCTGGTACCGATGTGATGGAGTTGCCCGCAAGCAAGAGTGTTTCGAGACTCTTGATCTCGGTGAGCGCCGCCTGCATAGATGTGAGTTTGTTGAACGACAGGTCGAGCTCTTTGAGCGATTTCATGTTAGAAATGGAGGCGGGTATTGTTGCTATTAAATTGTTAGACAGAGTAACAGACTCTACTGTGGCGCAATTGGTGAGTGGCCCTATGTCGGTAATGCGGTTGTTGGCAAGCGACAGGCGTTTCAACTTTCTCAGGTTGGTTATCTCTACCGGAATTTGCGAGATTGAATTCTGGTCGGCGAAAATCTGGCGGAGGTCAGGCAGTTGGAAAAGTCCTGAGGGAAGATTGGTAATGGAGTTGCCTTGTATGTATAAGACTTTTAGCCTTTTGAATTGTGTCACTTCTGCCGGAACCGCTGTAAGGTTTTTATTGCTGAGGTCTAACACTTCAACGTTGTCGGGATAACCTAACGCTTCTTCTAACGAAGTGTAAACCAATTGCTTGGAAAGCCATGTTTCTCCGTAGTCTTGTGCGTTGAGCGCTATGGCTGATAGAAATAATGCGAGAGTTATTATTATTTTTTTCATTTTATATAATTATTATCAAGATTAAACATATTATTTACAAAACAAATATAATGCCTATTTGCCTAACTGCCAAATTGAGAACGTTAAAATTCGTTTCGGTATTGTAAAACGCTGCAGTCTAATAATTTGTTTAGCAGTGTGTTGGTTTTTGTGGCGCGTTTCCTTTTGGCGCAGTCTGCCGCGTTTTTTATCCCTCCTATATAATAACGTTGAATCCATGGTAAAACGCATAACACGGCTGTCCAATTGCCATAATTATTTGCTAAATATATCCCGAGTGTTACAAACGACCCTATAAGCATTTCAGAGGCTATGCCATCTATGGGACTATTGGCGATATACTGTCCTGAGCCAGGAATAATAGCGCTTGATATGCCAGCCGTTGCGGGAGAGGGTTTGCCCAGTCTGCGTGTCTTGCGAATGAGCTTTTCTAATTCGTGCTGTTTTTCTGGCTTTACTACTTTTGATATATATTCTTGACATTGACTGTACTTTCCAAGATGGTAGCAGCATATTGCTAAGCGAAGGTTTTGTCCGGCAGATAATTCTTCAAACTCTTCGGTATCTATCTGCATCAATGTGCCGATTGCATTAAAGTATTTTTTAGATGAGATATAGATATCTGCTTTTGCCATAAGGACTTCGTTTTGCTGTAAATTTGAATTTACTTTTTGGTAAGCTTGATTGATGAATACTTCTGCTTTATCATAGTTGCCCACATAGGCAAACAACTGGGCTGCGGTGACATATTTTTGAGAATTGTTACTTGTAGTATCGAATAAGATAGTACGTTGTATCTCTTTTAATGCCAATAAAGTATCGCCGTTGACAAAAGCTTTTACGGCGATGTTGAGCACCGAATCACAATTCTGACTATAAAGAGCACAGTTAGAAAAGATTATTATACATATAATCAATAATTTGTCCATCTCTGATATTCTTTTGTGCTGTGTTGAATTTTTTTACCGATTTTACTGTTCCGAATATGTTGCCAATGTAGAAACATACCGATACAGTGCCGAAAAATAGCGGATAAGGGTCGCCAAAGCCATATTTCCTGAATCCATATATCAGGTGCAGATATTCGAAACATGCTCTCAGCATGGTGGTGATACCTTCGCTCACGTATCCGCAGTAAATTCTGCCGCTACCCGGCACTATTGCTGACATAGTTACCGCAGGAAATAGCCTTTTTTGTTTTATATTGCTTGTAGACAATAATCTGATTTCTGGAAGAATGAACTCTGTTTCTATTGGCGTATGGTTGCAAATTGATGCAAGTCCATATTTTATGTTGTGCATTTTGGTGGTGTACGGGGCTTTTACTGAATCGCAATATACATATGCCGTATTGTATTGGCTGTTTTTTATAAGGAGTTTAACATAGCTGAAATAGTATTGGGAGTTGCTTTCCGCATGTGGAAGAACATATTTTTCAAAATGTTTTAGAGCATTTTTATAGTCATAGGCAATTTCATAACATTCAATTGCTTTAATTGAATAATCTAAACTATTACTATAATTATTTTTTGCAAGACGTTCGTATTCTTCGGCTGCAAAATGATACTGTTGTGTGTTGTAAAGATATTGCGCAAACACTTTGGTGTGAGCGGTGTCGTAAAGGTTCTGCCCTTTTGAAATGTTGGCTGTCAGCGTTATCAATATGAATATAAATGCGTATTTCATTTTTTCCGTTTCAAAGGATAGTCGATGAGGCTGTTTCGTTTTTCGTCGTAAAGGTATCCTTTTTTGTCGACGCCGTTGCATCTTAGCAAACGGTCGAATGTGTCGGCAAACCCGTAAAAAAAACCGTTTTGGCTGAATGTTATTTTGCTGTATTGCGAACACGATGGATAAAAACTACATTTCTGTATGTCCTGTGGCGATATTATTCTCTTGTAAAATGCGAACAGCATATTGTAAAATGTTTTGCCTTCTTCTTCGCATAAAGAATCCTTTTGAAATGCCTCCGTGGGGTATATTATTGATGAGTCGGGCTTATAATTATCAAATACTATATTGCTGTAAATGCTTTTGATATAAATTTCTTTTTCGCCGTATGTTACGGATATTGTGCGGGTAGGGAAATCCACACCACCTATGGTTTCGTAGTCGTAATAAAAAGTTTTACCAATTACTGAGTCGTTTTTGTCGAACATTATTTCGGCATCTAAGTGGTTGCTTGTTTGTGATGTCATTATTTTGCCAACCGCGTTTTGATTGTGTTTGAGCAAGGTGTCGGCGATACGCGGTGGTAGCATATATGTGGTGATGGCTGATTTGCTTCTTTTTACCACAGCCACTGGCTCAAAATAGTAATCTGTTGCCGATGTGGCTGCAAATCCGGCGTTTAATGCTTGATATAGAATCGACTGCTTGATTTGTGGTTGCCTGACTATAGTGGTTATTGCGGTTGGAGCGGCATATTCTTTAACAAGTAATTGACAACCTTGGTGGTAGCTTAAATGCCCTTTTGAAAGTATGTTGATAGTTTTGCCGTCGGTAATCTCTTCTAAAAAGTCGGCTTCTACCGAAAAATGTAGTTGGGCTTCTGCGTTGATACAGAAGCAAATAGGTAAAAATGCCGCTACTATTTTACCGTGAGCCATTTTATCAATCCCCCCACTGCGGCACCAGTAAGACAGCCAAAAATAGCGAGCTTTACCTCTCTGCGGTCGCCGTGCTTGCAAGCGTATACGATAGCCACAGCAATGGGGCCTGCACCCGCGCCGTACAAAGTGTAAGTGCCAACTGCCGAAACTATTGAGGTAAACAAGAATGTGGGCATTCTTCCCGGCATTGCGGAGTCGGTAAAGTTGCTAATGGCAATGCTGTCGGCTGTGGCAAATTTTTCGGCAATGCCTGCGTCTGAAAACAAATCTGGGTCTCCTCCATCGGCATAACTTGCAGAAAAACAGAATAAGAAAAATATGAGAGATAGTAGCTTCTTCATTGTTTTATTTGTGAGATTTGCGTTCGAGATTTGCGTTGATATAGTGGTTGAGCTGTTTTTCGAGCTGTTCTACTTCGCCAATTGAGAACGACGAAATGTTGAATGCCGGATATGTAAACTCCTCAACCTCGCGTTGCTTGTTGATGCCGCGTATTGTGATCGACAATGTACGTCTGAGACCGAACAGCTGTTTTTTGATTATGTATTTGTGCAATAGTTGTTTTTTGATGCTGAACGCCACATGTTGACGCATTATCGGGAATGCGTTGTAGGTGCGAATCTCTATTGGGTCTTTTTCGTCGCAAAAGCTGAAGAATGATGGGCGAAGCACCAGCAGCATAAACAGAAATACTACGGCAAATATGATTCCCGCCACCAATAGCGATAGTGGGTGCGGTCTATCAACGTAATAGTAAATAAATGATCCTATACTGAGAAGGAATGTTACGATATACGCCAATCTGTATTTCGATGTCGATAAAAGGTTATCTGTGTACATGTTGTATAATGTTATCTATGTTAAAAATTAAATATTCATTTGGTTGTAGAACGAGAAAGCCTGGCAGATGTCTTCTTCGTTGCAGTTGACATCGTATTGATATTTGCCGAATTCGCTTACGAGCGAGAACGATATTTTGCCGCCTGAGTTTTTCTTGTCGTGTTGCATTAATTCTATAAGTGTTTTATAAGTTTCCATTCCAAATCTGAACGATGGGAAATATGTACCTATCATTTTGGAAACTTCTATAAGGTTTTTAATAGGGAATCCCATATAGTGGTTGCTCAAGAAAAGTTCGCACACTATGCCTGCCGCCACCGCCTCGCCATGCAATAGGGGAGAAGGCGTTGAAAATGAATAACTTTCAATGGCGTGCCCGATTGTATGACCAAAATTGAGCATTTTTCTAAGCCCCTTTTCGGTGGGGTCGGCAGATGTAAACTCGTTTTTTATCTTGATTGATGTTTCTACAAGTAGCGATAGTAATTGGTAGTCGGGATTTTTAGGGTCGAATGTCAATAGGCTCTCGAAATAACCACGGTCAACGAGCAGCGCATGTTTTATCATTTCGGCAAATCCTGAAATAATCTGCCTTTGTGGAAGTGATTTTAAGAATGTGGAATCAACAATCACTTTGTGAGGATTGTTGAAAACTCCGATTTCGTTTTTAAAGTGTTGAAAATCAACAGCTAATTTGCCTCCACACGAAGCGTCGACCTGCGCGAGGAGAGTTGTAGGCACATTAACGAACTTTATGCCCCGTTTGAAAAGCGATGCGGCAAGTCCGCCCATATCGCCAATTACACCACCACCAATGTTAACAAAAAGGCTTTTGCGGTCGGCACCTCCGTTGCTTAGATTTGACCATATAACGCTCAGAGTGTCAATGTTTTTGTATTGCTCGCCACTGTGAATTTCTATTATCGACGCACCGCTTTCGCTAATGCAGGGTAGGAGAGGGAGGCAGTATTTGGCAGTATTTTCGTCTACTAGCACAAAAACTTTTGACGGCACTCCTTTGATAATATCCGACAAAACAGCGTCGGCATTTTGCGTACATACTACATTTTCAGGCAGATTCATGCTTATTTTGTGTGTTTGTTTTCGGTTTCAAAGATATAAAATTTGTTAAACAATATACATTACTAAATGCAATTATGCTTTTTTTTGAATTTTTATAACCGAATATGAAAATAATTGTTACTTTTGCGGCAACAATGTTGGGTAAATATCGCGGACGGATTTGGTTTGATTGCAACCGCTAAAAAAAATGCTAAAGCAACACTGCCTCCCTTTATTGCTACCTCAAACTTTTTTTTAATAATCAAAATTATTAACACGTTATGTCATATTTTTTTACATCCGAATCAGTTTCGGAAGGGCATCCCGACAAAGTGGCAGACCAGATTTCTGACGCACTTTTGGATGAATTTTTAAAACAAGACGCTGAGAGCAAGGTGGCTTGTGAAACTTTTGTTACCACAGGCCTTGCCGTTTTGGGAGGCGAAGTAAAAACAGAGGCGTATGTCGACGTGCAGCAGACTGCCCGCGACGTTATCAATCGCATCGGTTACACCAAGGGAGAATATATGTTTGACGGCAACAGTTGCGGCGTTATCTCCGCTATTCATGGTCAGAGCCAGGATATTAACCGTGGTGTTGAGCGCGAAGACCTTGACAATCAAGGCGCAGGCGACCAAGGTATGATGTTTGGCTATGCTGTAAAAGAGTCGCAAAACCTTATGCCTTACAGCATCGAGCTCGCTCACAAGCTTCTTATCGAACTTGCTGCCATCCGCCGCGAGGGTAAGCAGATGACCTATCTTCGCCCTGACAGCAAGAGTCAGGTGACGATAGAATACGGCGACAACAATGTTGCAAAACGTATCGATACTATCGTTATTTCCACTCAGCACGACGAGTTTATCAAAGCTGACACTCCCAAAAAGCAACTCAAGGCCGACAAGGATATGGTTGCAAAAATTACCGAAGATGTCCGCGATATTCTCATCCCTCGTTTGTTGAAGAAATTAAGCGCTAAGGAGAAGGCTCTTTTTAAGGGCGATTATAAATTGTTGGTTAACCCCACTGGTAAGTTTGTAATCGGTGGACCTCACGGTGATACTGGTCTCACAGGCCGTAAGATAATTGTTGACACTTACGGTGGCAAGGGTGCACACGGCGGCGGAGCATTTTCGGGCAAAGACCCCTCAAAGGTAGACCGCAGCGCTGCTTACGCTACTCGCCATATAGCCAAAAACTTGGTGGCTGCCGGTATTGCCGACGAATGCCTCGTGCAGGTGGCTTACGCTATCGGTGTGGCTCAGCCAGTAGGCTTGTATGTTAACACTTATGGCACAAGCAAGGTTAAAATCAGCGACGGCGAAATTGCTGAGAAACTTCTCAAGATTTTCGACCTCCGTCCCGCTGCCATTATCCGCCGATTGAAACTTAAAAACCCGATTTTCTTAGATACTGCCGCTTACGGTCATTTTGGACGCGAACCTTACTCCAAAAAAGTGGAAGTGATAGAAAACGGTAAAAAGGTGAAAAAAGAGGTAGAATTTTTCACTTGGGAAAAACTTGACTATGTAGACACTCTCAAAAAAGAATTCGGAATTTAACCTTTTTTTTAAACTTATTATACAATATTTGGCAAGGAATATGGTTATTAATAATGCAACCATATTCCTTTTATGTTGGTCAGAAACATAAAGGTTATTAATTACGTATAGTTGTTTAGTTATAACAACCATGGTTTATTGATTGAGATATGAATAAACAGAAAAAAATATTATTCTTCGTTTCCTTTGCATTGTGTATGCTATTTAGTGGGGAATTGTTGGCAGGAGTCGGTAATGGAGGCAAGCCTCAGTATCCTGTTCCTCTCGATGGTGGTGTATCTGCTCTTATAGCTGCTGGCGTGGCTTACGGAGTTAAAAAGTATCGCGACTATCGTTTAAGCAAGAGGGAAGAAGATAGCAAAACTTCTGAATAGACTATTAACTTTTTATGTCTACCAGGTTTTATCATAGCTGGTCGCCGTTGGCAAAGGTGGGTTTTAATCTCGCAGTTGCGGCAGTGGCGGGTTTCCTTTTCTTTTTCTGTCTGAAAAAAAACTATTATGTGTTTGCCCTTTATGAGGAAGGGGTCTACCTTCTTACCGAGTTTATTGCTAATTCGGTAAAAAATATTCTTAATCTATTTGGTTATCACTGCTATACATTTGGTAAAATAATAACCGACTCCTATGGCGGCGGACTTATTTTAGACCGAGGTTGTGTGGGACGCACAGTTTTGGTTGTGTTTTCTGCGTTTATAATCGCCACTCCTGCAGAGGTTAAGCGCAAGATACTCTATACGCTTGCCGGTTTTGTGGTGATAATTTTGCTTAATATTCTCCGCTTAATTATGCTCATTCTTGTGGCACAATATCATCCAGATTGGTTCGACTTTACTCACGAATACCTTTTCAAATATATCCTTTACGCAGGTGTGTTTGGACTTTGGGTGTTGTGGGTAAGGAAATTCAGGTCTTCATCTTCTTCTTTTTAGCAGCAGGAAATAGAACATTGTTGAGTATCAGTCGGTAACCTGGCGAGTTTGGGTGTAGGTCGAGGTCGGTAGGTGGGTCACCTACATAGTGTAGGTAATCTTCGGGGTCGTGTCCACCATACCACGTCCATGTGCCTTTTCCAAATTCTCCGTGTATGTAGCGGGCTTCGTTGGCTGCTTTGTTTTCGCCCATAATCAAGACCGAACTTTTCAAAACTTCTTTTCGATACGATGTTGTTTGCCCCATGAAACCGTCGATGATATTTTCGTGGTTTTGGCAGAGCATCGTAGGCACGGGGTCCCATTTAGCGGAAAACTCAAACAAGGTGAAAATGTCGTTTTCTTTTTGTACACGTCGGGTTGTGGTGGCGTCAATGTCGCTGTATTCGTATACGTTTGGGTTGAGCTCAAGTTTGAAATTTTTAAAGGCGAATGTAGCGTTGAAATCGAGTTTTGATTGACAGTTGGGGTCAATAGGGTCGCCGTCGAACATTGATTGGCAGATGTCGGTGTTTTCGGCAGCGAGGGCAATGTCGAAACTGTCAGTGGCACTGCACATTGCAAACATAAATCCTCCGTTTTCTACAAACTGCTTTATGGTTTTTGCCACTGCCAATTTTAGTTTTGATACTTTGGTGTATCCCATTTTCTGCGCAAGTGCGTTAAATTCAATTACTTGGTTTTTGTACCAAGGTACATTTTTGTATGATGCATAAAATTTTCCGAATTGCCCGGTGAAGTCTTCGTGGTGTACGTGCAGCCAGTCGTATTTCGACAGCTCGCCTGTGAGGATTTCTTCATCGTATACCACTGTGTAAGGTATCTCGGCGTATGTGAGCACCAACATAACTGCATCGTCCCACGGTTTGTAGGTTTTTGGTGCGTAAACTGCTATTCTTGGAGCTTTTTCTAATTTTATGTGCTCCATGTTTACATCGTTGCGCGAAATTTGTGCTAAAATATTGTCGGCTGCTGCGTCTGGAATTTGTTGGAAACTTACGTTTCTAACCCTGCAAATGGTGGCTATCTGATCGGTATAGTCGGTTAAAAAACTTCCTCCGCGGTAGTTGAGCAGCCATTCGGCTGTAAATCCTGCCTCCAAAACTGAGTATGTAACGCCGTAGGCTTTAAGGTGGTTGGTCTGGCTCTCGTCCATGGGAATCAGAATCTTCATTGCAACGGAGGGCAGCGCAGAAATTATTACTATCAATATGGCGGCAATAATTCTCATATTGTTATACGGTATTAAAAAGGAACGTCGCCGCTGTCGTTGATTGGAGCTGCGTAGTTGCTGTTTTGTGGTTGCGGGGCAAATGGATTGTATTCTATGTCGGGCACACCGCCCATTTGCGGCATCGATGGTATTCCTGCCATTGGGTTTGAGGGTGCCGAACTTCCGTTCATTTTGCTTACAAAGGTCTGCGCAAGGTTTCCTGCATCGTCGGCTACCATAAGACCTTGGTTGTCCCACTCTTCAAATCTTGCAAATTCGGCACGGAAGTGTAGGTTTACATCCTCTAATGCGCCGTTGCGGTGCTTTGCTATGATAATTTGACCGAGACCTTCGGTAGAGTTGCCTTGTTCGTCTTGCATTATTCCAAATTTTTCAGGACGGTGAATAAAGCATACGATGTCGGCATCCTGCTCTATGGCGCCTGATTCACGGAGGTCGCTCAGCTGCGGACGCTTGTCGCCGGCACGCATTTCTACCTGACGGCTCAACTGCGATAGTGCAATTATAGGTATGTTTAGCTCTTTGGCTATGGCTTTGATGCCGCGCGAAATGGTTGACACCTCTTGCTCACGGTTGCCTCTAACTTCGGGGGGACCTGTCATAAGCTGCAGGTAGTCAATGATTACCATCTCTATGTTGTGCTGCATTTTTAAGCGTCGGCATTTGGCACGAAGTTCAAAAAGCGATATACCTGCAGTATCGTCGATGTATAGAGGTGCGCCTTCGAGGTTTTTGATTTTACTGTCTAATTGTGTCCATTCGTAGTCTTCGAGTTTGCCAGTGCGTATCTTGTCGCTTGGTAGCTCTGTTTCGGATACTATTAAACGGTTAACTAACTGTACAGCCGACATTTCCAGAGAGAATATCGCTACTGGCACTTTGTGATAAACTGTCATGTTACGAGCCATAGAAAGCACAAATGCAGTTTTACCCATAGATGGACGGGCAGCCACAACAATCATGTCGCTGCGTTGCCAGCCTTGCGTTATGCGGTCTAATGATGTAAAGCCTGATGGTACACCGCTGAGACCGTCGGTACGTTTTGATGCCTCTTCTATCTGGTCAATTGCTACTTTTAGCACTTGATCCATGCTCTGCGTGTCGTTTTTGATATTGCCATAAGCGAGGTCGAAGATTTTTTTCTCCGAAAAGTTGAGCAGGTCGTCAACATCGCTTCCAAGGTCGTATGCTTTGCTCTCGATTTCGGAAGCAACTTTTATTAGTTCCCTTTGGATATATTTCTGCGCGATAATGCGTGCATGAAATTCTAAGTGGGCAGCACTACCTACACGCTCGGTGAGCGATGCAATGTAGTATGCTCCTCCAATTTCGTCTAATTCTCCTCGCGACCGCAGACGTTCGCTTACAGTGTATATGTCGATAGGATAATGCTCAGTAGACAGCTCAACAATCACTTCAAAAATTTTGCGATGCTTGTCGGAATAGAAACTTTCGGGCTTGAGAATATTCATCACCTCAATTTCCGACCCCTTTTCAAGCATGATGGCGCCGAGCACAAGTCCTTCGAGGTCTTCTGCCTCTGGGGGCTTGCGTCCGTACTGCGCATTGATATCAATGATATCCTGCTGCTTCTTTTTTTGAATGTTGTTGTATACGGGCATTATAGATTTCGGCAAAGGAATTATTCTTCAATGAATACGCCCATGTTAGCAAATTTGTCGAGCCTCTGCTGCAAAAGTTGCTCAACGGGTATTGAACGTAATGTTTTGAGACTGTCTAAGATAGTCTTTTTTACGGTTTTAAATATTTCTTCTGGATTAGAGTGAGCACCTCCCATAGGCTCTTTAATTATGCCGTCGATGAGGTGGTTGCCGTACATATCTTCGGCCGATAGCTTAAGAGCGGCTGCTGCGTCGCGTTTGAAATCCCAACTGCGCCAAAGAATGCTTGAGCAAGATTCGGGAGCGATTACAGAGTACCATGTGTTTTCGAGCATATAAACACGGTCGCCCACGCCAATGCCAATGGCTCCGCCTGACGCGCCTTCGCCTATAACTATGCATATGATAGGCACTTTGATACGGAACATTTCGTAAATATTGCGGGCAATAGCCTCTGCTTGTCCACGTTCCTCAGCCTCAGCGCCAGGGTAAGCGCCTGGAGTGTCGATGAATGTTACTACTGGTTTGTTGAATTTTTCTGCCATGCGCATAAGCCTTAGTGCCTTGCGGTAGCCTTCGGGATTTGCCATACCGAAATTGCGATATTGGCGCATTTTGGTGTTTACACCCTTCTGCTGGCCAATGAACATTATGCTTTGTCCATCTACCATGCCCCATCCGCCTACCATAGCGGTGTCGTCTTTAATCTGACGGTCGCCGTGCAGTTCTATAAAGTCGTCGCAAATTGCGTTGATATATGCAAGGGTGTATGGTCTTTCGGGATGACGCGAAACCTGAACGCGCTGCCACGGAGTGAGGTTTTCGTAAATATCTTTGCGGGTGGCAGTTATCTTGTTCTTGAGGTCGGTTATTGTGGCTTCGATGTCCACTGCACCTGCTGCTTTTATCTCCTCAGCTTTGGCTAACTGTTCTTCAAGTTCCTGTATAGGCTGTTCAAATTCAAGAAGTTGCATAATAATTTTGTTTAAAGGTGTAACCAATTTTTCTTTTATTTCGAAATGCAAAGTTAATAATTCTTTCGTGAATAAAAAACACGTAAAATCTAAAACTGAAATGTTTCTCTCTTTTTCTAATAATTATTCTGAATAGTTGTACGTGTGTTTTTTAGTTTATTACACACAACATATTTTTATTATGCTTTACATACAGACAATTATATAGGTATATTTGATATACATTATATACATTTGTAAAATGTAAAATTACATTTTATTTATAATTGTGAACATTGATACAATTGTAAAAAATCCTATTCTTGTATGCTTCTGCGCTTTACGAATAACATTCTAAAGAGCTCCTCTATTTTGGATACCATTATGATGTCGATAGAGTGGCGGATGTTTTCGATATTCTTTTTGTGGGCGGCTGAAATGAATATTTTCTTGAATCCGATTTTTTCAGCCTCCACTATGCGTTGCTCTACGCGTGATACAGGACGTATCTCTCCTGTGAGTCCTACTTCGCCCGCGAAGCACACATCGTGAGGAATAGCAATGTCGAGGTCGCTACTCAATACGGCAGTGATTACCGACATGTCCATTGCTGGATCGTTGATTTTGATGCCGCCTGCTATGTTGAGAAAAACATCTTTTGTGTTGAGGCGGAATCCGCAACGGCGTTCCAATACAGCTAATAGCATGTTCAACCGTTTTGTATCGAACCCTGTGGTGCTGCGTTGTGGCACTCCGTATGCTGCGGTGCTTACAAGACTCTGAACTTCAATCACAAACGGTCGTAGTCCTTCAACTGCGGCAGAAACAGTTACACCCGATGTGTTGGAGTCGTGGTGGTGAATAAGCAATTCTCCAGGGTTTGAAACTTGCCGTAAACCATCGCTAAGCATCTCAAATATACCAACTTCGGAGGTGGTTCCGAAACGGTTTTTTATACCTCGCAACACACGGTAAACGTGCGAACTGTCGCCTTCGAATTGCAAAACGGTGTCTACCATATGCTCCAGAATTTTAGGCCCAGCAATGTTGCCGTCTTTGTTGATATGTCCGATGAGGATTACAGGTATGTTGTTTTCTTTGGCAAAGCGGATAAGGATGTCGGCACATTCGCGAATCTGAGTCACCGTGCCGGGCGAGGATTCGGCGTTGACTGTGCGCAGTGTTTGTATAGAGTCGATAACCACAAGCGCAGGTTGTGCCTCGCGTATGGCAGGGATAATGTTTTCTACGGTTACTTCGCAGAGTATAAGGCAGTTGTCGGTAGATTTTTTTATGCGGTCGGCACGCAGTTTTATCTGCGACGCACTTTCTTCGCCCGAAACATATAGCGTTTTTTGGGGGATATTGAGTGCAATCTGTATCGAGAGCGTGCTTTTGCCAATACCTGGCTCGCCGCCGATGAGTATTACCGACCCCGGTACAATGCCACCGCCAAGCACACGGTTAAATTCTGTGTTGTTGGTGTCGATTCGCACTACGGTATCGGTTTTAATGTCTGAAATCTTTACAGGACGCACTTCTGATGCCTGAAAAACTCCCGACGAGGGTTTGATTGTGTTGGTAACAACCTCTTCTACAAAGGTGTTCCACTGCTGGCACGACGGACATTTGCCGATCCACTTAGGCGAGGAGGCTCCGCAGTTTTGACATATATATACGCTTTTTTGCTTCATTTTCAATTATTTATTATCTCACAACTTCCATGTGACATCTACATTCCATTTTGACTTTACGTTTTGTTTACGAGGATAGGCAATAACTTTTTCGGGATAGATATGTTGCAGATAATCACCAGTATCCCATTTTTTGTTGCTGTTGCGGTCGTGAATGATTTTCAGTGTGTATTCGTCGGGAACAATATAGTCGAAAACTATCTTGCCATCGCAAGAGGCTGTTTTTGAATATACAATTTTGTCGTCCTTGTTGCAAAGGCACACGATAAGCATTCCAGAGGAGAGCGTTGTATAGTTGGCAATTGAGTCGGTAACCAGAGGAGTGCGTTTGCGAATGCGCACCCGTGCGGTGTCGATATCTTCAAAAGGCGGCAGGTCTTCGTCGATGTCGGGATAATGTTCTATGTTTCCAGTGTTGAGCAGGTTAATGGTCATACTGCCGTAATAATCTTCGGTGCGTATAGTACCTTGACTACATAAATATTGGTTAGGAGTGTTTAGTATGCTGGTAAACACCGAGTCGTCAACTACAAGTTCGTATTTTTTAGCAGGTTCCCATTTGTATTTGATTAGTTTGTCGCGCAGGTGTAGCGTGTCGGCAATCAGCTCGTATTTTACAGGAATACGCAGTGTGGCAGACACTTGGTTCTTGGCGGCTTCTTCTTTCTCCTTTTGTTTTTCCAACCCCACATTGCTTCGGCGTCGTGATTGATTGTTTTGATTTGTTTGTGTGTTGGCTTCTTTTGGTTTTGCGGTTGTCAGAGTGTCGGTTTGTGTGTAATAGTTGTCGAACCGATCGCAGGTCTGGTACGAGATAGAATAGTGGAGCGTGTCGAGATTTGCCGCAAAACTATTTAGTAAAACTGTCATAGTGTCTTGTGTTTCTGATAGTTGGATGTTGTACCAGTTGTAGTTGTAAACGGTATCAACAATATTTAGGTACGGATTAGTTTTGAGCGGATATTTAAATACAAACAGCAATGTGTCGTTTCCAATGCGTTTTACAGATTTGATTTTTTGTGCTTTAATTTCGTAGATAGCAAAAATGGTATCTCTGAAAAAGCGTTCAGAAATTTTGTTGTTTTTTGTTTTAATGTATCTGTCGAAAGTTGAGAGCTTTATGGCAAGAGTGTCTTTGTTTATGGCAGCTGTGTCGCGCATAACAATTGTTAACCTGTTGTCGATGGGATAGGTGTCGGCCCAAACATCGTAAGTGGTTGATACATTGATGGTAGAGATGTCTGTTTCGCGCACAAGCGGTTTTTCAAACACAATTTTTATACTGTCGCGTGAAGGGCGTTCAAATTTGAGCCTTTTTTGCGAAATAATGTTTGTGGGCACAGTATCGCGGAGTTTTTGCACTTCGCCTAAGTAATAGTCGTTGTAGTGCTTGAGCAAGTTTTTAAAACGGCCTTTCTTAACCATGGCAGTGTCGGTGATGGTAATGTTCACTGTGTCGCGATTTTCGTTATAGGTGGCTGTGTACCAGTTTTCGTCAACTTTTGTGTCGGTTGGGTAGAAAATTATGTCACCTTTGACACCCCGCTTGAATACAAGTCTGAAATGCGCACTATCCAATCTAGCTGCTTTAATAAGTTTCTGGTTCATGTCGTCTTCAAATGTGGTGTCGCAGAGTTGGTAAAGGTGGATTTTTGTTGTGTCTATTTTAGATGTGGGCACAGGAATCTCTATGGAAGCCAGTCCGTTGAGGTCGAAATCGCCGTTGAAATTTGTCTTAACAATGAAATTCAGCGAATCGATGTTTGGCTTTTCTATTTTCGTATCTTGTGCGTTTTTATCCTTGGCTTTAGGTTTTTTGGGAGCGTAACGCAGACTTAGGGTGTCGGTTTCGGTGGTAGGGTTTTGCAGCGAGTCGATAGTAGGGAAGGTTACGCGTAGTTGCAATGAGTCGTTTCGCACATCAGCGGTATCCAACAGCCACACAAACAGGCTGTCGCGCTGGTAGTTGAAATCGTAAAACATTTTTGGCGATTTTAAAGTGTCGTCTACATAAGAGATTATTATAGAGTCGTTTTCAATAGACTTGTTGAATCCGATGAAAAATCTTTGCCTGATGTCTCTTGAGCGTTCAGAGATGTATTGTATTGTCTTTATCTGATTGAATGCAACCAAGTTGAGGTTGTTAGGCGTAGTATATAGAATGTTTTGGATAATAACGGTGTCGTTTTGCAGGGTGTCGATAATTCTGTGTCCGGGTTCGCCTGAATGTAGAATAGTTCCAGCAGGAAGCGAGTCTATTTTAGTAACAGTTTGAGCCTCTGGTATTACAATGGTGTTGATATATCCTATTTTCTCGTTTTCGAGGTCGAATTTTTGAGTTTCGTTGATGTCGCCGAGAACAAAAATCTTGTATTGACCGGGCGATATGTTTTTAACTTTGAAATGTCCTGACGAGTCGGTGCGTGTGATATATGTAGGTTTGTATTTGAGGAAACACGAATCCTCGTTGAGCACGTTTTCAGCGTAAATGCCCACGAGCAGATTATCTTCTTGTTTGAGAGTTTCGGCATCTCTTACTGTGCCGCTTATGGCAAAACTATCGCACACAGCTCCTGTGGAGAACACAAAGTTGTAATCAGGTTCGTGATTGCCTTCGTGAAAATCTTGAATACAGTCGAAAAACTGTAATGTGTATGTGGTGTCGTTGCGGAGCGGCTCTTTGAACTTGGTGATAAGTTTTTTGCCACGTATTTTGATCTTGGGCGTTTTTTCGTAATGCGGTGGCGACATGAGAAATTTCTGGTCGATTTTTTCGAGGGTGAAAAACTCATCGAATTTCAATTTAGCCTTTTTGCCGTGAAAGTTCCCAGAGTATATTTTGGGTTTCGACCTTTTGAGTATGGGTGCGGCAGTGTCATCTTCGCCTCCTCCAATAGTGCCTACTTGGGCGCACGAGAACATCAAGGCAGAAAACATAGCCGTTATAATGGCTGTTTTGAGCGTAAATATTAATTTGTTTTTTATAATAATCATTTTAATTGAGCAATTTTTGATATTTTTGGCAAAGAAAACAAAAAAACATCATTTTTCGGCTAATAAAATGCCACAATAGTAATGATTTCACAATTTGTTAAAAACTGATGAACACAAATAGCCTTTATACACCGCTCTGCGAAATGATTAGGACAATTTCGCTAAAAGAGTCAAAAAAAATTGTAATACTGCCTAAACTGTTAAAAGGCGGACTTCGTTTTGTAAAATTTGTTAAGACCAAAACAGAATTGTCGGCTGCGCAAACTATTCATCGTATAGCACCAAACCTTGTATATCCCGAAAAGGCGTATATCGCAGCCAAGGGCCGACTCTCGGCTTTGTTTTCGTTTGGAAGTTTGGCATCTAAAAATCAACCTGACGTACTGCGCAACGATGTTTCCCTTGCCGAGGGTTTTGTGTTGAAATCGGCTCAAGCTTATCGTGTAAACTATTCGCGGTTGATGACTGCTTGCGCTCGTACTTTGGCACAAGGCAGGTGTGAGCTTTTGGATTCGGCTCAGGCCTCGCCCGAAGTTAATTCGCTGCCTGTTGTAATGTTGGAAGGTGTTTTGCGGGGTTCGCCAGTAAAAAAATCGCTGATGATACCTTTCAACGATGCCGAAATATGGCTTATTAATCGTGGCAACTCGTTTTATATAATTGGAATCAATATTTGTGACACCCATTTAATTGTGGATATAGTAAACTCTGTGTTGCATCATGCTGGTGTTTATCTTAAAAACTTTTCTAAGTCGATATTGTTTAATATCAATAAGTTGGATATGTTTTTTGAAGCATGGCTTAAAGATGTGGATGCTTCATCTGTTAGCTTGGATGGATGCGCATTTCCGTTTTCGCCATCGGCTCCCGATGTGATAGGCTATGCTGACATGAAGTTCGACGAGGTGAAACGCATGGATGTGGATGTTACCACTTTTAAAAATGCGGTTTTTGACTTTGGAACTCATATCGACGAGATAATAGAGGATACCTACAACCTTTATCCAGAATACCACAATGGAGCAAAGGCGTTTGACGCTGCTGTGGAACGTTGGAAAAATGCCGAATAGCGTAGCTATTTGATTCTGCGTGCAGGAATTACCGAAGCCACAAATCCGATGAGTATTACGGCTAATAATGAGATGATTATATCCCAAAGTCTGATGTCAACAGGGTAGGAGTTGATAATGAACGAGCCTTCGGGAAACTCTATTACACCGAAATGCTTTTGTATCAGGCATAAAGCAATTCCTAATGCCATCCCCGCTACCGATCCTATTATGGTTATAAGCCGTCCGGTGTTTACAAAAATATTGTGAATGAATGTCTTGTCGGCACCAAGGTGCGAGAGGGTTTCGATGTCGCCCTTCTTGTCGATGATGAGCATGGTGAGTGCACCTATGATATTAAACGAGGCTATTATAAAAATGAATATCAGCATAACAAAAATGGAGAGTTTTTCGCTCTTCATAATCTTGTAGAGAAGGTCTTGCTGCTGATATCGGTCTTTTACAGTAAACGTGTCGCCAATAATCTCTTTGATTTTGTCGGCAACATCGTTGGGATTGGCATCTGGCTGGCAAAAAATTTCTATCGACGACACTTCGTCAGGCTCATAATTTAGCAGTACACGTGCAAAACTGATAGGTACGTAAACAAATTTGGAGTCATAGTCTTGATGGATGTGAAACACTCCTGATGGCATTGCCAAGGAGCTGCGGAAAGCCTCTTCGGGTACAAGTGTTATATGCTCGTTGCGTATTGGTACGTAGATTTTGAGGTAGTGAAAGCCATTGACCACCACTTGAAGTTTGCTGGCTATGTCGCTGCCCAATACGCACATAGGATTGTTGAAATTGTCTTTAAGAACAAAACCGCCTACAAACGTGGCGTCGGGTACGCCGTTGCATTGCACATAGTTAGAATCAACGCCTTTGATTACTGATATCAGTTGGTGTTTTTCGTATTGGAAAAGCGCTGTTTCTTCGATGTTTTCAACAAAGTGCCTAACTCCTTCTAAGGCAATTATCTGTTGTTTTTTTATGCTGTCAACTTGGAATGTTTTGCCACGAAGCGATTCTATTTTAATGTCGGGATCCACTTGGTTCATAAGTCCGCGCACCACCATGTCGAACCCGTTGAAAACCGATAGAATAACTATAAGTGCTGCAGTCATGCCCGCTACACCGAAAATCGAAATCTTGGCGATGATGTTGACAAGATTCCGTTTTCCGCCGAAAAGGTAACGCAGTGATATTTGCAGCGGGAGTTTCATAATGCGCTTATTTTATGGCTTTTACAATAAGTCCAGTGCCGGTTTTGTGGTTGGTGATGGTGTCGATCCAATCTAATACAAACGCCCAGGGAAATGTGACTATATAATAAGGTATCAGCACAATGAACATCAACTTGCTGAAATTGAGCATCATAATAGGCCATTTCATGCTCAGACGCCACGCAATGCTGCCGGGAGTGCCGTAGGAGTAGCGTTTTTCAACCTTTGAGAATCCTGCGCGGAGCAGTTTCTGCTCAATGTCGTTAATGTTGTAGCCGTCGCGCACATGCTCGTCGATAAATGAGTGGTCGTCTTCGTCGTGCACATCGCTGCCGCCTTTGTCGCTCGGGGTGGAGATGAGCAGCACTCCGCCTTGTTTCATGCTGTCGCAAAGGTTTTTGAATACAAGTTCGTCTTCAAGTATATGCTCCATCACGTCTACCGATAGCACTAAGTCGTATTTGTTGGGGTCGGTAAATTTGGTGAGGTCGGCATATTGAAATTTTACACGGTTGGCGCGGTTTATCTTGTTGAAAAACTGATTGCAGTCTTCGATTTGTTCTTCTTTTACGTCAACGCCAAGCACCTGAGTCTTGGGTAGATATGACGACACAAAGAAACTGTACTGTCCAAAACCCGAACCAGCATCTAGCACATAGGCCTCGGTTTTGCGTTTTTTGGAGTATATCTTTTTGATTTCGCGCTTTATATACCACGCTCTAAGTAGTAGAATATCAAGTAGTTTGTAAAATATCTTGCGCAGAAACGGTGTCTTGTTGAAAACATTACCGAGCGAGCGTTTAACTGGGTCGTACTGCATTATTCTTGGGAGTTGAGGTTTTTATCTTTGCTTAATAACTCTTCGATACGCTCAGCATAGTCGAGACTTTCGTCGGGCATGAACAGCAAGTCGGGAATACGGCGTAGCTGGTAACGCATTTTAGCCGCGAGTTCGAATCGTATCTGTTTGAGATTGGCAGTAATCTTTGCCAACACCTTAGTTCTGAGGTTTGGCGGGAAAATGCTGACAAAAATACGCGCTTCGTCTAAATCTGGCGTAATGCGTACTTCGGTTACCGATATGATAACACCCTGATAATCGCCTTGATGCGTCAGGAAATATGAAGCCGCCTCTTTTTGTACCAAACGGCTTATTTTGTTCTGTCGTGTAGCGTCCATTGTAAAGGTTTTTAATGTACGCCGCAAAGATATAAAAGAAACGTGATATTAAAAAACGTCCGTTATTTTTTGGGTTTGATAACTTCGGCGGCTGCAAGTTTCATTCGCTCAAAGTATTCGTCGGCGGGCGATTTGCGCATATGGTTTCTTGCTTGGATTTCCTTAATTGGGTTGTCGCTCTTGAACTTAATCTCTTGCAGACGTTTTTCTTCGGCGGCTCTGGCTTCGTCGCGTCGTTTTTTTTCTTCGGGCGTCATTCCCCTTTCGAGCGATATAGAGTTTAAAGTAGTGGAAAAATCGTTGAGATTTTGCTTTTCCACAGGGCGTTTTTCTTCGGTGTCGTATTTGTTTTTTCTAAGGACGAACACCATAGCGCCTACAAAGGCGGCTAAAATGATGATTATTATGCATGCAAATGCTGATCCGTTCATTTTGAGTATTATTTAAAAAAGTTTTTGAATAATTTGCGTTTCTTTTTGTTTTTATATTGGTTTTTCATCTTCTTGTTGGTTTCCTTGTGGTGCTTTTTCATTTTTTTCATGGTTTTGGTATCCTGAATCTGAATAAGCGCCTTTTTAGCCTTTTTGTAGTGCTTGGCTTCTTCGATGCGTTTTTTGCGCTGTTCACGCTCAAGTTCGCGTTTTTCTTTGGTTTTGAGGTCGCCGCCTTGAGCTGCACGAGTGCGCAATTCTCTTTTGCGCTCTTCTTCTGCTTTTACTTTCTGTTCTTTCTTCGCTTGCTTTTCGCGCAGTTTTGCGTTTTTCTCATGGTCGATGTGCCCGTCGCCAGAACTTTTCTTGAAGTCTTTGGTAGCCTTCTTGATCTTTTTCTGTTTTTCTTTTTCTTCGGGCGTTAGGTCTTTTTTCTTTTTCTTGGCTTCTTTGGCTTCTTTTTTCGCCTCTTTCTTTTCGGCTTTTTTATCTATTTCTTCTGGTTCGGCGGGTTTTACAACGGGTTGTTTCTTGGGTGCATTATCGTCCTCAAATTCAAGACTTTCGCCCTCGTTTACAAACTCCTCTTCGGTGCGGAAATCAGAATCAAGCTCTTTTACCTCGTCTTCATCGTCTTCTACAATGCCTTTTTTGGCTTTCTTTTTTTCCTCCTTGGCTTTGGCTTTGGCGGCTTTTTTGTCTTCTTTGCTTAACTTTTCGTCTTCGGCTTCGCCTTCGTTGGTTTCTTGCTTTTTCAAGGCTTTTTTCTCTTTTTTGGAGAGTTTCTCTTCGCCTTCTTCTTCGGCGGTTTCGGCTTTCATGGCTTCCTTGGTGGCTTTTTTCTCTGCTTTTTCGGCGGCTTTTTTCTCTTTTTTTACTTTTTTCTTTTCCATTTTCGCCTTTTTCTTTTTGTATTTTTTGCTGAGGCGTTTTTTCTTTTTGTTGGATAGCCCTTTTTCCATAAGAAAGCCGTCTTGGGAGTATTGGCTACCACTGGGCGCTACTTCCATAGAGGGGTTGAACTTGCCAAAGTCAGGTCCTTGAGCCTCTGCCACAGTAAGCGACGAAATGAGTATTATCAGCGATAGAAATATAGTTTTTATATATGATGTCTTCATCTGAAATTAATTTAATAATTTTGCAGCAAAATTACAATAAATAAAACGCTGTGAAAGCTAAATTGTTATACATAGTCTTATTTTTTGGTTTAATGTTCTCAGGGTGTGGACATTCCGAAGAACCTATACCAGATGTCAGGGTCGATTTTTATATCTATTTGGGTCAGGCTCAGTTCGCTTCGTTGCAGAATCCGGGCGGATGGTGCTATGTAACAGGTGGTTATAATGGTATTTTTGTTTATAATTTCGACTGCTCCACTTATTATGCTTATGATCGTGCCTGTCCCGCTTCTCCTAAGCATACTGCCTTGATTTACAACGAACAAACTCACTGCCTTTTTCATTCCGACACGGTGAAAAATTGCGATTCGCAATATAATGTGCTCTTACAGGGTGCTGTGCAGAGTGGCAGTTCCAAATATCCGCTTAAACGCTATTATGTAAGAAAAGACGGTGAAAAACTGCATATCGTTAACGAAAGTTATTATTTAGACTAAAATATAATGGAACTATTTGATATTACCGCAACTACATTTTTCGGACTGGAAAATGTGCTTAAAGACGAACTTGAAGCTCTTGGCGCTAAGGATATTTCGGTGCTCAATCGTGCCGTGATGTTTCGTGGCGACACTACGCTGCTATATAAGTGCAATCTCTGGCTCAGAACGGCGTTGAAGGTGCTTGTGCCTATCGCCAAGTTTAACGCCAACGACGAACGCGCCCTCTACAATCAGATTTACAAGATAGATTGGGAAAAATTTTTTACTGTTAACCAGACTTTTGCCATCGACCCTGTTACTAGCGGTACGGTGTTTACTCACAGTAAATACGCTTCGTTGAAGATGAAGGATGCTATTTGCGATTATTTTCGCGACCGCCGTGGCAAACGTCCCGATGTGGATACAGAATATCCCGACATTAGGTTCAACCTACATATCTACAACAGCGAATGTATAATTTCGCTCGACAGCACCGGCGTGCCAATGAGTAGGCGTGGATACAAGGCTCGTCAGACTTTTGCACCGCTCAACGAGGTGATGGCTGCAGGCATTTTAAAAATTGCAGGTTGGGACGGTCAGCAAACCCTTCTCGATCCTATGTGCGGTTCGGGAACGTTCCCCATTGAGGCTTGCCTTATGGCTCGGAACATTGCTCCGGGCTGTTTTCGCAATTTCGCTTTTGAAAAATGGAACAATTACGACCACGAGATTTGGTCTGCCCTCAAAAAGGAGGCTAAGAATGCCGTAAAGCGCGATTCTAACACCCGTATCATTGGTTACGATATTGACCCAGCTGCTCTTGATGCCGCTTCGCGCAATGCCAACAAGGCTGGCGTGGAAGATTTTATCGACTTTGACCGAATGGATTTCTTTAAAAACGAGGAGCCTTTCCGCAATATATTTGTAATAATGAATCCACCCTACGGCGAGCGACTAGAAGATGCTGCTGAAATGACAGATTTCTACAAAAATATTGGCAACCGCCTGAAAGCTTCTTACACCGACAGCAAGGTGTGGGTGCTGAGCGGAAACCTCGGTGCGTTGAAAAATCTTGGACTTCATCCTTCACGTAAGGTAAAACTATATAACGGCGCTATTGAATGTAAGTTAGAGTGCTTTGAACTTTACAGCGGAAGCCGTAAGCGTCAGCAAAACTAACCAAGATTTTCAGCAATTCTTACTGCCTCGGCGTGTGTGTCAATAATGTCGTCGAGAGTGGGTTCGGCTATGAACGGTGTTTTCTGCATAGTGGTTTCTATGAGGTCCGACATCTCTAAGAATCCTATTTTGTCTTGAAGAAAACGCTTAACAGCCACTTCGTTGGCGGCGTTCATGGCGCACGCTAAGTTGCCTCCTTGTTTGGCAGCGTGAATTGCGAGCGCAAGGTTTCTGAATACGTTGAGGTCGGGTTTCTCGAATGACAGGTTTTTTAGCAAGAAGAAATCCACACGAGGAAAGGTGCTTTTGAGCCTTTCGGGATAGCCTATGGCAAATTGTATGGGCAAGCGCATGTCGGGCACTCCGAGCTGAAATTTAACCGAGCCATCTACAAATTGCACGCCCGAATGTACTATGCTCTGTGGATGTACTAACACTTCTATCTTGTCGACAGGTACATTGAAAAGGTGCATAGCTTCAATTGTTTCCAATCCTTTGTTCATCAACGAAGCCGAGTCGATGGTAACTTTTGCGCCCATGTTCCAATTAGGGTGTTTCAATGCCTGCTCTTTTTTAACTTTGGCAAGAAACTCGTGGTTTTTGCCACGGAATGGACCTCCCGACGCGGTGAGGAGAATTTTTTCCACCTCGTTGTCGCCTTCGCCCACAAGCGACTGGAATATGGCCGAATGTTCGCTGTCGACAGGTAGGATAGGTACATGGTTTTCCAAAGCCTCGCGGATAACGATGCTGCCCGCAGCCACGAGGGTTTCCTTGTTGGCAAGTGCTATTGGCTTTTTGTGGCGGATGGCGTTTACTGTGGGTATAAGTCCCGAATAGCCTACCATAGCAGCCACCACCATATCAACGGTGTCGAACTCTACAACGTCGGAAATCGACTTGCTGCCGGTGAACACCTTTACAGGATAATCTTTGAGGGCTTCTTTTGTAGATGTATAAAATGATTCGTTGGCAATCACTACGGCGTTTGGCAGATATTTTATAGCTTGCTGTACTAATAGTTCCCAATTAGAACCAGCTGTAAGTATCTCTACCTCAAATTTATCGGGATTACGTTCTATAACATCGAGGGTCTGCGTGCCAATGCTGCCCGTAGAACCCAAAATAGCTATTTTTCGTTTCATTGTGGGAAGATTAAATAGTCCTCAGGATTAACGGGTACTCCGTCGTGCCAAATTTCAAAGTGGAGGTGGGTGCCAGAGGTGAACTCGCCCGAGTTGCCGATAATAGCAATCGGATCACCTGCCTGAACCTTGTCGCCAGCATTTTTCAACAGTACAGAGTTGTGTTTGTATACCGAAATGAGGTTGTCGTCGTGCTGAATTTGAATTGTATTGCCTGTTTCAATAGTCCAAGTGGCAAGAATCACAGTGCCAGAGAGAGTTGCGAGTATGGGTTCGTCTTCTTTGGCGGCAATGTCGATTCCCCAGTGCTTAATTTCAGGGTTGAATTTCGATGTGAGAGTGCCATGGACAGGCATAAAGAAATTGCGCCGTTTGTATTTTTCTTTTCCTGAGGAATTGATGAGTGCGAGGGTCTGCTGAGTTTCTTCTTCGATAAGGATGCGCACAATGCTGTCGTGTTTTGATTTAGTAAAGTCGGCATGCTGACGTTCGATGGTAGTGGTGTCTTCCTTTTCGTCGTATTCATCAAAATTGCGTCCATTCATTATGTTTCTAATCTTGGAGAAATACTCCTGACGTTGCAAAAGCACAGTGCTAATGCTGTCCATGCGCTTAGCGTTGGTAGTGAGCGCCCATTTCATATCCTCGTCGTCTTGCTTGGGTAGAAACGAGTTTAGCGGTGTGTAGATAAACAGTATCGCTGTCAGCAACGCTATCACAATTATTAATGCACCTGCATATGCCACCATATTGAGCATGTTTACTCTAAACGATGTGGTTTCGTGCAAGGTGGTTTCGTTGTAAAGAATTATCTTGTAACTGTCCCGTTGTTTTTTTTCTTTTGCCATTTTGTCCTTGTATTTGTTCGGCAAAGATAGTTAAAAAATTACTAATCGACAATATAAAAAATGCTAAATCAGTTTCTGCTATTTAACCTCTTCGTTTAAATAATTGTTGTAACTTGTTGCTATGCCGTCGTTTAATTCAATACTATATTTCCAACCGAGTTTTTCAAGTTTGGATACGTCCAATAGTTTTTGGGGTGTTCCGTTGGGTTTGTCGGAGTTCCAAACAACTTTTCCGGTGAATCCCACAGTTTTTTGCACCATCGACGCCAGTTCGGCAATAGTGAGGTCTTTGCCGGTGCCTATATTAATATGTGTGTTGCGCACTTCGGTTTTGGTGTAAGGAACGCTGAAGTCTTTGATATTGAACTGTTTGTTGAGGATGTCGCTAAAATCAACGTTTTCCATAAGAAATACGCATGCTTCGCCGAGGTCTTGCGAGTGGAGAAACTCTCTGCGTGGCGATCCGTCGCCCCAAAGCTCCACAGTGGCGTTGCTGCCAGTGCCTGAGATGCCGTATTTTTTGATTATTTCTAACTGACGGGGTAGGGGAGACGCTCCGCTTACGCCTTCTATTGGTCGGCGGTCGAGGTCTCTCTTGATGGCTTCCATATTGTTGTGTTCCAAGCATTTGGCAAGGTGAAACTTGCGTATCATTGCGGGCAATACGTGCGAAGTTTCAAGATTATAGTTGTCGTTGGGTCCGTAAAGGTTGGTTGGCATAACGGAGATAAAGTTGGTGCCGTATTGCAGGTTGTAGCTTTCGCAGAGCTTTATGCCGGCTATCTTGCTTAGTGCGTATGGCTCGTTGGTGTATTCGAGTTCGGATGTGAGCAAAACATCTTCGGTCATGGGTTGCGGAGGATTTTTTGGATAGATGCAGCTTGATCCGAGGAAGAGCAGTTTTTTAGCTCCATATTTGTATGCCGAATTGATGATGTTGGTCTCTATCATTAGGTTCTGATAGATAAAGTCGGCGCGGTAAGTGAGGTTTGCAATTATGCCACCCACGTGTGCAGCCGATTGAAACACATATTCTGGGCGTTCTTTCTCAAAAAACGCCTCCACAGTTTTGGTGTCGATTAAATCGTATTGAGCGTGCGGGGTGAATACGAGATTATTGTATCCACGTTTGCGAAGTGCCGCTGTGATAGCGCTGCCTACCAATCCTCTGTTGCCGGCAACGTATATTTTGCTGTCTTTTTCCATTATTCAAAATAATTAAGTGTTTTGAAACCGCCTTCGTGCAGATAACGGTCTTTTTTCATAAGTTTGAGGTCGGAGTTTACCATTTCGGCGCATAGTTTCTGTAGGTCGTATTCTGGTTGCCACCCAAGTTCGGTGCGGGCTTTAGTGCTGTCGCCTATCAATAAATCCACCTCGGTGGGACGGAAATAGCGGGGATCTACCTTTACTACCACATCTCCAAGGTGCACATGCTGCTTGATGTCTCTGAATTTAGGGTCGTCGCTGATAGAGTCTACAACGCCTATTTCGTCAACGCCTACACCTTTAAATATTATATTTACTCCAGTTTCGGCAAAAGCCATCCTCACAAATTCGCGCACTTCGGTGGTAACACCAGTAGCAATAACAAAATCGTCGGGTTTGGTGTGCTGGAGAATCATCCACATGGCTTTAACGTAATCTTTGGCGTGTCCCCAATCGCGTTTTGAACTCATATTGCCCAGATACAGTTCCTTTTGCATTCCAAGTGCAATACGTGCAACGGCGCGGGTAATTTTGCGTGTTACAAAAGTTTCGCCTCTTATGGGCGACTCGTGGTTGAAGAGTATTCCGTTTGAAGCAAAAATATTGTAAGCCTCGCGGTAGTTTACCATTATCCAATATGCGTAGAGTTTGGCTACTGCGTATGGCGAGCGGGGATAGAATGGAGTCTTCTCGTTTTGAGGAACGGATTGCACTTTGCCAAAAAGCTCAGATGTGGAGGCTTGGTAAATGCGTGTGTGGTTTTCCAATCCGAGTATGCGTATGGCTTCTAACAATCGTAGTGTGCCGATTCCATCCGCATTGGCTGTGTATTCTGGGGTGTCGAAACTTACAGCCACGTGGCTCATGGCGGCAAGATTGTATATTTCATCGGGTTGAACCTCTTGGACTATGCGAATAAGGTTGGTGCTGTCGGTAAGGTCGCCGTAGTGCAACTTGAACATGCGGTTCTCCTCGTGGGGGTCTTGGTATAGGTGGTCGATGCGGTCGGTGTTGAAAAGCGAACTGCGCCGTTTTACACCGTGAACCATATATCCTTTTTTTAGCAGGAACTCGGCCAAATATGCACCGTCTTGTCCTGTAATGCCTGTTATTAATGCGGTTTTTTTCATTGTTCCAAAAAAAAATAATTTTGTTGCAAATTTATACAAATAAATAATTCGTAAAAACAAATAGAGTGCTTATATTTGCAACAAAAAGGAAAAGCAAATCTACGTCAAGAAAAAGTACAAGAAAAACAACAATGGAACAAACAGAAACTATGCGCCCAACGGTGAGCAAATTCTACCGGCGCAAATTATTGATGTCCACATTTTCTACCACGCTGTGTATAGCGTTGGTGCTCTATATGTCGGGACTGTTTTTTATGTTAATATTTAACACACAGCATATCAGTGATATGTTTCGCAGCAACATTAAACTTACAATCACACTCAACGACAACAGCAGCCTTGCCTCTATCGAGATGTTTCGCAAGCAGTTGGCAACATATCCGTTTGTGCGTGAGAGCAAGTTTATTTCAAAGGATGTGGCAGCCGACGAACTCAAAGAAGAGCTCGGTGAAGACTTTGTGGCTTTGCTCGACGGCAATAACCCGTTGATGTCGCGTATCGAGGTTAAACTCAACAGCGAGTATGCCACTCTCGACAGCATCAAGTCGCTATCGCGCCACCTCAAAACAAATAATGTGGTAGACGAGGTTAATTTCCCGCACAATGTCTGGCGCAATTCTACTTCGGTATTGAACAAAGTTTCCACCATTGTGTTTACTCTTAGTTTGGTGCTGCTTGTGATCACCATCATCTTTATTAGCAATACGGTAAGGTTGCAGATGTCGGGCAATAGGTTTGATATCCGCACTGCAAAACTTATTGGCGCATCTACTTGGACTATTACCAAGCCATATTTAAAGCGTGCGCTTATTCAGTCGGTGGTGGCAATTGTGCTATCTACCGTAGGCCTTACTCTTACCGTTAAATTTATCGAGAAGATTGTAGACGGCGTTGTAACTATCTCTGCGTTTCCAACAACACTCATGGTAATGGCTGTGGCAGGTTTTGCTATCAGTTTGCTTACCACTTGGTATTATTCGCGCAAGTATATGCTCGCCGATGAGGACGAACTTTATTATTAACATCATAACAATATGAAATACGCATTAGTAACAGGAGGAAGCCGCGGACTTGGACGCGCTATCTGTGTTAAACTCGCAAGCCAAGGATTCAAGGTGCTTATCAACTATGTATCTAACGAGGCAAAAGCCAAAGAAACTCTTGAACTTACAAAACAAGCAGGTCAAGAGGGTGAACTCATCAAGTTTGACGTAGCCAACTACGAAGAGACCACTGCCGCTATTGAGCAATGGCTCAACGACAACAAGGGCGAATATATCGACGTGCTTGTAAACAACGCCGGTATCCGTAAAGACAACCTCTTGCCCCTTATGCCCAAAGAAGACTGGGCTGCCGTTACCACAATCACTATCAACGGTTTCTACAACGTTACCCGCTCTGTTCTGCCTAAGATGGTGCGCAAAAAGCACGGAAGAATTATCAATATGGCATCTGTTTCGGGCATAATAGGGTTGCCCGGACAAACCAACTACTCGGCTTCAAAAGGCGCAATTATTGCCGCTACCAAAGCCCTCTCAAAAGAAGTTGGCAGAAAAAATATTACAGTAAACGCTATTGCTCCGGGATTTATCCGTACAGACATGACCGAAGGACTTCCTGAGGAAGAACTCGTTAAGACTATTTCGCTCGGACGTTTTGGCGAGGCCGAAGAAGTTGCTGATTTGGTTTCGTTCCTTGCTTCCGACTCGGCAGCATACATTACCGGCGAGTGCATCGCTATCACCGGCGGTTTGATGGGTTAAAAATTTTTTACCAATCTTATAGTAAGCAAACACCACAAGGTGTTTGCTTTTTTTTTAAAATTTGGCTGCCAAATCGTTTTGAGTGTTAAGCGAAATGTTGTCAACGGCGGTTTGGTCTGTGATTTCAAATCCATCGCAGAAATATTTGTACACCTTGCCATCAATGTAGTAGGCGCTTTCCAAATACGATGAGTCCACATCTAAAAACACATTCCTGTTCATAAATACAGGCCGCGACGAACGAATGTAATAGTCGGTGTTGCGTCCCGAACTATCAAGAATCGACACCTTTACCACGTCGCCGTTGAGCGTGCAAATTACAGCATATCCATTTTCTATCTGGGTACGCTTAAAATCAAACATGTCGCCACTTTCGCGTATAGTGTTGACATATTGATCGATAGTGTCGATAAGAGCTGCTTCGTCGGTGACGGCAGATGTGGTTTCTGCTTCTGGCACTTGCGCATTTTGCCCTGTATGTTGGCCAGAATTTCGGCAACCTTGCATAGTTAAAAGCATGATTAATGCGGTTGCTATTATGTTTAATTTTTCCATGACGGTTGTGAGTTTGAGTAGCAGTTGTATTTATTAAATATGCAATTGTTTGATAAATAATTCAATTCTCCTATATCTGAGCTTGTACATTTTGACACTGCAATATACAAATAATAAAATAAACTACAAATTTTTTTTAAAAAAAATTATATTAGTATTTAATTAAAAAAAACTTTGCTCAAAACAGTTTATAATCCAAAAAATCTTAGTAAATTGCACCAAATTTTTATAAGTATATCATTTACACATGAAACCGTTAAATATTGCAATATTAGGCTGCGGCACAGTAGGTGGTGGCGTAGCTAAAATTCTTACAGAGCAGAAAGACCTACTTTCGAAACGTGCTGGTCGCGAAATTAATCTTAAATATATAGCAGAGCTTAATCCGCCCGTTGCTATCAATCGTTTCGGATTAGATAAAAAATATTTTATAGGCGGTGGCGCTGAGGTGAGCCGCGAAGATGCTGTCAAAAATATTCAAAAAGTGCTTACCGACCCAGATGTTGACGTAGTGGTGGAAACTATGGGTGGTACATCTAATTTTGTTCACGACACATGTTTTGGTGTGGTTCACAATGGCAAAAACCTTGTTACTGCCAACAAAGCCCTACTTGCCGAACGTGGTGTAGATATTTTTCAAGAGGCTGAAAATCAAAATGTAAAAATCGGATACGAAGCTGCTGTCTGCGGTGCTATCCCTATTATAAAAGGAATCAAAGAGAGTTTCACTGGCGACATCATCAACGAAGTGTGCGGAATATTCAACGGCACAAGCAACTATATCCTCACTCAGATGCAGCAGAAGGGTCTTGATTTCGGCTCAGCCCTCAAACTTGCCCAGCAGAATGGATACGCTGAGGCTGACCCCACTCTCGATATCAACGGTGGCGACGCAAGCCACAAACTTATTCTTTTGATAAAACTCGCTTTCGGTATCGACGTGTCGATGGAGCAATTGTCGCGCATCGGTATTGAGGACATCACCAAAAACGATATCGATTTCGCTTCTGAAATCAACGCTTCAATTAAGCTTATCTGCATGGCAAAACGCGAAGGAAACCAGATATTTGCCACTGTCCGTCCAATGGCGGTAAAGAACGACAATATACTCTCAAGCGTAAACTTTGCTGTAAACGCAGTGAAACTCGAAGCTGAATATTCTAAAACTCATTTCTTTATTGGCAAAGGTGCGGGTAGCAGTGAAACCGCAATGTCGATAGTATCTGATATTGTGTTTATTGCACGTCATGGATTATCAGATACTTATACCGAAAAAAATTCTTTCACACTGGGTGATACCAACAAGATTGAATTTCCATACTTGGTTTCATTTAAAACCAAAAATCTGCCAGGAACCACAGGATTGATTACCACAGCAATTGGTAATCAGCTAATTAATATCGAAACCGTTAGCCATAACCGTTTTAGCGGCGAAACCGCTGACTTTTCGATCGAAACCGCTTCGTGCGCTATTGAGCAAATTGAAAAAGCTATCAACGAGATAAAATCGCTTAATAATAACCTTCTGTTGGCAGAGCCAAAGGTTCTCCCGATACTTTTTTAACAGAATATATACCAAACCAATATGGGCAAAATGTATTATTACCGAAGCGGCAACACTCAGATAGGTCCAGTATCTATTGAGCAGATGCGTAATGCTATCACACCTAGCACTTACGTTTGGGCTTCAGGTATGCCATATTGGAAACAAGCGTCGGAGGTGCCAGAACTTAGGATGCTATTTAATGTAGCCGACAATAGTCACGTTACTATCATGCCACCAAAGCCCAACAATCATTTAGTATTGTCTATAATCGCTATTCTGGCTTGTCAGCCGCTTGGTATTGTTGCTGTTATTATGTCTATTTTAAGTGATTCATCGTATAAACGAGGAGATTACAACGATGCTGTTAGCAAGGCAAAATTGGCAAAAATTCTTTCTCTCATAGGTTTGATATCAATGGGAGCATTTTTTGTATCGTTTATTTTGTTTGAGATCTTATTACCGGTGCTTATGCTTTCACTTTCTGCTTTAGCTTCAATATCTACTTGAAAAACAACTCACTTAGCTATACACGAAATACGTTACTAAATGATTATAATCTTCTGTTGGAGGAGTCAAAAACGCTTCCAATATAGTTTTAACAAATAAAAAATAAGAAAAAATGGAAAAGACCTACTATTATCGTTTGGGCGAACAACAAATTGGTCCTGTATCGCTTGATCAAATGCGTGGCGCCGTATCACTTGATACCTACGTATGGGCAGAAGGTATGCCTTCTTGGGTACAAATCAATCAGCTGCCTGAGCTAATGTTACAACTCGGACTTTCAACCGACCAACCCCAGTCGCAATCCCAGCAGCAATATGCGCAGCCATCGTACCAGCAGCCACAGTCCAACACCTACGGCGAAATCACTAATAAACCAAACAACGGCACTATTCCGCCAAAGCCAAACAACTATCTTGTGCTGTCAATTATTTCTCTCTTGCTTAGTTGTCTTTTCGGTATTGTTGCTCTTGTATTCTCGCTACTCTCAGATAGCGATTACAAGAAAGGCGATTACAAAGGAGCTGAAGATAAGGCCAAGGTTGCTAAGATTGTTGCTATTATAGGTATTGTCTTAGGTGGATTGTGTTGGGTGTTTAATATTCTTTCCTTTGTCCTAGCAATTGGTGCTGGTGCTTTACAATCGTACTAAGCTTTGAAATTTAATAAGATTGATATATTTTTAGTTGCCCTCTTTGCGGTCTTTGTCGCAGGGGGCATCTATTTTTATAAGGTATTCGACCCATCAACGAGCGGAATGCCTTTCCCAAAGTGCTTTTTCTATGTGCTTACTGGCTACAAGTGTCCTGGATGTGGTCTTCAGCGTGCTTTCCATCAATTGCTCAACGGCAATATCTTGGAGTCGGTTCGGCAAAATGCGCTTATCTATTTTGCCATACCTTATGTGGTAGTAATGTCGGTAGCAAAAAAAAGCGCGGCTTTCAAAGAGAAATTTCCGCGCCTTTCGTTGTTTTTCAATGGATACCACTCAACGCTGTTGTGTGTGATAGTTGTTTTGGCGTTTTGGGTTTTGAGAAATGTCTGGGGCTTTTAGTCTATGCCCAATGATTTTTTTGCCAGTTCCACAGCCTCGGCACCGCCAGTGTGCTTTATCGGGTTGTCGGATAGTTTCACCACCTTGGTCCATTGATTGTTTACCATTACAGTATCTATTTTGATAACCATATTCAACGGCTTTACTCCCACGTCGTTGGTAAAGTTTGTACCAATGCCAAACGACATTCCTATTCTGCCTTTGCAATAATCAACAATTTGTTTTACCATATCTGGATTGAGAGCATCGGAAAATACTATGGTTTTGCTCAGCGGATTGATTCTTAGTTTTTTGTAATGCTCAATGGTTTTGTCGGCGAATTCAAGCGGTGAGCCTGAGTCGTGCCTTACACCGTCAAATAGTTTTGCGTATAATGTGTCGAAGTCTCTGAAGAAAACCTCTGTGGTGAAAGTGTCGGATAGGGCTATGCCAAGGTCGCCACGATAAACATTTACCCAATTTTCGAGCGCAAGCTTATTGGCAATCTTGTATCCAAACTTTGCTGCGTGAAACATAAACCATTCGTGGGCATGTGTGCCAATGGGAGTGGTGTTGTATTTCATAGCCAAGTAAACATTGCTTGTGCCCACAAATGTGTTTGGTGCATATTGGTTAAGCGTGGCAACAATATCGTCTTGGTTTTCAAATGAATAACGGCGGCGAGTGCCAAAATCGGCAATTTTTAAACCTAACCCGCTGTAAATTTTCATCTTGTCGTCGGCAATTTGAGTGCGTTTTGCTTTGTCGTATGGCTTTGCACCAGTCATCTTGAAGAAAAGTTCGCTTATGATAGCCATCAGAGGCACTTCCCAAAGTATTGTTCGATACCACAAACCTTCAATCATTACTTCAAGTTTGCCTCCTTCTTGGCTGATTTTCACTTCGTTAGGGTCGAAACGGTAACCTGCTATAAAATCCAAATACGCTTGAGGCAGATAGTAGCATTTTTCTTGGAGAAATTTATGTTCCTCTTTGGTGAGTTTTAAATTGGCCATAGAGTCAACCTCCTGCCTTAAGGCTTGGGCAAACCCCTCAGGAAATTGGTCGCCGCCACGGTTGGTGAAGCGGTATCTCACCACATCGCTCGGAAATAGCGACACTACTCCGTACTGCATTGTAAACTTGTACAAGTCGTTGTCGGTAAAATGTTGTATTATCATAGTGCTTTAAATTTTGGTTACTATATAATATAAGGTGTTTTTTGCATTGTGTATTTTTTACACAAACGCAAATTTAACCAAATTGTTTTTTATAAATAGTTTTTTTTGTTAAAATTTTTAAAAAAAAGTTGAAAAATTAATTCGCTAAATTAAAAAAAATCCTTATATTTGGTAAAAATAAATAAATGTTTCACTTTTAAATATTAAGTAATATGAAAGAATATTTTATTGATATCTTGAAAAATCATTATTGTGATTTTAACGGTCGAGCAAGACGTAAAGAGTATTGGATGTTTACTCTTTGGTATGTTATTCTTAACTTCGCATGGAATATTATAGGTTCGATTTTAACGTCAGTAACCCAATCAAGTGGAGTTGCAATTGTTGTTCTTATTATAACATGGTTGATAGCATTAGCAATGTTTTTACCTACCTTAGGGTTATCGGTTCGCCGCCTTCATGACATAAACAAGAGCGGAGTGTATCTGTTGTTAGCCCTAATCCCATTAGTTGGAGCAATTCTTTTACTTGTATGGGCTTGTACCGAAGGAACCATTGGCCCCAACGAATATGGACCTGACCCCAAAGCAGCTGAGCGCGGTGGAGTAGCTGCATAATTTTTAACGTACCATAACTCCAAAATTATCAACGTCTGAAATCAACATTTTGAGTGTTGGTTTCAGACGTTTTTTTATATCTATCATTAAAAAAAATCAAAAAACTATTTTTAGATTAAAAATATTATACCTAATTTTGCACGTCCGATTTATTATCCATACTTCAGATAGAAGTAGTTAGAAATTAATAAGTTAAATTTTAAAAGTTTAAAAAAGTGGATTCATTAAGTTACAAAACAGTATCGCTCAACAAGGCTACCGTAAACAAAGAGTGGCTCTTGGTAGACGCGACCAACCAGACCTTAGGACGTTTTGCGTCTAAGGTTGCCATGCTGTTGAGGGGCAAATACAAAGCCTCTTTCACACCGCATGTAGACTGCGGCGACAACGTGATAGTTATCAACGCCGACAAAATTAGATTGACAGGAGACAAATGGGCTCAGAAAGAGTACGTTCACCACTCTCTCTATCCCGGTGGTCAGAAAATCGAAATCGCAAAAGATTTCTTCAAAAAAGCCAACGGACCTGAGCGCATCATCGAGAAGGCAGTTAGAGGCATGCTCCCCAAGAACAAACTCGGCGACGCCATCCTGCGCAACAACCTCAAAGTTTATCAGGGCGAGCAGCATCCCCACGAGGCACAGCAGCCCAAACTCATCAACTTAAACGAACTTAGATAATCATGGCAGAAGTTACAAACAAAGTAGGCAGAAGAAAAGCCGCTATCGCGCGCGTTTTCGTAACTCCCGGCAAAGGAGAAATCAAAGTTAACGGAAAAGACTACAAAGAGTACTTCACAGTGCCGCAGTTCCAAAAAGTAGTAGTTCAGGCTTTGGCTCAGATCAACCAGGCTGAAAACTACGACGTTAAGGTTAACGTATGCGGCGGTGGTTTCAAAGGTCAAGCTGAGGCTATCCGCTTGGGTATTGCCCGCGCACTCGTTGAAATCAACCCCGAAGACCGCGTAGCATTGAAGAAAGAAGGTTTCCTCAGCCGCGACTCGCGCGTTGTAGAGCGTAAGAAACCCGGTCGTCCGGGCGCACGCAAACGCTTCCAGTTCAGTAAGCGATAATTTTAGTTTAGTATCCAAACTGCCGAGACCTGCGGCGCAAGAGAGTTGTCCCGTAGCTACCCGTGCAGTTGAATTAAGTAGAACGTAAACAAAACACCAATTAAAATGGCAGTAAATTTCGAAGATTTATTAAACGCAGGTGTACATTTCGGACACTTGAAAAGAAAATGGAATCCTGCAATGGCCCCTTACATCTTTATGGAGAAGGGCGGAATCCACATAATTGACTTACACAAAACAGCAGCCAAACTCGAAGAGGCAGCCGCTGCTATCAAACAAATTGCTAAATCGGGCAGAAAAATCCTTTTTGTTGCTACCAAAAAGCAGGCTAAGGAAATAGTTGCAGAAAAAGTTAAGGCTATCAACATGCCTTACGTTACAGAACGCTGGTCGGGCGGTATGCTCACCAACTTCCCCACTGTACGCAAAGCCGTTAAAAAAATGACTACCATCGACAAGATGGCTACCGACGGTACTTTCGACCAACTTTCTAAACGCGAAAAACTCCAGATCAACCGTCAGCGCGAAAAGCTCGAGAAAAACCTCGGCTCTATCGCCGACCTTACTCGCGTTCCCGCTGCTTTGTTCGTAGTAGACGTTACTAAAGAAAAAATCGCCGTTAAAGAGGCTAAGAGACTCCGTATCCCCGTATTCGCTATGGTGGACACCAACTCTAACCCCAACGACGTTGACTTTGTAATTCCTGCTAACGACGACGCTGCAAAATCTATCTCTATCGTACTCGACGTTATCACTGGTGCTATCGCCGAGGGCGTTGCTGAGCGCAAAGTTGACGCTCCTGAGAAAGATGCTGCTAAAGCTGCCGACAACAAACATGGCAAAGTGCGCAAAACACGTGCACGCAAAGGCTCTGACGAAAAAACCGAAGATGCCAAAGCAGACGCTGAAAATACAGAAGATAGCAACAACTAATACAATAAGCCTTTCCGCCGCCTCCTATGGCGGAAGGGCGTTTTTTCTAACTCCATAAATCATTATTAAAATGGCTGAAATTAAAGCAGCTGAGGTTATGAAACTCCGCGGCATGACCGGCGCAGGTATGATGGACTGCAAAAAAGCCCTCATGGAAAGCAACGGCGACTTTGATGCCGCTATCGACATCCTCAGAAAAAAAGGACAGAAAATCGCTTCTAAACGCGCCGACCGTGACGCTAAGGAAGGTTGCGTACTCGGTGGTGTATCTGCCGATGGCAAAAAAGCATATATCGTTTCGCTCAATTGCGAAACCGACTTTGTGGCCAAGAATGTCGACTTCGTTAAATTTACACAAGATATTCTTGCTGCCGCTATCGCCAACGATCCCGCCGACGCCGACGCTCTCAAGGCTATAGCTTACGGCAAAGGCACTATCAACGACGAGATCATGAACCAGAACGGCGTTATCGGTGAGAAGATTGAGCTCGGTTTCTACGGCAAAATCTCTGGCGAACAGGCTATAGTTTACAACCACATGGGCAACCGCCTTACAGCAGCTATCGCTTTCAATAAGGCTGCCGACGCAACAGTTGCCAAAAACGTGGCTATGCAAGTAGCTGCTATGGCTCCTATGGCTATCGACAAAGACGGTATCGACCAAGAGGTTATCAACAAGGAACTTGAAGTAGCTAAAGAAAAAACCGTTCAAGAGCAGATTCAGAAGAAAGTTGAGGCCGCTCTCAAAAAAGAAGGTATCAATCCCGCTCACGTTGACTCCGACGACCATATTGCTTCTAACATCACCAAAGGTTGGATTACCGAGGAGCAAGGCGCTAAGGCTAAAGAAATTAAGGCTAAAATAGCCGCTGAAACTGTTGTTCCCGCTCAGATGATCGAGAACATCGCCAAAGGTCGTATCAACAAATTCTACGAGGAGAACACTCTTCTCAATCAGAAGTTTGAACAGGATAACAAAATCACTATCCGCGAATATCTCAAACAGAGCGACAAAGACCTCACCGTTTCGGCTATGCTCCGTTTCGGTCTTGGCAACTAATATTTCGTATCTTATATAACACGAATATATTATTATAAAGACAGTGCGCTAATGCGCTCTGTCTTTTTTTTTGAACAAAAATTAAGTAAAATGTTATTGTGTATAGAAATAATGCGTGGAAATAAATGCTATTTGATGCCGAGTTTTTTAGCTATGTCGGCGGGAATGGCATCTTTGTGTACAAGAAAATCCATGGTTTTGTAAGCTGCAAACGCCTTGGATATGTACCAAGTGCCTTTGTACGGATTGTCGGTTCCCCAGCTGTTTTGAACCATGTAGTAGAGTTTTCCGTTCTGGTCTTTGGCAAGACCGTAGATTAGCATACCGTGGTCGTCGGTGGTTTCCCAATTGTCGTAAGCCTGCTGACGCATCTCCTGAGTGGGGGTGATTTCGGGTAGGGGCTTGGATGTGAGGTACTCTTTCTTTTCGTTGGTGCTCATGCCAGTCCAGCGTGCTTGGTCGGTGCCTATTGTGGAGGCGTCTTTTACGTCGGGAAATACTCCGATACCTTTGCGGTTGAAACCTTGCTCGCTAACGTCGGCACCCCACGCAATGGGATAGCCTTTGTCTACGGCGTTGTCGATGATACGCATCATTTCATCCATAGGCACGTTGTATGGAGCGTCCCAACGCCAATTGTCCTGAACCTCGATTATGAATTTTTGATAAAAAGGATGGTGGGTGTACGATGTGATAGACACATAATCGTTGAAATTTAATCCGAGCGACTGTGCAAAAGATTTAGGCGTGTACTCCTTGCCCTTGTAGGTGAACTTTTCGGGGCAGACACCCAAGTATGCGTCGTAAACAGCTTTAATTGATTTTTTCCAGTTGGGCGAAATCTTGGAGGCATCGCTTTTTGCAATGGCTGAAACTATTCCACCTGCCACTTTGTCCATTTCGGAGTTGTTTGGCAGGCTGTCGCCACTGAGGGTACCCATTGCGGGCATAGCGTCTTGCGGAACTATTCCGTAGTTTTGAAGGCAGAAAAGTACGTCGTATGCGCTTCCGCCCGGGCTGAATGATACGTCGCCGTGGGTGCGTACTGCCTTGTCGGCGCGGTCTTCCATGGTTTTGTGCACCACAAATGCCTCGCTGAAATCGTATTCTCCCTTGCCCATACGGAGCAACTCGGCCTCAAAAAACGACAGTGTGCTAAAGCACCAGCATGTGCTACTGCGGAATTGGTTGCGTACAGGAGTAGTTTTGATGGTTTTTACTGTGTTGAATTTGAATCCCTCGTTTTGTTGAGCGAAGGCACACGTGCTTATCAATGCGGTTGTTAAAACCGCAGCTATCTGTTTTTTCATTGTTGTAGTTTTTTTTATAATTGTATGTGATTTAGGGGATATGCCGTCTATTCCTCTGGTTTGCGCATTATGGCATATATCTCGAATGCAAAACCAAATAGCACCACAATGGGAGCGAGGGTGATGCGGCGGAATGAGAAAATCTCCTCGTTAAACACGTTGGGGTCGTCGCTTGCACCGCCAGCCATCAAAATAAAGCCGAATACAATGATAACAAAACCAATGATAAGGAGCTTGTAATTAAGTCTTCCGAAGGCAAAACCGTCGTCTTTTTTGTTTTCTGAATTTTTATTTTCTTGTTCCATAATGCTTTGAATGTTAAAAATTAAATATGCTTGATGAGGGACGTTGCCCTAGAATTTCGCCACACGAGAAAAACGAAGTCATGCTTACGCCGAGAATGCCGTGGAGGTTGAGGTTCTGCCCTGTGAGCCAAAGGTTTGGAATAGGAGTCTTAGGCGTGAGCAGAGTGTATATCAGCCTGTCGTAATCTTTTGCAATTCCGAAAGCCGAACCGTTTTGTGTAGCGGTGTAGTCGCGGTAGGTTAGGGGAGTGGAAGTGTAAACCGATTCCACTGCATTGGCAAACCCTTTAATATATTTGTCGGCGAGGGCGATGAGCTGCTCCGCCTTTTTTTGTTTCAGTTCAATGTATTGTTGCGGACGGTGTCCAAGAGAGGAATCTTGAAACTGTTCCACGTCGCTCCAAAGCATGGGTGTAAGCAAGTCTACATTTTGGGCGTAGCGTCCTTCGTTGTCGGGAACGGCATAACTTACAAGTGCGCCACGGGGTTTTTCGTCTGCGGTTTGAGTGCCTTCGTCCCAAATGTCGTCGGTTTCGTGAATGTAGATGTTGCGATTTAGGTATTCGAGAGTGTTGGGCTTGAGCTTGATGTTGGCCGTAAACATTCCAAAGGTATTATCGAGCGATGAGATGCGTTTACGGTAAATTTTTTTGATAAACGATGTATTTTGGGCTAAGTTGAGAGTGGCAACGGGGTGAATATTGGAGATTATGTACTTGGTTTCTATAGGTTCACGCCCTTCGATTTCAACTACAGAGATTCTTCCGTTGGATTCCACAAGGTTAGTAGCCTTAGCTCCAGTTGTTACAATTCCACCCATATTGGTAATGCTCTGGGCAAGTTTTTCGGCTATTTGCATTCCTCCGCCACGGATACGGTATGCGCTTTGGATAAACGAACTGTTGATCTGCGCAAAAGTGTAAAGCGGTAGGCGTTGCTTGTCTAAGTGCAGTTTTGCCGACGTACCCGAAAGAACATTTTGCAATGCAGGGTCGGATATTGTGCCAGTGAGGTATTGGTAGGCATTTTTGCCAAAGAGAGTGTCGCCAGAGAGGTTTTGCTCGGGGTTGCGATCAAAACTCTCAAATATACCTTCGCCCACACTACGGAGAAATGTGGTGTAGGTTTTGAGCTCGTTGGCAGAGTTTGGAAAATACTCTGACATCTTGTCGCAAAAACGGTCGTAGCCGTTGACAAACATATAAGATTTGTTGCGGTAGAAAATTTGGTCAAATCCGTCGGGGTCGAGTTTTTGCCACGGCAGATCCATCAGGTCAAAGTATTTGAAAATGCGATTGAGAGGTTGTCCCTCGTCTAATCCACCGATGTAGTGAAATCCTGTGTCAAATTTGGTGTTTTTTCGTACGAAAGTCTGGATGCATCCACCAATAAGACGGTTTTGCTCCAATACGCACACTTTCATGCCGTGTTTTGCAAGAATGTATGCACATTGCAATCCACCGAGACCTGCGCCGATTATAACTACATCGTATTTTTCCATAGCGCAATTATTGTTTTTCGGCAACAATGCCGCTGAGTGTCATATAAGTGGTGTCGCCGTAGAATATGGTGGCTGACACTTTAGATGTGTCGGCTGGGTCGGTTTGCACCTTGATGTTGAGTATTGGCGAACCTTCGGGCGTTACCATAGCAGTAAGTCGGCAGCGGTCTATAGCTGTAAAAGTCAGACGTTTGGATGTGGCGTCTTCAATGCATTCTTTAATCATCTGAATGTTGCACACGCCGGGTGTGATATGCCGTTCAGGGAAATGACCTTGATATACAGAATGATTTGCGTTTAGTTTTACAGTGTATACGTGGCTTCCGTCGCTTTCTGCTGTATGGTTTTCTACGTAATAAAAATCTTTAATAAGCATAATCGGCTGGTTTTAAAATATTTGCAAAAATGGTTAGGAAATGTTCCAACGATTTTTCCATTCCACAATGAAATCGGGGTTTGATAATTCAAAAACGCCGCTACGCGAAACGAACAATTGTGTTGTGTCGGCTTCGATGATCACAGCGTTGTCTTTTGGACGCGTAATAATGTATTGGAATACCAATTTGGCAGCTTTAGTAGGTACGTAAGTAATCTTAATCTTAAGAATGTCGCCTATACGTGCCGAGTTGCGGTATTTGATGTGCATATCTACCATTGGTGCCGTGTATCCGCTGTTGAAAATATGGAGATATTCTAATCCGTATTTTGCCCCGAAAGCCTCGCGGGCGTTTTCCATATATTTAACATAGTTTCCGTGCCAAACCATTTGAATGGCATCGAGGTCGTAAAACGGCACTGTAAAGTCGAGAGTTACCGACAATTCATCGTTGATGCTGTTCTGCTCCATTATTTATCCATAAAGATTTTCATTTTGCACACAGCCACTGTGGCGCCGTTGATTTTTGATTCGGCGTTCATAAGTGTGATGTTCATAGCCTGCGAAATTACCGACATTGCAGTTTCTATGTTGTCGCCTACCTTTGGCAGGGACGCTTGCAAGGCGAATTTCTTGATTTCGGCTATATATCCCAATACGATAGGACGGTGGTTGATCCAGTCGTTGTATCCTGCAAATGTAGCAGCACTTTGGGCAATGTGTTCTATGAGTCCGGTTTCGGCAAATACTCCGTTTTCCACAAAGATGTTGCTTTCTGTCACGGTGAGCCCTGTCTCCACGTCGGTGTCCGACACGGAGAACAGTTTATCTACCATGAGCATGGGCTCGCGCTGCGGAATAAAAGTTTTAATTCCATCGCCCGCATAAAGAACGGTTTTGGCCATATGTTATGCGTTGGTTTTTTCGTATACGAAATCGTAGAGGTTTTGGAATGTCTTAACCTGAGCAACACTCTGTCCTTTGATTTCTACACCGAATTCTTCTTCGATTACTGCAATCATGTCTACGAGGCTGAGGCTGTCGAGCTGAAGAGTGGCTTTGATCTCTTTTTCGGGAGCAATTTCGGTTTCTTCTACTTCAAATTCGTTAGCGAGTACAGAGTTGATTTTTGCGATAAGTTCGTTTTTTTCCATTTTTATAGAGTGTTTTTTATTAATATTATAATTATTTCAAGGTGCAAAGGTGTGAAAAATAATTTAAGTTGGCAAAATAATTTTAAAAAAGTGTGAATTTGCACAAAAAAAACGAGGCTGACATTGCGTCAGCCTCGTGGAATAATAATGAATTATATGACTATAAATTCTTTACAATAAGTGTCGAGTTTGTTCCGCCAAAACCGAATGAGTTTGAAAGGAACATATCAAAATGTGCGTCTACTCTCTGTCCGGGGATGTTGAGCTTAGCGGAGTCTTCGTCGGGATTTTCAAAGTTGAGGTTGGCTGCCACAAAGTTGTTTTTCATCATGAGGGTAGAATAGATAACTTCGCTTGCGCCTGCCATCCACATTTCGTGTCCGGTCTGGCTTTTGGTGGATGTAACGTAGGGTCTGCAGTCGCCAAAGATTTGCGAGATGGCTTTTGCCTCGTTCATGTCGCCGATGTGAGTTGAAGTGGCGTGTGCATTGATATATCCTATCTCTTTGATATCCACGTTAGAAAGACGGAGACAGTTTTCCAACGATTTGGCAGGTCCTGCTACGTTGGGCGATGAAATATGGTCGCCGTTTGACGAGAATCCCCAGCCTTTGATTTCTGCTATTATGTTAGCTCCGCGTTTAACAGCGTGTTCGTATTCTTCAATGATTACAGTGGCAGCGCCGCCTCCGGGAACAAGACCGTCGCGGTCGCGGTCGAACGGGCGAGATGCCTTTGTGGGAGCGTCTTCGCGTGTAGAGAATGCGCTGATACCGTCGAAGCTGCCTACTGCGTAGGGGTTAACTTCTTGTGCACCACCGCATACCACCATATCTTCCAAACCGTTGCGGATAAGGAGCGAGCCCAAGCCAATAGCGTGGCTACCGCTTGCACATGCGCCTGAGATTGTCAGGTTGATGCCTCTGAGGTGGAAGATGCAGCCGAGGTTCATAGTAACGGTAGAGTTCATCGACTGGAAAATGCCGCCAGAACCAATCAGCGTGGTGTTCTTTTTCTTAAACATAGTTTCTACGCTTTTGTATACCGGCTCTGCACTCGAGTCGTTGCCGTAGAGAAGTCCAACGCTGTTGGCGTCCAGATAATCCTGGTCGATTTTTGCGTTGTTGAGGGCTTCTACGGTGGCTACGTAAGCGTATTTAGCTTGTTCGGGCATAAATACACGTTGAGCGCGTGAGAGTTGTCCTTTGAGGTCGGGAACGTCGAGTTTTGATGTAAGTCCCGAGCGGAAACCTAATTCTTTGCGCACGGGGTCTAAAACGATGCCCGACACGCCGTTGTAAAGCGAGTTTTTAACTTCGTCAAGATTTTTACCGAGGCACGAGTATATACCCATGCCGGTGATTACTACTCTTTTTTCCATGTATTTTTTGTTAAAATGTTGTCTAATTTATCAAATAAACGTTTTCTTAATTCAATTGTTTCTGCGAGACCCTTGCCGCGGCGCTTGTGTTGGCTGCGTTTTGACTTGATGCGGTATCGCCATTCGCGTTTCAGACCTATGAATGTCTGACGGTAGTTCCATGCAAACAATCCTAAAAACGGCAATAATATTACATGTATTGTGGCATACAGCCAATTCCAAAAGTATCCTTCTAAGAAGAAGAAAAGACTGTAACACAACGGAAACGCTATCAATGCACCCACGGCAAACCTGATGCCTCCCACAAACATAGTCATATGTCCGTTGCCCGCCTTGAATTTTTTTGTAAGGGGCTGAGGCGACAAAAATATCAAAATATTTGGAATCGATGCCACAACAAACAGCGGAAACAGGCATATCAGCGACAGAAGGCGGAATATGAAGCTGCCTTTGCGAAATGGTATGTCGAAGTTTTCGTCGGATATGCGGAAACGTCCGCAGTTTTTTTTCAATGTGGCTGCCTCGCTGTAGATTTCTTCGATAACTTCGGGCTGTTGCGCCTTGACGTCTTCAAGCTCTTTGAAGAGGGCTTTGTCGGATTCAAGTTTGTCGGGCAGGTATGTGGGGTCGCCGCCGCAGAGTTTGCAGTAGCGTTTGCCGTATGTTTCGCGTATATGGTCGATAGATTCGTAGTTGTCTAAATCGGTGATGTTGAGCATCATCGACGAAATTTGCTCTCTTACCAGATTGTTGACTGTGCGCTGTACTGTGCGCGGCTTGGTTTGGAAGAGTTCGTAGTAAGGCATCAGCGAAATGGGCTTGCCGCACACTATCATCATGTCCTCGCGGAATTTGAAATAGTTGCTGTAATGGTTGCAGATGGGCAGGATTACGATGTCGGTTTTGAACTCTGATTTTTTCACTGCATCAAACGCCATGCGGAGGTATCCCATCGAAAACTCGCCGAGCCAGCGTTTGTCTTGGTTGAGGGCTTCGGGAAATATCAGCACAGTGCCGCCAGAGAGTATTCTTTCGCCCGCTTCTGCAAAGATGTCGTAGTTGTTTTTGAGTGCGTCCATTCCGTCGAAATCAATGCGGAACGCCGGCAGTAGGTAGATGCTGCGCAATAGTTTGCCAAGGAAAGGACGGTTGAATGCGTCGGCACGTGTGAATATGCTTACTATGCGGTCGCGGAATGCGAACTCCACACCAAGGGCGTCGTTGAGGGCGTTCTGGTGGTTGGAGGCTATGATCAGCGGTGTGCCTTTCTTAGGTATGTTCTCTCTACCCAATACGTATATGTGTTTGTAATACACATTGTTGTGTAATACCCGCAGATAATTTCGCATTATCCTGAAAAAGGCTTCTCCTAAAAGGCTTCTCTTTTTTTTCTTCAGCATAGTGGTTTGGGTTTAGAGTTTTTGACGGAATTTGTCGGCTAAGTGGAAACGTTTTACAAGGCGTTGTACAGCAAATTTGCCAGTAACGAGTGCGTTTGGCAGTCCGCCTGGTGTCTGCAGCCACTGACCGGCAAGGCATAGGTTGTCGATACCGTTGATGAAGCCATGGTGAACGAGTTTGGGTGCGTATGGAGTTTGGATAAATCCCATGTACGAACCTTTGTACGAACCCAGATAGCGGTTGAAACTCTTTGGCGTGCAAACTTCCAAAAGTGTAAGTTTATCTTTGTATTGGGGGTAATGTTGTTCCAAACGTTGCTGCACTTCGGATGCTATGCGTATTTTTTCGGCTTTGTAAGCTTCTTGGTCTTTGTAGAGGTTTTCCCAATATTGATATTCATCGTCGTGCTGCACCATAAGTATCTGAATGATGCCCTTGCCTTCGGGTGCAAAATTTGGTTGGTCGGCGTAATTGTTTACAATCACCACATTGTGTTCGCGGTCAACAACTTTGTATGGTTTGCAGTTGAATATCTCCATTATTGGAATGTCGTCGGTGGGACAATCCACTGCAAAATATATGGTTATGTTGCTAAACACAGGGTGCGTCTTGGTATTGGCGAATGCTTGTTTTAGGTTGTTGTCCATGTAGTTATGACCGATTATGTTAAATGCTACTTTAAGGTCGGTGGCAATTATCACATATTCGGGATCTACAGATGTGCCGTCGGCAAAATTGATTTTTGTTATTTTTTTGTTGTTGATTTCAGCGTTGAGAGCTTTTTTCTTTGCAGAGATTTTTCCACCGAGACTTAAATATTTGTCTCTCATACGGTTGGTAATGGTATCGGAACCACCACGCGGTAGGTCGGCATTGCCCATCGAAAACATAGCATACATATAGAATGCCGAAATTACATAAAACTGTTTGGGAACGTAGTTGTATATAATTTGGTGAATGATTGGGCTTTTTGACCGTTTGGCGTATTCCTCCAAAGTGAGTTTTTTGTATTTGGCAAATGCGGGAATTGCTTTCAACATTTTAAAAAGCAGTTTAATATTCTGCCCAAAACCCATCTGCTCTTGAGGAAACTTTGATGGTAGCTCTATTGCTTGGAATTTTTTTATCAACTTAATGATGTTGTTGATCTCTTTGCTATCTTCCGGTGCTATTGAGAGTAGTTCCTGTCGCATTTTTTCGAGGTCGCGCCATACGTGAGCTTTCACTCCGTTGATGTCTACCTGAAGAAAATAGTCGTGGCGGATGATGTCTTTTTCGGGGTCTTGGATTACGCCCACTTCTTGCCACACTTTGTATATTTCTTTTTTGGGCGATGTGCCGGTCATCCAGTGCACGCAGTTGTCGATGTGGTATCCTTTGCGTTTCCACGATGTGCATTGTCCGCCTACAATGGTGTGCGACTCGAAAATCTCGCTTTCGATACCGTTAAGTTGGGCGTATATGCCTGCTGCTAATCCGGATATACCTCCGCCTATGATTGTTAATTTTGCCATTTAACCTTGTTTAAATACCAACAAACATTCTGTCGGTAATTCGCGCAAATTTATGGCTTTTTTTTATAAAAACAAAAATAGGAATTTTAAAAAAATGCAGTTTGATATCTATAATTATTCATTTTGATATTTGCTGCAAAAAAAAACGGTCGGTGCCAAAGGCTCCGACCGTTGATGGTATTTGCTAATTGATGATTATTTCGCATTTTTTAACAGCCAAACTTCAAGACCCGGCTGCTTTCCTTTTAATGCATTGTATTGCGCCAAAATATCGTCGGCTTTGTCGCTTGAGCCAACGTATACACGGTGTTGGTCGCCAACAGAGAGGATTTTTGACCCAGGAAGTTCGCGCTGACGTTTTTGAGCGTTTTTGATTGTTGTGAAACTGCCTGCTATCAAATAGTATTTTTTGTATTGGGTTCCTATATTTAAAGGTGTGGTTGAAAATCCGGCATCCAAAAGCATTTTTGTTTCGGGGTCGTCTACCACTTCGGTTTCGCCCAAGTCGGGAACATTGCTCTTAGTTTGGGTGGTGGTGTCTTGCACTGGGGGGGCTACGGTTTGTGTGGTGTCGGTTTTGGGCGACGAACTGAACAGACTAGACACCCAGTTGTTGACAGGTTCTCTATATAATATATAAAGTGTAACCAATGCTACAATGGGCAAAAGAATAAGGAGCCATTTGAGAACTTTGCTTTTCTTCTGTGTATCTTTAACCTCTGGCTCTTTGGGTTTAGTGTCGCGAACCGAGGATGATAATGCCGATGATGTTTTAACTGTGGTGGTTTTTGTGGTGGTGGTAGTGGTTTTGATGGTTTTGCCTTTTGATGTGCGCGATTGAGCTTTTGCGGCTTCCACTTCCACTGGGTCCATCCCGTAGTTATCGATCATCAGATTGTTGGGTACAGCCTTGATGATAATTGCACCGTTTTCGTCGCGGGTAATTATGCCCACTTCGTCGATGGTTACTGATTCGTTTTTGTCTAATTTTTCTTTGGTGTCTTTTACAAACTGCTCAATTTGCAGGTGAGCCGTGGTTTGGTTTACGGGCTGAGTCTGCATGATATAAGTTTCGAGCGCGTTTTCTTTGTCGGTAGTTTTGCCGGTGTCGAGTTTTACGAGTTTGGCAGGAGGGTATATAGTTCCTGTTTTTTCGTCTAATTGTGCTGGTTGGTACGAAGTTTCTAATGTTCCTAACCCAGGTATGGTTATACTATCGCGAGTGAGTAGTATATCTTTGAATAATTCGTTAAGGTTTGTCATAATTGTTGCAGTTTCTTGTACTTGCTTGTTGCTTGTTGGTTGAAATCTTCATTTGCAAATATACTAAATTTTAATTATAACAAACTTTTTTTGCGATTTTTTTATTGGTAGAATTAATTTTTGTAAATTTGGGTTCGATTTTAAAGCGTAATAAAATGAAGAAGATACTTGTTACCGGCGGTGCCGGATTTATTGGTTCTCACACAGTTGTGGAATTGCAGCAGAGAGGCTACGAGGTTTTTATTGTTGACAATCTGAGCAATTCAAACCCCGAGGTGATTGATAATATTGCCAAGATTACTGACATTAAGCCCGTATTCGGCAAGGTGGATGTGGCTTGTAAGGACGAACTTTTTGATTTTTTGAAACATCATCCTGGAATCGAATCCGTGATTCACTTCGCTGCCAGCAAGGCTGTGGGCGAATCGGTGGAACAACCCTTAAAATATTACCGAAACAATATTAACGGACTTATAAATGTGTTGGAGGCGATGAAAGAGTTTGGTATCAAGAATTTGGTGTTCTCGTCGTCGTGCACTGTGTACGGACAGCCCGAAAAACTTCCTGTTACCGAAAACTCGCCTATACAGCCCGCTCTTTCGCCATATGGCAACACCAAACAGATCAACGAGGAGATTATTCACGACTTTATTGCCGTTAATAAGGGTTTCAACTCTATATGTCTACGTTATTTCAATCCTATTGGCGCACATCCGTCGGGCCTTATCGGCGAACTTCCTATCGGTGTGCCTGCCAACTTGATTCCTTATATCACACAAACGGCTGCTGGCATCCGTGAGTGCTTGAGCGTGTTTGGCAACGATTACAACACTCCTGACGGTACTCCTATTCGCGATTATATTGATATCGTTGACCTTGCCAATGCGCACATCGCCGCCATCAACCGTATGGAGCAGGGCAAGCAGAAAAGCGCATTAGAGTTTTTCAATGTTGGCACTGGTAACGGACTTACTGTGTTGCAACTGATTAGCGCATTTGAAAAGGCTACCGGCGTAAAACTAAACTACAAGATTGTAGGTCGCAGGGCTGGCGATATTGAAAAAGTGTGGGCAAACACCGACCTTGCTAACAAGGAGTTGGGTTGGAAAGCCCAAGTGCCTATTGAAGAAACATTGCGTAATGCATGGCGATGGCAGCAAAAACTTGCACAATAATATTCTACACGCATAAAAAACGGAGCATGGCTTTTGGCTGTGCTCCGTTTTTTTTATGTGTGGTTTGATGTGCTTAGAACTTGAAGGTAAGTCCAAGTCCTGTAACGTTTTTGAATTGAGTTAACGAGAAATATTCTCTGTCGTCTTTTACTATTTTTACGTCTTCGTCGTATACAAGTTCTGATGTGATGTTGAATGATAGCCATTTGTTGATCTGCATTGCTATTATAACGTTCCAGTCAACATCAATCTCATCCATAAATCCGTCTTTGTAAGAGTTGAATAAAACGAGGTTGGTGCCGAACGATATGTTTTTGGCAATGTTGTATTTTGCGTCGAGTTTGAAATACCAACCAAACTCTGAGCGGGCATGCTTGCATGTGTCTACACCAAAAGCGCCTTGCTCAGATAGAAAATCATTGAGCACAACAGTGGTTTTACCGCAGAAGGGAGAGAGGTAGAACATAAAGTTGTCAGAAACCTGATAGTCGAGACCCAAGGTGTATGTTAGATAGAGGGGCGACCAACATTCAGAGTTGAGGGTAGCCACTTCTTGTTCTTCTTCAGCGCCCTCTTCGTTTACTACTTTTACTTTTTCGTATGTCCAGCCTTTGTCAAACTGGCTCTTGTAGTCGAATATTGCTGAGTAATAGAGCTTGTTGGCAGCCTGATAGCCGTATTTGGAGGCGAATTGGAGTTTGTCGTCGTTTTTGCGGAACTCGTCATACTCGTCGATAAGACGTAGTGTGCCATATTGAGCAGTAATGGCGTTTTGCCACGAGTGCTTGCCTTTGGCGTAGTTGGCGTTGAAATTGGCGAGAGCGTTGAGGCCGATTTGTTGGTCGCCGCCAGGAGCCCAGTTTACGAGAGCGGTCTGCGATGCTGTGAGCGACAACATTCCGCTGAATTTCCATACCTTGCCGCTGTCTACGTTAGCCGTGTTTTTGGATTCTTTTGCAAGAGTGGCAACGTCTTTAGCCACTTCGTCGGTCTGTGCTAAAAGTGGCAGTGTAAGAGCTGCTGCCGCTAATGTTAATACAAAATGTTTCATATTGCTAATTTTTTGAAGTTTATTATTATCTTATATGCTGCGCATCGATAAAGCGGTAATAATCAGGTAGTGATTTGATAAACACTTTATGGTAAATGTCCCATTTTGATCTAAAGTCGGCAAGTGCGGCTGAGTCGGGATATTTTTTCCATTCTGATTCGAGAGCTATTGAGCGAATGGAATCTTTGTCGCCACCTTGTTTTGATAATTCTGAAATGGCATTGTCTACGCAGGCAAATTTCAGCTTGTCGTAGTCGGCTTTGAAGAGTGGGAAGTAATAGTCGAGAATCACTTTCTGACCTTCTGCTCCTTTTTGGTCGAACCCGGGGAAATAGCGTGCTGTTAGCAGATAGTTGTTGGCAGTAAAAATCTCGCTTTTGGGCAATGTGTCGGCTGTGGCGCCGGTAATATTGGCTCCTATAATTTTGTATGCCTTGTTAATCAGAAATTTAGGAATAAATATAGCTATGATGCCTATTAATATCACACCATAGATAAACAATCTTGCGCCAGATTTTTTTTGATGTTTTGTCTTTCGTGAGAATGATATCATATCTTTTTTATTTAATTGAAGGCAAAAATAAAATTTTTTGCACACTTTTATTGTTATCAAACCGCTAAGAAATCAACAAGTATAATTGATTGATATTATTGCTTTGATATTCAATGTGTTAAATGTTAGTGTGTAAAGTAATTATTATTTTTTCAATTTTACAGACCAAAAATTTGGAAAAACTAATAAAAGGTTTTACTTTTGCACTCGAAATCACACTGCGGGGTGGAGCAGTTGGTAGCTCGTTGGGCTCATAACCCAAAGGTCACAGGTTCGAGTCCTGTCCCCGCTACAAAGCAAAAGCATCGATTTTTTAGTCGATGCTTTTTTTATATCTTGTTAAGTGTAGCCACACCTTATATATATTACTGATTTCTTCCTGCAATTTCGTCTCTGATTTTCGACGCAAATTCGTAATCTTCGCGCGAGATAGCCTTTTTGAGCATGTCTTTGAGTTCTCGCAATGGAATGCCTTCGAGTTTAGGCGAGTCGAACGAGTCGTCGCCCGGAGCGGTCCATTCAAAACCAGCCTTGTCGAGCACGTGTTCGTAGGTGTAAATTGGGCAAGAAAATTTTAACGCAATAGCCACAGCGTCGCTAGTACGTGCTGGAATGCGTATAAAATCTTCTTCGCTACTTCCGGTGGTGCAGCAAACAATTTCGGCGTAGAATATTCCGTGGTCAACGTTTGAAATCACCACTTCAATTACATCGATAGAAAAAGCGGCGGCAATGCTGAAAAAAAGATCGTATACCAACGGACGCACCGGAATAAGCCCTTCAATTTGAATGGCTATGGCCTGCGCCTCGCTGAGACCTATGACTATGGGCAGCTTGCGCACGCCGTTCTTTTCTGAAAGAATCAGCGTGTATGCCGGCGACTCAGGATTGCTCTGATTTGCCACTCCGCTTACCACTAACGATATTTTTTCCATGCCTTGGACGTTTTTTCTTAAATGTCAATAGCAAATATACAAAAAAAATAACAACAATTTTCGTTTTTTTAAAGAAAAATATAAAAAAAGAATTTGCAGAGAAAGAAAAACTCAATATCTTTGCGCCGAAAAATATTATACATAAACATTAGCCAAGGTCAATTACAAGAGATAGTCCATTGTGGCTACCACCCGAGCTAACAAAATTAAAACAAAATGTACGCAATAGTAGAAATCGCTGGTCAACAATTTAAAGTTGAAAAAAGCAAGAAAGTTTATGTGCATCGTTTGCACAGCGAAGAAGGCGAAAACGTAAGTTTTGAAAACGTTCTTCTCGTAGACAACGACAACGACGTTAAAGTGGGCGCACCTTTCGTATCAGGTGCCAAGGTAGAAGCCAAAGTGCTCAAACACCTCAAAGACGACAAAGTGATCGTTTTCAAGAAAAAGCGCAGAAAAGGCTACGCCGTTAAAAGAGGCCACCGTCAGTGCCTCACTCAAATTCTTATCGAAGACATCAACCTTTAATTCTTCGGTAGCAAACTATTTTTATTATTAATCAGAAAAAGTAGAAAGAAATGGCACATAAGAAAGGTGTCGGCAGTTCTCGAAACGGCCGCGAATCGCACAGCAAACGCTTAGGAGTAAAGAAATTCGGAGGCGAAATCGTTAAAGGCGGAAACATTATCGTTCGCCAGCGTGGAACACAGCACTATCCTGGTGCTAACGTAGGCATGGGTAAAGATTATACTCTTTTTGCTCTCGTTGACGGTAAAGTTCAGTTCCAGGTGAAAGGCAAAGACAAAAGCTACGTTAATGTAGTACCTGTGGAAGCCGCTCCCCAAGCATAACGTTTACCAAACGCACAACTTACGCTCCCAAGTAGTATGGTTTTCAGGCTGCTTGGGAGTTTGCATTTAATTATCAGACAACAAAACCAATTAAAAGTAACAAACCATGCTTTTAGTAAAGACAATAACCGACAATCCCGAGTTTGTGATTGAGCGTCTGGCTATCAAAAACCGCGACGCAAGGGCTGCAGTGGAAAAAATAGTGGAACTCGACCGTCAGAAACGCGAAATCCAGAAACAGATGGAAGACGGCAAGGCCGAGCAAAACAACCTTGCTAAGCAGATTGGCGACCTCTACAAACAGGGTAAGAAAGATGAGGCTGATGCTATGAAGCAGAAGTCTACCGACTTGAAAAACAAGGTGAAGGAAGATGAGGAAAAATTTGAGGCGTTAGACAAGGAATTGTTTGACATCTTGGTAACCCTTCCCAACCTGCCTTACGAACTTGTTGCGCCCGGCAAGAGCGCCGACGACAACGTGGAGATTCGTCGTGGTGGCGAAAATCCTGTTTATGAGGGTTTTGAGCCACTTCCGCATTGGGACCTCGCTAAAAAATACGATATTATCGACTTTGCTACCGGCGTTAAAATCACCGGCGCGGGTTTTCCGCTCTACAAGGGCAAAGGTGCAAAACTTCAGCGTGCGCTCATCAATTTCTTCTTGGATGAGGCTGCCAAATCGGGCTATATGGAGGTAGAACCCCCTGTACTCGTAAACAAGGATTCAGGATTCGGCACAGGTCAGCTGCCCGACAAAGAGGGTCAGATGTACCACTGCGAGCAAGACGACCTTTATCTCGTGCCCACAGCCGAAGTGCCTGTTACCAATATTTACCGCGATATGATTCTCAACGCCAACCAGTTACCTATCCGCCACTGCGCCTACACTCCGTGTTTCCGTCGTGAGGCCGGTAGTTATGGTTCTGACGTTAAGGGTCTCAACCGTTTGCATGAGTTCGACAAGGTGGAACTTGTACAAATCGTTCACCCTGATAAATCGTACAAAGCATTGGAAATCATGGTCCTTCACGTAGAAGGCTTGGTTAAAAAACTTGGTTTGCCTTACCGTATCATTCGTCTTTGCGGCGGTGATATGAGCTTTACATCTGCAATGACCTACGATTTTGAGGTTTGGTGCGCCGCTCAGCAAAAATGGCTTGAGGTAAGCTCAGTGTCCAACTTTGAATCTTATCAGGCCAACCGTTTGAAACTCCGTTTCAAAGAGGACGGCGACAAGCGTACAAAACTCTGCCACACACTCAACGGCAGCGGATTGGCATTGCCCCGTATCGTGGCTTCTATTCTCGAAAACTATCAGAAAGCCGACCGTATCGAAATTCCCGAAGTATTGCGCAAATACACAGGCTTCGACTTTATCGGTGGTGAGGAAGAAGTTGTGGCTGAATAATTTTTTTTCATGAAATTATGCGGCACTGAATTTTGTATTCAGTGCCGTTTTTTTTATATTTGCCAAAAAGAAACTTTAATTCTAACGCATTAGTATGAAAAAATTAGCAGTAGCAGGCAGTCTCGCATTCGACGCCATTGAAACCCCTATGGGCAAGACAGATAAGATTATAGGCGGAGCGTCGCCGTATATCGCATTGGCAGCAAGCTATTTTAAGGTGGATGCCGGAATTATTTCAGTAGTGGGCGGAGATTTTCCCGATGAATATTTTGATATTCTTCACTCCAAAAATGTAAACACCGATGGCGTAATTGTAGAGAAGAAAGGCAAAACGATGTTTTGGGCTGGTAAATACAATAAGGATATGAACCAGCGCACCACCCTTGCCACCGAACTCAATGTATTTGCCAATTTCAATCCCGAAGTACCGCAGCGTTATCAAGATGCCGACGTGCTTATGCTCGGAAATATCACTCCTTCGATTCAAAAGGCCATTATCGAAAAGATGAGCCGCCGTCCAAAACTTATAATTATGGACACTATGAACTATTGGATGAACAATACTCCCGACGAACTTGACGAAACTATCTCTATGGTTGACGTTCTCACTATCAATGATGAGGAGGCACGTCAGCTTTCGGGTGAGTTTGTACTTGTTTCTGCCGCCAAAAAGATTCTCGCACGTGGTCTTCGTTATCTGATTATCAAGAAAGGCGACAACGGTGCGTTGCTGTTTTCAAAAGATGGCAAGATGTTTTTCGCACCTGCGCTCCCGTTGGAAAATGTTTGCGACCCCACTGGTGCAGGCGATAGTTTTGCAGGTGGATTCTCAGGCTACATTGCCGCCAAGGGTAAGACCGATTTTGAAACTGTGAAATCAGCAGTGGTGGCAGGAAGCATCATGGGCAGTTTCTGTTGCGAGCGTTTCGGTACAGAAAATCTCCAACTCCTTACCGACGAGATGGTTAAAAAACGTGCAAAGGAGTTTGAAGAACTTACCAAATTTAGATTTTAGTTAGTTCATATTTTAATAGAATGTTGAGGACGGGCGCTAAAAACTATAATTGGCGCCCGCCCTTATTAGTGGGTTTTCGCCGTAAGAATTTTCGTTGAAAAGCAGGTCGTAGGTTACTTCTGCGTATACACAAAGGTCTCCGAAACATCTACGGTAGCCTGCGCCTACGGGTAAAGATACTTGCCATTTGCGGCCTTCACCGTTGTATCGTTTGTAACTTTCTACTTGAAAGCCTCCTACGGCATACAATCCGTCATATATATCAAAAGTGGCGTAAGCCCGTCCGCCGTAGGTCGATTGTGGATCGTTGCCTCTGGTCTTGTAGTACGATGCAAACGGAGATAATGCTAAGGCAAGTTTCCCATTTACAAACCTACGTCCAAATTCAGGTGCTATATTTGCGTACACTGTTGAGTTTTGAATGTTTACCGATGCATTGCCGCCTACAAACCACTGCGCTTTGGCTGTGATGGTTAAGGTAATAATGGCTGCTGCTGTTAATAGTATTTTTTTTATCATGTTATTAAGGGGTTAGTGTTAATTATTCGTCTTCATCGTCGTCGTAGAGCTTCTCTGCGGTGTCGAAAGTAATGCGGATTCCGGCAACGAGTATGTCGTCTACCTGTTCGAGATCGCCTTTCCATTCTCGGTGCTTGGTGTCGAAAAACTCTGCCATCTCGTTGGTGTCGAGTTTTGCAGCTTCAACAAGTAGTTCGGCGAAATTACTTCTGCCAAGTTTTTTGCCATTGGCGTGGCCAAACTGGTCGGCGTAACCGTCGGAGGTTAGTACAATGAGGTCGTTTTCTTTTAATGGAATGTCGTGATTGGTGAACTTGAAGTCGTCGTCGGCGGCAATGTTGCCAAGCGAGCAGCGGTCGGGAAGCACTTTTATAAGTTCTCCGTTGCGAACAATAAACAGCGGTCTATATGCTCCGGCGTATTGCAACATTGTGTTGCGTGAGTTTACTATGCAGAAACTCAGGTCCATGCCGTCGATGCCTCCTACTTTATCGCTTAGACTTGACACCGATTCGTGCATTTTGTCGTTGAGTTGTCGGATGATAACGGCAGGAGAATCTTCAAGTTTTACAGAGTGGAGTATTTCGTCGAGAAACATCTTGCCCATAAGGCTTACGAATGCACCCGGAACGCCGTGTCCTGCACAGTCGCAGAGAGCAAAGTATTTTCTGCCAAATTTTTGTGTAATCCAGAAAAAGTCGCCGCTGACGATGTCCTTGGGCATATTGAGCATAAATACATGCTTGAAATAGTGCCTGAAGGAGTTTTCGTCGGGCATTAGGGCTTTCTGTATAATGGAGGCGTATTCGATACTCTTGGTGAGGTCCTTGTTTTTGATGTCGATTTCGTTGCGCTGTTTGATTATCTCAGATTCTGCGTTTTTCTGGTCTGTGATGTCAGATTCTACAGCCACAATTTGGTTCACGCTTTTACCGTCGTTGTTGAGTATTGGAGTTAATGTGGTCTGTAACCATACTAAGCGTCCGTCGGCGTTGATGTTTGAGTGTGAGAAACTTAGTGAGCGGCCTTGTTCGTATACCTTGCGGTATTTGGATATTACTCCCTGGTCTTTAAACACGGTTTCGATGTTGAAACTATTGTGCATCACATCCTCGAACGAGTATCCGTAAACCTTTGTGTATCCAATGTTTACCCATTCGAGATTGCCGTCGGCATCGAAAATAGAAACGGCATTGTCGGTGTTTTTTACTGCCACAGATAGTTTTGAAAGTTCGCTATTGACCTTGGCAACGGTTTCTTGGGATATTTTCAGATTGTTGTAGGTTTCTTCCAACTGGGTGCCGCGGTCTTCCAAAAGTCTCTTTTGAGTGTTTAACTTGCGGAAGATGTAGAAGTTGGCGATGGCAGTTTCTACGTATGTGGCAAAGTTGTGAATGATGCTTATGTGGTAGTTTGAGAAAAAGTTCTTTTCGGGATTAGTTAGCGACATTACACCCACAGCCATCTCATTGTCGAACAGAGGAATAAATACTGCTGAACCGCAGATGTCGGTATCTGGTTTGAATTCGGGAGCAATGTATTCGCTTATCTGTTTTTTGTAATCGTCGAGCACAATCGACTTTTGGTTTAGAAAACTCCAAACGTTCATATTGTCGGTGTTGTCTAAGTTGTAACGGGCAAACGGCATCAGTTCGCCGTCCATAATAAATGCCGAAAAGTCGATACTATTGTGTACAGCATTGAAAATGCCTATGCTGAGGTTGTCGGTATGGAAAAAATTGTTTAATTCCTTGTAGCAAGCAAGCGAAATTTCTTTGATCGACAGGTTTTTGATGATGTTTTGACCAGCCGAACTCAGCATCGAAAGGTCTTTGATGGTCTTGTCGAGCGAATCCTTTTGACGTTTCAACTCTTGGTTGGTATCTTCGAGACCGCGTGTGCGTTCGTTGAGAGCATTGAGCAGCGTTTTGCGTTCTTTGTTAAACGAGCGTTTGTAAACAGAGACTATTGTGGCGGCGGTGGCTGCAATTATCAGAATATAAAGTATATACGCCCATTTAGAACGGAAAAATGGCGGTTTGATTGTGAACTTGTATTCGGCAATATTGCTTATCACTTCGTCGGAAAACTTGGCGCGAACCTTAAACACATAGTTACCGTCGCGCAGGTTTACAAAGTCGGCTTCGCGGAGGTTCGACCACGGTGTCCAAGTTTCGTTGTAGTTTTCGAGAAATGTGCAATATTCGATTTGTCCCTGACAGTTGATGTCGGCAGTTTCGCCCAAAAACACAAACTTGATGCTGTTGTGGTCGTAGGGCATTTTTATAACGGGATTATTCGATAGCGAGGTTAAGTTGTATTCAATTAGCGTGTCGGTATTGATAATGATCTGTGTAATTTTGCAGTTGAGGTCGTCGCAAGGCAGCGCCGAAACGTCAGCACAGCACCAAAAAGCGAGTGAAGTCGTTATAAATATCCTTATGTTACACAGCCATTTTTTCATGCGGCTAAATTAGTAATTATTTTGCTCAATATTGGCAAATTATTCTTGTTAAATCGTTAATGTCTTTATTTATAATATTTTTATTTAAAAAATTGTTAAGAGCGTCGGTTGCTTCTGCAATCTTCCATTTTTCTGCGCTTTTGGGCGCAACGTGGTTTGATGTGGAGCGTATCTCAATTATCGGAACTCCTTGTAACTGCGCCACATAGTGCAGCGCTGCACTTTCCATCGTCTCTATTTCGGCAGGGAATTTTTTTAACATATTTTCGATGTATTCCCTATTGGTGCGGGTGCGGTTTACAGTGTTGGCATTGCACATATTTAAATCGAAATGCTGAGCAAAATGCTGAGCAAGGTGGCTGTGTATCACGCCGTTGCTGAATGGGAATTGGTTGTCAGGCATAAATGTAGACCCTACAAGAGGAACAAACTCGCCCTTCTCGCCTTCAAAGCCTGTGTCGGCAAATCTCGCATTTTCAACAACATACATCTGTGGCACAGGATTATCTAAACGATAATCGCCCGCAATGCCTACTGCGAATACTAAGCAATATTCGTGCAAAAGTAGCGTCTTCGTAAGATTATATACAGTAGAAAAATATCCTACCCCCGTAACGAGCGTGTCAACCGTGTTGGATGCCTTTATCCCAGATATTTCACCTTCTGTTGCAGCGCAAATCAAAACTTTAAGGCAATGTTTCATTTAATTTTGCATTAGTTAGAAAAAAATGGTTTACTTTTGCAATTACAAAAATAATAAAAAAATACAATTGCCAAAGCGATGATTGATTTTATACAACAGGGTCTTTCTCTCGATGAGAAAACCCGCTATGTGAAGGTTGAACGATATAAAGAAGACACCACACAGACTATTTCCTCGTCGGTGCGCAATATGCTTGCCGCTGTGGGCGATAATCCTGAGCGAGAGGGAATTAAAGATACTCCTATGCGTGTGGCTAAGGCTATGCAGTTTTGCACTCAGGGCTATTACACCGACCCGGAAAAAATTCTCGAAGGTGCCATTTTTAAAGAAGATTATTCGCAGATGGTGCTTGTAAAAGACATCGAACTCTATTCGCTTTGCGAACATCATTTGCTGCCGTTTTTTGGCAAAGCGCACGTGGCATATGTTCCAAACGGCTGTATTACAGGTCTTAGCAAAATTGCCCGTGTGGTTGACGCATATTCACGCCGATTGCAAGTGCAGGAACGCCTTACAATGCAGATTCGCGACTGTATTCAAAATGCCCTTCACCCGCTTGGAGTGGCTGTGGTGATAGAGGCTAGCCACCTTTGCATGATGATGCGTGGAGTGCAGAAACAAAATTCTGTTACCACCACTTCGGCGTTTACAGGCATTTTTCACAAAAACGTTTCTACACGTGAGGAATTTTTAAGACTTATTGGTAAATTGCATTAACTATATGAAATTCAGCAATATAAAATATCTGTTTTTTGATTGGGACAATACCGTTTGGGATTTTTCGGCAAACTCGAAACTCGCTATGATTGAATGCTACGAAAAATTCCATTTGGAAAAACATTTTGGTCCAATAGAAAACTTTTTGCCTGAATATTATGTAGTTAACGATGGTTTGTGGTCTGATTACCGCAAATTGAAAATTACCAAAGAAGAGTTGATTCGCACTCGTTTTAATCAAACGTTTAAAAATTTAGGTTTGGATGATTTTGAACTCTCGATGAAAGTAAACGAGGCGTATCTTGACGCCACCACATACAAAAAAGAACTTGTTCCTGGTGCTGAGGAGATGCTTAAAACTTTGAAATCACGTGGTTACAAACTTTATGTAATCACCAATGGTTTTCTCGAAGTTCAAAAACGCAAAATGCGCAATTCTGGCATAGAACAACTCTTTGATATGTCGATAATTAGCGATGAGGCGGGAGCGTTAAAACCAAGCCGAAAGTTTTTTGACTATGCTTTTGAAAAAACTGGTGCAGTGCCATCTGAAACCCTCGTTATTGGCGACGACCCCGAAGCCGATATTGCAGGCGCTGTTGAATACGGACTTAAATGCATCTATTTTAATAGAAAGCACAAGCCTTGCGAATATAAAGTTGATGCCGAAGTGGCAGATTTAAAGGAAATTGCAGATTTGTTGGTATAAAAAAAGTGTCCAAAATTTTTGGACACTTTTTTTTATATTCTAAGAATTTGATTATTCAACCATAATTACTAAGAATTTGCTGCGCTCCCAGAATGCGTTGGCATCCTTGATGGTAATTTTGCTGATGTTGTTGCCGCTCTTAACCTCTTCGTAACTGCCAGCAGGGTGTGTAGAGAGTATGCGGATGCTCTTAGCGTTGATAGGAATTTCGTCGATTGAGCGCATATCTACTTTGGTGAAGTATTCGCGGTCGAAACTGTCGCCAATTTTCAAGCCTTTGAATAAGCCTTCACGAGAAATTACGTTGCGGTTCATTAACTCTTTTTTGTTGCCGATTACGTAGTAAACGGTGTTGAGGGCGAGGTCTTGTGCCGAAATGATTTCAGATTTTTCTGCGCTTGCCTCTTGCTCTGCCTGCAAAGTAGAGTCTAACTGAGCCACTTGGGTGTTGAGTTGTTCAACGTCGAAATTAAGTTTCGCAAGTTTGTCTTTCAAATCAGTAATTTCGTTGTCTTTCTCGGTAACTTGCTGAGTAAGAAGTTGGATGGTTTTTGCCATCTCTTTGTTTTTAACGCCGTCTTTCTGCATTTTTTTGTTGAGGTCGGCGATGGTCTGCTTGTTTTTCAACAAGAGGTCGTAGATGCTGAGAATGTCCTCGTTGATAGCGTCGGCCTGCGAACTAGTGAGTTCTTGACCGTCACCTGTGCGAACAGTGATAATCTGCTCTTTCTCTTTGATTTGTTTGAGGTTGTCCTGAATTTGGTTGAATGCGGCGAAATATTCGTCGATTTGGATACCTCCTGTGGTGGCTACGCTACGAAGGCTGTCGTTTTGTGCGCGAAGGCGCTCAATTTCTCCTGAATTGCAAGAGAAGAATGTAGAAGCGGCTGCAAATGCCGTTGCTAATAGAATTAGTTTTTTCATATTGCTAAAAATTAAAATTATCGTTTTTAAAAACAGCCAAAATTACAAATTTATTTTCATTCACCACCTTTTTTTTATTAAAAATGTATCTTTGTAACCTATTTTAAATAAAAATATGTTAAAAAAAATTGTATTAGTAATAATTTCGGTTGTATTTGTGCTGCCTCTTGCGGCTCAAAATCAAGATTATGCACGAAAAATTCTCAAATCATTGTGCAGTCCAGAATTTCACGGTCGGGGATATACATTTGGTGGCGATTCGTTGGCGGCTGATTATTTATGTAATGAGTTTAAATCCTTAGGTATCAAGCCTATAATGCAGCCCTTTGCCCTCACTGCCAATGTTTTTGATGGTGACGCGTTTATTGTTGCAGGCAAGGATACTTTGAAAGCGGGTAGAGATTTTGTGGTGAATCCATCAAGTCAATCGGTTAACTGCGATATCAAACTTTCAAAGGTTTTTCGTAAATACGATACTCTGCAAGTGGCTGATGTGGCGTTGTTGGCTGTGGACAAACTTCCTCCTCAGGGTATATCTAACCATCAGGACAAAATAACAAAATTTTATATAGATAAATCCTTGATTCATAATAAAAAACGTGCGTTATTTAAACTTGATGTTCAATTAAAACACGGATATATCACACATAATATTATAGGTATTATCCCCGGTGAAACTGATACTTTTAAGGTGATAACCGCTCATTACGACCACGTGGGCACTCTCGGACGCGATGCCTATTTCCCTGGTGCTCACGACAATGCGTCGGGCACGGCTATGGTTTTAGACCTTGCACGTGAGTTTGTCAGTATGCCAAAACAGCATTATTCCATTGCCTTTATACTTTTTAGCGGTGAGGAAATAGGTTTGCTCGGTAGTTATTATTACACCCGTAATCCTTATTTCCCGTTGTCTAAAATCAAGACTCTCATCAATTTAGATATGCTCGGCAGTGGCGATGATGGTATTATGGTGGTTAATGGCAGTGTGCTTGAAGATGAGTTTGATTTTCTTGTAAATATCAATAATACAAGCAATTACGTACCAAAAATACAGAGTAGGGGAGAAGCCGCCAATAGCGACCACTATTTTTTTTACAAAAAAGGCGTAAAAAGTTTGTATATTTACACCCTCGGAACGTACAAGGAGTATCACAATATTTACGACCGTGCCGAGGCGATTCCTATGCCGGCGTATGACGGTATTTTTAAACTTGTAAAAGACTTTGTAACAGATTATTGATATGGCAAAACTTTATATCGTACCCACGCCTGTGGGCAATCTTGAGGATATGACTTTCCGCGCTATCCGCATTCTCAAAGAGGTGGATTTGATTCTCTGCGAGGACACTCGCACAAGCGCAGGACTGCTCAAACATTTTGACATTACCACCCGCACGGCAAGTCACCACAAGTTTAACGAACACGAAACCTGTGAGCGTTATGCGCAACAGATTTACGGCGGTATGAATATCGCGCTGATTTCCGATGCCGGCACACCCGCAATTTCCGACCCGGGCTTTATGCTTGTGCGTGAGTGTATTAACCTTGGTGTTGAAGTGGAATGTCTGCCCGGTGCCACGGCTTTTGTGCCTGCCCTTGTGGATTCGGGTTTTGGGTGCGAGAGTTTTCTTTTTGCGGGATTTCTTCCTCAGAAAAAAGGCCGTATGAAAAAACTTACATATTGGGCAAGTCTCAATATTACAATTATTTTGTACGAGTCACCTTACCGAATACTTAAACTATTGGAAGAGATAAAGAAATACTTTGGTGAAAACCGAAAGGTATCAATATCGCGCGAAATTTCAAAGGTTTACGAAGAAACCCTTCGCGGCACTCCCGACGAACTTATCGCTGCTTTCAACGCTAAGCCTCCCAAGGGTGAGTTTGTGGTAATTATCGACAAGGAATCTTCCGACGAAACCGACGACGAAGAATGAAACACTTTATATTATTAGCAATTTTTCTCACAATGAGCATTTTTTCAACGGCACAAAACGCCTTTCAATCATACAAAAACCTTTCGCAACCCGAGCGTAAATGGGTTCGTCATCATCCCTTAGCCGCCTTGCGCACCTACAAACTGTCGCAAATGGCAGCCACCGAAGCGCAGAAATATGTAGCCGACCCCGAATTTGATGGCGACGGTTCGGGTGGTATGGTGGATGCCTTCCGTCACACTCTTTGGATGGCTCTCACTGCCCAAAAAATTGGAAAATCAAAAGCCCTTGCCCTCGGTCGTGCCCACGAAGAAAAATCGAAACTCTATTTTGAATCGTGCGACCCCTCAACGCCAAATCTTCCCGACAGTATCGACTCCGAAATGGATTTTATCAATAATCAAAAAGGTGCCGACATAGGCATCAAACACCCAAAAGCCACCTACGAAGAATTGGTAGAGATTGTCCGCACCACCGTGGTTTCAGGTCAATGCTACAAAATCAAGAAAAACTCCAAAGGCGACTATTTAGATTACTACGGCAATGTAATCCCAAAAGAAGCAATGCAAGGCAAATGGATTACACCCAAAATATTGGTGCAGAGTAATTGGCGGGAATGATTTAATTTGTAGAGACGTGCCATGGCGCGTCTCTACACACAAAAAAAACGGCAAAGATTTTTTTCTTTGCCGTTTTTTATAAATAATCAGTTTTAAAATTATTGGCGTTTGTAAACTGTTGTTACAGGAACTCCAAGTAGATCTTTAGTCAATGTAAGAGTATTACCGCTTAACGAGAAATCAGCGTATTTTTCACCTTCAGCATAAATTGTATTACCTTTTACGGTGTAATTGAAAGAGGTGGTTTCGCTTGTTTCTTCTGCACCGTCAGTGAATGTTTTGTCGGTGATGGTTTTGTCAGTAATGACTAAAAGCATGTAATCTTGGTCGTCGAAGGGGAATTCCATATCTCCCATCGAACCCGATACAGATTTCCATGTTCCAACGAGAGAAGCGGGAGAGCTGTCGTCATCGTCATCGTCGCTACAAGATGTGAATGTGGTTGTGCACAACATTGCCATAAAAAGGCACATTAATACTAATAAATTTTGTGATTCTTTTATCTGTTAATACTAAGTTAATTTTAATTAAACATCTCTATAACTCTATATTGTGCTCTTTAATTTTATTCTATTTGTTAAAAAATGTTAATTTTAAAATTTTGTTGCTCCTTAACCCTAACTATTTTTACACAAAAACGGTCTATTTTTTGATGAATATTTATTTTGAATAAATGTCTAATTAATTGGATAGGAGGATAGTGATATGCAAGTTGCGAAAATAAAAACTGCAGTTTGTGTTGCTGTGCTTACATTTGTTTTTGCTATAAATGTCTTTGGCACGGATAGAGAATTATATCAATCAGACAAATCAATTTCTCCGTTGCATGTGATGGATAATTATTATGGCATTCCTAAAGAAAATATCCAATATCAACATAGTTTTGTAAGTAACAACGGTGATAGTGTTTTGTACGAAGTGGTTTTTGCTTTCTCTAATAATACAAAACAACCTGGTACTAATTTTTTTAATGAAGTATATATTATACCTGCCTATTTGAGTAGCAAAAAGGGCGAAGAGGCTTATCAGATAACTAATATAGTGATGATCAAAGAGTTATCTGGAATGCAAACGGTGGGTTTTATAGCCAATGGAGTTAGAAAAGATTCACAAGGTTTTATATCAAGTGATAAGGCTCTTGTTGTGCCTGACGATCAAATATTTGCTATCAATTTGATGAGAACCTTGGCTAACGACCCTAAAGCTCCGTTTGGCTTGAAATGTATTAATTCTAAACGTTTTTTTGATGACTCTAATATGCAATTCTTGACGCGCAGTGATATTCAGAGTAAAAAAGTTCATTTTTTAAGTGAAAAATTTAACCCATAAAATTACTCCTTTATTTCAAACTCTCTAACGTAAAACAACTGACCTTTGTAAAATAGTTGGTAACAGTATTTCCCGGGTTTCCAGGTGCCTGGTGTTGAGCTTCCCCATCCGCCTAAGTCGAAGAATGTGGTTTCTGAACTGAGTGGCATGGTGGTAGAGAATGTGTACTTGGCATCAACATCTGATATGGAGTATGAGCCGTTGGGAAGTACGAATTTTATATCTATCGGGTATTCGCCTTCTTGGTGTACTATTAGCGATACTCCTATATGTATGTATTGTGTTTCTGCCGATTTGATTTCGCCGTTTACTTCGCTTAATGGGTTAGAGTCAAAGTCGGTGTTGATAATATTGGCGCAGTAAACCTCAAACGGCATTTTTATATCGTTGAATTGTTTGTTTGCGGCAAACTCGTCGTAACGTTCGCGGCTCTCTTTTAGCACATCGTTGATAATGTCAATATAGTGTTTAAAGTGCTGGGTAACGCTCTGAGCATCGAATGCGAACATTTCGGTAGATATGCGGAGGATGTTGCGGTTGGGCTGAATCGATGCTTTTACAACGGTTTTATCTTGGTTGATATAGTTGACGGTCTTTAACATCACGTCATAGTCGCGGGCTGAGATGTCGAGGTCGGCGAACCTAATTTCCACGTATGTCGGGTTTTCACCGTTTACAATCAGAGCATATTGAGCATCGTCGGTGGTCATTGTTAGTGCTTGATCGCCAATAAATTCGGTAACCATGCCTTGTTTTTTAGCAAATTCTGCCACCTTTTGACGGATGGTCTGGGCGTTTTCAAATTTCTGAGCTAATGATAGTGATGTGTGAATCAGCATCACCGCAAGGAGGATAATTATTTTTTTCATAGTCTGATAGTATTAAATTCGTTCGTAAACTGCAAAGAAAAATGGATATTCGTTTTTTTCGTCGGCGGGTATTTCATCGGATACCGATAGTATGCGCCATTTGTCTTCAACATCGATTTCTGGAAAAAAAACATCAGCATTGTCGAATGTGTGGCGTATGCGTGTGAGATAGATGCGGTGTGCACGGTCGAAAAACTCCTTATAGATTGATTCTCCGCCTATTATGAATATTTTTTCGTGTTTTTTGGCAAGATCCAAAACTTCGTCGGCTGATGTGCAGGTGTAGCAGCCGGGAAATCTTTGTTCGCTCTTGCTCATCACTATATTGGTGCGGTTGGGCAATGCGCCTTTGGGTAGCGATTCAAATGTTTTGCGACCCATCACAACTACATGACCTGTAGTGAGTTCCTTGAAATTTTTTAAATCTTTGCTCAATCGGCAGAGTAGTTGGTTGCCTGAGCCTATGCCGTTGTTTTCGTCGGCAGCTACTATTATGTTTATTTCCATGTTTTTAATTCAAAATTCACAATTCAAAATTCACAATTCAAAATTCACAATTCAAAATTCACAATTCAAAATTCACAATGCATAATGCATAATTTTCAATTTTCGATTTTCCATTTTCAATTTTCCATTTTCAATTTTCAATTTTCAATTAATACTAAACCGATATCTCTCCTTTGATTGTAGGGTGGCATTGGTAGTTTTCGAGGGTGAAATCTTCGTATTTGAAACTGAAAATATCCTTAACTTCGGGATTGATTCTCATAGTTGGGAGAGGGTAGGGGGTGCGGCTGAGTTGCAGTTTAACTTGCTCAATATGATTGAGATAGATGTGCGCATCGCCAATAGTGTGGACAAAATCGCCAAGCTTATATCCGCACACCTGTGCCACCATCATTGTCAATAGTGCGTAAGATGCTATGTTGAATGGTATTCCGAGGAATGTATCGCCGCTGCGTTGGTAAAGCTGGCACGATAGACGACCATCCACAACATAAAACTGGAACATTGTGTGGCATGGAGGCAAAGCCATATTATCAACGTCGGCAGGATTCCACGCAGAAACAATGTGACGGCGCGAATCGGGATTCTTTTTCAACCCTTCGATGAGGTTGGCAATTTGGTCGATTTCTCTTCCGTCGGGTGTGCGCCAATGCCTCCACTGATAGCCGTATACAGGTCCGAGGTCGCCGTTAGCGTCTGCCCATTCGTTCCAAATTCTTACTCCGTGGTCTTGCAGGTATTTTACATTTGTATCGCCATTTAAGAACCAAAGAAGTTCGTAAATGATTGATTTTAAATGCACTTTTTTAGTTGTAACCAAAGGAAAACCTTCTTGAAGGTTGAACCTCATTTGATAGCCGAATGTGCTGATAGTGCCAGTTCCTGTACGGTCTTGCTTTTTGATGCCGTGGTCGAGGATATGTTGCAGTAAGTTGAGATATTGTTTCATTGTGTGTGTTTTTTATGAGTGCAAAAATAAAAAGAATTTGTTTATTTTTGCACCGTAAAAAAATAATCCGTTTTAATGGAGATATTCTACGGTATAGATAAGTTTTCTGAAAGTCATAAATGCGGCACTTGCGTAGCTGTGGGGACTTTTGATGGTCTTCACGTGGGGCATCGTCTCATTGTTCAAACCTTAGTGGAAACTGCTGTTAAGAAAGGACTCAAAAGCTTGATTCTTACTTTCGACCCTCATCCCCGTAAGGTTCTTTTCCCCGAAAAAGATTTGAACCTAATTCTCTCGCCCGACGAAAAAGTGGAAGTGTTGGCTACCACGGGCGTAGATTATCTTGTGATTCATCGTTTCTCTAAAGATTTTGCTGCTGTAAACTCTGCTGATTTTATGCAAAAGGTGCTTGTTCATCAGTTGGGAATGCAATATTTGGTGTCAGGCTTCAACAATCATTTTGGGTGCGACCGCATGGGTGATACCGATACCTTGAATCAATATGGACAACGTTTTGGGTTTGGTGTTTCGCGAATTGATGCCAAACAGTTGGACGGCATTTCGGCAAGTAGCACCTTGGTTCGCAATGCTTTGTTAGATGGCGATGTGAGTGCTGCGGCAGATATTCTCGGATATTCGTTTTATATTTCGGGCAAGGTAGTTCACGGACGTCATATTGGTACTTCTATTGGTTTTCCCACTGCCAATATTTTGCCCGATTGCGCTGATAAGCTGATTCCTAAAACAGGGGTTTATGCTGCTGCCTTGCAGGTGGAAGGTAATCTGTATCAGTCGGTTGTGAATATTGGCGACAATCCCACAGTGTCGGATTCGCACAAAACCACAATTGAGGCTTATATTCTTGATTTTGAGGGAAATATTTATAATAGGAATGTTAGAGTGTATCTTTACCGACGCATACGCGACCAAAAGAAATTTTCTGATTTAGCACAACTCGCCGCCGCTATCAGGCAGGATATCAATGAGCTGAAAAGGAAATAAAAAAAACCGACATCAATTCTGACGCCGGTTTTCAAAGTTTTTAGTTTTTGATTAACGTTTCAAATCAAATGTTCCTGTCGGTATCTTAATCGACATATTCTTCTGGTCTTTCAAAGTAGCCGAATAAGAGTAGTTATCTTCTTTTCCCTTACCAGAGAAAGCACCCGTAGCAGGAGTGTAGGTGTATTCGATGGTTATGGTTACAGGCTGTGGATCGGTGTTTTTAACAGCCGATTTCGGGGTGTAGGTGAGTTTTGCAACTGATGCACTCTCAACTTTGAGCAGAATAGCATTACCACGGTCGTCTTGTCCGTTCCATGTAGATTTTGCAAAATCATCAACTGAGAGGAATGTAGGTTGGGGATCGTCGTCGTTTTTGCTTTTTTTGCAAGATACCAGTCCTACACATAAAACTGCGGCTATAAACATAGCCATTAAGTAATTGATTTTTTTCATAATTGTAATGTTATTAATTGTATTTGTAATTTATAATAATGCGCAATTTTAAAAAATAATTTATTAATATCAAAACGGAATTTCTGGTTTTTTAGTATTTTCCACGGCAAACGGAATATATTTAATAATATCCTGCGCGGTGATACCGCAATTACCAATTTCTTTTGCAGCAATGTCGCCAGCCGCTCCGTGTATGTACACACCGTACCTTGCCGCGTTTTTTGGCGTAAGTTTTTGTGCTAAAAGTGCTGTTATGATACCAGTAAGAACGTCGCCACTACCAGCGGTTGCCATTGCAGGATTGCCCGATGTGTTGAAACTTATTGTTCCGTCTGGCAATCCGACCGCAGTATATGCACCTTTTAATACTATAATTATTGAATAATGTTTCGTATTTTGGCATATTTTTTCAATTCTTTCTAAATTATTTTTGCTTTCGCCAAATATCCGGTCAAATTCCTTGATGTGCGGAGTAAGAATTGTGTTTGTGGGTAAGTTGTTGAGCCATTGTTTATTGTTGCCTATTATGTTAAGTGCGTCTGCATCCAAAACAAGGGGCAGCTGGTTGTCTGTGGCTTTTTTTATTGTTGCAAACAGAGCTTCCGCGGTTTTTGGGTGAGTGCCAATGCCCGGACCTATTCCTATTGCCGAAAATTTTTCAATATCGGGTGATGATTCTATTATGTCAAGTCCTTGGTCGGCGCTTACCATAGTTTCGGGTGAGGCAGTCTGCATGATGTTGATACATTTTTGCGGTATGTGTACGGTGAGAAGTCCTGTTCCCGTTCGGTGACAGGCTTTGCAGCAGAGTATTGCCGCACCGGTTTTACAATATGCTCCCGCTATTACAAGCGAATGTCCGAATGTGCCTTTGTGTGCAAATTTCGGGCGGATGGGCAATGTAAATCGTGCTTCGTTTGCACCGTATGTGCTAAATGGCGTATCTAATTGATTTATGAAATTTTGGTTTAACCCAATGTCTATTATGTCAATGTCGCCAGTGTATCGGTAGTTTTCGGGCAAAAGCATTGATAAAAAAGGTGATTGTATTGTAAGTGTGCGGTTTGCACAGATTACGGCGTCGTTATCGTTAGGAATTGCATAGTCGCCAAGTCCCGAAGGTGTGTCAATGGCTATGATCTGCGCCTTTGAATTGTTGATGTGTTTGATTAAATCTGCTAATATGCCCTCAATTTTGCGGTTTAGCCCAGACCCGAACAATGCGTCGATTACTATGTCGGTGTATTCTATTGTGGGAAACGAAATAGAGCTATCTATTTGATGGATAATATCTTTGCTGCATCGTTCAAGTTTTTTGAGATTGCTGCTAAAATCGGCAGAATATTTTTCACTTTTGATATAATAGCAATCAACATTGTGGCCGTTTTGGAATAGTAAACGCGCAACAACAAGACCGTCGCCGCCGTTGTTGCCAGCTCCGCAGAATATTTTAATTGACGATTTGTAATCGGCAAGCCTGAGAATTTTTTGTGTGAGGCAATTGCCAGCACGCTCCATAAGTTCTTCGGAGGAAATTTTTTGGGCTTCGATTGTTGCTGCGTCGGTTTTGCGCATCTGCTCTGTCGATAGTATTTTCATTTTTGACGGTATAAATATATTGAACCTGAGCGTTTTATGCTGTTTCCGTCTTTTCCGTATACAATAATGTCGTAGAAATATGTTCCCGGAGGACAGTTGCGGCTGCCTTTGTTGTCGATGGTGCCGTCCCAACCAAATACTGCAGCTTCCACTTCGTTCCATTTGTAAACGGTTTGACCGTAAGTATTGTATATTTTGCCCTTGATGGAGCGTATGTTGGCGGGCATTTGGGTGAGTCCACCGCTTTTGAGAAACGATTCTTCTGGGTCGAAGAATGTGAAAATATCGTTTTGACCGTCGCCGTTGGGCGTAAAGATGTTCACTTCTTTGATTTCAAGCGGACGTGGCACGATGTTGATGCGTTGTGTGTCGCGGTCGGTGCATCCTGATGCTGAAATTGATTGCAGTATTACTGTGTAAATGCTTTTTTCGTAATATGCGTGGGGTGCGGGACTTCCGTCTTCGTCGGGTGTTTTGTCGCCAAAGATCCATTTGCTTTGAGCTGCCCAAGTGGTGAGGTCTTCAAATTCTATTTCGTCACCGATGAAAGTGGTGCTGTCGCCACCTCCGGCAAATGTTGGTTTTTCCACGTTGATATAAATAGTGGTGTCGTGAAAACATCCAAAGTCGTCGCTAATCAGGTAGTTGTATCTTGTAACGTCGTATTCTTGTGGCGTAACGTCGCATTTGCCGTCGGAGGTGGCAGAAACGCCTGTTCCTGTCCATACCGCGTGACGTGTGTCGTAGGTTTGTGGATTGGATACTTTGTTGTTGGTTAATAAGTTGCTATTGAATTTGATGGCAAATTGTTCGGTGTAACCTTCGTAATTGAGCGACTGCGTTTCTACTACAACGTTCCAATCGCCGTTGAGCGGGCAACCTATAAACTGTGAAAAATCTTCTTCGCTTTTGTATGCCCCCTCCAACAACACCGAGTCGCATTGAGCGGCGTTGAGTGTTACTGATGATTGAGAATTGAATGTATAATTATAAAGTGTGCCGAAATCTTTTTTGCCTGTTAATCCGAGTTTGTAATCGCTTGAAGAATAGTCTTTTAGTACTACGGTTTGACCAGAAGGACAAGAGAGTGAGATTTTTACCTCGCTTGCTTTTTGATGGTTGAGCCTTACCATCACAGATTCTATCTCGGAGCCGTTTGTAATGGTTTGATTGTCAAACTGTTTTACTCTTATGGCAGCTTGCCATGTTTTTCCATAAATCGATTGGGGTAGAAGTTCTGAGAATGTGTAATTGGGTTTGTATTCTGATGAGGAGCTGCTAATAGGCATATCGAGGGTTACCGTTTCGCCAAGGCAGATGCCTTGTTGATGTTCGTCGATGTTGGTTTTGAAACCACTGAAATCGGGTCTTTTGCCAATCTTTACTGTTACCTTGCTGTATGCGGTAAGTCCGTTGTATTCAGCCTTTAGCATAGGCATAAAGATTCCATCGCTGGCAAATGCGTGGTTAAAAGTGCCTTCGGTAGGGTTGTTCACAATTGTGCCGTCGTCGAAATCTATAGAAAATTTCGCTTCGCTGGTTTCCACATCGTTTAAATATGCTTTGGCCATAAAAGCAATCGCCTTGTTTTTGCAAGTGCTTACAGTAGACTCTCCCTCTCCAATAGATAGTTCAGTCTTGAATGTTTGCCCATTTGCTATCGAGGCAACTATTAGCGTAATTATTATGATAAAGTGTTTCACTTTGTTTTGGAGTTAGTAGTAGCCGCAAAATTATGCACTTTATTATTATTATGCAAAAATAATTTTTAGCCTTTCTGCAATTGTTGGTTTAAAACAGCAACTCACACTTATTGCCCGCGAGGTGAGGAGAGGTTAACAACACCTTCTGTTTCCTCGTCGAACTCTCTAAAAACCTTGTCTACGCCTGATTTGCTGAGTTCTTTTTCGAGGTTGCGTATCATCTGCCTAAATTGTATAAACGAAACCATTCCGGCTATTGATGCGCACACAACACACACTATCATGTCGAACGATTCTAACAAAACTTCGTGTGCCACTATTATGCCCGTCCACTTTATGCCTTGGCGTATGGCGTTCACAATCAGGATTCTTGCTCCAGATCGCATCATGAGCATGGATATTAGTTTCCTAATGGCGAAACCTGCGGCAGATTCTGCAATGCTTGTTTTGGCTGGAAGTCCGTATTTGCCGAGAAACCACATTAAAAACTTGATGTTGCGGCCTGTGCTTTGGTTGTTGTTCCAAAAATCGTCGCATCCGTAAACGTAGAGGATTTTTTGTTCGGCAGCAAAGGCAAATAGTTGAAATTGCACCACGTCGATTATTATCAAAAAAAGTGAAGCCCATATCGCCGATGGTATTGTGGTAAGAAATGTAATAAAGGCAGTCATTAAAGCAGAAGATAAAATAACCATCTTACAGCTTCTTGTAATCAAGGGTTTATCTATCGTAATAGTTTCTAAATTTATATGCGGCTGCCGAGAGCGCATAAACTTATTTTTTTCTATGCGCACAGGTTTTAAGCGAAACATCTGTTCTTTAAAACTGTTGTAACGCTCAATTGTCCACAATATAGTTTTTTTAATTTTTGTCATTTAAGTTGGGTGTTGCAAAAATGGTGCTAAAAAAAAATATTAAATTTGCACGTTATTTGTATTTACAAATTTCTGACTTATCAGTAAAAAATGAACGAGAAGATACTTGACGCCTTGATGAGGCTTTTTGCGCTTATTACCGACCGCGACGACGGACGGTATACCGACGACGCTCGCAATATAGTAGGCGCCTACTTGCAGCGCCTTTTGTCTTCTGATTTGGTAGAAACGTATCTCGCAAAATTCGACAAGTATCTCGACGAACAGGGTCTTAAGGATAGCCGAAAGGAGGGCGAACGCAAGAAAGTATCGCTCAATAGTGTCAGAGTGCTAAAAATCTGTCGCCAAATTAATGAGGAACTTCATCAGAAAGAGAAGTTTATTGTGCTGATGCAGTTGGTTGAATATGTATATACCGACGGCATAATCAATGCTATTGAAGTTGACTTTGTGCGCACAGTGAGCGACTCGTTCAATATTTCACGCAAAGATTTTCAGAATATCCTCGCCTTTGTAAGAAACAATATTATGGAGGCAGGCGACCTTCACGATTTTCTCTTTATCGACAGCGGCTCAGAAATTGGTGGCGGAATCCATCATATTTGTTCGCTTGAAATGGATGGGCGTGTGAGGATTCTCTTTATAAGCTCTGTTGATTTATATGTGTTTATCTATTCTGGACAAAAGTCGCTGACACTCAATGGTAGAGCTATTGAGAGCAACCGCGTTACAGAGTTTGGCAATGGCGGAATTATCAGCGGTACAAACATCGGTGTAATATATCAGAGCGAGGTGGCGGCTATTTTCCAGCAATCAAAAACCACCAACAGGGTAACTTTTACAGCAACCGATGTTTCGTTTCATTATCAGCAGAGTGTTAATGGTTTGCAGCCATTTAGCTTTTCGTTAGAGTCGGGAACTATGGTGGGTATCATGGGTGGTAGCGGCACTGGCAAAAGTACTATGTTTAATATTCTTACAGGAAAGTACAAACCAGATACCGGAACCATATATCTTAACGGAGTGCCATTGAGCCCGGGCGATAAAAACCACGCCGGAGTAATCGGACTCGTGCCGCAGGACGATATGCTTATTGAGGAACTCACTGTATATCAAAATCTTTACTATAACACTTGCCTCTGCCTCGGCAACCTTTCTGATGAAGAAATCAAAAGTCACGTTGACCGGTTGCTCAACGACCTCGACCTTTACGATATCAAAGACTTGCGCGTGGGTAATTCACTCACAACAGTAATCAGCGGCGGACAGCGCAAACGCTTAAATATAGCTTTGGAACTTGTGCGCGAACCATCAGTTTTGTTTGTTGACGAGCCAACATCGGGATTAAGCAGCACCGATTCGGTGATGGTGATGCAATTGCTCAAGCAGCAGACCGTAAAGGGAAAAATTGTGATTGTAAACATACACCAACCTTCGTCAGACATATTTAAACTATTTGATACCCTTTGGGTGATGGATAGGGGAGGATATGTGATTTACAATGGCAACCCCATTGAGGCAATATCCTACTTCAAGCGTATGAGCGGAATGGCAGACGCTGCCGAAAGCGAGTGCCCTCAATGTGGCAATATTGATAGTGAACAGATACTCAGTATTATAGAGAGCAAGGTGGTGAACCAATTTGGCAAATATACCCAGCGGCGCAAAGTTTCGCCCGAAGAGTGGCACAACTATTACAACCGTTATCTTGCTTTCGACGCCGAGCCGGTGTTGCCGATACCTGTCTTGGATATTCCCGAAGCCAAATTCAAGATACCATCGCGGTTGCGTCAGTTTCTTGTGTTTATTAAGCGCGACGTGTTGTCAAAACTTACTAATACCCAGTATCTTTTGATAACGTTTTTTGAGGCTCCGATTTTGGCGTTTATTCTTGGATTCTTTACCAAGTATATCAACGATGAAGGTCTCTACGTGTTTGCCGACAACAAAAATCTGCCTGTTTTCTTATTTATGGTAATAGTGGTGGCATTGTTTACGGGTTTAACATCCTCGGCAGAGGAAATCATAAAAGACCGGCGAATTCTTGAACGAGAAAAATTCTTGAATCTCAGCCGTTTTAGCTACATTGCAAGCAAGGTTGTGATAGTATTTTCTATTTCGGCGGTTCAAACTATTTCGTTTGTGGTGTTGGCAAATATGATTCTCGAAATACACGATATGACCCTATCGTATTGGATAGTAATGTTCAGTGCGGCATGTTCTGCCAATATACTTGGATTGATTATTTCGTCGGCGCTCGATTCTGTAATCGCAATTTATGTGTTGATACCGTTTGTGCTTGTGCCTCAGATACTTTTGGGCGGAGCAATGATAGATTTCGACGACCTCCACAAGAGTGTTAGCGACAAAATCAATGTGCCTATTATTGGCGATTTAACGATTTCGCGTTGGGGTTACGAGGCATTGTCGGTGGAACAGTTTGCCGCAAACCGTTACGAAAAAGAATTTTTCCATCTTGATATGGCCAAGAGCCATTGCGTGTATCTGTCGGCGTTTTTGCTTCCAGAATTAGAAAATATCACCAACCAATGCATACTCACAAGTGGCGACCCAACCCGCCGCTATGATTTTGAAAACCTATTGCAGATACTCAAAAACGAGGTGGGTTATCTCAACTATCGCGACAAAAATTTTAATTATCCCAATATAGATAAGCTTGAGCCTCATTCCTTTGACCCAACTGACGGCTTGAATTTGCTTCAATATTTGAAAGAGAGGCGCAAATTTATCAATGCTGCCGCCGATTCGCTCAACCAACTGCGTGAACAAAAGATTACTCATCTGCAAGACAGCCTTGGCGTTGATGGATTTATGCGTTTGAAACAAGATTATTATAACGACCGCCTTGCCGAAGTGGTGCTAAACAAGATGGCGGTAAAGAAAATATATTATTCTCCCAAGCATAGATTGATTCAGAAAAAGGATCCTATCTTTATGTATCCGGTTTCGGACTGCGGGCGTGCCCATTTTTTTGCCCCCGTTAAGATTATCCTTAATCATAAGTTCCCAACTTATTGGTTTAATATAGCGGTAATGTGGATTGTGTCGGCTGTGCTGTTTGTGCTGCTGCTTTTTGACATTCCCCGCAAATGCCTTTCTATCTTTAATACTAACCCCAAAAAGACCATTTTAGGTTTTTATCAAAAACGTTTATCTAAATGAAACACTTTTTCTTGTCAGTTGCATTGATTTTATGCGTGATGTCTACCACTCTGGCTCAAAACGGCAAATTTGTAAGCGCTACCGACTCAAATGTTTTGACCGAAGGACGCTTTATAGCAAACTCTGGCTCAATAAGTTTTTGCTATCCTGGTACAGCGTTTTCTATTTGGTTTACAGGTACATCGTGCCGTGTTCAGTTGAAACCGTCAGCCGGATATTTCGTAAAGAGCGTTGATGGTGGGGCATATCAGAAATTCGACACCTACAATGGTTCTCAAGATCCTTTTACCGAAATAACTCTTGCCGAAAATCTTGCGGACGGCAACCATTCGGTAAGGATTATGCTCATATCCGAAGGTCTGTATTGCAAACCCGAAATCAAGGGCTTTGTTGTGGACAATAATGCAAAGGTATTGAAGCCAGTTCGCAAGAAACTCAAGATAGAGTTTATCGGCAACTCTATTACCTGCGGATATGGCGTTGAAACCAACAATCCCGACAATCATTTTGCAGATAGCACCAGCAATTTTGCCAAATCGTTCGCTGGCATCACAGCCAAAACTCTCGATGCCGAAGCGATGGTTGTAGCTCGCTCTGGCATCGGTATTTACCGTAATTATAACGAAAATCCCGCTGGATCTGCATGGCCTATGCCAAGGGTTTACGAAAACGCTTTGATATGCGACACCACTGTTCAATGGACATTTTCTGAGAAACCTGATGTGGTGGTGGTGTGCATGGGTACCAACGATTTGAGCACTCCTGGATACGACAAGGAGAAATTCACTGTGGCGTACGTGGCTTTTATCAAAAGTATTCGCAAACATTACCCCACTGCTAAAATTGTATTGTGCAATAGTCCTATGCTTCATTACGAGGACGGTCAAGCACTTAACGATGCTATTACCAACACTATTTCCACCCTTTTCCGGCAAAACGACACCCGTGTATATCGTTTTGAATTTCAAGAGCAAGACGACTCTCTTGGCTACGGTGCCGATTTTCACCCTTCTGCCAAACGTCAAAGCGACAACGCTAGGTACCTTTCTTATTTTATTCAAACCACAGTGCTGGGTAAAAAGAAATAATCATCGTTCTTGATTTATTCTTTTTTATATATCTAGGTGGATTATTTTAGGTATTTACAAAAAATAACTATACCTTTGCCCCTTGATTTAAAATACTATTGTATGAAACAATTTAAACTTACCGATACAATAGCAGGATGGGTGGTGTGTGCCATTGCATCTTTGTGCTATATACTCACTATTGAACCCACAGCCAGTTTCTGGGACTGTGGAGAATTTATCGTTACCGCATTTCGTCAGGAAGTAGGTCACCCACCGGGTGCACCTCTATTTATGATTCTCGGACGCTTTTTCTCGCTGTTTGCGTTTGGCGACGTTTCCAAAGTGCCGGTTATGATCAACTGTATGAGCGCATTGGCGAGCGGATTCACAGTGCTTTTCCTATATTGGAGCATTACACATATAGCCAGACGCATAATCTGCGGCGCCAATACCGAAGTGTCGTTGGCTAAGGGTATTGTTATTATCGGTAGCGGTGTGATTGGTGCATTGAGTTTTGCATTTACCGATACATTTTGGTTTTCGGCAGTGGAAGGTGAGGTTTACGCAATGTCGAGCCTATTTACTGCTGTGGTTTTCTGGTGTATACTCAAATGGGAGGAGTGTGCCGACCAAAAATATGCCAACCGCTGGCTTGTGCTTATCGCTTACCTGATGGGTTTATCAATCGGCGTGCATCTGCTCAACTTGCTTGCCGTGCCAGCTATAGTGTTTGTATATTATTTCAAAAAATACAAAACCGATGTAAAGGGCGTGGTAAAAGCCCTTGTAATATCTACCTTGATACTCGCTGGAATACTTTATATAATAATACCAGGAGTGGTTTGGCTGGCATCGATGTTTGAATTGATGTTTACCAACGGATTTGGAGCTCCATACAACACTGGCACAATTATTTATGCAATTTTAGGTCTGGGTGCTCTGGTGTTTGGCCTATATTACACCTACAAGAAGACTAAGCCTCTGCTCAACACCATATTGCTCTGTGTTACAGTTATTATTATAGGTTACTCGTCGTTTGCTATGATTTGCATCCGTTCGGCAGCCAACCCGCCTATGGACGAGAACGACCCAAACAATGTGTTCTCACTTCAATCGTACCTCAACCGTGAGCAGTACGGCGACCGTCCCTTGTTATCGGGTGAATATTTCAACTCAAAGTATGAAGGTTCCGAAAACGGAAGTCCTATATATATTCAGCGCAATGGCCGTTACGAAATTGCTGATTATAAAAATATCAGACGTTACGACCCAACTACCACCACGGTGTTCCCTCGTATGTATAGTGCTATCCCTCATCACATTGAAGGTTATGAATATTGGGCAGGCATTGAAAACACTTCAATTAAACCCACATTTGCCCAAAATCTGAAATTCTTTTTTAACTATCAGATTGGCTACATGTATCTTCGTTACTTTATGTGGAACTTTGTTGGACGCCAGAACGACATACAGGGCAACGACCAAAATGTGATGAACGGTAACTGGATTAGTGGTGTGAGCTTTATCGACAACGCCCGTCTTGGCGACCAAGAGCTCTTGCCTGATTATATTAAGAATAATAAGGCTAAAAATAAATATTATTTTATTCCGTTGATATTGGCTATCTTGGGAATGATTTTTATGCTCCGTGAAAACAAAGACGGCAAAAATTATTTCTGGGTGGTGATGTTGTTCTTTATTTTTACAGGTGTGGCAATTATTGTGTACCTCAACCAGACACCTTACCAGCCAAGAGAGAGAGACTATAGTTTTGCAGGATCGTTCTATGCCTTTGCTATTTACATAGGATTAGGCGTGGCGTTTCTTTACAAAGCGTTGCAAAAATTTCTCAAAGATAATGTTGTAGCAGTGGTTTCTGTGGCTGTATGTATGGTTTCGCCCATTTTGCTCGCCTGTCAAAACTGGGACGACCACGACCGTTCTCACCGTTACACTGCCCGCGACTTTGCAAAAGACTATCTGGATTCATGCGCACCTAACGCCATACTATTTACCAACGGCGACAACGATACATTCCCACTGTGGTATGTTCAGGAAGTGGAAGGCTACCGCACCGATGTGCGTGTGGTTAACCTTGCCTACATTAATACCGACTGGTATGCCGACCAAATGAAACGTCGCGCTTACGAATCGGCTCCACTGCCTATTAGCCTTACTCACGACCAATATGTGGCTGGCACTCGCGACTATGTGTATTATAAACAGCAGGATGTTCTTTTCTTGAACGAAAAATACGAGGCTAACCCACAGTTCAAAGAACGTTTCAATAATCTGTTCGACAATTTATTGAGAGTGCTTGCTAATTCTGACTTCAAACAGAAACATGCCTCCGACTACGAAGCCCTTGCAAATGGCAAGGTTACACAGTTTTCTAAGATAGTTGCACTTATTAACACTTTGAATGCAAATTCACAGCAATACGGCGTGCCGAGTCAGGCTATGAGCGATTTGAAAAAACAATCCGACGCCCTTTACCGTGATGTCTGCAATGCTCCTGCGCCTTTGAAAGATGTGATTTCGTTTATTGCCGACGATAGCGACAAGTCGAAACTTGTGTCGCAGACAGGTGAGAGTATCGATTTTACTCCCACTATGAATTTTATGATTCCTGTTGATAAGCAAAAAGTAATTGCCAACGGAGTAGTACCCGCCGAAGATTCGGCTTCTATTGTTAACGCTGTTTCGTGGACACATCCAGGTGATTATATTAGTAAGGGTCAGTTGTTGGTGCTCGACATTTTGGCGCACAACAATTGGGAACGTCCTGTATATTTCGCCATTACTGTAGGAAGCGAAGCCTACCAAAACTTAGATCAATATTTCCGCCTTGATGGTTTTACATATCGGTTGGTGCCCATTAAGCATTCAAACTCTTCCGATAATGTGAATAAGGGCTCTATCAATTCGGATCTTCTCTACAATATTGTAATGGAGAAGTTTCAATGGGGAGGTATCAATGATCCACGTGTCTACCTTGACGAAAACAACCTCCGTATGCTTATGAACGTCAAGAGTATTTTCTCTCGACTTATTGACAAGCTTATCGAAGAACGCAAACTCGACAAAGCCCGCGAAGTGCTCAACCGATGCTATGAGGTGATGCCTTTCAGCATCGTGCCGCCTTCATATTACGATTTTTTTATAGCCAACAGCTATTATTTGGTGGGTGATAAAGAATCTGCCCGTAATAATATGTCGGTGTGTGCAGCCCAAACCGAACAGGAACTTCAATTTTTCCTTTCGCTCGATGAAGACAAGACTGCCACTGTAACCGAAGATCGTTATCGCTCGTGTGCCTACGCTCACGAAATTGTGAGAATAATGCTAAGCAATCAAGACGAAGAAGCCAATAAGTATGCCGAAAAATTTGCTTCGCTGGTAAAAGGTTTTCCCGAAATACGCAAGTTTGAAACTATGGATATGAATACTCCTGCCTTTGGACAGTGGTATCAGAATCTCCCACAAGAAACCCAGCAGATTATTGCTATCTATCTCTATTTGTGTGACCCAAAGTCGATGTAGCGTATGGACTTGATAGTGCATCCGCCCAACCTTGTGAGGCATTTTTTTAAGAATTTTTTGTGGAAGATGACGCCCGAGGAAGGACGCAAGGTAATATACATTACCATCGACGACGGTCCTATCCCCGAGCTCACTCCCGATACGCTTAAAACTCTTGACGAATTTGGCGCTAAGGCTACGTTTTTTTGCGTGGGCGAGAATGTGCAGCGCTACCCCGACATCTATCAAATGATTCTCGACGGTGGACACAGCGTAGGCAACCATACCTTCAACCATTTGAAAGGTAGCCGAACTAAAATTTCTGACTATGTGCAAAATATGCACCTTGCTTGTCAGTATATCAAAAGTAATCTTTTCCGTCCTCCCCACGGAATACTGCGCAAACCGCAGGCTCGGCTCATCAATCTGGAGAAAAAAATTGTGCTTTGGGACGTGCTGTCTGAGGATTACAACCGCCGTATCACTCCCGAACAATGCTGGAAAAACGTGGAACGCAACACTACATCGGGTTCTATTATCGTGTTTCACGACAATATTAAAGCCGAGCCTCGTCAAAAGTACGCCCTACGAAAAACCCTTGAATATTATTCTAATTTGGGCTATGATTTCGACCCTATACCCGATGGTGTAAATAATTTTTAGAATTTTTCCGAAAAATTTTTACATCACTTTGTTACTCTATTAACATTTTTTGTAATTTTACGCAGACAAAAACATAGACCTATGGATGTTAACATTAGTTTCGGTTTAAGTGTTTTCGATATCATAATGTTGTGCTTGATAATAGTGGGCGCTTACAGAGGATTTGCTCAAGGAGCTATTGTCCAATGTATTTCTTTGTTTTCGCTACTCGCAGGATTGACTATTTGTGTCAATATCAGCAAAGTGATTTATGAATCGCTAAATCCTTCCGAAAAGCCTGATAATATTTATGACCTTGTTGCATATATGGTTATAGCTGTGCTGTTTGTAGGTGCGGTGTATGGAACTATGAAAATTAGTGCTCTTGTGTATCGTCATCTTGCCGATGTACCCAAGGGGTTGACTAATAGAGTGTTGGGCGCTATTTTTGGCGGAATGAAATATTTCTTTATCGCCGCTCTTTATTTGATCACAATGCTTAAAATTGACGAGAAGGCACCATTCCTGCCTCCTGATGCCAGAGAAAGTCGTTACACTCATGCAAGTAAATGGTTGATGATTTCGATTTTCCCTTATCTTGATATGGACCCGAATAAGGATAAGGATAAGGATGAAAAAGACGGCGATGCAACCCCCACTCCTTATGCTTATCCCCCTGATTCTAAATTTCAGTAATATTTCACTTTTTTTATGATCGAAATAGGATATAATAATAAAATGCAGATTCTTCGTGAGTGTCCCAACGGACTGATGCTCAACGGCGAAGACCTTGGCGAAATACTTATGCCCAAACGCTACGTTACTCCCGATATGAAGGTGGGTAGCGAGGTAGAGGCTTTTGTTTATACCGACTCCGAAGACCGCCTTGTGGCCATTACCGATGTGCCAGTTGCTCATGTGGGTCAGTTCGCTTGGCTTGAATGCGTGCAGACCTCCAAAGTGGGCGCATTCCTCGATTGGGGTTTGGAAAAAGACCTCCTACTGCCGTTTAGCGAACAGAAAGACAAGCCGAGTGTTGGTCGCAAATACTTTGTTTACATATATTTAGACCAAACCACCAACCGTATTGTATGCTCACAGAGACTCAATAAGTTTCTCGACCCCCGCGACCCCAAATACTATCATGGCGAACGTGTGGAAATTTTTATTCACCAACGCACCGAACTCGGTTACAAGGTGATTGTAGACAATTCCCACTGGGGAATGATTTATAATTCGGAGATGTTTCGCGAAGTGCATTCTGGCGAATACACCTATGGCTATGTCAACAAGATTCGCGAAGACAACCGCATAGATGTAATGCTCGAAAAATCAAGCGCAAAACTTGTGGATTCTACCGAAGAGATTATTTATAAAAAGTTGCAAGACAATGGTGGCTCGCTACCATATTCCGACAAATCTTCGCCCGACGACATTCAGCGTGTGTTTGGCATTAGTAAAAAGGTATTTAAAAAAGCAATAGGGGGATTGTATAAACAGCATCTTATTGTTATTGAGGATAATGGAATACGAATTGCTAAATAATTAAAATTATTTCGGTTTTTTCGTAGGTTTTTCATTTTTATCCGTATATTTGCGCTGATAAAAACAAACAAAAACAAACAATCAAATTTAGACAATTATGGCTTATATTATTGTAAAAGAAGAATGTCAGGCTTGCGGTACTTGCAAGGACGAGTGCCCTCAAGAGGCTATCATGGAAGGCGATGTTTACTCTATCGACCCCGAAAAATGTGTTGAATGCGGCGCATGTGCAGATGTTTGCCCCTGCGGTGCTATCAAACCCGAATAAGATTTTTCTTCATTTATTAATTAAAAAGCCCGATGTCATTGACATCGGGCTTTGTTGTTTTCGCCTTTGTGTGTATATGCTTAGAAGCTTCCGCTTCCACCGCCGAACGAACGTCCGCTGGAGCTGCTGTGGCTGCCTCCACCAGAAGATTTTTGGGGTGGGTCGTAGGTCTTGGTGGTGTGGGTGCTTACAAATGTGTCTTTATTTACAGTTAGACGGAACGAGCCTTCTTTTACATAGTTGGCCGCAGATGTAGCTTTGCGTATGTTCTTGTATTTGCGTTTTTCTATCAATAAGAGTATAAAGCCCAATATCAGTGAGAATATCGAGCATTTCCACCACGGAAAGGTGATTTCGTATTCGTAGTCTGATTCGTACGAGTCGATAAAGGTGCTGATAGCAGTGTAATAATTCTTTGCCGTGAGGTCTGGAGCCATTTTCTCTATGTACGAATTGTAGTTGCGTGAAGCCACATTGTATTTGTCGTGGGGTTTACCAACGTCGAGCATCGAGAATTTGCGGTTTTCCATATCAATCACGAGTATAGCTCCGTCGTAGCCCTCTTTTGCTTGAACACCTTTGCCAAAATCGTTGTATTCATAAAAATCCATCGCAAAGTTTTCGGTAGCAATGTTGCCGTTGCCTGCCACTTTGTTGTTGTGGTTGATGGTTACTACCACCATATCAACATTGTGCTTGTCGATGAACTGATGTATGCGTTTTTGAAGTTTGGCAATTTCGTTTTCGCTTAGCAGCCCAGCCGCGTCGTACACTTTTACTGCGGTGTCAACGTAGGGAGTTTCGAGTGCCAACTGAAGTTGCTCTTGTGAAAGTTTGCCTTGAAGAAAAGATTTATATACCAATGGGTTCTGCTCTGTGCGATTGCCTATTGTGTATTTAGCCCAATTGTCGTCGGGAAGGTCAACGGCTGCAGATTTTTGTGTGTTATTTGACAAACCTTCTAAGGAAGCGTTTTCTGACACAGCCTCGATATACTCTTGAAAAAATTGTTTTGTTGAGTACGAGTCGCCGAGAGTTTCTAATGCGGCTTCAAAACTGCTTTCGATATTTTCTTCTATGTCTTTGAATGTTCCAGAGGATGTTATCAAATATGAGTTATCTATGTTGTCAACAAAGAGGATTATGCAGTTTTCGCTGTATGGACTGTCGCGGTAAAAGTCGGGCAAAAAGCCTTTGTATACTTGGCAGTCGGTTTCAACTATCAGCACATCGCCGCCTGTTTTGTCTGATAGGTCTTGCAATTGTTGGTTAGTGTTGCTTTCTGTTTGAATATTGCCGTCTTTGTTAATAAAAACGTATTTTTGATCTTGGGTTACCTGCGGTATTTGTGTTTTGTCGGTTATCTGCGCACTTGCCGCGAGGGTTATCAGCAACGCCGTTATTAATATGCTAAGTTTTTTCATTGTATTTCAGATTATTAGGTTTTACATAAATAATAGGTACGATAACCCGCAGACAATTGCCATTGCTATTATTACGCGCAATAAGAAAAATCTCCACGCCTTGCCTTTGTCGATGGGAATGTCGCCCACGATGCGTCCGGTCTGACCGTTCATAGCAAACGTGTACATCTTGTCTTTAATCTTGGTGTTGAGCATCCATACAGGCAACATTGCGTAGCGTATGCCTGTGAAAACTGTGTTTTTCTGTTCCTGAGCTCCTATGAGCGAACCTCTGATAGTGCCGTAGAGCGATGCCATAAGTGAGTTGCCCATACGAAGCTGTGCACGTTCCTTATCTTCTTCGGGTCCTACGTCGTATTTTTCTGCTAAAAATCCAGATAGAAACGAGTAGTTGAACGGTTGAAACTCTTTGAAATCAAATGGTTCTATTGAGTCCATGGTGTCATCGTCGAATTTTTTGCTACCATCGGCGGGTACTTTTTCAAAACTGATGTCGCCAGCGCGTTCCACATGGTAGATGTCGGTTTTGGTGTAACGGTAGTCACCGCTGCGCCACGAGGTTATGTCGTGACGTTCGCCAGTGAGAAATCCACGTGAATTGCCGTCGTATAGCCAAAACGGAATGTATACGCCTGTGATTTTTTCGATGTTCTCTTTTTTGCCAAACTCATCGGGGGCAAGGTGCTTGCCTTTGCGGTAGTTGTTGTAGGCGTTGATGGCGTCTTGCTTAGTGGTTTTGAATGGGATGATGAGTTCAGGGCGGAACTTGCCTTCCAAACGGCTTTTCATAATGCCCGCGCTACCGCAGTACACGCAAAATGTGGCGGCGGTGTTTTCGTCGGTAACCATCTCTGCACCACAGTTTTGGCAATGGAAGAGGTTGAGTTCGGGTTGTTGTTCGATGTCTTCCTGAACTTGGGTTTGGGTATCCTCTGCGGAATCTTGCGTTATTTTAAAAATTTCTTCTTGGGTAAATGCCGTCCCGCAAAACTCGCATTTAAAGTTTTGAGTCTCTGCTGTAAATTGCAGGTTAGATCCGCAGGTTGGACATTTTAGTACGGTTGTATCCATGTATAAAGGTTTTAAAATGTTTTGCGTAAAGATAATGATTTTTTTTATAACAAGTAAATTTTTAGCAATATTTGTTCCATTAAACCAAAAAAGCGAATTATCTTGCTGATAATCCGCTTTTTTTTAGTTTGCCTTTAATTTTTCTTAATTGTCGGCTGAAGGGTTGGCTTCTGCAAGTTTAAACATAATAGGTATTTGCATACTAACATTCACTGGTTTTCCTCCTTGATGTCCGGGAGTCCATTCTGGGAGATTTTCAACCACTTTGACGGCCTCTTGGTCAAGAATGGGGTCTACGCTGCGGAGAATATTCACATCTTGTACCTTGCCTTCTGCGTTGACCACAAATCTCAAGTAGACAGTTCCTTCGATGTCTTTATTCTTAGCTTCTTCGGGATATTTGACGTTTTCGGCGATGTACATTAACAAAGCTTTATCTCCGCCAGGAAATTCTGGCATTTCTTCTACGATTACATACGGTTCATCTTGGTTTGTAAAAGATTTTTCATTAACTTTGTCGTCGTTAGATAGCAACATTGAGTTGTTGCAATTGGCGAATGTTACAGTAAGACACGCTGTTACTGCAATCGGAAGCAATACCTTGAAAGCCGCCGATTTTGATGATTTTTTACTTGACATCATAGCTATTCTTTTTTTTAAGTTACTGTGATTTAGGCTGCTGACTACTGAACTCCAATTCCTGCCGGCAGCCTTTTTTATTAATAATATTTGATAGTTTTTTGCATTAATGCCAGAATTTACCACTGCTGCGTCGGCCTGAAACTCGTGCACCGAACGCAATTCGCGTCTGAAAAGCCATATCACAGGGTTGAACCACTGTAAACAGCATAATAAGTCGATGAATATCAGGTCGATAGTGTGATGATAGTGTATGTGCGCCATCTCGTGGGTGAGTATTTCGCGGGGATTGTTGCGGTAGTCGTTGGAGTTGATAAATATGTATTTTAGCCAACTTATTGGCGACTTAACCGATTCTGATACAATGAGATCTGTGCCTTTCTCGATTTCAATCTTCCTGTTGCGTGCCGCCTTGACTATAATGGCGGCTGTGGAGATAATTAATCTAAGGAAAAATACCGACGCACCTATTAATATGATGTACGTAAGAACGTCGGTATATGATATATTGTTGACAAAGTTGCCGTTTACTATCACTGCGCCAAGTTCGATAACGGTTTCGGAAATCTCACTTTCGGTCTCAAAGGTAAGAAAATCAGGTAGTTTTACCAATGGGAGTACAAACGACAGCGTAACTGCCGAAAGGATAGCCGCACGATTGCGCGCGTGAAATGAGTCTTTGCTCAGAAACAATTTGTAACTGATAAATACTACTGTAAGTGTCAGCGCTACTTGAAAACAATATACCGGTTCCATATTTTTATTGTTTATTACTGGTTTTTGTTTTTTATTACGCTGCAAATATAAAACATAAAAAAATAACTTCCAACTATTTTTAGTAGTTTTTTAACTATTTTTTTTAGTTTTCTTAAAAACGTGTCGAGAAATTGTTGTGAGTAGGGTTAATAATCGCCGTCTGAGTCAGACACCTTTATATATATATACAGTGTATTTGCCTGCGGCGAGTTTTTCGGTAGATACTGTTAATGCAATTGATGTGGGGTCGTTAGAGCCGCTTTGTCTGTTTTACATCTGTAAGTTTCACGGTAACAGTAGCCGAAGTTGAGAGTTCACCGTCGGAAACTTGAACCTTAAATATCCACGTCGGCTTGGTTTCAAAATCAAGAGTGCTACCATCTGTAATGACAAGTTCATTTGTATTATATTTGAATTTGAACGGCACACCCGTAGTTACAATATTGAAAAATTCCTTATCCCCATATCATATTCACCACCCAAGCCACTATCCACGCTAATGCTACGCTGTAACCTATTGAGAGCCACATCCATTTGCGAGAGCCAGTTTCTTTGCGGATGGCTACGGCGGTGGCTATGCAGGGCATATAGATGAGCACAAAGAGCATAAAGCCGTAGGCTTGCGCAGGGGTGAGAGGGTCGGTGGAGGTGTCGCTCACAAGTTTTTCGGATAGCGAGGCTGTGTCTTCGCCGTCGCCGTGGTAGAGCACGCCCATTGTGGATACCACTATCTCTTTGGCGGCTACGCCGGTGATGATGCTTACGCCCATTTTCCAATTGAAACCGAGGGGCGCGATTACAGGTTCGATAAATTTGCCGAGGCGTCCTATTATGCTGCCTTCTTGATGTGCGTAGGCAAGTTCTATTTCGAGTTCTGCCACAAGCGAATCGTTGCCCTGTGCCTGTGCTATCTGAGCCTCTATGCGGTCGGTTTCTTCGGTGTGCTGCGGAAAATATCCAAGCACCCAAATTATTATAGATGCTATCAATATTACGCCACCCATTTTTTTAAGATACTGCTGAGCCTTTTCCCACATGTGTTTTAATACGCTGCGGACGGTGGGGAAGCGGTAGGGGGGAAGTTCCATTACAAAAGGTGCGTCCTGACTTTTGAATGTGGTTTTGCGCAAAAGTATGGCTGTTAGTCCGGCTATAAGCACACCCACGCCATATACGCTGAACGTTACCAAGCCCTGATGGTTGGCAAAAAACGCTCCTGCCATTACTGCATACACAGGCAGACGCGCCGAGCAACTCATATAAGGATTTATAAGCGTGGTGAGAAGCCGGTCTGAACGGTTTTCGAGCGTGCGTGTTGCCATTACTGCGGGTACGTTGCAGCCAAAGCCCATTATCAAGGGGATAAACGATTTGCCGTGCAGACCAATGTTGTGCATTATACGGTCGGTGAGAAATGCCACACGAGCCATATATCCGCTGTCTTCCATTATTGAGATAAACATAAACAAGAGCACAATGTTTGGCAAAAAGACAATTACGCCGCCCACGCCGCCGATTATGCCGTCGCAGATGAGGTCTTTGAGCGCACCGTCGGGCAGAACACCGTGCATTAGGTCGCCGAGAAATTCCACGCCCGATTCGATCCATTGCATAGGGTAGTCGCCGAGGATAAACGTTACCTCAAACATTAAGAAAATGATTAATAAGAAAATAGGCATACCCCAGATGCGGTGGGTAAGCACACGGTCGATACGGTCGGTAAACTTGCGGGTGTCGGTGTGCCCCACGGTGTAAGTCTCTTTGAGCGCGCCGGCTATAAAACCGTAACGGGTGTCGGTGATGAGGCTTTCGGTGTCGTTTTTGTAAGCATCTTCGAGCGATGCAATCTGACGGTCGGTTTCTTCGATAATGCAACTTGGCGCATCGGTGTGGGTGGTGCGGTGCTCGTTGGTTTCAAATCCCCCTTTGTAGGTATTGTGGCTGTGCTCGCCCTCGATGGTGTTGGTAAGCACTATTTTTTTGATGTCGGCATCCTTCTCCAAGAGTTTCAGAGCCATAAAGCGCGACGGAATACGCGACAAAATGGCGTTGTCGTTGTGGATAAATATCTTTTCTTGAATCTCTTTGATGGAGTTTTCGATGTCGTGACCGTAGTTGATGTGTATGTGGCGGATTGTGGGCGACTTATCTTCAAAAGCGCGTATCACGGTGTCGAACAGCACGCCAAAACCGCGCCCCTTGTTGCTTACCACTGGCACAAATGGAATGCCGAGCATACGCCCGAGCGAGATGTAGTCGAGTTTGTCGCCGCGAGCCTCCACTTCGTCGTACATATTGAGCGCCACAACCACCTTTACGTCAAGGTCGATAAGTTGCGTGGTGAGGTAGAGGTTACGTTCTATGTTCGACGCATCTACCATATTTATAATCACATCGGGATTTTGCTCGGTGATAAATTTGCGCACGTAGATTTCTTCGGCAGAATATGCTGTAAGCGAGTAGGTTCCAGGCAAGTCGGTGATGTTGATGGTGTAACCCTCGTATTCAAATTTGGCTGTTTTGGCATCAACGGTAACGCCAGAGTAGTTGCCCACGCGCTCTTTGCTGCCCGAAGCGTAGTTGTAGAAAGTGGTTTTGCCGCAGTTGGGATTACCCACAAGAGCCACATTGACAATGCGTCCGTGGTCTTCCACCTCGTTTTTGATAACCTCCTCGATAGTAAGGTTTTCGGTTTGGTTGGCGGCAGCCTCCACAATATGTTCCATCGATACCACCTCAATCATTTCGGCCTCCTTGCGGCGGAGCGACAGGTGGTAGCCCATAATTTCGTATTCGATAGGGTCGTTGAGGGGAGCCTGTTTGATAACGTGGACGGTTTTGCCCTTAACAAAACCCATTTCCATTACTCTTTTGCGGAATGTTCCGCGTCCTTTGATTTTGGTTATTACGGCCTTTTGGTCGATTTCTACTTCGCTTAGGTTCATTTTTACAGCATTATTTTCAAGGTGCAAAAATAGCGATAATTGAGCGTAAGGCAATACCTAAAAAAGGGGATTTTTTTGTTTTGCATAATCTCAATTCTTTTATACCTTTGCCAAAATTCAACAAAAAAATTCAAAAACTGATTAAAGATAATAACCTTAATAATATATTAGTTTTGCTTTTTTATTACAATTCGTTATTTTTGCAAAAAGTTTAATTTGATTTTATGGAAGTTTCAGTAGGTCTTAACGCAGCGCAGATGGATTTTTTGCGTCTTTTGGGTCATTTTAAAACGGAGGATCAAGTAGCAGAATTACGCAAAGTGGTCTGCGATTATTACGCCCGCAAAATAGATGACGCAATTGACCAATTATGGGACGAAGGTAAATGGGATAATCAAAAAAACGAGGCAATCCTTAAAGAACATTTACGTACACCATATAAATATGTGGATTAAAACAATTTTTGAATATCCTTCAAAGCAACAATTAATTATGGCAACAGACAATCATATTCTACTCCCCATTATCGAAGAATTTTACTCCATTCAAGGTGAAGGCATTAATTCCGGAAGCGCGGCGTATTTTGTAAGGCTTGCGGGATGCGATGTAAAATGTCCGTGGTGCGATACCAAGCAGTCGTGGAATGAGAATAATGCTAAACTCTGCTCTGTGGACGATATTGCAGCACGTGCCGCCGCTAACCCTTCGCCTAATGTGGTTATCACAGGCGGAGAACCACTTATGCATAATCTTGCCCCTTTGTGCGAACGTTTAGAACAAAAATGCCTCTCGGTGTGGCTCGAAACATCAGGCACTCATCATATTACTGGTAGTTTTGATTGGATTTGCCTTTCGCCCAAAAAACATCATCCTCCATTAGACGAGGTTTTGGAGCAGGCGAATGAACTAAAAGTGGTAATCTCCTCTGCCGACGACTTTGCTTTTGCCGAACAATGCGCCGCCAAAGCCGCTGCCGAATGTGTGCTTGTGCTTCAACCCGAATGGGACAGCCGTCAGCAATCTATACAATTGATATTCGATTATGTGCTCAAACATCCCGTGTGGAAGGTTAGCGCACAGATGCATAAGTATATAGGAGTGAGGTAGGGTCTATTCCATCTCAGCCAGCACAAAGTTTTTGCCTACATCTTCGCCTTCGGATACGTTGATGGTTTTGATAGTGCCGGAGGTTTGGGCGTAGATAACGTTGCGCATTTTCATTGCTTCGTATACAAACAGACGGTCGCCCGGCTTTATCTGCTGTCCGGGGGTGATGAATATCTTGGTGATTTTGCCCGGCATCTGCAATACAACACGATTGTAGACAGGCTTTTGCCACGGCCGACGGTTTTTAAACTTCTCCGTCAGCGTGGTTTTATAGTCTGTGCCGCCTATGGTTAGTAATTCGTAATTCATAATGCATAATTCATAATTGTCAATTTTCAATTTTCAATTTTCAATTGTCAACTGTCAATTCTCAATTACATCGGTATTAGTCCGTGTTTTTTGTCGGGGGCGGATTTGATTTTGCCTTGCGACACTTTGAGGGCGTGGGCTATCATTGTGCGGGTTTCGGAGGGTTCTATCACTGCATCGATGTAACCCATTCCTGCTGCCACGTAGGGACTTGCAAATTTCTTTTTGTATTCTTGAATCTTGTGTTGGCGTACATCTTCGGGGTTTTCGGCTGCCATTAGTTCTTTGCGGAAAATTACGTTAACTGCGCTTTCGGGACCCATTACTGATATTTCGGCATCAGGCCAAGCAAATACCGAGTCGGCTCCAAGGTGAATGCTGTTCATTGCAATATAGCCTCCGCCGTAAGCCTTGCGCAAGATTACTGTAACCGTTGGCACAGTAGCCTCCGAATATGCGTAGAGAATTTTTGCACCGTGGCGGATAATGCCGGCGTGCTCTTGGTCTACGCCCGGAAGGTATCCCGGAAGGTCTACAAGCGTAACAATGGGAATATTAAACGCATCGCAAAAACGTACGAATGCCGAAATCTTGTCGCTGCTGTCAACGTCTAAAACGCCAGCCATTACGGCAGGTTGGTTTGCCACAAAAGCCGTGCTTTCGCCGTTGATACGTCCGAAACCTACCACAGCGTTAGGTGCAAAACCCGAACGGATTTCCATAAATTCGCTATTGTCGGTGATACATTCTATGATGTTTCTTACGTCGTAAGCCTCGCGCGGGTCTTGTGGAATAATGTTTTCGATGTCGTTGCGGCGGGGTGGGAGAGGGTCGGCTGTGAATGCCTTAACTCTGTTGTTTTGAGGAATATATTGCAGCAGACGTTTTATTTGGTCGAAACACTCCAACTCTGATTGTGCAAAAAAATGCGCGTTACCCGAAATCTGGCTCTGCACCTTTGCGCCACCGAGGTCTTCGGCAGAGATTTTTTCGCCTAATACAGTGCGTATTACCTCAGGACCAGTGATAAACATTTTTGAAATTTTGTTTACCACAAACACAAAATCAGTTAGGGCAGGGGAGTAGACTGCTCCGCCTGCGCAAGGACCAAGCACAACCGAAATCTGCGGTATAATGCCCGACGCCATAGTGTTGCGGTAAAAAATTTCGCCGTAACCTGCCAACGAGTTGATACCCTCTTGGATACGTGCGCCACCGCTGTCGTTGATACCGATTAATGGCACACGCATTTTGAGTGCGCGGTCCATAATCTTGATAATCTTTTTGGCGTGCATCATTCCGAGCGAACCACCTGCCACGGTAAAGTCCTGAGCATAAATGCATACGGGCATACCGTTGATAGTGCCAGTGCCTGTGATAACGCCGTCGCCGAGAATCTCTTTGCGGTCGTCTTCAAACACGGCTGTGGAGTTTTGTACAAACATATCGTACTCTTGAAACGAATCATTGTCCAAAAGGTCGATAATGCGCTCACGTGCCGATAGTTTGCCGAGCGCCATCTGTTTTTCTAATGCCTGCTCGCCGCCGCCGTGCTTAACCTTTTCGCGGAGTTTTTGCAACTCCTTGTTTTTGCTGCTGCTCATAATGTTTTAGAGTACGGGAGGCTCTTCTGTTTTGTCGGCTTTTTGTGCGCCGCCGCCAGGTATTGTGTTGAGTATTATCACGCTGTCTACCACAAAGTTGCTAAATCCACGCCAAGGCAGCGAGTTGTTGTATTCTTTGTAGTGCAGTTTAATGTTTTTGCTGCTTACGTCTTCCAACTGTTCAAGAAATTTGCCTACTTCTTTGGTGGCAGAAAACTCAAATTCGTTGCTCTGTACGCCCGATCCGCCGCCTTTGTAGCCCGACTGAATGAGTTTGCCCTCGTAGGTCTTGAATATGTAGCCTTTGCACATTATGTTGTTGAGCTGGCCTTCTTTGTAGCCGTCGGCAAATGTCCAATAGTATCTAAAATATACAAAAAGTGTTAATGCCAATACCAACACTACTGAGACTATGATGATTACTTTTTTCATTTTTTATAAAATTAATATGGTTAATACTACCCACAAAATTATTAAATTTTTTTTATAAACTGTGTTGTTGATGACCAAAATTTTTTATCTTTGCAGAAGTTTTACTAATTAAATAACTAAATTCTAATTTTAATTATGCAAGAGATTGATATTCAAGAACTTCTTAGCGAAACTTGGAATAAGTTCGTGCAGCGTTGGAAACCATTGTGTGTGGCATCGTTGTTAGGGTATTTTTTGCCTATGGCTGTGTTTTTTGCAGTCTATTTCTTTCTTTTTATGGGTGCGATAAAAGCAGCACACAATGGGTCATCCGTTGATATTTCATCGTGGTTACCTATTGTTATTGCCTATATTGTCTTTATTGTTGCTGTTACTATGTTCACTTACGGTGCCCAAAACTATTGTATCAAAATTTGCCGTGGCGAAAACCCTGAGCCCAAGGATTTCCTCCTTCCTGTCTCAACGTATTTACGTATTATTGCCGCTATGTTTCTTGTTATGCTTGCAGCTGCTGTTGGTATAGGTCTCTGTGTTATACCTGGTTTGATATTGATGTTTTTCTTCTCGTTTGTAAGTTACGCCATTATCGACCATCCTGAGCTTGGCATATTCGATTGTATGAAACATTCGCTGGAACTTGTTAAGCCTAATTGGAAACCAGTACTAATATCGTTTATTATTGTTTACGCCATTCAGTCGGTACTTAGCAGCACGGTTATTGGTATCATACCTGCTATTTCGTTTGGAATATTGCTACAATCGCTACTCTACGTCAAGTGTAACGACAAATCAGCCAACAACGCTCAGCCAGTAATTCCTCCTTCATACCAACCATAACACTATGGCGGATAATTATTTAGAAAATCGTTACGAAGAGGTTTTTGGAAACCCTAAAAAAACGCATAAATCTACCTTTTCGCTCGACCGCCTTTTGGAGAAAAACCGAAGCGTGCGTGGCTACAACCGCGATGTAATGGTGTCTGATGAGGTTCTCCGCCGTATTGTGGCAGTTAATACAAAAATACCATCTGCCCGAAACCAACAGGCTTTGCGTTTTCGTATTGTAACTGGCGATAATACTAATAAAGTGCTGAAAAACATCAAGATGGGCGGTGCTTTGCCCGAACTTCATCTGCCGTTTGAAGGTACTGAGCCGCCTGCCTATATAATTGTCTGTGCCGACAAAGAGCCCGACCCTTGCCTTTATACCGACCTTGGCATTTCGTTGCAAAGTATGTTGCTCAAAGCCGTAGAAATTGGTTTAAATGGATTGATTATATTTGCTTTTAATGAGAAAGTTATCCGTGAGGAACTAAATCTTCCATACCGTGCCTTGGCTGTGCTTGCCATTGGCAAATCTGCCGAAAAGTTTGAATTGGTGCGCATCGCTCCCGACGACAGTCACAAGTACTACCGCAACGACGGTGTGCATTATGTTCCCAAAATTGGCGTGGAAGATTTAATTATTTAGTATCTTTGCAGCCGAAATTGTTTTATGGCATGAGAAAGATTCTTTTATTACTTATTATATCGTTATCGTTGACGGTTGGTATCAATGGTCAGACCCTCGTTGGATTGCAGGGCTATTATACTCTTACAAAACTCTCAACCGATAGCGCTGAATTGAACCGTTTGCAAACGCTTGAGAGCGGTTATGGCGGCGGTGTGGCGATTAAGCATTTTGAGCTCGGGCCGATAGGGTTTCAAGGCGAGTTAAATTTCGAGAAAAGTGCTTTTGGATTCAAAAACGACACTATTGCTAATATTTTTTATCGTCAAGATTTAACATATGTGTCGGCTGACATTCTTATGCAGCTGGATATTGGCAAACACGCCTTTCACATTGTTGGCGCTTTGGGCCCTTATGTTAATGTCCTCATTGACGCTCCCGACCCAGAAACCACTCCCGAAACTGTTATGTCGAATGGTTTTTCAAAACTTTATATGTCTGATTTCAATCGTGTTACATTTGGCTTGTTAGGTGAGGCGGGTTTTGCAATTGCCACTAAGGTAGGAGTTTTTCAGCTTACGGGTCGCGCTAAAATTGGCATGTCTAAACTTATGCATTTTGAAGGAATTGCTCTGTTTAATACCACTATCCCAAAATCTTTCGGTATAGGGCTTCATTATTTCGTACCTTTTGGGGAGGAAAAATACGCTACCAAAAAGTTGAAAACCGATCAGGATACATTAGTGTCCGATCTTGAATTGCTTTCTGACTCGCTAAACACTGTTTCCGACACTACTAAGGCGGTTAATATTAAGGATTCTCAGCCTAAGGTTAAAAAGGAGAAATCAAAAAAGGATAAGAAAAAGAAAAAAGCACCAGAAACGGAACAGCCTGTTGCCGACGAATCTGCAACAGAATCCGACGCCAGCAAAGCGACAATTTCACAAGATTCTAAACTTGATTCTGATGGCACAGAATAAAGGCATAATATATATGGTTCCGATGAACCTTGGCGATGTGGAAAACTCTGTTTTCTTGCCTCCTTTTGTGCTTGAAACTATCCGCAGTCTTAGGTATTTTATTGCCGAAAATGCAAAAACCGCACGGCATTATTTCATTTCTTTGGGAATGAGAGAGTTGCTGCCGCAGATTACTGTCTACGAGATGGATAAGCACAACAAGGGTTTTGATTATTCGGTATATTTTGATATTGTAAATCAGGGCAACAACCTTGGCGTAATATCTGAGGCAGGATGTCCAGGAGTAGCCGACCCGGGTGCAGATGTAGCCCGTGCAGCTCATCGATGCGGTATTAAAGTTGTGCCGTTGGTAGGACCTTCGAGCATACTTCTTTCGTTGATGGCAAGCGGGTTAAACGGTCAGAGTTTTGCATTCAACGGCTATCTCCCTGTAAAAAATCCCGAGCGCGGCAAGATGATTAAAAAGTTGGAGGAGCGTTCTGCCCAACTTAACCAAACGCAGATATTTATCGAAACTCCCTACCGCAACAACGCCTTTATTGAAACACTTTGTAATGCATTATCGCCCAATACATTGCTGACCGTTGCTTGCAATATTACTTTAAGTACCGAGTATATCCTTACGCAGCCCGTTTCGCAATGGAAAACCACCAAGATTGACATCGACAAACGCCCAGCGATTTATTTGATATTAAAGAGATAACAATGCTTAAAAATACCACCATATCAGCGATATGCACAGGGCGCGGAGGCGCAATTGCAGTGCTTAGGGTTTCGGGAAACGACACCTTATATATATTAGATAAAATTTTCCGTCCCTTGCGCAAGGGGTTTTCTATTGTGGATGCCGAGCCAAACCGTATCTACAATGGCTTTATAATAGGCGATAATGGCAATGAGGTAGATCGTGTGGTGGTTTCGGTGTATCGTGCGCCACATTCCTACACCGGCGAAAATGTTGCCGAAATATCTTGTCATGCAAGCACTTATATACAAAGCGAAATACTACGTCTGCTCGTAAAAAACGGTGCAGAACTTGCCAAACCCGGTGAGTTTACACGCCGTGCATTTCAAAATCACAAGATGGATCTTTCGCAGGCTGAGGCGGTTGCCGACTTGATTGCCTCTAAGTCGAAGGCTGAGCACGATATTGCCGTAATTCAAATGCGTGGCGGTATAACTTTGGAAATTAAACGTTTGCGCGATTTACTTTTGAAGTTTACATCGCTTATGGAGTTGGAACTTGATTTCTCAGAAGAGGATGTGGAGTTTGCCGACCGTACGCAGTTGAAGGATATTTTAACAGAAACAAAATCATATCTCAACCGTCTTGTAGGTTCGTTTAAATTGGGCAACGCTATCAAAAACGGCATACCCGTGGCGATATGCGGCGAACCAAACGCTGGAAAATCAACCCTTTTGAATGCGCTTTTAAACGACGAGCGTGCAATAGTTTCTGACATTCCCGGAACTACCCGCGATGTGTTGGAGGATTACTTGAATATAAATGGTGTAACTTACAGATTAATAGATACTGCCGGTATTCGTCAAACCAACGACACTATCGAAAAACTTGGAATCGACCGTGCCAAAGCCGCTATCTCTAAGGCAGAGATTGTACTTATTGTGCTTAATCCTGCCGATGATATCCACCGTCAGTTTGCCGACATTATACCCGATGGTTTTCCGTGCGAAAAAGTTATTGCAGTAGTAAATAAATCAGATGTTTATCCCGATGCCGACGTTACATCTCTACCCGATGGCGTGGGTGTGGTAAAAATCTCTGCCAAGCATAAAACCAATCTCGATGAGTTGTTTACTAAAATTTCAAACCTTGGCGTGGCAGATTTCAACGAAGACGAGGTGATTTTGACCAATGAAAGGCATTATACAATATTTTCAGAAGCACTTGCCGCTATCGAACGTGCCGAAACTGCCTTGATTTCGGGACTTTCGGGCGAATTTGTTTCGCAAGATATCCGCGACGCATTGCGTGCATTTGCTGACATCACCGGCGACGAGATTACCACCGACGAGGTGCTCGGTAATATTTTCAAAAATTTCTGTATAGGTAAATAATTGGTTTATAGAGTATAAACCTTTTGCTGTTGTGTTTGAGTATGGACACAAAAAAAGCGGTTTTGCCCGCCTAACGTCCCACTCGGTTCCCCTTTGGAACCGAATGTCTTCCGACCCTGTGTCGGAAACTTTTTCATCTGATTTTGTGTTGTTTAAAACATCCAAGCCTCTAATTCGAGGGGAGCTTCAGTAGTTTCGTCGGCCTTAAGCATCCAATCTTCAATGGATAATTCGCTTTCGCCTTTGACTATTTCTGCCGTGCCCATCCAAGCTTCTACTGCAAGGGGTGTTTCGGCGATAGCCTCTGTTTCTAACATCCAGCCTTCAACTTCAAGGTTGTTTTCTGCTACTGTTGTTTCGGCTGCTAACATCCAATTTTCGATGCGGAGCGCTGTTTCATCGTATGTGTAAGCGTCCATCATCCAGTCTTCTACTGCAAGACCTTCTTCTACTGTTTCAACTTCCGGCATGATTGCATTATCAATTGCGTACTCTTTGAGAGTGTCGGCTTTAACATTGCAGTAAGTGTTTGCCGGATTTACAAATGCGACGCTGAGCATAACGGCCGTCGCCATAATCTTCTTTAAATTAATCTTCTTCATTTTGCTCAATTTTTAATTAAACCTCTTTATATTTACTATTCTTATATCCTATTTTTTTATAATGGATTCGGTTGTTTTTCTAAATCCACTATTCTTTACGTTTGCGGTGTGTATTGGTTTCGCTTGTTGTGTATTCTTTACCAATACTTAAAACCGTAGGTTGTTTTTTACTTTGGATATACATTTAATAAATGTATTTTTAACACTTATTTTTTGTCCAAGTAAATGTTTGATTTTAATTGATTTAGTAGTAATGTTTCAAAGATCATTGCTAAAATCAAAAGACCTTTTTATTTTGCGGTGGTTTTGTTGCCGCGTCTTCCTTTTGTTTTGCACTGCAAAGATACGCACTATTTTTCACCCTGCAATATTTGTCCGTTTAAATTTGTTTTAATTAATAATGAACCAAATGTGTTATAAGATAATATAAGATTAAAAACCATTTTGATAATTTGTCATTTTTAAGTATATTTGCACTATTAAATAATGTATTGTTATGATCAGAAAATTTTTACTTGTTTGTTCCGCAGCCGTTGCAGTAGCTATTTCAGGATGCGGTCTGTCGGTAGGCGAAAAAGAAATTGCCACTGTTGATTCGTTACTTACCTCGTTAGCTGAGGTTTATACTGTCGATTTTGATGTCACTGGTCCTGATGACATAACCAAAATCGATTACGCCGTATTGCATTTATATAAGGTGTGTCCCGAAAAATTTCAAGAAGGTAGAAAGGATTACCTTGTAAAAATCGACAAGGCGGCTGTTGATGCTGCTGCCCAAGCAGTGTTTGTAACTGCGATTAAAGAGCACCAAAGTACCAACGAGGTTGATTTCGAGGATGGTTTTTACGAAATGCGCCGTCCTTCCCACAACGACGAGTTTCTCTACTGCAAAACAGAGGGCGAAGGGGTTGTATCTGGCGACACCTTAATTATTAATGCAGGAGTTTTTTCTTGCAAAAAAGATGCACCCAACACCGAAGCCTCGCTCTACAAATCAATGCTGACCAAAATTATTATTAAAGACGGCATTTTCAAAGTGGCTGAATATCGCACTCGTTAACATTCTATGCAGAGACCATCGTAGGCCAAGTGCACACCTTCGGGCAAAGTTGCATCGGTTTCGGCATGAAAACCCATTTCGTGTCCTATATGGGTGAGGTACGCATGAGTGGGCTTAACTTTGGCTATCACCTCTAACGCTTCGGGTAACGAAAAATGCGAAATGTGCTCTGTTTTGCGTAGCGCATTAACAACAAGTATCTTGCTGCCTGACATTTTTTCTATCTCCGAATCGTCTATGTGGCTTGCGTCGGTTATGTATGTAAAATCGTTGATGCGAAATCCGAGAACTGGCAGTTTGTAGTGCAACACATTGATTGGAGTAACTTTAATTCCGAGCACATCAAACGGGTCGCTACCCACATTGTGCAACTCAATTTCAGGCACACCGGGATATCGCGGTTCACCAAAACAATAGTAAAAATCGCGTCTGATGCTGTCAACTGTGAGATAGTTGGCAAAAACAGGCATAGCACACTTTTGCATATAATTAAAGGTGCGAATATCATCTAATCCTGCGAGATGGTCGCGATGTTGGTGAGTTATGAGTATAGCGTCAACACGTTTTATACCATTGTTCAATAGTTGGGTGCGGAAATCAGGACCTGTGTCGATAATGATATTCTTATCTTTGGTTTCTATCAACACCGACGAACGCATACGCTTGTCGCGGCTGTCGGCAGAAGCACAAACAGGACATGGACATGCCACTATCGGCACGCCTAACGAAGTACCCGTTCCAAGAAAAGTTATTTTCACTATTATATATAATGTGTTGTTTTGGCGCAAAAATACAAAAATTTTGTTATTGTATTAAAAAAAAAGTAACTTTGCAACGTTTAAAAACACATTATCAATGTCCACAGCACAGGAAATAAAGGATATTATAGCAAGACACCGCGGCGAAATTTACAAAAAAGACTATACTTTTTTTGAGGTGGACACTTTTGCAAAGTGTGTCGATTATGTGGAAAAGGAATCCGCTACGTGTGCACATTGCACCGAATTGCTTTCCGACATGGCCAATCTTGCCGAAAGCTATCCTAAAATGCTCAACAACGGTAGCACTGGACGCACCGAGTTTCAGCAACGTCTCTCGGTATACACATCACACCTCGCCACTGCCCACGGCTACAAGCGAAAAGGAATTTTTATGCCTCTTTACACAATGGGCGGTTTGGCAGTAGGAGCTCTCGCCGGTTTGATATCGGGACAGTTTCTTATTTGCGTGGCTTCGGGTATGATAATTGGCTATATAATAGGCTGTAGCCTTGATCATCGAGCGGTGCGGACAGGCAAAACATTTTAAAGAGTTGCATTCAAAAAAAATATTGAAAATTTATTTGCAAAAAAATCTAAAAGAATTTGTACTAATCAAAAAATAGTACTAACTTTGCGCTAACATTAATATTTAATAATTAATATAATTTAATAATTATGAAAAAAGTAACTGTTAACTATCTGGCACTTATGATAGCCACAGCCTTTGTTGCAACAGGCTGTAACGGTTTGAAAAAGATGGCTGATAACGCCAACACCATTCAACGTAACATCCAACCCCAGCCGTTGGAGATGCATGCAGGCAAAGTTCCCGTAAGCATTACGGTAACATTCCCCGCTAAATATTTTGACAAAAACGCTTACTTGATCTGCACTCCTTCGTTGAGTTCGGCTACTGAAACAAAGGAAGTAAAATTCAAGAGCACAACCCTTCAGGGTGAGAAGGTAAAGGACAACAATCCTACAATTAACTACAAAGCTGGTGGTTCTTACACTTATAAAGATACCATCGATTACGATCCTGCTTTCAAAAAATCTGATTTGATGCTTTCTTTCAAAGCTACCAAAAACGGTGAGTCTGTTGACGTAACATCGTTCAAAATTGGTGACGGTGTTATCGTTACTCCTCTTCTCGTAGAAGAAGGATTAAAAGTTGACAACGGCGAAGCAGCTACTGGTCGTACAATTGATGCAAAAGTTCCGAAGCCTACCAGCAGCGAAACTACAAAAGACCTCACCGTTTACTTCCCCATGCAGAAGTCTGACATGACCGCTGCTGAGCAGAAGAAAAACGATGTTAAAGCTTTCGTTCAGGCTGTAACTGATATCGCTAACGATGCTAACACCGACCTCAAATCTATCCAGATTGCTTCTTACGCTTCTCCTGATGGTCCTGAGGATATGAACTCTAACCTCGTTGAAGGTCGTGGTAAAAACTCGGTTAACTTCGTTAAGAATCAATTGAAGAAAGTTGAAGGCACTCAAAACGACAACTTCATCCAACGTCAGACAACTCAGGCTGAGGACTGGGAAGGTTTCCGCAAGGCTACTGAAAATTCTGAACTCAAAGATAAAGCCCTTATTCTCCGTGTTCTTTCTATGTACTCTGATCCTACCGTTCGTGAACGTGAAATCAAGAACATTTCTGAGGCTTATACAGAACTTAAGAGCGACATTCTTCCCAAACTCCGTCGTTCTGAAATCAAAGCTATCTGCCAGTCTGCTGAAAAAACAGAAGACGAAATCGTTAAACTCGCTGGTTCTAATCCCGACGAACTTACTCAAGACGAGGCTCTCTACTCTTCTACAAGCAAACAGGCCGACCTCGATACCAAAATCAACGTTCTTGAAAACTACGTAAGCCGTTTCCCTGAGGATTGGAGAGGTTACAACAACCTTGGCAACGCTTACATCGCTAAGAACGAACTTGGCAAAGCTCAGACAAATCTTGACAAAGCTCTCGAACTCAACAGCAACGAAGGCGCTATTTACAACAACCTTGGTGTTCTCGCCCTCGCTAACGGTGACGAAGAGAAAGCTAAAGATTACTTCACCAAAGCTAAAAACTTGGGTGGTAGCGAAGAAGCTGGATACAACCTCGGTGTTCTCAACATCAAGAATGCTGAATACGCTCAGGCTGTAAGCAACTTCGGTTCTAATCCTTCTTTCAACAAATCACTTGCTGAACTTCTCAACAAGAACAACGGTGGTGCTAAATCTACTATCAACAGCGTTGATAGCGAAGAAGCTGCTGTTGACTACCTCAAAGCAGTTATCGCTGCTAAGAGCGGTAGCAAAGACGAAGCTATCAGCAACTTGAAAAACGCTTGCTCTAAGGATGCTGCTTGGAAAGATTACGCTAAAACTGACGAAGAATTCCTCCAGTACTTCGAAGACGACGCTTTCAAATCTGTTGTTGAATAATAATTAGACCAACTCTATATAAAAAAAGCCTGCACAAACGTGTAGGCTTTTTTTATTGTATTTGATAGATAGTGTGTAGTTGTAAGTGTAGTGTTTATTTGAGATAGTAGTTTGATTTGTATGATTATGGTATTATCCTTCTAATAACTGCTGGATAAAAAAATCCCCTCCGGAAATGCCGGAGGGGATTTTTATTATTGATAAATGCTGCTTGTCAATTACAACCACTTAACAAGAGCGAAGTCGCAACGGTGCGAAAGGTTCTTGTTTTTGGGGAAGAGACGGAAACCATAGTTAAAGTTGCCTGGTTTCGCAGGTATCATTTCGATGCTGTAATGTGTGAAACGTCCGGTATGTTTCTGCATTGTGAGCGGTTTTACAGCGAGTATCTTGGTGCTGCCATCTTGTGCCGACTCGGTAACCACCATTTCGATTTCTACTTCGTCGGGGCTGAGTGCGCCAAGGTCTACAACTACTTCACCGAAGTATTCCTCACCCATGTACAACGGGTCTCGTACAATGTCGCAGAAGTTGAGTTTCTCTATCACAATCTTGTCCCAGTTTGCCATTATCTTGTGTTTCCAAGCGGCAAGTTCGCGGGCAATTGCGTAGTCGTTGGCGTTAACTTTTTCGCCTGTCTTAGCAAGTTTGTTGTAGTAACGCTCGTAGTAATCGTCGAGCTGACGTTTCATTGTGAAGTTAGGAGCGATATGTCCGATAGAGTTCTTGATAACGCTTACCCATTGCTCGGGAACGCCCTTGGCGTTGCGTGTGTAGAACTTAGGACAAATGTCCTCAATGATTGTACGGTAGATTGTGGCAGCGTCTAGCTCGTTTTGGAAGTTCTGTTCCTGATAGCTGCGCTCTTGCGGCAAGCACCAGCCTCCGTCGGGACGGTAGCCTTCTACCCACCATCCATCGAGTACCGAGTAGTGGATAGCACCATTCATTACGGCTTTCATACCTGATGTTCCAGATGCTTCGAGCGGACGGGTAGGTGTGTTCAACCAAATGTCTACGCCTGAAACCAAACGTTTTGCAAGCGAAATGTCGTAGTCTTCGAGGAAGAGAATCTTGCCTACAAACTCGGGACGTTTTGCATATTCGGTAATCTGCTTGATAATGCCTTGTCCACCACCGTCGGCAGGGTGAGCCTTGCCAGCAAAGATAAACTGTACGGGACGCTCTGTATTGTTGACAATCTTAGAAAGCATTTCCAAGTTGGTAAACAAGAGGTTGCCACGTTTGTATGTAGCAAAACGACGAGCAAAACCGATTGTCAAAGCGTTTTCGTTGAGGTTGTCTTTAATCTTAACCAACTGAGTGGGGTCTTCGCGACGACGAATCCAGTCGTAATCAAGACGTTTCTTGATATAGTCGATAAGGTCTTTACGTTTTTTCTGACGCATTTTCCAAATTTCGGCATCGTCTACCTTTTGAATAGCGTTCCAGATAGATTCGTTGCTCTGGTCTTTGAGGAACTTCTTGTCGAAGGTCTTCTCGTAGAATTTCTGCCAGTCTTTGTCTGCCCAAGTGGGATAGTGTACACCGTTGGTAACGTATCCGATGTTGAGTTCTTGCGGATAGTAGCCGTCCCACATATAGTTAAACATTTTCTTTGTAACTTCACCGTGGAGCATTGATACACCGTTTACCTCTTGCGAGAGTTTGCAAGCAAGGTAAGAGAAGTTGAACTCCTGACCGTGATCGTCGACATTGGGTTTGCCAAGTGCGAGGAAGTCTTTCCACGACATATTCAAACGCTCGGGATAGTGACCCATGTAGGTAAGAATCATATCCTCGGGGAATGCATCGTGACCTGCGGGTACAGGTGTGTGTGTGGTGTACAATGTAGATGCACGAACAATCTCCAATGCCTCGGTGTATGTGAAGTTGTGTTCTTGAATCAAGTTGTTGAGGCGTTCGATACCCATAAGGGCAGCGTGGCCTTCGTTCATATGGTAAACTTGCTTTGTGATTCCAAGTTTTTTGAGTGCGCGGATACCGCCAACGCCGAGAAGCATCTCTTGTTTCAAGCGGTTTTCGCGGTCGCCTCCGTAAAGGTGGTGAGTTACCCAGCGGTCTTCGTCCCAGTTGCCTTCAAAGTCGGTGTCGAGCAAGTATAGGTCGATACGACCAACAGCAGCCTTCCAAACTTTAGCGCGGAGTTTACGTCCGGGGAATGCAACTTGTACTTCCATCTGTTCGCCGTCTTGGTCTTTAACAGCGGTGATGGGCAGCATACGGAAGTCTTGCGGAACGTCTTCGGCAATCTGGTCGCCGTGTACCGACAGTCTCTGACGGAAATATCCGTAGCGGTAGAGCAAGCCAACAGCGCACATATCCACATTGCAGTCAGATGCCTCTTTGAGGTAGTCGCCTGCGAGGATGCCGAGGCCGCCCGAGAAAATTTTGAGCGAGTCGTTGATACCGTACTCCATGCAGAAGTAAGCTACGCTCGGGCCTTTGGCGTTTTTCTTGTCGTCCATATAGGCGCGGAATTTTGCGTAAACGGCTTCGTATTTAGCAAGGAAGTCGGGGTCGTTTTCTAATACTGTAAGACGGTTGAAGTCTACCATACGGAGCAACGAAATGGGGTTGCGTCCGCTCTTTTCCCAAAGGCCGTCTTCGCCAATGGTTTGCCAAAGTTCTTCGGCTTCGTAGTTCCAGCACCACCAAAGGTTGTAAGACATCTCTTCCAAGCCTTTAAATTTGCCTGAGAGGTTGGGCTGAACCTGAATGTTTCTCCAAATTGGTTTGTTCACTTTTATTTCTTTTATGTTATACGGTTCTGATGAATATTTTGAAAAGTCGGCATTGTCGACACGCGGTTTGGATCTCTCCATTGCAACGGCGTATGCCTTGATATAGAATTTGTTAAGGTTTTTCCAGAGGAACTGTTGCGACAGCTGATATGCGGCCTTGCGGTTTTTCTCGGCTGTGGCTTTGTCGGCAGATACGTATTCAACCACTGCATCGGCAAGTTTCTGACATACTTCGTGATAGTTTTCGTCGGTGCGGTGAAGCACAACAACGGGTTTTGAATCCTTGGGCATAATGCCTTCGGTGTATTTGCCAAAGCCTGCGAGGTCGGTGGTGATGGTGGGCACGCTAAATGCGATGCTCTCCAACGGTGTGTAGCCCCAAGGCTCGTAGTATGAGGGGAATGCCGTAACGTCCATACCGATAAGCAAATCGTAGTAGGGAACGTTGAAAATGCCGTCGTCGCCTTTGAGATACGAAGGAACAAAAATCAATTTGATTTTGTTTTCGGGACTATTGTCTAAACCAAGTTGTTTAGCACGGTTTACAATAGCGTCGTATTCTACGTGGTGAAGTCCGTGTGTAAGGTATTTGTTGTATTGGTCGTTGGTAACAGTTACCGAATCGTCAGCGAGAGCTTTCTTGAGGTCTTCACGGGCGCCGTAGTTGTTGGCGGGAACCATAATAAACGCCAGAAGGTCGTTCTTGAGTTTGCCGCCGTCCTGAATGTTTTTCAAAGCGTCCAAAAATACGTCGATACCTTTGTTTCTATATTCGTAGCGTCCACTTGTACCAAGAATCTTGGTGCTGTCGGTGAATTTCTGATTGAACATTTTTGAAGCCACTTTGAGCATAATCTCGCGTGCGGCTTTGCGTTTTTTGTCGAACACAGTGCCTTTGGGAACGAAGCCGTCTTCAAATCCGTTGGGCGTTACGATGTCAACCTTGCGCTCGGTAAACTGCAAACATTCCTGAGCGGTAATGTCGCTAACTGTGGTGTATCCGTCGGCGGTGAGGGCAGAGAGTTTTTCGCAGCTCTGCTTAGCCACCATACCAAGTTGACGTGCTTTTTCGTCGCCGTTGTAACTTTTGAGTGGTCCGTAGAGCGGCTGACCGTTGCCTGCGATGCTTCGACCGATTGATGTGGCGTGAGTGGTGAATACCGACGCAATTTCGGGTGCGTATTTTTCGATGTAGAGAATACCTGCACCTGTCATCCATTCGTGGAAATGAGCTATAACGCGGTCTTCGGGTTTGAGGTTGTAAGCGCAGAAACTTTCGATTACCTGTCCGGCGGTGTATCCGAAAATCACCGGCTCAATATATCCCCAGTCGCCAGAAATGGAGTCGAGTTTGTAGGTTTCCCACAATTCTGCGAAAATTTTGTCTTTCTTGGGGACGTTGGAGGAAAAGTCAACGAGGATAACGATAGGTTCGCCGATAATATTCCATCGACCAATTCTAACGCGCTGTCCCTTGCGTTCAAGGGTGTGTTTCCAGTCGGAGAAGAGGGTCTTGTCTTCGCGGAACTCAGGGTTTTCTTCGTTGTTGCGCCAAATGTCGGGACCGAGCATTATCAAATGGTCGCCGAATTTTTCTTTCATAGTCTGCGCCTTGGTAGAAACGACGGTGTGGATGCCGCCAACCTTGTTGCATACTTCCCAACTCGTTTCAAACACATAGTCGGGTGTCAGTTCTTTTGATGCCATAGTTTTTTTACGAACGTTAATAAAACCTGTTTTAAGGCGGACAATCTTCCGTCCGCGGCTGTTGCTACTAATATTACTATAATATAAGGTGTGGAACTTGATAGAAGCCACCCCTGTTTTTTCAGGTTTGAAAGTTACGCAAAAAAAAATTACTGCGTATCAAAAAAGGCTAAAAATTTTCAAAAAAATTGTATTGGGCTATATTTTTAGCAGTTTCACTTACTGAATATCATTGATCGCCATCCTGTTTTCATTCATCCTGCTCATATACTGCTGAATAATGGCTTTTAGTTGGCGTTCCATATCGGAGATGTTAATGGTGCCAATGAGGTTGTTTTGCATCAGTTTGTCGGTGAGGGCGTATACGGCTGTGGTTTTTTCGCCGTCGAACTGAATTACATATCCGTTTTTGGCAAACTGGTATACGCCGTTGGGATAGTTTACCACAAAGGTTTCTTCTTTGGGAGTGTTGAGCAAATCCTGACCGAATGCAATGTACGGGCGGTTGTAGCCGAGGTAGCCGAGCAATGTTGGCATAATGTCGATTTGCTGAGCAAGCCCTTCGTGGCAGCCTTTGAAATCTGGGTCACCAGGCGAGAAGAATATCACAGGACCCGTGAATACTCCTAAATCTGTTTGATATTCAGGATGTTCGGTGAGATTAGTATGGTCGTTGGTGATAACGAAAACTGTGTTGTTGTACCATGGTTGTTTTTTAGCCTCTTCAAAAAAACGTCGCAAGGCGTAGTCGGTGTAACCTATACATTTGTGAACCTCGAGAGTGCCTTCGGGAAACTTGCCTTTGTATTTTTCGGGAATTTGAAACGGGTGATGGCTTGTGGCTGTAAACACTGCGCTTACAAATGGTTGTTGAAAAAATCCCATCTCGGCACAGAAATATTGAAGAAAAGGCTCATCCCAGATAGCCCAGTAGCCGTCGAACTCTGCCTCACCGCCAAAACGCTTGCTTTGGTCAAATTCAGTGCGTCCAAAATAGTCGTCGAAGCCTGTGGCGTTTGAGAAAGCCTGAAAGCCCATGCTCCCATTTTTTGCCCCGTGGAAAAATGCGGAGTAATAACCCTCGTTTTTAAGTTCGCGGGCAATACCGCTGAGGTTGTTGAGTGCTGCTGGCGTAACAAAAAACGGTTCTATAAAATATGGTATACTGCTTAGCACGCTCGGCATTCCGTCGATAGATTTGCGTCCGTTGGTATAACTATTCATAAACCAGACACTATGCTGCATCAGGCTGTCAACAAATGGAGTGTAGCTTTGATAGTTGCCGCCGAGCGAGTCGGGATTATAACTTTTTATAAACTCACGTGCAAAACTTTCTACGATAAACACCACCACGTTTTTGCCCTTGCCTTTGGCGTTTGCCACAATGCTGTCAACTGGTTGGTGCAGAGGAGTATAGATTGATTCTAATTCTTCTTCTGAAAAATAATTCGGGTTTTGAAAAGGCTTTTTGTTGATGGTGCGTATAATGCTGAACGGTGTGTTGAGAATCAGCGGAGCCTCCACCGGCGAAGTAATGTATTGGTTTGCGTTGCTGAGCGTTATGGGACGTGTGCTACGGTCAATGCCACCACGCATGCCTATTGCACAAAGGGCAACGGTGATTAGCACAAACACTATTCTGAGCGTGTAATATTTTATAAACGAAAGAATTCCGTATAGAGGCTTGTTGCTGAGTGGATTCTTATATAAAAATATCAATAATAAAGCCATTATCACAGCCGCAATAATCAGATACCACGAGTGAAAAGCCTCAGTAAAAATTATCGAAAAAAGATTGTCCTCGTTGCCAAACTCGCTGAATACTGTTCCAGTGGTACGACGCCCTGTAAAGCGGAAATATACCACATCGCAGAGGTTGGCAATAATACCGAGCGTGTTGATCGATACATATACGATTTTAACAATTTTGGCATATGTCGGACTGTTTTCTTTAAGGTGCAGAGGAAATAGCGCCAAAAGTAAAAAAATCATATTTGTATATAATATTCCCGAAGTGTCGAAAACCAACGAGCCTTTTACAAGGTTAAAAAAATTGTCTGTTAAAATTTTGCCTTCGTAAAAACTATAATTTAAGGTGAGGAATAATATACGGCATATGGTGTAACATATATACACCAACAATATGTCGAACACTAAATTTAAAAATGATTTGAAAATGCCTGTCTCTTTCATTGTGAAGTCTTTTTATTTCAGTTTGCAAAGAAACAAAATATATAAATATAATTGGAGATATTTTTTGAACTTTTTTAATTTAACAATTTCTTAACATGTAAATATTTTGTTTTTGTTTTTTTTTTTTTGATTTGCCGCCGTGAAAAATCGGTGAATTTTAACACTTTACCGCACCTACAATAACACCTGCCACAAACTATTTTTTTTATAAACTAACTACAATCTACATACCTACGTGGCAAAATTTATAACTGATAGCAGGCTATTTATACCTGTATTATTCCTATTGCTGACATCCAATGCGATGTCTCAGTCTATCGAGACGATAGTTTCGTCCCGTCCAGTAACTATGGGCGGCAATCTTTCCTACAATCACAACTACGAGATGCTCCCCGACTCATCAAGCAGTTACTATTACCTTTCGGGAAGTCTCAATACCAAGTTTTTTGGCGTGGTAGACGTGCCGGTGTCATTCTCCTACACCAACAACAAGTTCACCAAAAATATGGCGATGCCCTTTAATAGGTTTTCGCTAAGTCCAAGTTACAAAGGCTACACTGTTTATATAGGTTATAACTCTATGACCTTTAGTAAGTATACCATGAGCGGACACGACTATTTTGGCGGCGGATTTGGATATAGCGGCAGCGGACCGTGGAGCACAGAAGCCTTTTTTGGACGTTTGCGCAAAGCCATTATGCCCGATTCATCCACCAACGACGCAGGATATGCCCGTATAGGCGGCGGACTCAAAGTTGGATATTCTTCAGATAGATACGGAATATCGGTCAATGCCATTAAAATACACGACCGCGAAAACTCAGTAGATTTTACCGGATTTGAAGACCAATACGTTGCACCCAAAGACAACACTGCTGCCAGCATCTCCCTAAATGTTAAACCCTTGAATTGCATAACAATAGCGGGAGAATACGCCGTGAGCCAGATGAACGAAAACAGTCAACCCATATCCGAAAACACACCATCAACAAGCACAATGTATCACGCCTTTGACGCTAATATCACATACACCGCTGCAATTGGTTCTATAGGAGTAAGTTACGACAGGCTACCGCCAAACTACGAAACCCTCGGGGGATACTATTTTGCCGAAGACGAAGAACAAGTGGCGGTAAATCTCTCTGCCAACATCTCCGACAAAGCAACACTCTCGGGCAGTTTCGGTTACCGACACGACAACCTCGACAACCAGCAGACCGTTACCAACAAGAGTTTCGCATACTCGCTCGACGCCTCTGCCACTCCTGTAGAGAGGCTCTCTCTGTCGGCATCGGTCAACAACGACCAGAGTTACACCAACTTGCGCGACAATATCGAGCAACTTACTATGATGTCGGAATTTGAAGACCTCGACACCAACGAATACTCTCGGCTCAACCTTACAGCAAGTTTCGGAGCCAACTACACCACCAAGCCAAGCGAAATTATATCCAATAGTTTCACATCATCGTTCTCTTACAACACCACATCCGACGAGCAGAGATACGACACCACCACCGCCAACTCAAACATTTACAACCTCAACCTCGGCTCCAACACATCGTTTCTCATTCCCAAAATATCCGCAGGCATCAATGTAAGCATGAGCAAAACCGATACCGAATCGCAGAAATACAAAATGCTCACCCTCACCGGTTCACTATCCAAATCGTTTGCATGCGGACTCTCGCTATCATCGGCATACACATACGCCGCCACCAAAACAGACACCCTCAACAGCGCCATCACCAACCTGCGAGCCACCGCCGCCTACGCACTATTTAAAAAACACAATCTTTCGCTATCGTTTTGTTATATCCATAATCCAATGTCTATTACCATGCTCAATCGTTACACTCTTAGTTTCACCTATAGTTACGCCTTCACCATTATAGGCGACAAAAAAAAGAAGGAGGAAGATAATGAATAAAACACTTTATATAATAATAGCATTGCTATTAGCCTCGCTCACCGCCCGTCCCCAAGGCAACAACGCCGTATCCATCACCATCATAGGCAGTGGCAGTTATAGTGCAAAACTCTCTGATTTTTATAAGCCGGGCAGCGAAGGAATGCTCACCATATTGCTCCGCAATCAGGATTTAAAAGAAGCCACTATACCCGTGCAACTATATATGTCGGTATCAAACCTTGGCGAAACCTACATGCTCACCAAGAGCCCCAACATCACACCACCCATCCACCTTACTATGGGCGAAACCAAAGCCCTCACCGGCAAAGACCTTGATTGCATATTCAACACCAACTACCTCACCTTCAAAGGCACCGAATTTAAAGAAAACACCAACATACTCAAAATCTACGCCCGCGACATGCGCACCGGCAAAGTGGTAAGCAACACCGCCTCCATCACCCTCAAATCGGTGGTGATAGGCGCACCCAAACTCCTTGCACCCGACAACGGCATAGTAATAGAAACCGACAACCCATTTCACCTATTCCGTTGGCAAGGCGACAACGGCGGATCACACAAAGCCTCTGCCTACAACTATTTCTACTCACTTGAAATCTGGCGACAAAACAACAACGACCCCAACGTTGAAGTCCAGCGACCCCCCGATTTCTATGCCGACTATCTCAAAGCCGAGCAATACCAAATGCTATTCTCATCATACCCATTTGAAATAGGTCAAAAATATTGTTGGCGCGTGAGAGCCTACGACCCTACAGAGCGCACCACCTTTATCAACGAAGGCAAAAGCGAAGTACGATCATTCACCTACAAACACCTGCCCGTACCCGTTACAGGACTTACACACAAGATAAAAGAAACCACCCGCGTGGCAACAGCCACATGGAACTCCGCCGAAGGACACACCAAATACTACATCGAATACTACAACCCACAAACCAAGAAAACCATCTCCAACACCACCAACGAGCCCAAATACACCCTCTCAGCCGCACCCGAAGGCGATTACAAAATCCTTTTTAGAGTAAAAGCCCAATGTTGGAACGACGACAACCGTCAATCATCTTGGACACCGTGGGACACCATACACTACACCCCACGCCCTCATGTGGAATCGGAATACGAATGCGGACACAAATTTCCCAAAGTAGAAATCACCAACTATTCGCTCAAAACCGATTTTGAAGAAGGCGACATAGTGAGCGAAGCCAACGGATCGTCTAACTACGAGATAATCAACTGCACTGCCGACGCCGACAGCACACTACGAGGACAATTTTACTTGGTGATGGACGCTTGGGGCGGCACCAAAATAGCCTGCGACTTTTGGGACACCAAAATCAACACCGACAACGTGATAATAACCACACGCTACCGCAACATCGAAATACCCGGATTTGTGGTAGACCCCGACGAAATACAGCGATATGTAAAAAGTTTATGGTTGGATGCAAATTCAGTGGCCACCTCGTCGAAAATTCGGGACACTATTGTGATAGATGAAAAATTTGATTATCTTTACATCGCCGACGACGGCACATTATACGCTGTAGTGGTAAACCCCGACGGCACCACCAACGAAACAGCAGTGCACACCAACAAGAGCACATCGCAGTGCCTAATCACCGACGGACAAGGCGACAGTTTGGTAATATCACAAAAAGGACAAGTAATGGGCATACAAGAATACCGAACCACGGGCGGCAACAGAGCCCTCCTCAACGAAATCCACCGCAAAAGCGACTCCCTTGCGCAGTGGCAAATCAACTTTAAGTCTGCTGAAGCACGGCAAACCTACGCCTTCGACCGCCTCGGCAGCGGCAACCACGGTATCTTTGCCACCGAAGAATATTATCCCACCTCCGGCAATTACGATTTCCGCTACAAATCCGTAGAATGCGGACAAACCGACCGTGTAGTAGTAGACTTCGGCAGTTATTCCGAAAAAGATTCAGTAATCTTCAAAGACAAATACGGCGTAAAACTCAAAGTAGTAGACGGCAATATCCTCACCTTCACCGGCGTAACCCAAGCCGACACCAACTTTATCTACGCGTATAGAGGCGATAAGAAGATAGGAAAACTCTTCCTCAATACCTACCAGCGTAAGACCTACAAGGTGGTGCTGGTGAGCGTCAATGACGCCACCTTGCCTAATACAAGCACTTTAGCAGATTATTTGAATAAGGTGTACCGTCAGTGCGTAGATAGTTTTAAAATCGAAACCCGCGAACTCCAAGTAAGCGGCATAGACAACTTCACCCACGGTGGCACCAAAGTGGCGGGTTCGGTATGGAACGAATCTCAGAAGACCGTGCTCGAAGCCTTCGGCGAAAAATACGAAGACAACACTGCCTACCTCTTTTTCATACCCAAAGCCGAAACCGGCGGCGTGGCGGGCTATATGCCCCGATACTATCCATACGGATTCATCTATCCGGGCGCGTCGGAACGCACCATAGCCCACGAGTTGGGTCACGGCATCGCCGGTCTCGAGCACCCGTTCCCCGAATCGCAGGTTTCTGGCCGCACCGACAACCTTATGGACTACCGCGAAGGCGAAGAACTGTGGCACTTCCAGTGGGATATGCTCCAAGACCCGGCGAGAAAGATATTCAAGTGGTGGCAGAATGAGGAAGGGGCGGAAGATAAAATTCTGTATATTACTTTGTCAAAATTGCCAGATGTTTATTCTGATGGAACAATTGGTAATCGTTATGGTTATGATGATATGGAAACTACGAAAGGTCCAAATTCCTGTTTTGATGATCACGTTAGTGTCAAAACTGGGGGTGCCACATATTTGTCTGTTTCAATACCTAAAAAAGTTTTATTTGAAAGTCTCGAAATAAAAGTCTCAAACCCAGTTTTCTGTGATGTTGAAAAATATAATGATGGTATGATAAATGCTTTTAAAGTTGTCGGGAAACTACAAGGAAGCACAGAAGTAATCATTAAAAACTCAAATCAAGAAGTCGGCAGGTTTTATGTGAATGTTTATAATGAAGCCGAAATAGAACAGATTATCTATTATTCTGGGTATGGCGTCAGTGATATAAATGTATTTAATAATGTTGCTGACAATAATTTAAAATATTTGGTGGCCAAATCTAAGTTTAATTTTACTTATAACTCCTCCTTAGTCCTTGATGCGAATAAGAATGGTATTATTGATAAATATTTGAATAATGTTAAGTTAGATGAATATCAAAACTTGATTGACAATATTAATGGTGGTAGTATTTTCTTGTTACAAGCAAAATGTATCAGAGATACTTGGTCAATTGGAGCCTCTATTGGAATTGGTGACACTAAAATTCAAATGCCGAACAATTATTTATCTGCTCTTAATAATAGAAAGGTTTTAACCATATGTGATATTAATGGTAACAATCAAGAGCAGTTCGTTATTTTGAGCATTGACAAATCCCTTTCAACAGTTAATATCACAACAAGTATAGGTAATACAACAATTATATCAGGATTTAAGAAAGCTCACTCTTCAAATGAGATTATTATTGATGAAACAATAACAGCAGGTTTTTCAAGTAATGATCCCAACAAGGGTGTTGTTGTTATGAAACAACATACTACTAAACTTACTGGAGAAGTTTTATTGCATGAAATAATGCACAAATATGACAATTCGAAATTTCTAGATGTAAATAAAGAAGGCAATGTTATGCATTGGATTACCAGTAAAATTGTTGGTAATATGGTTCAGCCAATTCCAATTGATATCCCATTCAGGTTTAAAGAATTGGAGGAGGTTGAAACTGGTAATGGAAAAACTATTATTCACGGCAGAAAAACTAGTCAATGGGAAAGTTTAATTAGATAAAATAAAGTATGAAAAAATATATTTTAATAATTCTATTATTTGGTATAAAAGTCGATATGAATGCGCAATCATTTATTGATGAGAAGATAAGCATACTCAATCGTTATTCTGCAATTTATGATTCACTTCTTTGTTCAAATAATTATGCATATATTTTGGATAATTTGAGAAAACAGACAGATTCGTTGTCATATCTTGATTATTATCAAGAGTATAATAGAAACTATGTAAAGTATAGTAGCGAAATAGATTCCATTTTGTCCCTTCTTGAAAATAAAGATAGTATTGATAGGCAAAGAAATCTTGAAAAATTATGCTTTAAATGTGTTAATTATCCAATACAGTGTTTTTTTATTAGACATAATAGTAAAAAACTTATTCCATTATGTTCTGATTATAACACCAATCCTATATCATTACGTTTGTTATCTATTATTGATTTACCTGACAATTTGAAAGATAGTGTAATTAAATATAGCAATATGAATATCAGTCGTGCTTTAAAAGCAAGGCTTGGAGATACAATAGCAGAAAATGAACTGATTGCGGATTTCGAGTATCTTATTAAGCACATTAATTCGATTGATGATTTATGGAAATTCAATGACGAATGTTATGAGATGTTGTTTGCTAATACTTATAAATGCATAACAACGTATGTATCATATTTTGATTGCAATCTGATAATACAAACAAGTAATACACCAGGACAAAGGGAATGTACGTCAATATTAGCCTGGTTGTTATATGCTTATGGTCAATTTAATCCTGATTGTTTTGAATTGTCAAATCTAAATATTTACTATCACGTGTGTCCTGACATAAGAAGAAGGGTTAGCGTTTTTGAACCATCCCCTTTTGAAAATGATTTATTTCGACAAATTGAGTATTATTGCCGTTCAAAGTATAATTTGGTATTGAATATAGATTTACCATTTCTAAAATTATATGATTCGTAAGGATATGGAATTAGAAAATGATTTGAATGTAATCTTGAAAAAATACGATGGTCGAAGATAATTCAACAGAATACCGAGTCACGCAATCAAGCGTGGCTAACGGAATACCACCGCAAATCTGACTTCATCGCCTAGTAGCAGATAATTGTTTCTGTATGCGGCATTCTAACATCCACAATTGATTGATAGGTAGATTATAGACAATATAATACCCGCTACAAACTAACAACTTGTAGTATCTCTCACATACCGCAATATAACACAATGTTTTCAACCTTTTTATTGGATATCAATAAAACCTTGACAAACAACATATTGTATCAAGCCCCCCAACCCCTTCGCCAAGCGGGTGTCCCTCGGTATTGCCATTATGCCAAGGATAGTTTCTGTGGCAGAAACCACACATTAATTTGTATTCGTTCCATTCGCCAAATTATAATTCAACTTGTTGATTTATAATTTTTTGGTTGATAATGGTTTTTCGTTTCCTTCGTTTAATTCGGTGTTAAAAAGAAGAAAAAAATAAATTTGGAGAAATGAAAGCAAAACGTTAACTTTGCGGAAAATACAAAACGACACACTATGGCAGACTCACGATACCTCAACCCATATACCGACTTTGGCTTCAAGAAACTCTTTGGCACTGAACTCAACAAAGACCTCTTGATAAGTTTCCTCAATGCCCTTTTTGAAAAGAGCAACCAAATTCCCAAAGACGAAATAGAGGATTTGACCTATCTCAACGCCGAGAAACTCGGACGTTCGGCATCGGAGCGTCGTGCCATATTCGACGTGTATTGCACCACCAAAAGCGGCGCAAAGTTTATCGTGGAGATGCAAAACGTTTTCCAACAGTTCTTTAAAGATCGTAGCCTCTATTATTCATCGTTCCCCATTCGCGAAATGGCAAAAAAAGATACCACAAACGAACATTGGAACTACGAACTCAACAAAATCTACACGGTTGGCATTTTGAATTTTGTATTCAAAGACGAGGTTCAGGACGAAGAAAACGGTGAGTATAGAACCATCAACGAATTTTCCGATGATGACCTTTTTCACGTAGTGATGCTTGTAGACGTGAGCACCGGCAAAGTGTTTTACAAAAAATTGGCGTACCTCTATCTTGAAATGCCCAAGTTCAGCAAGACCGAAACTGAACTTCACACGATGTACGACAAATGGCTGTTTGTACTAAAAAACCTATCACGCTTGTTGGAGCGTCCCAAAGAGTTGCAAGATCGTATTTTTGATAAACTTTTCCGCCAAGCCGAAATCGCCCAATTCACCGAAAAAGAGTATTCCGACTATGAAGAAAGCCTTCACAACTTGTGGGACATCACCAACGCCATGAACGATGCTGAAATGAAAGGCTTTGGCAAAGGAAAAGAAATCGGTTTGGAGGAAGGTATAGAGCAAGGTCGTGCCGAAGGTATTGCACAAGGCATTGCACAAGGCAAAGCAGAAGGCATTGCACAAGGCGCTCAATCCGAAAAACTTGACACCGCCAAGCGTATGAAATTAGACGGTTTGCCCCTTGATGTAATTGTTAAATATACCCAACTCCCCCTCTCCGAAATCGAAAAGTTGTAAAAATTCGCTTTAATTCGTTTCTATTCGTTTATATTTTTGTTTTAAAAAAAGAAAAGGAATCTCCATTTGAGATGCCTTAATAATCTACATATCATTATGAAACACCTCTCTATTATTCTCACATCCATCATTCTTGTGGTGCAGATGTTTACAGCCTCTGCCCAAACGCCATCAAAATCACGCATTGCCGCCCTATGCAAACCCGGCAAAAACCATATCGAACTCCGATGGTCGCCCCTTGAGTACGAAGCATGGCAACTCGGCAACAAAAACGGCTATATTATCGAACGTTACACCATTCTCCGCAAGGGCAAACTCGTGGATCCTGCGGAACGCACAGTTATCACCGAGAAGCCCGTAACTCTGGCTCCTATTTCGGAATGGGAAAAACACGAAGACGACAAGTACGCAATGATAGCCGGTGAATGCATTTTTGGCGAAACAGAAATAGAAGAAACCGGATTTCTACCAATGAAAGCCTACAAAAAACGTCAAGACGAGGAGCGCAGAATAGGTTTTGCACTTTTTAGCGCCGATATGTCGATAACGGCAGCAAGGTTGTCGGGCTTGTATTACAAAGATACCAACGTTAAGCCTGATGAAAAATATCTCTACAATATCTATTTGGCTCAATTCGACTCTTCGTTTGCCGACACCGCCCATGTGTTTACGGGCATTGCTGAGTATCGACCTCTTACCCCTCCGCCCGCACCTTATTTCTATTGCAACAAAAAAGCCATTGTAGTGTGGTGGCAACATTCTCAGATAGAAAAATTCAATAGTTACTATGTGGAACGCTCCGACGACAACGGCAAAACATTTCACCGAATCACCGAATCGCCCGTGGTAGTATCTATGCAGGTGCGCAGCGACAAAACCTTTTATGCCGACACTTTGGTAGAAAACAGTGGCAACTATCAATATCGCATTATTGGCATTGATTCGTTTGGTGAGGAAAGTCCTGCCTCAAAACCTGTAAAAACCAAAAAGGTGGTTCCCCTTGAAAAAGACCCAAATTTCACAAGCGTGGAAACTGTCAACAACAACTCCGTGGTGCTTACTTGGACCTACGATGCCGACGCCGACGTCACCGGGTATAAAGTCTACCGTTCTAAAAGTCCGGATGGTAGCAAAACTCTGATTTTCACCGGCAACGACCCAATGCAGCGCTCTTTTACCGACAAGTCGCCTTTGTACGACAACTACTATTTTCTTTCGGTTTTCAACAATACTACAGAAAGAATAAACCCATTTCCAATGTATGCACAATTGATCGACAGCATTCCGCCCACTCCGCCTGCACCACCAAGCGGCTATTGTGATAGTCTCGGACTTGTGCATCTAAGTTGGCATCCGCATCCCGACCCCGACGTGATTGGATATCGTCTCCAAAGGTCCAACAGCAAAGACGACAACTATATTATGTATGCCCGCAATATGATAACCGACACTTTTTATGTAGACACTATCAACCTCAACACCCTCTCGAAATATGTTTATTACAAACTCAGTGCTGTTGACGGTCGCGACAATCAGTCGAAACTCTCTGCACCCGCTGCAGTGGCACGATACGACAGCATTGCGCCTGTGGCTCCCGAAATCGACAATTTACTTTATCAGAAAGGCAAAGTGGTGGTGTCTTTTATTCCCTCGCCGTCAAACGATGTCCAAAAATACCTGATTTTTAGAAAAAAACCTAACGATTCACAGTTTGATACATTAGCATCGGTGGCGGCAACTGAAGTTTCATACACCGACCAAACCGCTCTCCCCGGACAAAAATATCATTATGCTATACAGGCAGTAGATAATTTTGGTTTGGCATCTGCAATGACAAAAAAATCGTTCAGCGTGCCGCAAAACAAAGAAGCAACAGTGCAACTTAAGAAAAAAATCGACGGTAATATGCTCACACTCAGTTGGACAAGTACACTCAACAAGCAACCGGGGTATGTGATAGTTTACCGTCAGGTCAACGACAAACCTTTGCAAACCTATTCGCAAATCAACGACAAAGGTTCGTTTACCGACAACAATCTTGTGCTTGGCAGCAGTTATATGTACTGCGTAAGGTTGGTATTTTCCGATGGCACCGAATCGCCGTTGAGCAATGAAATTAAATTTGAAATGTAAATAAAACTTTCTACTAACTAAATATGAAACGTCTATTACTTGTAACAATTTTAGCATTATCCGTAGCGCTTTGTTATGGGCAGAATTTCAAAGACCAAATGCGTGGCATATTGTCTGATGCCGGCAAGGTATGCTTGAGTAATGCCACTAATGAATGGTTCAACAAACTTGACCAGTCTGACAAGCGTAGGATAGAATCAGCCATCAACCTTAGCAACAAGGTGGAAGAGATGGCAAACTATGTATCAAACCTTCGCGATCTGATTAAAAATCGTCAGATACCTCTGCCGGTGGGCATCAAAAACGACGCCGGATACAACTTGGTGGTGTCGGAAATTGTGCACGACAACGATACCGCTGCCACCATATTAATGTCGTGCGTGATACCTTTGAAAAGTTGCATACTTGGATTCGAAGGCAAATTTACTATTACGGGCAAGGCAGGTGTCTGTTCTCCCGGTAAAATTAGTATGATAGCCCCGGTTTCGTTTGGCAAAAACATCAGAGTGGTGTTCGACAAAGGCACATACGCTGAGTTTGATTGCGATGGCATCACCAAGTTTCACGCCAACGCTGTGGTAGAAATCGACTCCACAAACCTTGTGTTTTACGACGAGCGGGATTATATTACCAAACAAGTACCCAAGTTTTACACCACATTGGATTTTCAAGAGGTAAACGACTTTGCATTTTCGTTAGACAAAAAGGTGAAATTTGGTTTTAAAAATCTCAAAGACTGGATTTTTACCTTAGAACGTCTCGATTTCGATAATAGCGAAACAGTTACTAATACCAATATCAAATTTCCCGATGGTTATTTCGACAAAACCACCGAAAAGAATCTTTGGCGGGGAGTGTCGATAGGTAAATCATCATTGAAGTTTCCAAAATCGTTTAGCAAAGACTCCATAAAGACCACCACAATTAATTGCGACTATTTTATTATCGACGACAACGGCTTTACCATCTATGCCAATGTCCACAATTTGGCGTGGGAACTCGACAAAAACAAGCCCTTTGCCATCAACGTTGACAACGCCGAGTTTAATATGCTCAAAAACGACATCAAAAAAGTGGCGTTCGACGGTGAGTTCAACTGGAAAGCCCTCGGCCGTTTTTCTCGTCACCAGTACGAAGCCTACTACAACGATGCATCCAACGAGTTTGACCTAAAAACCAACCTTGGCGATTCGCTCGTGCTCAACTTTATCTGTGCCGAACTCGAATTAGACAAGGCCTCCAAAATGGATCTCAAAATTCGCGACGGCAAATTTATCCCCTCTGTAACCGCCCACGGCAAGCTCACTATCAAAGCAGGAGAGAAAAACTCAGCACTCAATATTCCACAGTTGGGATTTCAGAATATGTACATAGGTTTGGAATCACCCTACTTTAAACCAGGCACATGGAGTCTCGAAGGTGTGGCAACATCCAAATTTGCCGGCATGGAACTACAACTCAACAAACTATCGTTCAACAACGAACGCCTCAATCTCGATGTAGATATGCAGTTCGGCGATATAGTTAGGGCGGGCGGAGCATTCAATATCTATGGTGATTTTAAAAATTTTAAATTCCAAGACTTTGAAATAACGAGATTTGCGCTCGGATACTCATCTCCCACATTTAGCATTGATGGTCAAGCGATTTTCGATAAAAACGACCCCATCTTTGGCAACTTTTTTCGCGCTGATGTAAAAGTAAAACTTGTAGACCTTTTTGAAGTTAACGCCACGGGACTATTTGGCAAAGTCAACGGCAACAAATATTTCTTTTCCGACCTGATGTTAGAAACCGGAGGCGTGCTTTTTATGATACCACCCAAGTTTGATGTCTACGGCATTGGCGGAGGTGTTTATCGTCACATGCAGCAAACCGCCGAAGTACTTCCAGAGGGCAAAACCTCCTCTGGTATTTATTACAAACCCGATATGAACGTGGGATTTGGATTTACCGCCGCACTCAAATTCGGCATCGTTAACCGAAATATATGCGATGTAAAGACTATGCTTGACATACAGTTCAACAATAATTGGGGACTCAATTATGTGCAGTTTAAAGGCGACGCAGTATTCTTCAACGGCAACGAAAAATTTGGAAGCATAGTTCAAAACGCCAACACTATGCTTAAGGCATTAGGTGAGGATGCTCGTATTGAAGAGACTAACGGCAACAAACTCGCAACTCCATCGTTTAACGGGCAGTACCCCCTCTCAGCCTCCACTCTCATCAAATACGACAACACCAACAAATCATTATTCACATATCTTAGGGCTCATCTCAAACTGGGTCCGTTGCATGGCAAAGGCAATGATAATAAACTTGTTGACGCCACCGCTCTATTTAGCCCAAAAGAGTGGTATATTCACGTTGGCACACCCTACGACCGCTGTGGAATTGTATTGGAATTGTCCAAGTTGAATTTCGACATCAATAGTTACTTTATGCTTGGTAAAATCGATCCAAGATTGCCTGAACCAGATATAAGGTTAAAATCACTATTTACCGACGCACAGTGGAAGTCTTACATCAATCGTAGCCACACCGCTGCCGACTCTATCAGCAATGGCAAGGGTGTAGCATTTGGAGCAGGATTTGCACTTGGAGTTAAAGCAAATCCGTGGCCCTTTTACGCTGAACTCAATGTGGCTTCGGGAGGTGAATTTGTTCTTACAAATTTAGGTAAGGATACCCACTGTGTAGGAAGAACAGGCTCTATAGGTATTGATGGATGGTATGCCAAAGCGCAGTTGTGGGCATACTTAGATGCAAAACTCGGCATGAGTGTAAAATTCTTTGGCAAACGACGTGAATTCAATATTTTTGACGCAGCAGCAGGTGTGGCTTTGCAAGGCGCTGGCCCAGATCCTTTTTATTGTACAGGTTTAGTGGGATGTAGATACAGCGTTTTAGGAGGTTTGTTCAAGGGTAAATGCTCAGTAGAATTTGAAATTGGCGAACCTTGCGAAGTAGTGCAAGGCAACGACCTACTTGGTCAAACCATTATTTCTTCGCTCACTCCTGAAAAAAATAGCACCGATGTAAATGTTTTTGTATCGCCTCAGGCACTGCTCAATGTGGCCTGCAATGTTACTATGCCATTGGAAATAGATGGCAAAAAGAATATTTACAAAGTGGTGGTAGAAAACGTGGGATTATATCTTGGTAATTCTGATAAATCTATGGAAGGTGAAACGGATATTGACGACGAAGGTCTTGTAATCACCTTCAATCCCGCTGATGCTCTTGAAGAAAACTCTGAATATACATTTAAAGTGGAAGTCTCGTTCCAGCAATTTGTTAATGGAAGATGGGAAATAGTAAAAGACCCCGATGGCGAAGAATATGTTGAAAAGTCAGAGGTAAGATTCACATCTGGCAAGCGTCCCGACCATATCGACCCCGAACACATCATTTGCTCATATCCTGTAGACCGTATGTACAATTTCTACTGCCGAGAATCCACCACAGGCTATATTTGTCTTGATGTGCCGTTTGCCTATCTTTTCAACAATGTTCCTGAAGGATATGAACAAAAACTGAGAATTTCCACACTCAACGGTAGTTCGCAAACCACATCATTCTCACACTTTGCCAGCAACGAAGTAACAATGGATTCAAGAAAAGAGCGTTACGAAATTTCGTTCGACATTTCTAATATTTCGTTTGCTCCTCAAACAATCTATAAACTCGAGATTGTTAACATTCCCAAACGTACCGCCATACTCAACGAAAACGTTTCTACCGACTATATAGTCAAAGGCGAAGACTCCACCCGCAACATTGCTGCCGAAGGCAACTTCACCCAATTAGAAACCAAACAAATCTGTGAAATCAATTTCCGCACCAGCAAGTTTGAAAAATTTAAAGACAAAGTAAATTCGATTGATATTGATGGAAAAGCGTTTATTGATGGGGATGACATCTATATGAAAAATATGTCAAAAGGATTTGCTTGTGATGACTTTTTTGATATATTTGAACAACAAGAATGGGGTTCAACAAATAAATTGGTTTATCTTTCTGCCGATTTAGATAATACCAATTGGTATAATAAATCTATTTATAAAACAGTTTATACTAATTATAGAGAATCACAAATAGTTCGTGACCGACCGTTTAGTTATCCCCCTGTTGATGCTATGTCTATATTTAATCCGCTTTCCTTAAACCATGATCAACTCACCGATACCGAAATTAAAAACGGAAGAGCAGATGGTATATATGATAGCGGTATGATAACATACAATGTAATATTTGAATTACATGATGATATTAACGCTGCGCAAGATTATATTTCTTCATATTATAGGGCAGGACATATGTCAGAAACAGAATTGAAAATCCTCGACTACTCACTGCCCGAATCTTACACAAGCGGCAACTATCCATACTACCTATCGTATCGACTACCGGGTAAAGGAACTATTACATCTTCAATTAAAAAGAATTTTAAATATTAATAATATAATCAATTACATCAATGAAAAAAATATCTATATTGTTAACAATCGTGGCTATGTCTTCGAGTGTTATAATCTCCTCGTGCAAAAAGGAAGATGAAGTAAAATTCACAGAAAAAGATTCTGTAAATGTTATAAAAGTGCTAAAACGTTCCAAATGGGATATTCATGGAAAATACAACCCAGTAGACGGAGAACAAAATGTACCTGTTGGCGTTGTTATGACTATCAAACCGCAATTTGCGCTCAATGCTCCGTTTGATGTAGACCTTGCTGGTACTACTTGTACCTACCGCTACGACCTTACATCATGCGCTATTACCGACCCTTCGGGCAACAATTTTTTAACTAACTATCAATACAACGAAAATGATACTTGCATATATATAACCAACAAAATACTCAATCCCGACACCCAATATTCCCTTACATCCACAATAGTACTATCACAACTTGTTGATGGCAATTGGCAACCAGTGGTATATAAAGGTGCTCCATTGGAACATACATATTCCTCAGTATTTCAAACGGGTCAATTAGCCGACACTATCAATCCCGCTGATATTCTATTCTCTTATCCGATAGATCGCCAATTAAACTATATGCCTAAAGAGTATACCAAAGGCTATATAATGCTTAGTAATTCTTATCGCGAATTTTTTGAAGGAATCTCGTCTAATGATATGAAATTGGTAGTTAGAAACATTAGTGAAGAAAATACCTCTGACCAAACCACTACATATACCGTATCTGAAAGTCATGAAGTAGAAAAACAAATAGCAAGTATTGATTTCTCACTCAATAATATCAACTTTCAACCCAACACGATATACACTCTTATGTTCTATTGTGGCGCAAAAAAAATTCACCAAATATATTTCCGCACAAGTTACCATCCCGACCTTAAAACAAGATTGGATAATAATAAAAGTTTTTTTGATGGGGAAATAGGAGTATATTTCGTTAATGATTTTTATGTTCTTTTACAAAGTGGAAAATTAGATGAAAATCCTGATAAATTTGAATGTCAAACTATGAATGGCTTTTCGGCTAATGAAACATTGAATACATGTCTGATGCCTATGGAATTAGTTCTCGACAATGCTGATTGGTATTTGCAAACACCTTATAAATCTATTTACGATAATAACTCTCCGGCTGTAGATTTTTATGATTATCAAAATGCATGTTTTCATAATCCTGTAAAATTCCCACCTATTAATGCTTTGGCATTATACCCATTTGGATATTCTAATGTGGAAAATCGTTGGGGCAATATTCCGATTCCTTTTCTATCAGATGAGAATATCAAGACAAAAACTATAGATGCTACTAAAACATATAGATTTATCAATTCTTTCTATTCTTTTGCTAACAAAGAATACCGAGCACATGGCAATCTCGATTATGACATTTTTTACAAAGGCAATTATGTTTATAAAATCTCGTATCGTTTGCCGGGGAAAAATATTATTACCTCCAAACATACTCATTCACTAACTAAAACAACAACAGAACAACCATGATAAAGCGTATGAAAAAAAATATAATGATATCATTATTGCTTCTGTTTTTTTTAGGAGTGCAGATTGGATATTCGCAAACAAAAAATACAATATATTGTTTGCAATGTGACGTTGAAATGCTAAGTTCTTTTTTTGAGGATTATTATCTTAATACAATAGATACAATCACCTATACATATAATAAATCGTCAGGTAAATATACTATTGCTTATTACCCTAAAGGTAAATCTACAGTTTTTTCGATTTATTGCACTAAAAAATCAAAGTATAGGACCCGAACCGATGATCCCAATTATATTGAACGGGTTGTACAATATGGAGGCAGTGATAATCCTCCACTTATTGTTGACCTTGATACTTTTAAATTAGATTATACTTATCAACTAAATATTGTAGATTGGTATTATTATGATTCTAATGGTGGTCAGACGGTGAACCGAACAATAGCCCACGTTCAACTGACTTTAGAAGAATTAAATGAAATAAACTTTTCTCCAACACTTTGTGAAGGCGATAATATTTATTTTTCAGGACCGTTAAATCAATTGAGTTCAACTGAGGATTTAACGGCGCATACTTATAAAACCAGTTCTGTAGTAGTCCATCCTGAATTATTTATAAGCCCTAAGCCTGAATATAATTCAGAAGATTATAATTGGCAACCGATTTCTTTAAGTGATTTTACTTTTGACAACTATCAAACATTCCTTAAAAATACATTTGCTTGTGAAGATATGTTTCTTAAACATTTTGTTTTAAAACTTAAGTATTATAATGTAGAAACTCTTCCTCCAAGTCACTTGCCAGTTTACCATCGTCCATATCAAGTTGATGAAAATGAATTTTATGTAGTTGAAGATGACAATGGTGGGTCCAAATTGCATCTGGCATTAAACGAAGGCGATACATTGGACATTTACAATTTTTTTAGAAATGAAAAAAATATAAATGTTTCTATTTCGGATTTAGAAGATGGTTTTGTTCGGAACAAAAATTCAAATGGTGAGATTATAGATGGATTTTATAACATTTCAGAGTCAAATCGTTTGACATTTGGTAATAAATCCCAAGGCGGGCCGACTTGTACCTCTATGCGTTATGTGTATATCCCCGAAATTCAATATAATTATATTAATAATACAGAGACGCATACATTTTGGTATCCAACAGAAGAGAGAAATGCTGTTACCTTAAAATTTAAATACCCTAAAGATGATGATTTGGATCATGATTTGAATTATAGTTTTACATCTGACTGTGATTTTGTTTTTGATAAAAAGGAAATAGAAAATGGTCTTATTTATGTACCTAATTCAACAATTAATGGAAAAAAAGTCCCTAAACCATGTCATGTTGATTCAATTTTATTTGCCACAAAAAAAGATTTTAAAAAAATTGATTTAACAATTACTTCAAAAAATGGAACTCAGCAGTTTGCTCCGGTGCATATAACACTTAAAGATTTAAAAGTCTATCCCATCATCGAATCCGAGGGAGGGCCATCCTTAACACAACCTGAATGCCACGATTCTCCTGCCAAATTCACATTCCCTAAATTTAAAGGTGGTTTGGGTCTGGAAAATGAAGATAATAATTATGTGTATTATTATACCATTAGCGGAAATAATAAAGAAGGTGGTGCTATTATTGAATCAGGCCCAATTAAAAATGATGATAAATTTATTGAATTAAATACAGAAATAACTGATTTTACTGTAAAAATAACAGATTCATCAGGGAATAACGACACTGAAAATAATAATACTGTCAATGAAGATACAGGAATTGATGAACGATCCTTTAGTTTTGATGATAAGGTTTTTTATGTTACTCGCCCCGGACCATTATCAATCTCTATATCATCTACAAATCCTCTGTGTAATGGTGATAGTAATGGTGTAATCACGGTAACTCCGACAAGCCTTAGTTATCCTAATGCAGAAGATAATTATTATAAGTGGTCTGTATATAATGATAGTTCAGAAGATCCTTTATATTTGTCCGATATTAAAGGTCCAAAAGCCGAAGGTTTACCTGCAGGTTCATACCAAGTAGAGTTTAAAAACCATCTCTGTTCAATATCATATAGTAGTATTACTCTTGAAGATCCCCCTCTATTAAAAATCACTGATCCTACAGCCTCCCATGTTATATGCAATGGTTACAGCACAGGTAAAATAGAGTCTTCGGTTGATGGAGGAACGCCTTTTGAAAAACCTTCTGTGCCTTATCATTATCATTGGGCGCAGCAAAAACCAATTGTAGATCCTTGGAATAGCGAGCCTTCTACATCCAGTCTTTACAATCTTCCTGCGGGCTATTACAAACTTACAGTTACCGACGCCCACGATTGCCAAGATTCAACCGGCTGGATAGAAATATCCCAGCCCGACGCGCTCGACAACTCACTTACCCCGAGTTACACTATTTGTAAGGGCGGCGAACTTGCTATCGACGACGGCAAAGAAAATCCGAGATTATTTACCAAATACGAATGGATACAGCCTGATGGCACTATCAAGCAAGGACGCCCCATAGTGGTAGACTCCACAATGCCGCAAGGACAATATATTCTTAAATCTATCAACGAAGATAATTGTTTTACTCTCGACACCACATTGATAACCTTTGCCGAAAACGACCTCCCTGTCAAATTTTTGGTGCCATCAGAATCGTTTCTCGCCGACACATTGGTGATTGCCGAAGATTCTGAAATAGATGCCGACTTCAATTGGTACTATGAGTACAATTCCGAAATGTTTAAAGACATTACCGAACAGCTTGCCGACAGAAACAAAAACCAGACATACCTTTGGGTGGAACGAAGCGGCTGCGACACCATTACCATGTTTGCTGAAAACGGATTCTGCAAGGTGAGTCTCAGCAAGGCGGTAACCATCATCAACGATTTCCGCCCCGAAGGCTACGACTACACAATAGCCGCCGCAGGCATATTCAGCCGTTTGCAGATAGGTCCCAACCCCAACAACGGCGAGTTCACACTCTTTGCCAACCTCACCGAGGAGTCGGAGCTCGATGTAAGTCTTTACGATGTTTCGCGCTCGCGCCGCATACCCTTGGATTTCTCCAAGTACAAGACCCCTTCCGACCGCTATCAGATTCCGTTCCAGGGTCTCGGTCTGCGCACAGGCATCTACACCCTCCTCGTCTCCGCCAACGGCGAAACCAAACAGATAAAGTTTGTGGTGGAATAGTAATGTTAACAAAAGTAATCCGTTGATAATGTATCTTTTTTTCTCCACCCCAATAAAAAAAACGTCATAATTGATACAGTTATCAGATTTATCAATATATTTGCAATCGAATTTTAACACCAATATAATTTATAACACAATGAAAAAAACAGTTTATTTATGTGCTGCTGCACTTATGACCGCTGCCGTTGCCTGTGGCGGCGCGCAAAACAACCAGAATCAAGAACAGGCTACAGAACAAACAGAAGCAACTGAGCAAACCCAAGAGGTTGCAGAAGAACCCGTTGCTGAAAAAGGTTTCCCCTGGGATTATCCCGAAGGTATCAAAGCAGAAGGCTTAGAGGCTGGTCAAACAGTTCTCTCTATCCACTCATTCTATCCTAACAAATTAAAAGAGTCTAAAGACCCTGCCAATGAAACTTACATTTTCTACAATGCCACTCTTAAATCAGTTGGCGAAACCACTTCTGTTGTAGAGAGTTTCGGTAAGGACATCGAAATGCCCAACTCGCTCATTATTCCTATTCCCAAGGATCAGAAAGCTAAAAACGGTGATATTATCCTCACTTGGTGGCAGAGCGGTTCTGGTATGGAACGCGCTATCGTTACCGACGCTAAGAAGGCAACCGAGCCCAAAGTTGACTACCTTGATATGGACTGGACAGAAGACGGCAAAGGTTTTGCCAATAGCCACGCTAACGAGCAGATCAAACCCAGCTCTTTTGTTGTGCTCAAAAACAACGAATGGCAGCCCGGTCAGTCGTTTGTAGTTACAGGCGACGGCAGCAACGCTCTCTACACTCTAATCAGCTGCACCGACACCAAAGTTCTCGGTTCTGGATTTGCTGGCAAAATTGCAGCTTTTGACCGCAGCCAGTGCACACTTATTCCCCTCGACCAGCAGCTCAAAGCCGGCGACGAGTTTAAAGGCGAATTCGTAGGCAAGCTCAAAGACGGTTTCAAAGTTACCAAGGTTGACAACAAAATTGGTCGCATCTATTGCAAAGATAATTTTGACAAAGACAAAATTATCAGCATTTTGCAAGCTTTGAAATAATATTTGCGTAGATTATCATTATTTGATGTCCGCCGCTCTACCCTCAAAGGTTAGTGCGGCGGATTTTTTTGTTTTTAATAATTCCTTATCTTTAAATGTGTTGATAGTATTGAAATTATCTTTATATTTGCGGATTATAAATGCAATATTATTATGATACATAAAACAATTTTTACTAAGTTAGTGCTTCTACTCATTTTCTCTGCCCTTTTATCTCATTTTTCATACTCACAAAAGCAGATTCAACAATTGTTTTTCCCTCAAGAAGGTTATGTACTGGGGGCAAAAAATCACTCTTTGGGAGTGGGCTATGCCGATGGCACTATGGGCTCAGTAAACATTAGTGAAGCAGTAATCAAAAACCTTGACGCCTCTAAATCTGGTCTTCAAACTATTTCTGTAGAATATGACGGTATTAGTAGACAATATCAATGTATTGTTGATAGCAGAAGTTTAAGAAAAATTCCTGCTTCTGAATTTGTTTCTCTGATTCAGCAATCGGGCTACGACACTAAATTCTTGGAGACTATATGCGTTACTAATGATGTGGTTTCCTCGTGTTTGGATTATTATACCGATTTCGTGTGGATTGTTAAACCCGAAAAATTTTTTGTTGATTGCGAAGCTATCCATTATTGCGGATGCCCTTTTTCGTATACTTGTTATGTTAATGACTATATTGAGGTTAAACCCGACAATATCAAAGGATTGGACATTAGCCGAGCTGGCCGTCAGAAAATTACTTTTGAATATGCCGGATTGTCGTTTAATACCACTATCGAAATGGTGGGTGCTGATTTTATAATCGATTTCCCTTCAATTGTATATCGCGAACCTGAGCATAATGCTGATTTTAAGGTGCTGTTTACAAACAGTATTCAAAAATCAATTCCTTTCAAGGATGGTTATATCTATGGTTACGACACCATCAAAAATTATAACACTCTGAAAAACAGGGAACAGAATATTACAGTAAAATTTGGCAACAAGGAGCAAAGCCTATTTGTTGCAATGGCGTTTTTCAATACTGTCTTCTTTCCAAAAACTCTTCTCAGGGGCGATAGCAGTCAGTCGTTTTCTATTCAGTATTACGATGGCAAGGTGATGCCCGTAAGTATAAAAAAGGCAAGTTTCTCTGGTCTCGACCTTAATCGTGCGGGATCTCAACGGATAATCCTTAATTATTTGGGGTTTTCGTATAGTACCGACGTGGAAGTAATTGATATTGATTCTGTGAAATTTGGAAACTTGCGACAGATTAGCAATGCAAGTTATTATGAATATCCTACCAACAACTATATCAAGGACTTTACTGTTTATTATCACGATGGTACGGTGCGTAAGGTTGATATCAATAACGCTTCGATGTCAGGGTTGGATATTACCCGACCCGGCGTGCAGAATGTTACTTTAACTTATGCTGGAAAACAATTCACCAACAAAATTAATGTCTGGGAAAAACCTGTTGCATTTGATTTCTCGGGTTTGTCTGATACTATTTTTCAATTTAGAACCATTACTGGCTCGTTTAAAGCTCTCTACAAGGATGGTTCATCAAAAAATGTTGATATTGCAAACGCTTATTGCCAGCTTTATAGCGATGATCTAGGAAAACATCGCGCTGTAATTACTTGGCATTCGCATTCTCAATTGTTCGATGTGGAGGTAGTGGCAAATACCAAACGTCCTGTTACTCTCAATATGTCGAGAATTAAAAGCGACGTGTTGATTTACGATAATCTCAGAGGCAATATCAAAGCGATCTATTCTGATGGCTCTTCTGATTTGTTTGATGTGAAATATGCTGATTACCATCTTGATACCGAAACTGTCGGTAAAAAGAAAATCAAGATTTCGTGGCATGGCTGTACAACCTCTTTCAATGTAAATGTTAAAGATGATCCTGCCAAACCTATTGCTACCGATGGTTATTATCAGTTGGAGAATATTTCTCAAATCAAATGGTTTATCCGTGCAATGGTTGCTGCCAACACTGGTGGTTACGATGCGGTTTTGTCTACTAAACTTTTTGGAGATGTTGCAAATTCAAAAATTACTATTGTGCCAAAAGTTGAGGGATTCGCACTTTCCACCACTATTAAAGGTGTAACACAAACTCAAACGAGCAAATCAGCCCGTTTTACGAGTGCCCAGCGCCAACTTATGAAAGAAGCGTTTAATAACGGCACGCCAATCTATATTAATGAAGTAAAAGCCAAAAACGATAAGGGAGAGGACGTTGATCTCGGCGGCATTGCAATCGAATTTTAATAGGTATTATATTTTTTTCAAAAAAATATCTATTGAATAAAAAATAATTCGTATATTTGGCAAAGCAAACTTAACGTTAAGAATTATACTATGTCATACACATACAAATACCCTATGCCGTCGGTTACGGCCGACATTATAGTACTGAGAAAAACTGGTGTTTCGAGTCAGATATTGCTAATAAAACGCCGGAATGAACCTTTTAAAGATTGCTGGGCGTTTCCCGGCGGATTTACCGAAGAGGGCGAAACCCTTGAACAGTCGGCTTCGCGCGAACTTATGGAAGAGACAGGTATCGACTGCCAGTTTCTCTCTCAGTTTAAGGCATTTGGCGATCCGGGACGCGACCCTCGCGGACGCACCGTTACCATAGTTTTCTATGTTTATGTAGACGAGGATACCGAATTTCATCCTGCCGACGATGCCAAAGAAGCCGCTTGGTTTGACCTCAACAACCTGCCCGCTCTCGCATTCGACCACGCTAAAATCCTCGAAGAGTTTATCCTTGCCAAACATACCGTTTAAATTGGCAACATAATTGTATTGTCCTAGTATGGAAACAAATTTTGATACAATGACTAAACGGATTTTACTATTAATTGTAATTTTTACTTGTATTTGTGCCAACAATACTTATGCACAGTACGGTGAATTGCCCGACGACCAGAAGGCTAAACTTATCTATGAGATTCCTCGTTCGCTCATTTGGGAGAACGACGAGGATATCAATATTTTGTATATAGGCGTGGTAAACGGCTCGCAACAGTTTGTACGCGCCCTTAATAAGAATGCAAAAAAAACTTATCCGGGTTCGGGCACAAAAGTTATAGTTCAGGAATATTCGTCTGTCGACGAAGCATACAACGCTGTACAACTGCACCTGCTGTATGTTCCCCAAAAGCGTGATTTTGAAACCGCTCTCAAACGTTTTGCCCGCCGTCCTGTGGCTCTCGCTACCGATAATTATAGCGACGCCTCAAAAATTATGATCAACCTTATCGACGAGGTCTCAGGCAAAGTGTCGTTTAAATATAGCAGCGCCAATCTCCGCAAGGTGGCAATCAGCGTTGACGAAAGTCTTACTAAAAACCTCCACGGCGAGGATACTTCTGCCGACGACCTTGTAAAAGAGGCAGTTAAGGAAACCAACGCAAAACTTACCCAAGTTCAAAACCAACTCAACAGCAAAAACAAGGAACTTGCCGACAAACAACGCCAACTTACTCAAAAAGAGAAGGAAATCGCTGAAAAAGAGCAGACTATCCAAACCCAGAACAAAAATATCGCCGAGCAGAAAAAGGCTATCGACGAACAAACCCGCCGTATCAACGAGCAGAAAGCCGAAATGAGCGTTTTGCAGGCGCAGCAAGATGAAACCCGCCGCGAACTCGAACAGGCTGCTTCCGAACTCCAATCCAAAACCGAGGAGATGGCAAAAATCGAGGCAGAACTCCGTCCTATGCAAGAAAAACTTGCTGAACAGCAGCGTATTGCCCAAGAACAGCAAGAGCGTCTCGATAAGGTGGACGAGGAGATTGCCGAAAAGGAGAGTAAACTAACCGAGTTGTCGTATAAGTTTAATTTTGTCAATCACTTACTTATGATTTCGCTCGTGGCATTGGGCATATTCGTTGTGATGGCGTTTTTCATCTTCTTCCTCTACCGTGGCAAACGTCGTGACAATAAGAAACTTGCCGAGCAGAATATCAAAATCGAACAGCAGAAAGAGGAGTTGGCAAAACTCTCTATTGTGGCAGATAAAACCGACAGCGCGGTGATGATTCTCGACCCCGATGGTAATTTTGAATGGATAAACCACGGATTCACACGTCTTTACGGTTACAATATCGATACTCTTAAAGAAAACGCTGGTAGCAATATCCGTCAGGCTTCTAAGAACGAAAAGATTGATGAAATTATCGACAATTGTATCCGCACCAAGTCGGCTATGCTTTACGAAAACGAGGTTACCACAGCCGACGGCGAGGAAAAATGGGCGCAGACTTCAATCACGCCCGTTGCCGACAAAAACGGTAATGTATCGAAACTTATCCTTATCGACTCTGATATCACGGCGTTGAAAAAGGCTCACGAAGAAATCCGTCAGCAGCGCGACGAGATTGAGGCGCAGAAAGAAAAACTCGAATCGGTTAACAAAGAACTCGAAAAACTATCGCTTGTGGCTTCTAAAACCGACAACTCTGTTATCATTGCCTCTGCCGACGGTGAAATTGAGTGGGTTAACGATGGTTTCAAGCGTATGACGGGCTACACTTACGACGAATACCGCGAAAAATTCGGGTCTAACCTTCTTGAAAAAAACACCGATGTGGATGTGCTTTCAAGTATCGAAACCAACTTATTAGAAAAAAAATCAACACTTTATACCACCAAGTCGCAAAACTCGCAAGGTGGCGAACTTTGGATTCAAACCAACCTTACGCCGATTTTCGATTCGCAAGATAATCTTTACAAAATTGTGGCTATCGACTCTGATATCACCCAAATCAAAAAGGCAGAGGAAGAGATTGCCGCTCAGAAAGATAAGATTGTGGAGAGTATACGTTATGCGCAAAAGATTCAGCAGGCTGTAATGCCGCCGGTGGAATATTTCGACAAATATCTGCCCGAACACTTTATATTATTGAAACCAAAAGATATTGTTTCGGGCGACTTCTATTGGGGTTCGCACGTGGGCTCAAAATTTGTTTTCACCGCTGCCGACTGTACAGGTCACGGCGTTCCGGGTGCGTTTATGAGCCTTCTCGGTATTGCATTCCTCAACGAAATCACAGGTCGTATGGACGAGAGTACCGTTACTGCTGGCGAAATTCTCACGCAACTTCGCTCAAATGTTATGACCTACCTGCGTCAGTCTGGCAAGGAAGACGAGCAGAAAGACGGTATGGATATGGCTCTCTGCGTTTACGACCGCAAAAACGACAAACTGCAATATGCCGGTGCGCACAATCCCCTTGTGCTTATCCGCAACAACGAGTTGCAGCAATACGAGGCTGACGAAATGCCTATCGGATACTATCAAAATCAAACCGACTTTTTCACCAATCACGAGATTGATGTTCTCCCTGGCGATGTAATTTATATGTTTTCAGATGGTTATCCCGATCAGTTTGGTATGGTCAACGGTCGCAAAAAGAAGTATATGATTAAGCGTTTCCGCGATTATCTGCTTCAAATACACAACGAACCGCTCGCTACACAAAAACAGATGCTCGACGACAACCTTACCCAATGGCGCGGCAATATCAAACAGTTAGATGATGTTTCGGTAATAGGAGTGAGGTTTTAATCTCATAATGGGCGAAATTCGTTATAAATCTTTCATTTCCAAAAATTTAAGTAGATGAATGTGGATTATGCCTTCTTCTGAAACATTGGCAAAATTGGGCGACATAGATACTACGTATTTCGGAAAATTGTCCTTAATCATTTTTAGATTGCCAAACTCGCGGTTGATTTAGTTTATAAACTATTAATCACATTTTTTTTAAAAATTTAGTTTATAAACTATAAATCCGAAAATAAATCAAAAATTTAGTTTATAAACTATAAATCCGAAATTTTATTAAATACCACTTTATAAAATCTTCTGCAAAAAAAATTTTCTCACTAATCCATATTTTTTGTATCTTTGGCTTTCGATAATTAATTAAATCATTTTTTTATGAAAAAAATCTTCATTCTATTGCTTGTTGCTATATTTTATAGTGCATTTTCAGAGGCATCGGCCCAAAGCGGAATTGCCGCCAAAAAATTTCAAAATCAAGGCAAAGACAACCTCTATCTTGGCAACGAAAAAACTACAATTGCCGAGGGCGACATCAACCAAGACGGCATCAAAGACCTTGTGATTGCCGAAGTTGAAAATCCTTTCGACGGTGTGATGGCTGTTTATTGGGGAACACCAAACGGCTACAAACTTTACAGCGTGTTCAAAACCAAAAACGAGGTTTCTGTATCGATCACCACCAAAGGCGTGCTTAGAATTCAGACCAATTACAAAGAATTATATAGCCAAAGTTACGACGATGCAGATTGCATAACCTTTACCACCAATGTATATCTTCTCCGTTGGCAAAACAACGGGCTCTACCTTATTGGCGGTAAGACCATTCACGCCGACTGTGGCGATGATTTTGCATACGGCGCGTCGTTCAATCCGCTCACCAACAAGGTGATAACCCTCTGTCAGGATGCCGAGTCGGGCAAGGATTTTCCCGAAGACAGCAAGACATTTACCCTGCCTGCCCACGATTTGCTCCTCCTTGCCGAAATAGAAATCGGCGAATATCATTTTGAGAACTATGGCTACGAATGGCAGCATACCCCTACGGCTGATATTTTTAAATAATTATATTTTATTATCATTATTATGAAAAAATCATTCTTATTAATCCCCGCCATTGCCGCCCTTGCGATGCTAACATCGTGTGGGTCTGGTACTAACTCTACTGGCACTGACACCACACTTGCCCAATCGGAACCCGTTGACCAAACTGTAACTTTGCCCGATGGTTTGGTTAAGTTTATCAACTCTTTGCCCAAATCTGCCGACAAGCCTTTCTACTTTTTTGAAGCCAATGCCCCCAATGCCGAGGGGGTATTCGACAACGATAAATATTATCTATATCCAATCAAAAGTGGCGGTTATGCCATAATTCGCGAGCATTTAGAAACTCCCGAGGATGCCGAAGAGCAATTTTCCTATATTCCATATATTTATAAAGATGGTGAGGCAAAAACAGCAAGCCACTTTATGCCCATTCCCGATATTAGTTTGTTTGTCAACAACGACAAATTGAAGGGATACGAATCCGCCATCAAAGTGATTACTGAGGCTTATAACAAAAATCCTCGCGATTATGTCTACTACGCAGTGTCTGACAACGAACCTATTATTTATTCAGGAGTTGATTTGGCGAAAATTTCTTTTGACGATAAATTATATCCAATTCTCGCATATAACTTTTTCCTTCCTGCCTACAAGTGGGACGGTGAAAAGTTCGCCTATTATGATATGTTGGCAGAGTTTGTTAAAACTCTGCCTAAGAAGGCTGACAAACCTGTTTATTCGTTTACCGATGAATACGACATTCGACAGAAATATTGCGGAAACAAGATAGACTATTACGCTCTTCCGCACAAAAACGGCGGATATATGGCTTTGGTTTGTTATCAGGCGCAATGCGAGGCTACATTGTTTTGGGATAATTTTACCTACGTGAGCAAAGACGGCAAGATTACAAAAGTTGAAAACATTCTTCCTGTTCCCGATGTTAACGACCTTCTCGATGCCGACAAATGCAAAGGTCTTGATGCTCAGGTTAATGACATTAAGAAACAGTATAATTCCGCTCCTAAAAACTATTTGCTTTACTCCATTACCGACAATGGTGAATTAAATGTGACTATGGAGGGCAATGGATGCGAGCAGTGGGGCGAAAGCGACCTTGACCTTATGAAAAATGCCGTTTACACTTGGGATGGTGAAAAATTTGTGCTTAAATCATCCGGTAATATCGCTATGCAGTTTTGGAAGGAATTTCTCAAAGAATACGACCCCTTGGGTATGGTAGAGGGCGACGAAATGCCTTCTGCCGAGATGATTGCATCCAACCTCGAAATGGTAAAAGAGGCTGGCTCCAATATTGCTACTTTCGTTGCCGAAGGTGCGGAGGGGTTTGAGGAGACCGCTATTTGCTTTAAACGCAACGACGGCTCGTATTTGGTAATGGATTATTTCAACCCAAAATCTGATTCTCCACATAGAATTTTGCTTTATAATTTTCGCAATGGCAAAATCTCTTTCGACGAAACCACCGATCTTTTTCTGCCAGAATATGTTGTAAGCCAACAAGATCCGGGTCGTTTCAATCTAAGTAAAGGTTACTATATCAAGCGTTTTACCGACAAAGGCTTCTATGTTGTAGGTCAAGGCGGCGACGGCTACAACTTCGAATGGAACGGCGAAGAATTTATCGACCCAGGTATGGAGTAAAAATCTCTGAAATTATAAATACACTGACTTAATTATTCTCATTATGAAAAAATCATTCTTATTAATCCCCGCCCTTGCCCTGTTATCTTGCGGCGGTGGCAACAGCAACCAATCGCAAAACAACATAGATTCCACCACGGTAGAGACGCCACAGTGTGACGTCTCTACAACCGACACCCTCACCGACCTCCAAAAAATTTGGCAACAGATAGAATTCACCGGTAAGGATCTTTTTGACCCCGATTTGAATGGCGACTATATCGACCTTCATTTTTACGGCGATATCTTCTACGATGGTTCTATTGACCTATTGAAATCAGGCGAGTCGTACAAAGTGTTGCTCAACTTACATTCGTATCCCCAAAACGGCGACGCTCCGATGACCGATCCTGCGTTCTCGTTTTTTATCCAAATGTTTGATTACAAGGACGGAAAACTCACCGAGATTCCACTGCCCGACGAACTCAAACCATTCGAATCTAAGTGGTTAGCCTCTTTTAAAGACGACACTTTGTCTTTGAGCAACTATTACACCAACGAGTCAAATGTACTTCTGGTTTGGAGCGGCACCAAATTCGTAGCCGTTAGTGCCCCCACAATCAACTCTTCTGCTATCCCAACCCTTATTACCTATAAATGGGACGATGGCGGTTCAGAAAAATTGGGCGAATATTGCCTTTGCGACAACGATGGTAGAATAATAGAATACGGCTGTAAATTGGGGCAGTATGATTATGACGACTATATCCGTATGTGCCGTATCTATTATTCCGGCGATAAAGTTGATTCTATCCAATGCAAAGAGGTCTACTCTTATGAAGTTGATGAAAAACCTGAAATTATGGGTCTATTTGCCAATTCTGCCGCAAGTATTTTTTATAAATTTACCGACAGAGAGCACGGCGTTCTCTACCCAACCGACAAAGATGTGAAAGACTTTGATCCTAAATCCATTGCCTCTATGCGCAATTATTCCGACAACATCGAAAGCAACCTTGTGCGTTCGTATTACCCGAAGTATGATTTTAGTTTTGTAAAAAAATGGGAAAAGGAAAAACGCGACGACCAAGGCCGCTTGACATATTCTGAATATACCATTGAGGACGAATTAACCAACAAGTACAAAATCAACTATACATACGGCGATGGCGTTGTCACCAAAAAAGTCACCATTAATCAAACTGGCGAGTTTGAAGGTGAAAGGGTCAATCGTACAGACAAATACACCATCACCGAAAGGTATAAATAGAACGGATGGGTATAAACCTGTTATTTTGAATTAATTAATTAATACACATACCATTATGAAAAAATCATTCTTGTTAATCCCCGCCCTTGCCCTGTTATCTTGCGGCGGCGGCAACAGCAACCAATCGCTAAACAACACAGATTCCACATCAATTGATGGTGAAAAATTTGTTAGCACCAAAACCGAGGAGCAACTAAAATACGAGCAACAGCCGCCTTACGATGTTGATAACAACAACGGTCAGTATGTGGACACTTTGAAACCCATTCTGATTGTTATGAGTGGCGACGGCTACAAATCTCTCCAAGAGTATGCCCGTTACGATGGACGTGGCAGAATTATCGAATATGGCTGTATTACAGGTCAGTACGATTACGAAGGCTATGTACGTATGTTCAAACTTTTTTACAATGGCGACAAGATTGATTCCATTCAGTGGAAGGAGGTCTATTCGGGTGCTGCCGACAAACAAATCGACAATATTTTCAAAAAAGGTGTGAGCGTTTACGACTGCATCACAGGCGATGATATCGGCTATTCTCGACCCACCGACACCCAAATCACCGACCTTGACCCCACCTCAATCAAGTCGATGCGCAAATACGCCGACTCCAAAAACGACATTCTCTGCCGTGAGTTTGGTCGCATCTACGATTTTAGCGAAATCAAGTGGGACAAACAACAGCGCGACAACGATGGACGCCTTATCTCTTCTGAATTTAAGCAAACAAGCGGTCAGGAGTACGATAGTTACAAAATCAAGTACACCAACAAATTAGATCAGACCATAATGAAAATTACCCACAAATACCGTCAGGAAGAAGAAGAAGGCGGCTTCTTTGAAAACGAATTTTCGTACACCCTTACGCAAACATATCTTAGTACTGATGTTATTCCAGAATAGTTAATTATCTGGTATCTTCATATATCAAATATTAATTCTTGAATATGGTCATCGGTCGTTTTGCCCCGTCGCCGTCGGGACGTATGCATTTGGGAAACGTCTATGCCGCGCTTATGTCGTGGCTTTATGCTCGTGCTCAGGGCGGACGTTGGCTTATCCGTATTGAAGACCTCGATGCAATGCGATGCCCTCGCCAATATGCCGACGAAATTATCGACGACCTACGTTGGCTTGGGCTCGAATCTGATGGTGAGATTCTCTATCAGTCAGAACGTGCTGATATTTACTTAGATGCATTCAATAAATTAAAGGCGCAGGGGTTGGTTTATGACTGTTTTTGCAGCCGCGCCGACCTCCGGGCTTCTTCTGCGCCACATTCGTCGGACGGTACTCCAATTTATCCGGGCACGTGCCGCCTTCTTTCGCCTGAGCAAAAGGCAGAGTTGATGAAAACTCGCCATCCTTCGCAGCGGGTGCATTTGCCCGACGAGATTTCGGAATTTACCGACTTGACTTACGGCGTTCAGCGGTGCAATCTCTTGAAAGACTGTGGCGATTTTGTTGTCCGCCGTGCCGATGGTGTGTTTGCCTATCAGTTGGCTGTAACGGTTGACGATGCCCTTTCTGGTGTAACAGAAGTGGTGCGCGGCTGCGACCTTATGCCGAGCGCGCACCTTCAAATTTTTCTGTATAACAAGTTGGGTTTCAACATTCCCGCCTTTCGCCATCTGCCGTTGCTCACCGCTCCCGACGGTCGCCGCCTATCCAAACGCGACGACGATACCAATATGGGCTATCTCCGAAGTCATTACACCCCGCAGCAACTTTTGGGTGTGATAATGCACGCCGCCAATTTATGCCCCGAAGGCGAGGAGTTGAGTTTGGAGCAATGTATAAAACTGATTCATTTAAATTTATAACTATTATAATTATGAAAAAACTTATTCCAACAATTGCCGCAGTTGCGCTTATGGCGTGCAACGGCACTCAACAAAATCAAACATCACAAAATGCCGATTCATCCATCCCCGTAGAGACGTGCCATGGCGCGTCTCTACCAACGCCAACGCCCCACCAGCCTGTATTTGTTCTCAGCGACCAATTAGGCACTAAATTTCTTCTTCAATCACAATTTCAAGATGGCGCAAATCCTACTGCCGACGATTCGTTAAAATCTTATAAGTATGCTATTTACGGTGGTAAAACTTTCCCTGTCTCGTTTAATGGCGTGCAGTTAGAAAACAAAGAAAAAAACACCTCCCGCGATACTTACCGCAATTTCGACAACCTTCCGGGATGGATTTACACTATGAACAATGGCAAATTGCTCGAAAACCCCGAAAACGAATGGGATGCTATTTGGGGTGCCGCTTTGCTTGTGGATAGTTTCTTTGTGGCTGAAAATCAAATTCTTCCTTTTCAAGAAAAATCGGTGGTAACTCCTGCAATGAAAACTGCCTTAGAGAAAAAATTCTCTCGCAAAATTCAAGCCTTGCCATCATCTTTGTCGTTTGGCAATAATGGTGAATATCAAATGGTTAACGTCCAATTTAAGAACAAAGGTACTGATGCACTTGGCGTGTCGGCATTGTTTTTAAATGGTGAAATATTGGCAGTAAAAGAGTTTCCTGCCCAATGGAACGAAGAATCTGTTTGGCGTGTAGACGATATGGGAGAATTTGGTGGTCTTTATGTCGACTTGGCTACTGTAAACAACAATGTTTTAACTATTTACACTGCCGACTCTGGTGCCGAAGGTTGCAACTACGATCAATATATAATAAAAGATGGCGCCTTTGTTCAAGGCACCATCAATGCAAGTTTTTATCAAGCACCTGAATAGATTATTTTTCTACCGAAGTGGGAAGGTATCCCTCGCTTAGGGCTTCCATATTCTTTAAAATGCTAACGTTGAGATTTTCAACGTCGGAGAGATGAACCTTTGAATTGTCGTCAACGGGGTGATACCAACTCATTTTTGAAAAATGTGCTGTAAGGTCGGCAGAAGCAAATTTGTATCCGTGACGGGCGTAAATTTCGTTGCGCATAATGCGAATTTGCTTTTTGGTGTAATACATAGCGTATTTTTCCATAACGATGTCGCCTTTGAGAATCGGCCAGCGACCTTGATTTTTTTCTTGGTCGATGGTGAGTTTTACCCAAAGTTTTTCGGGTTCGAATTCAAATTCGCCATCGTCGGTATTGGTGGTGTAAAGGTTGAATCCGTTTTCAGATACTTTGAAACAGTATTTCTGACCTTTGTACTTAAAACCGTTAACATATCCCATTTCGCAAATCAATGGTTCGTAATCGCTGCTCACACCGTTGATAATGAGCGAATTGCCCGAAAATATGTATTTTTTGCCGTCGCTACCTGTGTATGTACCTTCAAGAAGGTTGCAGAAATCGGTTTCAGCAAAATTGTTTTCGTTGGTAACCTCCACAAGTGCGTGAGTGAAAGTACCTTTTTCGTTTTGGCAGTAGAGTACGCGCACAGTGCCGCGACGGTCGCATTTGTAGGTAACAATCTTGATTTTGTTCATTCCGTTGGCATTTTCAGGGTCTTTGGCTTCAAAAACACCTGTGGAAACACGTTTTACAAACATAGTAGATGCGTCGTGTGCAAATCCAAGTTCAAAACGGAGATTTGTGCCATCGTCTTCTGAACAATAAACGGTCATTTCGCCGGTTGTCCATCGGGTGTCTTTCATCTTTTGGGCATAAAGTCCCATTGTAAGTACTGTAAGTAACAGTAAAAGTGATATTTTTTTCATGTTTTTATAAATTAATAATTTACGTTAATCTTGCATTTTGCCGCAAAAATTATACCGAGGAAATTGGAATTTTTCTTATCTTGCGCTGTAAAATAAATCAAAAAAAACACATCTATGAAAAAAGCATTTCTCATCTCTGCCCTTGCTGTTGCTTTGGCATCTTGTGGCGGAAATTCTAACCAAAACCAAGGCGGTGCGCAATCTGCCGACTCTACAAATGCGCAAAATGTTGAATCTCAACCTTCTGCATCTCCGATAAATGTGGGTGATATCGAAGGCTATCCTGCCAACGAGGTTTCAAAAATTCTTAATTGTCCCGATGACGAAGAATGGCTTTACCCTCCGAGCGAAGGTGACTCTAAGTTGGTTTTTGCGTATAATTATTCCGACGAGATGGATCTTGATGTAACCAATACTGTTGAATGTTACCCGATGAATGGCGGCGGATATTTGGCGCTCCATACCATCACGAAGGAGGGTTATCTTGGCGACGGTTATATCGATTGTATCGAAAAATTTGATGCTTACATTTATAAAGACGGCAAACTAACGCCCAAAAACGACATTCTGCCACTGCCTAAGTATCAGGATTTTGAGGCTAACGACGAACTTCTTGCTTTCCCCAAAAAAGACCAATTTGAAAAAGAGTGCAAAAAAAAGGATGATTATTCTTACCGACTTATTTCAGGACAAAGAATCAAAGTGGGCGCATTATACGAGGAGGATTTTCCTTACACTTTTTACGAATGGGACGGCTCTAAATTTGTGCTCTTTACTTCCTCCTTCAATACTCGCAAATATTCCGTTGCATATCCGGGACATCTTGCAGGATTGTATGTTGGCAAACCCGCGCCCACGCAACTCAAAGGCTATAACGTACAGACCAAGGGCAACCAAATTGTGTTTAGCCGCAGCAACGATGAATTTATTCTAACACTTGGCAAAGATAACGTAATCGACACTATAACAGTAGTTTCTGACCGTCTTACATACAGTATGTGTGCTACGGGCGGCTGCAATCCTTTTGGCGTGGGTTTTTCACCCGTGGACGATGGTTTTGGTATGCAATACAGCGGTGCACCCGATTATTTTATATTTAAAAATGGTGTTTGGGTGCGCGTAGTTGAATCCGAAGATGGCGGTGTGATTGAATTTTATACCTCTAAGGATGCTTTAAAAAACGTTAAAGGTACTGATAGTAAGATTGTTAAACCGTCGGAAGATGCTTGGAAAGGCGAAACTGCCGACCGAAATGCAAAGGTTTCTCTTATAAAAATTTATAAGCGAGGTGGTTTTTGCGAAACGTGCAGGAATCTTAACGAACAACAAAAAACCGACCTTATCCGCAAAATGTATAATGCCGTTGCCAACGACCAAGAACTTACTAAAAAACATATTCAGATAGAGGACGAAGAATCGGGCTATCCTGTTGACTATGATTATTTTTACAAAGGCGACCGTCTTGTAATGTTAGAAGTTTCGTCTGGTGACGGTGTTATGACTGATAAAAAAATATATGTTGACGATGATTGTCCATATTTTTGCCTTATTGAAACCCGCTATCCCGACGGCACAAATGCTTTCGACCGTATTTATATTTGCGGAGGTATTATTTATAAGTATTTGGATAACAGTAAAAAGGAACTACCGCTCACTTCTGAGGTTATGCATCGCGAGCAAAAATCTATTAGCCATCTTTTATTGATAGCCAAAAACAACGAAAGCAAAGCGAAATAGTTATTCTTCAATTGCCGTTTCTCCGCTTTCTACCTCACGCAATCGGCGTTCGATAGCACGTGAGCGAACTCCCGCAGTGTCAATTACATTTGCCGCTTCGGTGAGTTTTTTCTTGGTTTTTTCAAGAATGTCGCCAAAGGTTACAAACTCGGTTTTTACTTGCGAAAGTAGTTTCCAAACCTCGCTACTGCGTTTTTCGATTGCCAAGGTGCGGAATCCCATTTGAAGGCTCGACAAAAATGCCGCAAGGTTTGCCGGACCTGTTACTGTTATCTTGTACTCGTTGCGCAGGGTTTCAAACAGTCCCTGACGGCGGAGAATTTCGGCATAAAGTCCCTCTGTGGGCACAAACATTATGGCAAAATCGGTTGTGGCGGGCGGATTGATATATTTGCGGTGAATGTCGGCGGCGTTTTTCTTAACGGCTGCCTCAAAACGTGTGGATTCGCGCTCAATGTCGGTGCCTGTGTCGTAAGCGTCGATGAGGCGTTGATAATCTTCGGTGGGAAATTTTGAATCTATCGGCAAAAGCACGGGATGTCCGTCGGGGTCGCTACCGGGAAGTTTAACTGCGTATTCCACACGCATTTGCGAATCTGACGACACCGCCGCATTGGTAACATATTGCTGTGGCGAAAGTATCTGCGAAAGTATCGCGCCTAACTGCACTTCGCCAAGATTTCCGCGGGTCTTTACGTTTGAGAGCACTTTTTTGAGGTCGCCCACGCCGGTTGCCAAGGTCTGCATTTCGCCTAAACCTTTGTGAACCTGTTCAAGACGGTCGCTAATTAGTTTAAACGAATCGTTGAAGCGTTTCTCTAAGGTTTCTTTAAGTTTATCGTCTACTAACACTCTGATTTCATTGAGTTTTGCTGTATTTTCTTCACGTATTTGTTTAAGGTTTTGGTCAAGGTCTTCGCGTATCTCTTTTAGACGGTTAGAGAATAGTCCGAGTTGGATTTTTTGGCTCTGCGCCAATCCGTCGACAGAGTGGGAGAGACCCTCGCCCATAAGTTTGAACTGAGCGATGTTTTCCATTCGGTTTTCGCTTTCGGCGCTGCGGCGTTCTTGTCGGGCAGATTGAAATTCCTCGCGTATAATGCGTTCCTGACGGGCTATTTCGGCAGTGAGGGCTTTTACGGTGTCGCTCAGGGCGATGATTTCTTCGGCAGACTTGTTGTTTTTCCTTGTGAGTACCAAAATAATGTTGATGATGCAGAATATCAGTACGGTAATGAGTAGTGCGGTTTCCATTTGGCGTAAAGTTTGTACAGGCAAAAGTAATAATTTTTTTGTAAAAAATAATTACTATCTTTGCACCGTTATTATAGTAAAAAATCCGGCACTGATGAAACCGATTAAGATATTTATAGGCATAATGGCATTTGTAATCACTTTGGTAGCACATTCGGGCGCAACGGCTCAACTGCACACCAAGGTTTACCTTTCGCCACGCATTACCCTTGGGTGGTGCTTCTATACCGGCTTTACCTACGGCGTGGATTGCAGCATCGGACTGTTTAACCTCAAAACCCAAGACCCTGAAATCAACGTGCTTATGTCGCCGCAGATTTATTTTGTAAATTATAAAAACTCGGTGCAAACACTTATTTCGTTTAACGTTGCCTTAGAGTCTGATTATTACCGATTAACGGCAGGAATGGGTCAGGCTGTCACCAAGTGGGGATTCAAAAACATCAACCACAACAAGGCGTTTGGCTACAATCTCGGACTTGCCCTCAGCACCACCAGCAAATACACCCCGTGGGCCGAGGTAAAATCGTTTATCCTTCACTCTGGCTATTGGGAATTTTATTCGCGTCCCTACTACCTTATGGCAGGTGGCTTCCTCCGCCCCGAACCGTATTTGATTTATGAGAGAGAGTAAAATCTTTCCTTTATAGGGGAAACTTTTGAGGTAAATGTTTCCTTTATAGGGGAAACTTTTGAGGTAAATGTTTCCTTTATAACGGAAACTTTTGTATATTTGCAGCCTAATCAAATACTGAAAACTATGATGGAAAAGAGTTTGGCAAAACGGTTAATAGTTGAATATCAAGAATATGTCAATAATATTAAGTATATTGATCGCGATATCAAGGTAGATTATCAAGGCAACAATGTATTTGTGGGCTTACGACGAGCAGGTAAATCGTTTCTTTTGTTTCAAAGTATCCACAAAATCATTTCGCTCGGACACAATTTAAACGAAATCCTATTTTTTAATTTTGAGGACGACCGTGTTGGCGACCTTACCGTCAACGATTTGGATACCATTAAGTTGGCTTACGAAGAAATGTTTGCCTACAAGCCGATTTTTTTTCTCGATGAAATTCAACTTGTAGACCATTGGGAAAAATTTGCCCGTCGGCTTGTAGATACAGGCTATCAGGTTTTTATCACAGGTAGCAACGCCAAAATGCTCAGCCACGAAATTGCTACAACCCTCGGCGGACGATTTTATATCACTGAGGTTTTTCCTTTTTCTTTCCCTGAATATCTGAAAATAAACAATATTTCGCTTCCAAACAATTGGCAGTATACACCTGCTACTCAGATAGTAAGAAGTTTCCATTCGTTTTTTTTCAATGGCGGACTTCCCGAAGTAATTGTCAAGGACGAACTATTTAAGCGTGAATGGCTTAGCAGCCTTTTTAATAAGATATATTTCAGCGACTTGATAATGCGTTATTCAATACGCAACAGCAAGGCTCTTAAAGTGATGATACGCAAGATGGCCGAAAGCGTGATGCAACCCGCCACTCACAATCGTATAGCCTCTGTGGTGTCGGCTGCGGGTTACAAAATTAAGTCCGAAACAGCATCGGAATACTGCCAATATCTCAACGATTCGTATCTGACATTTTCGATTGAAAATTTTGCCGCCAAATTGCAAGATAAAATTTCGGTAAGGAAATATTATTTTATCGACAATGGCTTTATAAATCTGTTTGTTACCGATGCCGACACCTTGCTGTTAGAAAACCTTGTGGCTATTGCTCTCCGCCGAAAATTTCAGGGCGAACTTATGTATTTTAATTCCAATGTTGAGGTAGATTTTTACCTGCCTGATCAAAAAATAGCCTATCAAGTGTCGTACAGCATCAAAGATGCCGCCACTCGCCAACGCGAAGTGAGAGCATTAATTCGACTCAATAATTACATTCCTCAAAATCAAATGTTTATAATCACCTACGATGAAGAAGATACCATCTCCACCGATGGCTACACTATTAATGTTCTGCCTATATGGAAATGGCTGCTGTTGAATGGGTGATTATTCCATTTGTCAAAAATCTCAAAATGTTTTTACCCAAAAATGTCAAAAATCTCAAAATGTTTGCCCGATTTTGTCTGTTTTGTTAAAAATCTCAAAATGTTTTTGCCCGAAAATGTCAAAAATCTCAAAATCTTTGCTGATTTTGGTTTTTTTAATAAATATGTTGCCTAATGAAATATCAATGCTGAAAAATTTTGGAGTATAAAAAGAGACAGGGGTAACGCTAAGGTGCGGGTAAAATGATTTGCTCATTGTAATCAAAGCATTTGGATCACATTTCTGCAATCCAAATGCTTATTTTTCACTCTTCTATTTTTTTCACCGAATCAAGTCGGAAAATAAAACTCTGTATCAAACTATCGTTGGCGTTATACATCTGCAACAACGTATCTGAAATACGAAGTTTCAAGTTACCATCGGTGTATGTACCAAGTGACAAAAAATCATTTTTCATTGTCTCTTTTTCGTAACCATTTCCAGATTGTATTACCGAAGTTATTGAGTCCGTTTCCAATTTTGTTAAGACCGTTTTCGGCGAGGGAGATGGCATCAGCCAAATCAAAAGACTTGCCATTATTAATCCCATTGTTACTACGGCTATTCCCACTTTCGTTGGGAATGGTAGTGACTTTTTTTTTATTTCTATGGACGGCTGTTCTGTTTTTGCATTTGTTGAATACACTAACGCCTTAACGGTTGTATTGTCTTGGGTGTCGAAAAGTTTTTTTATCTTTTCTTCATTTACAGACATTGAAGTTATCAACAAAATAATTTTGTCTGTATCTGTTTCTTGTGTTGCATTTTCAAGTGCTGCTACATAATTGGTTCTATCACTTTCTATCGGCAAAATACGGCAATAGTTTTCTTTTACTTCGGGCGCAATGCCGACTGTGTTGATGATTTCATTGTCAAGTTTTGCTTGAATTTTTTTTAACTTGGATGCAACAAGATCGTATGTATTTTGGTAGTGTACGCTTTCGCTGTTGATTTCGTCGAAAAACTGATCCTTAAATTCGTCGTCGAAATCTTTACCTAAAATACGGTATTTGTTGATAGGGTCATACATCAACAAAGCGGATTTGAAAAATTTGAAATCCTCTTTGCCGTCGCCGTTGTAATTTACACTGACGGCAGCAAAAGAGGTATCACAAATACGGTTGTCGAAATCATATCTTTCTGACGGAATGGTGGAAAAGAAAAGATTTACTTTACTTTCCTTTGGATATATTTCAGCAATGACGGTCTCTTGGTGTTGTAGGATGAATCCATCAAACCTTTTGCGCCATTCATCTACTTTTGTGGCGTATTCGGTCGGGCAAAAGTAAGAATACTCCATCTTCCCGTTTGTGTTGATTGCAATCATTTTGTCTGATGATTAGATGATTTTGTTGAAACCTTTGGTGAAACAACTATCTTTCTTTGCAATGTTGGTGAGTTCCTTTTCGATTTCGCCGATTCCGTTATAGAAATCAAGCACGAAATTCTTGTTGAATAAAGAATCAAGCCAATCAATAGGATGTCGCATTTTTTCAATAAATGAACGGTTTTGGATTTCGTCAATCCATTTTTTAGCATCTCCGTACACATCGTCAATTTGGTTTTTCGCTCTTTTGAAAATGACATCAAGTACTACTCCCGTACCGAGATAGTCGGGAATGTTGTCCTTTTTGAGGAACTTGTGCTTCATTTCGCCGTTCTCGAATGTCGAATGAACACACTGAATACAGCCGATTGTTTCCATTGGAGTGTAAGTGATTTCCAATGAACTTGGTGCTTTTTTCAAAAGTTTGTCAATTGCCTCAGTGTATTTGCTTCTGAAACTAGTGAAACATTCTTTGGTTTTGGATTCTGTGACTCTGTGGGTGTGGTAGGTTTCCGATTTCATTGCAACAAATACCACTTTCGGATGATTGTCGCCTTTGGAATTGCGTGATAACGCCCATTCGTTACCCCATTCGTTGATGCAGTCTATGCTCATGTGGTCGCTGATATATCTGTCAAGAATTTCTCGATTGTCGGTAAGAGTATTCTGCATCAACAACATTGAATCGAAAGGTATCAACAAAACGGAACTATTTTTCAAATGAGTCTTGAATTCTTCTGTTTTTTCTTTTACTTCTCCTGCCACAATACCACCAGCGACATCCATTACGCAGAATGGAAGGTTCACTATGATAGTTTTACTATCTGAGGGAATTATGTGTTTGAACCTGATTGTGAATTTGAATTCGTTTATGGAATTTGTGGCTTGCAAGTTTGAAATTTTGCTCGTAATGTCGGCGTTGCTGTCGGCATCCTTGATTACTTGCAAAGCCCTTGTGTATTCCTTGATTCGAATTTCGGAATCCTCGTCAATAGTGATTTCAAAATTATCTGGATTGATGTGTTCTTTCATATATTTGAACAATGTGGCAAGCAACGATGTTTTGCCCGCAGCACGAGGTGCAACCATCGAAATATTGATAGGTTCGAGGGTCGTGGTAACTATTTTCTTGCCTTCAATACTTTCTGTATTCGTATTGTCTTTAACTGAATCGAATATTAGTTTGAGGTCTTTATATTCTTGATCTGTCATTTTGCTATTATTTATTGAGTTTGTCTATGAGTTTAATTATTTCATTGATACTATTGGTAAGTTCTTTTGTCGCTACCGCTTCACTTGAACTGCCAAAACGTTCGGGCCAAAGTTCGAGTCGGAATGCCTTACAAAAATTTTTGAAACAAGCACCTTTGATGTCATCATCGAATGATGATCTGTTTAGGCAGTCGTTGAAATATTCCATTTTTGCAAATAAGAATGATGCAATGACAAATGGTGTCTTGTCGCATATCAAAGATAATATTTCACCATTGACTCCAAGAACAATTTGGATTAGTTTGTTCTTATAATGCTCTCTTTCTTCTTCGCGAGGTGTTCCTTCTGGGCTTTTAAACGAATCGTCAGATATTAAGCCTCCGTTTACGCTATCATTGCTAATAGACTTTGCAAGTTTTGATTCTTCGACAAACGGATAGACAATTTGGTTGAAACTGATTTTCTCACTTAGCAACGATTCCAATGCTGTTGTGAAAAATGGCATTTCAACTTCTTTGTCGGCTATTTTGTTTAGTAGTTCGTGAACGCCCTCGTCTCCACCTTGTGAAATGAAATCTTTTTTACCAACAAGTTCATTGAACTTCATTAAAATGTCGCTTTTTAGTTGCGAGAATAGTTTTTCTGCTATATTTTCAACATTACGATATTCGCGCCTAATGAATGTCCACAATCTAATTAATTCGTTAGTGGGACTTGGTACACCCTTCACGTTTTCACGTTCATCAGCGAAATCAATGTCCCAATTAGGATTATCAAGGGGAGCGGCCTCTACTGCTTCGTATATTTTTTGTACTTCTGCATTGACAACTTTCCTAACTTCGCTGAGTTTAACTGCAACTTTATATTCATCTTCAAGACTATTAAACTTAGCCAAAGATTTGATCATTGCATTCTTTTTAATGTCAAATTCTTTTTCATCATCCTGAGTATATGGCAAATCGTCCTTGATTTGGTTAGCAATCTCGTTGACTTGTTTTTTCAGTTCGGTTACATCAAGTTGACTAATCCAACCATTGTATGTGTCCGAATCCAATGAGTCAATGTCATCGACAAGTTTGGTGAGGACATCAACCACGTCTTGATGAACCTTCGCATTGTTGAACGAACCGTCATTACTCAGTACAGAGGTTTCATATTTGCGATATTCCTCGTCGTTGTGTGTGAAATTTTGCTCGATTCTTTTTTTAATAGAGTTAATCTGACCTTCAAGATTAACGTCTCCCTCCACCTTGTTAATAAAGAACGAGAGGAACTTGGTTTTATCTTTGACAAATTTCTGAGCACCTTTGATGGCATCAAAGGTTTTGAAATCTCTGTCGGGTTGAACTGCATTTGTCTTGAAAAGAAGTAAAACGGTGTCAACTTCATTGTTAAGACCATTCACCATATCTATGTCAACCCTTGGACATTCTCCCATACCAGGTAGGTCAACAAGTGTGAGTTTGATTTGATTGTTGCCAAGTGCTGTAAATGGACAATATATCTTTACGACTTTAACAACAGGCCAAAAATGAATATTGTCATCTTTGCCTTGGAAATACGTTACGTAGTCGGCAAGGTCTGCAAGGTCAATCTCCTTTTGGTAGTTCTCTTTGATGTGTTCTTTAAGGTATGGCAAAGATTTTTGTGCCTCCTGCAATTTGCTAATTTCATAACGTTCTGTCGAATCTGAACTATTATTGTAGATCCTGTCAAGGTTCAGATTCTCGAAATCTGCAATATCAGAAACATCGTTTTTGTATTGCTCAGGCAAATAAGCCTTTACAAGTTCGATGAATTGTTGTTTGTTCCTGAAATAAACAATTGCTCGTTTTTCGGAACTATTGATGATGATAGATTTTGCGGCTGTTGTAGAGTCACCGGCGTGTTTGCCTTTTGCCCTTGGAAGTTGAACGCCTGATATGGCTTCGAGCAACGTACTTTTTCCTGCCTGCGTAGCACCTGCAACGCCAAGATTAATGGTGTCCCGGTTGAAACGGTTGATTAACGGTTCGGAATCTTTAAGAATTTGATCTATTGATTCCTTCGCTTGATTGAGTTTCTCTTTGTAGATGGCTTTGTTCTCGAAAGAACTTGCTGATACTTTTTGATAGCACTCTTGAACTTGTGTTCTCAATTTGTTCAGCAAATCTACTTTGCCGTTCACGAGGGTTTTGTAATGCTCTCTTTTTTTGACGGCTTTGTCGATTGCTTGTTGAATTTTGTCTAATATCTCTGCCATACTATTAGATGTTAATAATTTAGTAGTTATTACTTTGTTTAATTGTCGTCAAATATCGTATCTCTACTGTGCCAAATCGCGGCACAGTCTCGAACTTTTTTTGAGAACTGCATCAGAAACTATCAGGAAGGGATATAAAAAAAGCGTAGTCTGCTTTTTGCGTTATACCTCAATATTGAAGGTCCTAGGAAAACCTGAAAGGAGAAGATATAACAATGCACACCACGCTCATATACTGAGCCGGTCGCCGTGCTGTTTCTCCCTCCTTTGAAAATTTCCTAGGTTCTCAATATTGGAGATAACAGCACAACTTCCGAATAATTTTTCAACTATTCTCTCTGCTGAGGGCACATACATATCGCCCTCAATATTTCGTTATCAAATATACAAAAAGCGTAAATACAAACGCAAGTTTTTTACAACTTTTTTTCAAAAAAAATGTAAGGTGGTGGAAATTAGCGGATTTTATTATAATATATATAATATAAGGTGTCATTCTATCCGAAATTATTTTTTGCATATTCCCCAAAAAATCCCTACCTTTGCCCCAAAATTTATTTAACCAACTATGCAGAACGACATTTCAGCCGCTTTATCAGCATTACAAGAGGGTAAGGTTATTCTTTACCCCACCGACACTGTTTGGGGATTGGGTTGCGACGCCACTAATCCCGACGCCGTGGACCGTATTTTTGAAATCAAAAACCGTCCCGATTCCAAATCTATGCTCGTGTTGGTTTCTAACTTTATTATGCTGCAACAATACGTGGAATCGGTGCCGTTCCGCGCTGTGGAACTTATGGACGAGGCTGTGTCACCCCTTACCGTTATCTATCCCGAGGCTCGCAATCTTGCCAACAACCTCACCGCCGAGGATGGCAGCATCGGTATCCGTATCCCCGACGACGATTTTTGCAAAACTCTTATTTCAGAATTTGGAAAACCTATCGTATCCACATCTGCCAATATATCAGGTCATAAGCCAGCGGCATTTTACGCACAAATTGAAGACGAAATCAAGCAAGCGGTAGATTACATCGTAAAATATCGTCAAGACGATACCACTGAGGTGTCGCCATCGTCGATTATCAAGGTCAACTACAACGGAACTATCACAAAGATAAGATAATATGTACAACAAAGACGAATATAAATCGCTTTTGGAACGCCTTGGCGCGTTGAGGAGGCATCTTTGACATCGACCAAAAGCGCATTACCGTAGAAAAAAACAAGGCTGAGGCTGATAAACCCGAATTTTGGAACGATGCCAAAGCCGCCGAAGATTTTTTAAAGCAATCGTCTGTAATTAAAAAGTGGGTCGACGACTACGATGCCGCCCAAACTGCCGTTGACGACCTTTCTGTGGCGGTAGAGTTTGCCGAGGCTGGCGAAGATTCGGGCGAGTACGACGAACTTTATGCCGCGGCTCTCAATCTTATCGAGAATCTTGAATTTAAAAATATGCTCAGCAACGAGGAAGACCACCTCGACGCTATTCTTAAAATAAATGCCGGTGCGGGCGGTACCGAAAGCAACGATTGGGCTTCGATGCTTCTGCGTATGTATCTCCGTTGGGCTGAGGACAATGGCTTTAAAACCGAAACCACCAACTATCAGGAGGGCGATGAGGCAGGTATCAAAACTGCATCTGTTTTAATTTCAGGCGAAAACGCTTTCGGTTGGCTCAAAGGCGAAAACGGTGTGCACCGTTTGGTGCGCATTTCTCCGTTTAATGCTCAGGGCAAACGGCAGACAACTTTCGCATCGGTTTTTGTGGTGCCGCTTATCGACGAAACTATCGAAATTACCATCAATCCATCTGATTTAGAGTGGGATACATTCCGCTCGTCGGGTGCTGGCGGTCAAAATGTCAACAAGGTGGAAACCGGCGTTCGTGTGCGCCACTTGCCGTCGGGTATTGTGGTAGAAAACACCGAAAGTCGCACGCAGGGACAAAACCGCGAAAATGCCCTACGCATACTTAAATCGCATCTTTACGAAATTGAACTCAACAAAAAGCGCGAAAAACAAGCCGAAATTGAGGGCAAGAAGAAAAAAATAGAATGGGGCAGCCAAATCCGCTCATACGTAATGCAACCCTACAAGATGGTAAAAGACCTCCGTACCAATATCGAAACGTCTAACGTTCAAGCCGTTATGGATGGCGATTTAAACCAATTCCTCAAAGGATATTTAATGCAATTCGGACAAGAATCGTAGTTCTTTTGGTCAACGAATTAAACGAAATTAACGAATATCATTGATATATAATTAATTAAAATAAAGTCCCTAAAAGGAACTTTATTTACGAATAAAAACGAATGTAATAAATTTATATTAGTTTAATTCGTACAAATAAATATCTCAGATATTTATTTATCAAATTCTTTATTAAGTTTTTTTGTCTTAATTCGTTTAATTCGTTGATAAATAACTCATTATATCTTAGGATAAGAAATCTTACACTCTACCACAAAACTTCCCGGGAACTCTCCGATGATTTTTTTCTTCAATTTGGTGGCGTCTAATCTTGTGCGGAAGTTGCCGGCTCTTACCTTAAAGTAAGGCTGTTCGTAAACTACCATAGCCTCCTCACCGTCAACGAGTTCAAGAAATTTCTTTTTTGCTTTTTCTGATTTTTCGCGGGCGTCGCTTCCCGAGCCAAAAAATATCTGCACGCTGTAACCGTAAAATTGACGTTTGCGGTTGGCTTCTATCAATGTGCGTTCTATGCTGCAAAGTTCGGGAGCGCAGTTTACCGTTGCGTTTGCAGGGGCGTTGTCGTCGGGAAAAATGCCGAGTTCTGAGATGTCAAATTGTGCGCGTTGTGCGTTGGCGGTTGCCGAAAACAGCATTATTGCAAAAAATGCCGCAATTGCTCTATAAATTAAGGTGTGTTTCATACTAAAAATCTAATCTTTTGTGTAATTTTGCAAATGTTCCGATACACGGAATTCGATTGCAAATATACGTTATAATTTTAAAAAAACAAAATGAGCGATAATCACGAACCTGAAAAAATATCTATTCCCAACGGACGGCAGGGTCTTATTGCCAAAATTGCCGAAAAAGCCGTTAAAACCAACTCTGAAACCATTCTCGGCATTGGCGACGATGCTGCGGTAATTAATTCAGGCAACCTTCGCACGCTTGTTTCTACCGATATGTTTGTGGAGGGAATACATTTCAACCTTGTTTACACGCCCCTCAAACACTTGGGTTGGAAGGTGATTTCTGCCGCCATCAGCGATATTATTGCCATGAACGCCCAACCTAAGCAAGTAATGGTTTCGATAGCCGTGTCTAACATCTTGATGCAGAGTCAAATATTAGAAATTTACGAAGGCATTCACCTTGCTTGCAACCATTATCACGTAGACCTTGCAGGTGGCGACATTACAAGTGCAATGCGTGGCTTAACTATCTGTGTTACAGCCATCGGCACTGCCAAAGAAGATGATATTGTTTATCGCAATGGCGCACGTCCCACCGATTTGATTTGTGTAACGGGCAACCTCGGCGGCGCATATATGGGCTTGCAACTTCTTGAACGTGAACGCAGTGTGTTTGAGAGCACAGGTGTGCAACCGAAACTCGACAACAACGATTATATTCTCCGCCGTCAACTCCGTCCTGAGGCGCAAATCGAGTTGTTAGATTATTTTAAAAAGAAAGAAATCAAGCCCACATCTATGATCGACCTTTCTACGGGACTTGCCGACGAACTTATGAACCTATGCCGTGCCTCGGATATGGGCTGTGAGATATTTGAGGAGCGTATTCCTATTGCCGACGAAACCAAAAAAATGGCAGAAGAGTTTGGCATTACGCCCGTTGTGGCTGCTCTCAACGGCGGCGAGGATTACGAAATGCTCTTTACTATCGAACTAAAAGAGTACGAAAAAATCAAGGATAACGACTTTTTTACGCTCATCGGCTCTATCAACACTGCCGACAAGGGCTCGTACATAGTTATGAACGACGGCAATATGATGCCGCTTTCTGATTCGTTTAATTCGTCAAACTAATAATCAACTTGTTAATGACAGAACCAATAATTAACGTAGGTATCGGAACTTTTAACCATCTGAATTTCAGACCAAACGCCGATGGAAACCTCGAAATCGACGATGTGGAAATCGGTCTGCAATTCCATTGGAACAAGTTAGAAAAACAGGTTTTTAATGGTGAATTTACAGTTAAGGTTGTAGATGGTAAAGTGTTGCTAATTAATCATATACCACTTGAACAATATATTACATCTGTAATTTCGTCAGAGATGCGAGGCGATTGTCCGATTGAGTTGCTCAAAGCCCACGCCATAATTTCGCGCAGTTGGCTTATGGCTCAAATCAGTTGCAAAAAGCCTGAGGGAAAGCCTGTTATCACCAAAGATGAGGTTGTTACTTGGTACGACCGCGAGGCTCACACTCTTTTTGATGTCTGCGCCGACGACCATTGCCAACGCTATCAGGGACTTTCGCGTGCCTACAATCCCAACGTAAAGGCGGCTGTGGAGGCTACCCGTGGACTTTTCCTCACCTATAATGGCGAAATCTGCGACGCAAGGTTTTCAAAATGCTGTGGCGGACGTTCCGAAGTGTTTGAAAGTTGTTGGCAACCTGTGCATTACAACTATCTCGAACCTGTCGACTGTCCTTATTGCAACACCAACGACGAGGCTCTCCTCCGCACAATTCTCAACGATTACGACCAACAATCAAAGGACTTTTATCGTTGGACTGTGAAACTCAGTTCTAAAACCCTTCCCGAACTTCTCAAACACAAAACCGGCGAGGATTTTGGCGAAATTATCGCTCTCGAACCCTTAGACCGCGGACCTTCGGGACGTATCACCCGTTTAAAGATTGTTGGCTCAAAACTTACAAAAATTTTTGGTAAGGAGTTAGAAATCAGACGCATACTCTCCGAAACCCACCTTTATAGTTCCGCTTTCGACGTGGAAAAAACTTCCGATGGATTTATTCTTCACGGCATAGGTTGGGGTCACGGCGTAGGTATGTGTCAAATAGGTGCGGCAGTGATGGCTAGCAAGGGTTTCCGTTTCGACGAGATTCTCAAATTTTATTATCACAACGCCGAACTCACTCAAATGTATTGAAAATGAACCGTTCCGAAATAAAACACGCTACTTGGATTCCTTCGCTCTACTTTGCCGAGGGTTTGCCTTATATGGCTGTCAACGTTCTGAGTACGATTTTTTATAAATCGGCTTTGGGTATGGACAATGACTTAATTGCCTTTTACACAAGTTTTTTCTATCTTCCTTGGTTGATAAAGCCGCTTTGGAGTCCTATCACCGAAATGTTCAAAACTTCGAGGTTTTGGATTACTTTCTGTCAGTTTTTCGCAGGTGTTTTGTTTGGATTGATTGCCTACACAATTCCTTGCGAAGGTATTGTAAAATACTCATTGATAGTGTTTTGGCTTGCCGCTTTTGCTTCTGCTACACACGATATTGCCGCCGACGGTTTTTATATCAAGGCTTTAAGCACTGAAAGTCAGGCGTTTTGGGTCGGTATCCGCAACACTTTTTATCGTATTTCTATGATTTTCTGTCAAGGCGGTCTTGTAGTTTTGGCGGGCTATCTTACTGAATCATACGGAGATGTAAAATTTGCGTGGCAGATTGTGTTCGGTATTTTTGGAGCGTTGATGGCGTTGTTGGCTGTGTATCACTATTTTATGCTGCCAAAAAATGTTGAAACAGAACGTCAAAAGTCAACAACCAATTTTTTTCAACCTTTTATAACGTTTTTCAAAAAGCCTGATATATGGCTGATTATGGCGTTTTTGCTCCTCTACCGTTTGAGCGAGGCGCAGTTGTCAAAAATATCTCCGCTCTTTTTGTTGGATGCTCACGAAAACGGAGGTTTAGCCTTGACACAAAGTCAGTTAGGACTTGTAAACGGAACTTTTGGGTTAATTGCCCTAATTCTCGGAGGTATTCTCGGCGGAATTTTTATTGCCAAGAAAGGTTTGCGCAAATCGTTGATAATTATGATTTTGGCGTTGAATCTGCCTGATATTTTCTACGCTTATATGGCTGCCTTGCAAACCGAGAGTTTTGCCGCCGTTTCGTCGATGGTTTTTATTGAGCAATTTGGCTACGGTTTCGGATTTACCGCCTACACGGTGTTTATGATGCAGATTTCGCGCGGCGCCAATTCGTCGTCGCACTATGCCGTGTGCACCGCTTTTATGGCTGCGGGAATGATGTTGCCGGGTATGGTGAGCGGGTGGCTGCAAAATATGATGGGTTATACCACGTTTTTTATTTGGGTAACGGTCTGCGCACTGCCGTCGCTTTTTATTGCTTTGTATATGCGCAAGAATAACAAGATTTTAGACCAAGAAAATGCCTGAAAATCAAGACATAGAGCCAGATAAAACCGTTGAAAAACAGCCGAAGAAAAAACGGAAGTTTTGGAAATTTCTTCTAAAACTTTTCGTGGTGCTTGCTTTGGTTGTGGGCGTGGCTCAGTATGTGCTTTATTATTATGCATTTCCGTTGCTCAAAGAAAAAATCTGCCAAAATGTTTCCGACCAAACTAACGGTCTCTACACCATAAAATTCGATGATATCCGCCTTAATTTTCTGGGTCGCAGCATTTTGCTCACCAATTTTTCTATGAAAGCAGATACTTCTGTTTATATGCAGTTGAAAGAACAAATGGCTTATAATAGAGCCATTTACAATATTTCTGTCGCCAATTTTGCCATCAAAAATATCCGCCTTTCGTCAATTTTTGGGTCGCGGCGTTTACGCATTAAATCTATTGAATTAATCCGTCCTGTGATACGTCTTGCAGGCAAACCCGACGACAAACACAAGGGCAAATACGATGCTATTCACAAAGACCTTTACCCGCTTATCAGCAATTATTTCAACAAAGTAGAGGTTAAAAATATTTCCGTAACCGACGGATTTTTCGACTTTTACAAAACTGTTACCGACGAAAACGAGATGGCTGTGGTGGGCAATATTAATATTGCCCTGTCAGATTTTTATGTGGATGAAGATGTTTACAAAACCAACAACCGCCTTTTTTATTCCAACAAAATTGCCATCACTTCGGGTGGTTACAAAATTCGTCTTGCCGATAGTATTCACACTGTCAACTGCGGCGATTTAATTATAAAGACCTCAGATTCAATTATTTTCGCCACCGATGTAAAACTTCTTGCCGAGGGTCCCAAGGCGGCGTATAGCACCAAAGAAAAATTCAACGTTACTCTCGACACCGTTTCTATTACGGGCGTGGATATTAATAAGGCATATTTTCAGGAAGTGGTTGATATTCGCGCAGTTTCGCTGGTAAATCCAAAGATTTCGTTTGCCACTGGTCGTCGCCGCAACAAAAATAATCAAAATATTGAATCTACTGGTCAAGGAAACTGGTACTCGCTGATTAAAGGCACTTTAAAGGCTATCAATATTGATACTTTTGAAATTTCGGATGCTTCGGTTAAGGTTTCTAATCCAAAGTTCACGAAACCTGCCTACGAGGTAGGCAATGTAAATATCACTCTTCTGGGTTTCTCACTTGATTCGTTGGCTTATCGCAATCGCAATAAAATTCTCTATTCCAACGATTTGGATATTTCTATTCGTGATTTTGATATGCGCCTTCCCGACCGAGTGCATCTGCTTTCGTCGTCGTATCTCTTGCTTTCAACCAAGCAGAAGGCTGTTTCGGCGGGCAAAATCCGCATTCGTCCGCTCTACGATGCCAAGGATTCTACCGACAGCCGTATGAATATCTCTGTGCCAAAACTTGATATTAAGAATATTGACATCAAAAAGGCGTATAACTCGCAGATTTTCAATGTGGGAGCGGTGCTTATAATGAAACCTCAGATTGAATCCAAAAGTTTCAACGATACCGCCACTCATCGCAAAAAACCGAGTATGGCAAAACTCCTCAGCGACGAATATTTCAAGTCGCTCCGTATCGCAAAAATCACTATTAAAGATAGTTACATCGATATTGACCAGCAATCTTCTATTCTCGAAGACAGCCTGACTATCAGCGGATTGCTTTCTGTTTCGTTTGATAATTTTGAGACAGGTCGCGCACTTTTGAGCGAGGGCGAAAAACCTTTTATTGTTTCTAACGTCAATCTCACGCTCGATAATTTTGTGATGAAGCCGTCTACTAATATCCATACTCTTAAAGGTCAGAACCTTACGGTAGATTCTCGCAGAAAAACTATTTCGCTCTCTAATTTTAGTTACTCTGCCGACACTGAATCGCTGCTAATTCCTGTTTTGCAGCGTCTTAACAAACATTCGGTGATTGATTTTAAGGTTAAAAAGGCTGTGCTGTCAAACACAAATCTTATTCAAGGTATTTATAATAATAAGGTTGAAATTGGCAATTTTCAAATTCTAAATCCTCAATTGGTTTTCATAGATTATCCCCATCTTAAACGTTTGCTAAATGATTCTCTTGCTGTTGATTCCGTTTCTCAAAACGTTGCTGAAACCGAAGAATTGCCCACTCATCGTGATTCTGTTTTTGATTCTTGGTCTGATTTAGAAAAATCTTTTGCCAAATTAATGCCTAAGTCGCTGAATATTGTTAGGATAGATACTTTTGTAGTTGACAGTGGCGTGGTTCGTCTTACTGTTAGAGATTCTTTAAATCAAAACCGTTTTTCTACCGAAAACCGTTTTAAACTCGATATTGATCGTTTTTATTTCGACCGCGACAGCGCAGAGTGTACAGGTAATTTCCTTTTTGCCGATAATTATAATCTGAATATCAATAACTTTCAATTTCTCTTGCCCGACCGTGTGCATAATGTAAAGGCTTCTGAAATAAGTCTTGGCACCAAAGAGGGATTTTTAAAGTCGGATATGGTGTTTGTGTCTCAAAATCACGAATATACAGTGTCTGACAAGAACATAGTTAATGCCTATTTCCCAGCCATCGACCTTCGTGGAATTGATTTTAATCTTTTTGCCAAAACGGGTTTTCTTTGCACCGATACCTGCCTGATTGATAAGAGTGTATTCACCATTGTTAAGCCCGAAAATAAGCGTACCGATTCTGCCAATGTTAAGAAAAAACCGCCGATTTTGAATAAGTTTATCCGCAGTTTTCAAATTTCTAAGATAGTTTCTAATGGTAGTAAGTTTGGTATTTATCAGAATATCAACAATATATCCACAAGAACTGTATTCGCCGATTTTGATCTTTCGGTTGATTCGCTCACTATCGATAGTGCAAATCTTGCCCAAAAGGGTCATCTGATTTCGTTCCGTAATCCTACTTTTCATTCCGAAAATATCGCTATTCTCACTAAAAACGCTGAAAATCAGATTGCTATCAAACGGGCTGATATTGTCAACGATTCGTTGCATATTCACAATATATTTTTCGACAAGGGTGACGAAGATTTTCAAAACCGTAGTCGTGGTGTTTCTACTGTGTTTATTCCTGATATTCTTGTAGTTAAACCCGATTTAGAGTCTGTCGCTTTTGCCAAGACTATCCAAGCCGAAAAGATTTTTATTGATTCGCCTGAGGCTGAGTTAGTTGCTGGCAAACGTCCCGACCGGAAACCTAATTTTGATATTACAAAATTTTATAACAAATTCAACGCTCTTGTTGTTGATACTCTCTACGCAGGTAATATTTGTTTGGATATTTATCGAACTGGCAAAAATTCTCTGAAACTCAATAATTTGGATTTCAAAATTATTGGTCTCGACACTCGCAATATTCAAGAAGACCGTTTCCCAGTAAAGGAGATTACCACTGGTATCAACGACTATACTATCTATCTAAAAGATAGTTTATATATGCTTCACGCCGGTCGTGTGGAGTTTGCTCCTGACAAAAACGACATTGTTGTTTACAATGTGGAATATCGCCCCACTGTGGGACGTTACAATTTTTATAAACTATTCCCTTACCGCAAAAGTGCTACTTTTTTATCGTGTGGCAAGGTAACAGCGCACAATTTTGATATGGATAAGTTTGCACTTCAACGCCGTATCGATATTGAACGACTCTCTATCGACCGTCTTGCGCTCAATTCTTATCTCAATCGTTCCAAACCGTCTGACACTTCGTCGATTAAGCCCAATCTTCACGAATTTATCCGTCGGATTCCTATACGTATTACAATAGATACTGCCATTGTATCAAATAGTTACATTGCTTGCGAACAACTCAGTCCCGAAGCGGCTGTTCCGGGCATTCTCACTATTAATGATGTTTCGGGCAAGGTTTTCAACTTTACCAACGATACCGCCACCCTCCGCCACGACAGCATTATGTTTGCCAACATTGAGGGTCGTTTGATGAATAAGGCGGGTATTAGGGCTGATTTTAAATATTTTCTTAATTCTCTCACCGACGAGTTTATCGTTAAGGCTCAGACCTATACGATTTTCCTTCCCGATATGAATCCGTTTCTCGAAAACGCCCTTTTTGCCCGTATCGACGACGGTGTAATGAAGAGTGCCGATATTGAGTTTACCTCCAATAATAAATCTTCGTCTGGTGTGTCGGTATTTCGCTATAATGGTTTAAAACTTTCTGTAAATAAGCACGATAGCGTTCAGCCAAAGCGACGTGGATTATTGTCGTTTCTTGCCAATTCGCTCATTCGCACCGACAATCCCAAACACAAACTTTCGCGCGTTAAAAAGGGTTATATTTACGCCAAACGCGACCCGCACAAGAGTTTTTCGTCGTACTGGATTCAATCTGTGCTGTCGGGCGCAAAGGCTACCGCTGGTTTTGAGAGCAAGGAACAAAAAGACGAGCGCAAACTTTCATCCAAAATTAAAGACGTAATTAGTATTAAACATCATATCGAAGAAAAACAACGAAAAAAACAACGCAAACAATTTAACGAGGAAATTAAAAATGAAAAATAAATATTTTTTTATAGGCATTGCCGGTAGCGGAATGAGCGCAATTGCTCAATTCCTTAGGGGAAAAGGTCGCGAAGTGAGTGGTTCTGACCGCATTTTTGCATCTCCCGAAGGTCAGGATACAAAACAAAAACTCGAAGCCGAAGGTATAAAATGTTATAACCAAGGCGAGACCGTTCCCGACCTTGACACAGATTGCGTGGTGGTTTCCACTGCCATTGAAGACACCGTTCCCGAATATGCTTTTGCTGTTAAAAACAATCTTAGAATCCTGCACCGCAGCAAGTTGCTCGCCGACATCGCTCTTAAAAGCAAGACCATTGCCGTAAGCGGAACATCTGGAAAATCTACCACTACTGCAATGATTTACTGTATTTTAGAAAAATGTGGCTTTTCTCCGTCGCTCATTTCAGGTGCGGGACTTGTGTCGCTTCAACAGCAAGGCAAAATTGGTAACGCCGCCGTGGGTAGCAGCGATTATCTTGTAATTGAGTCTGACGAATCCGATGGAACTATAAAAAATTATCGCCCCTCAATCGGCGTTATTCTCAATATCGACCGCGACCACAAGGAGATTCCTGAACTTATGCAACTTTTTACTGCTTTTGCCCACAACACTCGCAACAATCTGATAGTCAATCAAGACAATGAACGTTCTGCATCGCTTTCGATTGATATTGTCAACGATTTTTCGTGTCGAGGCTTGGCTGGAAACAATGCCGAAGATTTTGTGCAAAATCCCGACAGCATTGAGTTCTCTTGCGACGATACTCGCTTTAAAATCAATGTGATAGGTCGCCACAATATGGAAAACGCTATGGCTGCAATTTCTGTGGCTCGTGTGCTTGGTATCAGCGACAAAGATTCTGCCGCCGCCCTTGCTCAGTATCAAGGCATTTATCGTCGCAACCGTGTGATAGCCAACAAAAACGGCATCGTTATTATGGACGATTTTGCCCATAATCCTGCCAAAATTTCAGCCTCCATTTCGGCGTGTCAGGCTATCAGCAAACGTGTTATTGCGTGGTTTCAGCCCCACGGTTTCGCACCCTCGCGTATGATGAAAGACGAATTAATCGAGCGACTCGCCGCCCTTCTCCGTCCCGACGACCGCATTATTTTCTCAAAAATATACTACGCCGGTGGCACAGCCGACCAATCATTCTCAGCAAGCACCTTTGCCGACTCTCTCACCGCCCTCGGTAAAAATGCCCTCTACATCGAAAACCGCAACGACATCATCCCCACACTCCGCTCCACAGCCCAACCCGGCGACATCATTCTTCTTATGGGCGCCCGCGATCCATCTTTGGCAGGATTTGCGGAGGAAGTGGCTAACGCTTTTTAATCAGTTAAAGTACTTATTATTAGTATTATACAAAAAAGAGCAATCGTATAAACGGTTGCTCTTTTTTATTTTTCTAAATTTTATGATCTAATAATGAAACGAACTTCCTGTTAAAAATTCTCTCAAAATACTTGTTGGAGGTATCTCATCGTCAGGTATTTCGCGAAAATACGAGAGAAATTTGAGCAAACGCTGTGCCTCGCTGTATTCTGATGTGGTTTCGTTTACGCCGCGCAGAATAGGCGTTGCGTAACGTTTAATAACACCGAGTTCGTATGGCAGTGCCGAGTTGAACATTACGTCAGCCTCCTCTTGAAACGGGAAGATGTTCTTATCCTCGCCTCTGCGCACTGATGGCCAACGTTTTATGGTTTCTTCTGCGCTGTAATGACGGTAGCGGTAATCGCGTATTATGCGGCGCAACAGACGGTTGTCTGTGGTGGGGATTCTATTGTGCGAGTCGATAGCCACCTGAGTGAGAGCCGAAACGTAGATTTTGTATTTGTTTTCGGCGGGAATTTTCTCGCTCAGTTTTGGATTGAGGGCGTGGATACCCTCCACCACAAACACTGTGTCGGCACTTGCAGTCATTTTGTCACCCTTGTATTCACGTTGTCCTGTGTGGAAATTGAATGTGGGCATCTCCACCTCCTTGCCCTCCATCATAGCGAGCATATCGTTGCCAAATTGCTCATAGTCAAGAGCCTCCAACGCTTCAAAATCGTATTCGCCGTTTTCGTCCTTGGGAGTATCCTCGCGGTTAACAAAATAGTTGTCGAGCGAAATCTGCACAGGTTTCAAACCGCACACACCGAGTTGCACGCACAAACGCTTTGAAAATGTGGTTTTTCCCGATGACGACGGACCTGCAATCAGCACCAATTTTGTATTTTGTTTTTGCTTGATAGTTTCTGCAATTTCGGCGATTTTTTTCTCCTGCAATGCCTCGCCAAGTTTGATAATAAGTCCGCAATTGCCTGAATCAACAGATTTGTTGATACTGTCTATTGTGTTAATCTTCAATAGTTTAACCCATTGCTTATTTTCGCGGAACACCTCAAAGAGTTTTTCCTGCATCTCCAACGGCGCGATGGTCATATTTTCGTAGTCGGTGGGATGTTGCAAGAGCACTCCATCGTAATATGGAATAAGGTCGAATGTGGTAATGCTTCCTGTGGACGGTGCAAGGTATCCATAAAAATAGTCGCAGGCATTTTCCAAAAAGTACATCGACGAGTAGAGTCGTGCGCGTTTTTTAAATAGGTCAACACGTTCGTTCAAACCCATTTTGCTGTAAATCTCAGCCACCTTGCTCGACAAAATTTCGCGGCGTTCAAACGGAAGATTGTTTTGCACGATTATCTTCATTCGCTCTTTAATATCGCTGATTTGCTGAGCGGTAGGCTTGTAATCGTCGCCGTTTTTGGTTTTAAGTTCGCAGTAGATACCCTTGCTGATAGAGTGTTCGATATTAACATTCAGTTCGGGCAGGATATCAGCCACAGCCTTGATAAAAATAAATTTTAGCGAGCGGCGGTATAGCCTTTGACCATCGGGGTCGAGAATATCAAAAAACTCCACTACTTTGGGCTTGAATACATTGTAGTTCAATTCTTTGATTTTGTTGTTGACCTTTGCGCCAAGAATCGGGCGTTTAAGAATAATCTTTTGGTCTTCGGCAATTTCGGCAAGCGTGATGCCAATGTCGTATGTTTTAGTAATGCCTGTATTTCGGCAAATTATCTCAATTGTTTTGTTTAAAATCATATTGTCTTTTCTTTTTTAGTTAATAACTTAGTATACGTTATTTTTGCCATTCGGTTTGCGCTATTATGGTTTCTTCTATGATTTGAGTGCAAATTTTGCAGTAGTGGTTGTAATCTTTGTATCTCATTCTGCAATTTGCGCTTGGTCTATAAACACCTTTTGAGCAGTATCCTCCGCCCTCAAATGCTCCCACTTCTATGTCGGTGCGGTTTTTTGGGGTGGGTATAGGGGCGTTTTTGTCGATGTAGTCGGCCCATTTTGATTTAAAGTCTGTAAGGTTGGTAAGGTTTGGCGCCATCAATTCGCATTGGCTTGGCTCTACGTTGTAGGTAACATCTTTTTCATATTCGTCGCCGAGACCTGCAAAAGCGTGTCCAAACTCATGCAGAAATAGTTCTTGGCTGTATTCATTGTCGATACAAAGGCAAGTGTAATAGTTGTAGAAACCGCTTCCTCCGTATTGGTCGGTGTTGATTAATATAATAATGTGTCGGAAAGCGGTTGACTGAGCCAAATCGTAAATTGATTTGGTGTTGAACGATGCTATGTATCGTTCTATATTAAAAGTGTTGAAGTTAAATCCGAGCGAAGTTTTTAGGTTTAATGCTCTTGTCATCATCGCTTCTTTGTTTGGCATCACCACATTGATAGTAAAACGATTGCTGTATTTGTTGTATGGCTCTGAATTTGTGAGCCATTGTGCCAATTTCTTAGCATCGTTCAAAAATTTGTCCATTTGGTTGTCGCCATACCACTCTGGAAGTATAGTAATATTTATGGGGTCAACATCAGTTGTGGCTTGTAATATTGTTTCTGAGTATTTTTGGGGGGCGTTTTTAGTTTCGAGACTGAGATTTATTTTTTTAGAAATGAATTTTGAGTATATGTTGCAACTGTCATGACGGTAGATGTTAATTACTGCGGCTTTTCGTGGCATAGGCATGATGGCACTTTCGGTAAAGGTTTTAGTTTCGTCTTTTTCAGTAATAGTGGATTGCCATTCGTAAGAGAGAGTATTATAACTATAAGTGTATAATACTTTTCCTGATGTTGCGTCGGACAGTTCCATATAATAAGTGCCGTAATGCGGACAATGATCCACAATATGCCTTTCTCCGCCCCAACCTTCGGATGTAGTGAGCGATGTGTACATACCTTCGGCGCTGTCTCTGGTGCAAATGGCGTTGTAATCGATTCTCAGCGTTCTGTCTAAAAACCATTGGTTGAAATCGTCTTGTGCCATTAAATTAGAGACACTTAGTAATATTGTTGAGGTTAGTATAGTCAGTGTTTTCATTTGTTTGTTTTTTGTGTGCAAAAGTAATAATATATTGTAGTAATACGATTTTATTTTGAGATTTGTTTTTATTAGTGCAATACATACCCTTTTAGTGCTTTATTGTTTATATCTATCAATTTCAAAAATATATTTATTAATCATATTAATTCTTTCATATATCATACTATTATTTTTTACATTCTATTTCTCTGTCTTTTATCTAATATGCTATTCTTTTTTATCTTTATCATTTCCACTGTTAATAATTTAACAATTATTTAATATTATTTATTTGGTTATATGAATAAATTATTCTATCTTTGTATCATTAAAAATAAGAAAATATAGTTTATTAATAACAACAATTTAAATTTATAAGAAAATGAGACGATTGAAATTAAAACTTGGATTTAACAAAGAAACCGCAATTGAAGACAGAAAATCTAAACTTATGCTTTGGCTTTCAGTCTTGTTTCGCGGTCACAATGCAGAAATTGTAGAGGAAGGTCACTTTGACACAATGAGTTATATTGTTGCAATGAATTCCGATTCTGATTGTTAGAATAGAGTAATAGAATGAGCCATTTTTTGGGGCGGACATTGAGAGGATGTCCGCCCATTTTTTTTTGTGTAGTATATTTGTTATTCAAATTTATAACTATATTATTATGCTATATTATTGTATAAAATCTTTTAATTACCACATTTTTAGTATTATTTATTTGCAATCTATCAAGAAATAATTATATTTCGTTATTAATTTTCTGATTAATTAACAAAAATTAACAATTACAACTATTTATTTTTATTATTTATTTGATATTGTCTAAGTAACTGATAAATAATGCTATAAATATTAGTTTTTGGTTTGTTGTAAAACTTATACTAATAAATTCATTAGTAAAATAGAAAATAGATATAAAAATATTTGCATATGTCAGAAACATTTATTATATTTGCATCGTAAAAATTAAAAAAACAACACAACATTATTAATAACTAAAATTTTAAGAAAATGAGACGATTGAAATTGAAACTCGGTTTTAACAAAGAAACTTCCGTAGAGGAGCGTAAATCAAAACTTAACCTTTGGCTTTCGGTATTGCTCCGTGGTAGAAAAATGGATGTTGTAGAGGAGGAACATTTCGATACAATGAGTTATGTGGTAGCAATGTCTTGTTCAGAAGAGTAGTCTTTAAAAAGACTTGCTAAGATTGTTAAAAAAAACGGACTGCAAAATTTTAATTGCAGCCCGTTTTTTTTTGGATTTTTTTACACAATTACCAAAATTTTTTATTTTTGCAGCCTGAAAACACAACGTTTTCGCCCTATTTTGAAACATATTAAATGTAAGCAACATGTCAGGACATAACAAATGGTCAACCATTAAGAGAAAAAAAGGCGCATTGGACGCAAAACGCTCGGCGATGTTTTCGCGCATTGCCAAAGAAATAGCAGTGGCAGTTAAAGAAGGCGGTCCCGATCCAGACGGAAACCCCCGTCTCCGCACCGCAATCCAGAATGCAAAAGGCGTTTCGATGCCTAAGGACAATATCGAAAGAGCAATTTCTAAATCTGCAGGCGAAGGTGTCAACTATCAAGAAATCACTTTCGAAGGTTACGCTCCCGGCGGCGTGGCAGTTTTCATCGAGTGCCTCACCGACAACAACAACCGCACAGTTGCATCTATCCGCTCTATTTTCAACAAACGCAACGGAAGCCTCGGTACCAACGGCAGTTTGTCGTTCTTGTTCGACCGCAAAGGCGTTTTCACAATACCTGTTAACGGCAAGGATCCCGACGAACTCGAAATGGAACTTATCGAAGCAGGTGCCGACGACATTGAACGCGATACCAACGAAGACGATGAGACAATATTCACAGTTTACACTTCGATGGAAGGTTTTGTTGCTTTCCAGAAAAAAATCGACGAACTCGGCGTTGAGGCTACTAACGCATCGCTCCAACGTATCCCCAATAATATGAAGGAACTTCCTACTGCTGAGGGTGTTTCGGTGCTCAAAATGATTGAAGCTTTCGAAGACGACGACGATGTTCAGAACGTATTCCACAACCTCGAAGTTACCGAGGAGATGGAAGCCGCTATGGAATAGTTTTTTTTTAACGAAATGAAATATGGAAAAACGGAGGAACTTATTAGTTCTTCCGTTCTTTTTTATATTTTTGTCCACATATTTTCAATAAAATGTCGGATTTGAGTGGCAAACAAAATAGAGGTTTTAATGTGTCAGAATTTTGGTTAAAAATTCTGCTTCTGATACTATTTTGTGCCGCTTTGTTGCCACAAAACGCTTATGCTCAGCAGTCTAACGACGAGTCTGGGCAAGAAGAGATTCGTGCTAAGGCCACTATTGACAGCATTCTCAACCTCATTAAACCCACCATGCCCGACAGCCTGAAAGCATTGCTTTACAATCAGGTAGCCACTAGTTCTCCAAGCATTTCGGATCGTTTGAAATATGCAAACATGTCTTTGCAGTATTGCAACAAGACGATCGTTGACTCAATGATGCTTCAAAACAGGCTTGTCATTGGTTCCTGCTATTTTATTATGGGCAACAATACGCTAGTTCTGCCTTATCTTCGTCATACTGCGCTTTTGGCTAAGGATGCTAAAATTAATTATGCACTCCAAAGTACTTACCGAACCATGGCTCTCTACTACGAGCAGGTTAACAACAACGACAGTATGTTTTATTACTCCAAAAGGGCGTTGGAACTATGCATCGAAACCAAAGATACTCTTGCTATATCTCAATGCCATAAGGAGTTGGCTGTTAAATATCTGAATAGGGGATTTTACCATGAGGCGGGTGTCAACTATCAAAAAGCCTTGGAACTCGATTCTTTGTTGGGCAACCTCGCAGAATATGCAGCCGATATTTACAGAATAGGAGAGATGTATACCGTTAACGACAATGTGGATATTTACAAGGCGAAGAGCTATCTTACTAAGGCGGTGACGATATTTGATTCTCTCAACCTGAGCGTTTATCGTACGATTGCTTATAAATATCTTGCTTATAATGCTTTAGCCACTGTATATATCAATCTTGCCGACAACTATCGAAACAATGTTTACGCTGATAGCTGTTTTTATTTCAACAAGAAAGCACGAGATTTTTTTCAAAAGTCGGGATACGCCGATTATTATTATGCCTATCTCTGGATTGTTTATGTTGACTATTTGCAATACTACAAACGATACAATGATGCTATCGACGTGCTTATGTCGATGGAGAGCCATATCAACAAAAGCAATGTGGATATGCTCAACATATATTACAGCCGTTGCCGCCAGATTTTTGCGCTTAAGGGCGACTACAAGCGAGCATACGAGTATATGGACCGTCACTACAAACTCGACCTTGCACATACACGCGATAGTGTGATCACTGTTATTTCAGATTCTAAAACCGAACAGGCATTAGCGTTGGAAGCCGTTGAACGTGAAAACGCAGAAAAACTCTTTGAGGCAGAAACCGAAAAGCTGAATGCCGAAACCAACAGACTTATGACTATTATTATCTCACTTTTGGTATGCCTTACGCTAGTTTCGCTGGTGGTTTTCTATATTTGGCGGATGTGGGTTATTAAACGTAACACCAACATAAAGCTTTCGGAAACCAACAAGATGCTTGACGCACAAAATACTGAATTGCAGATTCATAAGGATATAATGCTCGACCAATGGCACGCCGTGGAGGAGGTAAACTCCAAATTATTGAACAGCATACACTATGCGCAGCGAATACAAAAGGCTGCCGTGCCGTCGGAATCGGCTGTGCGTGAAATTTTTCCTGAAAGTTTTGTTTATTATCGTCCTCGTGATATTGTAAGTGGTGATTTCTATATGTCGATTAAGTGCGGCAGATATTCGGTGATGGTAACAGCCGACTGCACGGGACACGGTATTCCGGGCGCGTTTCTCTCTATGCTTGGCATTTCGGCTCTCAAAGAGATTCTTGCCACCGAAGACGACGCTAAAAATCCTGGAAGGGTACTCGACCGTTTACGCGACTTTATTATTTCTACCCTCACACAGCCCGGACGTCGCCATCTCGATGATGGTATGGATATGACCATCTGCAGCATGGATTTGGAAAACAAAAAAATGTATTACGCTATTGCCGACCAAACAGCAGTGTTGGTGCGCAAAGGTGAGGCTATAAAACTCAAGGGCGACAATATGCCTGTGGGGCGTTCGTATTTGGGTATGAGAAATTTTCTCACTCAGATTACGATGATAGAACCCGGCGATATGGTGTATATGTTTAGCGATGGTATTCAAGACCAGCTCGGCGGCGAAACAGCCGAAGACGGTACGCAGAAGAAATTTTTTATACGCCGCCTTATGGCTCTGCTGTCTGAATTTGCCGACAAACCTATTGAAACTCAGCGGCAAACACTTGATCAAACCATCAGCGACTGGTGTGGCAACACTCCACAGGTAGACGATATGACATTGGTGGGCATAAGGGTAGGGGAGAAGCCTACCTCCAAACCTAATATTGTTTCCAAGATTGTAAGTGCAATTTTGTTCCCGTTGTTGATGGCACTTTCTATGTCGGCATATTCACAAGGACATAATACGGATTCGTACGAACCCAACAAACATCAGATTGATAGCATTTTGCATCTTATTACAGAAAACACGCCCGATAGTTTGAAGGCATATTATTACAATTCGGCTGCAGTTATCACTAACAATGTCTCCACCAGAGCAAATTTGGCTCAAAAATCGTTGGATTATTGCCCCGAAACCGACTTTGACTTAATTCTAAAAAACAATTATTTGATTGCATATTATCATTATGCATCCAACGAGATAGATACTTTTTTGATTTATATGAGCAAAAGCTTAACCCTTGCCCAACTCACAGATAATCTCTCTGCACTTCATAAGTTTTATAGGCTTTTCTCTTCATACTACGACTATATTAATAATAGCGATAGTATGTTTTATTACATCAATAGGGCTTTGGATGTAAGTGTTAGTTTAAAAGATACTGCCGAAATGTCTAAGTGTTACAAAGATATTGGTTTGAAATATTATAATAGAGGATGCTTGCAGGAGGCAGAAAACGATTATCTCAAGGCCATTGAGCTGGATTCGTTGCATAACGATTCTCTCGGACTGGCGTATGGCTATTATCGTCTTGGCGAGATGTCGGTTTACACCCCTTACACCAATCGCACCATTGAAGAAGCCAAACTCTATTTGAATAAATCAATAGCTATTTATGCCATTAAACCACCTACAAAGTATTCTGATGTTATTTGTATGTATCTGGCTTACGATGCTCTTGCTGCTGCTTATATCAATATTGCCAAAAAGACCGGCGACAACCGCCTTGCCGACAGTTGCTATTATTACAACAAGCAGGCGAGTGATTTCTTTAAGCAATCAGGTTATGACGATTATTATTGCTATGTGAGTATGGCATCGGTTGAGTATATGATTTTCAAGAAAAAATATAACGAGGCTCTGAAACTTCTTCTAAGCGTGGAATCTAAAATATCCATCAACAATTACGACCTTATTAGTGTTTGTTACGATAAATTTCGCCGAGTGTACGAAAAACTTGGCAACTACAAAAAGGCTTATGAATATTACGAAAAACTTTATACCTCGCAAAAACAACTTACCAACGATAGCACTGCCACTGCCATTGCCGACAGTAGAGCCGAACAAGTGGTGCGTGTAGAAAAAATTAAGCGTGAAAATGCTGAACAGATACACGCTGCTGAAAGAGAACGACTTACATTAGACCGTAGCCGTTTAAAAACCTTGCTTATTTCGTTGATAATAGGGTTGATATTGATTTCGCTTTTGGTGTTCTATATTTTTAGAATGTTGCGAGTGAAGAAAAAAGCCAATGAGGCTCTTGCTGCCAAAAACGAGGAGTATGTGACTCAGGCTACCGAACTGCAAATACACAAAGAGATAATTATGGAGCAGTGGCGCGATGTGGAAACCATCAACAGCAAGATATCGCACAGTATCGAATATGCCCGACGCATACAGCAGGCGGCGTTTGTATCGGGCGATGGTATCCGCGACCACTTCCCCGATAGTTTTATTTTTTTCCGTCCGCTCGATGTTGTTAGCGGTGATTTTTATATGGCTGTTAAATGTGGCAAATATTCTGTGATGATAACAGCCGATTGTACAGGGCATGGTATCCCTGGGGCTTTTCTGTCGATGCTGGGTGTTTCGGCAGTTAAGGAATTTATGGTAACCGAAGATAACGCCGTAAATCCGGGTCTCGTACTCAACCGTATGCGTGATTTTATAAAATCAACTCTTGTTTCGCAAGCCGACCACCGTGTTGACGATGGTATGGATATGACCATTTGCTGTTTTGATTTTGAAAAAATGACAATCCATTATGCCATAGCCAACCAGACTGCTTTTATAATCCGCAATGGTGAAAGTATAAAACTTAAAGGCGACAGTATGCCTGTGGGGCGCTACATACGTGATGATGTGCCTTTTAGAACCCTTGAAATAGATATTGCCAAAGGCGACATGGTGTATATGTTTAGCGACGGAATACAAGACCAGCTTGGAGGTGATGTTCAAGAGTCGGGCACTCAGAAAAAATTCCTTTTGCGTCGTCTTGTGCCCGTGCTTGTGGATATGGCAGATAAGGCTGTTGACACTCAGTGCGATTTATTGGCTACGACAATTAATGATTGGTGCGGAGATACTCCACAAGTAGATGATATGACACTTGTGGGAATTCGCGTATAAAAGATTTGTTTTTTCAATTGTTTTTTTCATTTTTTTGCCTTATTTTTGTAGGCTCAATAATCTGTTGTCTTGAATAGGATAAAGTTTATATTGCCCCTTGTGTTGATACTAGCGCTTAATAGTGCATCGGTATTGGCGTTGCCTTACGGAGATTCTCCGGGAGGTGAGGTTATGGACAAAGCTCAAGCTGACAGTTTACTCGCCCTTATCACCGACGATACTCCTGATAGTCTTAAGGCCATTTATTACAACAAAGTGGCGTATCAGATTAGCAATCTCGACCTTAGACGCGAGTATGCTCAATTGTCGTTGAAATGTTGCAACCATCAGTATCCAGAGCTTATGCTCGATAATTATGCTCTAATTTCCAATTGCTATTATGTTACCAACAAGATGGATGGCTTTTTGCTGTATCTGTTTACGGGAATCCGAATGGCAACAATTAATGGAAGTAGCGTTTATTTACAGCGTTTTTACAAGATGATGTCGGTATATTACGACCGAAGCAACAAGAGCGACAGCATGTTTTACTACATCAACAAGGCACTCGAAATCTGTGTTTCGGCTCACGACACTGTTAATATGGCTCTGTGTTATCAGGAACTCGGGTTAAAATATGCCAACAGATGTTGTTATAGAGAGGCAGAGTCGTGCTACCGTCATGCTTTAGAGCTGGATTCGATTAGAGGTGACAAGCTTGAATATGCTATCGACTGCTACCGTTTGGGCGAATTGTTTGTGGAATGGTCTAAATCTGAATCGGACATTGTGTATGCCAAAAACATATTGGTAAAGTCAGTAGGTTTGTTCGAATCGCATAATTCCGACAATTATCGTTACCAAATTTTCAGTCATCTGGCTTACGATGCCCTTGCTAAGGCGTATATTTGTCTTGCCGAAAAAAAAGGCAACGATCAATTTGCCGATTCATGTTTTTATTATAATCGTCTGGCTCGCAATTATTTCTTCGATTCAGGCTACGATGATTATTACTGTTGTTATGTAAGCTTTACTTATGTAGACCATCTTATATATTGTAAAAGATTTAAAGATGCACTTAAAGTATTACTTGCATTAAAAAAGAATATTAATCAGAATAACATCGACTTATTGTATAAATATTTTTATTATCAACGTTGCGTGTATGCAGCTTTAGGTGACTATCAGAATGCCTATGCCTCGTTAGAGAAATATATAGAATATAGTCGTTTGTTAAGCAACGACAGTACCATGACAGTGATTTCAGATTCAAAGACAGAACAAGCTGTGATGATAGAGCGAATCAAGCGAGAATCGGATTTGGATGTATATCGTTCGGAGCAACGAAGAATGCAAACATTTAATATTTCTCTGATAGTGGTATTGTGCTTGGTTTTCGTTATGGTGATTTTTATTCTTAGAGCATTGAAATTTAGAAAGAAGGCAAACCAAGAACTATCTGAGAAAAACCAACTATTGAATCTTCAAAAAAACGAGATAGCCGCCCAACGAGATGAAATAACTCTGCAACGTGATGAAATAGAGACTGTTAATACGGAGCTTGTGCGTAGTATCAATTATGCCGAACGCATTCAACGTGCTGCTGTGCCTACATCTGCCGACATACATAAGATTTTTGACCAATGTTTTGTTTTTTACCGTCCACGCGATATTGTAAGTGGTGATTTTTTCCGCACCGAAAAATGTGGACGATATTCTGTAATGGTAACCGCCGACTGCACGGGACATGGCATTCCCGGAGCGTTTTTATCGATGCTTGGTATCTCCGCTCTTAAAGAATTTTTGGTGAATGAAGAAGATGCTGCCAACCCTGGAACGGTACTGGACCGTATGCGCGAATTTGTAAAATCCACATTAGTAACATCTTACGACGGGTTGAATATTAGCGATGGTATGGATATGACCATTTGCAGTATTGACCACAAAACAATGCAGATGCGTTATGCAATTGCTAATCAACGTGCTTATATCGTGCGTAATGGCAACATTATTAAACTTACTGGCGATAAAATGCCTGTGGGACGTTCGTTTATGGAACGTGAACATTTTCAGTCGTTTACCATTGCTCTCGAGCATAACGATATGTTATATATGTTTACCGACGGTATTCAAGACCAGTTTGGTGGCGAAAAACTAAAAAAATTCAAATTAAACCGAGTGGTGGAAACTCTTGTTTCGGTTGCTGAGAAACCTGTTGATGAGCAATACCAGATTATTGACAAAACTTTGACAGATTGGCGTGGCGACAACCCTCAGGTTGATGATATTACCATGGTGGGCATTAGAGTGTGATTCCACACCTTTTTATATTATATCAGAAAAAAAATATTCATTTTCTAAAAAAAATCTCTCAAACTGTTTTTTTCTCAAAAATAAACCATAACTTTGCGCCCGAAAATAGAAGTAATATATTATTGATTTTAAATTAAACATTTACATTATGTATTTGGACGCTGAAAAGAAAAAAGAAATTTTCGAAAAGTACTCCTACGGAAAGTCTAATACAGACACCGGATCAGTTGAAAGCCAGGTTGCCTTATTTTCCTACCGTATTCAGCACCTCACCGAACACCTTAAAGCTAATCACAAGGACTTCGGTACTAAGAGGGCGTTGACAATGTTGGTAGGCAAAAGGCGTTCGTTGCTCGATTACCTCAAAAAGAAAGACATCGAGCGTTACAGAGCACTCATCAAGGCACTCAACCTGAGAAAATAATTTTTTAAAAAGGAAAGGCAGCCTTCAATATCAGAGGCGCCTTTCCTTTATTTTTTTTATGAAAATCACATCTGGGCAGTCTACCCGCCCCCTAATATAAGACATTATGAACATATTTACAAAAGAAATCGACCTCGGCGACGGACGCAAAGTTTCGATCGAGACCGGAAAGTTGGCTAAGCAGGCCGACGGCTCGGTAGTATTGCGTCAGGGCAACACAATGCTCCTCGCCACCGTTTGTTCAAGCAAAGACTCAAATCCGGAAGCCGACTTTATGCCGCTTACCGTTGAATACCAAGAAAAATATTACGCCAACGGACGTTTCCCGGGCGGATTCCTCAAACGTGAGGGCAAACCCTCGGAACACGAGATTCTTACCGCAAGACTTATCGACCGCGCTCTTCGTCCGTTGTTCCCAAAAGATTATCACTCTGAAACTTTCGTAAACGTATTTTTGATTTCTGCCGACAAGGAGACTATGCCCGATGCATACGCCGGATTTGCCGCTTCGTGTGCTTTGGCTGTATCTGACGTTCCGATTCAGGAGTTCATCTCCGAAGTTCGCGTGGCTCGTGTTGATGGCAAAATGGTTATCAACCCCACTTTTGAGCAGAACGAAAAGGCTGACATCGAACTCGTGGTAGGTGCTACTTACGACAATATCCTTATGGTTGAGGGTGAGATGAACGAGGTGTCAGAAGCCGAAATGCTCGACGCTATCAAGGCAGCTCACGAGGCTATCAAACCTATGTGCACCTTGCAGAAAGAGCTGGCTGAGGAAATGGGTATCACAAAACGTGAATACGAACCCGAGATTTCTGACCCCGAGCTCAAAGAGAAAATCGACAAAGAACTTTATCAGAAAATATACGACACAGCAAAACTCGCTCTTCCCAAACACGAGCGTGCAGATGCTTTTGATAAAATTAAAGAAGACTTTGAGGCTTCGCTCGGTCTTACCGAGGAGGAACTCGAAGAGAAAAAACTTCTTATCGACCGTTACTTCGACGATTCGCTCCGTACTGCTGTACGCCGCTTGATCTTAGACGAAGGTATCCGTCTCGATGGTCGTAAGACTAATGAGATTCGTCCTATCTGGTGCGAGACTGATGTATTGCCCTCGGCTCACGGTTCGGCTATCTTCACCCGTGGCGAAACTCAGAGCCTTGCTACTTGTACTCTCGGCACCAAGCTCGACGAGCAGATTATTGACGACGTTTTGGAGCAGGGTCGCAACACATTCCTTCTCCACTACAATTTCCCGCCGTTTGCCACAGGCGAGGCAAAAGCTTCGCGTGGTGTTTCGCGTCGCGAAATCGGTCACGGAAACTTGGCTCACCGCGCACTCAAAAAGGTGCTTCCTTCTCCCGAAGAAAATCCCTACACTATCCGTGTGGTATCAGATATTTTGGAATCTAACGGTTCTTCGTCGATGGCTTCGGTATGCGGCGGCTGTCTTGCATTGATGGATGCCGGCGTTAAGCTCCGCAAACCTGTTTCGGGTATTGCAATGGGTCTTATTACCGACACTGAATCAGACAAATACGCTGTTCTCTCCGATATTCTTGGCGACGAAGACCACCTTGGCGATATGGACTTTAAGGTTACAGGTACTCGCGACGGTATCACCGCTTGCCAAATGGATATCAAGGTAGACGGTTTGAGTTACGAAATTCTTGCTAAGGCTTTGCAACAAGCAAAAGAGGGTCGTGCTCACATTCTCGGCATTATGCTTCAAACTATTGCAGAGCCCCGTGCCGACTACAAACCGTTTGTTCCCCGCATGGAGAAATTCTCTATTGCAAAAGATTACATCGGCGCAGTTATCGGACCCGGCGGAAAGGTTATCCAAGAGATTCAAGCCGACACCAACACCGTTATCACTATCGATGAGGTTGACAATCAGGGCATTGTTTGCATTGCGGCCGTTAACAAAGAAGATATGGAACGCGCTACTGCACGCATCAAGGCTATTGTGGCTGAACCCGAAGTTGGCGAAACCTACAAAGGCAAAGTTACATCTATTCAATCTTTCGGAGCATTTGTAGAGATTCTCCCCGGCAAAGAGGGACTTCTCCACGTATCTGAAATTGATTGGAAACGTATCGAAAACGTTGAAGACGTTCTTCACGAAGGCGACGAAATCGAAGTTAAACTCCTTGAAGTAGACAAGAAGAGCGGCAAGCTCCGTCTTTCGCACCGTGAACTCCTTCCCAAACCCGAAGGCTATGTAGAGCGTCCTGCACGTCCCGAAGGCGAGCGTCGTCCCAGTGGCGACCGTCGTCAAGGCGGATTCAACCGTGGTGGCGACCGCAACGACCGCGGCGGCAATTTCCGTGGCGGCGACCGCAGAGGCGGCAATGGCAACGGCAATTTCCGTCCCCGCAACAACGGCGGCGAAAATCCCCAAGCATAATCTTTGATTGATTATAACAAAAAATCCCGGCAGGTTTTACTGTCGGGATTTTTTTTGTGTTGTGCTAAATATAATCCTCCAATAGGAATTTCCACACCGGCAACACTTCTATTGTTGTGCCGTCTATTTCCAATGTTCTGTCATCTTCTTTGGTAACTATGATATTTTTCGCGAATCAGTTTTTTGAGTATTTCTTTGTCCATATATTTTTATATTTTTCGACAAAGAAACAAAAAGTTTTCAGTACACTGAACAAAAAATGCAAATTTTATTCAGTACACTGAACAAATTATTAAATTTGTGTGATAGATTCGTAGGGTGGAATTATTTTTTTGCAAAAAATCTACTCAGTAAAAATTTTTTTTCCTAACTTTGCGCCTAATATATTTAAAGAGTAAAAATTCAAACAAATAATATTTATAAAGCATTATGGCAAAAGACAAAAAGTTTATGACCTGCGACGGCAACACCGCCGCCGCACACATTGCCTACATGTTTACCGAGGTGGCCGCTATCTACCCCATCACTCCGTCCTCGCCTATGGCTGAGAACGTTGACGAGTGGGCTGCTCAGGGTCGCAAAAACATGTTCGGCGAAACAGTTACCGTTCAGGAAATGCAGTCCGAAGGCGGTGCGTCTGGTACAGTACACGGCTCATTGCAGGCTGGTGCTTTAACTACCACTTTTACAGCATCGCAGGGACTTCTGCTTATGATCCCCAATATGTACAAGATTGCTGGCGAATTGCTTCCGTGCGTGTTCCACGTTTCGGCTCGTACTTTGGCTTCGCACGCACTCTGTATTTTCGGTGACCATCAAGACGTTATGGCTTGCCGTCAAACCGGCTTTGCTATGTTGGCAGAAGGTTCGGTACAAGAGGTTATGGACCTCGCTGGTGTGGCTCACTTGGCTACATTAAAATCGAGAGTTCCTTTCTTAAACTTCTTCGACGGTTTCCGTACTTCGCACGAATATCAGAAAGTTGAGGTGGTTGAACAAGACGACCTTGTTAAACTCGTTGACCAAGACGCTCTTAAAGCATTCCGCGACAGAGCTCTCTCGCCCGAGCGTCCCGAAATGCGCGGTATGGCAGAAAACCCCGATGTTTTCTTCGCTCACAGAGAATCTTGCAACCCGTATTACAACGCTGTTGCCGACATCGTTGCCGATTATATGGACAAAGTTTCGGCTCTCACTGGTCGCAAATACCGTCCGTTCGACTACTACGGCGCACCCGATGCCGAAAACATCATTATTGCAATGGGTTCGGCTACCGAATGTATCAAAGAAGTTGTTGACTTCAAAATCAAAAACGGCGAAAAAGTTGGTTTGATTTCGGTTCACCTCTATCGTCCGTTCTCGCTCAAATACTTAAAAGAGGCTATCCCTGCTTCTGCAAAACGTATTTGCGTGCTCGACCGCACAAAAGAGCCCGGTGCCAACAGCGAACCCCTTTATTTGGATGTTGTTGACGCTTTGTCGGAACTTGGTCTTTTGAGCAAAATCGAAGTTGTTGGCGGACGTTACGGCCTCGGCTCTAACGACACTACACCTGCTCAGATTATCGCAGTTTACGAAAACCTCGCTCTCAAACAACCCAAAAACCACTTCACTCTCGGTATCACCGACGATGTTACATTTACATCGTTGCCCGTTGGCGAAGAAGTTTCGGTTGCTCCCGCAGGTATGTTCCAGGCTAAATTCTTCGGTCTTGGATCTGACGGTACAGTGGGTGCCAACAAAAACTCGGTTAAGATTATCGGCGAAACCACCGACAAATATTGCCAAGCATATTTCTCTTACGACTCTAAGAAATCGGGCGGTTTCACCTGCTCGCACCTCCGTTTTGGCGATACCCCCATCCGTTCTACCTACTTGGTAACAACACCTAACTTTGTGGCTTGTCACCAACAGGCTTACCTCCACATGTACGACGTTACACGTGGTTTGCAGAAGGGAGGCTTGTTCCTTTTGAACACAATTTGGGACGGCGACGACCTCGTTCACAACCTTCCCAACAAGGTTAAGGCTTATTTCGCTAAAAACAATATCAAAGTATACTACATCAACGCTACCAAGATAGGTCAAGAAATTGGTCTTGGTAACCGTACCAACACTATTTTGCAGTCGGCATTCTTCCGTATCACCGGTGTAATTCCTGTTGACAAGGCTGTTGAGGAGATGAAGCACTTTGCTCTCAAATCTTACGGCAAAAAAGGTCAGAACATCGTGGATATGAACTATGCTGCTATCGACCGCGGTGGTGAGTATAAAGAACTTACAGTTGATCCCGCATGGGCTAACCTCGAAGTTACTCCCAAAACTTACGCCGATGGCGACGACTTTATCAACAACATTGTTCGTCCCATCAACGCACAGGACGGCGACCTTCTTCCCGTATCTACTTTCAAGGGTATCGAAGACGGTACTTGGAAAGCCGGCACAGCCAAATTTGAAAAACGCGGCGTAGGTGCTTTCGTTCCTGTTTGGGATCCCGAAAAATGTATCCAGTGTAACAAATGTGCATACGTTTGTCCTCACGCTTGCATCCGTCCGTTCGTAATGACCGACGAAGAAGTTAAGGGCTTTGGCGGCAAGACCATCGAAATCAAGGCTCCTGCTGCTATGAAGGGAATGCACTTTGTAATGCAAGTTGGCGTAAAAGACTGCTTGGCTTGCGGCAACTGTGCCGATGTATGTCCCGGCAATCCCAAACTCGGCGGCTCGGCTCTTACAATGGTGGCTTACGACGACAACTCAGAGGCTGCTAAGAAAGAGGCTGCTAACTGGGATTACTGCGTTGAAAAAGTTACATCTAAGCAAGACCTCGTTGACATCAAAGCCAACGTTAAGAACTCGCAGTTTGCTCAGCCTTTGTTTGAATTCTCGGGCGCATGTGCAGGTTGCGGCGAAACTCCTTATGTAAAACTTATCTCGCAGCTCTTCGGCGACCGCGAAATCGTGGCTAACGCTACTGGTTGCTCGTCAATCTATTCAGGCTCTGTTCCTTCTACACCTTATACCAAAAACGCAAAAGGTCAGGGTCCCGCTTGGGCTAACTCATTGTTTGAGGACTTCTGCGAATTTGGTCTCGGTATGGCAATTGCCAACAAGAAGATGAAAGCTCGCCTTACAAAACTTATGACAGAGGCTCAATCGTGCGAATGTTGCTCTGCCGAACTCAAAGCCCTCTTCAACGAGTGGATTGAGAAACAGAACGATGCCGACGCTACCAAGGCTCTTGGTCCTAAGATCGTTGAGGCTTGCACTGCTTGCGGATGCGACAAGTGCAAAGAAATCCTTACATACAAAGATCACCTTGTAAAACGTTCGCAATGGATTATCGGTGGCGACGGTGCTTCTTACGACATCGGTTACGGCGGACTCGACCACGTTATCGCTTCGGGCGAAGATGTAAACGTATTTGTAATTGACACAGAGGTTTACTCTAACACCGGCGGACAGTCTTCAAAGGCTACTCCTCTTGGTGCAATTGCAAAATTTGCTGCATCGGGCAAACGCGTTCGCAAAAAAGACCTCGGTCTTATCGCTACCACATACGGCTACGTTTACGTTGCACAAATTGCAATGGGTGCCGACCAAGCACAAACCCTCAAAGCATTGCGCGAGGCAGAGGCTTATCCGGGACCGTCGCTCGTAATCGCTTACGCTCCCTGTATCAACCACGGCCTCAAAGCCAAAGGAGGTATGGGCAAATCGCAAGCCGAGGAAGCAAAAGCCGTTGAATGCGGATACTGGCACTTGTGGCGTTTCAACCCCGAACTCGAAAAAGAGGGCAAGAACCCGTTCCAATTAGACAGCAAAGAGCCTAACTGGGACAACTTCCAAGCCTTCCTCGACGGCGAGGTACGTTACGCATCGCTTGCTAAATCGTTCCCCGCAGAGGCTCAGGAACTCTACGCCGCTGCTAAGGAAGCCGCTCAAACACGCTACAACTCTTACAAGAGATATGCAGCAATGGATTATACTAAATAATTAGGATAATAAACCATAAATATAAAAGGCGAGGGTCTGCACGACCTTCGCCTTTTTTTATAACATTAAGATTTTGATAGAATAGGTTTTATTCTAACACAAAGGTGTATACATTCTCCACAAAATCTTTTGCCACGCATTTGTATCCAGCTGAGGCAAGTGTATGTATCAATGATTCTATTTTTTGACGTTTGTCGGCAAAGAAACGTTCGTGGGTTTCTACGCATATTTGAGCGATGGGGATTCCTGATTTAAGCACGTTTGGCAGTACTTTAAACTCGCTGCCTTCGATGTCGAGTTTTAGAATGTCTACTTTTTGTATGTTGTGCGCCTTGCAAATGGTGGTAAAGCTATTCATCTGCACTTGAATGGATTCGGTTTGTAATCCGTTGTGAGTTTCCATACTGCCTGATACGTAGTCGGGATTTTTTGGAAGGTGAAACTCCACAATTTGGTCAGCGTCGGATATGCCAATCTCTTCGAATTTGAACTTTGGAGATGTGTATAGCGGATGCTGTTTTACATACGCTATTGATTTTGGAGTAGGGTCAAAAGCGTAAATGGTGGGATTTAGTAATTTGACTATGTCCTCAGAAAAAGAAAGGTCGGTACCGATTCCAAACGACATTACCACAAGATTGTCTTTTTGCTCAGGAACGAGGATAGAGAATCCTCCGCATTGGCTACCGCATCTTACTACGGGGGCTTTGTGATAGATGCTATTGATGATGCGTGTAGTGCGCCATCGTTTTAACGAAAGATATAAGTTTTTGAGCGCCACTGACATGATAGGCTTTTTATTAACAATTGTCTATTATTCTAATACTCGTTTGTTGGCTTCTGGATTAGCTTTCTTTGCCCACATGTCGTAGGCGTGTTCGGTCATTGGTCCGTATTTGCCGTCGAGTTCCAAACTGTCGTAGTTTTTGTCGTTTAGGTACTTTTGCAGAGCTAGCACAGCCGTTTCGGTAGCCTTGTCGTAGATGCCGTCTTCGGTGAGGGGGTGGTCGAACTGTTTCAAGAAAAACTTAGCCGCCTTGCCGTTCTGATTCTTTTTTTCGTCTTCGAGAAAGGCGTTTCGGGTGGCGTTGAGGTTTTTTTGCAGGGCTTTTGTTTGAGCCTTGGTGATTACGTCGTAAACTATGCGTGAATCATTCTGCTCTTTTGTTTCGTTTTTTTGTTTCGTTTTGCTATTAGTGCTTTTGCCGGTAGTTGTCGGTTTTGAAGGGGTGGAAGAGGAGATTTCGGTTTTCGACTTGGCACCGTACTGCTTTACGTGGGCAATTAGTTGCTTGATAATCACCGAATAGTTGTTGCCATTGACAGATTTCCACGAGCGGTTGTAGTCGGCGAGATATTGATACATATCGGCAAGGTCATCTACGTAATAGCGGTATCTTACGGCATCCACCTCGGCGTTGGTGAGAGGAATAATACCCTCGGACTGCTGTTCTTCGAGCTCCTTCTTGCGTTTCATAAAGAATTCTACGTATTCCTTGTACTTGGCCTTGTTGCTGATGTCGGCATTCGACAATACAACGGGGAACACGCGCTCCCAGATTTTTCCGTTGTCCTTGATGAGGTGCCATTCGTGCATACAGTGGAGCGAGCGGATATATTTGTCGCTGATAACAATGATTACGGCACATCCCTGACCGATTTCTTCTTCGGCTTTGTTGATGTTCCAGCGGTATGGACAAAGGTTTTCCTTGTCGCGTTTGTAGTAGATTCCGTTTTTCTCCATCTCGGCGCAAAGTGCGTCAACGTCGTTTTCAAGGTCGGGCTGAGAGGAGTTGTTCCATGCGTATGATATGTATACAGGGTTTTCTTTGTTGATATATTCCATTGTATCGTTGGTTTATTTTGGCGCAAGATACAACAATTTGCCGAATTATTGGATATTTTTGCCGAATTTTTCTAAATGATATAGGGTATCGTGCAGTTTGCGTGTTATATTAGTGGATGAAGAATTAAAAGACTTTTGCCATAGGTGGATTTTTAAGATGAAGCGATTGGAAATAGTTTCATGAGATTTAGAGATTAAAGTTTTTTTTGATGATGTGTTTTTTAGGTTTCAAACTCTTCCGCTACAAAAGAGTTGTGATTTTTTTAGATTAGACAAAACGAACGGTCGTCTGGATTTTTCCGGGCGACCGTTTCTATTTTTTAATGATTTTGGGTTTGGTAGAGACGCGCCATGGCACGTCTCTACATTACATGGCGCATATTTACATCATTTGTTAAAAATTAGCGGGACGTTTGAATACGAAAATCGATGGAGCAGTGCTGCCAGCTTTCAAACCAATTTCTTCGCCGTATTTGGATACTGGGTCGTTGTTGTTGTCCATGCCGATGAAGATGGCATTGTCGGTGATGAGAAGCGCCTCAGCCATTCCGTAGTCGGCTGTGTAGATGTGTTCTTTGCCGTTGTTGGAGTATTGGCGGAAAGAATATTGTACTTTTTCTTTGGTTTTAACGTCGATACGAACTACAAGACAGTTGGCTCTGTCTAAGTAGTAAACATAGCCTTTGAGATACTTCATATCAGAGATGTCGCCGTCGTTTGGCAGCACCACATCGTCGAAATCGGTATGAAATTCGTTTTTCTTCATATCGTAGGAGAAAAGTCGGCGGGGTTCGCGCTCTTTGGCAAAGTAGATAGTATTGTTTTTAGCATCCACGCAGAAACCCTCAACACCAGCGTTGGCTGCTCCCCAACGCGAAAGGTCGGCTTCGAGTTTGGTAAAGTCGGTGGGCATAAGTTCAAACTCGCCCTTCTTGTTTTGCATATACATAAGGTTGTTGGTTTCTTCAGAAACTACAATCTGATTGTTGAATACGTCCACAGCCTCAATGTCGCAATCCTCGGTCTTGTAGTCGGGACCTTTGCTGCAGAAACTTACATTAAACTCGCCTGTGGCAGTGGTGTCGAAATAGTAGATGTCGGTAGTCCACGATTTATCGGCAATACAGATAGTCCTGCCCTTGTAGATAGCAAAACCGCTAAGGTCGAAACGCTGTTTGGGCATTTCCACCTCTACCTTGCCGAGCATATATATGCTTTTGGGGTGGAGAAGTTCTAATTGAGGAGTGGTTTTGTCTTGGTGAGCAAGTTGCATAGCCATCGAAACGGCATGAACTGGCACGTCTACAATGCCTTGCATATAAAGTGAACTCTCTTCGGGAGTAGCGTCCTTGGTGGATTGTGAAGCTATCTCATCGGGGTAAACGTAGATAATTTTATTGTCGGTGCTGAGCAGGAATGCCGAGTTGATAGCTCCAGTAGAGTCGAGTGCGTAGAAAATGTTGCCGCCAAATGCCTGTCCCAATGCCTCTGACATCGGATGGAGGTCCATTTTCATAGTAAGATTTATAAATCCTTCGGAGTCGGAAGTGTTGAAAGGCAGAGCTTCGCCTTTAACCTTAGTTCCTATTTTGCCGTCTTTGATAATATCCTCTATGACAAGACTTTGTATTGGGTCGATGACATAAGTTACGGGATGTTGGCATGAAAACTTCGCATCTTGTTTTTGGGGTTCTTGGCAGCTTGCTAATGAAAGAATAGCAGCTGTTAAGGGAATTAGTAATTTAATTTTCATATAAATAATGTGTTTTATTTTTGTATGTGTACTATAATTGACTAAAAATGTATATATTTGTAAAAAATTTTCTTCGTAATATGCAACGCAAAATTAGAAATAATTACGAAAGTTACAATGACTTTTTTGAGGCGCATCTTCCGCGTCGCAGGTTTTTGTATGCGGATATTTCTAAGGTGCTAAAACGTCATGAAACCCAATTTTGCGTTAATTTGGAGGGTTGCTCTGTCCTTGGTCGTGAGATTAAGTCATACACCATTGGCAGTGGCGAAACCGTTGTGCTATTATGGAGTCAGATGCATGGCAACGAACCAGTTTCTACCCTTGCTTTGTTGGATGTGATGAATTTTTTGGAGACAGAAAATGCACTATCGTTGCTCAAAAAATTGACTATTTGCGCGTTGCCATTGCTTAATCCCGACGGTAACGAAACTTTTTGCCGTAGAAACGCCATGGGTATCGACCTTAATCGAGACGCTCAACGGTTAACAGCGCCAGAGTCACGGATACTTAGCAACTTGTATAAAACCATAAAGCCTAATGTGGCGTTTAATATGCACGATCAGGAGCAATATTACACTACGTTGCCAGAGCGCAAGCAGACTATGATATCGTTTCTTGCTCCTAAATTCAATGCTGCGGGCGATGTTAACGATATTAGATGTGCGGCTATGCAGATAATAGCTGTTGCAAAGGAGTTTTTAGAGCCAATAGCAGCAGGTTGCATTGCCAAATACAGCGATAGTTTTATGCCAAATGCTTTTGGAGATAGTATGCAGTTGTGGGGTACATCGACGATACTTGTTGAGTGCGGATCTGCTCCCGACGATATTGATAGGTTGTTGCCTCGTCGTACTGCTGCACTTGCCATTATTAGAATGTTGGAATCCATTGCAACACAAGATTATACCGAAATAGATATTGACAAATATATGTCGATACCAAACAATATCCGAGACAATACATTTGACTTGAAAATTACTAATATAGAGATTTGTATGCCAGGAGAACGCTCTTTTAGAGCCGATATTGGTATTCGTCGTTACAAAGGTGCTGATTTTGAAGATTTTGCCGATTTTAGCACAGAGTACCATGTGGAAGGCTTCGGCGACCTTTCTAATTATGGCGGCATAAAAGTTTATGACGGTTCGGAATGTAGCATAACGTTGCAAAAGGGTGTGAAAATTGGCGACAAGCCAGATTATACGATACTACTCAATAATGGAACGCAAGTTCCTATAAATCAATTATACTAACGCAATATGGAAGAACAAATAAAGACTGATAATCCAAACAGCCGCAATCCATTTGCCGAGCAGGAACTCAGCGAAGAAGAACGTAGGAGGCTGATCGACAACTATTTTAAAATAAACCATGTGGAGTTCCCTTCGCTTCTTTCGGGACACGCCATTCTTACGTATGTGGGAGCGCTTATCGGTTTGATTATGATATTTTACTTAAACCGTGCCGTGCCAACTATCATAGTTAGTCTATCTTGCTTTATCTTTGCATTTTGGCATTTTTATAAGTTTATTACACCTTATCTTGCCACCAAAAAGCTATTTTCTCAGCGACCCACCGAAGAGCAGATGTTGGCTTGGCTGATAAAAGATTTAAAAGAGAACGTAAAACCAAAATCTATCACCACACTCGGACTCAATATGAGCGATGTGCGTCCCGAAAACTTTATTATTATTCCTGTGCCAGTGTATTGGGAAACTCCGGGCATAGAGTCATCGAAGATATGCCGTCAGACCAACGAAGACGGAACGTATATCTATTCGGTGTGGCGTGTACAAATTTTGGTGCTTACTACGCACTATATAAGTCTGTTTAAGTGTAATTACAATTGGTTGGACAATGTGATGACTGGCATTTCTACCAACGAGTTTTATTTTTCTGACATTACCTCCATACGCAACGATATGCGCGAAATAGAACATTCTTTTATTGATGACCCAGAACGTCCTATAGGAGGAGGAATGGTGTTCAATGTGGCGAACGTTTCTGGTGAAAATATCTCTGTAATCAACGAGATACCCTCGCTGCCAGGTCCTAAATCAGTAGCCGTTAACTTGGAATATGTAATTACCTTGCTACGTATGATTCTACGCAATCGTCGTTTTGGTATTACTCGTGAAATTGAACCCGAAAAAGAAGAGGAGGCAGCACCAGAGGTACGTCCTGGCCAGCAGCAAGATCCAGAGCAAAAGACATTTGAAGTGCAGCAGCGGACATTTGATATAGAACAAAAAGGAGCTCTTTATTCTGATCAGCAGTTTGGTACCGACAAAGATATGGAACAGATTTGGAAAAATGCCGTTAAACAATGATATATTGTAAATGATAGATTTAAAATCCAACGTACTATGAAAAAACTATTTGTAACAACCGTCTGCACCATTTTGATGTTTGTAACCGCCAAAGCTCAAGAATCGTACGAAATTCTTGCCAAGTCGGATTCCATTATTTCCGTGTTTAACAAAGCGTTAAAAAATGTTAATTATGAAAAAATAGATTTGGTTAGCATCGGCGACAATTTTTATTTCGATGAGGAGATGTGTGATACATTTCTTTTGGAAAATACTCACGATTTTAAATATTTGCGTTCCAAGCAGAAGGGTGATTACGCCATGTTTGAATATTATACAGGTGGAATCTACGACCAAAAAAACGAAGAAAAAACCGTTTATTATTTTTACAAGCACAACCTCCTTCTTACTTGTAACTCTTATTACATCAAGACATTTGACCTTGACTATGCCATTGAAGATGTTGGATACAACTTTACATTTGAAGAAAAACGCATGGTGTTTGGCATCAATGGCAAACCTTGGGGCTATATCACCCGCGACGGTGAGGGAAATTCAAAAGAAACCGACATGGGCAAGATACAGTTTTCCAAGATAGATATTAACAAAATTATTTACGATAAAAATATGTTTGAAACAATCGGTATGCGCCTGATGGATGGCGAAATCGATTTCCTCTATTACTAAAAAATGGAAGTAAAACCATACGCAGACAGCGACAAAAACAAGCGTGAGCAGGTGGAGATGATGTTCGACAACATTGCTCCAAAATACGACCTGCTAAATCATTCACTTACAGCTGGTATTGATAAAATTTGGCGACGAAAGGCCATTAAGATAGCATCACGAAACAATCCACATAAACTTTTGGACATAGCCGCAGGAACGGGTGATTTTACCATTTTGGAAGCCAAACGTACTAATGCCGAGGAAATTATAGGTATAGATATTTCGCAGAATATGCTTAATGTGGCCATTGAAAAAGCCCGTAAACAAAACCTCCAAGACCGTATCAAATTTATGAAAGCTGATTCGCTTTCTATGCCTTTTGACAACGACTATTTTGACGCTGCTACTGTGGGCTTCGGGGTGAGAAACTTTGCAGATATTCCTGCCGGGCTTAGAGAGATACACCGTGTGCTCAAACCTGGCGGAAGACTTGTGGTATTGGAGCTTAGTGAACCTTCTAATCCTATAATAAAAGGTGTTTTCGGGTTTTATTTTCACAAAATACTGCCTGTGGCAGGCAAACTTGTTTCAAAAGATGGTAGCGCCTATAGCTATTTGCCAAAGAGCGTAGACAATTTTCCCTATGGCGAACGGTTTGTGAATATAATGGATGCGTGCGGATTCAGATCCACTGGTCTTAAGTGGCTAAGTTGCGGTATCGCCGCCATTTATTGGGGTGAGAAATAGCATTTTTTGACAAAAATTAATATACGGTAGCAAAATATTTTTTTTATAATGCTGTTTAATATATAAAGTTGTTGTATAGTAAATTTACGGAAATGAAACACCTTTATATATTATCGTTATTGATTTGTTTAGCTGTCTTCGACGCATCGGCGCAAAAAAGCATGCGCAATTTGCACGATTATAATAACAAACTCTGCCATTTCGGTTTTTCTGTGGGTATCAACTCTATGACGTTTGGGATTACACAGAGCGACGATTTTTACGAACGCGCTGATATCTATGGTATTGAAGCTAAAAGATATGTAGGTTTTCACGTTGGTCCTGTGGCAAACTTGCGGCTCAACAGATATTTTGATTTCCGCGTTTTGTTTGACCTTTCGTTTAATCAGCGCGACCTAGTTTATTATTATTATCCCACATCCGACCAGAGCACTATTGCCACTGAAACTATTAGTGTAAACAGCACTCTTTTAGAGTTCCCTGTTCAGTTTAAATACCGTGCGGAGCGTATGCACAATGTGGCTCCATACCTTATAGCCGGTGGAAATCTTCGTTACGACCTTACAGCAGGCAAGCCTAAGGAGGGCGAACTTGCGGTAAAACTCAAAAAAATGGATCCCTGTGTGGAGTGGGGTGGAGGTTTCGACTTTTATTTGCAATATTTCAAGTTTTCGATAGAATTGAAATATAGTAAAGGCTTAAACAACTGCTTGGAATACGATGACACTCCTTACACTCAAACTATCAAAGATTTAAAGAGCAACGCATTTGTAGTGTCGTTCCATTTTGAAGGTTAGCACGCATATAAAAAAAATAATGGGAAGCGCTGGTTGGCACTTCCCATATTTTCCTATGTTTAACCTAAAAAATTATCCACGGATTGCAACAATGCCGGGCAACTGTTTGCCTTCCATATATTCGAGCATTGCGCCGCCGCCAGTAGAAACGTAGCTTACCTTGTCGGCAAGACCGTTTTTGTTGATAGCTGCTACAGAGTCGCCACCACCGATGAGGGTGAATGCACCGTTGGCAGTAGCTTTTGCCACTGCTTTTGCGATAGCAGAAGTACCTTTGGCAAATTTATCCATTTCGAATACGCCCATAGGTCCGTTCCAGATAACAGTTTTCGACGAAGTGATTACTTCCTCGAATTTTGCTATAGATTTATCGGCAATGTCGAGACCCATCCAGCCTTCGGGAGTTTTGTCAACGTCAGAAACGTTTGTGTTGGCATTGGCGTCGAACTTGTCGGCGTTAACAGCATCGATAGGCAAGTAAACCTTAACGCCCTTAGCTTTTGCAAGGTCGAGAATTTCTTTAGCCATGTCGAGTTTGTCGGCCTCGCAGAGCGAAGCACCAATCTGACCACCCATAGCCTTGATGAAAGTGTATGTCATACCGCCGCCGATGATAAGATTTTGAACGCGGTCGAGAAGGTTTTTGATAACGTTGATCTTGTCAGATACTTTTGCACCACCCATAATGGCTGTGAAAGGTTTCTGCGAGTCGTTGAGAACTTTGTCCATAGCTTCGAGCTCCTTGTTGATGAGGAAACCGAACATTTTGTTCTCCTCTGCAAAGCTGTCGGCGATAACGGCTGTAGAAGCGTGTTTGCGGTGAGCAGTACCGAAAGCGTCGTTTACATAAACGTCGGCGTAAGAAGCGAGTTTCTTAGCAAAGTCAGCCTGTTTGGTTTTCATCTCTTTCTTAGCGGCTTCGTAAGCAGGATCGTCTTTTTCGATGCCTCTGGGTTTGCCTTCTTCCTCAGCGTAGAAACGGAGGTTTTCGAGAAGAAGGATTTCACCGTTTTTCAAAGCTTTAGCCTCAGCGTCAGCGTTTGCACAGTCGGCTGCAAACTTGATGGGTCCGAGGTATTTTTCGATGGCAGGGATAATCTGTTTGAGCGAGAACTGGGGATCGGGATTCTTTTTGGGACGACCCATGTGGCTCATAAGGATAGCGCAGCCGCCGTCTTCGATTATTTTCTTGATAGTGGGAAGTGCACCACGGATACGGGTGTCGTCTGATACTTCGTGAGTCTCTTTGTTCAAAGGAACGTTAAAGTCAACACGGACAATAACTTTTTTGCCTTTGAAATTGTAATTGTCAATTTTTTGCATTACTATATTGTTTTAATTTGTTAAATAATACCGTTTCTATAATTTTTGCAAATATAGTATTTTCTACCCTAACTTTGATAAAAAAAATGTTAAAAAAAAATCTGCAATTTTGCTTTTTATCAAAAAAATTCGTTACTTTGTGTTTTGCAAGATACAATATCAACTGTGGTTTCGATAGGTCAAATAACAAACAACGCAATAATGCTCGCTGGGTGCGTGGCATACGATAGCGCTTTTCCTGTTTCGCAAACTTCTGAAGTTGCCGACAACTATTTGCAGCTAGTGGTTTCGTCAGATTCGGTTTTGCTTATTACCAGTTTTACCTCTGGCGATTTGGTAGCGGTTTCGGTTTCTGGCAAGATGAGCAAACCTATCAACAACGGTTTTCGACATTCTTATCACCTTTTGGGTCCGATAGCAAAGCATTTTATCAGCACAGGCGTACATGATTCAATGATTGCCTCTATTAGCGACGACGGTGGTTTGTGTGTGGTTATTCCTATCGTGTTTAATGGCACAACAATAGCTGTTGAGTTTATCGATGGCTTTAAGATGGGCGAAAGTACTTTTTTGTCGCCCAATGGCGGCAACTCGTTGGACCCACCCACATTCAAAAAGCTTCAAAAATGGGCTTGCTCAATAGGTACTCAAATCTTGCGACGTGCCAGCGCATATTATGAAAATAAATCGCCGAAGATAATCCACGATTCGTTTTATGTAAACAGTGTACTCAACTATTCTCGGGTGCATGAGTATTTAGACAATCTTTATAGCCCTTGCTATGATTATGATTTTGTGTCAGGCACATGGAATTGTAGCCGAAAGGTAAAGACCATACTTGGAATCGACGACAGTTACCGCTATGATTTCTCAGGTTTTTTGGGACTTTTTGCGCGTGAATCTAAAGTGGCTGCCTATAAATACTTTACTCAGGTGCTCAAAGGCGACACCGATGAGATAGATATTGATTTGGAAGTGATTCGTCCATCTGACCATGTGTCGAAATGGATAACTATCAACGGCAGCCTTATTACAGGTACCGACGGAGAAATTGTGAAAATATTCGGCTCAATATCAGATATCACCCTCTACAAAGAGACTCAGTTTCGCCTTAAGGCAGAAATTGATGAGCGCGCAAAACTTATGGGCATCATAGGTCACGACTTGCGTAACCCGTTCAATGCCATAATTGGTTTTTCGGATATGCTGGAGAAAGTACTAAAACAAAAACGCTACAACGATGCCATCGAATTTGCTGGTATAATGCGTGATTCGGCTTCGCGCGGTTACGAATTGTTGGTAAATCTTTTGGACTATTCTAAATGCGTTACTGGAAGAATAAGGATGAATATTACCGAGTTTGATCTCAACGATGTGGTAGAGAGTGTGATAAGTCTTGTAAGGTTGATGGCCGACAACAAAAATATTACTATATATAATAAAGTGTTGAGCGGAACTATAGTTAGCGGAGATCCCAATATAATAAGCACAGTGTTGCGTAATCTGGTGTCGAATGCTATAAAATTCTGTTTCTGCGGAGGTAGTATAGGAATTGAAGTGGCAGAAGAAGATGGTGGCAAAAAACGCATCAGTGTTTGGGATACTGGTGTGGTTATAAGTCCTGAAACAATTTCACACATTATGAACGCTCGCCAAGTGTCGTCAACGAGTGGTACTAATGGCGAAACAGGTACTGGGCTTGGTCTTCAGCTTTGTAGTAATTTTCTTGCTATGCACGATAGCAGGCTTTATGTGTCGAGCAATGATGCTAAGACAGAATTTGCGTTTCTATTGTAGTGTTTGAGTAATGATATAAAAAAGCCGCGCGTAATCACTACGGGCGGCTTCCTTTTACTCTAACCTATTAATACTTAAATCAATACTTTTAAACGATGTGCAAATATAGAGGGTAAAAACTATTCTACCTAAGAATTCTGTTACAATTATCTTTTTTGATGTTGCAAACTAAATAAAAATTTGTGTTTCATAAATCCGATAACTGTTGCATCCGTTTTTAGGGGTGTAACAAGGCATTCGGAGAGATGTTACAAAATTTTGATTATGTTTCAAAAAGGTTGCATTATGTTACATAACCCCGTTTATTGGGGCTTAGAAAGCGATTGTACCAGACCCTATGAGTTCATCGTTTATGTACCAAGCAGCAAATTGTCCTGGGGTGATACTTTTTTGAGGAATGTCAAATTTTATATAAATTCCTTTTTCGTTTTTTATTACTTCGGCATCTTGGAGCGGTTGACGATAACGGATTCTGACTTTGCATCTGAGGCTTTCACCGTTTTTAAGGGCAAGGTCGGGACGGATATTGTGGATTTCGTCGTTGTGGATGAAAAGCGCTTTTCTGAAAAGTCCAGGATGGTTGTCGCCCATACCAATGTAGATGATGTTACGCTCGATATCGGTGGCAAGCACGTACACAGGTTTTTCGTGTCCTCCGATGTTGAGTCCCTTGCGCTGACCAATGGTGTAGTATTGGGCTCCAATGTGCTTGGCAATGATGAATCCGTCGTCGGGAGTGTAAATATATGGACGAGCGAGAGCTTCGATGTCGTCGGGATTGTCGTGCCGGTTGCGATAAACAAAAGCATCGTCGGTGATTTCTACAATGTCACCCTCCTTTGATTTGAGTTTTTGTTGAAGAAAAACGGGCAGGTCTACTTTGCCCACAAAGCAAATACCCTGAGAATCTTTGCGTTTGGCGCAAGCGAGGTTGGCTTCGGCGGCTATGCGGCGTACCTCGGGCTTGATAATGTCGCCGATGGGGAAGAGCACGTTTTTTAATTGTTCCTGACTCATTTGACAGAGAAAGTAACTCTGGTCTTTGTTTGGGTCTGAGCCAGCAAGAAGTCGGCTGTAAGTTTTTCCGTCAGCTCCAGTTGTCTCTTCTCTACGGCAATAATGGCCAGTGGCAACGTAATCGGCACCGAGTTCTTGAGCGTATCTATTGAATATTTCAAATTTAATTTCTCTGTTGCATAGCACATCGGGGTTAGGGGTGCGTCCTCGGCTGTATTCGTTGAACATATAGTCTACCACGTGGGTCATGTAACGTTCCGACGAATCTACCACATGAAGCGGTATGCCAATTTGTTTTGCCACCATCTGAGCCACAAGTTGGTCTTCTTCCCATGCGCAGTCGCCAGAGAGTGTTACAGAGCTGTTTTTCCAATTAATCATAAATAAGGCGTGCACGTCGTAGCCCTGTTGTTTGAGAAGTAGGGCAGATACTGCGCTGTCGACGCCTCCGCTGAGGCCTATTACCACTTTTTTCTTCATGTCAGGAAATTTTAAACTTGTTTTTGTCGAATCGAATGGCTACGGAGTTGTAAATATCTTTTTTAAATGTAAAATCTATGTCGTCGTGGAGTTTTGTGTAAAGATCTTGCACTCTTGCCGAATGTTTTAGGCAGAATTCTTTCATTCCAATATTCAATGCCTCTGTGTACATAAATAGAGCGATGTTGGCAGTGTCGCCCGGGATTGAGTATCCTCCATTTTGTTTGATAGCGTACGCTGCCGCTCCCGCAAATAGCATATCCTCGAAACAAGGTTGACGGTGAGTGCCACTGCAAAGAAACGTAATGTCGCAGTGTTGTTGGCTCAGATACTCTATCACAGCTGATAGGTTTACAAATGCGCCCGCAATCATTTGAGTGTCAGAAGGAACAAGACTTTGCGCATAGGTTCCATTGGTGGTGGTGAAAGCTATTTTGCGACCCTTCACTATGTTGGAGTTAAACTCCAGAGGAGAGTTTCCAAGATCGAACCCCTCAGCCCGCAATGCTCCGCGCTCTCCTGCTGTCAAGTATCCTTGAGATTTGAGCGAAAGCGGTGTAGCCATGTCGGGATATGTTTCAACCCACTCAGCGCCGTTGCATAAAGCAGTTGTGAGTGTTGTGGTAAAGCGTATTACGTCGATAAGCACAACAATGCCGTCTTGTTTTTCTGAGCGGATCAGGTCTGGTGCGGCAATTATGTTAATGACGTGTGTCACGGGTGATGATTTCGCAGAGTTCCACGTCGAAAATCAGGTTGGCGTGGTCCTCACCGTTTTGGAGAGTGTCGCGACCAAAGGCGTATGCAGCCGGCATGTAGAAAGTGGTTTTGCCACCCTCTTTCATAGTGGGAAGACCGATTTGGAACCCCAGCAAGCAAGTGCTGTTGCTGTTAGTAGTTAAAGGTAGGAAAACGGTTTCGGCAATGTCGGTTTTGTCTTCCAAAACCTGATTTGGGTTTTTGAGCGAATAATATTTGTATTTGATAGCAACGGTGTCGCCCAATTTGCATTGCTGACCAGTGCCAACCACGGTTTCAACATAGAAGAGTTTCTCGGTTTGTTGAGCTTCAATGTTGTGCTCTTTAAGATAGCTGCTGATAACCTTTTTATCTTTGTCGATTTGTAACTCTTCTTTTTGGCAAGCCGCAGCCGCAATGCAGAATACTGCAAATAGCAGAATCAGTTTTTTTGTTTTCATTTTGTATAATTTATCTGTAACGCCGCAAAGATACAACATTAAATTGTAACTCCAAGTTAAATCGTGTTAATCGGCGAAAAGGTTTTTTTGCATAATGCGGATAGTGTCGGCGAGGATACGGTATTTGTCGGATTCGCCGTTGTAGTCTTCGTTGCATTTTTCGTACACCGAACGGCATGCAAGGGTATTTTCAGATATTTTTTGAAGAATTAGGTTAGTGTTGACGTCTTTGTTGGATTGTAAAGCGTCGTTGATATAGTTGCGGAGGTTTTCAAGACCGTCGACAGCTTGTTTGAGGCGTTTTTCATCGGCATTTTTGTCGGCGCAAATCTGGAGCATCTTAAAATATTTGCCAGCCATCATAATAGCGGCAGACGATGCGTCGCCCTTTTGCTCGTTTTTGAGAATAATATCCGAGAATTGTTCGTTTGTGGGACGGCTTTTGTGTACTGCGCCAAACGACATGCCAGTTTTAAAAGCTAGGCGATATTTGTTGCTGTCGGTGGTGTCGATAGTTACAATGCCGGTTGTGTCTACATTGTTGGATTCTATGCTGTCGTCATCGATGAGGTTGAGGTTGTATTTGCTGTAGGCTTCTGGAATTGACGGTTCTGGGGTGGAGGGTGCGCTGATGGCAGAGTCTGACTCTTCTACCGACTCTATATTCATGGTGCTGGTTGTTGTATTAGATGTGGTAATAATCTCAGCCATTGAGGATTCTTCGCTATTAGTCCCGCTTTGACTGCACGATGCTGCCAATGCGAGCAGCAAGATAAAAGTAATTCTAGTTTTCATGGTGTTGCAAGTTTTTTGCAAAGTTACTCTTTATTTTTGATATTGTAACTTAATAAATGGAGATTTTTTACAATAGCATAATGCCAGCGCAAAACCGTTCTTGGTCGCCGTTTCGTGCAGAAAAGAACGAAGGAGCGTGGTGCTTGGTGCAAAGGTTGCAGTGCTCAATATTGCTCATGGGAATACCTAAGTGTATTAGGTCGCTGATAATGGTTTTTTTTAGGTCTATGGTAAACAGGCCATCAGTGGTAGGTTGAACAATGTCGGGAGCATAATATTGTCGAGAGTTGTAATTTGCGGCGCACTCTTGGTCTACCGTGTAACATTTTTTGCAGATGTGAGGGCCGATACCAACCAGAATGTCGCCATAGTTAGTTCCAAACTGAGAGTGAATGGTTTCAGCCGCCTTAACAACTGCACCCAAACGGCAACCTTCGCGACCTGAATGTATTGCTGCCACTACCTTTTGTTTCGGAGCGTACATTAGCACAGGCACACAATCGGCAGAACGGGTTATAAGGCAGAGTCCAGGCTGATTGGTTATAAGTATGTCGTTGTCTTGTATGGCGTTTTGTTTAAGGTAAAATCCTGCGCCAGCGTCTTCGCGTGTAACTATGTGATAGTTGGCAGAATGCGCCTGGGTTTGGAACACAAAGTTTTCGGGTGTAAGACCCCATGCGAGAGCAAGCTTAACCCTGTTTACCACAAAATCGTCACTGCCCGAGAATCCGATGTTGAAAACACCGTTGTCGCTGTCGGGCGGAAGGCTGGTGGTAACAAAGTTGAGAATGTCTACCGAGTCTTTGAAAATATCAAACTGCAATATGTTCGGGTGTTCCTCGCTTACGTACATTGTTTTTTACATTATTCTTGTTGTATTCAAATGCCTTTTTACAAATATAGTTCCATTTTTATTTGGCGGCGTTTATAAAATAAACTACATTTGCAGAAAATAATTTTTGAATATGAAAATAAGGATACATTTTGTAGCATTATTGTTGCTGATGTTGGTGGTGTCATGCAATCCCAACCGTGTTTTTGTAGAGAGGGTTACCATACCCGATATGATATGGGATATGGATTCCGTGGTAAACATTACAGTGCCAGTGGAAGACCCTTCGCAGGTGTACGACATAAAAATTGCCATAAGGAGCAATGTGTATTTCCAGTCGCGCAACCTATGGCTATTTATCAACACCTATTCACCAGAGCATGTGGTTGAGGCTGATACGCTCGAATGTATACTTGCCGACGAGCAAGGTAACACCACTGGCGATCCTGCGCTCGACATCATCGATTACGAGATTCCTTTTAAAATGGGTGCAAGGTTTCCCTCCGCTGGCAAATATCGTTTTGCCATTCAGCACGGTATGCGCATGGAGAAACTCCCTTGTATAGATGAGATTGGTATTATTATAGACAAACACCCACAATCAGAAAAGTAGTATGTCGAAAAACAAACTTGCCAAATTTGCCGAAATGGCTGATTTTAAAAACGTTGTACAGCCTGATGATGTATCGTTTGACCGCACACCTTATATACTAAGGGGCAAATGGAATGATGATTTTTTTCATAACAGCAATCCGTTAACCCTTGAACTTGGCTGTGGCAAAGGCGAATACACTGTGGGATTGGCACAAAACTGTCCATCAGGCAATTTTATTGGCGTTGATATCAAAGGTGCGCGTATTTGGCGCGGCGCAAAAGAGGCCTTGGAGCAAAATCTTGACAATGTGGGCTTTCTCCGTACTAAGATAGACCTTATTGACAAGTTTTTTAGCGAGAATGAAGTGTCTGAAATTTGGGTGACATTTGCCGACCCTCAGCCCAAAAAGCAGAATAAGCGCCTTACCTCTGCGTTTTTCTTGAACCTATATCGCAAGATTTGCGTAGACGGCGCCCGTATTCATCTTAAAACCGACAGCCGTTTGTTGCATTTTTATACTCGTGCTTTGCTCGATGCCAACGGTATAATTCCTGATTTTGTAACTGACGACCTGTATACTTCTGATTATAAGGGCGTTGCTGTTGATATTCAGACTTTTTATGAAAAAATGTTTCTTGCTGAGGGCAAAAAAATCACTTATCTTAATTTCAAACTTGCCAAAGACCGTCAGATAGTTGAAATCCCTAAATTTGTGGGTAATCTTTAATCCAATTTTGCAATATGGAGAGCGAGGGCCAAAACAAGAGGCATATTATCATTAGAGTGTTGAGCCGTGCCAAAAACTATTTTACGGTGGTTTTGATACTAGTAACGCTGTTGGCATATGGGGCGGTGTTTGTTAGTCCCGACGTGTTTCAGTTTCCGCAGTACGTGGGTATGGGTTATCCATTTATTTTGGCTGTGGATGTTGTATATGCTATTGTGCTGGCTGTGATTAAGCGGAAGGCTGCTATTATTATGGCTGCATTGGTGCTGCTTGGCTTTGGATTTATTCGCGATACTGTTCAGTTAAAACCTACGGCATATTTCGATAGCCACGACTACGCCAACCACGATGATTCTTCGTTCAATATTATGTCGTTTAATGTCAGATTGTTAGATCGCTACAATTGGATCAAAGGTAAAAATGATACACGGCAAAAGATTTTTGAATTTTTGCAGTTTGTTTCGCCCGACATTATCTGCTTTCAGGAATTTTATGCCCGATATGCCGATAGTGTTAATAATGAGACTATTATCCGCGATATCTTGAATGCACCTTATATTATACGCGATTACAATACCGACGAACATTGGCTCAAAACCGACAAAGGATATGTGATTTTTTCGAGATTTAAATTAGAAAACCGTCGTTATATCATCGACAGTGCCAACAATATCAACGGTATCACCGCCGATGCTGATGTCTACGGCAAGAAACTGAGAATTTTTAATATTCACCTCAAATCCATTCACTTAGGTTACGACGATTACAGCTTTATTGATAGCCTCGATCGTAAAAACAATAGTAAGAATATGTCGGGATTTAAAAATATCTATCAAAAAATTGGTGCGGCATATTCTGAAAGGTGTATGCAAGCTACCGTAATTGATTCTATGATAAAGGCTTCGCCATATCCTGTGGTGGTTTGCGGTGATTTCAACGAGCCGCCAGTGTCGTATTGCTATAACAAGGTTAGGGGCAACCTCGATGATGCGTTTTGCGAGAGCGGAACAGGTTTCGGTACTACTATGTCGCTGAAATTCTTGAATTTCCGTATAGATTATATTCTCCATTCACCTGAATTGCAGTCGCGTGGTTTTGTAACTCATCCACAACATCTTTCCGACCATTGTGCCATAAGCTGCAATATAAAGTTTTAAAAAGCTTATTGCGAGGCTTCGTTAATAAATTTGAAAAAATCTTTGTACCAAAATGCCGCCGATTGGTCGTTGGATTTGATACGTTCGGGTTTGATGCCAAATCCGTGTCCGCCTACTGAATATAGTTTGTAGTAATGACGTACAGTAGAGGCGTTTAGCGAATCGTTGAATATCAGTGCGTTGTGATAATCTACAATAGGATCGTCGGTGCAGTTGATGATAAACATTGGCGGCATCTGATTGTGGATATGGCGTTCGAGGCTCATACTGTCTTTGGCTTGTTCGGTGTAGTATTGCCCCAAAAGGTTTCGTCGCGATTTGCAGTGCACATATCCTTCTTGCATGGTTATAACGGGATAAATCATAATTGAGAAATCGGGACGGAAATAGTTAGGGGGCATATTGCCGTTGAAGATGTTGTTGAAATCTTTGTTGAAATATATAGCAGATGTGCCGCTGAGGTGTCCTCCTGCCGAAAAACCGCATACTCCGATGGTGTCGTATTTGGGATAATGTGTTTTGATGTAGTGGATGGCCATCTGCAAATCTTGAATTTGTGAGGGATAGCGGTTTCCACGCATTCCTCGTCGATATAGCAGCACAAAGCTGTCGTAGCCCTCTGAGTTGAACATACGGGCGGGCGAAAATCCTTCGTTTTCTTTTGCCAAATAACAATAACTGCCACCAGGGCAGAAAATTATCGCCTTGTTGCTCTGCTTTTCTCCAGCTGGCATTGGATATAGGCGCACAGCCTTTTTGCGAAAATCGTCGGGATGATTGCCCCACAGTTGGATATATTCTTGGGCTTGTGTGGGGATGGTTAGCAGTAATGCTATTATAATTATAAGGTGTCGCATATCTGTGATGAATATTTGAGGTTTGCGGGTACAGAGACGCAGTTTTTGGCTACGAGAATTTTGTCGGGGTCGGGATCATAGGCAGTAACTTCCGTTTCGGGATGTACCAGAGCGAAGAGCAGAGCAATTTCGCCGTATCCACAATTGTTGAACACTTTGGTGTTGCCGGTAAAAGAGTCGATGAAACTAAGGTCTCCGTTGAGGCTTTTCTTCACTGTGTTTGCAATTTCGCTGCCCTTGTACAGATAGTTGTGATAAACCAGGGGAAGATAGTAGTCTTTGTTTTGATGTTGTTTGCGCATACCTTCCATGTAATCAATTATATAGTGACGGAAATTGCGGGCGGTTTCCAAAGTTGTTTCTGCACAAAGTGGATTGTCGGCACCAGCTCTTTTGCCTATCTCTAACACCATTTTGCCAGGGTTTACAATTAAGCCGCCCTTTTTGAAAACGAGGTTGAGCCCGAGAAGCACAATGGGTACAATGTCGAGTTCTAATTGCTTAGCTAAATAGAACGCACCTTGATGGAAACGGTGGATAGTTCCGTTGGTTGAGCGGGTTCCTTCTGGGAAAACCACAATTGAGTAGCCCTGAGCCACTAATGGTTTGAATTTTTCTACAAGTACATCGTAGCCGAGCGACGAGGGGTGGAAATCTACCTTTTTGAGAAAACTACCATAGATAAAGTTTTTTTGCTGGGCGTCGTTGGTGAGAAATAATATCTTGTGCGACAGGCTTTTGATGGCGAGGATGTCGAAACTACTTTGGTGGTTGGCTATTATAAGGCATGGTTTTGAGAAATCTTCGCCGTAAGGGTTGTTGACTTCAAACTTAACACGTGGCGCATCGTAAATCATCTGAACGTATTGATACATTTTGAAGTGGATCTTTTCGCGGTTTTTAACAAAAATCGTGTACATACGCATCCAGAAACATATCCATAAAAATCTGAGGAAGTAAAACAACGACCCTGCCATACTTCTAAAAGTGTATGGAAACTGTCTTGGACTTCCGTCACGTTCTTTAACCAAGAAATTGTAAAGCATCGGCGGGAAAATATATGCCGCAGCCACCACCGAAAACATTCCTATCACCACCACCACACCAAGACTCTTCATGGCAGGATGTTGGGCAAAAATCAGAGAGCCTATGCCCACAAACATTATTAGTGACGATATAGCCACGCTATTTTTGAACGAATCGAGCACTTTGCGCCCGCGGGAGTGTTCGTAGATAAGCCCTTCGGTGATAAATACGGTGTAGTCGTCTCCCTGACCAAAAATAAATGTGGCGAGTATTATGTTTACAATGTTGAAACTTATGCCTGTTAGATACATAATTCCAAGAATCCAAAACCAGCTGACGGTTAGTGGGATAAATGAAATGACGCTAAGTTCTGCCCGTCCGAAAGAGATGGTTAGGAAGATGAAAACTATGAATCCTGCCGAAAATAGCACAAAGTTGAAATTGTCGCTAAGACTATCGGTAAGTGTTTGAGATACAATGCGCTCGTCGAAAGCTGATATGTCGGGGTCTAATCCGGCGAAACACTCTGTTACCTGCTTAGCTAATTCTGGTTTTACTCGAAGAATGGTAATAACTGCTGAGCAAGAGCTGTCTAAGGTGATATATCCGCCAGCTCCGGTATTGAGCAACGGCTCAAAAAATGCATAATCTTTAACTTCAAATGTGTCTTTGAGTATTTTTTCGGCCTTGTGAAAATAGTTTTTGTTTACTTTTTGTTGTTCGGCGTGAAATTCAATAAGATTAAGAATAGAGTCGCGATAAGTGTTAGTAAATGAGTTCCAAAGATTGATGCGATGCTGTTGGAGCTTTTTTGATGGCAAAAAGTTTCCTATGCCAGACACTTTTTGTATCATGTTGGTTTTCAGTAGACTGTCGGCAATGGGTGCGGCTTTTTCGTATCGTTGCAGAGCCTCTTCAATGTTGTTGCCTGTGGTTGCCACGTACACAGATATAGCGCTGTCGCTGTTCATCATGCCAAAAGTGTGAGCGGCTTCGGCTCGTAATGAGGGTGTCATATAGTTGAGCCGGCTCATTTCGCCGTCGAATTGAGTTTTTGTTCCTAACCATACAAGAACCGGGGTTACCACTAACACTGGAATGATAACATATTTTTTTTGCAAAAAATTGAAACTGAGGTTTATGCCGCATTTCGACGATAGGCGGTTTGTGTCGATTTTTTGTACCAGATGAGGACAGAAAATCAGTGTAAACAAAATGGCGGCAATCAGCAATATGCCTCCAGCAAACCCCAAGTCTCTCAATGCAGGGCTGTCGGCAAATATTAACGCCAAAAACGCCGCCACAGTGGTAACGTTTCCTGTTATAAGAGGGGATGCTATCTCTCTGATATTCTGTTCCATATTGTCGGTATGGTAGTAATGTGTGATAAAGTGCAGAGGATAGTTAGCGGCAATACCTGTAAACACTGCACATATTCCAAGTGCAATTATCGAAATGCCACCAAACATAATCCACGACATTGCCGCCGCCACAGCGAAACCAAAAGCGAGCGTTATGCCCATTACTAATAGATTGCGAATGTTTCTTATTGAAAACCAAAGTATTATTAAAATAAGAACTATCGACAAGACCGATGTTATAAGCGAATCTTTTTTGATTTGAGCTGCATTGCAAACCGCTATAACCGGCGGGCCGAAAATGTTTACCTCGGTGTCGGGATAGAGGTTTTGAAATTTGTTGGCGGCATTTTGCATAAGTTCCACTATTTGGGCATTGACGCCGCTTTCGCTCATTCCTGTGGGCGAATCAAAAAATATGACACCGCGTTTCATTTCTGGCTCCATAATGTAGCCGTTGTATAAAGTGTAACCACTTGCAGGCTTGAAACTTTGCAAATCGGACAATACGTTTACAAACAATCCGAGCGGGTCGCTTTGTACCACATTTTTAACATATCCTGGTGTGGGCGACTGCAGAATTGTTTTGTCAGTTTGTAAGGCTTTTTCTGCGTGTTGTGGCGTGAGGCACGAGTCGGCAGCAAAACGATATCTTGAACTATCAATAAACAGAGGAATGTTTTCTTGTACAAACTTTGCAGTGGTGTTGATTGCATTGTCGTTGGTGCGGGGTTCGATATCGGCTACTAGCGGGGAACCGGTCTTTTTTAGATAATTTGCAAAGGCGTCCATCCTGTGAGCGAGGGTGTCGGGACGGTAAACCGAGTCTTTTTGATTGATAAATATGAAGATACGAGAATTGCCTGCAGCTATACCTATAAAATTTGACACTTTGGAATAGCCGCTTTTTTGGGGCAAGAAATCCGATATGTCTTCTCTAAAATTGAGTTGCAATGCACCCACAGTTGCCAATGCGCACACAAGTATCATAAGCGAAAGTCTAAGTGCTTTGCGCTTTGAGAGATATCTGTATAACTTTATAAACAAACGTGTTAGCATCAGCTTTTGATTTTTTTAGCTATGTAATGCACAAGCATCGATGGATAGCCGTAAAATATTGCCGCAAAGGTAAAAAATGTATTTAATATACTGATACGTGTAAAGTCTCTTGTTGGACGAAAAGAAGAAACTCTTTCTTCTTTAGGTGGATAAAGCACGTCGATATCAACACTACGAATATCAACGCCACTCCATGCACATCTTACAAGCATTTCGAGTTCGGTTTCGTATTTCGACGAAAATATATGCATTTTTGCAATCTTGTTGACAGGATAAAGACGAAATCCTGTTTGTGTGTCTTTTAAATGGTGCAGGGTGTGCACTGTGAACCAAAAATTTGAGAATTTGTTTGCAAACGAACTGCTTTGGTTAATCTCTTTTCCTTCAAAACTTCTAGCGCCAACCACCAGGGAGCCGGGGTATTGAGCTATTTCAGCAGTGAATTTAGGAAGGTCGGATGGGTGGTGCTGGCTGTCGGAGTCGATAGTTATGGCATATTTAAACCCCTTTTGTTGCGCATGTCTAAATCCTGTCATCAGTGCCACACCCTTGCCCATGTTTTTGGGGTGGGTTAAAACTGTGATTCTATTGTTGTATTCATTGAGAATTTGAGCAGTATTGTCGGGTGAACCGTCGTTAACCACAATTAGGTTGTTGGTGTAGTTGAGAATGTCGTTGATAACCGAGTTTAGAAACTTTGCATTACGGTATGTGGGCATCAGTACACAGATGCTCAGGTTGTTAAATAGCTCTACTGATTGGGCGTTAGGGGTCAACATAGTTAAAGTTGCTAATTGTTATTCTCTGTTTGGATGTAAACCTCTATTAATTTTGTACTTCCTTCCGGAAAGAAACGGAGGTTTTTGATAGCTGCAGGCACAAGCACAGTTTCGCCGCAAACAAGGTCGATACTGTCGTTGCCTTCGCCGTATTCTATTCGGCATCCGCCATCCACACATATATATATTATAAAGGAGTCGATTTCTGGGAAGTCGCGTTCCTCAGGCATATCAAACTCAAATATATTGGTTGTGAAGTATTTGCAGTCGATGATGTTGACCGGCTCGTTGTTTTTGGGCGTGTATTCCTGCTTGGTGTTGTTTACGCACTCAAAATCCATAGCGTCGGCAGCGAGGTCGGTGTGCAGTTCGCGTGGATTACCGTCGTCATCTAAGCGGTTGTAGTCAAAAATTCTGTAAGTTATGTCGCTGGCCTGCTGCACCTCGCACAATAGCACGCCCTTGCCAATGGCGTGAACGCATCCTGGCGGCACAAAAAACACGTCACCGTTTTCTACTTTCAAGATATTGAGCATATTATGCAGACCTCCGTTTTCAACAGCCTCCACATACTCCTCTTTCGAAAGTTTGCGGTTTAGACCCGCCACAAGCTGCGAACCCTCTTCGGCATGAATCACATACCACATCTCAGTTTTTCCTGGGCAGTTGTGCCTTTTCCAAGCGAGGTCGTCGCCAGGATGCACCTGAACCGAAAGATCGTCGGAAGCGTCGATAAACTTGACAAGCAGCGGAAAAGAGTTTCCGAAAGTTTCGTATACCGAATCGCCTACGAGGTCGCCCATATAAACTTCTATCAGTTCGTCGAGATTGTTGCCCTTCAAAAAACCGTTGCTCACAACCGACAGGTCGCCCTCAACACCGCTCACCTCCCAGCTTTCGCCACAGTGAAGTGGTATCTCCTTGCGCTTGAATAGTTTCTCAAACTTGTTTCCGCCCCAGATCTTGGTCTTGTAGATCGGTATAAATTTTAGCGGGTATAAATCTTTGCTCATTATATTATCGCAGAAAAATTTTTATATTCGGTACTAAATTTGTACATTTGCAATCAATAGCAAACAAAAAACGGGTCAAAAGTAATCCTTTTTTCCCGAATAACACAATAAAGATTGGTAATATTATCAAAATTACCTCTTTATTTTGCTATAAAACAATTAATTAGAAAAAAAAATTTTTCTTTATAAAAAATTTTGACATTAAAATATAATTTTATAATTTTAGTAGCCTATATTTTACGTATAGCGGACTGAAAAACAAAGTTGATATTTATGAAAAAGTTTAAGCTCTCCATAAAGTCGAAGTTTAGGTTATTCCTGCTGATAACCCTGCTGCCGTTTGTTATTGTGTCAGTGATATTTGTGGTTCTGTTGGGAAGAAACAAGGCTTACGAAGACTATGAGCAGAAAGTGCTCACCATCAAGTTAGAATACCTTAAATTAAAAGAGTATGAGCAGTCGTTCCTGCTTTACTACACCACCGACAATACGTTTTTCAAGACAAATGAAAACGAATACCTCCGCAAATTTGAGTTAGAGCAAAAGCAGATTAACAAAAATTTCGACGAACTGCTTAACCTTCCTGCCACCGCTACTCTCGACCTCAACAACAACATCTATATGTTGAAAGAGAACGCAACTTCGTATGGCGATCTTTTGAAACTTGTTGCATCAAAATTTTACAAGCGAGGCTCATACACCACTGGTATTATTGGTGAAATAGAGCGTAGTTATGCCACTGCCGTTTCGCAGAAATCGTTGCCAGCGCCTATCTTGTCGTCGCTTAAAGAGATGGAGGTGCAGTATCTTAACCGCAAAGACGCCGCCTACTACAACGACTTTATCAATATTTACACTTTGAATATGGGCTCTGCTGCCATTGTGGAACCCGAGCCTGTTCCTATTGTGGTGGCATCTCGTGATTCTTCGCAATCTGATTCTGCATCAGTTGCGCCTATTGCTGTTCAGCAACCTCAGCCTAAAGCTAAGAACAAAAACAGCGAAAAACTTAAACCTGTTAACGATTTCAAGAGATTTTTTACTTCGCTTGTTAAAATCGACAAGGAGATAGGTTTCAACCGTGAAGAGGGTCTCTTGTTCGACCTTCAGGTAGAAAAATCAAAACTCGACGACATCGACTCTATCCTCACCAAGATTTCAGAGCAGAAAGAGCAGACAGCCTCTACCACAAGGCTTCTCCTTATTATAATAGCGATACTGATTATTTTGGCACTGGCTATTGCTATTGCCAAGTTCTCTAATAAGATTACATCGGCAATCTCCAAAATCAGTGGATACGTTAACGCACTCAGCAAGGGTATTATTCCCGATGAGGAAATCAAATGCAACACCAACGACGAACTTGCAGATATGGCTGTGGAACTCAACACATTTGCCCACGGTCTTAAAGAAACAACCCAGTTTGCAAGTAGCATCGGTAGCGGCAACTTGGACACCGAATTTAAGCCCCTCAGCGAAAACGACTTGCTTGGTAACTCGCTTTTGGAAATGCGTAGCAACCTTTACAAATCGCAGCAGGAAGACGAAAAACGTCAGCGTGAGGACAGCTTGCGCAAGTGGGCTAACGAAGGTCTTACACAGTTTTCTGAAATCTTGCGTCAAAGCACAAGCAATATCAACGACCTTGCCAACAACGTCCTTAAAAATCTTATTCACTTTTTGGACGCTAACCAAGGAGGCCTTTTCCTTTACAACGACAACAATAAAAACGACGTTTACCTCGAACTCGTATCCTCATACGCCTACAACCAAGAGCGCAAGAAGAAAAAGAAAATCTATCTTGGCGAGGGCTTGATTGGTACATGTGCTATTGAAAAATCGTATGTCTATCTTACCGACCTTCCCAACGACTATCTGTCGATAACATCAGGCTTGGGTGGTGCAAACCCCAACTGCTTGCTTATCATGCCATTGAAGGTTGAGGAACAGATTTTTGGTGTAATGGAGATTGCATCGTTTAAGAAGATGGAAAAACACGAAATCGACTTTGTGGAGAAGGTTTCGGAATCTATCGCATCCACACTTTCAATTGCCAAAATCAACCAGAGAACTGCAGAACTCCTCGCACAGTCGCAGCAGCAAGCCGAAGAAATGGCTTCGCAAGAGGAGGAGATGCGTCAAAACCTCGAAGAACTTCAAGCCACACAAGAGGAGTCGGCACGCAAGGAGGCAGAGATGCAGAGTATTCTCAACGCTGTTAACAGTTCGTCGCTCGTTATTGAGTACGACCTCACCGGCAACATCACAAGCGTGAACGAGGCTTTCTGTAAGGCTATGAATCTGCAGCGCGAACAAACCATCGGACGCACCCTCGACGAGTATCGCGACAGCACTGAGGAAAACTCTTTGCAAGACGCCGATTTCTGGAGCCGTGTTCGTGATGGCGAGGTGGTGAAACGTACCGACAAATATGTGACAGGTGGTGAGGAACATTGGCTTCACCAAGTGTTTACACCTATTATCGACAGCGATGGATTCCCCTATAAAATTCTCAACATGGCCACCGATATTACTGCAAGCAAAAAGCAGGAAATCGAACTTAAAGTTCAGGCCGACAAGATGGCTGCACAAGAAGAAGTAATGAGGCACAACCTCGAAGAATTGCAACATGCTCAACAGGCTATGGCAGCTCAGCAGGAGGAACTCAACGAAGCCAACCAGAAACTCCACGACAACGAGTCGAACCTTATAAGCGCAATAGAAAAATCCAAGGCGCAAGAAAAAGAGCTTCAAGAAAAAGTGGAAGAATTGAACAAACTTCACAAAGAACTTGAAATTCAGCAAGCTGAGATACTTGAACAGAACCGCGAATTGCAAGAGAGAGAAAAAGTTCAAACCAAGGCACTTCAAAATGCCGACCGCAATCTTGAACGCACTAGAATGAAGATTATGGCAGAGTTTGTACACAATCTCGAACGTCACGTTGCTGTAATGGAGGAGGCCGAGCAAATCTTGCGCCGAAACAAAAACAATGTTCCGGCTGAGGTTATCAATACAATATCCGACTTGAAAAATCAGTTTATGATATTGATTACCAAGTATAAATTTGAATAGTTATACTGATTATGGTTGATTGTATTTTGGAATAATTACTTTTTGGTTTTACATAAGGATTGAATAGTTATTATTTATTATTATTTGTTTTTTGATTTATTTTTTTATTCTTATTTATTGATTTTTATTGTTATTGATTTTATTGTTATTGATTTTGGCCGTTTTCCATCCCCCCTGGGAAACGGCTTTTTATTTTGTGAGATGATGATGTATGGCATTATTTTAGTATATTATTTTGTGAATTTAGTAAAATAAAGTGCAGATTATGAAAAATATAATTGAGAAGCTAACTCTTTTATTGATAATAATATCGGCTGTTGTTTTGCAATCGTGCAAAAACGAAAACCGTAATATGTCGCAAACACAAACCGAGTTTTCCGACGAGGATTATGAGGCGCGACATACCGAAGCCCCAGTTTTTAGTGGGGTACGGTTGCTGTCGCAACATCGAGGGTTCAAGATTCCAGAATCAGCTGCGGTTGATAGTCGCAACAACTATATTTATGTGTCGAATATCAATGGAGAACCCGATGAAAAAAACGGGATGGGATATGTTACAAGAATTATGCTTTCGGGAGAAATCATTGATACGCTTAATATTCAAGGTTTAAACGCACCTAAGGGAATGGCGTTGTCGGGAAATTTGCTATTTATTGCCGATATCGACCGTGTGGTGGTTTACGATACCGACAGCCAAAAGATTGTGAAAATATTTGAACCGCAAGGCGCTGAATTTCTCAACGATATTTCAATAGATGCCGAGAATAATATCTATATTTCCGATTCAAAAGCCGGTCAGTTGTTTAAAATTACCTCTGATAAGATTGAAACCTATATTGCAGATTCGCTTTGTGTAAATGCAAACGGATTGTGCCGTTGTGATGCGTGTTTGGCAATGGGTGCGGGGGATAAAATTGTAATAATCAATCCTTTGAATGCCAACAAAAAAGTATTTGCCAATCTAAACTTCACACCCGACGGACTTAAATATCACAACGACACCACTTTTATAGCCTCTGATTTTGTTGGCAACATATTTGCCGTTACTCCTAAGCGTTGCACTCTGTTGGTGTCGGCTCGCGAAGGTGTCAACGCTGCCGACTTTGAATATTTGTCTGAACAAAACATTCTTATCGTTCCTACGTTTTTTAACAATAGTATAGATATTTACGAAATTGGTTTATGAAAAAACTACACCTTATATATATAGTAACATTTTTGTTGGCATTTTCTGTAACTGCCACGGCTCAGCCTATGGCGCAGTTTGCCGAAACTGAGTTTGACTTTGGCAACATTGGCGAACTTGATGGTGCTGTTACTCACCGATTTGTGTACAAAAATACGGGCGATAAGCCTTTGGTGGTATCTAAGGTTTATACCTCGTGCGGCTGCACTTCGCCGGCGTGGAGCAAAGAGCCTGTGATGCCGGGGCAGGAGGGTTATGTGGATGCTACTTTCGACCCGCGCGACCGACCAGGGGCTTTTACCAAAAGCATTACCGTGATGCACAATGGCAAAAGTATCCAAGATGTGCTTTATATTTCGGGCAATGTGCAGCCTCGCCCTGAGCCTGTTTCTGCTGAATATCCTTACACGTTTTTTGATTTGCGGTTGAAGAAAACCACTGTTAATTTTGGCAGTGTTTCAAAAGGCGAAACCGTAAAACAGACAATCGAAATTTACAATCCCACCAAAGCCGACCTTGTGGTTGAGCCCGACAATGATAAAATACCTCAATATCTGTCGCTTACAGTGTCGCCAAAGGTTCTGAAACCCGGAGCAAAGGGTGAAATCAAAGCCGAGTTTGCCACAAAAAAATGCGACGGTTGGGACTATTTTGATTTTCAGGCCGGTATTTTGGTTAACACATATTCTTACAAATTAAACTTCAAATCTATTATCACAGAGAAGTTTACCGCCGAGCAAATAAAGAATCCTCCTTTGATTGAGTTCCCAAACGGCAAGGATGTTTCTTTTAAGAATGTGGAAAAAGAATCAACTGTATATCAGAAGTTAACATATTCTAACACTGGTACTTCGCCACTTGAAATACGTGCTGTAAGAAATTTTTCTGACTGTGTATCTTACAAAATCAACACGCCTGTGGTGCAGCCCGGCGAAAACGGCACTATCACAATTTTTTTCAACGCAGAAGGTAAAAAGAATTTGGTAACCAAATACTTAACTCTTGTTACCAATAGTCCTCTGAGCGGACACGACAATGTGGTGTTGAAAATTTCGGCACAGATTGCAGAGTGATTTTGATACATCGCAAGCCGTTTTTTATTATATTTGCATTCATCAATGCCGTACTGTTATGTTTTGGGATTTTATATATCAAAATTACGTCTACATACTGATGCCCGTTATCAGCGGACTTATCGGTTGGATTACCAATGTGTTAGCGGTAAAAATGACGTTTTATCCCATCGACTATTTTGGCATTCGTCCCTTTGGTTGGCAAGGCATTATCCCCTCCAAAACCACTCAGATGGCAGAAAAATCTGTTGACCTTCTTACCCGCGACCTTTTTAAAACTTCGGAAGTGTTTGCCAGAATCGACACCAAACAAGTTACCGAAATTTGCAGCGACGATCTAAAAAAACTCTGCGGCAAGATTACTTCTAAGGTGATGCAATCGCGTTTGCCTCTTGTGTGGAGTATTTCGGGTAATAAAATCAAAAGCACTGTAAGTCAGGTGATTGAAACCGCGATGCCTTCTGCCGTTCAACACTCTATGCAGAGCATAAAAGATAATGTTGACGATATTATCGACCTGAAAAAAATCACCATCGACACATTAAAAGAGGATAAAACGCTGATTAATAAGATATTCCTCGACCTTGGCGGTAAGCAATTCCGCTTTATCGAAACATCGGGATTGTTTCTTGGTGCGTTTTTCGGTATAGGTCAGATTTTTACAAGTGCCTACACATCGCATTGGCTGATGTTTTTGCTTTATGGTATTTTTATCGGTTATATTACTAACTATTTGGCTATCAAATTGATATTTGAACCTGCCGAACCTGTATATATTGGTCCGTTTGTGCTTTGGGGATTGTTTCTCAAACGTCAAAAAGAGGAGTCGTTTCGTTATGCGCAGATCATTTCTGAGCGTATTCTCACAATCGACAATCTGTTCGACACCATTTTTCGCAAAGACAATCCACGGGTTAAGGAAATACTTGGTCGCGAGATTTCATCTGCCGTAGACCGCGTTATGGAGCGTATGCCCGTGCCTGTGCGCATTCTTATGCCCGACGAAAAAATCCGCGAAATCAAAAGCGTGGCACTTTTTGAACTTATGTGCGAAATGCCGCTTTATATCCGTGCAGTGTTCCCCTACGCCGAAAAAGCCCTTGATATTCAGAATACTATCGGCAACAAAATGGCATCGTTGCCACCCAAAAAGTTTATCGGTTTTTTGCGTCCTGCATTTGAGCAAGACGAGTGGAAACTTATTGCCGTAGGTGCTGTGCTTGGCGGTGCTGCGGGTGTTATTCAGTATTTTATTTCCATATTACAATGTTAAAACATATATTCACTTTAATCTTTTTAATTTCAGCGGTTTATGCGTATCCTCAATTGCAAAAAGAACCGCGTATTGTTGTGGGCATAGTAATCGACCAAATGCGTTACGACTGCCTATATCGCTATGGACGTCATATGGGCGAAAATGGTTTTAAACGCCTTATCAGCGGCGGAACTAACTGTACCAACGCTCATTACGAATATCTTGTTACCGAATCAGCCCCCGGTTTTGCCACTATCTACACCGGCGCAAACCCTTGTAGCCACGGAATTATTGCAAATTCGTGGTATCAGCGTCTCGACCGCAAAGTGCAAACCGCAGTAGGCGACAAAAACTACACTGCCATAGGTGGTTCGAGCAGCACAGGTGCGTCGTCGCCATTGCAATTGCGAGGCACAACTCTCGGCGACGAGATGAAACTTGCCACTTTTAAGCGTAGCAAGGTGATTTCTGTTTCGCTAAACCATCGCAGCGCAATTCTTTCGGCGGGACGTCTTGCCGATGGAGTGTATTGGTTAGACGATAGTACGGGTAATTTTATCACAAATTCTTATTACACAGGTGTTTTGCCGCAGTGGGTAATGGATTTTAACAATAAAAAACTGCCCGACGAATATATCTACAAAGGTTGGTACACTATCAAAAGTATCAAGCAATATATCGAGAGTCTTCCCGACAACAGCGTTTACGAGATTGGCGTGGGCGGACAAACCACCTTTCCGTACAACCTCGACAAGTTGAAACAAAATATGGGTTACGCCGTAATGCGCTACACACCTCACGGCAACAGCCTTACCACAGAGTTTGCCTTGCAAGCCATTGAAAGCGAGAACCTTGGCGGCGATGAGTTCCCTGACCTTCTTTTGATTAATTACGCCGTGCCGGGTTATGTGAGCGACGCTTACGGAATTCGTTCCATTGAGTTGGAGGATGTGTATCTGCGTCTCGACACCGAGATTGCCAAAGTGCTCGAAAAACTCGACAAGTACATTGGGCACGACGATTATGTGGTGTTTCTCACCGCTGACCGTGGCTCGTCAGACTGTCCCACGTTTCTAAACGAAATAGGAATCCCTGGCAACCAAATCAACTGCAACAGCAATGTGGCTGTGCTAAATTCTTATCTGAGTGCGCTTTACGGACAGGCAAAATGGATCGACCGTTATCACCGTCGCAATATTTATCTGAATCAAACCGTGATAGAGAGTAAAAAACTCAAACTGTCGGAAGTGCAGAATATGGCGGCGCAGTTGATGATGGAGTTTTCGGGTATCGACAACGCTATGCCCGCATCGTCGTTTCTTACAAGCAATTACACAAGCGGCATTTGGCAGCAGGCTCAAAACTCGTTTTGCAGCGACAAGTCGGGCGACATTGTTCTCAACTTTGCTCCGGGATGGCAAGAGGTAACCGAAACATCGCAAGATTATTCGGTTTCGGCTCAAAATTCGCCCTACAACCACGATACGCACGTTCCCTTGGTATTCTTTGGTAAAAATATCCGCCGCAAAACCGTCAACCGCCGCATCAGCATCACCGACATTACGCCAACTCTTGCCACGCTCCTAAGTATTTGTGCACCTGATTATTGCTCTGGCAAAACGATAAACGAGGTGATGGAATATTAGTTTATTTTGATTTTATTAGATAATATTTTATCTTTGCGATTGTAATGAGAGTAGTATCACATAGAAAACTGGTTGAGTTTTACAGTTCGGGTGGGCACGGAGATGCTAAGTTACCTCTTGAACAATGGTACGATGTTGCTGAGAATACTCTTTGGCAAAATCTCTCTGATATAAAAAAAGATTATCCGGCAACAGACTATGTAGGAAACCAACATTATGTATTTAATATTAAAGGTAACAAATATAGGCTTGTTGTCGTTGTTAAGTTTACGATAGGTCATATTTTTATACGTTTTGTGGGTACACACGCTGAGTATGATAAAATAGATGTTTCAAACATATAAACCAAGAGTTATGAAGATTACAAAGAAAATATATGAGTTTGCCTTAGATCGGATAGAGCACCTTCTGCCTTTGGTTGACGACAATACTCCACCCGACGACAATAACGCTATTGAACTAATGATAATGTCTGATATCGTTGTGTCTTATGAAAAAGAACATTATCCGATAGCAAAGCCCTCACCTGTGATATTCCATCAGACTCGTCAGTCTGTGACAGGTGCTCAACTATAAACACCTAATAAAAAGGACTGATCTTCATTCACTATGCAACGCTTTATATATATCACCTTGCTAATATCGGCACTATTTGCCGCCATTCCAGCCTCCGCGCAGTACACGTCGTCAAACAAAAAAGCCATTCAGACCTTTGAACAGGCTATGAGTCGCTATCAGGCTGAGGAACTTGATGCTGCTAACGAACTTGCCGACAAGGCTTTGAAGTTGGATGCCAAATTTTTGGAGGCTCTTTGGCTCAAAGCCGACATTGCCCACAAACGTAAGGATTTTGCCAACGAGGTAACGGTGCTGAAACAGGCTCTCAATCTGCAACCTAAGGACGAAAACACGATTCTTGCTCTTGGCGATGCATTCTTTTTTGATTACAAAAACGATTCGGCTTTGGTATATTATAAAAAAGTATTACAATTGCCGCGCATTACCGAGGTAAACCGAAACCGCGTGATGAAAAATATGGCAAATGCCGAATTCCGTATTTATGCTCTTTCGCATCCATTAGATATTAACCCAAAACATCTTGGTAATAAGGTAAATACAGTTTACAACGATTATTTTCCTGCGCTTTCTGCCAATGGTCAAACGCTTGTTTATACCATTGAATTGCCGCAAACCAAAAATAATCCCTTATTGCCTTATACTCAGGAAGATATTTATATTACCAATCGTGCTGCCGACACTCTTCCGTGGCAACAAGCAAGGAGCATCGGCGCGGCTGTTAACACTATGAACAACGAGGGTGCGCCATATATAACTGCCGATGGATCAAAACTTTTGTATACAAGTTGCACTTGTCCCGACGGCTTGATTCGCTGTTGCGATATTTATTATGTGGAACTTGACCAAGCACCTTATTTCGGACTTCCAAAAAAGTTTTCGTCGCCCATAAATTCCGATTATTGGGAATCGCAGCCCTGCCTTTCAGCCGACAACAATACCTTATATTTTGTTAGCAATCGCACAGGTGGTTTTGGTGGCAAAGATATTTGGTATTGCACCCGCAACGACAACGGCACTTGGAACGGCCCATTCAACTGTGGACCTAAAATAAATACCTCTGGCAACGAAACTTCGCCATTTATTCACGCCGACAACCGCACTCTTTATTTCTGCACCGATGCCCGTGTGGGAATGGGCGGACAAGATATTTTTGTATCACATTTGAATAATGGCGAATGGAGCGAACCAGTCAACCTTGGTTACCCAATCAACACCCGCTACGACGAGGCTCGACTTGCAATTTCGGTACTTGGAAACACTGCCATAATAGCCTCTAACCGCGATACAGCCGCAAACCGTAGTCTTGATTTGTACGAAATTTCGCTTCCTCCGCAGATTCGTCCCTCGCGAACAATTTTTGTAGAAGGCACTGTTTACGACAAGGCTAATGGCAATCCGTTGAAATCGCAGTTTCAGTTGGTTAACATCTCCACTGGCGACACTCTCCAAACTGCATCTACCGAACCAAAATATAATAATATTTTATTATATCTACCAATGGGCAACGATTATGCGCTCAATGTTTCGTCGGATGGCTATATGATGGATTCTAAGAATTTCAGTCTCAAAAACTTAGATAGCAAAGTGGAGAAAATCACGCTTGATATTCCGCTCGAAAAAATCGCCACTGGCACCACCATTGTGCTCAACAATATTTTCTTTGAAACTGACAAATATAATCTTCGCCGCGAATCGGATTACGAACTTGGCAAACTCGTTAAGTTTCTCAACGACAATCCAAAAATAAAGGTAGAGATTGGCGGACACACCGACAACACCGGCACTGAAACCCACAACAAGCAACTGAGTCAAAACCGTGCCGCCGCCATTGTCAACTATCTTGTTTCGCACGGCATCCCCTCTGCCCGCCTCAGCAGCAAAGGTTACGGCTCATCGCAACCCGCCGTTGATAACGACACCCCCGAAAACAGGGCTAAGAACCGAAGAACAGAGGTGAAGGTGGTGGAGTGAGGGGGGTGATTATCTCACAATATTACCCGCTGCATACAGCGGATACACCTTTATGTTATCGTATTCGCAGAAATTTTCGAGCGAGGTACGGATTCCGAACGGAGAGTGTTTTTGTTCCATAAAGATTCTCAAACTCTGCATTTTGCCCGACTTACCTGTTTTTACTTCCACAGGCCATATTTGATTGTGACGCTGCACTAGGTAGTCGATTTCAGCATCGCTTCCTTTTTTGTCGCGGTGCCAACAATAAAGTGCGGCAGGATAATCGGCGGGCATATTTTTTACAAATTCACAGCCCACAAACACCTCAGCCAGAGACCCTTTGTTGATAAAAGATATGTCGTTTTCAAGTATTATGTCGCTAAGGTCGAGGTTGAGAACCCGTTGCAAAAGTCCTGTGTCAAACAATATCATTCTGCGGTATCGTTCGTCGGTTTCGGCACCGAGAGGAATTCTGTTGGCAGCGGTGTGCGTAACAGGATATACCAAGCCTGCGAGTATTAAGGTTTGCAATGCTGCCTGTGCCTGTTCAGAGCGTATACCTTCAATTTTGGAATACATAAATTTGCCTTGTGATTGCGCCGCTACTGACATAAACACGGCATCGATTCTCGAAGAGGGAATGCGTCGCCGATATTTTGCAAAATCGTCTCTAAATGATGCTATTAGTTCGCCAAGCAGTTTCTGACAATTGGTCAGCGATGCAGTTTCGGCATATTTTTTAACAACGGCAGGCATCCCGCCGATTATCATAAAAGTGCGCAACAATTCTAAAAGACGGTTATGCACAATGTCGGACAATGGCGATGATGGTGAGGCAGAATCTATTGCAGCGGCAAGTGTCATATTGTTAGTGGCTTCGAGAAATTCTGAAAAACAAAACGGATACATATATAGTGAGTGAATACGTCCAACGCCAAACGATGGAAGTTCTTCAAGAGCGAATTCCAAAAGCGAACCAGCGGCTATTACGTGCAGTTCGGGAAATTGTTCGTAAAAATATCTCAAACAGCCAATCGCTGCTGGGCAATCTTGAATTTCGTCGATAAAAAAGAGCGTCTTGCCAGGTTTGAAAGTGCAGCCTTCAAGCATCGCTATCTCCTCGCAGAGTTGCTGAGGAGTTCGCATTTTGTTGAATAAAGGATGTAGATCTTGCCGTAGATGAAGGTCTATCTCTACATAGTTTTCAAACTTTCTGCCGAGATTTCGCACTGCCGACGTCTTTCCCACCTGCCTTGCTCCACGTAACAAAATTGGCTTGTGTTCTGCCGAATTTTTCCACTCGGTAAGAGCGGTGTCTATATTCCGTTTTAAATAATTGTTTTTCATACTATTAATGTTTTTCTACATTGCAAATATAATAAAAATCCGTAAAAATTGGCACCGAATTTTATTAAAAAAACGTAAAAATTGGCACCGAGATTTGAATGGAAAGCGTAAAAATTGGCACCAAGATTTGCCACCATTTGTACCGAATAATCCACCATCTAAAATCTGATTTTTGCTAATTTTGTTTAATTGCCTGTTTTATAGATATTTGACCTATTATTTTTACACTTTTTCGGACTTATGATTATTATGTCAAAAAAAGCCCCTTTACAATACCTTGTAGAACCGATTTGTCGAAAATCGCAAAATGTTTGGGTTTTCCTAAAAACTGCGGTTTACATTCCGCAATTTTTTGTAAAATCTGCGGTTTGCATTCCGCAGTTTTTTTTATATTTGCGGCGTAACAATAATTGTAATTTTTTAACATATACACTAATTATGGAAAGTCAAAAACGTTTTTTCCTTCAAGAGAAGGACATTCCTACTCAATGGTATAATATAGTGGCTGATATGAAAACCAAGCCGCTGCCTATGCTCAACCCCGGCACTCGTAAGCCTATCACAGTGGACGAACTTTCGGCGCTCTTTGCCCGTGCTTGCTCCGAACAGGAATTAGACTCTACTCACGCTTGGATTGATATTCCCGAAGAGGTGCGAGATCAATACAAAAATTACCGCTCAACTCCTCTTGTGCGTGCTTACGGATTAGAAAAGGCTTTGGACACTCCCGCTCATATCTATTTTAAAAACGAGAGCGTTAGTCCCGTGGGAAGCCACAAACTCAATTCGGCTCTTGCTCAGGCTTATTACTGCAAAAAAGAGGGCGTTACCAATATCACCACCGAAACCGGCGCAGGTCAGTGGGGTGCGGCTCTGTCGTATGCCGCCAAGGTGTTTGGCCTTGAACTCGCTGTTTTTATGGTAAAAATCAGTTACAACCAAAAGCCCTACCGTCGCTTAATTATGCAGACCTATGGTGCTCAGGTGGTGGCTTCGCCAAGTATGGGAACCCGTGCAGGTAAGGACATTATCACTGCTAATCCCAACTATCAGGGAAGTCTCGGTACTGCAATTTCGGAGGCTGTGGAACTTGCTATGCAGACTCCCAACTGCAAGTATGTGCTCGGTAGCGTATTGAACCACGTTTCGCTGCATCAAACAGTTATCGGTCTCGAAGCCGAAAAACAGATGGCTATGGCTGGCGAATATCCCGACATTGTGGTGGGATGCTTTGGCGGTGGTAGCAATTTCAGCGGAATCTCGTTCCCCTTTATGCGTCACAATATTCTCGACGGCAAGACAACCGAGTTTATCGCTGCCGAACCTGCTGCTTGTCCCAAATTGACCCGCGGCGTGTTCCAATACGATTTTGGCGATGAGGTTGGCTATACTCCTCTGCTGCCGATGTTTACCCTTGGACACGATTTTGCTCCGGCTCATATTCACGCTGGCGGACTTCGTTACCACGGCGCAGGCACAATCGTAAGTCAGTTGCTCAAAGACGGTTATATGAAAGGCGTTGACATTCCTCAGTTGGAATCGTTCCAAGCCGCAAGTCTTTTTGCACAGGCTGAGGGCATTATCCCCGCTCCCGAATCGGCTCACGCTATTGCTGCCACCATTCGTCTTGCAAATCAATGCAAAGAAGAAGGTAAAGGCAAAACCATTTTGTTCAACCTATCAGGACACGGCCTTATCGATATGACCGCCTACGACCAATACCTCTCAGGCGACCTTACCAATTTCATCCTTCCACAGGAAGAAATCGACAAGACCACTTCTAAACTTGAACATATTATTTAATTGATTAATATCTATTGATTGTTTTCAACAGCCGCTATACGGCGGCTGTTTTTTATTATGTAGTTATGTCACCAATTCTGATTTTATTCATCATATTTCTCTATTTTGCAATGATTTTTGCCGTGAGCGTATACACAAGTCGCAAATCGGGCAACGACAACAAGGCTTTTTTCACCGGCTCGCGACAGTCGCCGTGGTACATTGTGGCTATTGCAATGATTGGCACAAGTATTTCGGGCGTAACGTTTATCTCCGTGCCGGGAATGGTGGCGGGGTCGCAATTCAGTTATATCCAGATGGTTCTCGGCTTTGTGGCGGGATATTTTGCCATTGCCTACGTGCTGTTGCCGCTCTATTACAAACTCAATTTGCAGAGCATCTACACCTATTTAGACCAGCGTTTTGGACACGGGAGTTACCGCATTGGCGCGGTTTTCTTCTTGATTTCCAAGTTTTTGGGATGCGGCGTTAGAATGTACCTTACGGCAATAGTGTTGCAGTTGGTGCTTTTTAATCAGATTGGAGTGCCTTTTGCACTCAATGTGGCTGTAACAATGATAATTGTGTGGCTTTACACGTTTCGTGGAGGTGTTAAAACTCTTGTGTGGACAGATATGTTGCAAACCCTTTCGCTAATAGCCGCCGTGGTGCTGTGCATATATTTTGTGTGCCAACAAATGGGTTTGGATTTGAGCAGCCTTTGCTCGTCGATTGCGTCGAGCGAAATGTCCGACACGTGGTTCTTTTCTGATTACAACGATAAACGTTTCTTTTTCAAGCAGTTTCTTGCCGGAATGTTCACCACCATTGCAATGACTGGTTTGGATCAGGATATGATGCAGAAAAACCTCTCGTGCCGCAATCTCAAAGACGCACAAAAGAATGTTATCAGTTATGGTTTTGGTTTTTTGCCTGTTAACCTGTTGTTTCTTGCGCTCGGCATACTCCTTTATAATTATGCCGCTCAGTTGGGACTTTTTACCAATGGCGCACTCACTGATATTCAGGGAAATGCACTCAAAAGCGACGAACTTTTTCCATATCTTGCCACTGCCACCAATGCCGACGGCGTGCCTTTCTTGCCCGCAGCGGTAGGCGTGCTATTTATCCTCGGACTTGTGGCTGCGGCGTTCTCTTCGGCAGGAAGTGCGGTAACAGCCCTCACCACATCGGTAACCATCGACATTCTTCGTGCCGACAAGAAGGGTAACGACGAAAGTCTCCGTCGTACACGTCAAAAAGTGCATATTATTAACGCATTAGTAATGGGCGTAATTATCTATCTTTTTAAGGCGATAGGCAGTACAAGCGTAATTGAAGCGGTTTATGTGGTGGCAAGTTACACCTACGGACCTTTGCTCGGCTTGTATTTTTACGGATTATACTCCAAACGTCCTGTCCGCGACCGTCTTGTGCCTTTCATCTGCATACTTTCGCCCCTTATCTGCCTTGTAATCAGCCTTAACAGCGAAGCGTGGTTCAACGGCTACAAAATGGGCTACGAACTCCTCCTGCTCAACGGCGCAATAACGGCTTTGGGATTGTGGATGAGTGGGGTTGGTATTCAAAAATCTGCGGAATAATGTATGTGGTATTAATTTTGGTGGCGATTTATTCACTGTTGATATTATTTTATTGTATCAAATTTCGTTATTACCACGATTCTATCCGCACCTTTTCCCCTAATATCCCCATCAACATTATCACCGCTGCCAAAAACGAGGAGGAGAATATTGATAAATTTTTATCGTGCATATCGTCGCAAAATTACCAAAATAGTGAGTTGATTTTAGTAGACGACCATTCTACCGATGGCACTTACCGCATTGCCTCGGAGTATAAACAACGCTATAATTTTATATTATGCCATAATAACGGCAACGGCAAAAAAGCCGCCCTGCGCACAGCCTTGACTCATTGCAATGCACCTTATATATTGTTTACCGACGCCGATTGTTATAGCAATCCTCAGTGGACAACCATTATGGCAGCCTCGGCGCAGCACACCAAGGCTGATATTATTTTAGCACCTTTGATAATAAAGGCCGACAATCCAAAATCCGTTTTCCAGCGTCTTTGGCAAACCGAATCGCTTGCTATACTTACACTTACGGCGGGAGCGGCCATAGCCGGACATCCCATAATGTGCAACGGCGGTAATATGATGGTTAACACCGCACTTCGTAACACTGCCGATGCCTACATTAAAGACCATTATCGTTCAGGAGATGATATTTTTTTATTGCAGTATGCCGTTATGCAAGGCAAAAAGATTGTTTATGTAAAACACCCCGATGCGGCTGTATATACGCATAGTCCCAAAAGTCTTGGAGCATTGATTCGTCAGCGTACACGATGGGCCGGCAAGACTGTGGGTTACACTGATATAGTTACCATAGCCGTGGCTGCGGTAGTGTTTTTGGCAAATGTTGCGATATTGGTGGCAGCGGGCTTGTGGGTTGCGGATGTTATAAATTGGTATAATTTTTTAATACTTTTTGGAGTTAAATTTGTAGCCGACACTTTTTCTGTAAAATCACCGGCGGCAGTGTATGGTATTAAAGCAAATTGGTTTGATATAGTGCTTTTGTCGTTGGTGTACCCTGTTTATACGCTTGTATGTGCTGTGGGGGGAGTGTTAAAGCGTGGGTGGTGATATTTTTCCGTCATTAGATTCAAAATTTCTTTTTTTTTATTACCTTTGCCCCTGAAAATTATATTTGGCAAAGTATGCAGTTTAAAGATATACCAGGACACGACGAGGTTAAACAGCGACTAATCAACACTGTAAGCGACAACCGTATCAGTCACGCCCAATTGTTTTTGGGGAATGAGGGATGCGGAAAACTCGCTCTGGCTATTGCATACGCACAGTATATCAACTGCACAGGTCGCAAACCCGGCGATACGGATAGTTGCGGCACTTGTCCACATTGCGTTAAGTATCAGAAACTCGTCCATCCCGACCTCCATTTTGTCTACCCTGTGGTGTCGGGCAAGGGCACAACCAAGCCTGTGAGCGATGATTTTCTTACCGATTGGCGCAAATTCGTGTTGCAGCGGAATTATCACCGTTTGGACGATTGGTACGATTTTATTGGTTCCGACAATTCGCAGGGAGCCATCTTTGCCCAAGAGAGTCAGGAGATTATACGCAAACTCGGCTTAAAAACTTTTGAGGCGGAATACAAGGTGATGATAATTTGGATGGCAGAAAAACTCAACGAAACCGCCGCCAACAAACTCCTGAAAATGATTGAGGAGCCGCCTGCCAAAACGCTTTTTATCCTTGTGGCAGAAAACGAGGAGATGATACTCACCACCATCCGCAGCCGTGTGCAGTTGGTAAAAATCGACCGTCCTACAAATCAGGATATTGTGGCGTCGTTGCAGCAGGAATTTCCCGATGCCGACCCACAAACACTCCAAAATAGCGCAATGCTTGCCGACGGCAATTATCTCGAAGCCTGCGCCGCTCTCCGCCAATTTAAGTCGGGAACTGTGGAAACGCCTTATTTTGAACTGTTTACCACACTTATGCGTGAGGCTTTTTCTGCCAAATACGATGCCATTATCAAACTTAGCGACAACCTTGCAAAACTCGGTCGCGAAAAACAGAAAAAGTTTTTCGACTACTGCAACCGTATGCTGCGCGAGTGTTTTATGCTCAGTAGCGTGTCGGAGAGCCTTGTAAACCTCACTCCGGGCGAGATGGAATTTGCGCAAAAGTTTTCGCCTTTTATTCACAGTGGTAACGTGGGTATGCTCTCAGAGCAGTTTGGCGAGGCGTGCCGCAATATCGAGCGCAATGCTTACGGCAAACTTGTGTTTACCGACCTTGCTCTCAAAATTTCACCATTATTAAAGATAAAACGAATTTAAAACACATATATATTGCTATTTAGCATCAACAAAATGGAAGAATACGACGATTATAAAAACATACAGCGAGGTTGCGACGGAATAGAGTACGCCTGCTTTGATTGCGGCTCTGATTGCTGCGGCAAGTGCTTGAATACCAATAGTTGCAACAAATTAGACGTTCGCGATTGGTTAGACGAAATTCCACCGTCGATGAATACCGATTGCGATATTTGCGAAATACGTTTTAAAAACACTCGCAAAGGATTTTACCGAAATGTAAATAATCTTGAACTCGAAGTGGGTGATATTGTGGCTGTTGAGGCCTCTCCGGGACACGATATCGGTGTGGTTTCGGTAAAAGGTCCGCTTGTGAAATTGCAGATGAAACGTGCCCGCATACGTCCCGACACCGAGTTTAAAAAGATTTACCGCAAGGCAAAACAATCTGACATTGAAAAATGGAAACAAGTGGTGGCAAAAGAGGATCAAGTGATGCTCAAATCGCGTCAAATTGCCGAAAGTCTCCGTTTGGATATGAAAATCGGCGATGTGGAGTTTCAGGGCGACGGCTCTAAGGCAATATTCTATTACATTGCAGATGAGCGAGTTGACTTCCGTGAACTTATCAAGATAATGGCAGATGAGTTTAAAATCCGCATCGAAATGAAACAGATTGGCGCACGTCAGGAGGCGGGTAGGATAGGAGGCATAGGTCCTTGTGGCAGAGAACTTTGCTGCACCACTTGGATTACCAACTTTGTGTCGGTTTCTACCAACAATGCCCGTCAGCAGGAACTATCTTTGAATCCGCAGAAACTCGCTGGTCAGTGCGGCAAACTCAAATGCTGCCTCAACTACGAAATCGATGCTTACTTAGACGCTCAGCGCGATTTCCCCTCGGTACGCCAGCCGCTCGAAACTATGGAGGGTACGGCTTACCACCAAAAAACCGATATTTTCAAGCGTGTTATGTGGTTTAGTTACGACCAAAACTCCTCGGCAAACATCACTGTGGTGCCCATCGACCGTGTTAAGGAGATTATCGCAATGAACAAGCGCGGCGAAAAACCCGACACGCTCCTCCTCAACGACAAAAATGCTGAGCAAAACACACCGCAACCCAAGAAAGAGATTGTGGATGAGTTTGTTGACGCTTCCGATTCGGAGGACATCACTCGTTTCGACAGTCTCCGCAAGAAGAAAAAGAAAAAGAAGAAAAACAAAGCCGCCAATGCCAATGCTACTTCAACCGCGCAACCCGATCAGGCCGAACAGCCGCAACAGATGCTTACCGTTTCGCCTGTGCCACAACCCAAACAGCCTGTGGTGCCTGCCGTTCAACCAAACGCTCCTCAGCAGGGTGGCGAAAAGCGTTTTAATATAAAATTTAACAATAAGAACAATCAAAACAAGCCTTTCAAGGGGCAGAAAAACCGCAACGGCGACTATTATCAAAAACCTCAGCCGCCAAAGCAGGGATAATTTAACTTATTGGCGCAATGGACATTAAATCCAACAAATGGAAGGGCACTACCGGCGGTGGTAATTTCGGACAGAAGTCATTGATTTTCTTGTTCCGACACTTTGGTGTGCGTGTGGGATATTTCTTTATGTATATCTCCATACCCTTCTATTTGATTTTTGGGCGAAAGGCTCGCAAGGCTTCGTGCAAATATTTCCGTCAGGTGCACCATTACGGCAAGGTCAAAGCGTTTTTTAGCACGTGGACTACCTACAATAATTTTGGCAAAGTAATGCTCGATAGGTTTGCAATCTTTTCGGGGCAACATTCCAAATTTACAATGACGAGCGACACAATGCATGTGTTCAACGACCTTATGACCAAGCCGGAAGGATTTTTGATGGCGGGTAGTCACACCGGCAACTTTGAAATTTGCGGATACCTTCTCCGTCAGGATATTAAAAAAATCTTTGCCCTTGTGTTTGGCGGCGAATCTGAGATAATGCAGCGTCAGCGATTTGCGCAACTTGCTCCAAACAATGTGGTTATGGTGGCGGTAAAAGACGATATGAGTCACCTATTTACGCTCAATGAAGCCCTCGAAAACGGCGATATTATCACTATGCCCGCCGACAGAATTTTTGGCAGTAGCAAGTCGGTGAGATGCAATTTTGGATATGCACAAGCCGATTTTCCTGTGGGACCGTTTGCTGTGGCGGCTCTGCGCAATGTGCCGGTAATTGCCGTGTTTGTGTTTAAGGAATCTACATATCGCTATAATGTTATTGTTGAGAAAGTTGAGGTGGAAAATTCCGACTCGCTTCCCACCAAAAAACGCGCCGAGGCAATGGCTCGAAAATATGTGCAATTGCTTGAACGTCAGATTTTAAGTCACCCTACGCAATGGTTCAATTTTTATGATTTTTTTGTGGAATAATTATGGTAGATATAATTTCAACAAATATTGTCTCCCCCTTGGGATTCTCCACTATGCAGAATTACACCGCTGCTAAGGCGGGTTGTTCGGCAGTGAAACAATACAACAACCTTTTGGATTCCGGTGTTGACACTTCCGCCTCTGTGATTGATTCCAAAATGCTCGACGACGCTTTCACCGATTATTGCTTGCTCGACCCTGCCAATTATTCAAAGGTAGAAAAGGCTGCTATGCTATCAATCAAAACCGCCGCCGATAATTGCGATGTAGAATTAAAATCCTCACGTACTGCGTTTTATGTATCTTCAACTAAAGGAAATGTGGAATTGTTAGACCGTGGCGAAAAATATTTTAATTCTCCCGAGATTCCGCTTTGGCACACAGCCTCTGTTGTTGCAAATTATTTTGGAAATCCTAACACTCCTATAACCGTTTCAAATGCTTGTATTTCAGGACTTTCGGCAATTATTTCTGCAGCACGTGCTCTTGAATCCCATCGTATCGATTGTGCTGTTGTAACCGGTGTGGACATGCTTTCGAGGTTTATTGTTCTGGGATTTTCGAGTCTTAAATCATTGTCGCAATCGCAATGCCGTCCGTTCGACATCAATCGCACAGGGCTCAACCTTGGCGAGGCGGCTGCAACTGTTATTTTACGACGTTCTGAAGAAAATTCTAAATTCGTTAAGTTTGTAACAGGCTCTATTCACAACGATGCCTACCATATATCGTCACCATCAAAAACTGCCGAAGGTTCGTTTCGCTGTTTGATGGATGTAACCAAAAATATCGATCTCTCGCAAATTGCTTTTGTAAACGCACATGGCACATCTACAATGTATAACGATGAGATGGAGTCGGTGGCCATTTCGCGAGCCGGATTGCAAAATATTCCTGTTAATTCGCTCAAACCTATTTTTGGACACACTCTCGGTGCGGCCGGAGTATTAGAGAGCGTAATCTCCATTACGGCATTGCAAGATAATACAGTATTGCCCACCAAGAATTTTGAGGAATACGGCGTTTCTAAAAAAATAAACATACAGCGTAGCATTGAAAACACTGATAAACAATGTGCTATAAAACTGATTTCGGGTTTTGGAGGCTGCAACGCCGCCGCTGTTTTTAAAAAAGGAGAATAACTATGGCTAAGATTGTGCAATACACATCGCTCAAAAACCTTTCTACCGAGGCACTTGCCGACCTATATCGCAGCAAAGGTATTGATTATCCTAAGTTTTTTAAGATGGATGCGCTTTGCAAGGCGGGTTTCCTGCTGGCAGAAGATATTGTTAATAAGGCTGATAATGAGTTCCTTAAGCATAAAGACAACACATCTGTGATAGTTTTTACCAGCAATGGTACACTCCGTACCGATATAGGTTTTGAACGCACTATTGCCGACCCGGAAAATTGTTTCCCCTCGCCATCGTATTTTGTGTATACTCTGCCCAATATTGTTGCCGGTGAAATTGCTATCCGTCACGGATTTATGGGTGAAACGGCAGTGTATATTGCCGAACATTTTTTGCCTACTCAGATTGAAGGCATAGTTGATGACACTGTTGCCGTTTCTGATTATGTGTTAGCGGCTTGGATAGATACAATTGGCGATACCACCTCTGCTCTTATGTTTCTTATCTCCCGCAACGGTAATGATGATTTGACTAATTTTGAAGCGGGACAGTTGGAGGGGATATATAATCAGTGCTTTGGAAAATACAAAATTTAATCCTATATTTGCAGAAAATAAAATAGATACGACCATGGGAAACTACATCAGATTCGATTGGGCAATGAAACGCCTACTGCGCAACAAGGCCGACCACGTGGTGCTTGAAGGGTTTCTTAGTGTCATCTTCAAACGTCAAATCAAGATTACCAAAATACTTGAAAGCGAAGGCAATCAAGACTTTGAAGAACAAAAGTTCAATCGGGTGGACTTTCTTGCCGAAGATGAACAAGGCGAACTGATGTTGTTTGAAATCCAAAATAGCCATGAACTCGACTATTTTCATCGTATGGCATACGGCGCATCAAAAGTGATTTCCGACTATCTTGGCAAAGGCGAACCATATCGCAATCTAAAAAAAGTTTATTCTATCAACATCGTTTATTTTACACTTGGGCAAGGCAAAGGCTATGCCTACCACGGTACAGTAAATTTTGTAAATATGAGCGATGACACCGACGTGCTTCAACTAACTGATGGTCAGAAAAAAGCATTCCAAGTAGAAACCGTAAGCCAGATATTTCCAGAATATTATCTGTTCCGAGTTAACAACTTTGACCAATTGGCAACAAGTTCTATTGAGGAGTGGATATCATTCTTAAAAACCGGTGAAATTCCCGACACCTACACCGCCCAAGGTTTACCCGAAGCCCGCGAAATACTCCGTGTAGACAACCTCAACGACGAAGACCGCAAAGCCTACAACCGCTATGTAGAAACACTCCGTTTTAATCTCAGCGTAATGGATTCAAGCCGTATCGAAGGTAGGATGGAAGGTATGGAACAAGGACGTGCAGAAGGCATTGCAGAAGGCAAAGCACAAGGTGCCCAATCCGAAAAACTTGAAACCGCCAAGCGTATGAAATCCGAAGGACTTGATATTCATTTAATTGCCAAAATCACCCAACTGCCTATCGACGAAATCGAAAAGTTGTAAAAAAAAACTATGTTAAAACTCCTTCTCTTATCCTTATCGCAATCTGCCTGTCTTGCTGCGGGGCAGATGTTTTTAAAATTAGCCATGCAAAATGCGCCTAAATTCGCTTTCACATGGCCAATTATCAAAGATTATCTCACTAATTGGAATCTATTGTTTTCGGGACTATGTATGGCAGCCGCTACAGGTCTTTGGTTTTATATTCTCAAACACGTGGATTTTTCAATTGCCTATCCTTTAATAAGTTTCAGTTATGTGTTTGGAATGTTGGCGGCGGTTTTTATTTTTCACGAAAGCGTTCCGCCCACACGTTGGTTTGGCCTTGCGCTTATAGTTTCGGGTGCATTCTTAATTTTGAAATAAAAATTTGCAAACGTTTTTGTTTATCATTATGCCCGTAGTTTTGGCTCGTACAAATTCTTCTGAGGCGTAAAGATATCCGCCAAATTTGTTGTAATTGCCCCAACTATTTTTTACAATGTAAAATTTATTGCCATCAAGGTCTTTGGCTGTGCCTATTATCTGCATACCGTGGTCGTCGGTGGTTCTGCGGCTTTCAAAATCGGCTTGACGGCTCTCTTGCGTTACCTTGGTGTGGCGTGGCATTGCGGCGTAACCCTTGCTTTGGTTAAAACCTGTTTCTGATACATCGGACGACCATACCACAGTGTGTCCTTGTGCCAACGAACTGTCAATGGCGGCAATCATATCATCGAGCGGCACATTATAAAACTGTCCCCAGCGCCAATTGTCGGGCAATTCCAAGATGCAATATTCGTAAAATGGGTGATGGGTAAACGATGTTATTTGCACATAATCGTCGGGATTGAGTTTCACAACCTCTTGTGCAAAGGTTTTGGGAGTGTAAGTTTTGCCTTTGTATTCAAATTCTTGCGGCACTGTGCCAAGAAAATTATCCGTTTTTTGGGTAAAAATTTCAAACCACTTTGGATCAATGATTTTGTTGTCGTCGGTAGCCACCGAATCAATAAAGGTTTTCATTTTGTCCGAAAATCCAAAGTGATAGATACTTGCGCCTTTTCTTAATGTGTTTGGATACGCACTTTCGGGCACAAGACCATAATTTTTCATAGCATAAATATTGTCGTAAAAAAATCCGCCTTCCGAAAAATTGGTTTTGCCGTGCATCATAACGTATTTTTTAGCCTTGTCGAGATACGAATAACGCACCACAAACATTTCTGAAAGGTTTGGAATGTCTTCTGCTCCGGCGGCTTTCATTTCGCTCTCTAAAAACGAAAGTGTTGAAAAACACCAGCAAGTGCCCGATTGTGCTTGGTCTTGCACCTCAGGACACCATAAGCGGTTGGTTTCTATAAATGTTAATCCTTTTTGAGCCGTTGCCGAAAGGGCTGTGGATATTGCTACTAATAATATAAGTGTATTTTTCATTGGTTTTGTTTTAATTTACGATTGTAAAGGTAAGCATTTTAATTGTTGAAAGCAAATTTTATGGCTGACAATTTGTCATTTTGTTGCCGAGTGGCAAACTATTTGAACCTATATAAGCAGAATTTAAAAACATATACAAATATGAGTAAAAGAAAAAGACACCATAGTTCTTATAATAAGGAAGTTAAAATGGAAGAACAAGAAAACACTGAACTCACCGACGAGCAAAAAGCACAGCCCGAAGGTGATAATGCCGATGACAAAACGTCAGAAACTGACAACAGTCAGGACAAATCGGCAGCAAATGACACTGACACCACCGCTCAGGATACTGACAAGGGCGACGATTTGCAGAAAAAATACGACGAACTCAACGACCGCTATCTCCGCTTGATGGCTGAGTTCGACAACTACCGCAAGCGCACTCTCAAAGAGAAGATGGACCTTACCAAATATGCCGAGGAAGATGTTATCAAAGGCATTCTTCCCGTAGTAGACAATATGGAACGTGCTATCAAGAGTCTTGAATCAGCTACCGACGTCAACGCTGTAAAAGAGGGTATCGACCTTATTTACAAAAAGTTTCTTGAGTTTCTCGAAAAACGTGGTATCAAAGAGATTGAGGCTCTCCACAAAGAACTCGATACCGACCTTCACGAGGCTGTCACCAAGTTTGCAGCTCCGAGCGAAGACCTCAAAGGCAAGATTATCGATGTTATTGAAAAAGGCTATTACCTGCACGACAAGGTGATACGCTATGCGAAAGTCGTGGTTGGTGAATAAATAAAACTACAACAATGGCAGAAAAAAGAGATTATTACGAGGTGCTTGGCGTAAGCAAAAACGCGTCGAAAGACGAACTTAAAAAGGCTTACCGCCAACTCGCGCTCAAATACCACCCCGACCGCAATCCTGGCGACAAGGAGGCGGAAGAAAAATTCAAAGAGGCGGCAGAGGCCTACGAGGTGCTTAGCGACGACCAAAAACGTGCCCGCTACGACCAATTCGGACACGCAGGAATGGGCGGCGCAGGTGGTGCCGGTGGTTTCTCAATGGATATGGAAGACATATTCAGCCACTTTGGCGATATCTTTAGCGGCTTTGGTTTCGGCGGCGGCTTTGGCGGCGGCAGTGGTTTCGGCGGCGGACGCGGTCAGCGTGTCAACAAGGGCAGCAGTCTGCGTGTAAAGGTGAAACTCAGCCTCAAAGATATAGCCAACGGATGCGAAAAGAAAATCAAGGTTAAGAAATATTGCGCTTGCAAATCGTGCAACGGTACAGGTGCCGAGGCAGGTTCAAGTATGAATACATGTCCCACATGTCACGGTACGGGCGTTGTAACCCAAGTGCGCAACACAATTCTTGGACGCATGCAAACACAAACCACATGTTCGGCTTGCGGCGGCACAGGAAAAATCATTGCCAAAAAATGTAAAGATTGCGGCGGCGATGGCGTAGTGCTCGGTGAGGAGGTTATTTCTATCAATATACCCGCAGGTGTGGCAGATGGTATGCAGATGACCGTTCCCAACAAGGGTAACGCTCCTAAATACGGCGGTGAAAACGGCGACCTTCTTGTTGTGTTTGAGGAGGAGCAAGATCCTCAACTCACCCGCGAGGACAACAACCTGATTTACAACCTTAGCATCAGCGTCCCCGATGCAATACTCGGTGCCACAGCCGAAATCCCCACAATAGATGGCAAGGTAAAGGTAAAAATCGACCCCGGAACTCAACCCGGCAAGGTTCTCCGCTTAAAGGGCAAAGGATTACCCACTTACGGTGCTTACGGTCGTGGTGATTTGCTTGCCATTGTCAACGTGTGGATTCCTAAGAAACTCTCCAAAGATGAGCAGAAGGTTATCGAAGGTTTCCAAAAATCCGATTCGTTTAAACCGGGTGCAGAAGATGCCCAAAAGTCGGGCTTTTTCGACCGACTATTTAATCGTGGATAGAGGTATACAAATATAGTGTAGATTGAGAGCCGCAGCAATGCGGCTCTTTTTTTAACATTTTTTTTCATTTCTATTTGCCGTTATGTCAGAAATTTCCGTATATTTGAGCTGATTCAGGTTTATGTCTGGATTAAAAGGTACGTTTTTTGTTTTTTTACCCCTTATTCACTATATAATTCTCATGCCTATGAAAACTACATCTGTACATGTGAAGATTCTTTCAATTATACTTCCAATCGTGGCAATTATCATAATTGTTATGATGGTAGTAAGTTATCATATAAATTTTAAAACTCAGAAATCATTTTTTGAGTCTTGTATGCAGGAACTCTCAGCCAAATCGGCGCAAGAGGTTACATCTAAATTGGCCACTATGACCGAAGAGTTAAAATGGATGGCTAACGAGGATATATTTACCTCAATGGACGACAAAAAATATTCTAAACGTCTTGAAATCATTGCTGCTGAAAAGAAAGAGTATTTCTCTATGATGTTTGTGGCATATCCTGATGGTAGTTACTATATCAATGGCAAGGGCTTTTCAAAGGCAAATATTGCTGACCGACAATATTTTAAAAATATTTTTCAGCGGGGCTATGATTTTTCGATGACAAGTCCCGATATTTCAAAATCCACAGGTGAAAAGAAATACACTCTTGCCGTGCCCATTAAGCGCGACGGCAGAGTAGTGGGTGCTTTCTGTGCCAACGTCAGTCTCAATACTCTTAAAAAAGTGGTTGTTGAGTGCAAGTTTGGCAACAACGGTGAGACATTTATAGTGGACGAAAATGCTCAACTTATCGGCACTTCGCACGATGAATTGGTGATGAACTTTAACCTTGCCGTTGAAGGTAAGGTTGCTTGTCCTGGTTTGGAGGTGGTAGGCGAGGCTGTAAAACGTGGCGAAAACTGTATTTGCTACTGTAAAGATGCGGCCTCAGGAGAAAATATGTACACAATGAGCCGCAAAATCGAAGGTACTCCAGGTTGGTTCGTTGTTGGTACTTTGCCTGATTCGGAGCTTAAAAGTTCCGCTACTGAAAATATGTGGGTTATGATCTCATTCTTGTTAGTGGTGATTGCGATAATTGCAGTTGTAGTGGTGATTTGCCTCAAAAGGATGCTTTCAAACCCTCTTTCACAACTATCAACCGCCATCAAAGACATCTCGGACGGACATCTTAAACGTAAGATCGACTATAGATCAAACGATGAAATTGGTGAGATGTGCGACCATCTTCGTGAGATGAGTACTAAACTTAGCGAAATTGTTGACACAATAAAAATCGGTTCGGAAAATCTTGCTGCCAACTCTGAACAGGTGAACGCCACTTCGCAGCAGGTAATGCAGGGTTCGCAGTCGCAAAGCACCAATATCGAAGACCTTTCTTCCACTATGGAAGAGATGACTTCGAATATCGAGCAGAACACTTACAATGCTAAGCAGACCAACAATGTAAGCCAGGATGCCTGCAACAAGTTCAACGAGGTTGTGGTTAAGATCAACAGCCTTTTGGACAACAACAAATCAATCTCTGAGGCTATCTCTATTATCAACGAAATTGCATTCCAGACTAATATACTTGCTCTTAACGCTGCTGTGGAGGCTGCCCGTGCTGGAGAATACGGCAAAGGTTTCGCTGTGGTGGCGAAAGAGGTTCGTTCGCTTGCAGAAAAATCAAAGAACGCTGCCGACGGCATTATTGAGATGTCGCAAAAGAGTCTTCAACTTTCGGAGGAGGCTAGCTCTGTGATGCAGCAGACTATTCCTAAGATAGAAAACACACGCACCTTGGTAAACGAAATTACTAATGCAAGTATGGAACAGAGTGCGGGAGCTAACCAAGTGAATAACATTATTCAGAAACTCAACAGCACTGTTAAAGTCAACGCTTCATCTTCTGAGATGCTTGCCGCAAGTGCCGACGACTTGGCTACTCAGGCCGACAATCTGCGTAATGCTATCAATTATTTTAAGTAATCTTTTTGAGTGAACGGTATTAAAAGCTCCGGATGATTAATAATCCGGAGCTTTGTTTTTATTTGAGGGCAAAAAAAAGATTAACGGTTCTTAATCTCTATTCCTACTGATTTGAAAGTTGAGAATCCTGCTTTGTCGGTAACTGTAATCATAAAGTGGTAGTCGCCTGCCTGATACTCGTCGCCATCGGGTGCGTGTGCGGATATCTCAATGGTGTTGCTGGCAGTGTACTCTTTTGATCCTGAGGGAATTGTGTAGTCTTGCGAAAAATAGAATCCATCGCCTTCCTCGCCATCGTGGTGATGATGCTCACCCTCTTCGTGGTGCTCTTCTTCTTCTTCCTCTTCGGTGGAGTGAGAGTGATGGTCAAAGTTGCTGTGGATGTTTACGCTGTATGCGCCAAGTTCAAAATTGTCGGCAAGGCGGATGTTGAGCGTAAAACTTTCTCCAAAATAAAGTACTGAGCCGTTTTGGGGAAATGCTTGGTTGAATGATAAGTCGATGGTGGGTTTTTCGGTGTCGATTTCGTCTTCATCGTTGTTGCAAGCCGATAGAGTAAATACAGAAAATGCTAATGTAATATAAGTAAGTTTTAAAAAATTTTTCATTTTGTGATAATTTTTTATAGTTTGTAAGATAAATTGATAATTATGTTTCTGCCTTGTGCGGGCAGGTTGATGAGCCGGTAAAACGATGTGTGCTCGTAATACTCGGTGTTTAACAGATTTTTTATCCTCAGTGTTAGGTTTAAAGAGTGTTTTGGTGTCTTAAACTCAAATCCTGCCGAAACTTCTACTGTGGTGTATCCTTTGGTAGGTGATTCTGGTGGAACGATATGGTTCTGTTGTGCCACGGTTTTTACCATTGCTCCGAGCGATGCAGCGGTGCTGTTGCGGTTTTGCTGTGTTGGTTTCTTTATCAGCATCGAATATGTGCCTTCAACCTTGGCCGATGGGGGAGGGGCGAAGGGCAGTCCGTACCCCTTTTTGCTTCCAGATTTCTGTTTGGCTTGGGTGTATTCAGCGCCTGCCTCAATGTCGATTTTGCCGTTGTGCATTGGTACATAGCGGTTGTCGACGGTAAACTTCATCAATATTTCTCCGCCGTAACGCCCCACTTCGCACTCTTTGTAGTTGTAGATTTGGTTTCCACATCCGTAAAGACGGTCGAAAGATGGCGACGGATCCAGAAAAATGTAGTTGGTGAAGTATCCAGCGTAGGGCGACAGTATTATGGTAAACAATCGTCCGCCGTAGGTGAGTTCGCAGTCGGCTTGATATGCCGATTCGCTGTGCAAGTTTGGGTCGCCTTTTTCGTAACTGAAATGATGGTAGTTGACACCGTTGCATGCTAATTCCTGTGCCGTAGGGATGCGAAAACTTTTGCCGAAGTTGACTTTGGCGGTTAGTTTTCCGCTGTGAGCCGTTGCTCCGAGCGACCACGATAGATCGTTGAATTTTCTGTCGATGGCTTGTGCCCGCTGCACATATTCGTCTTCTGACTTGAACCAATCGCTGTACGGATCGGTGTGGATAACTCCAAGGTCGTAACGTACACCAGCCTCCAATTTGTATGTAGGTGTAAGTTGATAGTCCGCTCCTACAAACAGTCCGCTCTGAATGCTTGTAAACGAGGGTATTATAAATCCTCTTCCGCCTATCTGATTGTCTTGCAGTTCAAATGTACTTCCGGTTTTAAGGTTGAGCCTTCCGTGGGGGATTGTCAGTTTTGCCGATGCGGTGTACACGTCTTTGTTGTAAAGGTATTCTGTGTCGGGGTCGCCGTTGTAGGTTTCAGGACACGTTAATGGCATATATCCGTGACTGACGTATGGACTGCGTTCTAATCGGTGGTTGTTTTGATAGGCGATGTCGGCTGTGAGCGTGTATTGCGATGTCCAACGCTCCACGTTGAGCGCTGTTTTAAAGTGGTTTACACTCTGCGACGGCTGTAAAATATCGCGTATACTGCGGTCGTGAACCTTTGTGTCTACGTTTCTGGGCTCCAATCCGTGTGCATTGGCAAAAAATCCTCCGAAACTGTTAACATTTGAGATGATTAAGCGCGATTTGAAACCGTTGCCAATATAGCCGATTGTGAAATGACCGTCGTATTCCTTGCCTGCGGTGTTGCGCAAACGTCCATGGTTGAGACTAATGCGGTACGAGTAGATGTTTACAAAATTTTTTGGAACACAGAAATCGGCATAGTCTTGCGCAGTGAACCGTGATGTGGTGAACCAATTTTCGCCTCGTAAGCCTACTCCGGCAGAAACACCGAAAAACTGGTTGTTGCTTTTGGTAGTTGCTTGTGCGTCGGCAGTTAGAGAATGTGGTTGTGGAATGCGAGATGAGGAGAGGTTGATAACTCCGCCGATAGCGTCGCTGCCATATTCGAGCGATGCCGCACCTTTGATAATTTCGGCACGTTCGAGCGAGTATTGGTCAATCTCCAAGCCGTGGTCGCTACCCCATTGCTGCGCCTGATGTTTTATGTTGTCTTCTACCACAGCCACACGGTTGAATCCGAGCCCGCGTATCACAGGTTTGCCCTGACCCGAGCCTATGTTGATAGAGGATAGTCCCGGAATGTTTTCGAGACTTTCCGACAGACTTCCTCCGAGGTTGTGCGTTATGAAACCACGGTCAACGGTCTCCACGCTTTTTGATGTGGATATGTTCCTTGCCGTGGTGTTGCGCTTAACGGTAACTGTGTTGAGTTCTACCACGGGTATGGAGTCGGATTGCGCGTATACGTTGGATACAACAAAGTATGCGCACACCACCATCACCGCAGCGCATATTCTACTCTGCATTGATTATGTGTTTGGTTTAAAATAATAAAGAGGATAAAAAATCTGAATAAAAGTATTTTAAACCAAAGGAGGACCGCGGATGATAATGCAGTGAGGCTGGTTTTGTGTGCAGCCTTGCTGAGGTGTAAGCATGTACACGAACCGCAATTCAGCAATTGCTAATTCGTGGTGAGTGTTGTCTTGGAGAAATAAAGTAGATAGTTGAAAACAGCATACCGGACAGTCGCAATGATGTTCGCCGCCCTCATTGTGGCAGCATTTATGCACAACGGGGTGATACTGTTTAACAACCGGAATGCACAGCACAAGTGCCGCCATTATTATGGCAGTAATCAAACATGATATTTTGTGTGCTGTGCGTAGCATTGGTTACTTTTTGAATCTCAATCGTTTATATTCTTGAACAATATTGATAATAAAATCGCCGATTTTTTCCAAGCCGTTGATTACTTCCATATAGAACAATCCGCTGGTATACTCGTAACGTTTTTTTGTGGTGATGTTTTCGATGTTTTCTTCGCGGAGTTCAGAGCGAAGTCGATTGATACGGTCTTCGATTTGGAACGATTTTTCAATTTCGCTGCGTTGTATGGTGCTGAATTTTTCAATAATGTAGGTCATTTGCGCCATAGCATCGTTTACGATGGAGTACATTTTAATGATGCTATCTTTTTGATAGTCGGTACATTCGGCTTTGCTATCGAAGCGTCGTTGAATGCTTCGGGCAATGTTGGCACCGCTATCGCCAATGGATTCAAGTTCGGAGATTACTTTGAGTATTACACGAGTTTTTTCTTTGGCATCGTTACTCAGGTGGTTTTTACCTACCTTGGCAAGATACTTAGAAATTTCAATCTCCATATTGTCGCTGATGGTTTCGTATTTGAGTATGCGGTTGTAGAGTGCTTCGTATTCTTTGCTCTTGTTGGTGGGCTCTTGAATAAGTTGCTCCACAAAACCGAACATTTTTTGCATACGACGACCCATTTCAAGGGTTTCTAATTCGGCGGCGGTCATACCTGTATCGCCAATTTGCACATACGAATTGCTTCCAATATATTTGAGTTTGCCTTCGGCTTCGTCTTCGTCGGTTTTTTTGATAATCTTGGCAATGATTTTTTCCATATAATTAACCAAGCCAATGAGCAACAATACATTGCAAACGTTAAACGACGTGTGAAATGCTGCAATATATTTAGGCAATTGGTCGGTTTGAAGATTTTCAAACGAGCCGAATCCCCATACGTATGCTACAAAATTGGTAAACGGTGTAAATAATGCGAACACCCAAATTACACCAAAAAGGTTGAACATAAGGTGCGCCAATGCAGCCCGTCGAGCAGAAGTGGAGGCTTTCATTGCCGAAATGTTGGATGTGAGCGTGGTACCGATGTTTTCGCCAAGCACAAGGGCAATGCCTTGATCTATTTGCAACACTCCGCTGGCACAGAGCAACTGCGTAAAGGCTACAATGGCTGCTGACGACTGTACGCAAAAAGTTAATATTCCACCAACCAACAAGAATAATAATCCCGAATACCAATGCCCGTTGGTGGTTTTAAAAAAGTTGATTACAGTATCGTTGTGTCCCAAATCCATTGCTTCGGCGTTAGATTTGAGAATGGTTAAACCAAAAAACAGAAACGCCAAACCGAAAACAAATTCGCCCAAGGTGCGTGCCTTGCTGCGTTTCATATAGATACAAACGATGCCAATTACAAAAATTGGGTAAACAATTTTGCCCATATCGAACGAAAAGCCAAGGCTCATAATCCACGCTGTGATGGTGGTGCCTATGTTTGCGCCCATGATAATGGGAATGGCTTGGTTGAGGGTAAACAGTCCTGCGTTAACGAATGTTACCGTCAAAAGTGTGGTGGCGGTAGATGACTGTATGGCGGCGGTAATGCCTGCGCCGGAGAGTAGACCGGTGAAACGGTTTTTGCCCATTATGCCGAGAAACTTGCTGAGGCTGTCTCCGGCTAATTTTTGGAGGCTTTCGGTCATGTTTTTAAGACCGAACATCAGCAGGGCCAAGCCTCCGAGGAATGTAAGTATCTGTAATACCATTTAAGTGTGTAATGATGATTGCATTCTGCACTGCAAAATTACAAAAGGAATTTTACCTTGTAATGGTTTTGAAACATTATTAGGTTAAATGTATATTAAAAAATAAATAAAAAGCCCGGCTGCAAAAGTCGGGCTTGTGTGGTTATCTAACTGCTAATTTCTGTCCAAGACGGAGAATCTTGTTTTGAGATATGCCATTGAGTTTACAAATGCGGCTTACTGTTGTGCCATATTTGCGGGCAATTGCGCCGAGAGTGTCGCCACTGCGTACTGTGTGGTAAACTCTCTCTTGTGTGGCTGCCGACTCGGCGTCGGTCATTCCGTAATGCGAGTAGATGTTGAAATAGTGGCGTTTGAGTGTGAATTCTGTTTGACGTATTTCGCCAGTGGTAAAGTCGAAAATCCTTTCAGAGTCGAACGGTTTGCCCATATATCTTACTTCAAAGTGCAGATGAGGTCCTGTGCTTCTGCCTGTGTTGCCGCCAAGGGCTATTGGTTCGCCAGCCTTAACAAGTTCTTCTTCTTTGGCAATGAATCCCGAAAGGTGGGCGTAATATGTTTCCAAACCGTTGGGATGGCGTATTACCATAAGGTTGCCGTATCCGCCGGCGTTGCCCACTGTGCGCACCACGCGTACTTTGCCGTCGAATGCGGCGCGGATAGTGTCGCCAACTGTAAGAGGAATGTCGGTGCCGTTGTGGTTGCGAGTTTTGCGGAATTTGAATCCAGAACTCACTCTTCCTGTGATGGGTGCACACCAGCCGTGTGTGCTGTCGGAAAGCAAGAGGTCTACCTCTTCGGGCAATGATGATACTGGAATGTCTTTGCAGATATGGATGCTCTCAATGTCCCAGTTGTCGGCAAAGTCATCGTCGGATATTGCGGGACGGTCGAGGTCGATGTATGTCCAAGTGTTGTCGTTGAATAATATCACCTTGCGGTATTTGTCGGCGGTGGCAAGGGTGTCGATTGCAGCCTTGGTTTTGAGGGTGTCGATAGCAGACTTAGGTTTTAGCGAGTCGGCTAATGGAGCGGCGTAGGCTCCGGCAAAGCAGCAAATGGCTGTGGCTAATGTAATAATCGTCTTTTTCACTTGTATATTAATTATCTTGTTGTTACATAATTGTGCTATGGTTTGTCAAATGTGGCGATAATTGAATCGATAAGTGTAGAATCGCACATTTGGTCAGCGGTTTGCTCTGCTACGGCATGTACAATGGAGTCTTTGGTATTTATAATCATCCTTGCTATTGAGTCGCGGCGTAGCGAGTCAGCGGTTTTAGCATCTTGTTTAGAGCCTTCGTTGGTAAGCGAGCAAGATGCCGCTACCGATATGGTTAGCAATAATGTTGCCGTTTTTATAAATCTTTTCATATTTATTAGTTTTAAAATTCTTCCATTTCTTCTTTGGCCTCTTGTGCTGCTTTTTCTTCTGCTTCTAATTGCTGAGCGGTGATAGGTTTTTCGGTGATTTCTCCCCAAACGAATACATCGTCGCGACAGAGAGGTCGATGCTTGTCATACCAAATAAACCCATCGAGAAATTGTTGGCGCTTTGTTAGGCCTTCTAATGGGTAGAGTGTGCCTTTGGGACTCTTGTAGAACCATATCCTGTTAACTTTGCCTTTTTCAAAAATGATGTTCATGTCCTGACTTGAGATGACATTCATTCCAGTAGCTATACTGTCTTCAACGGTGTAGTAAATGGTATTGGCTTTGGAAATCACTTCCACTTCTTGAATTTTGTTGCTGTCGAGATACGCCACCATATTATTGCCAAATATCTGGTTGTAGTGCTCTATAGTGTCTACTTTGGATATTACAAAAGCGTTGTTGAGCAGCTCTACCATGTCAATGTGGTTGTTGGATGTGTAGAACTTGATGTCTTTAGCTGTTATTTGGTTTTCGTTGTGCCATATTACAGGGTTGCGGTTCATGGTTACAGTGCTGTCGCTGAAATCGTATATCATGCTGTCGCACATAGCTTGAATGTCTCTGCGGAACATTTTAGTGTGATGATATGCCTTTACAATCCGGTAAAGAGAATCTGGGTTGCTTTTTTCATACCGTTCCATATATGAGCAGATGGTGTCGGCGTGCAGATATAGAGTGTCGATATCAGAGTAATATATCATCAGTGCTTTGTCGGTAAGAAGGCTCTTTTGGTCTTTATCGTAGTAATGCGCCTCGTTGCCAAGCAGTTTGATAGCCTTTACGGTGTCGGTGATTTCTACGTTGCTGCGTCCGTATCCGTAATTGAGGGCACGGTTGTAGAATATGGTGTCGGCATCCAAACGGCGCTCGTTGCTGGTCATATAGTTTTTCTTGGTGAGCTGTCCTTGGTCGGTGATATGGTTGAACCATCCTCGTTCGGTGTAGAGGTAGTCGGTTTCGCCGATAATTTCAGTAGGACCGATGAAGTTGGAAATCTTTGTTTTAATGTTGTAGGTGAGCGTGTCGGAACGCATCAGGTAGTCGGGATTGTGGATTTCCACGTCCTTGGTGTATTTAAGGTCGTTTGTGTTGGGATAAAAATGACCGAAATCGGAGATAAGGGTGTCCTCTCCCGAAAAAGTGGTGCCTCCGTTGAAATAGTATGCAACGTTGGTGTTCATGTCAAAGTCGAGGTTTTCGGTTAGCATTACCATACTGTCGCGAGTCATTTTCACATTTCGTCGGGCGGTGGCGAGTTTTAAGTTGCCGTTGTACGATGCAGAGTCGCTCCAAAGGTGCACAGTGTCGTTGTCTGACATTAACCGCGTTATGTGTATCCGTCCAAAAGCCTGAAAGTTGTTTTCTTTGTTGTTGTAGAGTGCGCTGTCGCAATACATATATGCGCTGTCGTGGTAGAAAATCACATTGCCTTTAAGTATTTTGATGTCTGGGCCGTATGTCTCGTTAACCTCGAGAGTGTTTGTGTTTACAATCTCTATTTTGGTGCCTGATTGCGCAATGGCTATGGATGCGAGCATTACGAGCGATATGGTTAAGAGAATGTTTTTCATTGTTTTGGCTTTTAGAGGTTTCGTAAGGTGTGCCCCATTCTGTCGCGCTTGGTGATGAGGTATTTTTGGTCGTACTGGTTTGGTGGTATCTCAATGGGTACGTTTTCAACAATTTCTAAGCCGTAAGCTTCCAATCCTACTCGTTTTACGGGATTGTTGGTAAGGAGCCTCATTTTTGTAACTCCTAATTTGCGCAGGATTTCTGCTCCAGTGCCGTAGTCTCTTTGGTCGGGGTCGAATCCGAGGTGTACGTTGGCATCAACGGTGTCGTAGCCTTGTTCTTGGAGTTTGTAGGCTTTGATTTTGTTGAACAAGCCGATGCCGCGTCCCTCTTGGTTCATGTAGAGAAGTATTCCTTTGCCTTCCTGGCTTATACGCATCATAGCCTGATGCAGCTGGTCGCCGCAGTCGCAACGCATAGAACCGAAGATATCTCCAGTGGCGCACGACGAGTGTACGCGCACAAGCACGGGCTCGTCTTTTGCCCAAGTGCCTTTTACAAGAGCCGAATGTTCTAAGCCGTTGTTTATCTGGCGGAAAACAGTCATTTTGAACTCTCCGTAGCGTGTGGGCATGTTTACTTGTGGCGATGCTTCCACTGTAGTTTCTGTTTTGAGGCGGAATGCTATGAGGTCGCGGATGGTTATTATTTTGAGGTTGAATTGCTTAGCCACTTCCATCAACTGAGGCAGCCGAGCCATAGTGCCGTCGGGATTGAGAATCTCGATTAAAGCGGCGGCGGGGAAAAGCCCAGCCAAACGTGCCATGTCGATCGAAGCTTCGGTGTGTCCCGCACGGGCAAGTACTCCGCGGTCTTGTGCGTAGAGTGGGTTGATATGTCCAGGACGGGCGAATGATTCTGGTTTAGATTCGGGATCGGCAAGTGCTTTGATGGTGGCTGTGCGGTCGTGTACCGAAACGCCTGTGGTGCAGCCTTCTATTTTGTCGATGGTGACGGTAAACGGAGTTCCGAGAACAGAAGTGTTGTCCTCTACTTGGTTTTGCAGCCTTAATTCCTTTGCCCTTGAAATTGTGATAGGTGAACAAAGCACACCACGTCCGTATTGAAGCATAAAGTTGATCTTCTCCTCGGTGATGGTTTCGGCGGCGGTGATAAAGTCACCTTCGTTTTCGCGGTCTTCGTCGTCTACAATTATTATAATCTTTCCTTGACGGAAATCTTCGATTGCTTCTTCTATTGTGTTTAGTTTTATGTTGTCCATCTTTAGATGTTTATAATGATATCAGTGTGTAACGGTTGGGCAACCATAGAGATGGTTTCCGTTTCGGTACTCTTTTTATGTGTTTTTTTCTTATAAGTGATTGCTGCTATGATTATTGCAGCCAAAGCAAGCACTGCGGCAAATATCACAAACTTGTGCTGGAAATTGTGCTTCTTGTTGATGATGAATGTAATGCCTGCAAGAACTAATGCTAATCCACCGAAAATAAATGAGGCGTTTTTGGTGGGCGTGAAAGCAAATGCCAATGCAATAATTGATGCAATAATGCCGATATTGATACAGTAAGATCGCAGAGGATAATGTCCTGTATCCTTTCCAGTGTCGCGCAAATTGCTAAACACTGAGAAAAATGCTCCAATTTTATCCATAACCTTTGTCCATGCTTCTTTGTTGAATAGTTGCGCATCAACAGTGGCTTTGTAAGTGAGGAAAATTCCAAACGGTAGTATTACTATGGTGCTGAGCCACATACCCTGCCAAGGTTGCCACATGCCTTCGCGCGACATTTTCATGCCAGCGGTGGAAATGATGTAGTAAATAATGAATACTATCACCGACACCACAATGGGCAGTCCGAATCCACCTTTGCGAATAATTGCACCGAGAGGCGCACCTATAAAGAAAAATATGAGGCAGGCTATGGAGAGAGTGATTTTCTGATGCCAAGCGTTGCGGTATTTTGCAACGGTTTTCTGCTTGGATTGAATATCTTCAGCATTGCGCGATATAAAAGACCGTGTTTCAGCCACAAACTCTTTTGTCTTACTTTTCACTTGGTTGTATTTGTCTTCGGGAAGTGATTTAAGTATGCTGTCGAGGTTGATAATCGTTTTAATGTTGTTTACAGGAGCGGCGTATATAGCCATGAGGCTGTCTTTATGGTGAGCTATTTGAGCTTTAATTGTAGAATCCTCTCTTAGATATGCGGTGTCGTTGATGGAGGGAGCCGTTTGTGACTGGGTAAGGTCGTGCACATTGACAACAGAATTGCTGTTAGCAGATTGCCGCATAGCGAGTGTTGCTTTTAGAGAATCTGCATATTGGAAAAGGGTATGTTTAGCATTTTTTAGGTAGAATAGCGATGTGAGGGTGAGGCTAAGGGCGTTGGTTTGTTCTATAAAATTGTTGCTGAGCGAGTCACCGGCGTTTTTCAGCTGATATAGGTTCATAACTTGATAGTTGTTTCTAAACAAGTTTTCGTCGGTACGGTCAAAGTCAAAATCCGCCATACTTTGCATAATGGTCTGTTGGCCAAATGTGTTGATACGGTGCGGATAAGGATTATCTTCTGAATTTTTTTTGCCATCTTCCTCGGTGTACGAAATGCCGCTGTAAAGGGTGAAGATAAGATAACGGTTGTCGTCGGTGATTTTTACGCTACCCGAGTCGGCTAATGTTACCATATAGTTTCCTTTGCCATACTGGTGGTCGTAGATTCTGAATCCGTACATCATGTTGGTTTTAGGATCTTTTTTGCTGATGCGGATGCTTACCTCGCCGAGGTCGTTGTTGAAGATTCCTGGTTTGATGTTCATTTCTGGGCGCTGTTGTTTAATGCTCCACAGAAGCGAGTGCATTTTTAAACTTGCCATGGGAATGATGTCGTTGGCGATGATAAAAGCCATCAAACTAATTCCAGCACTCGTTATAATAAGTGGCCGCATAGTGCGCTGAAGTGATATGCCTGCCGCCTTGATAGCTGTTAGCTCAAATTTTTCACCCAAGTTGCCAAATGTCATAATGCTCGCCAATAGTATTGCAAGTGGCAGAGCCATAGGTACCAAGGTGATTGACGCATAAAAAAGCAACTCGGCTATCACCGAGGCGTCGAGACCTTTGCCTACAAGTTCGTCGATATATTTCCACAAGAATTGCATCAGCAGCACAAATAGCGAAATGAAAAACGTAGCTATCAGCGGCCCTATGAAACTCTTTATGGTGAATATGTCTAATTTTTTCATATCCTGTTATTTTTTAAATGAAAAGGTGTCGATGTGCCGAGCCTTTTTATCTTGATAAACGTCGTCTACCGTTATTAAAATGCCAGTTTCTTCAACGCCTCCAAAAAATGGGTTGGGTGCAGTGCCAAAGAGTTTCATTGTAGACGATAGGTTCATATAGGCGTTGAACATTGGAGGAATGTTTTCGCCAAGGTCGCGTACTATGCGGTTGAGGCATTTATAGTCGTCGCGGTATGTTCCGTTTGGAAATGCTTCGGCTATTTGCTCTTTGGTGAGCGAGGGTATAATTTCGTTTTTGGGGATAACAAGATGCTCAGTGTCTTTGAAATATAGTTTCATGAAGCTGAGTATGTAGTCGCGGGCGGTTTGGTTAAAGGATGTGTACATTGTTACCTTTCCAAAAAAGTACTTAATATGGTCTTGATTGAGCATATAAATTGCACCGAGACCGTCCCACAGATTGTCTAATGCATAAATCGCTTGTTTAAAGTATTGACGGCTTTGAAATTTTGGTTGCACAAAACTGCGCCCTAACTCAATGGTGTGAGGAAGGTATTTTTTTATAAATTGGTCAGAAAAATTGAAAATTTCTGCTGTTGACAGTTCTGGTTCTCCGTGCTCGTTGACAATGGGCAATGAGCAGTCGATAAAGCGGTATCCGCCGAGTATTTCACCCATCTCGTCGCTCCATACAATCAATTGCTGGTAAGGGATTTCGCGGGTGTCGCATTCGTCGATGTCGCATGCCTTGCCCGTGCCTCCGCCAGCCTGACGGAAAGCGAGTTCGCGCAATCGTCCTATCTCTTTCATCGTGTTGGGTGCGTTGTGGGCGTTTACGATGTATATTTTGTTGCCGCCGTAGTTGGTGGTGCGAACAAACTTGTCGTTGGTGAGTTCGCTCAGCAGCTGTTCTTTCTCTATGGGTTCTATTATATTTTCCATTGGTTGGTTTCAAACGGGTTATGGTTTAAGCATATATGTCATCTGCCTTACATACTGAGTACGTTGTGCAGGTGTGGGTATATCTTCGAGTATTTGTGGCATTATTGGTTCTCCGTAATATAGATTGATTGGTTTGTCGTGATATTTAAATACTTCGCCGGGCAATAGCACAAGCTCGTAGTTGAATTTGATGCCGAGTTTTTTGCGGATGTTTGCCACCGAATAAAAGAAACTACTGTTTTTGGCATCTACATACACTGGCACAATGGGCAATTTGTATTGCACTGCCATGTTGATAAACTTGTTTTTCCATTCTAAGTCGGTGATAACGCCGTTGATACGTCTCGAAACCAATCCGGCGGGAAATGCGCAGACGTTTTCGTTAGGGTCTTCGTAAAGGTCTTGAATGTTTTTGAGTATTGCCGGAGTGTTGTGTCCGTAGACGTTTACGCCGCAGAACACGCTTTTGAGACTCTCGATAAAGAGCAAAAGATTGTTGACAATGGCTTTGCTGTGTCCAAAGTTTTTGCAGATGGAATAAATAACTGCAAGTCCGTCTAATCCGCCTAAGGGGTGATTTGCCACAAACATCATCCGCTGACCTTTTTCTACATTCTCAACGCCGTGTTCAATAATGTCTACATTAAAATCTTTGAAAACCGCCTCGATAAACTCGGGCCCGTCTAAATGCCCATAGAGCGACAGCACGCGGTTTATCTTATCCTGCCTTATGATGCGCTCAATCAGGCGGATAACAAACCTCGGCAGCCTCTTGTGCAGCTTTGGGTTAAAATCTCTGATCACAGAGTCGATGTATATGAGTTTGTTACGGTTTTCCAATTGTAGACAATTGTAGTTTTTTCAGGGTGCAAACATACAAAAAATATTCCTTAATGCGAATTATTTTTTGTTATGATAATTTTGTTTGATTATTATGATATTGTTTATTAACTTTGCTCTTGAAAATAGCACATTATTATGATAAAGTCGATTCGTTTTAAAAATTTTTTCAGTTTTAAGGATTGCACCATAACCCTTAACAATGTCAATGCCCTGATAGGTATCAACGGCACGGGTAAATCTAATTTTATTAAGGCATTGCAACTTCTTAAAGCCACCGTTATCGAGGGAGCTTTACCCGATTTGATTCTTAATCAGTGGGGTGGGTTTGATGCTATGTTTTTTGCAGGAAACGATCTTCGATATGATAGTAAAGTTGAACTTGGATTTGAATTTGATGAGGATGTTTGTTTGTTTAATAATATACCTCTTTTTTATAATATAACCTTCGATAGAGTTGGTTCTACCCAAAATTATCGCATTTCGGAGTGTCTTTATTCCAAAGATAATGATGGAAATATGTTAGATAAATATATGTTTAGACATGATGGTAAGGTATCAATTCAAACAATTACTAATTTTCCCGATGATATAGAAACGCAACTTATTGACTATGAAGTTGCCAATGATATGGAGTCTTGTTTTATACAATTGGCACAGAATCAATATGAAATGTCAGAATTACGTTCTTTTATCAAAGATATGTCTGTTTATGGTTATTTCGATACTACCGCAAAAAGTCTAATTCGTAAACCGATGTTGCCAAGCGGTATATCTGCAAGACTTTTATCAGATGGAAGCAATTTGCCTCAGATTTTGAATAGGATTAAGATTAATAGTAAATCTAATTACAACAATTTAATAGCATCATTGCAGGCTATTAATCCACAATACAATGGCTTTGATTTTAATTTTATAGGCAACAATATCGAATTGATGTTAGATGAGAAGCATTTGGAGCGTTCTGTGCATGTAACCCACATTTCAGATGGTACTTTGCGCTATCTTTGCCTTCTTGCAATAGTTCACAATCCTGAGCGTGGCGCAGTGGTGTGCATCGATGAGCCCGAGATTGGTCTTCATCCAGATATGATAAGTGAATTTGTTGAGGCTATGAATCAAGTTTCTGACAAAACACAGTTTATAATATCTACCCATAGCGAGCATATTTTGAACAATCTTTCGGTTGAAAATGTTTTGGTTTGCGAAAAAGACGATGACAACGGTACTATTGTCAATACATTTCGCGATAAAGATTATGTGGAGTGGGCTTCGCAATATGCCACCGGCAATTTGTGGCGAAATGGCAACTTAGGTGGTAACCGTTATTAAAACGACACTAGTATAAAGCCAAACAGAATATAGATTCTTCTATCAATAATACTTTTCTTATGATTCAAGAGGCCGAAGCATGGTTGTTGTCTCAGCCTGAGGTGTTAGTGCAAGCGGAAATTGATATGTCGAAATTTAATTGCTCTAATGTTGAAACTATTGAAGATCCAAGTGAGAAACTTGCTGACCTTTATAAAAAGAGTGGAAAAACATACAACAAGGTACGTAATTTTGCCTAAACTAAAACAAACCTGCCCTGAATGATTCAAATGTACTTCATAGTTTACCTTTATTATTGCACTGGACAAGTGAAAAAACTTGTGATATGTACGAGAATAATATTTTGATGATAAAAATAAAAGTTGTTATTTAATTTGTTTTAACGAAATAATTGATGTATTTTTGCAGTCAAAAAGTAGCATACATATGTTAAATTATCAGGAAATAGACAAATTATATAATGCCGACTGCATTGAAGGTATGAAGTCAATAGCCGAAGAGAGTATTGATTTGGTTATTGCAGATCCTCCATATTGGAAAGTCATAGGTGAAAAGTGGGATTATCAGTGGCGTACGGAGGAGGAATATATAGAATGGTCAATAAAATGGATTACAGAAGTATCAAGAATTTTGAGGAAAGGAGGTACTTTTTATTGTTTTGGTTATTTTCGTATGTTGGCAATGCTTGTTCCAAAATTGCGAGATTTAGATTTGGAACTTCGTCAACAGATTATAATAGATAAAGGTATGAGAGCCGTAAGTGGCAGGGCAACAAAAACATATAAAATGTTTCCCAATGTAACGGAAAGTGTATTGTTTTTCATCAAAGATAACAAAAAATTTATTAAACCGTTTTTAAAAAAGCAACAGGAGCAATTAGGGTTGAGTGCAAAAGATATTAACGAAGCGTTGGGGGTAAAATCAAATGGAGGTGGAATGTGGAGCATATACACTGGGAAAAACGTCTGCGAGCAATTCCCAACCAAAGAAATTTGGGAAAAGTTGTCAAACTTATTGAAATTTAATCTGCCATACCAAAAGATAGCACAGACCTACAATGCTCAAATGGGCGTTACTGATGTGTGGACGGACATAGATTTTTACAAAGAAAAACGCTATCATCCAACCCAAAAACCACAGAAACTTATAAATCGTCTTATGTTGGCAAGCAGCAATGAAGGCGACATAGTTTTGGATCCGTTTTCTGGTGTGGGTTCTACACAATTAGTTGCAATAAAACAACACAGACATTATATGGGATTTGAATTGGACAAAAAATATTTTGACATAGCGCAACAACGAATTGCAGAAGTCAACAATAGTATCAACTTCTTTGATAATGCGCTTGTTGGCGTACAGAGTTGATAGGACGCAATGGAATAAATCCTTTAAATTGTTCCGTTATATATGGAATCGTCTGTACTTTTTCCTTGTTAGTCATCTTTTCTAATTCAATTTTTGAAATATTCTTTGTCATTATCTTTTTTAGTTTCGAATACGGCGCGTTGTTTATCAGCGCATTCCATTCGGGTTCTTTTAACAATTCTGACGGCATATCTTCCGATTTAATTGATGAATTACGGTCGGTTTTGGGTTGGATATATTTATTTACAGAAACTTTTGGCGCAGTTTCAATATTTTTGATAATACATTCAAAAGTCTTTATCGGATTGCATTTATAAAACTGAAAACTGAACGGATGCAAATTCATAGGATTGGTTTTGGCATTATCATTGAGTTTTGGTAAATAAATGTTTTGATAGTGGTTTTGTATCAATTCTCCGAAAACTTTCATACGGTTTTCTTTGGGATAGATTTCAAAAACTGAAATTCGTACATCGTTAAAATCATTATTTGCAAAATTTGGATAATCCATCAGTACTAAGACAACTCTATCCATATTCAGATATTGCTGTAATTCTTCTTTACTGCGTACAGAAAATAACCATTTGCTGTCATCTTTGCGTTCAATGGCTGAACTGTTGCAATAAGGACACACTTCGTCATAGCGCATAACTCTGCGACCACAATTTTTGCACTTATCCGCCTGATCTATTTTGTTGCATGATTTAACTTCCGAACCATCTTCCAAATCGTCCCCCCTTGCACCGCTTCCCGTACCTTTTACACCGGTTATAAGTGATGCCAAGTGCTGTCCTATATATCCCAGTTTTACAGCAGGCGTTTGATTGGTTATAGCAGACCATTTTTTTAGTGTCGCTTTTGGTGTAATGATAATATCATCAATAAACTCTAAGATTTGTTTTTTGTTATCTCCTATGGTTACAAATTGTATATTCGGTGTCATATTTTAAACAAGTCAATTAATTGAACATTCAAACCTTTGGCTAATTTTTCAATAGTATTAAGTGTCGGAGATTTCTCTCCTCGTTCCAATGCTCCTATATAAGTTCTGTGTACACCACAACGAAATGCAAGTTCTGCCTGCGAGATACTCTGTTCTCTGCGCAGTTTTGCAATATTATTTCCGAACAAAGTGTTAATACTATATTCCATCGGTATTTTTTTACAAAAAAACTCATTCTAAAAGTATCATACAACACTCAAAAGATAGCATTTTTGTAATAATAGTTATAGAACACCAATAGATTGTGTCTTATATAATGTAAATAAAAAACTCAGGATTAAATTTTAACCCTGAGTTCCTATAGTATTGATAATACCTAATTCCTATCTGTAATTATCCAAATCCTCAACCTCTCCGTTGTCGATATATGTTTTGCGCTGTTTGTTGTCGGCGTAGGCAAGTTTGAAGAATGCATTGGCGGGTTTCTCAAACTGTTCGCCACGGAGGGCGTCGGTAAAGAGAAGGTATGATATGATGATGTTGCCAGCCATTTCTACAAGGTTGCGTGCTTGGAAATCGAGGTAATCCTGATTTTTGAGAGCGGTAACTTTTTCGATGGCTGCCTTGTAATCTGACGTAAGTTCAAGAAGTTTGGCTTTCTGTGCGGCAAACTTGCCCGATTCTTCTAACATCTTGTCGTATTCTGCCATACGCTCAGCAAATACGCCTGTGGTAACGCCTTTGATAGCGGCTACTACCTGCAACTGCGATGTGCCTTCGTAGATGGTGGTGATACGTGCGTCGCGAACCATACGCTCTATGGGGAAATCTTTCATATAGCCCGAACCTCCGTGAATTTGGAGCGCATCGTAACAAATTGAGTTACACCATTCTGATGAGAAGAGTTTCAACAGCGGGGTGTAAGCGTCGGCCATTTTAGAAAAATATTTGAGGTCGTTGCGGAGTTCGGCGGGGAGGGTGCCGAGTTTTTTCTTCTCTTGAAGCAGCTTGCTCATATCCACAAAACGTGCTGTTTCGTAGAGGAGCGAACGCATACCTTTGATTTTGGCGTTCATATTGCCAAGCAATTGGTATACAGCGGGGAACTCAATGATGGGTTTCTTAAACTGTTCGCGCTCGTGAGCATATTTGAGAGCCTCGCGATATGCTGCCTCAGAGATACCTACCGACTGTCCGCCTACACCAAGACGTGCGCCGTACATAAGGCTCATAACGTATTTGATAAGGCCAAGACGTTCGTCGCCGATAAGTTTTGCAGGAGCGTCTTTGAATACCATTTCGCAAGTGGGCGAACCGTGTATACCGAATTTGTTTTCTACACGGCGTACAATTTCGCAATGTTTGTCTTTGTCGTAAACAAAGAGCGAAAGACCACGTCCGTCGGTTGTGCCTTCCACGCTGCGGGCAAGTACCAACTGAATGTCGGCATCACCGTTGGTAATAAAGCGTTTAACACCGTTCAAGAGCCACATGCCCGATTCTTCGTCGTATTTGGCTTTGAGTTGAACAGCCTGCAAGTCGCTTCCTGCATCGGGTTCGGTTAATACCATCGAAAGTGTTGCGCCTTTGGCAAGTTTGGGGAGGTATTCTGCCTTGATTTCCTCCGAAGCAAATTCGAGGATAGTTTCGGCACAATCTTGCAATCCCCAGAAGTTGGCAAATCCGCCGTCGGCACGCGACACCATTTCGCCTACCATAATGTAGGGAACGTTGGGCATATTTAAGCCGTCGTATTTGCGGGGCATTGTTATACCCCAAGCGCCAGCTTTCAAAAGTGCCTGAAAATCGGCTGAGGTGTAGGGGTTGTATTTAAGATGGTCGTTTTCGATAGAGTGGCCTTCAAGGTCGTTGGCTTCGGCGTTGGGCGCAATCACGTCGGCGCAAACTTCACCGCAGATTTCCATTACCTTTTCTACCGAGTCCATAGCGTCCTCAAAATCTTTGGGGGCGTAGTCGTATTTTTGGGCGTCGGAATAGTCGTTGTCTTCTCTAAGGTCTATGATGCGTTTCATCAGCGGATGTCCGAGATGAAATTTGAGATCTTCGTTATCGTTATAAAAATTTGCCATTTTTCCTGATTATTTAGAGTTTGCTTTGTAATATTTTATCATTTTGGGCAAAACGGTAGCCACGTCGCCAGTTACCACATAGTCGGCAATAGCGTTGATAGGAGCGTTTTCGTCGGTGTTGATAGATACAATTATCGACGATTCCTGCATACCTGCGCGGTGCTGTACCTGTCCTGAGATACCGCAAGCGATGTAGAGTTTAGGACGTACTGTAACGCCAGTTTGACCAATTTGACGTTCATGCTCGCAGAATCCTGCGTCAACGGCTGCACGGCTTGCACCTACTTGTCCGCCAAGTACTTCGGCAAGTTCGTGGAGAAGTTGGAAATTCTCTTTTGAGCCAACACCGTAGCCACCTGCCACAATTACAGGAGCGGCTTTGAGGTTGATTTTCGATTTCTCAATATGGCGTGAGATGATTTCAACGGCAAAGTCTAAATCGGTAACAGATTTCTGCCAATCGATTTTTTTGATTTCGCCTTTGTAATTTTCGTCGAAAACCTCTTTTTTCATAACGCCTTCGCGAACGGTAGCCATCTGAGGACGTGTGTGGAGGTTTAAGATAGTGGCAATAATGTTGCCGCCAAATGCGGGACGTATTTGATAAAGCAAATCTTTATAAGGTGTAACGATCTGCTTGATTTCGCCGTTTTCTTCTTTAACGGTTTTCTTCTCCTCGTGGTCGCCGATTTCGAGACTTGTGCAGTCGGCAGTTAGTCCGCAGCGGAGAGCGCTTGCCACACGGGGAGCAAGGTCGCGGCCAATGCTTGTAGCGCCAAAGAGCATAATCTGAGGCTGCTCTTGCTTAACAAGGTCGCAGATGATTTTTTGCGTGGGAAGTGTTTGATATGGAGCAAGTTTACGGTCGTCGGCCACGTGGATAACGTCAACGCCGTATTTAAAAATCTGTCGTCCTATATTATAAAGGTTGTAATCTACGGCAATGGCTTCGAGTTTGCAGCCAAGTGTCTGTGCGAGTTTCTTGCCTTTTGAAAGCAGTTCGAGGCTGACGTCTGCCACAACGCCGTTCTCAGTTTCGCAAAATACAAATAAGTTGTTCATTTCGTATTATCCAAGAATGTGGTTAGACAATAAATCTTTAATTAAACCGTCGATGTCGGCATCCGAATCAGAGAGTTTCTTAGATTCTTTGGCCTGCAACACTACGGCGTCGATTTTTTTTACTGTGGTGGGCGAACCTGCCTTTCCTACTTTGTCGTCTTCAACTTTGATGTCGTCGGCGCCCCAAGTGGTAATTTTAGATTCGTCGTTTTTGTTTTTCATATAGAATTTTGCGTTGCGTGTGCGGCAGGGAGCAGCCGAGCCGTGTACTGTAATGAGCACAGGGAATGGTGCTTTAACGGTTTCAACGCCCGATTCCAAACGACGGCGTATTGTGATGGAACTTTCCGAAATGTTTTCGATTTCTTCGGCGTAGGTAACTTGCGGAATACCGAGTTTTTCGGCAGCCTGCGGTCCTACCTGTGCTGTGTCGCCGTCGATAGCCTGACGTCCGCAGAGCACCATATCGTAGTCGCCTACGTTTTTGATAGCCTGTGCAATGGCATAGCTTGTAGCAAGGGTATCCGAACCACCAAGTTTACGGTCGGTGAGCAGAATACCTTTGTCGGCACCGCGGTAAAGGCCTTCTTGAAGCACTTCGGCAGCCTTGGGCAAACCCATAGTGAGCACGGTAATCTGAGTTTCGGGATATTGGTCTTTGATTCTGAGAGCCTGCTCGAGGGCGTTCATGTCCTCGGGATTTATGATAGCGGGCAGGGCGGCGCGGTTCATAGTGCCGTCTTCCTTCATGGCGTCTTTGCCCACATTGTGCGTGTCGGGCACTTGCTTGGCAAGGACAATAATTTTAAATCCTTTCATTTTAGAATGTGTTTTTATAATATATTTGCGGGCAAAGGTATTATATTTTCTTTAATCGTCAAAAAATGAAATAGAATTTAAACAATTTTTAATTTTGATTCTTGATACACCTTTAATTATATATATGATGAGGGATTTGAAAATCTCCTCTTTTTTTTGTTACGTAATTTACGTAAACACGCCGTTCCTCTTTTTTCAATGTGGAAATAATGAATAGTTTTGCGCCACAAAAACGATAATTAAAAACATAAAAATAATAACGACTATGTCTGATATTTCAAAATTAGAAGTCAACGACTTCATGGCGAAAGTAATCGCTAAGAACCCCGGCGAGACTGAGTTCCACCAGGCTGTTAAAGAAGTAGTAGAGTCCCTTATGGACTACATCGACGAGAACCCCAAATACAAAAAGGGCAAAATCCTCGAGCGTATGGTAGAACCCGAACGTGTTATTATGTTCCGCGTTCCCTGGGTAGACGACAAAGGCGAAATCCAAATCAACCGTGGTTTCCGTATTCAGATGAACTCTGCTATCGGACCTTACAAAGGCGGTCTTCGTCTTCACCCCACAGTTAACCTCGGTATTTTGAAATTCTTGGCATTCGAGCAAGTATTCAAAAACTCTCTTACCACACTTCCTATGGGTGGTGGTAAAGGTGGTTCTGACTTCGATCCCAAAGGCAAATCCGACAACGAAGTTATGCGTTTCTGCCAGAGCTTCATGACAGAGCTTTCAAAACACATCGGCGCCGACACTGACGTTCCCGCTGGTGATATAGGTGTAGGTGGCCGCGAAATTGGTTACCTCTTTGGTCAGTACAAACGTTTGCGCAACGAATTTACCGGCGTTCTTACTGGTAAAGGCCTTGGCTGGGGTGGTTCTTTGATCCGTCCTGAGGCTACTGGTTACGGCGTTGTTTATTTCGCTCAGGAAATGCTCGCTACCAAAGGCGACACTATCAAAGGCAAAACAGTTTGTATCTCTGGTTCGGGCAACGTAGCTCAATACGCTGTTCAAAAATGCATCCAACTTGGTGCTAAGGTTGTTACAATGTCTGACTCTAACGGTTCTATCTACGATAAAGACGGTATCACCGAAGAAAAACTCAACTGGATTCTCGACCTCAAAAACGTTCGTCGCGGACGTATCAAAGAATATGCCGACAACTTCCCCGGTGTTGAATACTTGGAAGGTCAGCGTCCTTGGAACATCAAATGCGACATCGCTCTCCCCTGCGCTACACAAAACGAGGTTAACGGCGAAAACGCTGCCGCTCTTGTTAAAAACGGCGTTATCTGCGTGGCTGAAGGTGCCAACATGCCTTCATTGCCCGAGGCTATCGAAATCTTCCAGAATGCTAAAATCCTTTACGCTCCTGGTAAAGCTTCTAACGCTGGTGGTGTTTCGGTATCTGGTTTGGAAATGTCGCAAAACTCTGAGCGTCTCTCTTGGACAAGCGAAGAGGTTGACCAGAAACTCCATCAGATTATGATCAACATCCACAAGACCTGTGTAAAATACGGTACAGAGTCTGATGGATACATCAACTACGTTAAAGGCGCTAACATTGGTGGATTCGTAAAAGTTGCCGATGCTATGCTCGCACACGGTATTGTATAAGCAAACCCTTATCCATATCATATTTTTCTTCAGCCGTTCTAAAAAGGACGGCTGTTTTTTTATTAATAATATCTATCTTTGTGCCCAGAAATGCGACACCTTTATTTATATATAATTATTTTGTTCTCACTTACTGCGGGAGAATCTGTGGCACAGAAATTTAGCGCTCGCCTCGATAATATACGGTACTATTACGACGACGAGGGAGAATTTCCTGTAAAAGTGAATGTGTGCTTTGCCGTAACTGGTTGCAAGCCTCGTTCTTTGATATTTGTGGCTAAGTATGCCGAAAATATCACCTATAGAGCTCAGGTGAAAAATTATGATTCGTCGCATGTGTATTACACGTTTCGCACCGCTATGAATATGTCTACAACCATTGACCTCGCATTAGAAGATAAAAACGGCATAAGAAGCAGCTTCTACACCGTTACAGCGCTGCCTACGCCCGAAAACGTTATTAAAAAAACAAATCAATGATTATTGCTCGTCAAAAACGGAAAGAAAACATCGCAGAATATGTGCTCTATATGTTTCAAGTGGAGGATATGATGCGAGCCTGCCATTGCGATTTTGAGATTGTAAAAAAGCAGATAATATCAAAATATTCCCAACCGCCAGAAACTATCAAGGATATTGAATATTGGTATGAGAATATAGTTCTTCTGATGAAAAACGAAGGCGTGGAGCAAAAAGGCCATCTTCGCGAAGTGCTCAATATTATCGACGATATGCACGACCTCCATTTGCGTTTGTTGCGTTCGCCATTACATCCCGACTACAAGGCTGCATATCAAGAAGCTGCGCCTGTAATTGGGCAGAGCATTCAAAAAACTCGTAGTGAGGGTGTTTCGGAAATCGAAGTGTGCTTGCAAATGATGTATATGATACTCTTACTTAAACTTCAGCACAAAGAGATATCAAACGATACTATGTTTGGCGTACAAAAAATCAGCCGTTTGTTGGCTATCCTCAGCGCAAAATACAAGGTGTGGGAAGAGGATAAATTAGAATTGTAGAAACGCCATAATGTAGGGACGTCATTATGTAGAGACGTCATATTATGGCGTCTCTACATTATGACGTCATATTATGGCGTCTCTACATAATGACGTCATATTATGGCGTCTCTACAAATATGGATTATTTTTTATTTTTTACTACACGAAATCCGTAGTTGTAGTTTGTGAATGTGGGTTTTGGACCATCCCTACCTGTAACACGCGCCATATCATCGACATAATACCAGCTGCCACCTCGGATAATGCGGAAATCGCCTTTTGAAGGACCTTGTGGGTCGCGTTGATTGTTTGACGGATATTTGCCATAAAAATCTAAGCACCATTCCCACGCATTGCCGCTCATATCGTAGATACCCAGTTCGTTTGGTTTTAATCTGCCAACTTGTTTCAGACCTTTTTCTCCTGTGGTTTCGTCATACCAAGCCACATCGTCGATATTATTGCTACCAGCGTAGGTGTAGTTTTTTGACTGCTGCCCACCACGTGCGGCGTATTCCCATTGTGCTTCGGTGGGAAGGTCGTATTTTTCGCCAGTAGTTTCCGATAGCCATTTGCAGTAAGCTTTTGCATCATAATATGTTACGTTGACAATTGGATAGGTGTCGTTCCATTGCCATTTGATAGCCTTTTCGTGTTCTTCGTACCATGAAGGTGGCGGGTCGCTCGGCATAGCGTGCCCTGTGGCTTTGCAGTATGCGCGGTATTGAGCCACGGTAACTTCATATTTGCCTATGTAAAAGTCGGACAGATGGACGTTGTGCACAGGAATTTCGTCACCCCCGCACGAAGCACAGCCCATCTTGAACTGCCCGCCTTTTACAAAAATCATGTCTGGCGGGTTTGTCGTCTGAGCATACGAACACTGCTGCCATGCCATAGCAAGCAGCAGTGCCGATAATGCTATAAACTGAGTTGCTTTCATCCGCTTAAATTTATAACCGCTGAAAAATATTATTGTGCGTTGCGGGCTAGACGCATACCGTAGTTGAAGTTAGCGAATGCTGGCTCTGGACCATCGCGGCTGGTGAGTGTGGCATAGTCGGCATTGTAGTGCCAACCGCCGCCGCGTATTACACGATACGGTGATATGTTGGTGTTAACCGGATTGTCTTTTTTGCTCTTTGTATAAAAATCTTTTGCATAAAAGTCGGTGCACCATTCCCAAACGTTTCCGCTCATATCATAGATGCCAAGCTCGTTGGGAGTTTTTGTGCCAATTTTTTGCGGACCACGAAGTTTGGAAGTTTCATCGTACCAAGCCACAGAAGCAGGGGTAGCGCTACCAGCGTATGCGGTGCGTTTCGATAGTTTTCCACCACGTGCGGCGTATTCCCATTCGGCTTCGGTGGGCAAACGGTATCCGTTTTTGGATAGGTTGCAATCTATGCCGCCGTCTTCGTTTTCAAAGTAGCATTTTTCTAAACCTTCTTTGTCGCTTAGCCAGTTGCAGAAAGCCACGGCATCGTACCACGAAATCTTGTGCATTGGATAGTCATCAACCCAACCCCACCATTTCTGGGTGGGTAGTGGGTAGTATTTCCTGGTGTCGGGATGCTCTGCAAGCCAACTTGAGTCGGGAATTGCGGGCATTTGATGTATGCCACGTTTCCCTGAAAAATACTTGGCTCCTTGCTTGTCGTTAACAAACTGCTTGTATTCCTTTACTGTAACTTCGTACTTGCCTATGTAAAAGGTGTTTATCTTTACATCGTGTACTGGGCGTTCGTCGGCATCGCCTTTGGGGGCCGAAGTGCCAGGATTTCCCATTGAGAAACTTCCGCCTTCTACCTTAACCATTTGTGGCTGTGCCATAACCGTGAGCGACAAACAGATTAGCGCTGTTAGAATTGTAAGTCTATTCATCTTTCTCGTTGTTTTATGTTAAAAAATGTCTATTATTAAAAAGTGATTTTGGTTTTCTCCATTACACTTTTTACAAACGTTTGCGGTTTTATTATGTTGCCTTATTTAAACTTATTTATGATTTATTTGAAAATGTTTTTAAGTATTGAACCTAGAAGGCCACCGCCAGATGATGATTTTTTTGACGATGATTTCTTGGTTGTGGACTTGCCAGTGATGCTTTTTGCCACAGATTTACCAAGGTCGCGAGCCATGGCGGTACCCGCTGTGGCTATGAGTGTGCCAAAGATTGTGCGTTTGAAACTTGACGACGACGATTTGGATGCTTTGGCTTTTTCTTTCTCTTTTTTGGCTTTTTCTTTCTCTTTTTCTTCGAGTTCGCGCTGTTTTTCGGCTTCGCGGGCTGCCTCTTCTTGCGCAGCGAGTATCACTTCGTAGGCGCTCTCACGGTCGAAGAATTTTTCGTATTCTTTGATTTTTACAGGAACGGCTGCTCTGATTTGCGCTCTCTGCTCGGGTGTAACTGCGCCAATCTGGCTCAGTGGGAAGAGTATCTTTGCTTTTTGAACTATCGACGGCGAGCCCGACTGGTCTAAGAATGATACAAGAGCCTCGCCAGTGCCAAGGTTAGTGATGGCTTCGGTGGTATCGAACGACGGATTGGCTCTGAATGTCTGTGCTGCTGCCTTTACAGCTTTTTGGTCTTTGGGTGTAAATGCGCGGAGGGCGTGTTGGATACGGTTGCCAAGCTGTCCGAGTATGTCGTCGGGTACGTCGGATGGAGACTGTGTGATAAAGTATATGCCCACGCCTTTGGAGCGTATGAGACGGATAATCTGTTCCATTTTTTCTACCAATGCCTTGGATGTGCCTTCAAAAAGCATGTGTGCCTCGTCGAAGAAGAATACGAGTTTGGGTAGTTCAAGGTCGCCTACTTCGGGAAGCCTTGAGTATAATTCAGTCATCATCCACAATAGGAATGTGGAGTAGAGTTTGGGGTGCATCATCAACTTGTCGGCTGCGAGAACGTTAACTACACCGAGCCCCTTGTCGGTGTCGATGAGGTCTTCGATGTCGAATGCGGGTTCTCCGAAAAATTTGTCGCCGCCTTCGCTCTCAATGGCGAGTATGGCGCGGCTGATAGCTCCGAGACTTGCCGTGGATATGTTGCCGTATGTGGTGGTAAACTTGGAGGTGTTTTGCCCTACAAAGTCGATTATAGTGCGGAGGTCTTTGAGGTCGATGAGTAGCAGTTCGTTGTCGTCGGCTATTTTGAATATGATGTTGAGCACTCCTGTCTGAGTTTCGTTGAGCTCAAATAGACGCCCCAACAACTGAGGACCCATGGCAGAGATGGTGGTGCGCATAGGTACACCTTGTTCGCCATATACATCGTAAAAGCGTGTAGGACAGCCGTGGAATGGCGGGTTTTCGATGCCAAACTCAGCGCAGCGTTTTTCAATAAAACCTGTCATCTTGCCTGTTTGCGAAATGCCAGAGAGGTCGCCCTTCATGTCGGCAGCGAAACAGGGAACGCCTGCCTGTGAGAATGTTTCTGTCATTACTTGGAGGCTTACGGTTTTGCCCGTGCCTGTAGCACCTGCGATTAGTCCGTGTCTATTTGCCATTTTGCCTATTAGGTTTATAGGTCCTTCGGCGCAGTGAGCTATGTATAAGTTCTGGTTTGTGTACATAATCTAAGATATTTTTTGTTTCTACAAATATAAGAAAATATGTATAAGGTTTGACGAAAATTAGAAAAAAAATCGATTTTTGTTGTAAATTTATCACCGAATAAAACTAATAAAAATGAAAGCACGATTATTTATTATGTCAGTTTCAGCCTCTGCAATGATGCTGGCAGGATGCTCTACCGTGAAAATCGGGAACATAAATTCGCAGCCTTTCCGTTACCACGAAGACGCTGTTACTATTAAGGGACATGTAGTAAACACCACCAACCTTTTTGTGGTAAAAACTTTTAAAGTGGCCGACAAGAGCGGAGAAATTACCGTGGTTGCCGATGAAAGCCGTACAGTGTTGCCTCCAGTAGGTCAGAAAGTTAAGGTTAGCGGCAAGGTGTACGAGGCCTTTAAATTAGGTTCGCTGCAAAAGATTGTGGTGGTAGAGGGTGTGGCCCCGCTAAAAAAATAGTGCGGTTATCTACGGCTTGCTTATTTGGTAAGTTCTATGATGTAGCTTTCTACCTTGCGCAGGGCAAAGGTAATGGAGTTGATGTCGAAGTTTTTGATGGAGTGGATAATGCTCGTGGCCATGGTTGCGGCTTTGTCCATCTGGTGCTGTTGTGCCTTTTCTTTGAAGCTTTCGGCAAAATTTAACAGACCTTCGAACGAGATGTTCTTTTTGAGCTGGCGGTATTCGGGGATGATTTGCTCTTTTAGCAGTGCTACAAACTCGCGCTGCGATTCGTCTTTCTTTTTGCTCGACGATGTGGCGGCTATGTCTATAATGTCTTTTGCCTCGTCGCTGTTGGTGTTGTAAATGCTTAAATCTTTGATTGTTACTGTAAATGTAGAGCCTTGACCTATAGAACTGTCGATGGTGATGGTGCCTTTGAGGTTTTCTACAAGACGTGCTGTCAGCTCCATTCCAGTAGAGCGGTTAATCTTTTCGCCGATGGCAAAAATGGTGTCGGTTTGCTGTTTCGATAGTCCTACGCCAGTGTCAGACACAGTAATAATCAGTGTGGTGTGGTTGTTTGAGGTGTCCATAGCAGCCACATGAAGCCTTACGCTACCCGAGTCGGTAAATTTGATGGCGTTGCTTACAAGGTTAAAGAGTATCTGTCTGAGTTTTACACCGTCGGCAATTAAGAGTTTTGGAACGTCGGAAGCCACATCGAGAGTGTATTTGAGGTTTTTCTCTTCGGCGTTTTGCTTAAAGATGTTGAAAATGTCGTCGGCAATTTGTCTTGGGTCGGCAATGCGGGTGTAAAGGTTTTTGCCAGATTCTATTCGTGCGAGATTCCAAATTTCTGTAAGTGTTTCGTGTACCGAAACAGCGTCTTTGAGTATTCCAGTGGCCTTTGCAGCAGTTTCGGGCTGTGCGGTGTTGGCAGAAAGGTTTTCGGCAGATACAATTATATTTTCAATCGGCTGCTTTGTGTTTTGTGTCATGTTGAGCAGTAGCTCGCTTTTTGCCTTGGATGCGGTACTAATGTCGCTGTTGTTTCCTATGTTTCTTATGGCAGGAATGTCGCGAATTGTCATAAGCACGGTGTTGTTGTGGCTGTGAGCAAAGCGTGCTTCTAAATATTTTCCATCTTTTTGATACTCAACATATTGTGGGTCGTCGCTGTTTTGCGCCTCGTTGAATGCCACAAGAAATTGTAGTAGCAAGTCGGCGTCAAATTTGTCGCGCATATTTCGACCAATATATTGTTTTTCGGCATCTGCGTCGCCTGGAATTTTGGCATAGGTGAAGGTGCCGTTTTGGTCAATGCTGAAAATGGTTTCGGGTAGGATATTGAGGATTGAAGATTGTTTTTGTGATAGTTGCGATGCGTTTTCTTCTGCTATTTTGCGGTCGGTGATGTCTTCCACAATCATAATTCCGCCCTTTTCAACCTCTCTGCCGGTGTTGTAATGGTATGGCTTGAGTGTGATTGAGGCGTATACCTTGCCATTGTCGGTGTGGATTTCGTATTCTTGCTTAGATGTTTTGTCGTTTTGGCTTGAATGCTCAGAAGATATGTCGAATCCCCGCAACACCTCTTGTGGAACCACAGTTGTAATGTCTTGTCCAGTCAGGTTTTTGTTCTTGAGGTTAAAAATCTGCGCAATGCGTTCATTGGCGGTGGTTATCTTGAAGTTGTCGTTGAACTGGATAATGCCGATAGGGGTTTTGCGGAATAGCAGACGGTATTTTTCTTCGCTGTTGCGTAGCTCGGCTTCGGCAAGTTTGCGTTCTTGGATTTCGATTTGCATTCGCTGGTTTGATTCTGACAGCTGCTTGTTGTGGTTGTTTTTTTCTTTGTAGCGGAAATAGTAGATGGCCACTACCACAAACACTAACAGTATCACAACAATGAGGAAGATAATGTTTCGGTTGTTTTGCTTACGTTCAAGGTTAAACTTGTCGCGTTCTGCCTGATATTGGATAGCTTCGATTTCTTTTTGCTGTTTTTGGTTTTCGAGGCTGACTTGAAATTCTGAAAACTGCTCCTTTTTCTTTTGTTCAAAAATGCTGTCGGAAGTTTCAGCGTAGCGTTCGCTATAAAAAAGAGCTTTGTCGAATTGTCCGTGGCGTTTGAAAAAAGTTCGCAGAATGTCGCATGACTTGTTTTTTATGCGGAGTTCAGAAATACCAGTGTTCATCTCCTCCATTTCGGCATCGTGAAGCACAGCTTCTGCGTTGATTCTGGCTTGTTCGTCCATTTTGTAGTCTATCTGCAACGATGCCAATCTAGTGCGTGCAACGAGAGATTCGTGCTGTCGGCCTGCTTTTGCGTAATGTTCGTAAGCTGATTTGAGCCATTCGGCGGCTTTTTCAGCATTGTCGTCGGTGAGGTATACGTAGGCGTAGGTCTCCATAGTGTTGGCTAGGCCAAAAATATCTTTTTTCTGCTGATATTGATCAAGGCAGGTTTCAAGAATTTCCATGGCACTATCTTGCTCGTTGATAATGGCGTATGCTTGTGCGATTTTGATATTGGTTTCAAGTATTTTGTCAACGGCTTCGAGATCTTCGTATAGGGTGCGAGCGGCTATAAGGTTTTTGAGTGCGTCGTCTTCATCGTTTTTGATGGTAATGTCGCCTAGGAGTGTAAGCGCAGTGGCTTGAATGTTTGGATATTTGTATTGACGGCATATTTCAATAGCCTTTGAACAGTATTCTTCGGCGAGGTCGTATGCCTCTTGGGCGTAGTATGTGCGGGCTATGTCGATTTGACAGAGAGCCATCTTGTCGTTTTGGTTGAATTTGGCGTATATTTCGTAAGCCTTAAACTGTGCTTCGATAGCAAGGTAGTAAACACGTGTTTTGTAGTATCCAAAACCAATGTTTTTGTATGCTGTGGCAATATTCGCAGAGTCAGACGATTGTTCCGCGATTTGCTTTGCTTGTGCTGCGAACTCAAGAGCCACAAAGGGTTCTGTGTTGATATATTCGTTGTATTGCTCGGTAAGCGACTTGTATTGCTCGGCAAGCGAGTCGGTTTGAGCCTTGGCCTGCCCCACAAGCAACATCAATGTTATTGCCAATATGTATGCTAATGTTTGTTTCATCATAATATATTGTTTTGCTGCAACAGTCCTGCTTTTTGGTACGGTATATAAAAGGTGAAAGTGGTTCCTACGTTTTGTTTTGATTTTACTTCGATTCTTCCGCCCATTCGTTTTACAAGTTCGTTTGCGATAGACAGCCCGAGTCCGTTGCCTCCGTACTGTCGCGCTGCGCCTTCGTCGCCTTGGCGGAATTTTTCAAAAATTACGCTCAGCTTGTCTTCTGGTATTCCAATTCCAGTGTCGCTTACATAGAAAGCTGTGTCGGCTGGGGTGTCGCCCTGAGCTGGTACTATGCGAGCTCCGATCGAAATTTTACCTTCGTTTGTGAAGGTTACAGCGTTTGTTATCAGTTTTTTGAATATCTGGTTGATGCACATTGAGTCGGCGTATACCAAACTGTCGAGGTCTTCGGCGGGCTTGTTTTTTTCAGTTTTGATGTTTTTGCCCGATTCGCCAATAAGCTGGTTGAGGTACGATGCCGATTCTTCCACTATGCTGTTGATACTGCATATTTCGTGCCTTAGTTTTTTCTGTCCGGTTTCTATCATGGATAGTTCCACGATGTCGTCGATGATGCCTAAAAGTTTTTTGCAGTTGGTGTTGATAAGGTTGAGATAGTCTTTGTGTTTTTCGGTCGACATGCCGTTTTGTATCATTTGCACAAATCCGTTGATAATGTTAGCTGGTGTGCGTGTTTCGTGGGCAATGTTGGCAAGGAATACGGTTTTGAGCCTGTTAGATTCTTCGGCTTTCTTTTTCTGTCCGAGTAGTTCGGTTTGGTAACGTTTGATTTCGGTAATGTCGTTGGATATTATCTGTATAACCTTTTCGCCAAAAAAGTCGTTGATAGGCTGCATGGTGCTGAGGTACCAACGTTCTTCACCATTGATGGTTACACAGGTTTTGCGTGTTTGTGTAACGCCCGTTTCAGATATTTTTTTGATGAGCTCAAGGTCGATGAGCTGCGATGCTGGCACGTTGTCGCCTGATGAGATTTCTTTGTCGTCTTCTTCAAAGAGTTCCACCGCGGTGCTGTTGAGCATTATGATGTTGCCTTCGGTGTCTACCACTATTATTGGTTGACTGATGCCGTTGAAAAGAGTTTTGTAGCGGGTTTCGCTTTCGGCTAATTCGCGGCGTGCTTTTATCATGCGGTCAATATCCTGCATAACACCAAGGATGCCAGCAAATTCGCCGTCGCTGTTTTTGATGAGGGTTTTGTTTACGATATACTCTCTCACAGTGCCGTCGGCGCACTTGATGGGTCCTTGGTATATCTGAATTCCCTTGTCTTTGATAAGCTGGATGTCTTTTTCTTGGTAAAAGTCGGCGTATTCTTTTGGAAAGAAGTTTTCGAGTTGGAGAGCGGTACGTCCTATAATGGTGTCGGGAGAAACACCGAGCACGTTGGTGGCGTAGCTCTTGTTGCAAAGTATGTAGCGTCCTTCCATGTCTTTGCAGAACACTGGAGTTGGAAGAGCGTCGAGCATCATTTGAGTGAGGCTAAGACTTTGTCGTATGCGGCTTTCTGATTCAACGTTGATGTCGGTGTTTTGGAAAGTGGCAATGAAAGAGCCCTTAGCAGTGGCGAAAGCCGACACGATGTAGGAGTAGTTGCCGTCGTGAATAGTGCCAGAGCTTTGGTTTCCGGCTTCTGCGGCTTGCGCCAAGAGTGGCAACCATGCATCTTTAGAGAGTACACCCGAAAGCGAGGCTTTGCGTCCTATAATAGATTCGGGTCTCTGCTTGGCAAAATTTAAGAAAACAGGGTTTGCTTTTTTTATAATAAAATCGTTTGGCAAACCTTTGTCGTCGTAAATGATGTCGCCGGCAAATGCAGCCGTGAGCATGTTGTCAAAAATGCGCGAATTTACCTCCTCGGCATATCGGAGTTGTTTTGAAAGGTCGGCTTCAAGGTTGTTGAACTTGCCGTATTCGCCAAATATAAGATAACGCCGCAGCATAGTTCTAAGTGTGGCGTTTTCTTCTTTGAGGCGTTTGTACTCGGATATGTCGATGGTTTCGTTGTCGGTCATTTGTTGTTACTCTATTTCAACGAGTTCGAAAGGCACGTTGACGAGTTTTTTGTAGCGGTTTCCGAGTGCTTTCATATCTTCGTCGATCGACTCGTAGTACCACCTTACCTTAACGTCACTTTTTTCGGCCACTTTTTGTAGCGAGAGGATTACCTGAATAACCTGTTTGCTTGAGGCGGTGTTTACATATTCGAGGTCGAAATCAAATACAGTCTGTACGTTTGGATTTTCGGCGTATGTCTTGATCCATTCGAGAACGGGCTTGTAAAAGTCGAGCGCGTTTTCAGGTACTGAGATTTTGGATATCTTAAATATGTTTTGCTCGGGGTCTAAGATGATTTCCGGCGTGTCTTCTGTTTCTTCAATTATTAATTTTTCCATTTTGCTTAGGTGTTGTTAATTCTTAATTGTTACTGCTGTCTGTAATATGTAGAACTGCTGGGCTTCGTTGATGTTCATAAAGCGGTATTTGAGCGGACGGTCGCTCTTGATACGCAGGTCGGAGAATCCGAGGCCAGTTTTTTTTGCGTCGGCAGTGTCGAAGTCGAGAAGAATGTCGTCGTAATAGTCGCTCAATTCGTCTTTTGACATGCCGTTGACAAATTCGAGACGTTCGGAAATGATGTCTTTTGCTTCGTTTTTGATAATGTTGCCCGAAGTAAGCATTATTTCTTTGCCTGTCTGTCCCATAAAGAACACTCCCGAAACACCTGCGGATGTGGATGTGCGACGGTCGCCGTGCTTGATTATGTTTTGGAGCATCTCTACCATTACGTTCGACACTTTGATGGTGGTTAGGGGCATATTCATGCGTCCCTTGATAATGGCTAATAGGCTTAACAGGTTCTCTTGGTTGAAGAATCCGTTGAAATAGAGCAGAAGGTTTTCGTTGTTCATCTGCTTGTGTAGTTGCTTGACACTGTCGAGCGAGCTGTGTCCTTTGGTGTTTTGTCCGTCGGGGTCGGTGTTTCCGTAGTTTTTGTCGTTGGGAATCAGAGTCTGCAGGTAGAAGTATGTGTACTCGTTGTCTAATTGTTCAAAACTATAAAGTAGTTTGTTGCCCGATTTGCGGCTCATTTCGATAAGTCCGAGACCAGCTCCGCCTTTGTCGCTCATGCTGCCTGTGGTGAGCATTTCGCGGTGAAACTTTTTTAGTTCGTCGGGGTTGAGGCTATTGATGGTGTCGAGCTTTTCTTTTAATGCTGGTATGTTTTCGTTAGCCACAATGTTGCCTGTGGATATGTAGTATCGCTCGCCGTTTTTTTGGATGGCAAATATTCCTGGGTATTTTTCTGTGTTGAGGTTTGCTATCTCGTCTTGGTGTCGGGTTATGTTTTGCAGGCCTTCTACCATTATGTAGTAGATGCGTTTTTGCAATGTCTGCTGTGATGTTACTTTTGAGATGTTAGTGTCGGCGAGGAACAATATCTTTTTGGTGATATTGTGAGAGAAGTATCCCCGGTAGACGTATTCAAAGTCGTCGTTAGATATCCTTTGAAATAGAGGATATGCTATGTCGAATAATTTTGAACCGAGTTCTGGTGTCATAGGCTTCATTTGTTATAATTTAGTTTACCGCTTTTTAGTGCAATAAAAGTGCCATTGTTGGCTCTTTTGCCGGGGCTGTTACTTATTTTTGTGTTAATAATACTACTCTTCTGCAAGTGGGAAACGCTTGGCGTCTTTTGGTACGTCGAACGAAAGCTTGATACCTTTGCGCTCGTAGGCTGGCGTGTTTTCCATCTCTTCCAAGTTTTGTATTTCAGCAAAATTGATTTTTTGAAATTTGCTTTGGATTACAGCTTCGGATATTGTTTCGCTTTCGTTGTCATCGTTGATGTTGTCGGAGTCGTCACCACCAAGATCTACAGTGTTGCCTATTGATACGGTAGCGTCTTCGGTTTTGTTGTCGCCGCCTTCGGCTTTTGCAGTATCGGGGTTGTTGAGGTGACGTAAAACGTTTGAAGAAGATGGCCGCTCGTACGGGTTTAGTATTTCGGTTTTGTCGAATCCAGTGGCTACGAGTGTTACACAAATTTTGGTGCCGAGGTTTTCGTCTTTGGTTTGACCCCAGATGAGGTTGCCGCCTTCGCCAGCCTGTCCTGCGGTGGCTTGTACGTATTCGTTGATGTCGGTAACTTCGTCGAGGGTGGGCTCGTGTTCAGATGATGATATGATGTTTACGAGCATGTTTTTTGCACCACGTATGTCGCTGTTGTTGAGCAATGGCGAGTTGAGGGCTGCTTTGATGGCATTGATAGCACGGTCTTCGCCATCGGCCTCGCCGCGACCCATTAGCGCTACTCCGCTGTTTTCCATTACGGCTTTAACGTCGGCAAAGTCAACGTTGATTTCGCCGGGCACCGTGATTATTTCTGCGATGCCTTTGGCTGCCATGGTTAATATGTCATCGGCTTTGGAGAATGCCTGACGTGCTGGCATGTTGCCGTACATTTCGCGGATTTTTTCGTTGTCGATAACGAGCATGGCATCAACGCTTTCCGAAAGTTGCTCTAATCCAGTGAGAGCCTGTTTTACTCGTTTGGGACCTTCGTATCTGAATGGTATTGTAACGATTGCCACGGTAAGTATGCCCATCTCTTTGGCAGTTTTGGCAATGATTGGCGCAGCACCTGTTCCTGTGCCGCCGCCCATTCCCGCAGTCACGAACAACATTTTTGTGTCGTTGTCGAGGGCTTTTTTTATTTTTTCTATGCTTTCGATGGCGGCTTGCTTACCGTTTTCGGGGTTGTTGCCAGCTCCAAGACCTTCGGTAAGTCTTTCACCGAGAGCTACTTTTACAGGTATAGGACTTGCCTGGAGCGCTTGCTGGTCGGTGTTGGCTAGTATGAAATCAACATCGTGGATGCCGTAGTTGTACATATAGCTAGCAGCGTTGCCTCCGCCTCCGCCTACACCTATTACTTTTATTATGTTTTTCTTGGTGTCCATTTCGAAACCAAGAAGGTCTTCGTCTATTTCTGGGGTCATAATTGTTTTCCTTATTAAGTTAGTTTTTTAAGTTACATTTTGCTGTCGTCGGGCTCGGTAAACAGCTTGTTGGCAATAGATTTGATTAATCCACGGAAACCTCCAGAGCTTTCTTTGCCGTTGTTGGCTTTTGGGTCTTTGCCGTTTTTTGCACCTTTGGCATCGGTGGCGCTGCTTGATGCGCCGCCTTCTTTTTGCTGTTCTTCGGCCTTTTCTTGTTCGGCTTTTTTGCGCTGACGTGCGATAATGTCTTCGGTGTACTCCATGCCTTTGATTATAAGGCCTATGGCAGTAGCGTAACATTCCGACGCATATTCTGGACCTGTGTATAGCGGAGTGCCGGTGCGGGCTTCGATGGCGAGACTAAATTTGGCGAGCTGAAGCAAGTTTTTGAGTTTTGCGGTGCCTCCTGTAATTACAAGTCCGCCGTTGATAGCAGTGTTTTTCCTTACGGCGTCTATCTCGTAGGCAATGCCACCGAGTATCTCTTCTGCTCTTGCGCTGATGATTGTAGCTATGGTAGAGATTGGTATCTCTTTGTTTTTGCCATTTACACCTTTAATTATAACAGCTTTTTTGGCGAAGTCTTTTTGCAAGAGGGCTGCACCGTGCTGAATTTTGATTTGTTCGGCTTGACGTTCGAGAACACCGCAGCCTTTTTTAATGTCGTTGGTAATGGCCTTTCCTCCAATGGGGATTACGCCGGTGTATCGCAGTATGTTGTCTTGGAATACGGCTATGTCGGCGGTGCCGGCACCTATGTCGGCGAGTGCTACACCAATCTCTTTTTCGTCTTTTGACAATACTGCCTCAGCCGAAGCAAGAGGTTCGAGTATGAGTTTGATTATTTTTAAGCCTGCCATCTCCACAGCTTGCTTGATGTTGTTGACGGCTTTTTCTTTGCCTTTAACCACGTAGAAAGTGCCTTCGAGCTTGCGCCCGTTGTAGCCTTTTGGGTTGATGCCTACAGGAGCGTTGTCGACCGAATATCCTTGTGGAATTACGTGTATGATGTTTTCGCCCTGACCTGCCGAAATCTGATAAAGCTCTTCGGTAAGCTGGTTGATGTCTTGGTCGGTGATGATGTTGCTGATGATTTTGGAATGACTGTTGACCTCACCGCTGATGTTGCGGCCGTCGATGCCCACGTACACGTTTTTGAAAAGCACGTTTGATGCTTTTTCGCATTTTTGTACGGCTTCTCTAACAGATGCGCTTGCAAGCACAATGTTTTGTACAGTGCCTCTGATCACTCCTTTCGTTTCGGCTTCGCCTATTCCGAGTATCATTATTTTTCCTTGTTCGTCTTTGGTGCCGGCTATGGCCACCGTTTTCGACGTGCCAATGTCGATGGCTGCGATAATGTTTTTACACGGCATAGTAGTTTAAAATATTAGTTCTATTTATATGTTTTTCCTTGTTAATAAATTATATTGCTTTTGTGCATACAATTTGTCCTTTGTATTTAACACTTATCGACTGGTATTTGTTCCAGCCGGTTTTTTTTAGTCCGTTGGTGAAGAACGATTTAAGGTAGAATAGTTTTTCGTCGTAGTTTTCTATTGTGCCTAATTCCAGTATCTTAGGACCTACGAGCGGTACTATTTCGTATTCGTTGGCTTCGGTAACGTATATTTGTTCTACTTGGTCTCTCCAAAAGTCGTCTTTTGCGATAAGCCGCGCCAGACGGAAAATTTCTGCTTCTTTGGAGGTTTTGATGTTTTCGTTGTAGATGTTGTATGTGTTTTGCTTAGAAAAATCGTATTTGTCGTTGATGAACCCGTTGGCCACCATGATGTTGGGTGCGCGTCCTTTTTTGCTTGCGGGAAAAATAGTGCCGTCGTCGTCGATGTAGAAACTATTGTTGCTGTTTGTGATGATTTCTACAATGGGATGGCGCTGCTGGATGTCGATTTTAAGGTGTCCGTTTACTGTTTTGTAGATGTCGGCTTTGCGGATGTATGGCTGATTTTTTAGGAAAGTCTCCATTTCGTCGAGGTTGATTTCGCTTAGCTTGTTGCCCAATATCGACACTTTGCTGCTGTTGTGAATTATTCGGAGCACGTCGTTATAGTTGATAAAGCCTATCTGAGCCGAGTCTTTGATGGTGACGTCGATAGATGCGCATAATGTATCGCGAAATTTTGACGAAGAGTATATGACGGCTGCGGCAAAGAAAACTGAGCCTATTATTATTCCGATATTTTTTAACGTGCCTTTCTTCACTTTTGTGTAAGTTTTTAAAGTTTTGAAAATGCGTCTGAGAGCGGTTTTACGAGTTTATCGATATTTCCTGCGCCCAAAGTTAGTAAAAGTTTTGTATTTTTTTGCTTTATGTGATTAATTATTTGAGATATTTCGTTTAAAATTACTACATTTTTATTTTTCATCAAGTCGGCAATCATCTGCGATGATACGTTTTCTATTGGTTTTTCGCGAGCAGGATATATGTCCATAAGGATTATATCGTCCAATAAATCAAGACTTTTAGCGAATCCTTCGGCGAAATCTTTTGTTCTTGAGTAAAGGTGCGGCTGGAAAATGCCTAAGGTTTTGCGTTCGGGATATAGTTGCTTAGCCGATGTGATTGTGGCTTCTAGTTCGCGGGGATGGTGTGCGTAGTCGTCGATGTATACCATTTCTGGCGTGTAGATGTGTATGTCCATCCTTCGCTGAACGCCTTTGAATGTGGCGATTCCTTGCTTTATTCCAGCCATTTTGATGCCTATGTTCTGGCAAGTGGCTAAACAAGCCATTGTGTTTTCGATGTTTACTCTTCCTCTTGCTCCGATTGTGATGTCGGCAACGGTGCCCAAAGGTGTGTGAGCATCGATAGTGTATTTTCCGTTTTCTAAGCGGATGTTGTCGGCGTAGTAGTCGGCAGAGGGGTCTGATTCTGAGTAAGTGATTTTTTTGATGCCTGCTGTGTCGATTAGACTATCGATCTTTTTGTTTACAACAACAAATCCGTTGTGATGTGTTGATTGTGCAAATCTGTTGAATGTAGATACAATGTCGTCGCGGTTTTTGTAGATGTCGAGATGGTCGGCGTCGACATAGGTGATGATTGTTGCAAACGGGTTGATCCATAAAAACGAACGGTCGTATTCGTCGGCCTCGGCTACAAGTAAGGTTTCGGTATCAGCAAAGCTCTCGTTTTTTGATGGGAGCATTAGGTTGCTGTTGAGATTTTTTGATATTCCGCCGAGAAAAGCAAAGCTGTCGATGCCCGACTCTTGTAAAATATTGGCAATTGTGCATGAGTTAGTGGTTTTGCCGTGGGTGCCTGATACCGCGATTGTTTTGTAGCTGTTGGCAATGATTCCGAGTACCTTGGCGCGTTTGAGCATGAGGTACTCGCCTTCTATAAAAAAGTTGTAAAGTTTGTTTTCTTTGGGAATTGCAGGTGTGAAAATTACCATGGTGCTCTTGTTTGTGAGCACAAGCTCGTCGGGAATCTGTTGTGGGTCGTCTTGATAGATAATAGAGATGCCTTCGCTTTGTAGTTGACGAGTGAGAGATGTTTCGGTAAGGTCGTAGCCATATACGTTGAACCCTTCCGCATTAAAATATCTTGCGAGAGCGCTCATTCCTATGCCGCCTATGCCGAGTAGGTAAACGTTTTTTATGTTTTCAAACTGGTTCATTGTGCATCGTTGTTTTGTCCGTAGTTGACCGAATTGAGCGCAGCCTCGGCTTTGCTAATGTCGTTGTTGATTTGTTCAATGTCTTTTACATTAAGAAGGGCTTTGGATACTTCGCAGAGATGTTTCAACGCGATGGTGATGTTGTCTTGACTGTTTACAAATCCACGGATATAGTCGTAACGTTCTTTAATGAGATTGAGCTTGTATGCTTGTACTAGGGCTGTTTTGCCTTCGTATGGTTGGTAGACGTATTTTGCAAGCTTTTCTTCGTTGAAACTTTCTTCGGGGATGTTGTTGATGGCGTCTTGATATGAGGTGAACGATTCGTTGAGAAGGTTGTTCCAGTTTTTTGTGTCGTTTTGCCAAATGATGTCGAGGCTGTTGATTAAAAGTTTCATCACTTGGTCGATGTTGAATCTTTGAGAAGAGATGTAAGAGTTGATTGAGTTGGCAATATTCACGAGTACAGTGTCTTGCGAATTACTGAATTTTTTTGTGATTGACGAGCAAGCGTTGCTAAATGGTGCAAGCGATTTGAGGTTTGATTCAGCGCTTGTGAGTTTTGAATATTCGTGAACTGCTATTCTGTATAGATTAAAGATAGTGATTTTTTCTCTGAGGGTCTCGTTGGTGGCTGCAATTGGGTTGTAGTTGAGTTCTTGGTTTGAAAGAACACCAGCAAGGGCGTTGTCAAATTCGTTGGTGATGGTAACGTCCTCTATGTTGGCGTAGATTTCGCTCATATCTGTGATTGCCTGTTGGGTAACGCTTGCCAGACGGTTTTTGGCGTTGGTTTTTTGATATGGAGCATTGTTGCAGCTTTGGATTCCCGTAGCTGAAATTAATACAGCTGCCGATATGATTAATGATTTGATGCGTTTCATCGTTGTATTTATTTATTGTTGTTTTAATTTATTATTAGCATATTTTATAACTTCTTCGGCGATAATATCCGCCGAGTTTTTAACTGCTAATTTATAAATATTTTTTGAATATGTATGCATTGTTTCGCTATCATTGCATAAATTTTGTATTTTTTCGAAAAAAATATCTTCTGCCTCGCAATCTTTGATAATTCCAGCAGCGTTTTCGTTGACAAGTGCCATTGCATTTTTGGTCTGATGGTCTTCGGCGACGTTTGGCGATGGTATGAAAATTACTGGTTTTGCAGCGAGGCACAATTCTGAAACCGATAGCGCACCCGAACGCGAAACCACAATGTCGGCAGCCTTGTAAGCTAGGTCCATGCGTTTAACAAATGCCGTAGGATGTATGTCGGGGCATTTTTTGGTTTTCATTGCAGCTTCGATATTATCCCAATAGTATTTGCCAGTTTGCCAAATGATTTGTATGTTGCCTTCGGCTTGGAATTTTTCGGCAAATTTGAGCATGCTTTTGTTGATAGTGCCGGCTCCGAGACTTCCTCCTATTATCAAAATAGTTTTTTTGTCGGGGTTGAGATTGAAATGTTGTATTGCCTCTTCGCGCGAGGAGTTGTTTTCGGCTATGTCGGCGCGTACAGGATTGCCTGTGAGCATAGTTTTGGCTGGGTCGAAATATTTGTCCATGTTTTTGTAGGCGGTGAAAATCTTAACCGCCTTATCGGCGAGCATTTTGTTGGTGAGTCCTGCGTGTGAATTCTGCTCTTGGAGCATGATAGGTACTCCGGCTTTGGACGCGGCACGTAGAATGGGTCCTGAGGCATATCCACCTACGCCAATTGCAATGTCGGGTTTGAAGTCTTTGATTATCTTCTTTGACATTCTGGCGCATTTAAGCAGTTTGAACGGCAAGGCGAGGTTTTTGAGTGTGAGCTTGCGTTGCAAACCCGCCGCTGGCAGTCCAATGATTTTGAATCCGGCGGCTGGCACTTTCTCCATCTCAATTTTGTCTTGCGCTCCCACAAAAAGTATGTCTGTGTCGGGTGCGGCTTTTTTTATGGCTTGTGCTATGGCAATGGCTGGAAAAACGTGTCCGCCTGTGCCTCCGCCTCCAATTATTACTTTCATAATGCTCGGTGTTAAGTTTTTATCCAATGATGAAGGGGTAGTCGGTTATGTCCTCGATGTTTTGTTCTCGGTCGTTTTCTTCCACTTCTTGTTTTTCTTTTTCTTTGCCTTCTTGTTCTGAATAGCGGCTTATGTTAAGTATAATACCAACTGAAACCGACGATATTATCAGTGCTGTTCCGCCCATGCTTATCATTGGTAATGGTTGCCCCGTTACTGGCATTAGGTTAACCGCCACTATCATATTTGAGATGGCTTGCAGCACAATGTTGAGCGCAAGCCCTATGCAGAGAAAGGCTGGGAACGAACTCGATTGGTATTTTGCCGTTATTACGCTTCTGTGCATAAGCACTATGTACATCGCTATGATGAACAACCCAGCAATAAGGCCTCGTTCTTCGATGATGGATGCGAAAATAAAGTCGGAGTAGGGGTGCGGAAGAACGTTTTTCTGCATGCTGGCGCTAGATCCCTGCCCTATTAAGCCGCCTCGCGAAATAGCAATTTTGGCTTGTTCTGCTTGAAAGTTGTCTTTTTTTGTTTTTGTGTCGTCGTTTTGAACAAATGCTTCAATACGGTTTACCCAAGTTTCGGCACGTTTGAGGGTACCTGTTTTTCCTAAGGCCATTACTCCGAGTAGCCCTATAAGGGCAGCGCAACTACCCACAATAAGTATGTGCTTGATTTTTACACGCGTTATAATCAAAAGTACTACGGTGGTGATTCCGATAAGGAGCGCCGTAGAAAGGTTGGCAGGCAGAATCAGCACACAAACAATAGCTGTGGCAATAGCCGAAATGATAGCTCCTTTTTTGATGTCCTCGTCGTCGCGCTGGTGGGTGGCCATGGTTTTCGCCACAAAAATTGTCAGGCATATTTTCGCAAGGTCGGAGGTCTGGATGGTTTGGTCGATGATGGGGATGTGCAGCCATCGCTTGGCATCGTTGGTGGCATCGCCAAAAATCAGCGTAATTAGCAAAAGCAACACACTGGTTCCGAGTAGGAAATTGGCAAGGTTGAATAGCTTTTTGTACGAAATGTTGCTCATAACCAATGCCACCAAGATAGCTCCAATAACAAACACGCTCTGGCTAATCAAATAGTGCACTGGGGTGTTGTGCCTATGGTATTCGAGTGAGCCAGTGGTACTGTGTATAAACATCAGCGATACTCCTAACAAGACCAGGAAACAGCTCCAGATCCATTTATCGCCTTTGAAAATACTGAATAATTTGTTTTTCATTTTCCGTATGCTTTTTGAGTTTTTTGAGTGTCGGTGATAGATAAAAAGAGGATTCGCACCTAATTTATAGGTTGCGAACGCACTCTTTGAACTGCTCGCCACGATCTTCGTAGCAAGAGAAGAGGTCGAAACTTGCGCAGGCAGGCGAAAGTAGTACAGTGTCGCCTTTGTCGGCAAGTAGGAAGCAGGTTTTTACGCAGTTTTCCATGCTTTGTGTGTCGATAACTTCTACCATTCCATCAAAAGCGTCGTGGATGGGTTTGTTGTTGACGCCGAGAGCAACAATAGCTTTAACCTTTTGTTTTACAAGGCTGAAAAGCTCGCTGTAATCGTTACCCTTGTCGATACCACCAAGGATTAAGATAACTTTAGTTTTGATGCTTTCGAGGGCATACCAAACCGAGTTGACGTTGGTGGCTTTGGAGTCGTTGACAAACTCAACTCCGCGAACCGATAAGAAATGCTCTAAACGGTGCTCTAGACCCTTGAAGGTTTCGAAACTTTTGCGTATGGAGTTGCTGCGGATGTTGCAAGCCATAGCCGCAATGCCCGCCGCCATGCTGTTGTACATGTTGTGCTGTCCTTCTAATTGGAAGTCGGCCGTGGATATTACGGCCTCGTTGTGTTCAAGTTTGATAATCATATTTCCGTTATTTATGTAGGAGCCTGTAACTTGTTCGTTTTTAATTGAAAACGGCGCTAGTTTTTGAATAAACTTGCGTTTTTTTACTTCGTCGGCTGTAACCGGATCGTCGGCACAATAGATGAAGATGTCTTCTGGGGTTTGGTTTTGGGTTATTCTGAATTTTGAATCGGTGTAATTCTGCATCTTGTAGTCGTAACGGTCGAGATGATCGGGGGTTACATTTAGCAGAATGGCAATTTCAGCTTTAAACTTGTACATATTGTCAAGTTGAAAACTGCTTAGCTCAATTATATAATAATCATAGTCATTTTCAGCAACTTGTAGTGCAAAACTCTTGCCAACGTTTCCTGCGATGGCGACATTAAGTCCAGCATCCTTGAAAATTTTGTATGTTAATTCTGTGGTAGTTGTCTTGCCGTTGCTTCCTGTAATGCACACTTTTACTGCATTGGTGTATCTAGCGGCAAATTCTATTTCGGATATCACTGGAATGCTTTTTTCAACTAGTTTGAGTATCAAAGGAGCATTGTTTCTGATGCCGGGACTCTTTATTACTTCGTCGGATAATAGTATTTTTTCTTCGCTATGGCTACCTTGTTCAAAGGGTATATTATATTTTTGCAATTGTGCTATATAATTTTCTTTGATAGTACCACAGTCGGACACAAAAACGTCGAATCCTTTTTTCTTCGCCAATATTGCTGCGCCTATTCCGCTTTCGCCAGCTCCGAGTATCGATATTTTTTTTGCCATTTTTATCTGATTTTTAATGTGATAACTGATATTACTGCCAAAATGATGGCCACTATTATAAACCTCGCCACTATTTTGGGTTCGGGGATTCCTTTCTTTTGATAATGATGGTGCAACGGCGCCATCAAAAACAGGTGCATGCCGCAGCCGTATTTTTTGAGAGTACGCTTAAAGTACCACACCTGAGCCATTACGCTGATGTTTTCGATTAAGAAAATACCGCAGAAAATGGGTATGAGCAACTCCTTGCGCACCAATATGGCAATTACAGCAATTATGCCGCCGATGGTAAGGCTGCCTGTGTCGCCCATAAATATCTGGGCAGGATAGGCATTGTACCAAAGGAAACCTATAGTGGCTCCGATAAATGCCGAGGAGAATACCACAAGTTCGCCTATGCCAGGTAGATACATTATTTTTAGATATTGCGAAAATATGGCATTGCCCGAAAGGTAGGCAAATACAAGCAATGTGGCTGCCGACACCGCCGACGTGCCAGATGCAAGTCCGTCTAATCCGTCGGTCATATTGGCTCCGTTTGAAACTGCTGTAATTATAAATGTTACAATTCCAATGAAAATTACCCAGCCAACCCAAGGATACTTGTTGCTGTCAATAAAGAAGGCTATTTTTGAATAGTCGAACTCGTTGTCTTTTACAAACGGAAGTGTGGTCTTGAGCGATTTGACATCGTTGGGTGTGTAGTTGATATCCTCAAGTCCATCTTCTTCAATAAACTGCTCCACGTCTTCAGGTGTGGTGATAACGGGATTTTCGCGGACAAGAATATCGGGGCTAAGATAGATTGAAAGCCCTATTGCCACTCCGAGAAATATCTGTGCGGCAAGTTTAGTGCGGCTGTTGAGTCCGTCTTTGTTTTTGCGGAACACCTTTATATAATCATCGGCGAATCCAACACCTCCAAGCCAGATGGTGGTGAACAGCAACAATAATATATAGGTGTTGCTAAGTTCAGCAAATAGTAGCACAGGTATCACTATGGCGGCTATTATCATTATTCCGCCCATGGTGGGAGTACCAGTTTTCTGCTTTTGTCCATCGAGATATAGGTCGCGAACCGATTCTCCAATTTGTCGGCGGCGCATATAGTTGATAAACCGCTTGCCGAATATCATTGTTATGAGCAGCGACGTGATGACAGCCATGCCAGAGCGGAAGGATATGTAGTTGAACAATCCTGAGCCCGGTACGCCTAATTCTTGCAAATATTTAAAGAGATAATAGAGCATTATTTAGTTGTATTTAAAAGTTCTAACTGTTGTGTTACAATTTCTTTGTCGTCGAAATGAGATTTTACTCCCATAACGTCTTGATATGTTTCGTGACCCTTGCCAGCAATGAGGATGATGTCGCCTTTTTGGGCGGCAAAGCATGCTGCCTGTATAGCGGCGCGGCGGTCGGTGATGCGTATGGCAACCGATTTGAGCGCAGGAGTGTCTAATCCAGCGAACATGTCGTCGAGAATAGCGTCTGGGTTTTCTGTGCGCGGATTGTCGGATGTGAGGATAACCTTGTCGGAATATTGAACGGCTATTTTTGCCATAATGGGACGCTTGCTCTTGTCGCGGTCGCCACCGCAGCCGCATACAGTGATGATTTTTTGTGGAGCAATGCGAATTTGTCCGATGGTTTTGAGTACGTTTTCGAGTGCGTCGGGAGTGTGGGCGTAGTCAACGATGGCTGTAATGCCTGCAAGGTTTACTATGTCGAAACGTCCGCGTACCGAACGCATTGCGCTGAGAGCGGTGAGCACGTCGTCGGGATTCTGCCCAAGAAGCACCGCAGCACTATAAACTGCGAGAACGTTGTAGGCGTTGAACTGCCCGGGAAGGAATGTCCACATCTCTTTGCCGCAGATATTGAGTAGCATACCTTCAAAGTTGCTCTCCAAAACTGTGGCTTTAAAGTCGTAGAAATTTTTTAATCCGTAGGTCTTAACTTGCGCCTTTGTGTTCTGCACCATCACCATGCCGTTTTTGTCGTCGCCGTTGGTGAGGGCGAATGCTGTGGCGGGCAGGTTGTCGAAAAAGAGTTTCTTGGCTTTGATGTACTCCAAGAATGTTTTGTGATAGTCTAAGTGGTCGAGTGTGATGTTTGAGAATATGCCTAGGCGGAAGTTTAATCCGCTGATTCGTTTCTGGACAATTGAGTGCGAGCTTACCTCCATAAAGCAGTATTCGCAGCCCGATTCTACCATCTCTGCCATCAGACGGTTAATGGTGATGGGGTCGGGAGTGGTTTGCACGGCAGGATATACTTTGTCGTCGATTCGGTTTTCAACGGTGGAGAGAAGTCCTGCCTTGTGTCCCATCAGACGGAACATATTATATAAAAGTGTGGCGGTGGTGGTTTTGCCGTTGGTACCTGTTACACCTGCGAGTGTGAGATGCTCAGATGGAAAGCCGTAGAAAGCCGAGGCAATCTTGCCAATGGCATCGGCGGTGTCGTCTACTACAACAAATGCTACATTTTCGGGGGCGTTGCTTGGCATGTGCATGCACACCACAGCCGCAACACCCTTGCTGATGGTGTCGGCTATGTATGCGTGTCCGTCGGTTTTTGTTCCCGGAACAGCAATAAAGCATACTCCCGGAGCTGCTTTTCGCGAATCGGATGTAATTTCAGTAATATCTACCGAAAGATTACCCTGTGTTTGTTCGGTTTTAATGCCTTGTATCAGTTGTTGCAATTGCATATTGTTGAATATTAAATTGTTATCCTAATTCTATTGTGATGTTCATGCCTTTTTTTACTTGGGTGTCTGGCGGAATGCTCTGTCGTTTAACAACGCCGTGTCCGATAACCTTTACCGAGAGGTCCAGACTTCGGAGTAAATATAAGGCGTCTTTTAGCCCCATTCCTTTAACGTTAGGAATAGTTCCGTGTATTGGAGTGTAGCTGTCGATGGCTATTTTTTTGTTGTTGTCGGTGGGGCGAGTCTGCACCCAAGTGGTGTTGGATTGTTCGTCGGTAACAGCCTCAACGCGCAGTTTTGATAATACTCTGTCTATTACAGCCCTGTGTCCAATTCGTGTGGAAGGTACTGATTTTGAGTCTTCTAGTTTGGCAATGTTAAACTCTTTACGTTGCATGTCGTAATCGTAGGTGTAGATCTTGTCGGCAATCTCTTTGAAAACCGGAGCTGCCACCCTGTTGCCATAGATGCTGCCTTCGGGTTCGTATATTACCACTATGCACGAGTATTTAGGATTGTCGGCGGGGAAGTATCCTGCAAACGAGGCTTGATGCTTGTTGGTTTTTATGCGACCTTTGTAAATTTGCGCAGTACCAGTTTTGCCGGCAATTATATATTTGTCGGATTTGATGTTTTGAGCTGTACCTCTCTGTACAACGCTAACAAGCATCTGCTGCACTTTTTTGAGTGTCGACTGGCTGCAGATTGAAGAGTTGATGATTTCGGTTTCAAATTCTTGTTTTACATCGCCGTATAGCTTTACCGATTCAATAGTCTGTGGACGAACCATCACACCATTGTTGGCAACTGCATTGTATAGCGTAAGAGTTTGAAGAGGTGTTACCTTGAGCTCGTATCCAATTGAGTTTTGGGGCAATGTGGTGATAGAGTATTTTGGATTTTTGTCGGGATATAGGATTCCTGGCCGAGTTTCACCTTTTATTTTTATGCCTGTAGGTTCGTTGAGCTTCATGTTGTATAGAAGGTCGTAGAAATAGGTGATAGATCGGCTCGCTCTTCGGTTGTTGAGCCTCGGATCGGCGTACTTGGTGTTGCTGTTGTCGAATCCAGTGATGGCCATAATTCCGAATCCTACATTTGAAGATTGTGCAAACACGTCTTTGACAGTTATTTTGCCGAAGCCCTCCTTGTGGTCGTCGCGCATGGTAAATTGGTCGGAGATGATGAGTGTTCCATCGCCAGTGTCGATAGTGTCGTTGACGTCGTAAGCACCGGATTCCAAGATTGCTATCATGGATGCCAGTTTGAAGGTAGAACCAGGTTCTGATGGGTTGGCAACAGCGAGATTGCGTGTTTCGGAGTATCTGCCTGATACAGAGTCGCGCAAGAGGCTTATCATTGAACGGATTTTGCCTGTTTTTACTTCCATTACCACTGCCGTGCCTGCCTGTGCCTTATATTTTTGTAACTGCTTGAGGAGGCTTTTTTCTGTAATGTCCTGAATGTTGAGGTTAATTGAGCTAACCACGTCACAACCAGGAATTTTGTCTTCCTCTTCCCAAATGTTGTAAGGGACGAATTCACCGCTTGGAAGCTTGTGCATTTGCTGTACATATTTGTTTCCTTGGAGAATATCGTTGTATGCGCCTTCGATGCCAATAATAAACCGTCCGTTGGTATCAGGTATGCCTATTGTGCGACGAGCCATAAGGTTGTCGATCACTTGGCGCTTATAGTCGGTTTCGCGAATAAATCCCGATTTGTTTTTTGACATTCGGAAAATGGGAAATTTGCTTATGTGGTTGAGTTGCTGGGTTGTAAGACCTGTTTTGATTTTGAAATAGCGTTTGCCTGCTTGTTTGGCTTTGATAAAATCTTGTTTGTATGCATCTTTGGGTTGGTCTTTGAAATAGCCGCTCATACATGCAGCAAGAGTGTCGACATATTTGTTGAATGTGTCGGGTTTCACTACTTGGAGATCCCAGAATGCCGAGCATACAGGAACAGATGCAGCCAGATAGTATCCGTCGGACGAGAGAATGTCGCCGCGTTTGGTGTATTTGTTCTCGGTGCGTTCTGCACGCATCTTGTCGGCCCACACCTCTTCTGGTATTGATTGTAGGTATATTATCTGAACTATTATGGCTACTGTAATCAACAATATCATAATGTAGACAAATACCATTTTGTATATTATGTTCTTCCTTATGTCGTTTCCAGGTCCCATGGTGGTTCTGTTTTATTTTGCGTTATTTTGCTGTTTCTGTTTTTGAAGCTGTTTCCAGTGCTCTTTGAATAGTTGTTTCTCGTCTTTGAGAGTGTCAGGACGATTGTATTTTGCTACTACAAAATATTGAGCTGGTTCTTTGAGTGGGTGTATTCCAAGAGATTGTGTTTCCACTCTTTCGGCAACTTCGCTCTCTTTGCAGAATTTTGCAAGTTCGTTTGTGATTATGATCGACTCACCTTTGCAGTTTTCAATCTTTTTTGTGAGTTTGGATATTTCTGTAAGGTCGTATTCTATTATCCTATTGTAAGTGGTTACTAAAATGCTCATTGTTACAATAAACATCATAGGCTTAATTATTTTGCGAATGAGTTTAGGGAAAGGTACATGCTTGCTGTTGAGCATCTGCAGCAATGAAAGATCCTCGTCATCGTCTTCGTTTTCTTCGTTGTATTCGCCTTCGGTTTGGTTTTCGTCGTATCCGGGCAGTGGTGGAGGCATGTAGCCCATGCTGAAGTCGTCTCCATTGTATCCGAAGTTTGCTCCGTCGTTCATCATGCGGTTTGAAAACGGGTCATCGATTTCGTTGCCAGTTTCGCTGAAACCGTATGCAGCGGGGTCGGGCATGGCACCGTTGCGCGAAACACGGTCGTATGCCTCGTTTAGACGTTCTTCCTCGTTCTCCAAGGTGTTGTTGCCTAATTCGGGTGGCATTTCAGCAATGTCGTTGCTGATGTCGATGTCGGTGTCGGTGTCAAATAGAAAGTCGTTTGTCATAACCTTGCAATTTAATGAGTAGTAAGAACTTGTCTTTGAGCAATTCGGAGTTTTGCGCTGCGAGAACGGGGGTTGAGAGAGAGTTCTTGCTCCGACGGAGTAATAACCTTGCGGTTAACGGCGGAGAAGGGTGCGATAATGTTTCCGTATACGTCTTTTTGTTCGATACCTTGAATGTTGCCCGATTTGATAAAGTTTTTTACGGGGCGGTCTTCGAGCGAATGGTAGGTCATTATTACAAGGCGTCCTCCCTCGTTAACCACGTCGGGTGTGGAGAGTAGGAACTCTTCGAGAACGTCGATTTCGCCGTTGACTTCGATTCTGAGGGCTTGGAATAGTGTAGCGAGGTATTTGTTTTCGCTGTGTGCAGGTATGCAGTTGCCAGCGGCGGCAATAAGGTCGGCAGTGGTGCTGATAGAGTGCTGTGCGCGGTAGGCTACGATGTTCTGTGCAAGTTTCCATGCATTTTTGATTTCGCCATACTCCACAAAAACGTTTTTGAGTTGTTCTTGTGAATAGGAAGATAAGAGAGTGGCTGCGGTAAAGTCTGACTGACGGTTCATACGCATATCTAATGGTGCGTTTTCAAATCGGAAAGAGAATCCGCGCTGTTCGTCGTCGAAATGGTGGCTCGAAACTCCGAGGTCGGCGATGATGCCATCGGCTTTCACACCTTCGAGAAGCAGAAAGTTTGCAAAATATCTGAAATTGGTCTGGTAAAATGTTATCCGCTTGTCGTTTGGGAGGTTTTTGGCAGCATCTGAATCTTGATCAAAAGCGATTAAACGACCTTTGTTGCTGAGTTTCTGTAATATAGCCTTAGAATGTCCACCTCCGCCAAAAGTAACGTCAACATAAATGCCGTCGGGGTTGATATTCAGCCCTTCGATGCACTCTTGCAACATTACCGGTATGTGATAGTTAGTGGTCATTCAAATTATTTGTTAATTAATATTGTGCAAATGTAAAAAAAAATTATATTTCATCTAAGTTCCCAAGAATATTTTCTGCTAATAGTGCAAAATTTTCAGGTGTCGGGTGACTTTTTTCATAGTCTTCTTTTGACCATATTTCAATCTTTGTATCGAGACCTAAAATGCAGATGTCGCTTTGTAAATTTACTGCTTGAACAAGCCTTTTTGGTATTACCATTCGGTTGTTGGAGTCTAACGAACATTCCGCGGTGTCTTTGAAAAATTCGCGCAAAAAGATATTGTGCTGACGGTTGAAAGGATTGAGATTTTTGCGTATGGTTTCCACTTGACGCTCCCATTCCCCCTTTGTGAATACCGTGAGGCAGGGTTCGTAGATGTCTTTTTTGATGACAAAAGTTTCCTGTCCTTCTTCTCCGGCTTGCTGCAACAGCGAGGCGGGGAAGAGGAATCTGCCTTTGGCATCGAGTTTTACGTCAAAATCTCCTGTAAAAACCGTCATCATTTTTGGCTTTAATTTCACACTCCAAAATTAGACGGTTTTTTTGAGAAATGCAACCATTTGCCACCACTTTTTACCACTTTTTACCACAAAAATTATCCACATTGCTGTTGATAACTTGTTGATAAATTTTTAACGATAATTGGTTCAGATGATTGCGTTTTTTTTTGAGATGTTTTTTTGTAAAAATTGTCAGTTGGAGATTGCAAAAAAAACGTGGCACATTGTAAATGCGCCACGTTTTTTAAGATTGTAGCCTTTAATATAGCTGAATATTACCTTATCTTCTGTATTATCTCCGCGCCGAGTTTGAGTCCCTCGATGTTGGCGGGGATGAGTTTGTGGTGGCGTTCGGGGAGAGATTTTTTGAGTCCTGCCTCCACGTTTTCGAGCGATACTATCGGGTTTACTTTGAGGTAGCCGCCGAGAACTATCATATTGAATATCTTGCTCATATTCTTTTCTGATGCTGCTTTGGCTGCCTGCACAAGGTATACGCTGATGTCTTTGCGCGACGGGGGAACGGATATGCCGTTGTCGTCGTAGATAAGTGTGCCGCCGGGTTTTACCATAGGCTCAAACTTGTCGAGACTCTGTTGGTTGAGTATTATGGCGGTGTCGTATGCGCTGAGGATGGGCGACGAAATGCGTTCGTTGCTGAGTATTACGGTAACATTGGCTGTTCCGCCGCGCATCTCGGGTCCGTATGAGGGCATCCAACTTACTTCCAAATTCTGCATTATACCGCTGTATGCGAGTATCTTGCCCATGGAGAGAACGCCCTGTCCGCCGAATCCTGCTATTATTATTTCTTCGTTTGTCATTGTGGTAAGTGCTTAGTTTTCTTTATTAAAGTTGGTTACCTCGCGGAGAAGTTTGTAATCGTCCTTGATGTCGCCGGGCACGTAATATTTAAAGGTGTTTTCTTCCATCCACTTGTTGGCTTGCGAGGGAGTCATTTTCCAACCGCTGTTGCAGTTCGACACCACTTCGATAAAGCATGTGCCTTGTTTGCCTTCACTCTGGTATTGGAATGCCTTTTTGATAGCGGCTTTGGCTTTGCGTACTGCGGCGGGTGTGTGAACGCTCTGACGGGTTACATACCTTACGCCGGGCAATTGTGCTACTAATTCGGTGATGCGGATCGGGTAGCCCATTGTGGTAACGTCGCGACCGTAGGGGCAGGTGGCTGTTTTTGCGCCTTCGAGGGTGGTGGGAGCCATCTGTCCGCCTGTCATACCGTAGATGCCGTTGTTTACAAAGATGATGAGGATGTTTTCGCCACGGTTGCAAGAGTGCATTGTTTCGGCAGTGCCGATGGCTGCGAGGTCGCCGTCGCCTTGGTAGGTGAACACGTATTTTTTAGGATAAACGCGTTTGATACCTGTTGCAAGTGCGGGTGCGCGTCCGTGCGCTGCTTCTTGCATATCAATATCGAAAAACTCGTATGCCAATACTGCGCATCCTACGGGTGCTATGCCTATGGTTTCTTCTTCGATGCCGAGTTCTTCAATGGCCTCCATCGTTATGCGGTGAATTACACCGTGTCCGCAGCCGGGACAGAAGGAGAGGGGCTTGTCGGTAAGAAGGCGTGTTTTCTTAAACACGCAGTTTTCTTCTTTTATTATGTCGTTGATATTAAGTTCTTCTGCCATGATTATTTAGTGCTGTTGATGAAGTTTTCTAATGCTGCAAGTATGTCGCCGGGCGATGCTATCATGCCGCCCATGCGTCCGTAGTGCTGTACGGGAACTTTGCCGTTTACTGCAAGGCGAACGTCTTCTACCATTTGTCCTGCGCTCATTTCTACGGTAAGGAATCCTTTGGCGTGTGCGCAGAGTGCCTGAATTTGTTTTTCGGGGAATGGCCACAGGGTTTGAGGACGGAGCAAGCCTGCTTTGATGCCTTTGGCGCGGGCAAGGTCTACCGCCTTCATACTTGTGCGTGCGCTACTGCCGTATGCCACAATGATATATTCTGCATCGTCGCAGTTGATAAGTTCGCAGCGTACTTCGTTTTCCTGAATTTTGGCGTATTTGTCTTGAAGTTTCTGGTTGAAAGCCTCTTGAACCGATGCAACAAGGTTGAGCGATGTGATAACGCGGTGGGGAGTGCCTTTTTTGCGGCCTGTGGTAGCCCACGGACATTGCTCTTTTACCTCTTCGTCGGTGCGTCGTGGAATGGGGTCGAAAAGTTCTACTTTTTCCATCATCTGACCTATTACACCGTCGCTGAGTATCATTGCCGGATTGCGGTATTTGAATGCGAGGTCGAAGGCAAGTTTAAGAAAATCAGCCATTTCTTGAACGCTTGCGGGGGCGAGTGTGATAAGTTTGTAGTCGCCGTGTCCGCCGCCTTTAACAGTTTGGAAATAATCTGCTTGTGAAGGCTGAATTGTGCCAAGTCCTGGACCTCCGCGTACAACGTTTACCGTTACACAGGGTAATTCTGCGCCTGCGATGTACGAAATACCCTCTTGCATAAGGCTTACGCCCGGCGAAGAAGATGATGTCATAGCCTTTTTGCCTGCTCCGGCGGCTCCATATACCATGTTGATAGAAGCAACTTCGCTTTCGGCCTGCAACACTACCATGCCAGTGGTTTTGATAGGGTTGGCTGCCATAAGGTATTCCATAACCTCGCTCTGCGGGGTAATGGGATAGCCGTAGTAAGCGTCCACGCCTGCGCGGATGGCTGCTTCAGCAAGGGCTTCGTTGCCCTTCATTAGTCTGAGTTCTCCCATTTCGATATGTTTGTTTTTTAATTGTCGGTTTTTGCCCTATAAACTGTTATTACTGTGTCGGGACAAACTGTGGCACAGTTGGTACATCCGGTGCAGTTTGCCGGATTTTTCATTTCTGCGAAGTTGTAGCCTTTGAGGTTCACTTTGTGCGAAAGTGCCAAAACATCAAATTTGCAGGCTTCTACACAAAGTCCACAACCCTTGCAATGCTCGGTGTCTACTACTACCGCACCTCTTACTTTTGCCATTTTATTAGTTTTAATGTTCTGATTGAAATTGTTTTTTTATCAATGTGCAAAATTATAATTTATTTTTTGAATAGAGAAATTGAAAATGGAAATAATGTTTATTGATGGGGTGATTTTTGGTTTATACGGTTTTGAGGTTCCTGAAATTGATTATGCCGTCAAAATCTTGGTTGTTTTCCTGATCCCCGTCGTAAATTACTCGGGTGGAGATGATTTTGTTGCCGAGGGTTTTGCGGATGTACGATAATTGTGTAAAGAAATCTTGGCGGTAGGTCATTGCTGATTTTACTTCGTAGGCTCGCAAACTTCCGTCTGGCATTTCTTCGAGAATGTCAACCTCGTGTTGTTGCTGGTCTCGGTAAAAAAATAGTTGCGGATTTTGTCCTCGATTTAATTTCTGTTTAATTATTTCGTTAACAACCATATTTTCAAATAGTGAACCGCGTAAAGGATGAACATCAAGTTGTTCTTTGGTGTTGATACCAAGAAGCCAAGTGGCAAGCCCTGTGTCGTGGAAAAACAATTTTGGTGATTTGGTCAGCCTTTTATTGATGTTGGCATAATATGGTTGCACAAAATGCACAATGTAAGACGTTTCTAAAATGCTAATCCACGACCTAACTGTTGTAGCGCTTACGCCAATATCGCTTGCCAACGACGATGCGTTGAATTCAGTACCTATTCTGCCTGCGCACAATCGCACAAATGTATTAAACAGATGTAGGTCTTTGATGTTGATGAGTTGCCGCAGGTCTCTCTCGATGTATGTTGTATAGTAGTTTGAAATCAATAACTGCCTAGCCTCGTTGCCCGAAGTCCACACAGCAGGGTAACCGCCGTTCAATATTAGTTGCGAAGTTTCTGTTTTGGGATATTGGGACAGAATTTCTTCTACCGACAATGGTAATAAGGTTAGCACAGCCGTTCTGCCTGCCATTGATTGAGTAGCATTTTGCATCAAGGCAAAATTAGAACTTCCTGTAACTATGTAACGTCGTTTTGTTGAATCGGTCATTCTATCTTCGTCAACAGCCACTTGAAGGTAAGAAAATATTTTTGCAAAGCGTTGAGCCTCATCGATAATTACTCCGTTGGGGTATTTGGCGAGAAACCGTTTTGGGTCGTAATCTATTTCTGACAATACACTTTCGTCTTCGAGATTTACATACGGCAGTTCGCTAAATAGTTTTCGGCATAATGTGGTTTTGCCCGACTGACGCGGACCAGTGAGAGTTACTACCGGCAAATAATCAAATACCGACGAAAGAATGTCTTTTAATATTCTGTTTATCAGCATAATATCTTAATTTGTGACAAATTGAAAGTTCAACTTTCAATTTGTCACAAATGTATAAAACATTTTGTAAATGAGCAAATTATTGTGATGATTTTTGCAAAAAAAATCCCATCCCTTTGGTTGCCGGCTATGTGAGGCGTCAACAAAAGGGGGTGGGATATGAATTGGTATCGAAAATAATGAGTTATTTGGATGATTATTTTTATCATCAAAATTTTAATGTGCGAGTTATCTTAGTGGTTTCAATCCCTTTGCCTGGTAGACGGTATGATATGATGAATGGGTAGTCTCCCGGAGTGTACGATTCAAGAGATGAATTAAGTATTCGCTGTTCGTCATCGGTGTATTTTCTAGTAACTTTTTTCTGGATTAAATTTTTAACACTTCGTGCGTCGTCACGGCAATAGAATATCACGTTGTATGTTATCATACCACTATCATATATCCCACTTGCTATTCCGTTATTAATTTCGGTGTCGGTGAGGTGATCATGGTTTAAGGAAAATGGATTAAAGATTGTCATAGCATCTGCTGGCGGATATGATAACTGACGGGGTACCCGAAGATTATTTTTTAATATGTAGTCGTAGACAACCTTGTAAATGGAATTATTGTACCATTCGGTGTTCTCTAAGTCGGCTTCTAAATGTACGAGGGTGTTGGTGTTGTCAATCTGCTGTTGTTCGAAAATATCGAAAAAGTCATCGGTTGCATACAAATTCTATGATGTATCTTTGATCTGTTTGCGTATAACCCTACACATCATCGCCGACGGGCGGCTCGATGTGCAGGGTTACAAAAAAATACCGTCTTCCAGACGGTTAGCATTTAAGTCGTTTGGAAAACGGTATTTCTGTAACCTCGAACATAAATGGCTCAGCCGTTTATGTTCGGGGTGAGTAATGTGTGCTGTCAGTGCTCTACAATCCAAATGCGTAGTAGGCCGCTTTGCCGTTGGGGTATTTGCCTTCGATGAAGACGCCGCCTTTGGTTTTCTCTATCATGCGTTGGATGTCGCTGATGGAGGTGATGGCTGTGCCGTTGATTTCGGTGATGATGAAGCCTTTGCGTACTCCTGCGCTGAGGAGTTTGCCGCTATTGATTTCGGCTACTTGTACGCCGTTGGTAATATGGTATTTTTTAAGGTCGTCTTTGGAGAGTTCCTCAAACGATGCGCCGAGCATTTCGAGCGACGAGGCTTTCTTTATCTCCATAGTGTTTTCTGAATTTTTGAATGTTACCTCGGCGGTTTGAGTTTTGCCGTTGTGGATAAATTCAATTGAGGTCTTGTCGCCGGGACGGAACTGTGATACAGCCTCTTGCAATTCGGCTACGCTGTTGGTCTTTTTGCCGCCAACCGAAAGAATAATGTCTTTTTCTTTGATACCGGCATCTTCGGCAGATGATTTTTCACCTACACGACCCACGTATACGCCTTTGATTTTGTCGAGACCGGCTTCGTCGGCTATCTCTTGTGTTACGTCGCCGATGTTGATACCGAGGAGAGCACGCTGTACTGTGCCGTATTCCATAAGGTCGCTGATAACTTTCTGCACAATGCTTACAGGTACTGCAAATGCGTATCCGGCAAAGTTTCCTGTTTGAGAGGCAATGGCGGTGTTGATGCCAATTAATTGACCCTCAGTATTTACGAGTGCGCCGCCGCTGTTGCCCGGGTTAACTGCTGCATCGGTTTGTATAAACGATTCTACCGAACCTTTGGCATTGTTGATAATGTTGATGTTGCGTGCTTTGGCGCTAACAATTCCGGCTGTAACTGTGGATGTTAGGTTGAAGGGGTTGCCAATAGCCAATACCCATTCGCCCACTTTGATGTCGTTGCTATTGCCAAAGGGGATAACGGTGAGGTCGGGAGCGTCGATTTTTAAAAGAGCGAGGTCGGTGGCAGGGTCGCGACCAATAAGTTTGGCGTCGAACGAGCGGCGGTCGTTGAGAACCACTTCGATTGATGTGCTGTTTTCTACCACGTGGTTGTTGGTAACGATGTAACCGTCCTTAGAGATAATTACACCAGAGCCAGATGCCTGTGAGGGCTGACCCTGCATATCGGGCATTCCAAAAAAGTAGCGGAAGAAGGGGTCGATCTGCTCCTCGTTTTGCTCGTATTTGGTTTTAACGTGCACCACACCGTCGATACATTTTTCGGCAGCGGTGGTAAAGTTGATATTTTCGGCTACGCTGCTTTTGGCATCGAAAAGCGTGGGCATAGTGGCGGGAGCCTGAACAATGGTTTTTATTTCGGATTCCTTTTCGGGCGAGAGAGCGTTTGCTATGGCAAATCCGCCCAAACCACCTGCCAATCCTATGGCGAATATTATCAATGCTGTTTTAGGGGTGAAGTTCTGTTCTTTCATGGTTTTTTCCTCCATTTATGTTTTTTGTTGTTGATGTCAGTAATTAAATTCGATTTTGATATTGCAAAGATAATGCACGGCACAATAAGTTGTATCACCGTTTAACAAGGGTTAACATTTGTTGTACCAAATTAAAAGAAATAGGGTGATTTTGGTTAAAATTATATAATTTTGGAGGGGGTTGGTGACAATGTGGCAGTTGATAATTGACAATTGACAGTTGACAATTGACAGTTGGTACGTGACAGAATGGCATAATTACAATGCCCGCATTGATTTTTCAAATTCTTCAAAAGATGAGTATGTTGTACATTGTTCTTTGCCGCTGCGTACATCCTCTATTACCTTCATAGTTTCTTCGCTGAGGAACTCTCCGGTTTCAGGGTCGTAGAGCGATGGTTTGGCTTTCTGTGGTTTTGCATTTTGAGTCTTTACAGAATCCACTCCTTTGAGCATACTTATGGCTTTTTTAATATCTTTCAACATAGAGATGTCGCTGATATTAACAAGTAACTGTGCTCCAACGGGCATTGATAACGTTGCGTTCATATTCGTTGTCTATTAATAATCTATGTGGCAAAGATACAAAACTATTTGCTAAACGAGGACATTCTTTGATGTTTTTTTGTTTCAAAATGTCATCAAATATTTCTTACCGCACTATCAGTTTGAATCCTTTCTTTCTGCCGCCGCTTATCAACGCGCCTGAGTATACTCCGCGGGGAAGGGCAATGGTGGAAATCTGCGTGGCATCGTGTATCTCCTTTACTATTACGCCGTTGCTGTTGGATATCTTGATAGCGTATGATACTTCGGAATCAAAATCCATAATTTCGATGGAGAACTCCTGATTGGCTACTGCGGGGTTTGGATAGGTGTTAACGGGGTTGGGAGAGGATTTGGATATGTCAATACCTCCTGCAGCTACGCAGGTATATACCGTTATATTGTCTTTGATTGTAACCATTCGAGCCGCATACGTATGATTGTTCATCTCTTTATCGTAGAGATATTGTTGGTTGGCGTTGGGAATTATTTTGCCGTCTTTATACCATTGGTAAGTTCCATTGCCTCCGTATAGACTATCGTGGTTGTTTACAAAAATAACATCTTCGTAAAGGTGAAGAATTGCGTTTTGATCTATTGCTACGGTTAGATGTACAGAAACTTCATGAGGTTGGCCTTTTTCTCTAAAATAGAGTGTGATAATGCCGTCATATCGACCGGGTTTTGTTTCTTTGGAAATAGGAATGTCAAATATGCGTTGATATCCATCTATAGTTGGATCCATTTCTTCGTTACAAATGTTAGGTATATTAAGATTGTATTTTGAAGGGTTCACACCTTCAGGCAAAGTAATAGTAAGTGTAACATTTGTTTCTTTGCCGTTGCAAGCATCATCGTTTTCTTCAGGATTTATGGGATAGATGAGGTTGTCGGGGATGGTGATATTAATAGGTTGTTCTTCCCAAACAGCGGTGTATATTCTATTGCCTATGTCATCTTTTGTGATAGTGATGTTTTGGGTAGGCTTAGTTAAGCCTGTAATGGGTGTGCCTATCCAACCTTTGAATATTTTGCCCTTTTGGTTTTTAAGATTTGGAATATTAATTGTGGAGTTTCTATTGTCAATATCAAATTTTTCAGGTGGGGTATATTCCCATTCATATTGGGAAACATTATCTATTTCGCCATCACCGTCAAGGTCGTAGAAAATTTTGTAGCTGTCGGTGGTGAAGTAGCCATTATCGACCTTGGCGTAATTGATATCTTGATGATAATTGTCATATTTTTCATTGGCTGTAAATTGATCTAAGGATGGATCTGTGTATTTAGTTCCGTCGTTGCCAATGAGGTTTTCGCACCTAGAAAAGATATGAAGATGATTGTCTGAAGCTTGGTCGTCATCAAAATGGTTTAATAGGTTGGATAAATCCCAATTGTCAGATACAATAATCGTTGTCAAATATTTACAATTATCAAACATACCACGCATATCGGTAACTGATTGAGTATTGAAAGAGGATAAATTAACGACTTGTAGATTGCTGCAATCTTGAAACATAACACGCATATTGGTGACATTATGAGTATCAAAAGTGTGTAAATCAAGAATCGTAAATCCATCACATTCATAGAACATACCTTGCATTGATGTTACCTTGCTTGTGTTCAATGAACTGATGAAATCTATATCATAAAATTTGTAACAAGAGCTGAACATTCCGCTCATGTCTTCTACGTTATCGGTTTTGAATAATTCTGGATTAAAGATAATTTTCTCAAGATTTCTACACCCAGCAAACATACCTTGCATATTTTTAACATTTCGTGTATCAAATTCGCTTAAATCAAAGACTGTAGTTTCTGTCCAACTATTTAACATGTAACTCATATCTTCTACCATAGAAGTATTTAGCCTGTGTAAATCGAAATTTTGAAGTTTATGGCATCCGTTGAACAAACCACCCATATTGATAACGTTTCCGGTATTCCATCCATCGCCTATTTTGATACTTTCTAAGTCGTCGCATCTACAAAACATGCGATCCATATTTTTAACATTGGCCGTATTAAAATTACTTAAATCAAGGCTTTTTAGTTTATAGCAGAAAGCAAACATATAGCTCATATCCGCAACTTCGTCGGTGTGCAGATATTGTAGATTTGTAATTTCGGTAAGGTTTTCAAAATTATAGAACCAATATGCACAACTATTCAGAGTAGTGTAGTCTTCTAATGATTGGTCAATTTCAGCCGTGGTGATAGTTTTACGAAGACTTTCAGGCCATTCGTTGTAATTTTCAATAGGTAATGCATTGGTAGGCTTGTTTTCTTTGTAGTAATATGTCATTTTTGTACCATTTACCACAACATACGCTTCTTTCACCTGCGCCAAGCTTTTATTAGGCAACAAAATACTGAGCGCTAAAATTAGCGAAAGGGCAAAGAGAATGATAGGTTGCTTTCCTGTTTGTTGGAAAGAATCGGGGTGGGGGATGGGTGTTTTCATAGCGGTGAAGGGGTTTGTGTTTGACGTTGGGTTTTGTCTTGTCTTGACTGGCAAATATAATCAATAATAATTACATTACCAATAGTTTAGACAATTTTTTTTACACCATCGCCAAGCCTATCAACGCTGCCAAAACCACTTTGATTCCTTTGGCTATGAAGAAATATTTTTTGCTTTCGGCAAAGAGGGGAATTGCGCCGTGTCCGTCTTGCACTATGCAGTTGGCAAGGAGAATGCCGAGGGGAATATTGCCACCGAGATAGAGCGTTATGAAAATAAGGTGCGGACCCGATTCGGGTATCAAGCCTATGGCAAGCGCGGCTATTAATATATATAAGGTGTTGCCGCTAACAAACGATTCCACATCCATATATTTGTTGAGCACAAAAATGGCGGCAAGTGCGGCAAATGTCCATAGTGCAATTTTTACTAAGTGCTTTTTAATTACGTGGTTAATGATATGCTCTTCTAAAAAATGGTCGGGAACGGTGGCTGCCACAAACAGCGACAATGCTGCCAGCACTATAAAAGTGATGGTTACCGGATCGGTATCGTGATGGTGTTCATCGTTGTGGTGTTCTATGGTTTCGGTTTCTTGATGATGGATTTCGCCATGGTTGTGGTTGCTGTGGAGTATTCCTGTGGCAGCCATTACGCCAAAAGCGAGTATCGATACTATCAATATTATTCGTCGTGTTGATGGATGTTTTAATCCTTGCAGCGATGGGCGGAGGTTTGGCGTGTGGGTGTCGTGATGGTGGTGAATTTCAAAATGGTTTTCTTGTCCGCACGAATTTTTGTGTTTTTTGGTGATGAAAGCCGCTATGTATCCGCACGTTATGGCAAGCACTGCAAGTATACCCGCAATTATCAACGCCTGCTTAGGCATAAGGGTTAGCATAAAAAAAGCCTCGTCGCCGGTGGTGGCTATCAGGTTGGCAATCAATGCTCCAAAGCCTATCACATCGTGGGTAAAGAGCGATACAGCGGTGTATGTGCCTATGCATCCGGGAATTAGTCCCAACACTGTGGCAATTACAATTTGCAAACCTTGGTGCTGACGCATAAAGCGGTTGGCTGCTCCTTGCGAAAACACGTTGATGTACTCAATCACCATTATCATGGCGAGTACAAAGAAAGTGATAAGTATTGTTTGGACTAATACGTCGTTGATAAATTCTGACATTTTAACTTAAAAGAATTTCCACCATTTTTTGGATTTTTCTGCATTGCTTTCACCGCCTTCGATGGCATGATAAATTTCGCCCCAAGAGGGAAGTCCACCGAGCGAGCGGTCGTCGATATAGATGTCGGCGTCGATTTTGCGGCAGAAATAGCCGTTGTCGTCTTCCTCAGGATAGTTTTTGTTTACAGCGTAGAGGTCGATTCCGTTTTGTTGGCAAAATGACACCGCGTCTTCTAACTGACGGCCTTCGCGGCATGTCCACAATATCAGACGGTGCTTTTTAGCGAGCATTTGAAGTGTTTTGATGGCAAAGGGTCGCGGTTTTCCTACTTCGGGATATGCGTCTTCTACTATTGTTCCGTCAAAATCTACTGCTATTTTCATTGTTGGATGGTTAGCGGATTTTTTTCTGCGGAGGAGTTACAATCTCGTTGCGCATAGTTACTATTTTGCTGCAAATATCGGAATACAACTGCGGGTCGATGTCTTTGTCGATAATCTTCTCGTAGATGGTTTTGAGGTTGTTCAACTTCCAAATCATCAGTTTTATATCCATATTGTAGTAAAATGCCGAACTCTCAATCATTACTTCGTAGAGGTAACTTATAAGGTTCAAAAGACCTTGCTTCTGATTGATAATCTGCGTTTTGGTGGCGTTTAAATCGTTCGACTTGATGGTGAGATAAAGACTCTCTACCCAACTGCTGTATATTACGAACGGAAGGATGTTGTTTTTGCCGTTTTCGTCGAGAAAATTGCACGCTGTCCAATACGAGTTGGATGCAATCGACGACAGTGAGTCGGCACATTCGATGTTGTTTTCAAAACGGTCGATGTACGATTGGTCAAATCCTGCCGAGAGGTTGAGGTTTTCGGCAATGTCTTGCGAACAGTTGAAAAAATCCATCACTGCCTGCTGCTTGTTGTATACCGAGCAATAAGCGAGGTCGGCGCTGTATAGCCCGAGTGCAGCAGCCTGCTCAGTCTCCTTGGTGTATTGTTTGCCTTTGTCGGGATTGTTGAGAATGTCGGGGTTGAACGGTATGTTTTCATCTATCAGATAGGTGAAAAGTTCCACAGGTAGCGGAATGTCGTATTTGGTGTATGTTACTTTTTGCTGCTCCTTGTCGGAATTGCCACTGCCTTGGTATTTGTAGCCGTTCCCGCTGCAACCTATCAGTATTACCGAAAGAGTGAGGGCAAGTATGGTAGTTTTGCTCATAGTATGGATATTTTTTATTGTTCCTTGTTGTGGTAAAAAATTTTGCAAATATAAAAATTTTATACGTCAAAAAATCTTTTTTTATCTACTTAATGTTTTAACTTTGTAAAAAAAAATGGTAAACTCAATTGCATTCATCTATTCAGACCAAATAGATATCAACAACGGCACAGTGCTGCGCGAAATCATAAGCCATATAGAGCAAAAATATATGGCATTCTGCTTCAAAAGGATTCAACTTATTTCGGAAAACGATTTTGTGGCAACTCTCGAACGCACCATTGGTATCAATATGGCTGCGGGCATTTATTCATATTATTGCAAAACCGATGGCAGCGTGGTGCGCCTACAAGATTACACTTTGGGCTCGGCTCTACGCGATGGTTTCGATTTTGGCGGTATGGTGGTGGTGAAATCCGAATGTGCCATAAATGCGGCTATGGAGGTGAATCCCTCTTTAAAAAAGGCTGCGTTTTACGATTTCCTGCTTCGTCTTATTCCTATGGGCGGAATTAAGATTGTGCCTGAACCACTGTATATTATGCCCGATGAAAAGGACCACGATTTTGAAACTAAGAATTTTGCATACGTTGACCCTCGCAACCGTGAATATCAGCAAGAGTGCGAAACGGTTTTTAAAGTGGTTTTGGAGGATATGGGGGCTATGCTGCCCGAAATCAACAAGGTGCCAGAGGATTTTAATCAAGAGGTTAATAAATTTAAAAACCTTGTGTCGGTGATTATCCCTGTTAAAAACCGCGAATCCACTATTGAGACCGCTCTGCGAAGTGCTGCCCAGCAGAAAACAGATTTTCCTTATAATATAATTGTGGTGGATAATCACAGCACCGACCATACTCCCGATGTAATTGCCAAAATGCAAGGGCTTTATCCCAACAAGATTATTCGCATAGTGCCTGACAACAATGGGTTTGGCATTGGTGGCTGCTGGAATCTTGCCATCGACCATCCTGAGTGCGGTGCGTTTGCCGTTCAATTAGATAGCGACGACGGATATTCTAACGAAAATGTGCTGCAAACCATAGCCGACAAATTCCGCAAGGATAAATGCGCTATGCTTGTGGGTTCGTACCGTCTTACTAATGAGAATTTTGAGCCGCTCGATGTGCCGCCAATAACACACAGCGAATACACTCCCGAAAATGGTCACAACAATCTTTTGCGTGTTAATGGTGTGGGTGCGCCACGATGCTTTTTTACGCCAGTGATTCGCCAAATACGCTTTCCCAATGTAAGTTACGGCGAAGATTATGCTGTGGCTCTGCGCATTTCGGGCGAATACAAGGTGTCGCGCATTTTTGATGTGCTTTACAATTGTCGCCGTTGGAGTGGAAATTCGGATGCCAATCCATCGCACGAGGCTCAGATCAGAAACAATTATGTAAAAGACCTTTTCCGCGAGCGTGAACTTTCGCGCCGATACACTATAATTAATTATCCAGATGAAATATGATTGAGGTTGAATCATTTATATATAGGCAGTTAGAGTCGTCGCCGCTGTTTTACACCAATTTCAGTAATATGCGGCAATCGGCATTGCGCACGGTGCAGTTCAACGGTTTTTCGTACACTTTGCAGATGAACCCTGCACGCATTCAGAGCGCCACTGCCGACATCTCCAAAAAGCCCGACACGAGTAGATGTTTTCTTTGTCGTGCCAATTTGATTCAGGGGCAAATTCCATACGAATACAACGATGATTTTTTTATCGCTGTAAATCCTTTTCCCATAGGCGAAAACCATCTCACAATTATTTCGCAAAGTCATCAGAATCAGGGTATTATGAATATCGTTGACAAGTTTGTGACTATGGCTGACGATATGCCCGGGTATGTGGTTTTTTACAACGGACCAAAATGCGGTGCTTCTGCTCCGTTTCATCTGCATTTGCAGGCTTGCAAGGTTGTTTCGCTGCCTGTGTTTGCGCAGATAGAAAGTCTTAAACGCCTCTATACTATTGATTCTGCGGAATTTAGCAGTACTAATGTTTACAAGATTGACGACACTACACGCCGTTTTATTGTTATTCAGACCATCGACCGCAGTCAGTTGCAATATCATATCGAAAAAATTCTCCGCGAAATCAATATAATTTATCAATCCACAGAACCTGAGGTAAATATGGGAATTTTGTTTGAAGATGGATATTACACTGTTACAATTTTCCCGCGCGACAAGCACCGTCCCGAGGAGTATTTTCGCTCAGGTGCCGACCGTATAGTGTGCAGTCCCGGATATGCCGACCTTGCAGGGATGATTCCTGTGAGCGTGAGAGAAAATTTTTATTCTATCACCGACAACGACATCCGCAGCATTATGCGTCAGGTGTGTATTTCGGCAGAAAGATTTGCGGCTTTGAATATTTCGTAGTTTTTTTTTATTTTTGCAAAAAAAATACAGTTATGTACCAATATCCAATACAAAAATCAGTTTTAGACCAAAAAATATCCGCGCTCGGAGTAGCCGACTCGGAAAAAATGTCGATACGCGAAACTGTGCGCCTCGCCAATATGCTTGAACAGGAAACTGGCGAAAAGTTCGTCCGCTTGGAGATGGGCGTTCCCGGTTTGAAACCTCCGCAAATAGCCCTCGACGCCGAGCGTGAAGCCGCCGAAAAGGGTCTCTGCGCCATTTATCCTCCTGTCGACGGTGTTCCAGCATTGAAAGAGGCTGCCGCAAGGTTTGCCAAATGCTTTATCAATGTGGACGTTCCCGCTAAAAACTGCCTTGCCACTACTGGTAGTATGCAGGCTTGTTTTGCATCGTTTATGGTTGCCAACCGCACCGACAAAAAACGTGGCAAAACTCTCTTCATCGACCCCGGTTTCCCTGTAAACAAGGCTCAGTTGCGTGTGCTCGGTATGCAATACGAAACTTTCGACGTGTACGACTATCGTGGCGACAAACTCGAAGCCAAACTTGAATCGTATTTGAAGAAGGGCGACATCAGCACCATACTTTATTCAAGTCCCAACAACCCTGCGTGGATCAATTTTACCGAACAAGAACTCAAAACTATCGGTACACTCGCCACAAAATACGATGTTATTGTAATGGAAGACCTTGCATATTTTGGTATGGACTTCCGTCGCGATATTTCTAAGCCGGGCGTTGCACCGTATAATCCTACTGTGGCAAAATACACCGACAATTGGATTATTATGCTTTCGGGCAGCAAGAGTTTCAGTTATGCGGGTCAACGTATTGCAGTTATGATGGTTAGTCCGGCAATTTTCGACCGCCGCTACCCCGACCTCAAAGCATATTTCGGCAACGACAATTTCGGTCACGCTATGATTTTCGATGCTCTCTACACTTTGTCAACCGGCACTACACATACTCCTCAATACGGTTTTGCCGCTATGCTCAACGCTTGCTGCGACGGTACTTACAATTTTGTAGAGCCCATCAAGGAGTACGCCCGTCGTGCCAACATTCTCAAAAAGGCATTTTTCAGCAATGGTTTCGAGGCTGTTTACGACAAAGACGGCGACGAGGATGTGGCAGACGGTTTCTATTTCACTGTCACCTATCCCGGCATGACCAGCGGTGAACTTGTGAAGAATCTTTTGCAGTTTGGTATCTCGGCAGTTGGGCTCAACATCTGCGGTAGCGTTCACCACGGCATACGCGTATGTGTATCGCAACTTGGCGACGAGGCTCTTGCCAACGCCGAAGCACGCATTAAGGCTTTCAACGCCTATTTCAAGAAATAAATTAAAAATGCGTCTATATATAAAAGGTGCGGTAAAAAAAATGTTTTACCGCACCTTTTTTTTATTAAACAACTAATTGGGGACTTGTTTATAGCGATTGAGCAATGCTGGTTCTGAATGATTCCACAGCCTTAACAATGTTTGTCATCTGCTCATCGGTAACAGTGATTTTGGTTTGCGCTCCCTGTGTGGTAACTAATTGACCGTCGATTATTTCGGTTTTGTCTTCACCGTCAATCACTTCAATCTTTACTGGTTCAAACGCCTTGGTGAGTTCTTTAAGACCTGCCACCATTTTCACATAGTTGACATCGTTTTCCATAAACCTAACCAAAACGGCCATAAGGTCGGTGAGAAGTGTCTTCTGGCTGGCTATGTGCTCTTTCATTCTTTTGTTTTCTTTGGTGGCGTACACCTCGCAAGCAAGGTAGAGACTTTCTACCCAAACGCCAGTAACGAGCAATGCGCTGATATTGCTACGGTCGTTTTGTCTGAGGTAAGCATCCATTGCAAAGTAACTTTGAACACTTGTAATAAGCAGAGAATCAAGGTTGTCGCTGCTTGTGGCAATGCGTTTGAGAGCGGCAAAGTCGAAAAACTGACCAATCTGCAACTGTTCGCTGAGTTTGCGGATAGCCACAAGGTACTGGATAACGTCACCTGTTTTGTTGTAAACATTGAGGTAACCAAGGTCGGCACAGTAAACGCCAAGACCAAGAGCCTTTTTGAAACTTGTTTCAAAATTGTCGGCATAGTCGGGGTTGTAGAGGTATTTGGGCGTGTAGGGCACTTTCATGTCTTGAATAATAGCCGACACCTCAACAGGCGAAGGGAAACTCTGAATAATTTCGCCCACATCGCCGATGTTCATTTCCTTGTATTTCTTAATGAACTCATCGTCGAGACCATATTGGGCATAATCAATTTGTGTTTGGGCCTCGGGATTGTACTGGAGTTGTCCATCGTCGTTGCCGTTTTGCTGCTCTCCTCCTGATGTGCTGCCGCCGCAAGATATCATAAATGTTGCAGCCGACAATGCGAGAGCCATTGTGAATATCTTTTTATATTTCATAATGCAAAGTGATATGTTTATATATTTCTTCAATTTCTTTAAGAAACAAAGATACGGAAATTTTTTAATAAAATCTATTAATTGCTTTTTTTTTTCAAAAAATATTAATTTTACGCTGTAAATATCAACTTTTTTTTGCGTGATAATATGAAATTTATTGTTATTGATTACGACACTCCGGCACTTAAAACCTTGTGCAATACTTTGTCAACTATTGCAGATATGGAACTTGTTTCCTTTTTTAGAACCACCACACGGGCACAACGTTATTTGCAAACCCACACCGTGGATTTGGCTTTTGTAGAGATGAATATGCAGAATCTTTCTGGCGTTCAGTTCGTTAAAACGCTCGTAAATCCGCCTGTTATTGTTTTTACCACTGCTGATACCAATGTGGAAGTGTCTGACATCAAGGTAGATTATGCCGACATACTCGTAAAACCATACGACATCAAAAAGATTAAACATTCTCTTTCTCGGGTACGTGAGTTTGAGCAAATCCGCCGCGAAAAAATGCTTGTCAACAGCAACTACGTTAACAACGGCAAGTATATGTTTGTGAAAAGCGAATACAAGGTGGTGCGTATCAATTTCGACGACATATTATATATAGAGAGTATGCGCGAATATGTAAGGTTTCATTTGCAAAATGGCGACACTGTGATGAGTTTGCTGAGTATCAAGCGCATAGGTTTCTATCTCCCCGAAAATATGTTTTTGCGAGTTCACCGCAGTTATATAGTCAACTTAGAAAAGATAGTTGGTGTGGAAAGATTGCGAGTGGTTTTTGTTAATGGAATGTCAGTGCCTGTAAGTGACCAGTTTAAGGAATCATTCCAGAATTATATCAACAAGAGTTTTGCCCTTTAAAAAGAAAAAATCGAAAAAAAATCGCAAAAAAAGTTGCTTTTTTAAAAAAAACGCAGTACATTTACGGAAATAATGAATAAAAAAACATCTTAGTTAATATGGATAATACTAATTCAACACTTGTTCCCCCGAGAGACCGTCCCGAATGGCGGCAACTTATTACGGGAGAGATACAGCACGAATTTAGAAATTACGTGTTACAACTTCGTATTTATCAAATTCGTAAGGACATAGAGTCTGGGCGTTCTACATTAGAGCCTTCTCTCGATAGCCTTTATGAGTTATGTATGAAATATCAACTAGCCGTTGCGGCAGATTGTAAAGAAATTTTTAAATCGTGGTAGCCTTATGGAAAACAGATTATATACTAGACAAGAAGTTGTCAACTTTATCAATAGTGGTAGAGTTATGCTGCTAACTGGCAGTCAGAAAGCATTGAAAGGATTACCTAAGGGTAATTGGGTTGGTGGATCTTCTCCTTATTTTGTAGATTCTGTTGGTATAGAAGACCATGACAAAATATTTGTGGACGACTTTACGATGGTGGCGCAAAATTGCAAAACCGCTTCGTTTAACGAAACCAATATTCAGAACATTGCAAAAGACGGATTTAAAAATGGCTTTGTGGTAGTGGTGATGCCTATCGACTCTAAGGTGCACATCACTTTTGCTACTAGTGCCCTCGGATACGACAAAATGTTTGATAATCCGGTAGTTGGATATGTATCGGCAACTACTCCCGACGAAAATGGTAACAATACTTCTATCTCTGTGTCGGGTAGCGACGGTATTATCACTGATAAACTTGCGTCGGTACTTTATGTAGAATTGCCCGATTATTTAGCAGCCCGTGCAGAAATCGAAAATTTTGACACTATCGACGAGAAATCTCCTAAAATCATATTCCCGCATGACGGTTTTGTACAATCTTCATGTACTATCGACGGCAAGCAAGCCAACATTGCCGAATTTTGTGATCATACAATAAAACCGCTGAGCGGCCCTAATATGCAGATAATAACATCGCAAAATGGTGCATTGATCAACCGTGTAATTAGAAACGTAGACCTTGACAAGGGAGAAGTAACATTCTTTTCGTCAATTGTTGCAGGCGACGAGTACCGTCTTGTAAAAAGCGGAACCGACTATGTGGCAATATTTAACCGTTCGCTCGGTGCAAAACAATGCGATGTGCTTACGTGCTTTTCGTGTGTAACATATTTCTTCGGAGGAAACTTCCTTGGCAAGAATGTATGCAAAAACGGTATCTACGCATTCGGAGAAATCGGCTACCAGTTGCTCAACAAGACTATTGTTACGCTCGAAATCGACAAAGTGAAATAAACTCTCTCTTTATTTTATATCCCTCTGTTTTTTTAGCGTCTGCCTGTGATGGGCAGACGTTTTTTTTGGGGGATAATGCTCGGGTGATTGTCTTTTAATAGAAGTTAACATATTGCAAACTATTAAATCACAACGGTCATGAAAAAGTTATTTTACATCATTGTCTTTTCTGTGCTTGCACCGCTGATTGTCTCCGCACAGACTATCGACAGCCAGTTGCTCGAAAACTGTAAGAAAGAACTTGCTGATATTTCGGCTAAAAAAGTAGCGATACACGACATTGCTTTCAATACCGACGGTCACTGGCTTATACTCTATGGCGACATCGGCTATAGTTACAGTTATATTCCAACGCCTCTTGAAAATATGCTCAGCAAACTTAATTCAGCCGGAACATCTATCGACAAAGCACTTCTGTTGAGCGATACTTCGTGGGTGCTATTGTACGATGGCAAGGAGTTTACCTCTCAATCGTTGCCCACAGACCTATCCACCGACATTGCCGCCGCACAAAAAAAACAGAAAAATTTTCGTTGCGTTGCCTACAATAACAGTTGCCGACTTACAGTTTTTGGAACTAACGGATTTATAGCCAAAGGAATACCGCAAAAAATGGCAGCCAAACTTGCACAACTCAACCAAAAGAAAGTTTCTATTCGCGAATCGGCATTTTACGGTTCTGATGGATGGGTGCTGCTTTACGGCCGCAATGGAATGGCGTTTCAAAATCTTCCCGACGACATTGTTCCTGTGTTGCAGAAATGCTCCAAGAATGGCACACCTGTAAACCTTGTGCGTTTTTATGGCAATAAGTGGGTAGTGGTGTACGATGGTTATAAGGTTGAGACAAACATTTAGTACAGATTTAAAAAAAAACGTTAAAAAACTCATTTTTTCAAAGCAATTGTTTATATTTGCGCATTATTAACGATAAAAAACAATTACTATGGGACTTCCACGTTTTTTCCCTGAAATGAAAATACATGAGTTCGAGTACATTCCACGTTACTACGATCCTCGTAAAGAAAGTTTAAAAATACGCCGTGCACGCATCCGCAAGGAACTTGGCAAAGAGGACGAAGAAGATATTCGGATATTGCAGCCCGGAACTTTCCGCCGCATGTACGACCGCCGCAAAGGCGATCTCAAGCAGGCAAACATCCGTCGTACTGTACTCTTTGTTGTACTTTTAGTGGGCGCTTATTTTGCCAACGAGTATTTCCATTTCTTTTAGCACTATTAGTTATCCGCTATGGCTGATGTTATAAGACTAATGTCGGATGCCCTTGCCAACCAGATAGCTGCGGGAGAAGTTATCCAACGTCCTGCATCGGTTGTGAAAGAGCTTGTAGAAAACTCTGTGGATGCTGGTGCCGATGAAATTACCGTCAATATCAAAGATGCCGGACGGACACTTGTTCAGGTTATCGACAATGGTTGCGGTATGAGTCCCGCCGACGCTCGTATGAGTTTTGAACGTCATGCTACGTCGAAGATTTATACTTCCGACGACCTTTTCTGTATATGTACAAAAGGGTTTAGGGGCGAGGCACTCGCTTCTATAGCCGCTGTTGCCGAGGTGGAGCTTAAAACCCGCCGCGAAGAGGATTCTATTGGCACTCAGGTGATTATCAATGGCTCTCAGTTTGTAGGACAGAATCCAGTTAGCACGCTTGTGGGTACTAATTTCAGCGTTAAAAACCTATTTTTTAATGTACCAGCCCGACGTAAGTTTCTTAAATCAAACAGCACCGAGCTACAGCACATAGTATCAGAGTTCCACAGAATTGTGCTTACCCATCCCAACATTAGTTTTTCGCTTTACCATAACGGAACGTTGATTTACAACCTGCCGCAGAGCAACCTTAAACAGAGGATTGTTAATGTATTCGGCAAAACCCTCAATCAGGAACTTATTCCGGTAGAAATCGACACTTCTATCGTTAAGATAACAGGATTCACAGGTAAGCCGTCTTCGTCGAAGAAACGCAGCGACAAGGAGTTCTTCTTTGTCAACAGCCGTTTTATGAAAAGCCAGTATTTTCACCGTGCGGTTGCGTTGGCCTACGAAAAACTTGTTTATCCCGACTGTGTGCCACCGTATTTCCTATATTTCGAAATCGACCCTCACAACATAGATGTAAACGTGCATCCCACCAAAACGGAGGTGAATTTTGAAAACGCTTCCGACGTGTTCCGCCTTTTGCAGGCAGGCATCCGCGAAACCCTCTCAAAATGCGACGTGGCTCCAGCTATTGATTTTGATTCGGAAGTTGGCGACATTGAGATGCCTTATTTTTCAAAAGACGACCCGATGCCCCCTATGCCCAAGGTCAATTTCAATCCCTTCTACAATCCGTTTGAGCACGACAGCGAGGAAAATCACTATTCCAAAGCGCCGTCGGTGCCAGAACGCGACCGCAACAATTTAGACAATTGGCAGCAGCTTTATTCTGGTGCAGGTCTTCATGCCGAAGATTCCGACCTTTCTGGTCACAACGGCATTTTCTCTGGCAAGGTAGAAAACCGACTTATCCAGGTTAAAAACAAATATATAGTAAGTCCTTCAAAATCAGGTATAATGGTTATCGACCAGCGGCGTGCCCACAAACGTGTACTTTACCAAAAGTATATCGAAAAGGTTGACTCCAATGTTGATTCTGTTCAGACTTTGCTCTATCCCATCAAACTAAACCTCGATGTTGCTAGTTATGCTATGGCTTACGACATAAGAGATGAGTTTCAAGTGGTGGGATTTGATATGGAGTTTGACGACAACAATGTGGTGATAATCAAAGGCATACCGCCGTTCTTGTCGCCCGATGCCGCCACCGCTGTAGTCAACGATATTATAGTTAGTTATCAAGAAGGACATGGAAATGTATCTACCTCTATAAAAGATATTCTAGCAATTGCGGCGTCGAACCGCGAACTTATACCTAATGAGAAATCGCTCACACCCGAGGAGATGCGGCAGCTGATTGATTCGCTGTTTGCTACCAACGCACCTAATTTTTCGCCCGAAGGCGATCCTGTGGTGGTGATTATCGGGTTAGATGAATTAGAAAAGCGGTTCTCTTAATTTATTAATTTGTAATCAAATGCCACAGTTAACACGCGGAGCCAAGTTTTTGTTGATAGCCAATATAGCTATGTTTGTTTTAACATGGTTGTGCCAATTTATGGGTTTTGATTTAACCAATTATCTGGCTCTGTTTTTTGTTAAATCAGAATATTTCCGCCCATACCAGTATGTTTCATATATGTTTATGCACAGTGGAGTGTTCCACTTGTTTTTCAATATGTATGCGCTATTCTTGTTCGGCGTGGTGTTGGAAAGAGTCTGGGGCACAAAGCGTTTTGTTTTTTACTATTTTGTTACAGGTTTGGGTGCGGCTGTGGTGAACACAGTGGTGAATTATTATCAGTTTGCCCCACTGTTGCAGGCTTACCACGATTTTATGGCATCGCCCTCTGCCAACGGTTTGGAGGCTATTGCCCAAAAGTGCGACGGTTTTAACCTTGCGGCTGTTTACGAAATTATTGAGCATTGGAGCCAAGTGCAAAACGATGTCGACACGCTTGATAACATTCGTTCGCAGATAACCTCTGTAGTTACCAGCGTTACATCTGCACCCATGATTGGTGCTTCGGGTGCCGTGTTTGGATTGCTGTTGGCTTTTGCGATGATGTTCCCCGATTTGAAATTGCAGATTATCTTTATTCCCATAGGCATAAAGGCTAAATATTTTGTGCTGATTTACGGACTTTTGGAACTTTTTTTCGGAGTCAACAATTTCAGCGGCGACAATGTGGCACACTGGGCGCATTTAGGTGGACTTCTTGCCGGCCTTATTCTTATGCTTATTTGGAGAAAATATCCAAGCAATAATTTTTTTAATACTTAGATTATGAGCAATTTAAAATCTATAGCGGTTAGCAGTATGCTCACAAAACTGATTGCTGCAAATGTGATAGTTTTTGTAATATTGAAAGTTGCAGAACTCGTCACCTTTTTATTCTCCTCGCCATTGGCTATGGACGATGTTGCATTTGAATATTTGGCAGTTCCGGCAGATTTGTCGAAACTTGCTTCAAGGTTTTGGACTCCGCTAACCTATATGTTTCTCCATGATGGTTTTTTGCATATTTTAGGTAATATGCTGTGGCTCTTCTTTTTAGGAAAGGTTTTTTTTGATATATTCAACGGACGTCGTCTGTTCGCAGTTTATATTCTCGGTGGCCTTAGCGGGGCGCTGTTTTATGTGGCGGCTTACAATCTGTTTCCAGCGTTTGAGTCGGTACGCCCTTTGTCGTGCTGTATGGGCGCAAGTGCGGCTGTGTCGGCAGTAGTGATTGCTGTATGTGTATATAAGCCCAAAGAAAAACTCTATTTCTTTGGTATCTTGCCGGTGGAGTTGAAATGGTTGGGCATAATCTATGTGCTTATCGACCTTCTTTCTATCGCTGGCAACAATCCTGGTGGTCATATTTCACATCTTGGTGGCGCGGCTTTTGGTGCAACTTTTGCACTTTGCCTTCAAAAAGGAAAAGATATTACGCAGTGGTTTTGCTCCATCACCGATACCGTGGTATCTTGGTTTGGTTCCGACAACTCTACCAAGCGTCCAAAAATGAAAGTAACATTCAACAAGAGTTGCGATACAGAGTATGCCGAAGCCACTACAGTTTCCGACGAAGAGTATAATCGCCGCAAGCACGACGAAAACGAACAAATAGACCGTATTCTTGAAAAAATATCAAAAAGCGGTTACGACCACTTGACAAAAGAGGAAAAAGACTTTTTGTTTAGGGCGAGCCGCAAATAGTTTCTGATTATGTGCAGATTGTTTTGTATAATATTGACTTTGTGTGCGTTGACTGTTTCGGCGCAACAACAGACTACAAATAGTTTTTCGGTAACTCATCTTACGGTAGACCTTATTGAAGAAACCGATGTTGTGTATTCCAAGGGTTTTAAAACTTCGGTAGAGCTTCCGGAATATGATTTCGACAATCCTTTGATGCAGGTGGCTGAAATTAACACCACCCATCCGCGTTTTGGCTGGCAGGTAGAATCAAAGAAGGCTGAATTTTATCAAACTGCATACCGTTTGCTCGTGGCATCGTCGCTATTGCTTTTGCGTGAGGGCAGTGCCGACGTGTGGGACAGTGGCGATGTGCCTGACAGCAATTCTACCGGCATAGTTTTTCGAGGAAGGCCCCTTCCGGCTGGCGCTATATATTACTATACAGTAAAGGTTTTCGACCAAAAACACCGTTGCTCGGCTTATGCTGCTCCCAAGGGCTTTATTGTTTCGCCCGAACCAGACGATGCCTGCGCTTCGCTTCCTTTGCAAAAGTCGCTACAGATGCCTGTGGTGATTACTCATCCAAACCATTCGCTTCTGCTTGATTTTGGCACTGACGCTTTTTCGCAGGTGCGTTTCCGTTTTACCAATGTTACGCCAAATCAACCTATTACAGTACGTTTGGGCGAATTGTCGGATAGTTGCGGCGTTTGTACTCGTCCTGGTGGCTCAAAACGTTATGCGGTATACCATTTTACTCTCGATTCGGCAGGAGAATACTCTTTTGAAATTCGCAAAGACAAGCGTAATACCAATCCAAACGACAATGAGAGCGGTGTTTCGCCTATTTTTATGCCAAAATATATTGGTGAGGTTTATCCATTTAGGTATTGTCAGATAGAGGGTTATAACGGTTCGTTTCTTTACCGTGATGCCCTGAGGTCGTATGTGCACTATCCGTTTAACGATAATGCCGCCGATTTTTCTTCGTCCGACACTGTGTTGAACCGTTTGTGGGAGCTCTGCAAACATTCTATGAAAGCTACATCGTTTTCTGGAAAGTTTGTTGACGGCGACAGAGAGCGCATTCCTTACGCATCCGCGGCTCTGATCAATCAACTCAGTTTTTACGCTACCGACGCACATTATTCCATAGCCCGCACCACTTTGGAACATATTATCAACAACCCTACCTGCCGTACTGAGGATATTTTGCTTACTCTTTTCCTTGCTTGGAACGATTATCTCTACACAGGCGACGACTTTATTTTAAAGAAGTATTATCCCCAGCTGAAAAACAACACATTAATGTATCTTCGTAAATCCGACGGATTGCTTTATACTGGTGATGGCGTTACTGGTATCGACAATTTGCAGAAAGTAGGATTCCGTGGCAACCGTTTTAGCGATCTTATTGATATATCCGACCACACGGCTGGTGTTTATGATCGTGGCAAATGCAATACAGTTACCAATGCTTTTCATTTTAAGTCGCTTATGCTTCTTGCCGACATAGCCACTGCCATTGGCAACAAGTTCGATGCCGACAATTATAGGTCGTTGGCACGTGTTACACAAAACTCTGTCAACACTATGCTAACCGATAGTTGCGGTATCTATGTTGATGCTCTCGGAAGTGTAAATAAGTCGCTGTTAGCCAATATGTATGCTTTGAACTTTGGCTTGGTTGACGACCTTAACCGTGGCATTGTGAAAAATTACGTTCTTGGTTGCGGAATGGATTGCAGTGTTTATGGTGCGCAGTTTCTGTTAGATGCTTTGTTTGACCAAGGTTTGGAAGGATATGGATTGCGACTGCTCACCGACACTTCGTCGCGGAGTTTTTATAATATGATACGTTCTGGCAGCACCGTTACCACCGAGGCATGGAACGATGAAAGCAGACCCGACCAAGTGTGGAACTCCGCCTATGGTGCTGCTCCTGCCAATATCATTATGCGCAAGATTATGGGCATAGAGCCGCTTACCGCAGGATTTGCCACTGTGTCTATTGCACCTAAGCCGTCGTCGTTGTCGAATGCTTCAATTACAGTGCCATCGCCACGAGGCAAAATTAGTGTGCGGTTTGAAAAATCAAGCAAAAAATTTGATATTTATGTGGAAATACCACCCAACTGTCGTGCACGGGTGCGTCTTCCATATAGTAAAAAATATGTGTGGGTGGGATGTGGTAAGCATCACCTCTCTGAGCCGCATTATTCAAACAAGAAATGATCCTCTCGTGGCAAAACGATGTTTAAGTCTATGATGCTAAACGAGTCGTTGATATCTTCCAGCACCAAAGTGTCGTATTTTGAGCAGTCGTCGCCTGTACTGTTGATTATCACTATTTTACCAGCACCAAAACGTTCTGCTGCTTCTATGCCGGCGGGCGAATCCTCAAACACCATTATCTCTTCCGGCTCTAAAAACAACTGCTTGGCTGCCTTTTGAAAAATATCTGGCTCTGGTTTGCTCTTGAATGTGTAGTCGTTGTAGATAAAGCGTCGGCGGGGAAACCATTTTTTGAGTTCGTAACGCTCGTAGTAGAAATCTGCATTGGTTTTGTCGCTACTTGTGGCAATTGCTATGGGTATGGAGCATGCAAGGCAGAAATCAAACAGCTTAGTAACGCCCGGCTGAAGATCAAATTCGTTATTAATAATAAGGTGTCGGTAAATCGCCTCCTTTTCGTCAGCGAGCGTGTTTAATTCGTGGGGCGTCAAGTCTTTTTTGAATAAATATTTGAATATTTCGGCATTGGTGCGGCCGTGCATGTTGTCGCGGATTTCTTGATCGGAAAGATTGATACGGTATTTTTTGAGAAAAATATTCCATGCCTTGTTGTGAAACGGAGTGTCCCACAGCAAGGTGCCGTTGAAATCGAATATGATTCCGCGAATCCTTGACATTTTTTCCAAAAAAACTTTTTAATTAAACGCAAAATTAGAGCAAAAATCTGCTTTTTGCAAATTTTTTTGTATATTTGTGTCGTACATATCTCCTAGGTGGTAGTGTACTACTATATTTTGGCCATTGAAGGTCTGTTGTAATTGTTTAACTATTTAAAACTATTTAATTATGGACGCAAGTGCTTCTTTATTAATCTTTGTGATTGTAGTGTTTGTGGTTATGTTCTTTTCTACAATCAAACAGGTTAACCAGTATGAACGTGGTATCAAATTCCGTTTTGGTAAGTTTGTAAAAATTCTTCAACCGGGATGGAAGGTGATAATTCCTGTAATAGAGTCTATTAGAAAAGTAGACGTAAGAACTAAGGCTGTTGACGTGCCTGCACAAGAGGCTATCACTCGCGATAATGTGTCGGTGCAGATCAACGCAGTTCTTTATTATAAGATATTTGATTCGAGCAAGGCTGTGCTCGAAGTTGAAAACTTTATGTATGCCGTTGGTCAGCTTGCCCAAACCACTATGCGAAATGTAGTTGGCTCGGTAACACTCGATGAATTGCTTTCAGAACGCGATAAAATTAGTTCACAGATTTGCGAAATTATTGACAAGGATTCCGATCCTTGGGGTATTACCGTTGAAAATGTGGAACTTAAAGATGTGGCTTTGCCCGTAGAGATGAAGCGCTCTCTTGCCGTGGCTGCTGAGGCTGAACGTGAAAAAACAGCAGTTATCACTAAGGCTCAGGGCGAACTCGAAGCTTCTAACAGCCTCGCCAAGGCTGCTCAGATTATGAGCCAAACTCCTGGTGCTATGCATCTCCGTACACTTGCTACTCTTAGCGACTTGTCGAGCGATCAATCTAACACTATCATATTCTGTCTGCCTGTTGAGGTGCTTACCGCACTGCAAAAACTTGGTGGCACAACTGATAAACAATAAGGTTTTGTTTGCACAATGCAGGGGTTTCTCATTATCGTTATTGGTGTTTTGGTGTTGTCGCTTGTGGCGGTGCTTATGTTTATGCTCCGCAAAATCAAGCGTATAAATGCTGAATTGCAACGCCAAAAAAACGAGATTGAGCAACAAAAGAACCTTATTGAGCAAAAAAACTGCGAAATTACCGACTCCATCAACTATGCCCGAAAAATTCAGGACAATATACTCCTGCCCGAAACCAAGTTGAAACAATGGTTGCCGCAGATGTTTATCTACTTTAAACCCAAAGATATTGTCAGCGGCGATTTTTATTGGTTTTCAAAGTTTGAGAATAAATATGTGATTACCGCCATCGATTGCACGGGTCACGGAGTGCCGGGTGCGTTCCTCTCGATGGTAGGCAACACTCTCTTGCACGAGATTGTGAATATCAAGCACGTTTTCAAGCCCGATGTGATTCTTACCATGCTCCACACCGGCATCCGCCTTGCTCTAAATCAAAGCAACGAGGATTCCGACAGCGAAGATGGTATGGATATGAGCCTCTGCACCGTAGATGCCAAACTGCACCGTTTTCAGTTTGCCGGAGCCAAAAACAACCTCTATGTGGTGCAGGGCGACAAACTTAAAATCCTCAAAGCCAATTACTACTCAATAGGCGGACGTCAGTTGCGCCCCGATATGCAGATAGAGTTCACTTGCTACGACTTTATGTACGACGACAACACCTCTATTTATATGTTCTCCGATGGCTACCTCGACCAGTTTGGCGGCGACAACAATGAGAAATTCAACACGCAGCGTTTTCGCGAGATGATTCTCAACAACCGAAACCTGCCAATGGAACAGCAGAAGACGGTGCTTGCTGAAACTATGGACAAGTGGAAGGGTGAACGCCAACAAATAGACGATTTCCTAGTGTTGGGTGTAAAACTTGCTGATTTACAATAATATTACTAATAACTTGCTATAATGAAACGATTGTTACTGCTTTCAATTATTACAATTACCCTTGCGCTTTCGGTTGATGCGCAAAACTACACCGTCAATTCACCCGACGGACGTTTAAAGGTGGACATCAACTGCACAAGCGGCAAGGTATATTATTCTGTTTCGCTCAATGGCAAAGAGTTTTTGAAGCAGTCGCAGTTGGGACTTGTTACCACTGTGGGCGATTTTTCTGAAAACCTCACACCTAAGGATTTCAAAACTGAGGCAATAGCGTTTAGTTACGATAGCAAAGTATTGAAACTTAGCCATATAGATGTTTCTGCCACACGTGCAGTGCTTAGCCTTTATCAAAACAACCGTCCCGCTATCGACTTGGTTTTCATGTTGAAAAACAACGACTTGGCATTTAAATACGTTGTTTATCCGCAACCGAATCCAAAATCTCCCACCGAGCCATTTGCCTGTGCGGTGATTAACAACGAAAAATCATTCTTCAACTTCCCTGACGGCACTACCACCTTCCTCTCGCCGCAGATGAAGGGGCAGACAGGATGGGCACGCACCGCGCCAAGTTACGAGCAACCATATTTTGCCGACGACAAAACTGGCAAGAACGCCAACGGTTTGGGATTCATATTCCCAGCGTTGTTTCACGTGCCTAACGGATGGGTGCTGGTTTCTGAAACTGGCGTAACGTCAGCATATTGCGCATCGCATATCACTTGCGAGGGCGGAGCAAGTTACAAGGTGGCTTTCCCTTTGGAGGAGGATTACAACGGCAACGGCTCTTCCGCTCCGGGTATTTCGCTTTTGGGTGAAACTCCTTGGCGCACAATATCTTTGGGCGAAACACTTGCACCTATTGTTGAAACCACAATTCCGTGGGATTTTGTTGAACCCCTCTATGCTCCATCTAAAAACTATACCTACGGCGCTGGCACTTGGAGTTGGATTATAGGTTTCGATGAGAGTGTCAACTTTCAGGAGCAAAAACGCTATATCGACTTTACCGCCGACCTTGGTTTCGTTTCGCAAATAGTTGACAACTGGTGGGATACGCAAATTACACGCGATTCTATTGAGATTCTTGCCAAATATGCCAAGCAGAAAGGCACGTCGCTCTGTCTTTGGTACAACTCAAACGGTTATTGGAACGACGCTCCGCAAGGTCCTAAGCATATTATGAACAATATTATCAAACGCCGCCGCGAGATGGCGTGGATGCAATCGATTGGCATCCGCGGTATCAAGGTAGATTTCTTAGGCTCTGACAAACAGCAGACTATGCAACTCTACGAGGATATTCTTGCCGACGCCAACGATTTTGGATTGGAGGTGATTTTCCACGGGGCAACCCTGCCGAGAGGGTGGGAGATAATGTACCCCAACTTTATTGGTTCTGAGGCAGTTCTCGCAAGCGAGAACCTTCATTTTGGCGATGATTTTTGCCGTCAAGAATCTTACAATGCAACCCTTCATCCTATAATTCGCAACTCTGTGGCTGCGATGGATTACGGCGGCATCACTTTCAATAATTATTTCAACTCCACCAACGACACCACTATGTGGGGCGGACACCGTGTTACTTCGGATGTTTTTCAGATGGCTGTGGCTGTCTTGTTCCAATGTCCGCTCAATCACACTGCACTATATTATAATGTGTTGCCCAAAGAGCAATGGAAACTCGATTTTGTAAAGCAATGCCCCACGCTCTGGGACGACATCAAGTTTATCGACGGCTATCCCGGCAAGTATCTGATAATTGCCCGCCGAAGTGGTAGCAAGTGGTATATTGCAGCCATCAATGCTCAAAAAGAACCTTTGAAACGCACTCTCAATCTTGATTTTATAAATGGCGGTGTAACCGTTTATGCCGACGATGCCAAGCTTAACGGCTCTATGAAACAGGTAACGCCAAAGAAGAATATGTTGCAGATTACCGTCCCCCACGACGGCGCAACCATAATTGTAGGTAACTCTAAATAATTTTGTATATGAAAAACGCTCTATTTGTAATCGACCCGCAGAACGATTTTTGCGAAAATACTGGCTCACTGTATGTTCCAGGTGCAACAGGCGATATGACTCGTCTCGCCTCGTTTCTTCGTCGCAATGCCGATAAGATCGACAATGTTATTATGACCGCTGACGACCATCAGCCCAACGATATATCTCATCCCGCTTTCTGGGTAGACGTTCAGGGAAAACATCCCGCTCCTTTTACTTCCATTTCGGTGGAGGATGTAAATAATAAGGTGTGGTTGCCTGCCGATGGAAATGTTTCGAGGGCTGTGGATTATCTTGCACAACTCAAAGCCGCTGGCAAATACGCACATACCATATGGCCTGTGCATTGTATTTCGGGTACTTGCGGTGCGGATATTTGCAAATCATTGATGGACGCTGTTTTGGAATGGGCTGCGCAGACCAAGGGTTATTTCACCATAGTCCGTAAGGGTGCTTTCCCGTTTTCGGAACATTTCGGTGCATTTCAGGCTGAGGTTACAAATCCGGATTTCCCTGATACAATGTTTAACTACGCCCTTGCCGAAAAACTCTATGAATACGACAAAGTATATTTGGCAGGTGAAGCCAAGAGCCATTGTGTAGCCAACACCATTGCGCAATTGTTTGACAATATGCCTAAATTGGTTTCTAAACTCGTTATCTTAGAAGATGCTATGGGTTGTGTGGCTGGCTTTGAGCACGCCGCCGACCAAATTTATGAAACTGCCAAAATCCGTGGCGCACAATTTGCCGACACAAGCATAACTCTTTGATATTATGGGTCTGTTTACACTTACCGACAAGCGTATCTACCGCCGCATGGGTTACGAACTCGACCAAAAGGAGTATTACCTTCGGTATTTGAGCGAGATACAGAATTGGAGCCAACATATACTTAATACTAAGCACTTTATAGTTAACTCTGCCAAAAAATGCTCCGCCCATCATACTGCGGTGGTACTTGGTAGCGGTTGGTGTCTTGATGTACCTGTGATGGAACTCAGCCGTATGTTTGACAAGGTTTATTTTGTTGACCTTCTGCATCCCCCTAAGGTGGTTGCCAAGTTCAAAGAGTTTGAAAATGTGAAGTTTGTAACCGAGGATATTACCAAAATTGTGGCGGAGACCTACAACTGTGTCAACCGTTACAAAAATTTTTCGGTGGATATGCTTAGTTCGTCAACAAATTATAGCACAGCCGATTATAGCGACCTTTTGGTTAATTTCGACTTTGTGGTATCGGTTAATACTCTCGCATTTTTAGATGACCTGATTCTCGATTTCCTTATGCAGAAGGAACTTATCGACGAACTTTCGTCAAAAACACTCAGCCGTTTTATTCAGACTTATCACCTTGGAATGTTGCCCAAAGGCAAGTCGTGCGTGATAACTCCTGTTAAAATCAAGACTTTTAATGCCGAAGGGCTTGAAATGTTTGACCGTCCGATGCTCTTTTTCGACGTTGAAGAAATTGCTGGCAGCAAGGAGTGGGTTTGGAATTATAGCAGCGGCCTTATCTCAACCGTTAGGCGAGAGTACACTGTTAAGGCTTGGAGTATTTAATAGTCTAACTCTGCCACAGTGATTCCTGCGCCGCCAAGTTCTATCTTTTCATCGTGATATCTGCTAACTATATCTTGCGTAGCAAGGTAGTCGCGGATAAGGCTACGTAGTGCCCCTGTGCCTGTGCCGTGGAGAATGCGAATTTCGTGCTTGCCTGTGGCGAGGGCGTCGTCGAGATGTTTTGCTACTTTCTCCAAGGCTTCGTCGCCACGCAACCCGCGCACATCCAAACCGAATAGAAATCCTCCGGACTTTTTCTCACTTTCGATGTTGACACGTATTTGCGGCGCTGTCTTTTTTTCTTCCTTTTTCTTGGCGGCTGGTTTCAAACGCGACAATTTTACAAATGTCTGCATGTAGCCTACTTGCAAAAGCGCTGTATTGTCTTTGATGTCCATTATTTCAAACACCTGTTCTCCATCGTCTAAGTGAACTTTGTCGCCTATTTTGAGTTGTATCGGTTCTGGTGGTTTGGGCGCAGCAGCCTCTTTTTCTGCTTTCTCTTGACGTTTTTTGGCGCGGCGTTCGGCACGTTCCTGTTGTTTTTGGCGCAGACGCTCTATTTTTGCGTCAAGAGCCTGTTGCTCTTCGGTCAACTGCGTGGATATCTGTTCTTTGGCTTGCTCAAAGTCGTGGCGTATTTCACGGGTTTTGAGTTTTTCTGCCTCGGCACGCTTAATGTCGTGTATAGTGTTTTCTATCAGTTTGTTGGCATTTTTGAGAATTTCATCGGCTTGCAGTTTGGCAGCTTTGAGTATGTTTTTGCGCTCGTTGAGGGTAAATTCGGTTTGTTCGGTGTACTGTTGCTGCTGGCGTGCGAGGTTTTTCTCGCGGTTTTCGGCATTTTCGAGTGTGATTTTTAAGCGGCGCCGGTCTTCTTCAAGTTCTTGAATGCGACGTTCGTAGTCGATATGGTCGCGACCTGCAATCTGTTCTGCCTTTTGTAGTATCTTGTGGCTGAGCCCCATCTTCTTGGCCATTTCAAAGGCAAATGAGTTTCCTGTTTTGCCGGTCTCCATCTGAAAGAGTGGTTTCATACAGGTGTTGTCGTATAGCATGGCGCCGTTAACAATGCCCTCAGTGTCGGTGGCAAAGTTTTTTAGATTGGTGTAATGCGTTGTGATTACGCCTTTTACGTGACGTTGGTTGAGTTTCTCCAAAACCGCCTCGGCTATCGCTCCGCCAAGGATAGGCTCTGTGCCTGTACCAAATTCATCAATGAATATCAGCGAGTTGCGTCCTGCTCGGTCTACAAAGGTCTTCATATTTTTAAGGTGTCCGCTGTAGGTGCTCAGGTCGTTTTCTATCGACTGTTCATCGCCTATGTCGATAAATATGTCGTTGAAGATGCCCATTGTGCTATTGGGACTTATCGGTGTTAGCAGTCCGCATTGGTGCATATACTGTATCAGTGCCGTGGTTTTAAGGCAAACCGATTTGCCGCCCGCATTAGGACCTGAAATCATAATAATTCTCTGATGCTCATTGAGTTCTATATTCAATGGCACAACCTTCCGCCCCTCGGCTTTGAGAGTTTTTTCCAAAATAGGATGTCGTGCCACACGCATATCTATCAGCGGTTTGTCGGTGAGTATCGGCAGGTCGGCATTGGTATCGATAGCCATCTTGGCTTTGGCTCGTGCAAAATCCAATGTTCCAAGTATCGCACAACCTTCTATTAGGTTGGGAATATGAGGACGTATCTTGTCGGATACAGCCGTAAGAATTTTCACAATCTCGCGCTTTTCGGCAAACTCAAGTTCGCGCACGGCGTTGTTGAGTTCCACACTTTCGATAGGCTCAATAAACGAAGTCTTGCCTGAGGCAGATTCGTCGGCCACAATTCCCGATATTTTGCGCTTGCTTCCGCTTTTAACTGGTATTAGCAGTTTGCCGTCGCGGATGTTGATTTCGGCGTCAGCCTCTGTCCAACCCTGTGCCTTGGCGTTGCGCAACAGACGGTTTACAACATTTGAGATTGACGCAGCCTTTACCTTTATCTCGTTGCGTATGCGGCGCAGTTCAGGCGAGGCGTTGTCGCTGATTTCGCCAGTTTCGGTCATTACGGCGTTGATGGCTGATATGATTTCGCGGCTTACAAGTATATTTTGACATGTTTCACGCATATAAGGGTATTCGCTTTCGGGGCGCGACGCAAAAAACTGAGTTATAAGCCGGAGAGTTTCGGTGCAGCGTTTTAGGTCAAATAGCTCTTGTACCGAGAGAAAAGTGTTTTCTTTGGAGATTTTTTTCAAACCGTACCTTAAGTCAAAATACCCATCTTGAGGAAAGGTTACGGACATCATAATTATATGTTTGAACTCTGCTGTGAGGTTGAGGTCGCGTTTGATGTCGTTGAAACTGCTGCTGAATGTCATCTCGTCTACCTGACTTTTGCCAAGGTCGCAGATGCAGTAGTTTTTTATTGTTTCCCTAATCTTGTTGAATCCTGTTTTAACCTCAAAGTTTTTAGGATATATCATCGGTGTTTTGATTGTTGGGTTTGTCCTTCGGCGCTTTGGCTTTCTTAGCGGGAGGATTATACTTGAGAATCTTGTCTTGGGCTATGTACATTCTCGAACCCTTGTCGCCATAGTCCTCTTGTACATATCTTCTGATCTCAACAGAAAACCTTTTGCGTATTTCTTGTGGTAAGATATTCTTTTTGAGTTGTTTGGCGTATTTGTTTATAATCGAAAGTTCTTCGTATTGCTCGTTTTCTTTGAGCACTTTCCTTGCCATAAGTAGCATCTTTGGCATCTCCTTGCGTATAATCATACAGTCGTGGATATACATTACCAACCATATTAGCAATGCTATCAATAATATGGCGGCAATCACCCCGAACATGCCTCCGAAGCCTTTGCAAAATCCTGATCCGATATTTTCCATTTTGATTTTTTACTATATATATAAGGTGTGGTTTTGCAAAATGAAACGGACACTTTTGCGGGCTTATTGCCTGAAGCCGGTTGTGAAAACATTTATTTTGCGTTACGCTTCCTGATGTTGCTTTAAAAAATCCTTAAGGTACTTTGCACTGTACCTCACCGATAGTTCGCGCGGCATCTCGTTGCGTTTGAGCTTTTCGAGGAACCGGTCGATTTCAATTATCTCGTCAAATTTTTCGAGCGAGATAAGTACGGTTCTGTATTCGAGGATTAGTTTTGGCATCTTACGCAAAGTACGACGCCTTTTGATAAAAATTTTGGCGGTAACCCAGACTCCCATACACAGTCCAAAGGCGCACAATACGCCCAACGCGCCTCCGAATGCCGTAGCAAATCCGGTTAATAGTTCATTCATAATGTTTTGTTTTTCGTAAAAGTACTTTTGAGTTTTTGAGTGAGCAAATATACAAAAAAATATTAATTCCAACCAAAAAAAAGCGAATAAAAAATAATTGTTAAATTTTTTACATCTACTTTATAGTATAATATTGATTATCAATGTATTAATAAAAATGAAGCAAAATATCTACCTTAAAATAAAAAAAATATTTATAAAACTGTTGTTTGCATTTGAAAAAAACTTACCTTTGCGCTCTGAAATATATTAAATTTAAAGATAAGAATATGCCTACAATTCAACAGTTAGTAAGAAAAGGAAGGAAGACCATTACTTCTAAAAGTAAGGCTCCGGCATTAGATTCTTGTCCGCAACGTAGAGGCGTGTGCACACGTGTTTACACCACCACCCCCAAGAAACCTAACTCAGCAATGCGCAAAGTTGCTCGTGTAAGGCTCACCAACCAGAAGGAGGTTAACGCATACATCCCCGGCGAAGGACACAATCTTCAGGAGCACTCTATCGTAATGGTAAGAGGCGGCCGTGTAAAAGACCTCCCTGGTGTACGTTATCACATCATCCGTGGTACATTGGATACTGCGGGCGTTGCAAACCGCGGACAGCAGAGATCTAAATACGGCGCTAAACGTCCTAAGAAAAAGTAATTCTACAATCGGAGTAAAGCAATGAGAAAATCAACACCAAAAAAACGACAGATTCTTGCCGACCCTGTGTACGGTGACCCGCTCGTAACTCGTTTTGTAAACGACATGATGGTTGACGGCAAGAAGAGTATCGCCTTCAAAATCTTCTACAAAGCGATGGAACTCGTCGGTGAAAAAACAAAAGAAACCGGCAAGACTCCCACTGAGGTTTGGAAAAAGGCCATGGAGAACATCACTCCCGACGTTGAGGTTAAGAGCCGCAGAGTAGGCGGTGCCACATTCCAGGTACCTACCGAAATCCGTCCCGACCGCAAACAGTCGATCGGCATCAAAAACCTTATCCTCTACGCACGCCAGCGTTCTGGCCACTCTATGGCTGAGAAACTCGCTGCTGAGATAGTAGCGGCTTTCAACGAAGAAGGCGGCGCTTTCAAGAAGAAAGAAGATACTCACCGTATGGCAGAAGCCAACAAGGCTTTCGCATTTTTCAGATTCTAAGACATTAATCAATAGGCCGAACCAATGAACCAAGAACTAAAATATACCCGAAACATCGGAATTATGGCACATATCGACGCCGGTAAGACCACAACTACCGAGCGAATATTGTTCTATACCGGTGTTACACACAAGATGGGTGAAGTTCACGACGGAGCGGCCACCATGGATTGGATGTCGCAAGAGAAGGAGAGGGGCATTACTATCACCTCTGCCGCTATCACCGCTTACTGGAACTACAATGATATTAAGCACACTATTAATATTATTGACACCCCCGGACACGTGGACTTTACCGTAGAGGTTGAACGTTCGCTTCGTGTACTCGATGGCGCAGTAGCAGTTTTTTGCGGTGTAGGAGGAGTGGAACCCCAGTCCGAAACTGTTTGGCGTCAGGCCGACCGCTATAGCGTGCCGCGTATCGCATTCGTAAACAAGATGGACCGCATAGGAGCTGACTTCTATTCGGTTGTATCTGAAATCGAAGAAAAACTTGGAGCCAACCCTGTACCGCTGCAGATACCTATCGGCAGCGAAGATAAGTTCCAAGGCGTAATCGACCTTATTGAAATGGCGGCTTACTATTGGGACGCCGACGACCAGGGAATCAAATACACAAAGAAAGAAATCCCTGCCGACCTCGCCGAAACAGCAGCCGAGTGGCGCGAAAAACTCCTCGAGAAAACCGCCGAACTCGACAACAACCTTCTCGAAAAATACTTAGAAGACAGCGCAAAGATAACCGAACAAGACATCAAAGACGCTGTACGCAACGCCACAATATCGTTGAAGCTGGTACCCGTGCTCTGCGGCTCTTCGCTAAGGAACAAAGGTGTACAAAAACTCCTCGACGCTATTGCAGCCTATCTGCCCAGCCCCGTTGACATAGGCGAAGTAAAAGGTACCGACCCCGACCATCCCGATAGGGAACTTATCCGCAAACCCGACGACAAAGAGCCATTCTCGGCACTCGCCTTCAAAATTGCGGTTGACCCATTCGTAGGTCGCCTCGTCTATATCAGAGTCTATTCAGGAAAACTAAACGCCGGCGAAACCGTATTCAACGTACGCACCGGCAAAAGGGAAAGAATTTCGAACCTCTACCGTATGTACGCCAACAAAGAAAACGCAATTGAAAGCGTTGAAGCCGGCGACATCTGCGGAGCTGTAGGATTCAAAGACATCCGCACAGGCGACTCGCTCGCCGAGCAGAAACATCCTATCGCATTCGAATCAATCGAATTCCCTGACCCTGTAATCGGAGTGGCAATAGAGCCCAAAACTCAAGCAGACCTTGACAAAATGGATCTCGCCCTTACCAAACTCGCCGAAGAAGACCCCACATTCAAAATCAACGTGGATTCCGAAACCGGCCAAACAATAATCTCAGGAATGGGCGAACTTCACCTCGATATACTCATCGACCGACTCAAACGTGAGTACAAAATCGAGATAACCCAGGGTAAACCTCAAGTAACCTACAAAGAGAAGATATATTCAACCGTAGAACACCACGAAGTGTTCAAAAAACAAACCGGTGGCAAAGGCAAATTCGCCGACATCACCGTAAGAATATCACCCTCCGACGAAGGCGAAACAGGACTCAAGTTCATCAACAGCATCAAAGGCGGCGTAATCCCCAAGGAATACATCCCCGCAATAGAGAAAGGCTTCCAAGAAGCAATGAACAACGGACCCCTGGCAGGTTTCAAACTGCAAAGTCTTACCGTAGAACTTATCGACGGTGCATACCACAGCGTAGACTCAGACGCTGTGTCGTTCGAAATCGCTGCCAAACAAGCGTTTAAAGCAGCAGCCGAACAGGCAAAAGCAAAACTATTAGAACCGGTAATGGAACTGACGGTAGACACGCCCGAAGAATATATGGGCGATGTGATAGCCGACATCAACAAACGCCGCGGACAAGTAGTAAGCACTGATTCAAAAGCAAAAATGAAAATTATCAAGTCGTTAGTGCCACTTGCAGAAACATTCGGATACGTGACCGTTTTGCGCACGCTCACCTCCGGAAGGGCAATCTCATCTATGCAGTTCCATAGTTACGACGAAGTGCCCGCCAACATTGCACAAGACATCATCGACAAGGTAAAAGGTAAAATTACATTTATTGATCAATTATAATTAAAACATTATGAGTCAGAAGATTCGTATCAAATTAAAATCTTACGATCATAATTTGGTTGACAACTCGGCTGAAAAAATCGTTAAGACCGTAAAAAGCACTGGCGCTGTACTTAGCGGACCAATTCCGCTTCCCACCCAGAAGAGAATCTTTACGGTAAACCGCTCGACATTCGTAAACAAGAAGTCGAGAGAGCAATTCCAGCTGTCGTCATTCAAAAGACTGATCGACATCTACAGCTCCACCCCCAAGACCATCGACGCTCTTATGAAGCTCGAACTCCCCAGCGGTGTGTCAGTAGAAATCAAGGTTATATAATTTGAATTAAGAAACAAAAACAACATTTACCAATACCGGCAGAGCCCGGCAAGTAAACAAAAACAGAAACAAAATGTCAGGAATTATAGGAAAAAAAGTCGGAATGACCTCTGTTTTCACCGAAGACGGAACAAACGTCCCCGTAACAGTGATAGAAGCAGGACCTTGCGTAGTTTCGCAGATCAAAACCGTTGAAACAGACGGCTACAGCGCTATCCAATTGGCATTCGACGACAAGAAAGAGAAAAGCGCCACAAAACCAGAAATTGAGCGCTTCAAGAAAATCGGCTCAACTCCGAAAAGAAAAATCGCCGAATTCAAAAACATCGAGCAAGAAGTAAAACTCGGCGACATAGTAACTGTTGAATCGTTGACAGAAAACGAACTTATCAATGTAACCGGTATTTCCAAAGGTAAAGGATACCAAGGCGTAGTTAAACGTCACCACTTCGGCGGCGTAGGCGGAACCACACACGGTCAGCACAATAGACTCCGTGCTCCCGGTTCACTCGGCGCCTCTTCGTTCCCCTCAAAAGTGTTCAAGGGAATGCGCATGGCCGGACGCACAGGTAACGACACCGTAAAGGTACGCAACCTCAGAATCGTTAAAATCATCGCCGAACACAACCTCGTATTGGTAAAGGGTGCAGTGCCCGGAGCCAAAGGATCATACTTAAAATTGGAAAACTAATGGAAATATCAGTATTTAACATCGAAGGAAAGGACACCGGCAAGAAAGTCCAGCTCAACGACGCAATCTTTGCCGTTGAACCCAAAGACCACGCCATGTATCTCGACGTAAAGAGAATACTGGCCGACAGAAGACAGGGCACAGCCAAAACCAAAGAAAGAAGCGAAATGTCGGGCTCTACCCGCAAGCTCAAAAAACAGAAAGGTACCGGCGGCGCACGTTCAGGTGATATCAATTCGCCCGTAATGGTAGGCGGAGCACGCTGCTTCGGACCCCGTCCCCGTGACTATAGCTTCAAACTCAACAAGAAGGTAATAGCCCTCGCACGCAAATCAGCGCTCACTTACAAAGCCAAAGACCAGCAGATAATTGTTGTTGAAGACTTCGCTTTCGACGCTCCCAAAACCAAAAAATTCGTCGAAATAAAAAATAATTTGAAAATCAGCGATAAAAAATCACTTTTGGTTTTGCAGAATGAAAATAAGAATATATATTTGTCGCTGAGAAATTTAGACAGATCAGAAGTTACAACTGCCAATAAATTAAATACTTACGACATTCTCAATGCTCAGTCGTTGGTGTTGACCGAAGGCGCAGTTGAAGTTTTGAATACGATTTTCAACAAATAAGACACGAAAAAAAAATGGAAATCATAGAAAAACCACTAACAACCGAGAAATTTACGGCTCTTGCAAGCAAGACTGTACGTACCGGTAAGAAGGGTAACAAAAACGGCAGACCTGACACTAGGGGCAATCGCACCATCAGTCAGTTTGCATTCATCGTTAACCCCAACGCCAACAAAATTCAGATCAAGAATGCCGTTGAGAGTTTGTATAATGTTACTGTAGTGGCAGTTAACACAATGAAGTACTCCGGTAAAGTAAAAACACGCAACACCAAGTCAGGAGTGTTGACCGGCAAAGAGAAAACTTACAAAAAAGCAGTCGTAACATTAAAAGACGGCGAGACTATCAATTTTTATAGCAACGTTTAAACAAAATGGCAGTAAGACAATTTAAACCGACAACTCCGGGACAAAGAGGAAAAGTACTAAGTACATTCGACGAAATTACCGCAAGCAAACCCGAAAAGTCACTGACCTTCGGTTACTCCAAAACAGGAGGACGCAACCATACCGGTAAAATGACTGTACGCTACATAGGCGGAGGACACAAACAGAAATACAGAATAGTAGACTTCTTGCGCAACAAAGACGGTGTCCCCGGAACAGTAAAGACTATTGAATACGACCCGAATCGTACGGCTCGTATAGCACTCGTTTATTATGCCGACGGCGAGAAAAGATACATCGTCGCCCCTAACGGCATTCAGGTAGGACAGAAAATCGTAGCAGGCAAAGGCGCAGCCCCCGAAATCGGCAACGCCCTCTTCCTCGCTGACATTCCGCTGGGAACAATTATCCACAATATCGAACTGCACCCCGGTGAAGGCGGTGTATTAGCAAGAAGCGCAGGTTCGTATGCCCAGCTTACTGCAAGAGACGGCAAATATGCAATAGTTAAACTTCCTTCTGGCGAAACAAGAATGATACTTGTAACATGCAAAGCCACAATAGGAAGCGTATCAAACGGCGACCACGAGCTTGAGAAAAGCGGCAAAGCCGGACGTTCACGCTGGCAAGGACGCAGACCCCGCAACCGCGGCGTAGTAATGAACCCTGTCGATCACCCGATGGGCGGTGGTGAAGGACGCGCATCAGGCGGACACCCGAGATCTCGCAAGGGACTCCTCGCTAAAGGTTACAAGACCCGCAGCCCCAAAAAGAGCACCAGCAAGTTTATAATCGAAAGAAGAAGTAAATAATTAATGCATATTTAATCATGAGTCGTTCAATTAAAAAAGGCCCGTTCATCGATTACAACCTCGAAAAGAAAGTTCTTGCCATGAACGAATCCGGCAAGAAATCAGTAGTTAAATCATGGGCAAGAGCCTCAGTTATCTCTCCCGACTTCGTAGGACACACAGTTGCCATCCACAACGGCAATAAGTTCATACCCGTTTACGTAACAGAAAACATGGTAGGACACAAGTTCGGCGAATTTGCCCCCACACGTACGTTCAGAGGCCACGGAGGAAACAAAAAGTAAAATTAAGTTAGACCATTTAATAAAGGAATACTAAAATGGGTGAAACAAAACGAACCAAGAAGACAGTCAGAGCACAGAAACTGAAAGAACAGAAGAAAAACGTAGCTTTCGCCATTCTGAGAAACAACCCGACTTCTCCCAGAAAAATGCGCCTCGTAGCCGGACTTATCAGAAACCAGCCCGCCAACAAAGCATTGGACATCCTTCAGTTCTCTCCCCAGGAGGCAGCCGGCAAGTTGAGAAAACTTTTGCAGTCGGCAATTGCAAACTGGGTGAACAAAAACGAAAACGCACGTCTCGAAGACGCCGACCTATACGTAAAAGAAGTTAAAGTAGACGGCGCCAGAATGTTGAAAAGACTTAGACCAGCGCCCCAAGGACGCGCTTACAGAATCAGAAAGAGGTCTAATCACGTTACAATTGTATTAGGTACTAAAGAAAATAAAGAAGAAAAATAAATGGGACAGAAAACTAATCCAATCAGCAACAGGCTGGGAATTATAAAAGGTTGGGATTCTAACTGGTACGACGGCAAGAACTATTCTGAGAAAATAGTTGAGGACGACAAGATACGCAAGTACCTCAACGTCCGTCTCGCCAAGGCCAGCATATCCAAAATCATTATCGAGAGGACCCTCAAACTCATTACTGTAACAGTAAACACCGCTCGTCCGGGCATCATCATCGGCAAAGGCGGACAGGAAGTGGACAAAATCAAAGAAGAGCTCAAGAACATCACCAATAAGGAAGTTCAGATCAACATCTTCGAAATCAAACGTCCCGAATTGGACGCAGTAATAGTAGCCAACAACGTAGCACGTCAGCTCGAAGGCAAGATAGCATACCGTCGCGCAATTAAGATGGCCGTATCTTCTACCATGAGAATGGGAGCAGAAGGCATCAAATTCGTGATCTCAGGCCGTTTAAACGGTGCTGAAATGGCACGCTGCGAGGCCTTCAAGGAGGGCAGAATTCCTCTGCACACTTTGAGAGCCGACATCGACTACGCATTCGCCGAGGCACACACCAAAGTAGGCCGCATAGGCATTAAAGTATGGATCTGCAAAGGCGAAGTATACGGCAAAAGAGACCTCACTCCATCAACAGGAGCAAAGCCACAGCCCAAACGCGGCTTCAGGCCGAAAAAACAAAAGTAAGTTTCTTTAACAATTAAAGCTAAGAAAAATGTTACAGCCGAAAAAGACCAAATACAGAAAAATGCAGAAGGGCCGCATGAGAGGTCTCGCACAAAGAGGCCACGAAATTGCGTTCGGCTCGTTTGCCCTTAAAGCATTAGAGAATTTCTGGATCACAGGACGCCAGATTGAGGCAGCCCGTCAGGCTATTTCGCGTAAGATGCAGCGCGAAGGACAAATCTGGATCCGTATCTTCCCCGACAAGCCAGTTACCAAAAAACCTGCTGAAGTCCGCATGGGTAAAGGTAAAGGCCAGCCGGAATATTTCGTAGCACCCGTTACCCCCGGAAGAATCATGTTCGAAACCGACGGTGTACCCTACGAAATCGCTAAAGAAGCACTGCGCCTCGCAGCCCAGAAGCTTCCCATTAAAACTAAGTTTATCGTTAGACGCGATTATGCCAACACTTTAAGCAACGAATAATGAAAAGTTCAGAATTAAACAAAGAGATCAGAGACCTGACCCAGGCGGAACTTGACGAAAAAATCAAGTCTGTAACCATGGACTACACCAAGATGAAACTCAACCACGCAGTATCGCACATTGAGAATCCTTTACAGATACGTCACACCCGCAGATACATCGCAAGGTTGTTGACAGAAAAACGCAGTAGGGAATTAAAAAACGTCCAATAGATTTATACCATGGAAGAAGTTAAAAATCAAGAAGTTGCACGCAACTTTAGAAAAGAGCGTATCGGAGTGGTAGTAAGCAACAAAATGCAGAAATCTATCGTCGTAGAAGTAAAGCGCAAAATGATGCACCCTAAGTACGGAAAATTCATCCTCCGCACCAAGAAATTCGTAGCGCACGACGAAGAAAACACCTGCAACATAGGTGATACAGTACGCATTATGGAAACACGTCCGATGAGCAAACGCAAAAACTGGAGATTAGTTGAAATCGTAGAAAGAGCTAAGTAAAATGATACAGCAAGAATCAAGAATGACTGTCGCAGACAACAGCGGCGCAAAAGAAGTCCTCTGCATCCGCGTCCTCGGCGGAACAGGACGCAGATACGCCTCAGTCGGCGACAAGGTGGTTGTAACAGTCAAGAGCGCATTGCCCTCAGGAGACATCAAGAAGGGCACAGTATCCAAGGCCGTTATAGTACGCACCAACAAAGAAATCAGAAGAGCAGACGGCTCGTACATCCGTTTCGACGACAACGCCGTAGTATTGCTCAACAATGCAGGAGAACTGAGGGGAACCCGTATATTCGGTCCCGTTGCGCGCGAACTCCGCGCCAACTACATGAAAATCGTATCCCTCGCTCCCGAAGTTTTGTAATTTAAAAGTTATTAAACAAAATGTCACAGAAGAAACTGCACATTAAGAAAGGAGACACCGTAATTGTCAACTCCGGTGAATTCAGAGGCACAAGAGGAAGAGTGCTGGAAGTGCTGGTAAAGAAAAACCGCGCCATCGTTGAAGGCGTAAACATCGTAAAGAAGGCTGTAAAGCCCAACCAGAACAACCAGAACGGCGGATTCGAAGAAAAACCCGCTCCAATTCACATCTCTAACCTCATGCTTATCTGCCCCGAAACCGACAAGCCCACCCGCGTAGGACGCAAGCTCGTCGAAGGCAAAGACGGAAAGATGAAGTTAGTACGTTATTCTAAAAAATCTAAAGATCAAAAGGAGATAAACTAAAATGCAATACGTACCGACATTAAAATCCAAGTACCAGCAGGAAATCGTCCCCGCTTTGATGAAGGAGTTCGGCTACAAAAGCATAATGCAGGCACCGAAGCTCACCAAGATTATCATCAATCAGGGTATTGGCGAGGCCACAGCCGACAAAAAACTCATCGACACAGCCATCAGCGAGATTTCCGCAATTTCAGGTCAGAAACCTGTAGCCACCACCTCGCGCAAGGACATATCTAACTTCAAACTCCGCAAAGGCATGCCCATCGGAGTAATGGTAACCCTTCGCCGCGACCGTATGTACGAATTCCTCGAGAGGCTTATCGCCATCTCCCTGCCACGCATCCGCGACTTCAACGGTATATCCGGCAAATTCGACGGAAGAGGAAATTACACCCTCGGTATCAAAGAGCAGATCATATTCCCCGAGATCGACATCGACAAAATCAATAAGATCATGGGTATGAACATCACCTTCGTTACCACCGCAAAAACCGACGAAGAAGGATACAAACTTATGAAAAATTTCGGATTACCTTTTAAAAAATAAGACAAAATGGCAAAGGAATCAATGAAAGCGCGCGAAGTTAAACGCGCAAAACTAATAGCTAAATACGCCGAAAAGAGGGCGAAACTCAAAGCCGAAGGCGACTACGTAGGCCTCCAGAAACTTCCGAGAAACTCTAACCCCATCCGTCTGCACAACCGTTGCAAACTCACTGGACGTCCCCGCGGATACATGAGACTCTTCGGAATAAGCCGCATCCAGTTCCGTGAAATGGCCTCCAACGGCCTGCTCCCCGGCGTAAAGAAAGCAAGTTGGTAATAAATTATTAAACAGAACAGAAAAATGACAGATACAATCGCAGATTTCTTGACCCGCATCCGCAATGCCGTGATGGCAAACCACAGAATAGTGGAAGTGCCTGCATCTAATGTCAAGAAAGAAATTACCAAAATACTTTTTACAAAGGGCTACATCCTCAGCTACAAGTTCGACGATGAGAACCGCACCATCAAGATAGCCCTCAAATACAACCCGGAAACCAAGGAGTCCGCTATTCAGAGCATCACACGCGTATCTACCCCCGGTCTTCGCAAGTACGCATCAAGCAAAGACCTTCCCCGCGTGCTCAACGGATTAGGCATAGCCATAGTTTCCACCTCAAAAGGTATAATGACCGATAAAGAAGCAAGAACGCAGAACATCGGTGGAGAGGTAATTTGTTACGTTTACTAAAAAATTGAAATAAAATGTCAAGAATAGGAAAATTGCCCGTTCAGATCCCTAGCGGAGTACAAGTAACCGTAGACGACAAAACAAACACAGTGTCGGTCAAAGGCAAGCTTGGAGAATTGAAGCAAAAAGTAAATCCTAACATCAAGGTAGAAGTAAAGGACGGCGAGCTCAGAGTATCTCGCCCCAACGACGACAAGGCCAACAGATCACTCCACGGCCTTTATCGCGCCCTCATCAACAACATGGTAAAAGGCGTATCAGAAGGGTTTACAATTAAACAGGAAATGGTAGGCGTTGGATATCGCGCCACAGCACAGGGCCAGCTCCTCGACATAGCCGTAGGCTACTCGCACAACATCCTTATCGAACTCCCCTCGGAGATCAAAGTAGAAGTAGTGCAAGAAAAGAGAGCAAACCCCATCATCACTCTCACAAGCTGCGACAAGCAGCTCTTAGGACAGGTAGCAGCCAAAATCCGCTCGTTCCGCGCTCCCGAGCCGTACAAGGGCAAAGGTATCAAGTTCGTAGACGAAGTAATTCGCAGAAAGGCAGGAAAGGCCGCATCATCATCTAAGTAGTAACAATTAAATTTTATTCAACATGGCTTTAACTAAGCAGGACAGAAGACAAAGAATAAAATACCGCATACGCAAGAAAGTTTCGGGCTGCACCGAGCGTCCCAGACTCAGCGTATTCAGAAGCAACAAGAACATCTTTGTACAACTTATCGACGATGTAAACCACGTTACATTAGTCGCAACATCTTCAAGAGTAAAGGAAATCGCCGGTCAGAAGATTACCAAAACCGAGCAGGCCAAGCTCGTAGGCAAGGCCATCGCCGACAAGGCTAAGGCAGCCGGCTACAGCACAGTAGTATTCGACAGAAACGGATACCTTTATCACGGCAGAGTACAGGCATTGGCCGAGGCTGCCAGAGAAGGTGGTTTAATATTCTAAGACATCATGATAGCAGGAAATAAAAAAGTAAGAACAAGCGATTTGGAACTCAAGGACAGACTTGTAACAATCAACCGTGTTACCAAAGTTACCAAAGGAGGACGCACCTTCACATTCGCAGCCATAGTAGTTGTCGGAAACGAGAACGGCGTAGTAGGCTACGGTCTTGGCAAAGCCAACGAAGTAACCACAGCCATCGCCAAAGGCGTAGAAGACGCTAAGAAAAACCTCATCAAGGTTCCCGTATACAAAGGCACAATTCCTCACGAGCAGATGGCCAAATTCGGCGGAGCCGATGTATTGCTCAAACCCGCATCAAGCGGTACTGGTGTTAAAGCCGGTGGCGCTATGCGTGCAGTACTCGAAAGCGTTGGTATCACCGACGTGCTCGCTAAGTCGAAAGGCTCATCAAACCCTCACAACCTCGTAAAGGCTACATTCAAAGCTCTCTCGATGCTAAGAGACGTACACTCTGTATCCCAGTTCCGAGGCGTAGACATCAACACAGTGTTTAACGGTTAATTTTTACAGCAATGAAGAAGAAAGTAACCCAAATCCGTAGCAAAATCGGCTGGCCCAAAGACCAGAAAGCCACTCTCGAAGCCCTCGGACTTAGAAAGATTGGCGCTTCGGTAATAGTAGAAGACACCCCTTCCATGAACGGAATGATTGTCAAAGTTAGACACCTTGTAAAAGTAGAAGATATTAACGAATAATTTTATTTACAGTTATGGACTTGTCAAATTTAAAACCGGCAGAAGGTTCTACCAACACCAAGAAGAGATTAGGTCGCGGCCAGGGCTCTGGCTGGGGTGGTACCTCTACAAGGGGCCACAAAGGTGCCAAAGCACGCTCCGGTTATTCGCATAAGCTCGGTTTCGAAGGCGGACAGATGCCCCTCGTTAGGCGCGTTCCCAAATTCGGATTCAACAACATCAACAGAGTAGAATACAGAGTTATCAACCTTTCAGACTTGGAAGCACTCGCATCGAAACTCAACGTTTCCGATATCACAATCGACGTACTGCGTCAGAACGGTCTTGCTTCTAAAAACGACAGAGTTAAAATATTAGGCAACGGTAAATTGTCGAAAAAGCTCAACGTAACCGTACATGCCTTCTCTAAATCTGCCAAAGAAACAATTGAATCACTGAGCGGCACTGCTAATACTTTGTAAATTTAACTCTAATGAAAAACTTTATTCAGACACTAAAAAACATTTGGAAAATAGACGACCTGCGCAACAGGATCATCGCCACTCTGGGTTTTGTGCTCGTATACCGCGTAGGAGCGCACATAGTGCTTCCTGGTGTAGACCCGAACATGATTGGAGAGGGAATGATGAAACAGACCGAATCAGGAATCATGTCTATCCTCAACATGTTTTCGGGTGGCGCATTTGCCAACGCATCAATCTTTGCTCTGGGTATTATGCCCTACATTACGGCTTCAATTATTGTGCAGTTGTTAGGAATGGCGATACCCTATTTCCAAAAATTGCAACACGAAGGCGAAAGCGGACACCGCAAGATTAACAGAATAACGCGTTACCTCACAGTAGGCGTAATGTTGGTTCAGGCACCTAGCTACCTAATCAACCTGAAGAACCAGATTAATAATAAAGCGGCTTTCTTCGACGATGGAAGCTGGGGAGGATTTATGATACCATCTATATTAATCCTGACTGCAGGCACGTTGTTCATCATGTGGTTAGGCGAACGTATAACTGATAAAGGTATAGGAAACGGTATATCGCTCCTCATTATGATTGGTATTATCGCAAGGTTCCCCTTCGCTCTTGGTGCGGAATTCGTATCAAAAGTTGAAGAGGTTGGCAACGGCGGACTCATATCGTTCATCGTTGAACTTGTAATGCTCTTTTTAGTGTTCGTGGTATCCATATTGCTTGTGCAGGGTGTCCGCAAAATTCCTGTACAATACGCCAAAAGGATTGTGGGCAACAAACAGTATGGCGGAGTAAGGCAATACCTGCCCCTCAAAGTAAACGCCGCCGGCGTTATGCCCATCATCTTTGCTCAGGCTCTTATGTTCTTTCCCATGATGCTCGCCGCTTTTGAATCGGATTTCACCCGTTCGATAGCTTCTGCATTTGCTGACTTTACAGGGTTCTGGTACAACTTTACCTACGCCCTCTTGATCATCGTGTTCACCTATTTTTACACGGCGATTACCTTCAGCCCCATGCAGATGGCCGAAGACATGAAGAAGAAAGGAGGCTTTATCCCCGGAGTAAAACCCGGCAAAGCCACCGTTGACAAACTTGACGAGATAATGTCGAGGATCACCCTTCCCGGATCAATATTCCTCGCGTTGATCGGTATACTCCCGGTATTCGCAATAGCCTGCGGCGTCAACAACCAGTTCGCCCAGTTCTACGGCGGCACATCGTTGCTGATTCTCGTAGGCGTAATACTCGACACTCTAATGCAGATCGAAAGCCACTTGTTGATGCGTCACTACGACGGACTTATGAAGTCTGGACGAATCAAAGGACGCGCAGGTTCAGGTATGTAGATTGCAAAACACATAAAAACTTCGGCATCATTCACTGATGCCGGAGATTTTTTTCTAAAAAAAAATATTCGGAAAACATCGGATATAAAAAAAATTTATATTTTTGCAGCGCGAAAAACGCGCACATAGACAACATTTTGCAACACACATTAAAATGCCGAAAGAAACAGCGATAGAAAAAGACGGAGTAATAAAGGAGGCGCTTTCGAACGCCATGTTCCGCGTAGAACTCGAAAACGGCCACACAATCATTGCCCACATATCGGGCAAGATGCGCCAGCATTATATCAAGATACTGCCAGGCGACAGAGTAAAAGTTGAAATGTCTCCTTATGATCTGTCAAAGGGACGAATTTCTTTCAGATATAAATAAAAAGGTACTACAATGAAAGTTAGAACATCTGTTAAAAAAAGATCGGCCGACTGCAAAGTCGTAAGAAGGAAAGGAAGGGTTTACATCATTTGTAAATCGAACCCAAAATTTAAACAACGTCAAGGTTAAAAAAACGTCGGTGAATTTTGGAAGTGTAAAAAATATACATTAATTTTGCAACCCGAAAAAACCGGACATAATTAAGTAAACTATAAAATAATGGCAAGAATAGTTGGTGTAGACTTACCCAAAAACAAGCGTGGCGAGATAGGGCTCACCTATATATATGGTATAGGCAGAAGCAGAGCAGCCAAGATTCTCGAAGAGGCCGGCATAGACAAAGACCTCAAAGTACAGGATTGGAACGACGACCAAGTAGCTAAAATCCGTCAGATTATCAACGATAACTTCAAGGTAGAAGGCGAGCTCCGTTCCGAAATCCAGATGAATATCAAGCGTCTGATGGATATCGGATGCTACCGTGGCATTAGGCATCGCCTTGGTCTTCCCGTTAGAGGACAGAAGACCAAAAACAACGCACGCACACGCAAAGGTAAGAAAAAGACAATAGCTAACAAGAAGAAAGCTACTAAATAACATTTAGCAACATGGCAAACAAAAGTAAAGTAACGAGAAAGAGAGTTGTTAAGGTAGACGCAGTAGGCCAAGGTCACATTCACTCGTCGTTCAACAACATTATAGTCTCTTTGACCAACGCTTCGGGGGAAGTTATTTCCTGGGCATCAGCCGGAAAAATGGGTTTCAAAGGCTCTAAGAAAAACACACCCTATGCAGCGCAACAGGCGGCTAACGAATGTGCGAAAACCGCCTACGATTTAGGGCTCCGCAAAGTAAAGGTATACGTAAAAGGACCAGGCAACGGTCGCGAAGCCGCTATCAGAGCAATCCACTCCTCTGGTGTGGAAGTAACAGAAATCATCGACGTAACTCCGCTGCCCCACAACGGATGCCGTCCTGCAAAAAGAAGAAGAGTTTAAACGATTTTTAAAAATCAATAAGACATGGCACGATATACAGGCCCTAAATCAAAAATCGCCAGAAAATTTGGCGAGCCAATCTACGGCACAGACAAATACTTAGATAAAAAGAACTACCCCCCGGGACAGCACGGAATCGATAAGAAACGCGCCAAGACTTCGGAATACGGCACACAGCTCAAAGAAAAGCAAAAAGCCAAATACACCTACGGATTGTTAGAACGTCAGTTCTCCAACCTTTTCACCAAAGCTCAGAAAAGCAAAGGTGTAACAGGTGAGGTGCTTATTCAATTGCTCGAATGCCGCTTAGACAACGTAGTTTACCGTCTCGGAATCGCTCCTTCGCGCCCCGCTGCACGTCAGCTCGTAAGTCACAGACACATAGTTGTTAACGGAAAGGTATTGGGAATCCCCTCTTACCACGTAAAAGTTGGCGACATCATTGGTGTAAGAGAAAGATCAAAAGCTCTCGAAGTAATTACAAACTCACTTCAAGGTGCCAACAGATCACGTTTCAACTGGCTCGAATGGGACAACGCTTCTTTGTCAGGCAAATTTATGAGCGTTCCTGCAAGAGAGGACATACCCGAAAACATTAAAGAACAGCTTATAGTTGAACTTTATTCTAAATAATATTTTTATACGGTTGCGCCTTACGGCGTTTCCGTATATTTTTACCGGAAATAATAAATATACATTCAAATGGCAATATTAGCTTTTCAAAAGCCCGACAAAGTTATTATGTTAGAAGCCGACGAAACTTATGGTAAGTTTGAGTTCCGTCCTCTTGAACCCGGTTTCGGCATTACAATCGGTAATGCTTTAAGGAGAATTCTACTATCTTCTTTGGAAGGTTTTGCTATAACATCAATCCGCATCGAAGGAGTAGACCACGAATTTTCTACTATTCCCGGTGTTATCGAGGATCTTACCGAGATGATCCTCAATATTAAGAAAATCCGCTTCAAACAGACAGTTGACGGGCAAGATTTTGAAAAGGCCACAATCACAGTCAGCGGACAGCAGCAGTTCAAGGCAGGTGACCTTGAGAAGTTTCTTACAAGCTTCAAGATCCTCAACCCATCGCAGATTATCTGCAACCTTGAACCCTCTGTGAAACTCTCGATGGAAATCACCATCAACAAGGGTCGCGGATATGTGCCTGCTGACGAAAACAAAATCGCCGATAGCGAAATAGGTATAATTGCTGTTGATTCTATTTATACACCTATTAGGAACGTTAAGTACTTTACCGAAAACTACCGTGTAGAGCAGAAGACAGACTACGAGAAACTTGTGATGGAGATAGAAACTGATGGTTCAATCCATCCAAAAGACGCTCTCAAAGAGGCAGCCAAGATACTCATCTACCACTTTATGCTCTTCTCTGATGAGAAAATCACTCTCGACTCTAACGAAAGTTTCGAAAACGAGGAATTCGACGAGGAAGTTCTCCATATGCGTCAGCTCTTGAAGACCAAGCTCGTAGACCTCGACCTCTCGGTACGCGCACTCAACTGCTTGAAGGCTGCCGACGTAGAAACCCTCGCAGAACTGGTAGTTTTCAACAAGAACGACTTGTTAAAGTTCCGCAACTTCGGTAAAAAATCGCTCACCGAGCTTGACGACCTGTTGGAAAACATGAACCTCAGCTTCGGTATGGATATTTCTAAATACAAACTTGATAAAGACTAATCGTAGAGCAGTGATGCTCAGTAATTTATAAAACAATGAGACATAGAGACAAAATCAATCATTTAGGTAGGAAGTATGGCCACAGAAAATCTATGCTTTCGAATATGGCCGCTTCGTTGATCAAAAACCACAGCATCAACACTACTCTTGCCAAGGCTAAAGAACTACGTACTTTTGTAGAGCCTATCATTACAGCCTCGAAAGATAATGTGAAATACTCCGAAGACAAGGCCGGTAGCGACGAAAAACTCAAAGAGTACTACAAAATCAAGAGAAGAAACGCTATCCGTTATTGTTTCGCTCTTCTTAGAGACAAACAGGCTGTTAAACACCTTGTTGACGAAGTTGTTCCCAAGGTTGCAGAGCGCAACGGTGGTTATACCAGAATCCTCAAGACTTGCAACCGTCTTGGCGACAACGCTAAGATGTGCTACATGGAGCTTGTAGATTTCAATCCTAATTACAGCAATGCTAAAAACGCTCCCAAAGCAGCTGCTCCCAAGACTACACGTCGTAGCCGTAAGAAAAAAACTGCTGATGCTCCCGCACAGAGCGAGGCTAACGAACCCAAAGCAGAATAATATTCTACTAAGAACTCTTATAATTAAAGCCGGATTATTAATCCGGCTTTTTTTATATCTATTTAAATTCTAAATTCTAAAATCTAAATTGTGAATTGTGAATTGTGAATTCTAAATCACATTCCATACCTTTCGGCAGATTCACTGTCGGGAGCCCACACAGTGCCGTAGAGCTCTAATTTGTCGATATGGCGGTTGATGTCGCCAGCGTTGAGCAGTCTTACTTTAATTGTACGCTCTCCGTTTGTTTTGCTGTGAACAGCAATTAGGTATTTGCCGTCGGGCGAGAATGTTGCCGATTGTGCTTTGCCTTCTTGTTTAAATTTGATGATATCTTTGCCATCGGCAGTCCAGATGCTGGTGACTCCATCGTCAGAAGTGGTGACAATGTACCGACCATCGGGTGAAAATCCAGCTGAATTTACTTTGTTTTCGTATCCTTTGAATATGTGCTTGATGTCGCCGTTAATATTCCTGAGCACGGCTGTTTTGTCGTCTGAGGCTGACACTATGCTTTCACCATTGGGAGCAAACGAAACGGAGTTTATCTTTCCGTTGTGACCCGAATATGTGCTTACCACTTCGCCTTTGATATTGTGTGTAACTATTTTTCGGTCGCTGCCGCCAGTTACAAATATTCCGCCTGCTGGTGCAAAGTCTATTGATGTGATTTCGCCGTTGTGACCGCCTGCGCTAATGTTTTCGCCTGACTCTATGTTGTGAATTGTTAAAGTGCTGTCGCTTGATACCGACACTATGTATTTGTCGTCGGGAGAAAAAACGGCGTCGTTTGCTTTTTGTTTGTGTGTGGTTATTGTCTTGATAAGCTTTCCGCCTTTTTCCCAAAGTTTTACCGAGCCGTCGTCGGATGCGGTGACAACGAATCTGCCGTCGTGCGAAAAACGTGCCGAGCGTATTAGCTTGATGTGCCCCACGTATTCGGCTGCTGTTTCACCAGTGAGATCCCAAAGGTATGCTACAGTGTCTTTAACAACAGCTAAATTCATACAGTCTGGCGAAAAGCAAGCGAATGATATACCCTCTGCGTCGGGGTATGTTTCAAATCTTTGAGCTATGTCCCAAGTGCGGACGGTTTTGTCGCTACCCACAGTAACGATGGTTTGTCCGTCGGGTGCGAATCTTGCCGAATACACGTTGCCGCTATGTCCTTTGAGTATTTTTTTGAGATCGCCAGAAAGAGAGTAAACCCTCACATTGTTGTCGTTTGAGGCGGTGATTACCATTTGACCATCGGTAGAAAAAAACGCCGAGTTGAGCAAATCTCCATGTCCTATGTATTCCACAAGTTCGTTACCGTATTTGTCCCAGAGCTTGGCCTTGTGGTTTTTGTTGAGACGGTCGATGCTTGTGGTGAGTAGGTATCTACCGTCGGGCGAGAATACCGCAGTTAGAAATACCGAAATTGCGAATCGTGGGTCTTCCCGAATTTCCATGGTGGTTATAAGTTCACCCTCCGTTGACCATACTTTTGCGGCAATGTCGTCACCAGCAGTTACTATGCGTTTGCCATCGTACGAAAACGAAGTGTAGTACACGTCACCGTCGAGGGCTTCGAGTGTTACGAGTTTGTTTCCTGTGGTGTCCCAAATAACTACGTTTCCGTCGCTTCCTGCGGTTGCAATTTTGTCGCTGTTTGGCGAAAATGCCGCATGGTAGAGTATGGCGTTGTGTCCAGTAAACCGTTTGATTTCGTTTCCGCTTGTGGAGAATAGCCGAGCAATGCTGTCGTGCGCTGTGGTTATTATGAACCTTCCACACGGAGACATTGTGGCGGAGGAGATTTCAGCAGGGTGGGGGATAAGTGCGAGTGTTTCGCCATTGATTGATTCCACTCGTAGGGCATAGTACTCTGTGTCGTAGTCTTTTTCTAATACTAAGATGTAATTGCAGTTAGGAGCTACATCCGCCCTCCCTGCACTGTCAGTAAGTTTTGCCGATATGTTGTAAAATATGTCGGTGTTGTAGAACGAATTGAGCAAAGCACTGTAAGCCTGTTGGTTTGTGGAGTCTAACTCAATGGCTTTTTGGGCAAGACGCAAACTGAATGTGGGGTCTTTGTCGAGTTTTTGGAATGCGAAAGATGACAGCATGTTGCTACGTGCCAAAGTGGAGCTGTATTCTGAATTGTGAAACGAAAAAGCCAGCAGTACAATAAATGCAACTGCCGCTACTGCCATACCCAAAGCTTTGGTTGAAATGCTTTTAAATGGGAGCGTTCCGCCTTTCATGTCTTTGTGGGCTTTGTTAAAGTCTTGCTCAAAGTTTTGATAAGCCGGTGTGTAGTATACTAATCCTGATGGCATTACTCTGCGTTTAAACACATTGTATTGTGTTAGAGTGTCAAGGGTGCGAGGATTGATGCCGTGGCGGTGGATGGCTGATTCGCGGAATGCCGGTGTGGAGCTACCGCCGTTGATGAGCATTTCGGATTGAATAAATGACGACACTTTTGCTTCTTCTCCCGGAATGTCAAATTTGCTTACCGCCTCAAGGTAAAGATTGCCTTCATTGGTGTGCTCTGCAACTGGTATTTCTGAATTGTGGGTGAGAATGTCGCCAAAGTTTGGAGAAAGCGCTGCTGCATTTGGGAGGAGGCTCTTTTCAATTGAGATAAGGATGCCAATGTTTAAATTTTTGTACATCTCGGTCACAGCATCGCCCGAAAGGGGATTGTCGGTTTCTCCCATAAGCATTTTGTTGAGAGTGTCGGCAATGGGCTGAGGTATCTGGTTGTCGGTGATAGAATTGAGGGCAAGAGCAAACTCCTGCTGTGTTTCAGTAGGATAGGTGAATAGGTTTTCGAACGAATCAATGATTAGGTATATTCTTTTTTTATCCTTGTGCCTTATTTGAACTCTTTTGGTAGCGAACCAAAGCGAATTGTCGTTTTTAAACGAAATATCCATAAATACAGGATCTTTGACCTCGCGGTTGAGCGTTTCTATCAACTGTGCGATTAAAGATTTTTCGTTTTCAACGGCAGGAAGAATGTCGAATATGATGGCAGCAGCATTATCGTCCGACAATTTCTGCGGAGTGCATAATTCATTGTTGATAAACCATGTTCTGCCTCCGCGTGGCTCAGAGCACAGTGCGGATACGGCATAATGGTTTAACATATAGGTTGTTTGTCTGATAAGTTCCTTGTACATTTGAGTATTGTTGACGTTTTTCCAAATGTCAAATTTACTTATCTTGTACGGAATAGCAAACTTTTTGGTACTTTTTTTTAATAAAAAGTAATATTTTATTGATTATTGACTTTGTTGTACGACATTTCGACTTTGAATAAGTTCGTGTCAGCGTGTTTATTCGTCGATTTCAATTGGCAGACATCCGTATCTGTGTATCAGGATGTTGGCAAAACGTCGGCAGTAGTCGATAAACAGTTTGTAGAGGTCTTCGGCGGTGTCGGTGTGAAAATCTTCGTTTTTGATGCACGATGTACTCAAACCTATGTAGTTGTTTTCTACGCTGAATGCCATTCGCGGAATTTTGGCGTTTTCGCGGAGCATATAGGCATACACACGGGCAATGTCGGTTTTGGATAGGGTGCAAAGCGTGGAATCTGCCACCACGTATTCGTTTTCGGGTATGTAGTTGATACGTATGCTAATGCCGTTGTCGTTGATTTCCCAAGAGTCTTTGCCGTTGCGAATAAGGTCGATATTGTAGCCGAGTTTTTTGAGAATCTCCTCCACAAGTTTCGATGTATCGCAGAGTATGAGGTCTTTGCCTTTGAAATCATCTTCGTCCATCTCAACGCCGCAGAATGGGCAGAATCCGTTTTGAAACTGATTTTCGGCAACTAAATTGCTGCACGAATGACATCTTACAGAGTATACTCTACCCGATGCCACAAACTCGTCGATGGCTTTTTGAAGGTAGGTCCACGGAAGGGCAAAACCGAGATTTTGTCCCGATGCCATAATGAAAGTGTTTACGCCCACCACATTGCCGTCTTGATTGATGAGCGGTCCACCCGAATTGCCCGGGTTGATGGCTGCGTCGGTTTGTATATAGTCGATGCCGTTTTGTTTACGAGCGGCTTTTGAGATAATGCCCTTGGTGTTGGTGTATTTGAGTCCAAACGGGTGACCAACAGCCATAATCGGGTCGCCGTCGTTGAGCACATAATTGGCAGGGGCAAGTTCGAGGTCGGCAAAGATAGTTCCTTCTGGTTTTTCGATAAATGCGAGGTCGTAGAGCGGGTCTACGTAAAGCACGCGGGCAGTGCGTTTGTTGAATTTTTCGCTGTTGATTACCACCTTGCGGCAGCCTTGCACCACGTGACGGTTGGTAACTATTAAGTTGTATTTATTCAAGCAGAAACCTGTGCCTAATCCCCACGGGTTCTGAATTCTTACTACGGCGTCTTCTATTTTTTGTGTAAACTGTGTCATCTTTTGGCGGTGTTAGGTTAGTCGGGAATTTCGAGCACGGCAAACTCTTTGAGAAATGTGTAGGCAAATCCTGCCAAAGTGCCGAAGTCGAGATTGGCGGTGTTGAATGTGAGCGAGGGATACACCTTGCTGTATTTTTTGATGGTGGCATCTATCTCGTGCGAAATTTTGATGGCGGCGGGAGTTTCGGTGTTGGTGTTTACAAACTCGTCGTCGAATCCGAGCGCATCGAAATAGTCTTGATTTAAAACCCGCCAGAATATCAGCAACAACTCTTGTGCGGCGGCGGGCATACCGTGGTGAACGTGGTTGAGTCCGGCGGTGTATTCGCACATAGTGGTAACGAGGTCGAAACGTCCCGAATCTATGCAAGTGTCTATCAGGCGGAAATGCGTGTTGAACGATTCTGCCATTTCGGCAAAACTCATATAACTGATTTCGGGGAATACCGCACGCACTTTGTAGATAGATACGCCGAGTTCCTCGTCGGTTTTTTTCAAAATTTCGTCAAACTCGGCGAGCATCTTGTGGTTAATTTCGGGCGAATTTCGCTCTTCGGGGTTGTAGCCGTTGGCATAGATAGAATATATCTGCCTAAAATGGTGAAGCAGTGAACCTTCGGGCGAAATCAGATAGAGAATTTTGAAAATGGTGTTGAGGATGATATATGTTTTGGTGGCATCGTCGGCAGTGGTGAGTACCTGTTGCTGAGCGTTGCCAATCCATTGTCGGATAAATTTGATTTTGGCATCCACCTCGTTCTGTGGCAACGTGATAATGTTTTCGGTGTTGATAGGGTGGAGGCTGGGAAACTGTTCCACAAGCACATCATCAACCGAATCTGATGTTAAGGCTATCTCAGAGAGCATTTCGTTGAACGCTCCGGGCGACATATCTTTGATGGGGCAACGCTGCATCAGCGAGATAATATTGTCGTAGACGGCAAACTTGCAATATGCAAAATTGGTGTTTTGGGTAAGGAGCGAGCGCATCAGAGCCACGTCTAATGTGTCGAAAGTTGCAATGTCGGCCCAGGTGAACACCTCTCCGGCTGTGATTGCGCCTTTCACAATCTTGGAGCCTTGGATAATATCGAAGTGGAGCATCTGTGTGTCTTCGTTGAAGACTATTTCCACAGCCGGTCCGCCCTGCATACGCATATATTCAAAAAACGAAACATACGCACCAAGAAAGTCACCCTCTTTGTAAAGTTTGTCGGCGGCGTTGCGTACTGCTGCCATCTCGTCGGTCTCCTCCGGCTCGGCAAAACGTCCGAACTTTATTTCTGGGCGGCGGCGGGTGTGCGGCTTGTCAGACACGCGGTCGAATATGTATGAAAGAAAACTCATTTTTTGTTGTCTTTGGTTTGTTTTTTTACTGAATATCCAAATCGGCCTATCATTTCGCCGGTTTTGTAGTAGAATCCGTGACTGTAAACTGCGAGCCCTGCTTTGTAGAGTTTCAACGCGCCTGTCTTGGGGTCGATAAGGTTGTTGTCAACGTCTACGGTGTCTACTTTGGCTATGAACATATCGTGGCTGCCGAGTTCAATCACTTGTGTTACTGTACATTCGATATTTACTGGCGACTGTGCTATAATAGGACAGTCGCTTGTGTTGGCTTTGAGCGGAGTGAGGCCTGTTTCGGCAAACTTGTTGACATCTCTGCCCGATTTTACGCCGCACCAGTCGGTAACTTTAACGAGACGGTCGGTAACAAGGTTTACCACAAACTTGCCTGTATCTTGGATAAGAGAGTGCGAATAGCGTTCTTTGCGCACCGAGATGCTCAGCATAGCGGGGTCGCTGCAAATAGTGCCTGCCCAAGCCACAGTTATTATGTTCATTTTGCTGGGGAAAGTACCGCAACTCACCATTACCACAGGTACGGGGTTGAGCATTGTGCCAGGCTTCCAAATTTGTTTTCCGTTCATCTTTTTCCTTTTTTATTTTTTACGAAGGTATAAAAAAAATGGTGTAGTTGTATGCAAAAAAAGGAAAAAAATCAAATGGTCTTTTATAAATGAGGTTCAAACTTATTTGGAGAGTAAAAACAAAAATCATATATTTGTGAAAATTATCAATAAAATGTCTTATTTCATTAACAATGGATTATCAATCTTCTAAAATAACCCCTAAAGGGTGGAAATACATCAAGCCAATTATTCATCAGATTCTCAAAGATTCGGCTTTGAATGTAACTGATTTTATATTAGATCAAAGAGGTCCAGAAATGTGGATAGATTTTAAAAAATTTTTAGATAACAAAGAATGAAAGCGAACCATATTCTTATTTTTGGTATAGTATTATCTATCGTCGCATTGTTAATACCCTCACCGACAACCGATCTTAATTGGCCATTATTCATTTTGGTGGCTTCATTTATTCTTGTATGCAAGTCGATATTTGCTTTATTTAATGGGAAACGAATTATTTATTATCTTATTTATATTCCAATTATTTTCTTGTATTATTCTTTTACTCATTATCTTGGAGATAGATATCATTTAATAAATTATAAAGGTCATTTTAAAGTAATTGCAAGTGCCTATCGGATAGGAGCCAGTAATAGAGGGTATTCTGTAGGATATGATTATGATGAAGGGGGAAGGTTGAGGTCTAGTGATCAATATGTAGATGAATTTTATTACAAACAAATAAAAGATCTTAAAATTGTAATTATCGAACGAGATATGGCATCTGAGATTGTCAATTGGTATCCAACACCACAAGAAATTCTTAAGTATTCTTATCCTGTTTATTACCGTAATGATGAAGAAATTGGTAATGATTCTTATGAATACGCTATCTCTGAACATGATATTGCATATAAGAATTTTGGATTTAACATTGTTCAATTTGCCACTTCTGTTGATAATAATACAATTGTTGTTACAAAACTGAACGGAGAGAAATGTTACATACCTAAAAAGAATAATACTACTGACACATTTCTTGTGTACTCCAATATCAATCCTGAATTTTATGATGGATGGCATGTTCATTCTCATTCAACTAAAAATATCGCTAAGATCAAAGAGTCGGGCTACGGCTACCTATTCCGTGGTAAAATCTACTCCGCTGCTGAAACCGAGAAATATTGGAACATAATAGAGCAGTACAAACTACGAAACCACTAACTCTTAAATAAAAGTCATCATCACACCCATTCGCAAAGCATTATGCAACACCGTTGCACAATGCTTTATCCGTGTCTTTTAGTGCTTTCTGTGGTTAAAAAAAGTTTTTTTGGATAAAATAAAAAATAATCCTATATTTGCAACATAATTATGCAAAGTCGCACAAAACTAATTGAGACGTTATGATAGATACTTTCGTACCAGAGTTTACCGAGGAGGAACTTGCTAAGAATAAGGAGGCTGACGATTTAATATTTCACAATATTGAGTGGGAGAAAGTGCCGCTGATTGTTAAAAAAAGGATTTGGACAAGGAGGATGATCTTCTTCAACAAAACGCAAGGGTCGTTAAAACTAGCAGAAGGTTTCTCTTTTGATTCAGATTCCAAAGTCAAACTATATGCCTACTAACGATGGCTCGATATATGATTGATACCAATATTCTCTATTACCTCATTGAGGATAAATCCTCTCTTACAAAGGATGTCAGAGCAATAGTCGATGATTACGACACCACCCTATATACTAGTGCCGAATCAGTCAAGGAACTTGTAGTAGCACATCGTAGTAAAAAATTGCTCGCCAACAGATGGAATAAAGCGGAAGATATTGTAACTGCCTTATCTACTGATAGTAATATTATCATATTGCCAGTTGATTCTTATGTGGTCAATCGGATGGCCAAACTTCAAATCAACGAAGCCGAAAATCATTACGACCCGTCTGACCACATCATCATAGCCCACGCCATAACAATGGGAATGCCTCTGATTTCAAGCGACCGCAAATTTCCATTTTACAAAAATCAGGGATTGGATTTGGTGACCAATTTTTAACGTTCATACTCGCCCAACAAAATTCGCGACACAATATTGATTAATCAAAAATTTGACTACCTTTACGCCGAAAACATATCCAAAAAAGGACAAGTAATGGGCGTAAAGGAATATAAATTTTCAGGCGACGACCGCCACCTCCTCAACGAGTACCACCGACAGCTGGATTCGTTAGGGGAGTGGCAGATAAACTTTACCCCAGCCAAAACCGAAAAATATTGGAACATAATAGAACAGTACAAACTACGAACCCATTAACACTTAAAATAAAAGCCATCATCCCACCTCGTATCCGTTTCATTCGTTGTTAAAAAAAATATCCGTCACACCGTTTCTTCCTCAGCCTCGTAACTTTCGATGTTTCTATCCTTTGACGAAAATTTGATGGCGAGTTTCACGATGCGTTTGTTGGTATCGAGAACGGCTGACACATAGTCTCGGTCATCGATTTGGTCAAGGGCGGAATCTGTGCTGCGGTCGTATTTGAGTTCGATTACGTAAATGGTTTTGGGCATTTTGAGAATCAAATCCGACTTGCCAAGCGCAGTCTCCTGATTGGCTGAAATGTCGGCACTAAAAGAAGTTAACACTGTATACAGAATTGAATGATAGTGTTTTTCGTTCATATTATTGAGCGAGAACGGAAACCTGCGGAAAAACTTTTTCAGTGCTTCAATGAATTTTTCCAAATCGTCGTTGACATAGAAATCAAAATAGGCATTGCGCAGAGGCATAGTATCGTTCACTTTGAAATAATTTCTGAACAACGAATCAGCCAAAGCCGCCCTCACTTCGTCGTTTGGGTAACCTAACTTGAATACCATTGTTGGAGTGATACCATAAACTACTGATTTGTAATCTTTTATAGTTAAGTATCCCGACTGGAACAAAAATGGCACAAGGTCGGTAACCTTTTCCACAGGCTGGTTGAATCGCGACGCACTACATTCCACGCCCTCGTAATCTTCCATTTGGATGTTGAACTTGCTAATGAGTTTGAGCAATGCCGTCGGCGTTCCCGAATTAAACCAAAAATCACCGAACACTTTCTCATTCAACGCCTTGATAACAGAAAACGGATTAAACACGTCCTGCCTTTTGTGCGAAAAGTGATAACCGTCGTATTTGGCTTTGAAATACCGCACTGTTTCGTCGAATGTATAGCCGTTAGCGTCGGCAAAATCCTGTATGCCTTCTTTTAATTGCGACAAAAATTCGTTTAACGAAATACCACAGACTGTCTCAAAATCAGCCATTAACGAAATATCCTGCAAATTGTTAAGCGTTGAAAATATCGACATCTGCGGAAACTTTGTAATGCCCGTAATGAAGACAAAGCGGATATATTTTCCGAGGTCTTTTAATGGTGAAAAAAACTTGTTCTGTATGGCACGGATTCTTTCTTGTAGTTCATCATTGTTTATAGTGTCGAGCATAGCGGCATCATACTCGTCGATGATGACAACCACATTTTTTCCTGTTTTTTGGGCGATATTTTTGATAAGTTCTTCGAACCTTACGCCACAATCATCGTCAGCCTTGTCAAGATCGAACTTTTTTTCGTATGTCAAAAGCATTTTGTCAATAATTGAATTGATGCTTTTTTCAGTAACGTTCTTCGCACTCGCAAACGAAAGGTTTATCACAGGATATTTGGTCCAATCTTTCTCTAATCCGTCTATCTTCAAACCCTTAAACAAATCCTTATTGCCATTGAAATACTCATCCAACGTGCTGCACAACAACGACTTACCAAAACGCCGTGGTCTTGATAAGAATACATAGCGATAGTCGTGAGTCATTTTATAGACCAAGTCTGTCTTATCCACATAGACATAATTTCCTTCTCTAATTGTACTAAACGTCTGCGTATCAACAGGGTATCTGCGGGTCTCCATAGTTTTACGATATTAAGTTACAAATACAAAGGTATATATTATTTTGAAGATTATCAAATGTCAGAAAAAATAATAATCTTAGCGGCTGAATTTTATTATTCTTCATTGCAGATTATTTATATATTTGTGGACAAAAAAATAATTCACTTTTAAACATCACAATTAATGAATAAAAAATCACTAATGGCCATTCCGTTGCTGTCGCTATTGTGCGCAACGGCTGAGGCTCAATCTCTTAAACTCAACGATTTAGAGTATTTTGAACAAACAGGCGTAAATGTCCTTGTGTATAGCAATTTGTACAAAGGCATTTTTTGCGACGAAAAAGAGGCGGGTATCGAAATTGTTCAGCGCGGCGAACGTATTGCCACAGGCGGCGGTGTTCGCCTTATGAACACGCCCGAACAATGGGATATCTATGCCGAGATGAAATCGCGTCAGGTGGTAGGCAACGGTATCGAGGTGAAATTGGCATACGCCGATTACGATTTAGCCCACACCATTACCGTAACTCCCAAAGACAAAGGCGTTTCTATCGTGGTTTCGCTCGATAAACCTTTGCCAAAAGAGTTGGTGGGTAAGGCGGGATTTAATTTGGAATTTTTCCCTGCTTCGTTTTTTGGTAAAACCTATCTTATTGACGGACAGTCAGAAATTCTTCCCCGTCACCCTGCCGGCGACACCTATATGCGTCCCGTTAACGAAAAAATTCCTCAGTTTTATGGACTTACCACTTTCGACGACCGCGGACGAAACGAGTTTATCGTTCCCAAACCTATGTCAACGGGTCATACGCTTGTGCTTGCTCCCGAAGACGATAATTTGAGAGTTTTGATTAAATCAGATACCGAAATCAACCTTTTCGACGGTAGAAACCTTTCGCAAAACGGCACTTTTGTGGTTCGTTCGTTTTTGCCCGCCGACAAATCTGGTAAGGTATTAGAATGGTATTTAGAGCCTTACAGCGACCCGAAATGGATTCGCAAGCCTAATATCGGATTTTCGCAGATTGGTTACACTCCTGCGCAAAAGAAGGTTTCTGTGGTAGAACTCGACAAAAACGACCAAGTGGCTGCCACCGCTAAAATTTGGCGTTACGAAGCCGACGGAAGCCGCACTTTGGCACTTGAACCCAAGGTTAAGGAGTGGGGCAAGTTTAACCACCGATACAATTATGCGCAGATTGATTTTTCTGACGTTAAAGAGCCGGGTTCTTATTGCATTGAATATAAAGGCGTTATTACTAATGCTTTCCCCATCAACAAAACCGTTTACGATGGCAAATGGCACACCACTATGGACGTTTGGCTGCCTGTTCAGATGGACCATATGGAGGTTAACGAGGCTTACCGCATTTGGCACGGCCGATCTAATATGGACGACGCTCTCCAAGCACCCACCAACTACGAACAACACGACGGATACAAACAGGGTTCTGAAACTTTTACCAAATACAAACCGTGGGAGCATATTCCTGGATTGTCGGTAGGTGCGTGGTACGATGCCGGAGACTTTGATATTCAGGCTGGTACTGTTGTGGGAATGACTTCCGACCTTGCTCAATTGTGGGAGATGTGCCGCCCCGAACGCGATGAAACTTTTATCGACCAAAAAACGCAATTTGTTGATATTCACCGTCCCGATGGCGTTCCCGACGTTATCCAACAGATAGAACACGGCGCGCTCAACATTATTGCTCAGGTAGAAAACATCGGTTTGGTGGCTCAGGGCATTGTTCAGGTGAATATGCACCAGTATCACCACGTGGGCGACGGCGTAACGCAAACCGATGGAAAGGTTTATAATTCTGATTTAAAAATGTTTGAGGTAAAAGGCGACTACTCAGGCACTCGCGACGACCGTGTGGCTTTTACAGGTAATTTCACCCCTATGGGCACAATGTCGTCGGTGGCAGCACTTGCAGCCGCAGCACGCACCCTCAAACCTTACAAGCCCGAAACTGCCGAGCACTGCCTCCGCACAGCCCTCTACCTTTGGGATAAATATTCGAGCGAAGAAAATTTCCAAAACTCCAACCGTCGCGGTGGATGGGGCGGATTTGGCACTATGGGCGGCGACCCTCGCACTAATGCCGCTGTGGAACTTTGGCGTACCACTGGCGAGAAAAAATACAAGGATTTCTTTATGCCCAAGTTGTTGGAGACTCTCAAACCTATGGAAATGAACCCAAATCAGCGTTCGTGGGCATATATGATGGAAGGCGCGTCGAAAAACGGCAAATACATCAACCTTTCGATGGCGTTGTCGCTCTATGAGTATATGGACAAGGATTTTCAGAAAAAAGTTCGCGATGCATTGCCCGTTTACCTCGAAACACTCGACTATGTGCACAATAATCCATACCAAGTGCCTATTTCGGGACGCGGATGGGGCGGCAACGAGATGGTGGTTTTCAACGCTCTTAATTACTACCGTGTTTGGCGACTTTTCCCCGATAAGATTGACCCTGAACGTATTCTCAACGGTTTGAACTACCTTTACGGATGTCACCCGATTTCTAACGTTTCGTTTGTAATGGCTGTGGGCGTTAACACAAAAAAGGTATCTTACGGCAACAACCGCGCCGACTATACATTTATCCCCGGCGGCATTGCTCCCGGATTGATGATGTTTGCTCCCGACTTGCTCGAACACAAAGACGACTATCCATTCCTTTGGGGCGAAAACGAGTGCTGCACACGTCAAGTGCCGTCGTATGTGATGCTTTCAATCGCTTGCGAACAAGTGGCTAAGGCTATGAACAAATAGATGCAGATTCGGCAGCCTTTTCGCCGTCCATTGCCGACGAGACTATTCCACCGGCGTAACCCGCTCCCTCGCCGCAGGCAAAAAGGTTGCTAACATTTGGGCAACAAAGTTTTTCGGTGTCGCGGATAATGCGCACCGGCGACGATGTACGGGTTTCTGACGAAATTACCAATCCTTCTTCGGTCAGAAATCCGTGCATTTTTTTATCAAACTGCTTGAACCCTTCGCGCAAACGGTTGCTGATAAATTCGGGCATCCAAAAATGCACAGGCGAATTTATTATGCCGGGTACGTACGAAGATTGGGGCAAAGAGGTTGAAATTCTGCCTTTTACAAAATCGGTGAGCCTTTGTGCCGCAACGCTCTGATTGCCTCCGCCGTTTACGCAGGTGATCCGTTCTAACTCTTTTTGCCAATTAAACCCAGCCATCGGGTTGCCTGAATTGATGTCGGGAATATCCTCGGGACGAATTTCTACCACAATGGCGGCGTTAGACCAATAATTGTTCCTTGCTGCCGCGCTCATACCGTTTACGCAGGTGTAGCCCGGTAGGGTAGAGGAGGGGACAACCTGTCCGCCCGGACACATACAAAACGAGTAAACACCTCTTCCGTCTACTTGCGCCGCCACGTTGTAAGCCGCCGCGGGCAGATATGTGGTGTCGGCTTTTTTGTAACGGATTTCGTCGATAAGGTCGCGCGGATGCTCCACACGCACACCCATAGCAAACCCCTTGGCTTCGAGGGCGATACCGTTTTTTTGAAGCATTGTGTAAACATCTTCGGCACTATGTCCTGTGGCAAGTATAAGCCGCTGAGTTTCAATTTCTTCGTTTTGATTTACAATAATGGATTTTACCCTTCCGCCCTCAATGTTTATGTCGGTGAGTTTGGTTTGAAAACGCACCTCGCCGCCGCAACGGATAATGGTGTTGCGCATAGCCTCCACAATGCGTGGCAACTTGTCGGATCCTATGTGCGGACGCGATTCGTATAATATATCTTCTGCCGCGCCGTGAAGGTGAAAAATCTCTAATATTCTTGAAATGTCGCCACGTTTGTTGGAGCGTGTGTAGAGTTTTCCATCGGAAAATGTGCCTGCACCGCCCTCGCCGTAGCAATAGTTTGATTCTGGGTCTAAAATATGTTGGGTGCTCAATAGTGCAATGTCGCGACGACGGCTGTGCACATCTTTCCCTCGCTCTATCACAATAGGTTTAACGCCTAACTCAATGAGCCTCAGCGCAGCAAACAATCCCGCTGGACCGCTGCCCACCACCACGCAAGTTTTGTTGCCATCCACAGGACGGTAATTGTATTTTTCGCTGATGTTTTCGGGTTTTTCGTCGTGGGTGTAAAGCGCAACGGTAAGGTTGACGGTGATTTCGCGTCCACGGGCGTCGATAGATTTGTGCGTGATGCGGTGATCTGCAATATCTTGTGGCGCGATGCCTGCCTTTTTGCAAGCCAGCGGCAGATATAATTGGCTGTCGTGCGCCTCGTATGGCGACAATGTTAGTTCGGTCTGAATCATATCAATAATCTTTGCCGCAAAGGTATGGATTTTTCAAGAAACAAGAATGGGATTTTTGGGACAATCCCGCCGGGCGGCGGAGTCTTTTTTCTTTTAAACAAAAATTGAAGCGAATGAAAACGAATTCAAATGAATTCTCTCTGTTATTCAATCACCTCCATCTCCACCTCGTGCTTGGATGTCGCCTTGTTGTAGTTGATGCCGCAGAGGATGATTTGTTTTGAAAATCCTTTGAGACTTTTGGGATATTCTTTGCGTTTGATTTGGCTGATGGCGGTGTCGGCAGTCTTGTCGTATTTTAGTTCCACAACTATGGCAGGGCGTGGAGAGTTTGGCAGGGGAATGAAAACCATATCGGCAAAGCCTTTGCCTGTGGGCAGTTCGTGGAATATGTTGTAAAACGGTTTGGCGGCGTAGTATGCCAAGATTATGGCGCAGCGCATTGAGTTTTCGTCGTTAAATTCCAAAAGCGATGACGCCTCAAAATGATAGTTGTCGAATGCGCGGGCTACCTTATCCTTGCGTAGGTTGATGGTGTCGTCCAAAAGTTGGAGCGAGGAGTTTACAGCCTTTGATAGTTCGCCCCATCCTGCCACGCTTACGGCGTTTTCAAACTCTTCGGAAACCTCAGTGTTTGGAATGGTTACGCACCGTGTGTCAGGATTGTACGACAGGTAGCCGAGGTGTACGAGAAGGGTAAGCACGTCGTCGCACGTGTCGATATTCTTCATATCGTTGCGGAAACTCGACACCCTCACTGTGGGGGACTCGCCGTTCATCATTCCTATAATCTTTGTCCTTACGTTGTCAGCATCCGTTTGCAGGTAGGTCTCGATTGCCATAAACGATGCAGTCTTCGACCAAAAACTATTGTAACTGCGTTTTAATATTGACTGCATAACCGAGAAGGGATTGAACATAGATTTTTCGCTGCCGATGATGTATCCGTCGTAGGCGTGCTTCATCAGTTCAAAGTCCATATTGTTTTCTTCACAGAGTTTTTTTACCTCTTGTTCGGTAAATCCATAATATTTCGCCGTGTTGCCGGGGTCTACAACGCTGTATTCCACAAAGTTGTTCAACGCCGACTGTGTCTTTATCTTGATTATGGGCAGGATGCCGGTCATATAAACTAATAGAAAAATCTTTTTGGCGTTGTTCGACTTGAACATTGCACGCAGAAAGTTGACATACTCGTCTTGTACGTCTTGATCCACATCTCGCACGAGCATATCCCACTCGTCGATGATGAGGATAAAGCGGTCGCCGGTCCTTTGGTTGATTTCTTCAAGCGCATTGCTGAGGCTCTCCTTTTCTTCCAAAAAGTCATACGACTCTTTCAAATCTTTAACGAATCGTCTTTGTGCAACTTTGAGTATCTCATTTTTTGGAATGTCGGCAAACCTGTTCCAATCTATAAATATAGTTGGATATTTGTTGAGGTGAATTTTATATTCGGGACTCTTGGTGATTTCCAAGCCGTCGAAGAGTTTTGAGGAATCACACGAGCGGTCGTAGTAGGCATACGCCATCTGCGCCGCAACCGATTTGCCAAACCTGCGCGGGCGTGATATGCAAATAAAGCGGTTGTCGGTGTCCATATTTTTGTTGAGTATGTTCAACAGACCCGATTTGTCAATGAAATTGCTGTTCTTGACGCTTCTGAAATCGCTGTTGCCGTAATCTATAAACTGACTCATAGTGCTTGTATTTTCCGCAAATATAGCGATTAAATTGGATATTACCAAAAAAACACGAATGGCTCAATTATATAAAAAAAAATTTGCACACCATTTATTTGGTATGCAAATTTAATAAAAAATGCGTATAAATCTATATGAAAGTATGTTCGTTATTTGAAACGGAGGTTGCCCGATTCGATGTTGACATCTTCGTATTGGGTGATAACGGTGTTTGAGTTGCCTATATCGATGCCCACTGCGGTGTTGATGTCGCCGCCGTTTACGTGTGCAGAGTGTAAGCAATAGCCTACCGATGTGAGTGTCAATGGGTTGGGAACTACTTCGATGTTCAAAATGCCTTCAAATTCTTTGTAGAAGTTTTCTACCAATTCCATATAGAGTGCGCCGCCACCTGTGATGTACATTTGCGAAGCCTTGGTAAAGTCGGCGTCGGTAAACACACGGCGAAGGTTTGGCGAAATCACATCGCGGTAATACATATTGAGCACATTGCGGCGGATGTCGAGAATGTCGATTTTTTTGCGGTCGAGCATTATAAAGTTGTTCATAAACGCCTGCTCAATCTGTTTCATATTTTTGAGACCGAGGTTGTATTGCAAGCCGAGTTCTTTGGTAAAGAGGTCGATGGCGTATTGCAAGCCCTGAATGCTGATTGCAGTACGCTGAACAATACCGTTTTCGGTGCTGAGTACGGCTTCGCAAGTGCCAAATCCGAGACTTATTACAAAGAAATTGCCTGTGGCTTTGATGTCGCCCTGACGAAGAGCCACAATGTTGCCCATCATTTCGGGGAGAATTTCTACCGAAACCACGTCTACGTTCATCTCTGTGCGGCCTTTGCTTGTAAACGACGACATATCAAACTCAATGCGGTGGGTTTTGCGGAGAAGTTCGGCAGCCGGAGTTTTGTTTACCTGATAGGTGCTGAACGGAAATCCTGTTGTTACCACCAACGGACGGTTGTTTTTGTAGGCGGCAAGCAAAAGGGCTGTTTTGAAAAGGATTTGGTAGTCGATTTCGGTGGGAGCGGCGTTGATGGTGCGGTGCGGCGACTGTCCTTCCGACAATGCAAGGTTGCCTACGATATATGGAATATCGTCGATGTATAGCCTCAGACCGTTGATGAGGTCGTTTGAGACCAAGGCAAGGTTCGAGTTGTTGTGCTCGAATACGCTCGGTATGCTGTAACTGTTTCTCATTGCTATGTAGTTTTTAAAATTTTCTCGACAAAATTAACTCTGTATGTATTTTTGTAATCTTTTGTTTATTTATTTTCAAATATCATACCAAATTTGCCTTTGCTACATCGTTTTCGATTGAGGTGATTTTAGCGTTGTAAAAACAGTTGGTGGTGGCGGTTTCTGACTTTATTTTTATGCGCACATAGTTTTCGCCGTAGCCGTAGATATAGCCGTCGTTTTCAAGCGTTTCGGTGAGTATGCGTTGCGTTGTGCCTTGCATTTTGGCTAAATAATTTTGCGTAAGGCGGTCGGCAAGTTGGCGCAATTGTTTCGATCGTGCGTTCTTAACTTTCTCATCCACTTGGTTTTCCATTGTGTCGGCTTTGGTGCCGCTGCGTCGCGAATATTTAAACACGTGGATATGTCCAAATCCGATACGCTCAGCCGCATCTAAGGTTTGAAGAAAATCTTCGTCGGTTTCGCCGGGTAAACCTACAATAATATCTGTTGTAATGTTAAAATTAGGGATAATGCTTCTAAATTTGTCGGCAATTGCAAAAAAATCTTCTCTTGTATAATGACGGTGCATACGTTTGAGTACGTCGTTGCTGCCGCTTTGTAAACATAGGTGAATGTGTGGTGCAAGTTTCGGATTTTTAAACAGTTGGATAAAACTATCCGAAAAATCGTCGGGCTCAATCGACGCTATACGCAAACGAAAATCCTTATCAATCAGCAAAATGCGTTTAATCAAATCTTCAAATCCGATACCTTTATAATTATACTTAGAAATGTTGACGCCGGTGAGCACAATCTCTTTAAAACCGTAATCAAGTTCGGTGGTGATGTTTGCGATAATATCCTCAGCGGGACGCGACACAGCCCTTCCTCGCACGTAAGGCACTATGCAATAGGAACAAAAATTGTTGCAGCCGTCTTGAATTTTTACGATAGAGCGTGTGTGGAATGTCTCTTTGGCGGGTTCAAAGCCAAAAACATCGCCCTCAAAACTGTCCACAGCCGAAAATTCGCCGCCGAGATGCGCCTCCACAATGTCGAAAATGCGGTTTTTGTGTTTGTTGTCTACCACAATAACGTTGGGATTGTTGACGAGATATTTTTTTGCGTATTGCTCTGCCATACAGCCTGTTACTATCACGAGCGAACCTTTGCGGATGGCGCGGTTGATATATTCGCGGCTCTTTTTGTCGGATTGATTGGTGATGGTGCAGGTGTTGATAACGCAAATTTCGGCGTCGGAATTTTCAAAATCGCCGTCGGTAACAAAGCCCTTTTCGCGAAACTTTGAAGCCAAAGCGTCTGTTTCGTAAAGGTTTAAACGGCATCCAAGGGTTTTAAATGATATTTTGTTCATAATGAGTTTTCAACTGCGCAAAGATATGGATTTTTCGGATTTCCGCAAAATATCACACCTTGATGCCCACCATTGTCATATCGTCGATTTGCGAAATGCCGCCGCGCCACGAGATGATTTCTTGTTCGAGAGCCACACGCTGTTCGTTGAGAGGGTCGTTGTGAATTTCGATGAGCGTGGCGGTGAGGTTTTTGAGCAGAAATTTCTTCTGGTTTTTACCGCCAAGTTGGTCTTGAAGCCCATCGGAAAACATATACACCATATCGCCCTTTTCGATTTTTACGGTTTGGGTTTGAAAATGCTCCTTTGCTCGCAGAAAGTTGCCCACCGGCATAGCGTCGCCTTTTAGTTTTATGGCCTCTTTGCCCCTGATTATCAATGCGGTTTGGTTGGCTATGGCGTAACGGATTTCCATTTTTTCAAAGTCGAACGAACAGATGGTCATATCCATACCGTCGTCGAGCGATCCGCCGCCTTTTGCCACAAGGGTAGATTTTATAAAATCTCTCATTCGGTCGAGCACCGTTCCAGGGTTTTCAGCGTCGTATTCGGTTACCATATACTCCCTCAGCGCCGAAATGCCGAGCATCGAAAGCAGCGCTCCCGGAATGCCGTGACCTGTGCAGTCGGCTGTAATCATCACCGAATACTTTCCGCAGCGGATGGCACGGTAATAATCGCCACCCACAATATCGCGCGGACGGTACAGCACAAAGTTTTCGGGAAAAATAGCCTTTACGTCAACGATTGAGGAAATCACAGCCCCCTGAATGCGGCTTGCATAGTTGATACTTGCCAGCATTTTTTGGTTGGCATCGCGGATTTCAAGATTTTTTTCAGCGAGTTTCGATTCCGATTTGCGTTTGATGTTAATGATTTTGTATATGGCTATTGCTAAGGCAATTACGAGAAGTATTGATATGGCAAACGAGCCCAAAAGCAAATCAATATTCTCTTGTGCCCAATTGCGCAGACCGTCCATCCAGTTGGCCTCGTCTTCCATTATGTCAACTAAAAGTATCATTGATGTTTTTTGTGTGTACAAATATCACACCAAGAGTTTATTTTTATCCCCTTTTCCCTCAATTCAAACCTCCCTTTGCGCCAATCGGCATAGCCCACAATTTTATATCCTGATTTATCGTAAAGTCTTTTGGAATATGGGTTGAGAGTAAAACAATCTAAACGAATTGAATCATATCCCACTGATTTACATAGTGTTTCGATGTAAGCCATTGTTTGAGACGCTATACCTTGGTGCTGAAATTTAGGCGAAACGCATAGACGATGAATTACACAAAATTTTGAGTCGGGAAATTCCCATTTGCCGTTTTTATATTGTTCGTCGCACTCCCCACTGAGGGCAAAGCAAACGGCAATTTTGTTGTTGATAGTGCCGATGTACATTTGATTTTTGGTAATATCATCGGCAATCGTTTGATAGTCAGGATAAATATCGTCCCATTGATGAATGCCTTGCTGTTCCATTGCGGCTGTGGCAGCACCATAGAGCGACATTATTTCGTCGATGTGGGTTGATGTGGCGTGAGTGTAGTTCATTTATTGTAAATTTAGTTTTAATCAAACAAATTGTCAAGTATAATACTTTTTTTCTTGATAACACAGCGGAATCTATATTTTTTTTGCAGATTCCGCTAAGTTATTTTACTTCTTTAATTCCTTATCAATTATTTCCCTATAATACTCCACCCCCTTGAATCCAGTGTGGGAGTCTTTTCTCTTGCCATCTTTGCCGATTATCACATACGAAGGCACGCCCGTGCCTAATCCCCATTTGTCGGTTAAAGTATTGCATTGATTGGTAGTAAGTCGGTAGTGGTGTCCTTTAATTGAGGGTGTGATTTCTTCCCAAACATTCAGGTTCGACGATTCGTCGGCAACAAACAGAAACACAACGTCTTTGCCTTCGTATTCTTCTTCCATTGGTTTCATAGCCTTTATTGCGTTTCGGCACGGCATACACCACGTAGCCCAAAAATCTATCATCACCACTTTGCCTTTAAAATCTTGCAGCATTTCTGTCAACAACGAGTCGCCTTCGCTTTCTCCCGCCTTGTGGATGAAGTAGTTGCCGCTGTTGATTTCTTGGGCTATCAAATTGGCATTGACGGCATTGCGCATTTTAACATAGTCGGCGTAAAACTTGAACCGCATCTGTTCAATCTCCTTTATCGCGCTTTCGTCCACAAGTTTTCGTTCGCTGATTTCTCCGCAATATTTTTGGAGTTTCATAAAATCCCTGAAATAACTTTCGCCCGTGCCGAGAACCTCGTTTAAGAACGCTTCGCCTTCGCGGTTGCGGTTTTCGGTCATATCGGCTTTGAATTGTTCGTTTACTTGGTTGCCGTATTTTTCTATAAACGCTTTTTCTGCCGTTGTTCTTGATTTATTTGATTTTCTGTATTTTGTGGCGATAGAGGCGGCTGTTTTTTTCTCCTTGGCGGTGAGAGTGTCGCTTTTTGCAAGATTGTAGTACAATTGAGCGATTAATTCGTCTAATTCCTTGGGTTTCAGGTCTTTTGTGCCAAATTTTTTGTGATAATCTTGACTTAGATATCCATAAAAATAACCGAAATTGTCGGTATAAAGCATCTGAATGTCGTCAAGATTAAACTTTTGTATAAAGTCGTAATATTTCGCGTCCAAAACTGGTCGCCTATCTTCGGGTAGCGGTTCGCCATACGGAGCCTCGTAAATTGCTCGGTAACATTGGCTTTTGAGAGTTTCTATGTAGAATAGCATTCGAGCAGAATTATTGGTAATTGAGAGTTTCCACAATTCTTTGGCACGTTTGGTAATGCTCATAGTGTCAACCATTTTGATGTATTTGTTGTGAAGACTCAGCACGTGGTCTTTATACTCTTTTGCTGAAAATTTCAGAATATCGTTTATCGCCTTGTCGTTGTACATCGCAGCATCCAAATATTCGGTTAAGATATTAGAAGTTAGTGCATAATTTAAGTCTACGTTTTCGCCTGAATAATAGGGTTTTAGTTTGGGCGAACGACCTCCGGGTTTTGGCTTCATCTTGTCGTTCATATCAAAATAAACCGAAACCGTTTTCCCTGCCGTTACCACCAAGGTACTCCAAATTTTAGGGTCAAATATCAAGTACACCATCTGATACTTGACTGCCATCGGCACTTGGATTTCAAAACTACCGTCGGGTGAAATCTTGCTTATGTATCTTTCCGGTTCGCCACTAAACGGATTGTAAGCAATCACATTAATTCTGTCGGCAGCGTCATACTCATCAGGTTTTAAGTTGTAGATTTTGCCATTGATAATTGCGGTGTCCATTGAAAACTCCTCTTGTTCAAGGCTTTGACCGTTGTCGATGATATTTTTGGCGTAGTTTCTGATTTCGTCGGGCATTTTGTCCTGCGCCGACAACGCCGATGTCAGCAACAGAGATAATGCTAATATAATGTGTTTCATTGTCTAAAAATTTTAAATGTTTACCATTAGACAATGGTTTGGTGTAAATATTACAGGTGGAAGGGGAAATTTTTCTACATTTGCGGACAAATAATAATCACAACGAAGAAAATTAGCAAAAAAACAGAGGCGAAAAAATAGGCAAAATGAAACGTAATGTCATAATATCTTTAATCGGAATTGCTGTTTTGATACCTTTGGGATTATATTCAAGACAATTCAACTCAATTCCAAATGAAACTGGCGATGCTCTTTGGGCGATGATGGTATTCTGTATTTGGCGCATTATTTTGCATAAGAAAGAACCGACAACAATCGCAATAGTCAGTTTGATAAGTTCTTATCTTGTGGAATTTTCGCAGTTGATAACTTGGTCGTTCCTTGTAGAGTTCCGCAAGACCTTTATAGGGCATATTATGCTTGGTCAAGGTTTTTTATGGATTGATTTATTGGCGTATACGATTGGCATTATCTGCATTTTCGGGATTTTTAAGATTTTTGAAAAAAAAGTATTTGCCAAAAACGATTGAAGGGTTAATGGTTTTTTATCCCAATTCCCTCACCACTTTATCCAAACTTCCCACAAGATATAGCGGTAGATTTATTAATCTGAATGTTTTGCCGTTGAGTGAATTTTTTACATCGTCAACGGAAAATGCTTCCGGCCATACTCTGACTGCTAAATTGTTGGGCGACTGCGACATAAACGAGTGCAACGATTTGAGCGACGAATTATGCCCCATTTTAACCTCTATCGGAATTATTTGAGAATCAACTTGATATATAAAATCGACTTCGGCGGGCGATTGTGCCTTGTTTCTCGCCCAAAAATTGCGGCGTTGTCCTACCTTGTTATTTAGAGTTAAAAGTTCCTGAGCGGTAATCTGTTCTCCAATGCGGCCACGCCAAATGTCGAGGATGTTTTTTGCGGTGATTATATCCGACCTTACACCTGCGGCATAGTTGACGAGTCCCGTGTCGAGCCAAAAAAGTTTTGGAGCACGGTTAATTTGCGGCATTACAGGTACTTGCACTGATTCGGTCGGGTACGCAAGTTCGAGTAGCATTGCCTTTTCCAACAGTTTGAAGGCTTGTTTTACTTCGTTGCTTTTGTAGCCCGAATCCATAAAGTTACCGAGGGTTACTGTTTCGCCTGCCGCCCGCCAACCTGTTTCCAAAATAAAACGGACGGTTTCGAGTATTTTGTTTTGGCGGACATATTTTTCAGTGTCGTCGCGATAAGCCTGCAAAAGCGTGTCGTAAATATCGTCCATCGCTAGAAGGTCGCGTTTTTGACTAAAACGCTGCACTACTTCCGGCATTCCGCCCACAATCGTGTATTGGTTGAAAATCGAAATCAACTCGCTGTGCATCGGTATGCTATATTGGGGATTATCAAGTATTTGCAAAAAGTTGTCTTTGCCCATTGCGGTTGCAAATTCGCGGAAGGAACAAGGTCGCAACGCCATATACTGAACTCTTCCAACGGGAAACGAGGCTTTTACATCAACTATGTTTTCCAACAGCGAACCTGCTGCAATTATGTGCAAATCAGGACGTTCTTCGTAAAAATATCGCAATAGGGCGATAGTTTTGGGCGAGTTTTGAATCTCATCAATAAAAATCAATGTCTGACCTTGTTTGCGGACTTTGCCAACGGCGGCGAACATCATATTGATTTTGTCATCAAGAGGCATTTCGTGTTCCAAAGTCTCACGGTGCGATAGTTTTTCGAGATTGAAATACAGGTAGTTATCATACGATTTGCCAAAATTATTGACAATGGTAGTCTTGCCCACCTGCCGTGCCCCCCGAAGGATAAGCGGCTTGCGGTATTCGTTGTTTTTCCAATTTTCCAACTCTTGTAGTGCAGTGCGTTCTATCATAATGTTTTATGTTTTTATTGATACCGCAAATATAACAATATCGGAGGATAAAAACAAGAAAAACCGCACAAAATAGGAGGGTGAAATCATAAAAAACTGTATGAAATCGGAGGATGGCACGCCTGATTACTCCACCTCCCCCTCTGCTGAAAAATCGCTGCTTTTGGTGATTTAAATAAACATTGCCATATAAATTGGCAGGTACAAAATGTCGCCTTCTTTTTTGAGGTCCTTGGTGTAGACGATATATTTTTTCCCTATCCTGTCCGAAAATTTTTCGCAAAATCTGTCGAGCGATGTGTGCGATTTGTAGCCCGACGACTTTACTTCAACAGGTATCAATTTGTTGCCTTTGGATAAAAGAAAATCAACTTCGTAGTAACTTTTGCCCTCATTTTTTTTAATTGTGTGATAAAAAAGTTCGTAGCCTGAGGTGCGGAAAATTTGCGACACCATATTCTCGTAAATATAGCCGAGGTTGGTGTTGAGTTTGTCGCTCAAAAGTTTGTTGTAGATAACATTGTCGGTAGCATCTTTATCCATAAATATCTGAGTAACAAACAATCCCGTATCGCCAAGAAAAAGTTTGTACCGTGACGTGTCCTTGGTCAACGCAAGTCCAACATTTGGGTCATCAGAATGAAAGACAACATTCACAGTCATCGAGTCGGCAAGTTCGTAGATGGTTTCATAAAAACGCGATGGCGCATTATTTGGTAATACAGACATCACTTGATATCGGGATATACCTTTGCTTAATTGCGCAGGTATCGCCTTGAATATCGCAGAAGTTTTTCCAGAATCGTCAAGTTTTATCAAGTCGTCCTCGTACAACGCAAGAATTTCACGCTTTGTGATGTCAACCTCTGCCATATTGTTGGTTTCCAAATATTTGCTGACAGCCTGAGGCATACCGCCGACAAGCATATAAAGACGGAAATCACGCATTACTTTGCGGTGGGCAGCATCGCCCAAGGGCTTCATTTTTTCTAAAAACATCCTTAGCAAATCTACCGTCGCATTATCACCCAAAGCCCACCTAAACTCCTCAAAATCCATAGGATACATTGTAAGTTTAGACTCCTCGCTCGGTAAAATTATGTCCTTGACGTTCTTTTTGATAGAAATGAGCGAACCTGTTTCAAGAAAGTCGTAACGACCGTCGGCTACCAAATGCTTAATCGCCTGACGTGCATAAGGTTGTTTTTGCACCTCGTCGAAAACAATCGCCGACTTGCGCTCAATCAACTTGACATTGTAAATGACCTGTAAGCGCATAAAGATGTAATCAAGGTCCGACAAATCTTCAAACAATTCAAATACTTCTTTCTTAGCATTTGAAAAGTCTATGAAAATGTATGATTCGTACTCATTTTCAACAAATTGCCTAACAATTGTCGATTTTCCGATACGCCTTGCACCCTTAATCAACAAGGCCGTTTCGCCCTTACGCTTGTTTTTCCAATCAAGCATCTTTTGGTATATTTTACGCTTAAAAACCGTCATTTTTTAGTAATTTTTTGTGGTTTTGTAACTGCGCAAATATAAGCACTTTTCCGTTTTCCGCAAAATGTTTTTTAATATTTTTACAAGTTTCCGCGAAATGTTTGATTATATTTTTGCAAATATCCGCGAAATGTTTCCAAAAATGCAGATGTAGATTCTGAATTATGCATTATTAATTATGCATTATACCATCTCCCCCTCTGCTGAAAAATCGCTGCTCTTGGTGATTGTTACATTGATGAAACTGCCTATAAGTGCCTCGTTATTAGAGCGGAAGCGGACGGCGATTTTGCCTTCGGTGAGGCCTGAGAGGTAGCCTTCTAAACGGTCGTGTCCGTTTACCAATATGCGGAACTCTTTGCCCACCATACTTGCCGTGTAGAGCGACGATACCGATTTGAGGTCGTCGGAGAGTACACTGTAACGTCTTGATTTTTCGTCTTTTGGAACGTCGTCTACCCATTCCGACGATTTGGCTCCCGGACGCGGCGAGTACATTGCTATAAACGCCATATTGTATTTAAACTCCTTGACGGCGCGGCGGGTGTTTTCAAACTCTTCTAAGGTTTCGCCGGTAAAGCCAACGATGATGTCGGTAAAAATTGTGGCTGTGGGCAAAATGGTGCGTATTGAATGTATTACGCTGCGGTAACGCTCAATGTCGTATTTGCGGTTCATTCGTTTAAGCATCTCAGTATCACCGCTTTGGATGGGAATGTGAATCCATTTGCCGAGACATTTGTATTTGGCTATGGTGTAAAGCACGTCGTCGGTCATATCGCGGGGGTGTGGCGATGTAAAGTATACATAGAACTCTTTGCCGCTTTCGTCGCCGTAACGTCCTATGAGTTCGAGCAGTTGGGCAAAGTTGATTTCGTTGCCTTTTTTGTCTAAGCCGTACGAGTTGACGTTTTGTCCTAAAAGTGTAATTGATTTAAAACCAGCATTTACAAGGCATTTTACCTCCTCAACAATTTCTGCCGACGAGCGGGAGACTTCTCTGCCGCGTGTATAGGGCACTGCACAATATGTACAGAATTTGTCGCAGCCGTTTTGAATTGGCACAAAGGCTTCAAATTTGTCGGGCTGGCGGCCTTCCAAACGCCAAAAATAGTCCATTTGATATGCTTGTTCTTCGCGGCTAAGTTTCGGATAATAAGTGCCTTCGTGTGTGTGCTCGGCAAGCATTTCGGCAAACTTGGTAAGGTCGCGCATATCAAAAACCATATCGAATGTTTTGAGAAACTTTTCGCGGTCGTCGGGCAGGATGCAGCCTGTGAGAAATGTGGTGAGTGGGCGCGATGCCTTTTGACGGTTCCAAATTGCAATCAGGTTGTACACCTTGTCGATGGCTTTTTGACGCACCGAACACGCGATAACTCCCAATAAATCAGCCTCGTGAGGGTTGTCGGTAGATTCGTAACCAAGTTTTTCGATATATGTCTTAACTCTGCCGCTGTCGGATATATTCATCTGACATCCAAGTGTAACCAAATGATATTTCATCTATTAATGTTTTAAATTTGGCTGCAAAGTTAGCAATCTAAATCGAATTTAGTATATTAATAAAGGTGTCGTTCGGAAAAATTCCTTCTTCGTCGAGCGAATATTTTGGCAAAAGACGGTCAACAAAGTACATATCGATGTTTTTGTGGTTTTTGATGTCGACCGAGCCACGATAGCGGCACACAAAATAATCCTTTACGTATTTGTAGGTTTCGGCAGAAATGTTTACGCAGCCCACCTCGTCGGCACTTTCCATACGTTTTGCCACGTTTACGGCATCGCCCCAAGTGTCGTAGGCAAACTTGATTTTGCCCACAACCCCCGCCACAAGTGCTCCTGTGTGTATTCCTATGCGCAACTGCCAATCGGGAAGGTTCATATCGGGGTAACGCTGCTTGTAGGTGGACATAAAGTTGTTGATTTCTAACCCCGCGAGTATCACGTCGATAGGGTTACTTTTGTTGCGCAACGGAATTCCACCCACGCACATATACGAGTCGCCTATGGTCTTGATTTTTTCGATGTAGTGGCACGAGATAATGTCGTCGAACTTGGAGAAGAAAAAATGCAGCGCCGCCACTATTTGGTCCGACGTGAGGTTTTCGCACGATTTTGTAAATCCCTTAAAATCAGTGAACATAATGGTTGCCATCTTGTAGTTTCGCGGCGAGGAGAATCCGTCGTCTTTTAACTGCGACACCACATACACGGGCAGAATGTTGAGCAGGAGGTTGTCGGTTTTGGAGCGTTCTTTCTCGATGATTTCGTTTTTTTTGAGAATTTCGGTTCGCGACCGTTCAAGTTCCAACTCCACGCGTTTCTGCTGCGAAATGTCGGTTTCGATGGCAATGAATTTTTCTATCCTGCGACCGTCGAAAATAGGGGTGAGGGTGGTTTGAATCCATTTTGTTGCGCCGTACTTTACACGGCACTGAGTGATATAGTTTACCGACTGCTGCTTGCTAAATAGTTCTTTGAGTTTTTTGTTGATGTCCTCGTTGTAACTGAGTTTCAAGATGTTGGTGCCTCGGCGCTTGTTGATAAACTCGTCTAAGGTGTAGCCGTACATATGTTGGAATCCCTCGTTTACCCATTCTATTTCGCCGTGGGGCGAGAAAAGTATTACCGAATTGGCTGTCTGCCTTACAATTAGCGACAGTTTGTTGAGGTCCTCGTTTTGATTGAGAATTTTGCGGTTTTTGATTTCGAGTTCTTCGAGACTATCGTGCAGCATTACCGCCGACTTGGTGCGGGCAAGAAACTCCACCTTGTCGATTGGTTTTTTGATATAGTCGTTTGCGCCAGAGTTTAAAGCCAAACTTAGGTCGCTGCTGTCGATTTTTCCGGTAACAATGATTACAGATGTGGTTTTAAAGCGTTTTTTGATTAACTTGGTGACTTCCAAACCCGACATTCCGGGCATCTGCCAATCAAGCAAAACAAGGTCGGGCGGTTCGGACTGTATCTTAGCCCAAGCCTCCAAGCCGTTTGAACACTCGTCCACAGAGTAAACCGTGGTGTCGTCGTTAGACAGCACCGACTTCATAATAGTGCGGCTGAGCGTGTCATCGTCTGCTATTAATACCTTGTATATCACTATTTTATCAAAGTTCTAACCGACATCTTGTCTGTTTTCAAATATAATAAAATATTTGATATCAATTGTCATCAAAACCTATATTTCTTTTGCGAATATACTAAATTATTTGATTCTTTCAAATATTATCCTTACTTTTGATAAAAATTTGACTAACGTTATGAAGAAAAAACATTTATTTATCAACCTTGTTTTGTGCGCGCTTTTGGCAGCATTTACATCGTGCAGCAAAGACGACAACAATCCTGAAAATCAACAAGATGAACCCGTTACCGACCCTGAAACCGGCGGCAAAGTTACCGATTGGAAAGATGGTTACATCACTTATTACGACCAACCGACCAGCAACGACAGTTACCCATATCCCCTCCCAAAAATGGAAAAGGGCTATTACAACGTGGCTGTGGGCGTATATTTCTTTCCCGACTATATTCTTGGTTCGGCATACGAAATCAAATATGGCGACAAAACTATCCGCGTTGTGGGCAAGGATATTTGTCCCGACGGCGACAATTCGTGGTTCGACAATACTCCCGAAGGCTTTGAGTATCTCACTGGCGACAAAAAACTCGGCAAGGTTAATGTTCAATGGCGCGAAACTCCATATTACACCGACAAGAATATCGAAATCCGTGTAAAATCAGGCTCAAATGCTTGGTTTCTTGGCGTTTTTGTGTTCAACGGACGCTACGGCATTAAGAAGTTGGAGGTATCTGACGACGGCAAGAAGTTTTACGAGATGACACCTTATAAATACAACGCCTTTTGGGAACTTCAATGTCCGTTTGGCAAATACGACCATCCGCTCACATTCCGCATCACCGACCGTTACAACCACACCGTCACCACCAAACCATTGAATATCAACCCCGACGGCACCGATGGATACGACGCAGGAGGGAATTTTGAGTATTAGTGAAGGGTGAATCAAATCTATTGTTTTGTAAAAATATCAATAATATTTACTTTGTAAAATATTGATTATCATATATATATAAATTGTGTGCAATTGTATTTGGTGAAAGATTTTTTTTAATTAGTTTTGCTGCCGATAATTTTAATTATAAATCTAACAATTTACTACAATGAACAAGAAAAATTTGCTTTGGCTTTTGAGCCTTTTGATGATTGTACAGGTTAGTTTCGTATCTTGCAACAAAGATGACGATGATGAAGATGATGTTGTTCCCATTTCGGATCTTAAAACGGCAATTATTGGTACGTGGAAAGAACTAAGCGATGAACTTTATATGGATAACAAAGTAGTTAAGGAAGAATCTATTTATCACGATGATATTAATTACTATGAATTCGAATTTAAAAGTGATGGTACTTATTTAGATCGTAAGTTTAAGGATGGCAAAGAGGTTGAAAATTATGACTATGATGGTACTTGGACACTTGACGGAGATAAAATAACGTTTAGTAATGAACCCTCTTCCGTTCGTCAGGTGACAATAAAGGGTAATACTCTTATTTTATCGTATGATGATGGTTCGTTTACAGATGAATCTGGATTGGAACATAAATTCACAATTGTTTGTACCTACAAAAAACAATAAAGTAATTCCAAGCGTCAGCATAAAAAAAACAGCGATGATGTTTATTTGTAAACATCGTCGCTGTTTTTTTTACACCTCCTCCAACTTCACCAAATCGCCGCCCTTGAATATCATCACAATCTTGTGCAATTTTGAATTTGAAATCATCTTAACAATCTTGCTGTCAGCGGCATAGAAGTCTAACTGCGCTTTGGCGGCGGCGAAAGCATCGTCTTCGTCTTTGGGTTCGCAATTGGTTTTAAGATACTTGAACTCAGCGAGATAGCAATGGTTTACAAAATCAAACCTTGTGTCGGGCATCAGAAAAATATCACCGTAGCCGTGATTGAGTTCGATTTCGGGGTGCATAAGGTAATACGGATTCATCGCCAAATACGCCATAAAAAAGCCTTGGATTGTCCGCTCGCCTTCGATTGTGTTGCGGTTTACAGAGGCATTTTTGTAAGCCTGAGCAATGTACGTGAACATTTCCTTATAATCGCCATCAAGCGCGGCATTATCGAAAGTTAAGTTCAATTCGTTGATGTTGACGGGCAAATATTTGTCGTATTCTTCCTGTAAGTACCTGTAATACTGCGTCCTTACATTATTATTAGGAATCGAAAGTATCGCGCTCAATCCCCTCGTTCCCGAAATTGTCAACATTCCATAATAGTAAAGCAAACTTGTAAAATTCTCAAACTTCACCACCGATGACGCAGGGAAATGGGTGTTGATTTTTTCGTAAATGAAGCCCTGTTCGATGATTTTTTTGATAATAGAATCGCGGAAATTATTATCCTTTTCCAAACGGATAAGATGGTCGAGTTTGGCGTAATCAATCATTGCGTTTGGCACGTACATTTCCACAGGAAATTTGCCATCTTCGATGTAAATCGCAATGTATTTCAACGTCATCATACCGTTGAACATCTTCGGCTCGCCATCTACAAAACTATCCACCGAAAAACAATAATTGTCGCACCAAGGTTTGAGAGTTTCAATTAATTTCTGCGTGGTTGTTTCAGAATCTCCTTTTATCCAACCAACTGAAATATAATAGTTTATCATCTCACGGACATCGTTTTCCGAAAAACCGAACATTTGGTTGTATTGCCTTTTGTTGGATGCGTATTCGGCAATATTGAAACCGCTTGTCAAGTCGTCCAAGGTAACAGGCGAAACGCCCGTTATGAAAATTCTCTCAAAATTTCCCTTGAACTTTTTGAAAATATCACGATAAAAGCCTTCGCCGTGAGTGATTGATTTATAGACATTTTCGCCTTTCAACGACCAAACCGTGTTGGTAAAATTGTCATATTCATCAAGGATGAGGTAAAGATGGTTGCCGTATGCTTTGGCGCGTTCAGCAATCATATTGATTTTTTCGGACGTAAGTTTTTCGTTTTTGATTTCGGCGGCAAATCCGGGGTAATACATATCCTCATATTTTATTGCAAACATATCAAGACGATTGTTGCAATAAACATAAAAACTATCTTTCAACTTGTCGTATTCGTTCAACACCTGCGAAAAATCAAGCGTCAGCACCTGATAATAATTCCTCCATTGCGTAGGGTGTTCGTGTACGTACAATCCACCAAAAAGTGCATCAAAATTGTCCTTTGCCTTGATGTCGTAATAATGCTCCAACATACTGAGAAACAGGCTTTTGCCAAACCGCCTCGGCCTAACAACCAACATATAATGACTATCTTTCTCTATCATATCGATAAACATAGTTTTATCAACGTAATAGAGATTCTCACGTCGCACCTGTTCAAAATCATTAATGCCCTGCGGCAAAAGTTTTACATTCTGTTCCATCGCAAATATGTTTTTGCAAATGTAATCAAAAAATTTCGCATTTTGAATTGCCGTCTGATTTTATTTTTTTATAGATTTGTAAAAAATTCCGTCAGTTTTGACAGACCTAAATATTTTGATTAATATTATGCAAGACAAATACATAAAACTCATTGCCGAAAAACTTGGCATTCGCGAAATTCAGGTAAAAAACACCGCTTTTCTGTTTTCGCAGGGCGCAACTGTGCCATTTATAAGCCGTTACCGCAAAGAACAAACCGGTACGCTCAACGAGGTACAGGTGGCGCAAATCAAGGACGAAATTAAAAAATACGAGGAACTCGAAAAACGTAAGGCTTCGATCCTCGAATCTATTGAAAGTCAGGGCAAACTCACCGACGAACTTAAAGCAAAAATCGATGAGGTGATTACTATGACCGATCTTGAAGACCTCTATCTGCCTTATAAACAGAAGAAAAAGACCCGCGCTTCGGTGGCTAAGGAAAAAGGTCTTGAACCGCTCGCCGACAAAATTCTTTTGCAGCAAAATGCCGACCCCGAAAAACTTGCCGCACCGTTTCTCAACGACAAGGTGGAAACCATCGACGACGCTCTGCAAGGTGCTCGCGACATTATTGCCGAGCATATCAACGAAAATGTTGACACCCGCAACCGTATGCGAAATCTTTACAATCGCGAAGCAATCATTTTCAGTAAGTTAGTGAAAGGTAAGGAAGAAGAGGCGCAGAAATTCAAGGATTATTTCGACTATTCTGAACCGCTTTCGCGTATTCCCTCGCACCGTTTGCTTGCATTGATGCGTGGCGAAAACGAAGGTTTTTTAAAGATTACTATCAAACCCGACGACGATAAGGCTATTAATATGCTTGAACGTCAATATGTTAAAGGTCGCGGTAATGGTGCAGAACAAATTAAGATTGCCGCCGAAGACTGTTACGACCGTCTTCTTCAACCATCGATGGAGACCGAATTTGCCAACATTGCCAAAGAAAAGGCAGACGAGGAGGCTATCAAAGTATTTACCGAAAACCTTCGCAACCTATTGTTAGCAAGCCCGTTGGGCAAAAAACGCATTCTCGCTCTCGACCCGGGATTCCGCACCGGCTGCAAACTTGTTTGTCTCGACGAACAAGGTAACCTCCTCCACAACGAGGCTATTTATCCACATTCGGGTATGAAAGAGGCTTTTGCCGCAATGAGTAAGGTTACAGCACTTGTGGAGCAGTACAAAATCGACTGTATAGCCATCGGCAACGGCACGGCAAGCCGTGAGACCGAGCGCTTTATAAAAAAGGTGCGTTTCGACCGCGATATTCAGGTATATATCGTGTCGGAGTCGGGCGCGTCGATATATTCGGCTTCGGAGGTTGCCCGCGAGGAGTTTCCTGAGTACGATGTAACTGTCCGTGGCGCAGTTTCGATTGGTCGCCGCCTGTTAGACCCGCTTGCCGAACTCGTAAAAATCGACCCAAAATCCATAGGAGTGGGTCAGTATCAGCACGATGTAAATCAAACCAAACTTAAAGAGAGTCTCGACGATGTGGTAATCAGTTGCGTAAACCAAGTGGGCGTAAATGTCAACACTGCCTCCAAGCATCTTTTGACCTACGTTTCGGGCTTAGGTCCGGCATTGGCGCAGAATATCGTCAACTACCGCAAGGAGAACGGTCCGTTTGGCACACGCTCCGACCTCAAAAAAGTTCCCCGAATGGGCGATAAGGCTTTTGAACAATGTGCCGGTTTCCTTCGTATCGAAGGTGCTGACAATCCGTTAGATAACTCTGCCGTCCATCCCGAAAAATATTACATCGTTAACAAAATGGCAAAAGACCTTGGCTGCGGTGTCAAAGACCTTATCACCAACAAGGATATGCGTCAAAAAATCGACATCAAAAAATATGTTGACGACAAAACCGGTCTGCCCACTCTCACCGACATTCTCACCGAACTTGAAAAACCCGGTCGCGACCCACGTGGTGAGTTTAAAGTGCCTGAGTTTGAGCAAAGTGTAGAAAAAATCACCGACCTAAAAGAAGGAATGGAACTCAACGGCATAGTTACCAACGTTACTAATTTTGGAGCGTTTGTAGACCTTGGTGTTCACGTAAGCGGACTTTTGCACGTTTCGCAACTTGGCGGCACCCGTCGCAACCCCGTCAACCCCTCCGACGTTCTAAAAATCAACCAGCCAGTAAGAGTAAAAGTGCTTACAGTAGATGTGGATCGTAATAGGATAGGATTGGGATTGGTGAAGGAGTAGGATTCTTGGAATCAACCCACATCAAAAATACTCTTTCACAGCAAACTCAAATTGTTGAATGAATATTTGTTTAAAAGCGTAAAGGTTGTTTTGCTCGTAGAAAATAAGCATCGCTTTTTTATAGTCAATACTGTCAACACTGCGGAAACTCAGCGGACAATATCCATTGGCTATTAAAATTGCATTGCTTGTAATGCGTGCAGTACGTTTGTTGCCGTCGCTGAACGCCTGTATGTACGATAATAAAACAAGTGTGAGTAATGCCTTTTCAAAAACATCCTCCTTACCGTTGACCAAAGTGCACGTATCGCGCAGAGCCTCACGTATTTGAAATTCGTTGTCAAGGGGATGGTAGTTTGTGCCTGTTATACCTACGCGCCTACGTCTGACACCTTTGTCTACCGACAAATCTTTGATTAGTAAAGAGTGAATGTCTTCTATATTGCTAATTGAAAGTGTTTTAAGGTAATCAGGATTGTCCAAAATAAAGCGTAGTGCATCCTTATGGTTTAATAACATCACCGCCTCTTCTTTGGTTTTGCCGCTTGCCGTCTTGCTTTCGCGGAGAAGTCGCTCTGTTTCAAGTAGTGAATAGGTGTTGCCCTCTATCTGTGATGATTTCCAACTGAGGTCGATACCAAGGCGCTCCATCTCTTTTTTGTATTCAGTGTCAGACATTTCGGCAATATGCTTGCTAAATATCGTTTGCAAATCATTTAGAAGCGCACTTTCGTCGGGGGTAAAAACCGAAACCTTAGGCAATTGTTTATTGATAAGGTCAAAATTAAACGAGGGCTGAATTTGACGTTCGTCAATATCTTTTGCAAAATAGGTGTCAAGATTGAGCGGCATAAGCAAATGTGCCTGAGGCGAAAGTCTGTAACGTGTTGCACGAGCCTTGCCATTAACGGAAACATCTCCTTTTTGTATCAAAGAAGACAATACTCGTTTTAAAGTGGTATCGCTACCCTCGAATTTAATTCCGTTTGCTATTTCTTCACGCGCAGACAGTGGGTTATAATGCAAAAACTGTAATATCTCTCTTGCAACATCCATAAGTTATTTTTTTAGAATCGGTGCAAATATACCCAAAATTCTTGAATTATCGGACCAAATTGTTACCTATTATGATAAAAAAAACGTGATTTTTGAGCCGATTCCAACCCGTAAGGGTAAAAGTGCTCACCGTGGATGTGGATAGGAATAGGATAGAATTGGGATTGGTGAAGGAGTAGGATAAAAAAAAGATAGTCCGCAGCAATCCAATTTTTTATATATTGGAAAGTCGTATTGTATGAGGTTAAAGCTTATACGTAGATAATACAAACGACTTATTTGCTGCGGACTATCTATTATAATTGGTTATTGTTGAGTGTTAATCTGATTTTTCATTTCCTCAACTGATTCAACTTCCGTTATTGCAAGAAATTCGGTTTCTGAGCCGTTGTATACAGTTTTCTGTACTCTGTAATCATTTTCACCACCGTTCTGCTCAATGTAAATGTAGTATTTTACATTGTTGTATGCGAATATGTTGAACCAATCGTCGTATTTTTCAAAGGTATAAACTTTGGTTATCTTTATCTCGTTTTCAACTTTTTCGTATACGTTCATTACGATGCCATTGGTGGTTTTCTCAAACGAGAGTCCTTTTTTCCACCCTACAAACGCTTTGCCGAGAATTGATTTTTTTGAGTCGGTGAATACAGGAATATTAGCCTTTTCAAGGTACACTGTGACAGAGAAGCCGTAGTATTTGGTGACAGTAACCTTTATTTTGCCGTTTTCTACTTTGGCTTCAATAGCATTATCATTATAGCCTAATGTTATCTCCTTAAAGTCGTAGCCATTCATTTGCTCGGTGATGTCAAGTTCATATTCCTTATTCAACTCCATTTTGTTTATAGTTAGAGTAGAATTATATTTGTTGCCTTTGTAAATATCCACATCGACCTTGCACTCACTTACGCTAATTGTTGCTGTGCAATCATCGTTGACATCAGTTAAATCAATTGTGGCTTTGTTATCTTCATAATCGCGTCCCATATAAGGATCAGAGCCTGAGACGAAGGAAATATAGTATCCCTTGTATTTGCTATCGAGTTCGTATACAATTTTGTCGCCACTCTTAAAGGTCTCTTCTTTTACTACTTCGGAAGTGCCGTCGCTAAAAGATAGCGAAACTGTAATTTTGTGGTAGATAGATTTTACGGTGATGGTTATTTCCTTGTCGGCACCGTTGCAGGTAGCGGTAATAGTCTTAGCTTTGGCATTGTTGACGCCCGAACCACCTACATTGTAAATTGCAAAACCTTCTTGCAATTCGTATGTAATTTTAACCTCTTCGCCATCGACTACTTCCTTTGAAGTCTCTGACAAGGTTATCTTGTCTTTTTCGCCTTCTACTACAAAGCTGATTTTGTACTTGGCGGGATTTTCACCATTAGGGTTCTGATTGTTCTTGTTTTGTTCTTGATTGTTTTGTTCTTGATTGTTGGGTGTAGGATTATCATCGCCATCGTCGTCGCTACAAGCGGTGTACGACAATGTCATTCCTGCCATTACAGCAGCAAGAACAAAGTTCTTGATATAAAAATGTTTCATTGTTTGTGAATGTAAATTACGTTAATAATAAATTTTGTTTAAGCTTTTTTCAGTTGAAAATTAATTCTCAATTATTAAGTTGCATATTAGAGATGCAAAATGAAAAAAAATCGGAGCAAGAAACCTATATTTTTTTATGGTCGGTTCAAATTATTGCCTATTATGAGTATTTTAGGCAAATTTGAGCCGATGAACAATAATGTTGCTTGATTTGTATCCTTTGTAAAATAATCTTTTTACCTTTGCGGAAATGAAAAGGAAATTGTAAATAACCTATGCAAGTACTCTACGAAGATAATCATATCATCATTGTTTCCAAAACTGTCAATGAGATTGTGCAGGGCGATAAGACAGGCGACAAGACTCTTATCGACACTGTAAAACAATATATTAAGGAAAAATATTCCAAGCCCGGAGATGTTTTTCTCGGACTTACGCACCGTTTAGACCGCCCTACGTCGGGCGTGGTGATTTTTGCCAAAACAAGCAAGGCTCTGAGCCGTCTCAACGCTATGTTTCGCGACGGTGAAATCCACAAAACCTATTGGGCTATCACCGCCAACCATCCCGCTAACGATGAGGGCACGCTCGAAAACTTTATCAAGAAAAACGAGAAACTCAACAAGAGTTTTATTGCTCCCACTGAAACCAAAGAGGCTAAAAAAGCAATTCTCAACTATCGTATACTCTCAAAATCAGACCGTTATTATCTTTGGGAGATAAATCTTCTCACCGGTCGCCACCATCAGATACGCTGTCAATTGGCAGCCATCAACTGTCCCATCAAGGGCGATTTGAAATATGGCTATCCACGTTCAAATCCCGACGGCGGACTTTCGCTCCACGCCCGCAAGGTAGAATTTATCCACCCCGTAAGCAAGAAGGAGATTTCCGTTATCGCCCCCGTGCCCGAGGGCGACAAGTTGTGGGGGTATTTTGAGGAGTGCGTAAAGTAGCGGTTATTGCTCATTTTTCAATTCATACCCTGTGCTTCTTCCGCCATCTTCGGTTTTGATGAGGATGCCTTTTTGGATTAAGTCTTGAATGTCGCGGAGGGCGGTGTCGGTGGAGCATTTGGCTATTTTGGCCCATTTGCCGGTTTGAAGTTTGCCTTCAAAACCGTCCCAAAGCATATTGAGTATTTTTATTTGTCGGGGATTTAGAAATAATTGACGGATTTTGTCCCAAAATGCAGCCTTTTGTAATGTGCGGTCTGTTATCGTAACGGCTTTTTTTACAGCATTTTCAAGACAATCTAAAAACCAAATGAGCCATTCAGTAATATCCAAACCGCCTTTTTGTGTGCGTTCCAAAATTTCGTAATACGCCTTTCGGTTTTCGGCAATGGCTGCCGACATACTATAAAAGCGGTTTTGGCTGTTGTCGCTTCGGGCAAGAAGCATATCCATAATTGTGCGTGCCATACGCCCGTTGCCGTCGCTAAACGGATGGATTGTTACAAACCAAAGGTGCGCTATCGCGGCTTTTATTATGCCGTCAACTTTTGCATTCTCAATATAATTTAGCAAAACATCCATCATCTCAGGCACTTGCTCCGATGGTGGTGCTTCGTAGTGGATTTTTTCGCTGCCATAACGTCCTGAAACCACCTGCATAGTTTGACCACTATTGCGGTACGCTCCAACGGTGATTTTTTCGAAACTCCTTACAGAAGGGAATAGTAATGTATGCCATTTGAACAATCGGTTGCTTGTTAACGGAACGCTGTAATTGCTTACAGCATCCATCATTACCTCTACCACACCTTCGATATATCTGTTTGAAGCCGGCACTCCCGCATTGTCGATGCCCAATTGCCAAGCCACCGAAGAGCGCACGTCGTCGCGATTGAGCACAATGCCCTCTATCGCCGACGACATCAGAATATCTGCTGTGAGCGAATCAAGTGCGGCTGATTTTTTAATCTCAAAACCCAACGCACCCATTATTCCCGAAAGTTTTCCTATTTCGAATTTAACATTTGCAAGCCTCTGTAATACGCTTTCCTTGTTCCATTCAAAATTTGGAAACTCTTTTTCTTGCCAAATATACATACCTTTTCTCTTTTTTGCGGCAAATAATTAAACTATTCACCGCATATTTTGCGGCGAATATAATAGTTTTTCGCCGCACGGCAAAAAAATTAATCGTTTTTCTCTTCCTTAATATGCTCCTTTACCAACTCGCACCCGTCGCAGCCGCCTTCTAAACGCTTTTTAATCAGTTCTTTGTCGATTATCATTTGTTGGGCTCGCATGCAGTAGATGCCACGTTTGCGCATTTCTTTGTTGTGGCCTACTTCGTAGTCGGGAAACTTTTTCTTTTTGGAGAAAAAGGTCTGAACGCCGAGTCCAAGAAAGCACAGCGCAACTATTACTAAAACTACTAAAAATACTTTCAAAAACATTTTTTACATTATTAATAGGTGTCAACATCAAGGCGACCGAGTTTTTTGCCGTTTTGGTCGTAAACGGTTGATTTGCCGCTGCGTTTGCCTTTTTTGTATTTGCTCTGCATTTTTATGTTGCCGTTGTCGTAGAAGAAAACGGTTTCGCCGTGACGCAGACCGTCTTCGTACATTATGCGGGCTTTAACCTTGCCGTTGGTATAAAATTCGGTGTAAGTGCCGTCGAGCACGTCGCCATCGTATTCAGCCTCTGCCATTTTTACTTGACGGGCGTTGTCGTGATAAAAATATGCTATACCGTCGAGTTTGCCTTTGTGGTAATTGGCTGTGGCATAGAGATTTCCCGATGGATAATATGTGCGCCAAATACCTTCTATTTTACCGTCTTCGATATTGCCTTCGTAGTGGATGTTTTCGGTGCTGTCGTAATTGATTTTGGCTGCTCCGTCGTCGAAATCCATATCATCGGTTAATGCGGCTTTAAAGTCGAGCGAATCTAAATCTTTCATTTCCAACGAGTTTTCGGCTAATGCTTCAAACATTTGAAGCGAGTCGGTTGCTGCTGCGGTGCTATCGTATTGGATGGCAAACGACGAGCGGAAAAGTCCTGCGTCGTTTACCAATTGGAAACCAACGCGGGCAAACGAGCAAATGAGGTTTTTATTCTCCTCCAAACTCTTGCGGTCTTCGGCGGGAGAGTATTTGTGGAGGGTTTCGTACATTTTGGGGGTCTGCACAAAGAGCGAAATGTTGGTCTTGATGTCAAATTGGTCTTTGAAATCGGCAAACTTTGGGTTTTTGTTGAGAGTGCGGCCTTGCAGATAGTCGTCGATTATCTGGTGGATTGATTCTTGCGAATTGGCAAATACCACGTAGTCTTCTATGTATGTGAAGAATGGCTTTTCGATGTCCTTAAACAGTTTGCCGAGGAACATTTTGAAAATGCCCTTGATGCCGAGGTATTGGATGTCGAAATTGCGGTAAGGCTCAATTTTGAATTTTACAGGTGTGCGTCGGTTGAGATGCGTAACTATCTTACCAAGAGATTCTTTGGCGCGTTTGATGTCGGAAGCGTTTACAAACACAACACCATCGATGTCGCGCGATTTTTCGCTCAGCGGACGGAGTTTGCAAATAGCAATTTCGGAGCCTATCCAACCTAAGAAATCATCTTTGAGACTAAATCCAAGCAACTTTTCTACTATTTTGATATCAGTTTCCATAGTTTTTACTTCGGCGGGGTTGCCCTTGGCGTATTCGTCCATAAGTGCGGAGTAAAAACGCATAAAGTCGCTGAAATTCAATGAGAAATACAATGCTGTTTGGTCTGACATTATTTCATAAGAACGCGATTTGCCGGGTGTTACATTAGAAAATGCCCTGATATATGAATATACGCTGTCGAGACTTGTGAATCCGTCCAAGTGTATTTGGTCGTTGTCTAAGTTGATTTCGGCGGCTGTATATGCCAACGACGCTCCGAGCATATCCATCACATCGCTCGGGTCGGTGGAGTATATTGAGTAAAGTCCAGGGATAAGTTTGTAGTTGACATACGCTTTGAACATTTTTCTATTGGAGAGTCCTGAGGTTACCACCTTGAAATTGAGGTTGTTGTCCCAAAATTGAGTATTGTGGTGACGGATAACACGCTCTACAAGACTTTTGTCGAGACTTATGGCTAAGATATTGTTTACTAATGAGATATTGATATCGAAAGTTGGGTCTTCGATGTCGCGGAGAGTGTAGATGTCGTATTTGCCTTCGTTGGTTTCAATCTGTGATTCAAGAAATTTGAAACCTTTTACAAGTTTTAGCGACGCTTTGATTTCGGGAAAATATTCTGCAAACTCTTGAAGGTCGATGAGGTATACCAGATCCCAGTTGCGGTCGTTGGGCATACAGCCAACAACCAACAGTTTTCGGTCTGAGAGAATCTTGTCAACGGCTTTGTTGTTGTTGAGAAACCAGTCAACAGTTTCGATATCTGAGTTGATGTCGGCAAAATATTCTGTTGATTTAAGGTATTGCCACAGAGCGCTTCCGCTGAGTGTAGACCATGCCTTTGATAGATTTTCGGTTTCGATAACGAATGCGGCATCGCTCGGCACGGCTGAAAAAGCGTTGATGTCGACAGTCTTTCTGAATAGTTTGTGGTATCCGATAAAACCCCCGACAAGGAGTGCCACCACTACGAGGGTTATAAACATTCCCAAAAGTACTTTTTTCATATTACAAGGATTATAAATTGCTTTTTAGAGTTTAATGATTGTTTATTTTAGCACAAAATTAGTTATTTTTTTTGAGAAAACCAAGCGGCTTTTTTACAACAATAAAAAAAAACGTCGGCGGATGTATTCCGTGGCACAAATTATGTTTACAATATTTATAAAATAATTTGTTTTATGTTATGTACAGTTACAGACAATACCCCGCTGGCATAATTCCGCACATTATTGCCGAGGCACAGGAAAGCAAAATTCCCGTGCCTAATGCTCCACAGCTTCCCGTGCGTCCAACGCTTGAGAAAATGCGCTATACAGGTTTTTTCCTTACGGCTATAACGGCGTTGCTTATTGTTGCTTACAAGTTTAGCATTGTGCCATCGAATGCCTGGCTCACCGCTATGCTTACAGTTTTTTTGGTAGCATCTGTTAGTGTGATGGTTTACAACGTAATTTCAAACCGTTTTAAAAAACTTGCCAACCAAAAAACGCTCGAAAACTATGAATACCTAATGCGCTGCTATAATGATGAACTTGCGGCTATTGACGAGGCAAACCGTAAAAACAACGACCGCGCAGCTCTGGCTCGTTTCCGTAGCCAGAAGGTTTCCGAAGCGCTTATGCTCACCAATTGTCAGTTGAAACCTGCCGAGCAATGCGATGTAGATTGCAACGATGATTTTTACCAGATTCTCAACGAGTATTTTCCTGATAAAGTGCTCACCAACTACACCATTGCGCAAGACGATGACAACTTGTGCTTTGTACCTAATTATATTGTTTCGGTGTCGGACCGCAAACTTTACATTGATGTGGAGATCGACGTGCCTTATGACCTCGAATCTGGTGAACCTCAGTCGTTTGTGGGTACTCCTGCAAATCCCGATGAGATGTGTTTTTCTAAACAAAACCACGATAATTTTTTTGAAAAACAAGGATGGGTGGTTATCCGTTTTGCCGAAGAACAGATTGTGAAACAGCCTATTAGCTGCTGCAAATATATTGCTCAAACTATTTACGAACTTATTGGCGACGACCTTGTGCTCCAGAAATTTAACACGGTGGATAATATTTCGCCTTTGGATACATGGTCTTTCTCACAGTGCGAGTTGCTTAGGAATGAGCGTTACCGCGAAAACTATCTCGGTATAGAAAATCCTACTCAATCCGAAGTGGCTCAAGATGAAACGCCTCAGAATGATTCTATTCAAGATGCTGAGCTTCAAGAAGATACCGCACAAAAAGAAAATCTGCAAGAAGAACTAACATTACACGAAGAAAACACATCAGATATGAACAATCAATTAGAAAACACTACCACGGATGATGCTTCAAAGCCTCATTTTATGGATACAATCGACGAACCGCTTTCAGAATCTGAACCAGAGCCTATACCAGAGCAAGTTTCCGAACCAGTTGAAGAAGATTCCACACCAGAACCCTCTGCAGAACTACCTGAAACGCCTGTATTTACCGACTCAAGGTCGGAGGAACAGAAAAATATTGTTGACCTTGTGGCAAAGATGAACGAGTGTCACAATCTTGAAAAGTGGGATTTCTTGCTCGACTATTGCAACAAGGTGATTTCTATCGACCCCGGGTTCCAATTGGCGTATCTGCGTAGGAGTACAGCTTACGGCAATCTCGGCAAACTTGAATTAGCTATCGAAGACTGTGAAACGGTTATGAAAATGAATCCCGACAATCCCGATGCTTACTACAACGCTGCTGTGGCAAGTCTTATGCTCCGCCGATACGAAAAGGCTATTGATTATTTCAAATTGGCAATTTCGCACAAAATAGCTCATTCCGACGAAGTGCTGCTTACCCTTGCCGGAGTTTACGAAAAAATAGGTGATGTGGCTGGTTACAACGAATATCTGCAACAATCCGCAGCCCTTGGTAATAATACCGCAAGAGTGATGATTATCAAGCAGAAACAAGACGAAGGCAAGAACGCAGGCACTCAGTTTAAGGGTTTTAATACACGGAATATCAAAATCGCCCACGAGGGTGTAACTGATATAAGTTTCAGTTTCAACGATGAATACATCGCCATTGCCGACCAAAGCCGCAAACTTAGGGTGTTTGACACTTCGTCGTGGGAAACTATTCACAAACAGGACGTTAACGCTACAGCGATAGCATTCAGCCGCAACAACAAGTTTATGGCTGTTGGCGGTCAGAGTTTCCTTAGGGTGATGAATATATCATCTGACGGTTTCTCGCTATATTCGGATATCATCAACTACACTGGCAGTATAAAAAAACTGTTTTTCCATCCTTTCAACAACGACACTCTGTTTGTAAGCGACAATTTTTCGCTCTACAAGGTGGATATTAAATCAAAGGTAATCAACAAGGCAATTTCCGACTTCTGCCTTATGTCGGTTTCGCGCGATATGCAGTATGTGACTGGATTCGACTATATGCACAATATGAAGATTTATCGTATCAACGCCTTGTCGGAGATATTCAGATTGGGATACAACAGCTCTGATGAGATTAAATCAATGGCTGTCAACACTGATGCTACAAGGCTTATTTACGGATTTAAAAACGGTCGTGTGTGCGTTTACAATCCGCAGATACCTATGCCAGTTTCGGAGTTTGATATAGGTAGCGAGGTTATCGACATTAAGATAAGCAGCGACTCAATGTTTTTCTCGGTGCTTGGCGCCGACAGAAGGCTGAGATTTTTCAATGCTTCTACTTCTGAACGAGGTCGCGAGATTTCAATGATGCTCTTCCCGAGGCTAGTATCTATGAGCAATTCGTCGAATATGTTGGCTATTGGCAATTTCAACGATGATGTAGATATTATTTTTACTAACGAAACTGTGGTGGAAACCTCTACTCGAGCATAGATTATGCACCATTCTATTGTGCTGTTTGACTTTGACGGAACGCTTGCCGATACTTTTGAAACCGGTGCTGCGCTTATCAACGAGTTTGCCAGCAGATTTGGATATAAAACCATAGATTTTGCCAAAAAACGCAATCTTTCAGCTCGGGAGCTTGTAAGACTCTCGGGTGTGAAATGGTGGCAGATTCCTCGTTTGGTGAGGTTTTTTAGAAGGGAGTCGGCTCGAAACGCCAACAATATTCATCCGTGTCGAGGTGTGCCTGAAATGATAAAAAACATTGCACAAAGTGTTGATTTAGGTATTCTTACCACAAATACAACGCATGCCGTAGAGTGTTTTTTGCAAAACCACAATCTAGAATCTTATTTCGGATATGTAAAAACAGGTGTGCCTCTTTTTGGTAAAACTCGTGCTCTCAGGCGTGCGGTGCGGCAGCTACAAAAAACACACACCTTAATATTATATGTTGGTGACGAAATTCGCGACATAGAGGCTTGCCATGCCGCAGGTGTGGAGATTATTTCCGTATCGTGGGGCTTTAATGCCCACGAAGTGTTAGCCGATAAAAACCCTTCTGTTGCCAAATCAGCTGATGAACTTGAGCAAATAATTGCCAGACGTATAGAGGCTTAATTGGTTTTAAAATGCTCCGAAAATAGTTGCAATGCCTTACGGAGCATAGGCACGGTGTTTAAAAAGCCATCAATTATAGGCACAATTTTGTTAAATAGTGCTTGTGCTTCGTTGAAATTGCTCTGGAATACGAGTTGGATAAATTTGAGTATCCTTGCAAACGCCATAGTTTCGGTATTGTTGCCCTCTGGTTCTAAGAGACTTAGCGCACGGTTGATACATTCAGCCGCAATGTTGAACTCGTTGTAGAAACGCATAAAGATGTCGGCTTTTTCAAGCAATACGGACGCTTCGGCAAGGGATTGACCTGTGGCTGTGTTTACTGCTTGGTCGATGAATGCAAGAGCAATTGTTTTTTCATCGCACGAAACATTGTAACGTGCTTGTGATACAAGTACTTGTATTTCTAATTCAGAGTCTTTTTCGGTTTTTGCAAGTTCGGCGGCATTCGACAACAGTTTGCTGATAAAGTCGTACATCGTGAGCGTTTTGCCGTTGAAGTCGATGGTGGCAGCCATCTTGCCGCAGTTTTCAGCAAAAATAGTAGCCATGCTATAATAGAGGTGGGCTGCTGCATCCCAAAGGTCGCGGGCAAAGAGAATGTCTAAGGCTTGTTGAAATTTTTTAACAGCCTCCTCAAAGTTTCCAATTTTGATATATATTTGCGCAGAGGCACGCAGAGCGTTGCATTTAGTGTCAATGTCGGGAGCAATGTCAAAAATGTGCATAATTTGATTTGCCAGCACAGAAGCATCGTCGTTTCGTCGCAAGATTGTGTATGATTCTGCCCTACCGAGCATCGACTTTATCATGCCAGTATAGTTGTCGTCGTTTTTGAATAGGTGGTATGCCTTGTTGAAATACGTTGAGGCGGACTCTATGTCGCCTTGGGTTTCAAATATTGTAGTGGCAGCCGACAGCGCACATTCAGCGAGAGCTCTGGCTTCGATGTGAAACTCTTTTTCAAATGTGTCGATAGCTCTGCGGTAGTATTCAGCGGCTTTGCGACGGTTTCCAAGCCGGTCGTACATGAGCGCCACATTCTTTAGGTTGTTAAATAGGCCTTCGCTCTTAAACTCTTCTTTGTCGTATTCTTCGCAGGCTTTGATATAGAATTCGAGCGCACGAGGGTAGTATCCTAGGGTATCGTAGGTGTAACCGATATTGTTGCAGATGTATGCCGTGCGGGTGTGTGATTCGGTTTTTGAACTGATGTCCAAGGCTGTGGTATAATTAGCCACGGCAGCAAAGAAATCCTTTGTTTCAAAAAAGTAGTCGGCTATGGCTGTGTGAGCCTGCACAAGTTTGTCGTTGATGTCGCTTTCTGACACTTCGTCGCCGTGATTTTTTAGCATATTTTTTAATATGTCGACAGCCGACGACAGACATTCGTATCCTTTGCCACGGTTTTGGGTGTGCATTAAGGCATCGGCAGCGTGACAAAGAGCATCGGCACAACGTCCTGGCTTGTTGGCTATTTCGTAATGCTGTGCCGAGAGTATGTAGTTTTCTGCAGATTTTTCGTAGTTGCTGCTCTCAAAAAAAAGACCAGTTTCGGCGTATGCGGCGGCCAGCTGTTCGGTGTTGCCTGTTTGAGTATATGTGTCGATTACCTGATGCTGACAGATAAGTGCTTCGTCGGTTTCTCCGTTTTCGTTGTAGAGATATGCCAGGGCTGAGAGCATTTCTGCAAACATATCTAGGTCGTTATCTTTTCGGTAAAGGTCGATGGCCTTTTTGTAGTATTCGATGGCACGCGGAGCGTCGGGTTTTTCGGCATACGTGCAGGCAAGAGTGCCTGTGGCAAGTGCTTCAGAGTGAATGTCGCCTAAATTACGGCTAAGTTCTATGGCTTCGTTGAGTGCCTTTTGCGCCTCTTTGTATTCGCAGAGCATACGCATGGTGTCGCCTGCAAACGACATCAATCGGATATATTCGCTTGTGTCGCCAAGGTTTTTGTATATCTTGGCAGCGTGCAGGTATGTGACCTTGGCTTTGTTGAACCTGTCGCTGCGATAATAGAGCGTGGCAAGCGATGTCAGGTTGTAAGCCTCTTGCGCCTTGTATTTTACCTTGTGGTATAGTTCTATAGCATTGGCGTAGTAGGTTTCGGCGCGGGCGGTTTTTTTGAGTTCCTCGTATACGCTGGCAAGGTTTGAATAATTGAGGGCTGCAGCGGCGTTGTCGATGAGCTGAGTGTTGATTTTCAACGCCTCCAAATAGTATTCCGCAGCACGTTCGTAATCTAGTTTGGAGAAGAAAATGTTGCCAATATTGTTGTAAACGGCGGCTCTTCCAGCTTCGTCGTTGCTTTGTTGCGATAGTTCGAGCGACTTGTTGAAGTACTGCATTGCTCCTTGAATGTCGTCGGATCCATAGTGAAGGTTGCCAATGGCATTGTAGTCGGCTATCATTCCTGCTATGTCGCTGTTGGCATGGTCTTCTTTAAGTGCGAGTTTGTAGTAACGAAGTGCGGTTTCGGTTTCTGACTTTTGTGAATAAAGCGTACCTAAATTACTGTATGTTAATGCAATACCATATTTGTTGGGAGCGTTAGAATCATTTTCGAGTGCCGCGTTGAAATATTTTTCTGCACCGTTTATGTCGCCACTGTTGAGCAGTGCCAATCCTATGTTGTTGTAACTTATTGATATTTTGGCTTTATTGCCAAGCATACGATCGATTTCCAATGCTTTGTGAAAGTATGTCAACGCTTCTGCATATTTGCTTTGGGCGTTTTTCGACAGTCCCATATTGTTGTAGCAGTTGGCAAGGTTGATTCGGTCGCCAGTGTAGAAGCATAGTCTGAGAGCCTCGGTGTAGTATCTTTTGGCTTCGGCAAATCGGCTGTCGTTGTCGTATGATAGGCCGAGGTTGATATACGCTTTGGCTAATATGGCTGGTTTTACGGCTTTGGTGCAATAGGAGATTACCTCGTTGAGTAGTTGGTATGCGCCCGCATTGTCTTTGTCGGTACGTTTGAGCGTGGCGAGGTCGATTTTTACTAACGCCACTTTGTCTTCGTCGGGTTTTTCGGAGTAGCCTTTGAGCGCAATGTTCAAATAATAATCAGCCGAAGTATGGTTGTAGCGGGTGAGGTTTAATTTTCCCAAGGCGTAGTAACAGTCGGCCAATGCGGGATGTTTTGGATTCCCTTTGAGATAGTCGATAGCTTTTTGTATGTATTTCAACGCCTTGTCGTGATCAGATAGGTAAAGGTATTCTTGTCCCACAAAATAATATCCTGCCACCAGATAGTATTTGTTGTCCAACTTTTTGGAGCAGCCGAGCAATGCCGTTCCACATTCAAGTGCCTCTTGGTGATATCCGAGCCACGAAAGAGCAAGGTATTTGGCTTGTAATGAGGTGGCGCGATATTCCCACACAGCTTCCGATGAGCGGTAATGCGCCAACGCGTTCCATGTTTTATCTGCCAATTGCACAGCTTCGGGCATCGAAGGTTTGTATACTGCTGTTATTGCCTTGTCTAATAATTCTTTAGGATCGCCTATGTTTTTATCTTTTATGGCAGTGTAATGATATTTGTGACTTGGTGTTTGTTTTAGAATAATGCTTTGCAGATACCGTGCGTTGGAGTAGAAATCCAAATTTACAATTATCCAGTTGTTGTCTATTTGTTTAATGTCGCCGTTTTGCTTCATATAATTGAGCAGTCCGGTAAGGAATGCAGGATTGCCCTGTGTTACCGAGTGTATTATGTTGGCTGTGTCGGATGGAAATTTATGACCAGGGAACATAGTGGATATCAGGTCGGCTGTGTCGGACAATTTCAGCGGTTCGGGAATGAGTTCGCAAAATCCGCCAGTTTTCCAAGCGGCGGTGATGCTGCCGATTTTTATAGGAAAAAGGTCGCGGTTGATGCGGTTGATAAGTGGATCCGCCTTGATTACAGGGTCAGACATGTTGTATGCCACCACTGCCATTATTTTGCAAGGTCCGTCTACTATGTGTTGGGCAAGTGCGTAGAGCATGCCGAATATGTCGGGATTGCAGTATTGAAAGTTGTCGGCGATGATGATCGTAGGATTGTTAGCCGCACACTCTTGTAGATATTTGTAGAAAAACTCTGCCACTTCGTCGGATGTTGACGTGGCAAAAAATCTGCGAAGCTCTGCGGTGGTTTTGCCTCCTGTAAAACTCTGATATAGAAGTTGATATGATACTTCTGTGCTTGCACACCGGCATTTAAGCGAAATGGTGCTACATGGTTTATCGGTGTTGGCTTTCTGTGCGAAATAGTTTACCAAAGTAGTTTTGCCGCATCCTTTGTCACCGCTAACGAGCACAATCTGCCCATTGCCACCGCAAGCCAGCTCGTAGAGGTTGTGCATGCGGTGGAGTTCTTTTTCTCTACCTACAAATATATCTCTGTTGCTCAACTCTTCTTTTTTAAGAACCCGCTAAGCACTTTCATCAGTAGGCTGATATTGAGGGGCTTGGTAAGGTAATAATTGCATCCCGCTTTGATGGTTTTTTCCTTTTCGTCGCTAAGGGCGTAGGCGGTTTGCGCTATAATAATAATATCTTTGTCGAACTCTCTGATGGCACGTGTTGCTTCGTAACCGTCCATCACCGGCATTTTAATATCCATTAGTATCAGGTCGATATCTTTGCGGTTGCGTGCAATTTCAACGGCTTTGCCACCGTCTTCTGCCCAAATGATTTCCGCGCCGGTTTCGGCAAGTATCTCGTTCATAAGCATACGGTTCATCTCCTCGTCTTCGGCAACCATAATTTTCTTGCCGTTGAGCGAAATTTCCTCTTCTGAAGAACCTGACGCGCCGTATTCGTCGGCAGAGTTGAGTTCAGGGTCGTAGGGGAGGGTGAAGAAGAAAGTGCTACCTTCGCCTTCAGTGGATTCTACCCACATTTTGCCGCCGAGCAGTTCCACAAGTTTCTTGGATATAGCAAGTCCGAGACCTGTTCCTTGCTGGTTTTTGTCGTCTTTCTGTTCAATTTGTCCAAAACGTTCAAAGATAACGTTTAGCTTTTCCTGAGGCATGCCTTGACCTGTGTCCTTAACATAAAACAGCAGTTCTTCGGGAGTGTTGAAACGGTATCCAAATTCGATGTAGCCCTTTTCTGTGAATTTCATAGCATTCGTTATCAGGTTGTTTATAACCTGTTTAAAACGGAACGGGTCGGTTTCAATTTGGAATTCATCGGATTCTACCGAGTTTTTAACGGTAAAGCCGATGCCTTTTTCTTTGATGTTGTTAATCTGATATTGTGAAATATAGATTTCGTTCATCATTGGGTTGAGGGCAGTTTTGCGAGTTTTCACTTTCAACTGTCCCGCCTCTATTTTAGATATGTCGATAATGTCGTTGATGAGGTTGAGCAGGCTTTTGCCGCTGCTTACGATGAGATCGAGGTATTTTGCCTTTGTGCCTGTAAGTCCGCTAGTTTTTGCCAATAGTTCCGAAAAACCTATGATAGAGTTCATCGGGGTGCGGATTTCGTGACTCATATTGGCGAGGAAGGCAGATTTAAGCTTGTCAGATTCTTCGGCTTTTTGTTTAGCCTCTATAAGTTCTTGTTCTCTTTGTTTGCGCTTGGTGATGTCGCGGATAGTGAGGGCGCATCCTTTGGCGGTGTCGGTATCGTAATACGACACAGTCATGTCGGCAATGTATTTTTCGCCGAATTTATTGACGCAATAGCCCTCAAACGGAGCTTCGGTGTATTTGCACGAGCCTGTTTCGAGGAATTTCTTGACCTCAGCCTCGGCAAAAGCACGACGGCTTTGTTCGGGTTGGAGCAGGTTGAGCAATGGCATACCTTGCACTTCGTCGTTGGTGTATCCTGTGAGCTTTTCGGCAGCAGGATTGAGCGATATTACTTTTACTTTTTCGTCGGTAACGATAAGCGCCTCGAATGCGTTCATGCTCAGTTTTGTGTATATTTCGTTGGTGGCTTTTTCTTGCAGCACGGCTTTCTGACGTTCCGCCTCGGTTTTGGCGATGAGCTGTGTCATTTTGTCAAACTCGTGGTAGAGCTCTGCTACATCGTCGTGGTTGTTGGGCAGGTTGATGTGCTGAGTGTAGTCGTTGGTGATGTTCGCTTTCTTGATATGCTCCGTTAGTTGGTTAATAGGGTTGGCAAGGGGTTTAGAAATCAGTCGCGAACTTATCAGCATTATCAACAGAGTGATTAGTATAGTTCCTAAAAACATTGCCACAAAGTAGTTGATTTTGCGTGATGATAATTCTGCTGTGGATATTTCCATATATACCGAGCCAACGATGTCTTGGTCTAAAATGCATGGCTTGGTGATTATGAGGTAGTTGCCGTCGAAACGCGAAGTGCTTTTTGGTTCGAAGGTGGGCGGCGGCGTAAAGTCCTTGTTGTTTGCGTATGTGTGGCTGTATATCTGTTTCTGGTTTGCATCGTAGAATTGTACAAATTCTATGGCAGGGAAAACAGAGTAGTTTTCACAGCGAGCCTTGAGGTCTTCTGTCTGGTTGAGTGGTATACACGCCACGCCTTCAATAGCGAGCATTTTGGCTATCCCCTCAAATTTGGTTTCAAAGTCATTTTTGTTTGCGGTACTGAGCACGGCAGTACTGCAAATGTAGCACAATATGGCGCAGACAATTACCGCGGTTGTTACCCCGATGGTAATTTTGTGCTTAATCGGAAGGTTGGCTAAGGGATTCATAGTGAGTGTCTTTTAAAGTCTTTCTTATCTTTTTATTCAATATATTGGTGTCCAGGACTCAGGAGTGTTGCCCTGAACATTAGTCCAGAATCTATAATGGTCTCTTTTTTAAAGAGATAGTCAGTGCTTGCAGCTTTTTGTTCTATAAAGAACATACAGCCGTAATTTAATAAATTTTTGTTATTCGATAGCGTTAAAATCTTCATTTTTTTTAGTTTTCCTTCTAAAATATTATTGTTGATAGATGCGGAGTAGTCAATAAATATAACTTGCGCGTCGTCGATAGAGGTTTGGTCGTTGTAGGTTTTTAATGCGATAGGTTTCCCGTTGAATTTTTGTTTTTTGAGCTCGTCGGATATTGTAGATAAAGGATCCGGCGATTGAGCTGCTATATATATAATAAAGGTGTCCTGAGGAAGAGGTTCCGGCCAATATACATAATGAGCAAACCGCAGGATATTCTGGTAGTCGAATGTCTGCGCCGACGATACTTGGGGAAGTATTATTGCCGCTACAATGGTAATATATAATAGTATTTTTTTTATCATTGGTCGTTATCTTGTTTGTTGGTTGTGTCTTCGTTGCCTTTCGTTAGGCTTTCTATTTGAGATTCAAGTGCTTTTACTTTGTTTTTGAGGTTTGCCTCTATTTTGTGGAACTTGTTGATGCGCTTCTCAAGTTCTCGTTTGAAGAATGCCTCCGAGGCGGAAGCTTTGTCGAATTTCTGGCGGTTTTCCACGTTCTGCCTTTTTGAGTCGGTGAGCTCGCGGTTAAGTTGCTCTATGTCGTCGGTAAACTGCTTTATCTGTTTTTTCATGCTCTTGGCGTCTTCGCTTACCGAGGCGTACTGCTTTTGTATTTTGTTTAGTTCTTCTTCGGTGTTGAGCTGAGATGTAACGTCGAATGCCAAGCAGAGTATTTTTTCCACAGAGTTGTCGGTGTCGTATATTGGCACGAAAGTGTTTCTGATCTTGCGTATCGAGTTGTTGATTTTGAATTCGGTAACGTAGTTTTCGGTAGAGCCTTGCTTGACGCTGTCCCACACGCGCTTGAAGTCGTCGTATTTTGATAACGTGAGCTGCAGTATTTCATATATGTTTTTACGTTTGATGTCGTTGACATCGAGTGTGTAGCGCAAGCAGAACTTTCGGTTGGCATCTAATGTTTCGCCTTTGAGGCTGAATACTGCGCTCATAACGGTGCGGTTGAGGGCGTATTGAGTTTTTTCTATTTGCGAGAGTTCGTATTGCGATGTTTCTACTAAGCTTGTGAGAGTTTCGATTTCGCTGCGGAGGTTTGCTTCTTTTTCTTCCATCTGTTTCGATTGCATACGCGATTGCTGGAGCAGTTCGGCGGTTTGCTCGTTGATTTTGGCGTTTGCAATTGTGGAGGCTACGTTTTCGGAGATACGTTCCACAAACGATATTTGATACTGCTCAAATTCTTTGAACGATGCGAACTCCATAACGCCGTAAAGGGTGTCGTTGTAAACAAGTGGCACAAACATTATTGCCTTTGGCTTTGCTTTTCCCAGACCAGAACTTATGTCGGCGTAGTTATCTGGTACATTGTTGAGTACGATAGTGTGTTTTTCCATGGCGCAAGCTCCGATGAGTCCTTCGTCTAACTGCAGGGTGCGCTTGTGGAAACGCTCGTGACCGAATGCAAATACGCCGTAGAGTTCGAGTATCTCTTTTTCTGGGTCTTCTGGCGATTTTGTTCGGATAAATATACCACCTTGGTTTACATTGATATATGGTACGAGGTTGTCGATAACTTCGTTGCTCAGTTTTCTAATGTCAGAAATGCTGTTGCGCAGAATATCGCTGAATATTGAGTGACCTTCGGTAGCCCATTGAGTGCGTTTTTCTTCGGCGATACGTTTCTGCTCTTTGTCGCGGGTTTCGATCATGCTGTCGCGCATAGATACAAGTGCCGCACCGATGGCGTTGTTCTTGATGGAAACTTTGTATTCGGCATCAAGGTTTCCGTCGCGGATGTCGGATGCAAATTCGGCTGTCTGTTTAAGAGATTTGGTGAGTGTATGCAGCGATTTTAATATTGATGCAAATTCGGTGGTGTGCAGCGATTGCGTGTTGTTTGATTCTATTTCAAAATTGCCGTCGGCTATTTTTTTAACTATGCCGCGAAGCACGGCGAGCGGTTTGGTGATAAAGCCCGAAATGATTATCACAGCCAAAATGAATAGGGCGAGCAGAATCATTGATATGATTACAGCCGAACCTTCGGTTTTAAGTTGCTCAGCTTTGAGCTCGATTGTAGGAGTGATGGATATTTGCGCAAAAAAATCGTTGGTATAAGGTATGGAAATACGCTTGTTGTGTATATATACGTTTTGGTTGTCGTTTTCCACAAGTGTGGTTTCCACGTCGGCTGGCAGGTTTTCGCCAGTTTTTTCCATGATGTTGTATTGCTCTTCGGTAAAGCGTAGGGTTTCTGAGATATATCTGTTTTGAAATTCTTTTTTGCGCGAATAAAAAATCTTGCCGTTTTTGTCGGCAATAATTAGGTACTGGTTTGACGGAATGGTTTCGTCGAGCATATTGCGGAAGTGGCGGAGGTCGATGTCGGCGCCTATAATTCCAGCAAATTTGTCTTTGTCGTAGAATGGAATCAGGCACACGAGCGTGTTGGTGATTTCTCCATCGATATCGAGCGCGAGAATTTTGGACGAGAGGTCGTGTTTTGTGCTACGGTAAAGGTCGTACACTTCGGTGGAAGTGGCGAGAAGGTCGTTGCTGAGCTCAGGTGTGTCGGTGTTTTCGTGGAGAGTGATTTTGCCGTACCATCCTATTGGGAATCCGGGATTTGTATTTACAAGGAGGCTGTCGGAGTTGGTGAGCACGTAAGGTTCTGAAATAATGAAAATCGACTTAACGGTTTGATCTTCTTTTAGATATGCCGATAATGTTCTTACAGCTACGTTTCTGGCATCGTTGCCTGTTTGTTCGATTAGCGCCGTAAGTGCGTCGGCTTGTGCGTTGAGGTTGAATAATGTAGAATTGATTTCATTTTCAAACCGTTCGGTGTATTTGTTGTTAGTTAGATTGCTTTTTTGGCGGCTGTATTCCGTAAGCTTTCCGTTTATCACATTGTGAAAAACGAGCAAAACGGCGGCGCACAGCAGTATTGCGGCAATAGATGCCGACATTACCACTTTCCATCTTATAGTGTTGAGCCTGTTGTTTTTATTTGTGTCGCTTTCCATTGTGTGTGTGGGTTTGCTATTGGTTGTTTAATATTTGCTGGTCGGAGAGTTTCTCGTTTTCACGTTTCAGCCTGTCTATCTCTTTTTTGTAGTTTTGAATCTCGGAGTTCTGTTTTTTGATTTCTTTGTCGAGCTGTTGGATGCGACGAGAAAAATCGTCGAGACGTTTTCCCTCTTCGTGAAGCTTGAAAAGGTTTTTGGTGTTTTCTTTTACATAAGAGATAGTGATGGCGATGTCTTCCGCCAGTTTTTCTATAAATATAATTTTGTAGTCTTCAAATTTGTCGGTTCGGCAAAGTTCTATAATGCCATAGATTTCGTTTTTGAGCATTAGCGGTACCACAATAAGGTGTCCTGGTTTGGTAAAACCGAATCCCGAACCTATCTTTATGTAGTCGGCAGGAATGTCGTCAACGATTTGAATGTTTTTTTCCACGGCGCAAGTTCCAACGATTCCTTCGTACAGGCTGATTTTTTTCTGAATGAATTTTTTGTTGTCGGCTGCGTAAGTGGCTTTCATCTCCAAGTGTATGTCGTCGGGATTTTCGTCAACGTAGATATACATCGAAGCGTAGTTTGCATCCATATAGTGGATTAGGTTTCGTGTGGTTTCGTCGCAAAGAGTGTCGATATTGTTGTTGTTTTTTCGGAGGATGTCGCCAAATTCGGCAAGTCCGATGTTAATTTTGTCTTGTATTTCGTCGGCTTCGCGGCGTTTTTTGTACGATTCGTATTGCTTTTCGAGGTTTCTCTTCATGTTGATAAGCGAGATTCCCAGTTCGTCGTTGTCGCTGAGCAGTTCTATCTCTTTGTCGGTTTTGCCATTTCCGATTTCTTCTGCAAAGAGTTGCTTTTGCTTTAGATTGTTGATAAATGCGGCAATTTTTTTTGCCATGGTGTTCATCTCGCTGTTGCTGTGTTCGTTTGTGTCGGGAGGGGTAAGCTCACCTTTGAGCATTTTTTCGAGATAGCCGTTCATTTTTTCGATAGGATGGTTTACCGATGAGAATAGTATCAAGAAGAATGTTAGTCCGAGAACGATGACCGAAATTTGCGCTATGGCAATGATCATTATGGTGTTTTTCTTTTTTGCGGCACGTACAATGTCGGATTCTAAGATAAGTTCGTCGATGTCGTTTTGCATGGTTTTGATTTGCGCCATAGCCTCGCCCTTGTAGCCGTCGTTGTCGGCAAGTCCCAGCAGAAGCTGTTTCGAGAATACTAGGTTGAATGTCATTCGGTATTCCGATAGCTGGTCCATCATTTTCGCCATCTGGTATTTGATGAGGATGTTGCTGGTGTTGGTAGATTTTAGGATGTTGTTTATGCCGTCGATCTGTTTGTTGAATTTTTCGTAATGTTCGATGGAGCTGTTTTCTAAGAAAGCTTTTTCGCTTTTGCAAGCTTCGTCAAACATTTTGCTCATACCGGCTAATGTAAACTGAAACAGTGTTTTGCGCACGGTGTTGCGGTCAGAATTGAGCCGTCCGGCGTCTTCGGTAAGGGCGTTGATATCTTCTTTGATTTTTGCTATCTCTTCAATTTTGCTCTGGTAATTGTTGAATTCTTCGCGGAGAATAGAAATTGACTCAATGGTGCGGCGGTTTAGCACGGGCTCTACTTCTGAAAGAGTTTCGATGCCTTTGCCTATTCTTGTGCATAGCTTGTTGATTTCCGACATCAGGGTGTCTTCTTTCTCTTTGTTACGGGTTGAAGAATATAGCCCGAATAGCTCGTATTGGAGATTCCGCACTTCGGCAAGCTCGTTTTTCATTTTGTTTTCGGCCTGAAAACTAGCGTTTATCTTGCTGTTGGTGGAGGCTAAATATACAAACGACAGTCCTGTAAGCACAGCGTATGCCGCAAAACAGATGAGCATTATTCTGAATTTTAGTTTAACCGATAACTGTTCGGGTGTGTTCATTTTGTCGTTTTATTAATATAGTCTAAAAATTTGCCAACACAAAGATAGTAAATTTATTGTTTAAAAACAAACACCTTGCCGTTTTGCACGGAGTTTTCTTGTGTAAAGTTTTGTTACAAAATTAACAAATTGTTTAATAAATGTATTATTTGACAAAAAATTTTGCAGAAAAAAATTGAAACCTCTATTTTAGCGCCCGAAAAAATATAGATGTTTTTTAAAACTAACACACTGGTTATGTTTAGCAAAGAATTAATTTCAAAGTTCGAAGGAACCCCCACACCTTTTTATTATTACGATATGGCTTTGTTGCGCCGCACGCTCAGTAGCCTTCAGTCCGCAGCCGACAAATATGGCTACAAAATCCATTATGCTGTTAAGGCTAATGCCAATCCCGAAATTTTAAAAACTATAGCCTCTTATGGCTTTGGTGCCGACTGCGTTAGCGGCAACGAGGTGCTGATGGCTGTGGAATGCGGATTCCCTTCCGACAAGATTGTGTTTGCTGGCGTTGGCAAATCCGACAAGGAGATTAACGATGCCCTCGCTAACGATATTTTTTGTTTCAACTGCGAGTCGGTGCAGGAAATTCAGGTGATTAACCAGCTGGCTGCTCAAAATGGCAAAATTGCTAAAATCGCCCTCAGGCTTAACCCCGGTATTGATGCTCATACCAACAAATGCATAAATACTGGATTGGAAGATAGCAAGTTTGGTATCAACTTTAATCTTTTGGAAGATGTTGTAAAGGAGATAATTGTGCTTAATAATATTAAACTTGTGGGTTTGCATTACCACATAGGTTCGCAGATTACCGACCTTGAACCCTACCGTTTGTTGTGTAAACGCAGCAACGAAATGCAGCAAAAATTGCAGCTCTTGGGTCTCAACCTTCCCGAAATAAATCTTGGTGGCGGACTTGGTGTCGATTACAACGATCCTGATGCCAATCCGATTCCCGATTTTGAAACCCTTTTAGATACCATACACGAGAATCTCGATGTTAAAAAGGGACAGAAAGTGCATTTTGAGTTTGGACGAGCAGTTGTGGCACAGTGTGGCACAATGATTGCTCGTGTGTTGTATACAAAAAAAGCGAGCAAAACCACTTTCGCCATTGTAGACGCAGGATTCAACGATTTGATTCGTCCCGCACTTTACGGAGCGCATCACCGTATCGAAAATCTCACATCAACCTCCACCCAAGAGGGTGTTTATGACGTTGTAGGGCCTATTTGTGAATCCACAGATGTGTTTGAGCAGGATTACAATATGCCTGTGACCCAGCGTGGCGACCTTTTGGCTTTTAGATCGGCTGGCGCTTACGGTGAAATCATGGCATCACGATACAATCTAAGAGATTTGGCTAAATCGTATTTTTTTGATTAATTTTGGTAGTTTATTAAAAACCACTATATTTGTAGCAAAATTATTATACTAACATTCTAATGTCTACTAATATGAAAAAATATCTTTTTTCATTCGTCGTAATAATATCAGTCTTGTCAGGCACATTGTTTATCACTTCTTCTGCGTCGGCGCAAGACGATATCAACATTGGAATGGCCGAGATGATGGTGTTTAATGAAGATTTCTCGTCGGCTATCCAGCTCTATAAAAAAATGATTGAGATGGAGCCTGAGAACGGCCTTTATCATTTTCAACTCGGATTTTGCTACCTCAACACTTCAAGTAAGAAAGACTCCTCGATGCAGGAGTTTAGAACCGCTCTAAACACTTATAAGGCAAAACAGCGCAAAGGTACACAAGGCATCGAAACCGAGTTTTATCTCGGAAGGGCTTATCGTGTGAACGATTCTATAGATCAGGCACTTAGTACACTTGAAAAGCTCAAACGCAGAGTGTCGAACAAAAAATTTCTTGAAATCATCGACAAGGAGATCGACCTTTGCAACCTTACCCTCGAAATGAAGTCGCATCCAGTTGAAATTCAGGTACAAAATTTAGGAGCTATTGTCAATAGTGAATTTTCTGACCACAGCCCAGTGCTCACCGCCGACGAGTCGGTGCTGATATTTACATCGCGTCGTCCTTATGGCAACCACGAAATTGAAGCCGACGACCAGTATGATGAAAATATCTATGTGTCGCGCAAGCAGTCGACAGGCACTTGGAGCGCTCCTCAACCTATCAGCGACAATATCAACACGCCAGAGCACGAGGCTACTGTTTCTATTTCGTACGATGGTTCCGAGCTATATATTTATCGCGAAGATGACAACGGTACATTGCTGGTGTCAAAATTTGACGGTAGCGACTGGGGTGTGCCCGTTCCTCTCAGCGAAAATATCAACACAAAATATCGTGAAACAGGAGCCTGCCTCTCTACAAATGGCAAATTCTTGTATTTTGCAAGCGACCGTCCAGGGGGATACGGCGGATACGATATTTACGTGTCGGAACGTCAGCCCGACGGATCGTGGGGCGTGTCCAAAAACCTTGGCGATGCTGTAAATACCCCCGAAGACGAGGAAGGCCCGTTTGTGCTCCCTGACAATTCAAAATTGTATTTCAGCAGCAAGGGTCACAGAGGACTCGGCGGATACGACATTTTCTACTGCGATGCTAACGAATTCGGTACATGGTCGAGGGCTGTAAACGCAGGTTTCCCGATTAATACTGCCGAAGATGATGTATTCCTATTTATCACTCCCACAAGCGCACGTTCTTATTTTGCTTCTGAGCGTAAAGACGGAATAGGCCGCTCTGACATCTACGTGATGGGTCTGCCTTCGGTAATGGAAACCGAGCTCGCTGTTGTAACTGGTTATGTGGGCGTGTGCGAAGGCAAAGTGCCCGAAAGCCTTATCACCATTCGCGACAACAGCCTTGGCGTTACCAGCACAGCAATTCCAAATGTCAAAACTGGCAAGTATATCTTTATCGGACGTCGCGCCCACAATTATACGCTTACCGCCACAGTTGACAACAGGGTGGTGTATACCGAAACATTCGACATTGACGGCAACGCACCTGCCCAGATTACGCATAAGACCATTCAGCTCGACCCCGAGCACAATTGTCCCGAGCCCCACGTGCCTGTGGAAGAATCTGAACGCATCCCGGGCAAGTACTACGACGAAAATGGCATAGCTTACGACTGCCTTGCCGAAATCGAAGATATTTCGTTCTCGTTTGGCGATGCAAAGGCTCTCAAACCTACTCCAAGTCTCGATTCTTTGGCAAAATATCTCAACAACAACCGCGACGCCGTGGTAGAAATCCGCGCCTTCTGCGATGCAAAAGGTAGCGCATTGTACAATCTCAACCTGTCGAAACGTCGTGGCAATGTGGTGGTTAACTATTTGGTACAGAAAGGTGTAAAACGCAACCAACTGATTGTCCAGGGGTTGGGAGAGGAGAATCCTATTTCGTTTAACATCATTAATGGAGAATTTGACGACGAGTCGAAAGCATACAACCGCCGTGTAGAATTTCTTATGAAAAAGCAGGGCTCTAAGGAGACACTTTTGATACGACCCATAACATCTGTTCCAGATAAGTATAGAAACCCGCTTTATCAAAAGGATTACACGAAGGCCGAAGGTACGCCTGAATCTGAAATTTAACGAGCGATGTTGCCAATATATGCAGAAGTAATATTACCGATTCCCCTGCCTACCCTTCTTACATACGCTGTTCCCGACAATATGGCCACTGCGTGCCACGTTGGATGCCGCGTGGAGGTGCCCATGGGGAAATCGAAACACTATTCTGGTATTGTTGCCGCCTTGATAGATACTCCTCCTCGGGGGTTTGACATTAAGGAGATTATAGATATTATCGACACCACTCCCGTAGTCAACGACATCCATTTGAAATTTTGGCAATGGATGGCCGACTATTATATGTGCACAATAGGAGAGGTGTATCGTGCCGCATTGCCTTCGGCGATGAAAATGATTGAAGACACTTATAAGCCAAAAACCGAAAAGTTTTTGTCTTTGCATCAATCTTTTACCAAAGAAATTCAGTTCAAAGAACTTTTCAACGACCTTGAACACCGTGCTGTAAAGCAGATGTCGGTGCTGATGGCCTTTCTTGCAGGAGCTGGTATCAAGATTGAAAACGGAGTGATTACCAATCATGGAGAAATGTCGCGCCAGAAACTTTTAAAAAATCCCGACCTTTCGGCCGCGGCTCTCGGTGCGCTTATACAAAAACAAGTTTTGGTAGAAACCGAAAAGGAGGTGAGCCGTATCGAAAAATACGAAGGCGAAATAGAACTCTACCACGACCTTACACCTGCCCAGCAGACAGCTTTGGAGCAAGTGGAATCCCAGTTTGCCGAAAAGAACACCGTATTGTTGTATGGTATCACAGGCAGTGGAAAAACTGAATTGTATATTAAATTGATCAACAAGTATTTAGAACAAGGTACCCATGTGCTTTACCTTTTGCCTGAGATTGTGCTCACATCTCAGATTGTTAGACGGTTGCAAAAGGTTTTTGGCAATATGGTATGCATATATCACAGCAAGCTGTCGGATGCCGAACGTTCTGAAATATGGAAGACCTTGTATTCGGGCGATAGTCCCAAACTTGTGCTCGGAGTGCGCTCATCGGTTTTCTTGCCGTTTAACAACTTGGGACTTATCATTGTTGACGAAGAACACGAAACATCTTATAAGCAGTTTGACCCTGCACCACGCTACAATGCCCGCGACTGTGCTGTAGTGCTGGCTCAGATGTATGGTGCGAAAGTGCTTCTGGGCTCTGCCACACCGTCGTTAGAGTCGTTTTTCAATGCCAAAAGCGGCAAATACGGATTTGTAGAGCTTAACAAGAGATTTTCGGAACAAGGGCAACCCCAGTATCTCATTGTTGACACCTTGGAAGCCGCCAAACGCCGCCAAATGAAGTCGCTGTTTTCGCCTCAGCTTTTAGGCGAGGTTAAAAACTGCATAGAGGGTCACGAGCAGACACTGTTGTTTCGTAATCGACGAGGCTTTTCACCATATGTGGAGTGCCAATCGTGCGGCTGGATTCCCGTTTGCGAAAACTGCGACGTTAGCCTCACATACCACAAGCACGATGGACGACTTGTATGCCATCACTGCGGATATTGTATAGAAATGCCAACCAAATGTATGGCTTGTGGCGATACCGCATTGAAAACCGTAGGGTTCGGAACAGAGAAAATCGAAGACGAGATAAAACTATATTTTCCAAATGCAAGAATTTCGCGTTTGGATTCCGATGTCACCACATCGCGCTCTCGCTACGAAAAAATCATTGCCGACTTTGAAGATGGCAACATAGATATTTTAACAGGCACGCAGATGATTTCCAAGGGATTCGATTTCCAGAAACTCCGTCTTGTGGCTATTCTCAATGCCGACAGCATGCTCAACTACCCTGATTTTCGTGCAGAAGAACGCGCATACCAACAGATAACACAAGTAGGTGGTCGTGCCGGACGCTCGCAAATCAAGGGCAAGGTGCTTATTCAGACCAACAATCCTACGCACCCTGTTTTTCAGGATATTATATCAAACAACTATATGCTGCTCTACAGCCGTTTGATTGCCGAGCGTAGCAAATTTCTTTATCCGCCGTTTGCACGATTGATAAAGATTCAACTCAAGCATAAGAACCCAGAACAGCTTGAGCGCGATGCCGACCGACTGGCCGATATACTTAGAAAATCGTTCGGCGCAGGCGTGCTAGGCCCTGAGTATCCGCTTATTAGCC
>JAEERW010000032.1 GCA_016286055.1 Bacteroidales bacterium
ATCAACTGGCAAGCCGCCTTGATTCTCCTCGCTGTAATGATAGACAATGAATAGTAATTGTGAATTGTGAATTGTCAATTATCAATTGTCAATTAAAATAAAGTGTATATCATTCATAATCATATTGTTGATTATTCTGATAAAAATGTTTTGGATATAGGTACCGATGAAAAAGAGGCTGCCGATGCGCCGCTCTTTTCCACCGGTATCCATCCGAAACTTATTGATAATACTTTTGATGAAAAGTTTCAAATCGTCAAACATCTTGCATCTTTACCTAATTGTGCCGCCATTGGCGAATGTGGTATTGATGTATTTTCATCTGCCACCGTTGCAGAGCAAAAAGAGACTTTTATTCAGCATCTCCACCTTGCACAGCAATTTTCAAAACCTGTAATAATTCATTGTGTAAGAGCCTATTCTGAAATAATTTCGGCACTCAACACCACACGTTTTTCGTTGCCAGTGGTAATGCATTCTTACAACGGAAACATCCAAACCACCGAGCAACTTCTTCGCCGCGGAAACATCTATTTTTCGTTTTCCGACAAGATACTCGCGCTCAACTGCGCCGCCCAAAAATCATTAGAAATCATCCCCCTTAGCCGCATCCTCATCGAAACCGACAACTCCTCATCACCCTTAAACCCCATCGTCAGCCTCATCGCCACAAAAAAAAGAGTAGGAGAGGAGGAGGTAATAATGAGCAACAATCAAGTGTTTGAGCAGGTAATTGTGAATTACGAATTGTGAATTATGAATTATGAATTATGAATTGTCAATTATGAATTGTCAATTATTAACTGTCAATTAAATCCCGTCCACCATCACAAACGCTGCCCACAATCCCGGATGAGGATACTGTTTACGTACAACCTTTTGCGCCGCCACAAACGCCTCACGCTTGTTCATTCCTAATGTGAAATTTTTGAAAAACTCGGTCATTAAGAGTTGCGTAGCCTCATCGCTCACATTCCAAAGACTCATAACCAAAGTGTGTGCACCAGCCTTTTTGAAACCTCGTTGAAGACCAAAAACACCCTCGCCAGTTACCTTACCCAATCCCGACTGACAGGCAGAGAGAACCACCAAATCGAGACCCTTGAAATCGAGGCGAGAAATTTCTTTGGCGGTAAGGATGCCATCACCTACGCCTTCGGGAATACTTTGCCGCTGCTCGGGAATAAAGGCGGCGTTGGCACCAGCCAAAAGCAATCCGCTACAACTTAAAGAACGGTCTTCGGCATTTATTTCACTATCAATCAAAAGATTCAAACCGATACTCTGCATCTCGTCTTCCGAAAAATAAAAGCCATGGGTGCCGATGTGCAAAATCGACAATCCAGAACCCGATAGATTTTTAAAACTATCCTCAGTGGCTATTGAGTCGTTGTAGGCTACAACGCTGTATTTGGCAGAACGCAGAAGGTTAGCCACAGAATCAGACTCAGCCTTGGTGCCACTCAAATACGAAGCAATTCCTCCACGCATAGTAGTGGTATCAGAATTGTTGTTGTAGAGAATACCGCCGTAGGTAGCCGCCTTGCGGTTGGGATTGATAACATGCGATACAGCAAGTTCACGTGTAGACGAAAGACGGTATGCGGCATATTTTTCACAAAAATACTGTCCTTTCTCGTCGGGCATATACTCAATGCCTATGGTGTGCAGTTTGGCACACGGTGAAAAATAAACATTCTTAACACCTTGTAGATACTTCTCCAAAGGTTTCCAAAGAGCGTTATAGAGTTTTGGAGTGTTGTAGATTTCATTTACGGAGAACATATAAAGCGAGTCTTCACCAAACAGGAAAACTATTTCGGGCGAAGTCATACCCTTTTTCAAAATATGAGCAACATATCCATATTCACCATATTGTTTTTCAACATGTGAAAACTCAATAGCCAAGTCGTTGTCGTTTAATTTTTTTTGCACATCAAGCCAACTAATTGAAAGATTGTGGGTGTAATCGCCCAACGCTTTCGAAGATTGTATCAACGAAAGTTCCTCTTGCTCTAAATTGGCTTGCAACGAATCGGCATCAATCTCTCGTTCGGCAATTGTTTGTTGGGTGAGATTATCCAAAAGCATACGGTTTTGCTGTATTTTGAGATATCTGTTTATAAGTGCAGTATCGCCGCTTTTCTCGATAAGTTTTTGCAGTTCGAGTTCGGTATTAAGCAAAAGACCCTTTACGAACAACTGTGCATCGTACGACAACCTATTAAACATTGGATTAGGGTACAAGGCCGCCCTCGACGACACACCGTAAGATAAGAAATGCTCATACTCCTTCCAATAGTTAAAACGCTCGCTCGAAGTCATACAGGCGAAATTTTTCAAAATATAAGAATATATACAGTTATACAGATGTTGGAGCAATTGCGTTGCTTTGTCATATTCACCTGCATGCAAGTAGAAATCAACCAGATTGGTAGCACAAGAAAAATAGTGCCAATGACTTTCGCCGTAATACTTTCTAACAATCTCCATTGCCTCTTTTCCATATTTAACTGCATCGGTGTAGTTGCCTTCATGGTCGTATGAATCAGCCAAACCTTTGAGCGACATGGCATAATAAGGATGCTCTTCGCCTAAGGTCTTTTTAAAGATAGGAAACGCAATATTGTGGAGCCTTACCCGCTCTTCGTAGTTGCCCACATAGCCATAAAAACAAGCCAAATTATACACCGACAATGCATAATTAGGACTATCTTCGCCTGCGATTTTTTTGAGTATATTCATAGCAATGGTGCTCAATCTGATTGATTCAAAATTGTTGTCCATATTTGAATTATATGCCGAAAGATTGTTGAGTATGGAGCAATACTCCTCACTCTCTTCGCCCAAATATTTTTTTACCAATTCTCCACATTCGGTTTCCACTTTTACGGCGTTTTGATAGTCGCCCACACCGAAATAACACAGAGAAAGATTGTTTAATGCATCTAAATATAAGGGATGTTCTTCACTAAAAACAGATTTGGCAAATTCCACTATTGTTTGCGACAATCTAAGAGCCTCCGCATCATTACCTTGGTTGGATAGCCGTTCCAAAATATTGCTATAACATGAATATATGCATGTATCTGTTCTATGGTAGTATTTTGAGTTTGGTTTTAGAGTTGCTTTATCCAATGAGTCGCATTTTTTGAAACATATGAGAGCCTCATCAATTTTCTGTTCTTCAAAGAGTTGAACTCCCTGATTAAAAAGTTTGTTAGCCTTACTTTTCTGCCCGCATACACACAGTGGCAACAATAGAATCAAAATAGTAATCAAATGTTTTATCATTGTCAAAATATATTTAAAAGTAATGAATCCGCTGTAAAGATATGAAATTATTTTAAATATGAGGAGAATTTTCTTTAATTTTGCCCAAAATCATCAAACAATGGACAGCGTTCTAAACCATATCACCATCAGGGAACTATTAAAAAACAAATTTCGCTACGCTACGGCGTTTAGCGACAAACTCATTATCACCGACCACCTCGGATATTTAGAGTTGTTTAAATATCCCTGCCGTATCGATGCCGTGAGCATTTTTATCTGCACCAGCGGACGGATGGATTGTTGCATCAACCTTAAAAACTACACCGTGCTGCCCAACACCGTGGTGATTTGCCGTAGTAGCGACATCATTCAGATTATGAGCAGCCACAACCTCGAAGCCTACGCGGGAGTTATCTCCACCGACTTTATCAACGAACTCAAAATCAGCCTCTGGCAGCAGAGCATATATTTCTCGCCCGACCTCTTTATGCGAACAATATCCGACAGCGAACTCCAACTCTTAAAATATTTCTACCCTCAACTGCGCGACAATATCAGCCGTCCATGCAAGGAGACTCCCAAAATTATCCAGAGCCTTATTCAAGCGTTTGTCTACACCATTATCTCCATTATCTCCATTATGGAAAAGGGAAACCAAGAGGCAGGCACGTTTAAAGGCACGCGAAACGAGCAACTGTTTGAAAAATTTATGTCGCTTCTGTCGCAATACCACAGCAGAGAGCGGAGCGTATCGTTTTACGCCGACAAGATGTGCCTCACATCCAACTACCTAAGCGGCGAAATCAAGGCCAACAGCGGAAAAACCGCCTCGGAATGGATCAACGAATATGTGATTCTCGAAGCCAAAACCCTCCTGATGTATTCTGAACTCAGCGTTCAAGAGATTTCCTATCGGCTCAACTTTCCCACCCAAAGTTCGTTTGGCAAATATTTCAAAAAACAAACCGGCTTTGGACCCTCCGAGTTTCGCAAGATGTTTTAATTATGAATTATGCATTAAATACCGTCAACCATCACAAATGCAGCCCACAATCCCGGATGTGGAAATTTTTGACGGACAACCTTTTGCGCCGAAACAAATGCCTCGCGTTTTTTCATTCCCGAGGTTAGGTTTTTAAAGAATTCGGTCATTAATAATTGTGTGGCATCATCGCTAACATTCCATAGGCTCATTACCAAAGTTTGCGCTCCGGCTTTTTTGAATCCGCGCTGAAGTCCGAAAACACCCTCGCCGGTTACTTCGCCTAAACCTGACTGGCAGGCAGAGAGAACCACCAAATCCAAACCTTTGAAATCGAGTCGGGAGATTTCTTTGGCGGTGAGGATGCCGTCGTCGGAGCCATCATCGGAATTTGAGATACGATCTTGAGCAAAAGCGGCATTAGCTCCGGCAAAAAGGAGACCGGAGGTAGAAAGCGTGAAGTTTTCGGATGTGTTTTCCCCTTCCAATAGAAAATTAAAATAAGTGTTTTCCATTTCGTCTTTGGCAAAATAAAAACCGTGGGTGGCAATGTGAAGTATTTTTAAGTCACTGCCCGACAGTTGTTTAAAACTTGCCTCTGTAGCTAATGTGTCGGATAATGCCGTAACATTGTATTGTGCGGAAAGCAAGAGTTTTGCAATTGCTTCGGATTCTACTCTTGTACCCACGAGATAACTTGCCACACCATCGCGAATTTTGGATGAATCTGTAGAGTTGTCGTATTGGATACCTCCGAATGTTGCAGCCTTGAGATTATTATTAGCAGGATGATTTATAACAAGTTCGCGAGTTGAAGACAAACGATATGCGGCAAATTTCTCTGAAAAAATATTTCCATCATCATCGGGCAGATACTCAATACCAATGGAATGAAGTTTGGCACACGGCGAAAAATATACGTTCTTTACGCCGTCAAGGTATTTTTCAAGGGGTTTCCAAATAAGGTTGTAGAGTTTAGAAGTTTTGTAGATATCGCTTGTGGTAATGGAGTTGAGAGAATCCAAGTTAAAAAGTTTTACTGCTTCGGGGGCTTTCATGCCGGGTTTAAGTACAAGAGCCGAGTAAACAATCGCAGTTGAATCTCTGAAATAAGCAAATTCAATGGCTAAATCATTTGGCAAAAGTTTTTTTTGTATATCTTCAAACGTAATAGAAAGGTTACGTTGAAAATCACCGAGTTCAATAGAGGATTGCACCAATAAGTTTTCTTCGCGTTCGATAACCTTGGCGAGCGAATCGGCATCCAAAAGGCGTTTTTTGGCGGGTGTTTTATAAAGAGTGTCAAGCAATGCTTGTTTCATGAGTATTCGGTGATAACGGTTGGCAAAGGCAGTATCACCTTTTTGCTCTATAAGTTTCTGAATTTCTATTTCGGTGTTAAGTGTCAATCCCTTTGAAAACAATTGACCGTTGTAAGCGAGAGTGCTAAGCTCAGGGTCGGGATACATGCAGGCAATATATGGTAAGTGAAAACAAATCAAATCAGATCCGTTTTTCCACATCATTGCACGTTGATGATGTGACATAAGCAAAAAATTCTTCAAAACATAAGAGATTTTTCCTTGGTAACTTTGTTGATAGGCACGCACAGCTTTATCTTGTTCGCCTATTACTAGGTAATAAAAAGCAAGGTTTGTAAGCGATTTGTTATATTGGGGATGTTCTGTTCCAAGTGAAATTTTGTTAATGTATACAATTCTTTCCTGAAGTTTTATAACAGTGTCGTGTTTAGCATCTGGATTAGGCACAAATAACAAAAATAACAAATCATTTACCGTATTGGTATACTGTGTAGAGTATTGATCATACACTAACTCCATTATTGGCACCATATTTACAATATAATAGCGAACTTGATCATAAGTTTGATTATATCGATTATAATTTGCAAGGTTGGCGTAAGACTGAACCAACTCGTCGTTAATTTTACCCAATGATTCGCGTATGCTCAATGCTTTTTCTTCTAATTTGATAGCTTCTGGATAATCGCCCAAGCCGAAATAATAGGTTCCCAATGCCGACAACGCGCCTGCATATTTACTGGGATTATTACCGCGTTTTTCGTTTTCTACAACTATCGTACCTAGCCTTACCGCCTCCTTATAGTTGCCTAATTTGCCATGACATTTTGATAACAGATATACATCATAATCGTTATGTCTGATTTCCAATGCTTCGTTAAGGTAGTTGAGCGCTTCGGCATAATCACCTGTGCCACAAGCATATAAAGCAAGACATGAAAGAACGTTGCCATAATTAATGTTGTGTTCTCCATAATATTTCTTTGTCACATTCAACAATTCAACGCCAAGTTTCTTTGCCCCATAAATATCACCTTTTAGATAAAGAGATTTTGAACGGTCGTATAATGAGACAATTTCATCTTCCACACTTTGCCCCAAAGAAAACAGCGGCAATAAAAGTAATAATATAGTTAATATCTGTTTCATATACGTGGTTGTTTTGTTTATCCGCCGTAAAGATACAAATTTATTATTTACTGGCAATCTTAAATACTAATAAATCTTCAGCAAACTATTTTCCGCCGTTTCCGTATCATTACAGAAAAATAATATCAACCTTATTAATTTATTACGACTATGAAAAAATATACCAAATTGTTTGCACTTGTGCTGCTCAGTACAGCCCTCTGTGCCTCCTTCACCGCCTGCGACCCCGACGACGACGAACCAGAAAACAACCAAGAGGTTATAAACAACAACAACGACCCCGCCGCCAACGATGAAAAGGCCGCCGCAGTATTTACCGACGAGGAAATGGCTAAGGCCAACACCGCCAAAGATGCCACGTATCTTACTGACGACGAAAAACTTGTAATTTTTTATATGAACCTTGCCCGCTTAGATGGTGTAAAATTTACCGATGCTTATCTATCCGACCTCAAAGGTTCGTCGAAAACTTACGAAAAATCGCTTGTTGAAGACCTCAAAAAATCAAAAGACAAAAAAATGCTAATCCCCAACGAGAATCTTTGCAAGGCATCACGCGCGCACGTCAACGACATCGGTCCCAAAGGATTGGTTCAGCACGAATCATCCGACGGCACTGGCACATTTGTTA
>JAEERW010000006.1 GCA_016286055.1 Bacteroidales bacterium
CCGCCACGTTGCAACACCCTTGCAACGGCATAAAAAAAGCCCGCAGGCGCACATACCCACGGGCTAAAAATTAACATATAATACGCTAAATACTAACTATTTAAATATCCAATCCCCACACAATCACCGCCAACCTCCACCCGTCCACCATTTCCACTCCTCCATCCCTTCCCCAATCACCATAAAATCACCATAAATTACTTTTTGAGTGAAATTCGGGAAATGCTAAGTGATTGAGGGATAAAGGGGTAAGGGGTGGGGGAAAAGATTTTTTGTGGTGTGGGGGATATTTTTATGTGTTAGTATTTTTATGGTATCAAACATAATGCTTATATTTGCGATTCAAAATGATAAGAGAAGATGAATTTTAAACTTGTTTCGCAGTTCAAGCCCACAGGCGACCAGCCCGATGCCATCAGGCAACTTACCGAAGGCGTGGAGCGTAGCGACCGTTACCAAATATTAAAAGGTGTAACTGGTTCGGGCAAGACGTTTACCATTGCCAACGTTATTGCCAACCTCAACCGCCCCGTGCTGGTTTTAAGCCACAACAAAACCCTCGCGGCGCAATTATACGGCGAGTTTAAGTCGTTTTTCCCCGAAAATGCCGTGGAATATTTCGTGTCGTACTACGATTATTACCAGCCCGAAGCGTTTATTCCCACCACCAACACCTATATAGAAAAAGACCTTTCGATCAACGACGATATTGAAAAACTCCGTCTCAGCGCCACTACAGCTTTGCTTTCGGGCCGTCGCGACATCATCATAGTAAGCTCGGTATCGTGCCTTTACGGTATCGGCAATCCCGAAGATTTCCATGCCAACATATTGAAAATCAAAAAGGGCGACCATATTGAGCGCAACGACCTTTTGAGAAATCTTTCATCGAGTCTCTATTCGCGCAATCAGGTTGAGTTTAAGCACGGAACATTCCGCGTTAATGGCGACACCGTTGACATTTTTGTTGCATACGACGATTTTGCTTTCCGCATCGTGTTTTGGGACGACGAAATCGATGAAATTTACACCTTCGACCCAGTGTCGGGTCATACAATCGAAAAGTTGGACATGGCCATCATCTATCCTGCCAACATATTCATGACCTCCAAGGAGCGTATGTTTGAGGCTATGAAAAACATCCGTATCGACCTCGGTTTGCAGATACAGCAACTTCAGGATGCCGGAAAATCGTTGGAAGCTAAACGTTTGGAAGACCGTGTAAACAACGACCTCGAAATGATGCAAGAACTCGGACATTGCTCCGGCATCGAAAACTATTCGCGATATTTCGACGGTCGCAAGCCTGGAAGTCGTCCGTTTTGCCTTCTCGACTATTTCCCCGATGATTTTATCACTGTTATCGACGAAAGCCATGTTACTCTTGGTCAAATACATGCAATGTTTGGCGGCGACCGTTCGCGCAAGGTCAACCTTGTGGAATACGGATTTCGTTTGCCTGCTGCATTAGACAACCGTCCGCTAAAATTCTCTGAATTTGAACAACTTACACACCAAACCATATACCTCAGTGCCACTCCCGCCGAATACGAACTCGAAAAATGCGAGGGCGTGATAGTGGAGCAGATGATACGCCCCACAGGTTTGCTCGACCCGCCCATCGACGTGCGGAAGTCGGAAAACCAAATCGACGACCTTATCAACGAGATACAGCAGGTAGTGAAACGCGACGAGCGTGTACTCGTAACCACCCTCACCAAGCGCACCGCCGAGGAACTCACCAAATACCTCACCAAAATGGGCGTCCGCTCGGCCTATATCCACAGCGAGGTAGACACATTGGAACGCATAGAAATAATGGACGGACTGCGCAAAGGTATGTTTGATGTGCTTGTGGGAGTCAACCTTCTGCGCGAGGGTCTCGACCTTCCCGAAGTTTCGCTTGTGGCTATACTCGATGCCGACAAGGAGGGATTTTTGCGTTCTGCCCGTTCGCTCACTCAGACAGCGGGTCGCGCCGCTCGAAACGTCAACGGCAAAGTGATAATGTATGCCGACATAATCACCGATTCGATGCGTGCCACTATCGACGAAACCAATCGTCACCGCACTATTCAAATACAGTACAACAAAGACCATAATATCACACCCAAGCAGATACGCAAAGGCGACACGTTGCTGTTTCCAAAGAAAGATGCACCCGAAAACCGTCTTGCTCAAACCGAAATTACAGCTGTTGCCGCCGAATCCTCTTCATCCTTTATGTCGAAAAAGGATATCGAACGCGAAATCGCCAAGGCCAAAGCCGAAATGGAGCGTGCCGCCAAGAAACTCGACTTTGTTAATGCCGCAAAATTCCGCGATATTATGTTCGAATTGCAGTCGAAACTTTAAAATCAAAAAAAATGTAAGATTTTTTGGCTTAAATGCTTACTATTTGTCATTTAATTTTTACTTTTGCAAAAATTACTCAAACGTACAATGTCAAGAAGAAGAAATTCGGACTATCAGTCCCCAATAGATATTTTAAAAACTACGCTTACGAGCGACCGAGCCAAGCTTATATGGTTTCTGTTGTTTGTATTGCTGTCGGTTGTGGAACTTATTGGCTTCCTGTCGTATCTCGGCACGTGGCGCGAAGACCAGAGTAAGTTTGAAATAGGATGGCTCAAATTTCTGTTTGATTCAGAAATTGAAGTGGCTAACTGGTCTCACAAACTAGGCGCTTTGATAGCGCATATATTTATACACCATCTTTTTGGTATTCCTTCTTTTGTGTTTGTTCCGCTAACATTGCTCTGCGGATTAAAAATTGTTGGCATTGAGCCAGTTCCATTGCGAACCACAGCCAAATGGTCGTTGCTTATAATGTTTTGGCTTTCAGTTACTTTGGGATTCTTTTTCGGCGATAGCGCATTCTATTATGGCGGAATGGTAGGATACGAATTGGCGTATTGGTTCGAGTCGGTGCTGGGTAAGGTTGGCACAATCCTGTTGTTGTTGATTACCGCCACAGTGCTTTTCGTTTTTGCAAAGGATAGCGCTATGGAGTGGATAAAGATATTTTTTGATGATTTTTCCAAACGTCGCGACATTAAACATGCTGTGCAAACCGCACGTCAATATACAAGCACATCTCAGCAAGATATCATCAACCTTGCCCGTGCCAAAAATGCTGGCTCTGTTTCAACTCAACAGCGCGACCCAGATTTTGACTATATCGACGAAGACGAGCAAGAAAACCAGCTAAACGCTCCTGTAAATCAGGCAAAATCGGACAGTGGTACATCTCCATTCAGCTTTATAAAAGAAAAGCTCTTCAAAAACAAAGACTACAAAGGTGAGGATCAGAAAATTGAGTTTAACGAAAAAAACGAACCTTCCACCCAAGCCGCTACTACAGAAAACGAGCGTTACTATCTCGACGATAACGGCAACAAAGTGCAAGCCGACAATATTGGATTTGAGGTTGACGACACCACACAGAATACCGAAGAATCTATCAGCGGAATAGGTACCACCAATAATGATTCTGTTTCGCAGCAAAATCCCGACGCACCAGATTCAACTGATGGCACTATGCTCGAAGTGGAAACCAATCACGACATTACAGCCGATGACGTTAATCAGTTGCCACCTTACAATCCCACATTAGACCTTCCCAATTACAAGCTGCCCTCCATCGACCTGCTCGAAGACTACAAGTCGGACGCTAAGCCAGTGGAGAATTCAGAACTTATGGAGAACAAAATTAAGATTGTGGAGGCACTCAAAAACTTCAAAATAAAGATAGACAAGATAAAAGCCACTATCGGACCTACCGTAACACTTTATGAGATTGTTCCCGCAGCAGGTGTGCGTATTTCAAAAATTCAGAATCTTGAAGCTGATATAATGTTGAGCCTTAAAGCGTTAGGTATACGTATTATTGCGCCTATGCCCGGACGTGGCACTGTTGGTATCGAAGTGCCCAACAAAAATCCCGAAATTGTGTCGATGCGTTCGCTCATTGTTTCCGCCAAGTTTCAGGAGAGCAAATTTGAGCTACCCATCGCCCTCGGAAAGGATATTAGCAACCAATCATACGTGATGGACCTTACCAAATGTCCCCACCTTTTGGTAGCAGGTGCTACTGGTCAAGGTAAATCTGTCGGCTTAAACACCATTGTGGCCTCAATCCTTTACCGTAAGCATCCGGCACAAGTTAAGTTTGTGTTGGTTGACCCCAAAAAGGTAGAGCTCACACTTTATAATAATATAGAAAAACATTATCTTGCCAAACTGCCCGACAGCGATGAGGCAATCATTACCGACGTGGACAAAGTGAAGGAAACCCTCAACTCGCTCACCGTGGAGATGACAAACCGTTACGACCTTCTCAAGGAGGCTGGCGTGCGCAATATCAAAGAATACAACGAAAAGTTTATAGCACGTCGTCTCAATCCTGAAAAAGGTCACAAGTATCTGCCTTATATAGTGTTGATTATCGACGAGTTTGCCGACCTTATCATGACCGCAGGCAAGGAGATAGAAAAACCCATAGCCCGTATAGCCCAGCTTGCCCGCGCCATCGGCATACATATGATAGTGGCCACACAGCGACCCACCACCAACATCATCACAGGTCTTATCAAGGCCAACTTCCCAACCCGAATAGCGTTTAAAGTATCGTCGATGATGGACTCGCGCACAATCCTCGACTGCTCAGGCGCTCAGCACCTTATAGGACGGGGCGACATGCTTATTTCAAACGGTAGCGACCTTACACGTCTGCAATGTGCCTTTATCGATACTCCCGAGCTTGAACGCATCACCAAGTTTATCGGTAACCAGCAGGGCTATCCTATGACATTTGAACTCCCCGAACCCGACATCGAACCCTCAGAAGGCGGCGAGGCGGTAGACCTTTCAAAACGCGACCCACTTTTCGAAGAGGCAGCAAGGCTCATTGTGATAAGCCAACAGGGCAGCACCTCGCTTTTGCAGCGCAAGATGGAAATCGGCTACAATCGTGCAGGACGTATTATGGATCAGTTGGAGGCAGCTGGCATTGTTGGTCCAAACGAAGGCAGCAAAGCCCGAAGTGTCAATTACACAAGTGAATACGACTTGATGCAATTCCTCAACCGACTTTACGAGGAAAACCAATAGATATCTTGCTTAAAAATTATTAAATTTGCGCCCTTACAATAACAAAAACACTGTATCTGCGTTTATTCCACAAAAAACAGAAAACATTTTTTAAACACTAATACACTAACAAAGATGAAAATTACACGACTTTTAGCAGCATTTATGCTTATAACAGCAACATCTACCGCACTTTACGCTCAGGACGAAACTCACGACCCCGCAGCCAAGAAAGTCCTCGACAAGGTGTTAGCAACTACTAAAGGATATCAAACTCTTCGTGCATCGTTTGATTGGGCGATGGAAAACAAGGTAGAAAAAACCAAAGACACCAAGAGCGGTTTTATGTTTATCAAAGGCGATAAATACAAACTCGTGATGTCAGGTACCGAAATCTTTACCGACGGAACAGCCCTCTGGCAATACTCAAAAGATATCAACGAGATTACTATTAATGAGGTGGAAGAAAATGCCGAATCTATCGTTAGCAATCCCACCAAAATATTCGAACTCTACAAGAGCGGTTTCAAATACCGTTTAAAAGAGGAAACCACCGCATCGGTAAAGACCAAAGTTGACGGCAAAGTTACATCCACCAAAAAAGCTTGCTACGTAATCGACCTCTATCCCGAGAAACCTGCAACTGTGGAGTATCACACTATCAGACTTGTTATCGACAAGGCTAACACCCAGATAGCCAGCTTGGATATTATGTTTAAAAACGGCACCGAGCAGATTATTGAAATCACCGAATACAAACCCAATACACCTATGCCAGACAATCTTTTCACCTTTGACAAGTCAAAATATCCGGGTGTAGAAATCAATGATATGCGTTAATGGTATTCTTTTTGAGGCGTTTTATTTGGCTGTGTTATAATTAGTTACGGTGAAATTGTGATAATATTTCTCTGACAACCAAACATTAAGCCAAAAAAAAAAGCAAAAAAACAATAAAAAAAACGCTTTAAAATTTGATTATACCGATAAACGTCTTTATATTTGCAGCACAAAAAAACTAATGTAATTTATTGAAAATTAAATATTTTTAGCAATGACAAAAGCAGACATCGTAAACGACATTTCCAAAAACACAGGAATTGAAAAAGTAACAGTACAGAAAGCCGTAGAAGCTTTCATGGACACTATCAAAGCTTCGTTAGTGGAGAACAAAAACGTATACCTCCGTGGATTCGGTAGCTTTGTTATCAAAACAAGAGCTCAGAAAACCGCTCGTAACATCTCTAAAAACACCACTATCGTTATCCCTGAGCACAACATTCCCGCATTCAAACCCTCGAAACTTTTTGTAAGCGAAGTTAAAGGCGGCAAGTAATTGTGTGCACCAATTATTTTTTTTAACATTTTAAAACACAACAGCTATGCCAAGCGGAAAGAAAAGAAAACGTCATAAAATGGCTACGCACAAACGCAAAAAACGTTTGCGCAAAGACAGACACAAGAAAAAATAGTGTCATGAGCAAACTAAAAAATCAAAAAGCGGCTTAATGCCTCTTTTTGATTTTTTTAATTACTAACCCCCTACGCCATAGTAACGTAGGACAACATTCTTACAGTGAACAACGATTTAGTCATCAATGCTACTGAGTCGGAAATTGTAATTGCCTTGTTGGAAGACAGGCAATTAGTGGAAATACACAAAGAAAAGAGGAATCAGCGGTTTTCGGTTGGCGATATTTACCTCGGCAAGGTGAAAAAAATTATGCCAGGTCTTAATGCCGCCTTTGTAGAAGTAGGATACGAAAAAGATGCATTCCTGCACTATCAGGATCTTGGTCCACAGTTCTCTACTCTGCATAAATATGTGCAAACTGCAATGGATAATCCCAAAAACTGCAAACCTCTTCAATACATCAATCTTATGCCCGAGATTAACAAAAAGGGCAAAATTACCGAACAAATTGCATCGGGTCAGCGTGTGCTGGTACAGATAAGCAAAGAACCAATTTCTACCAAAGGTCCGAGGCTTACTTCTGAAATTTCAATGGCAGGACGAAACCTCGTTTTGTTACCGTTCTCCGACAAAGTCTCTATTTCTCAAAAGATTAAGGGAAAAGAAGAACGCGAAAGATTAAGGCAATTGATTCTTGCCATTAAGCCTAAAAATTTTGGAATAATTGTACGCACCGAAGCTAAAAACCGTCGTGTGGCGGTTCTCGATGCAGAAATTAAGTCGCTCGTTGAAAAATGGGAAAACGCTATATCGGTGCTCGGAGCAGGTGTGATGCCGCCCAAGTTGATTGCCGGAGAAATGGATGCCACAAGTGCTATTCTCCGCGATACGCTGAGTAATTCGTTTAACAGTGTAATTACCAACGACCCGGCAATTTATCACGAAGCAAAAAACTTTGTCAGCAGCATTGCTCCCGACAAAGAAAAAATTGTAAAACTCGACACCGACAAAATCTCGCTATTCGACCGTTATTTTAATATCGAAAAGCAGATTAAATTGCTGTTTGGCAAGACAGTAACTTTTAAAAACGGGGCGTACCTGATTATGGAGCACACTGAGGCTCTGTTTGTAATAGACGTTAATAGTGGCAACCGCGCCAACAACGCCGATCAAGAAACCAACGCCCTCGAAGTTAACCTTGCCGCAGCCGACGAGATTGCTCGCCAACTACGGTTGCGCGATATTGGAGGAATTATTGTGGTTGATTTCATTGATATGCATCTCAACCAAAACAAAAAAGCACTCCACGACAAAATGAAAGAGGCTATGGCCTCCGACAGAACCAAGCACAATATTCTGCCTCTGAGCAAGTTCGGCCTCATGCAGATTACACGCCAAAGGGTACGTCCCGAGATGAACATGAACACTCAGGAGGTTTGCCCAACGTGCGGCGGCACAGGAGAGATAGGTTCTACCTTGCTCCTCGCCGACGAAATAGAGGAAGATTTGAAAACTATTGTTTCAGAAGGCTCTCACAAAAAGGTTACGCTCAAAGTTAACCCAATTATCGAAGCCTACCTAACCAAGGGTCTTTTCTCTATTCGCTTTAAATGGCAGTTGAAATACAAGGTCCGGATAAAAATTCAATCCGACTCTGAATACGGACTAATAAAATTCGACTTCCTCGACAACGAAGGCAATGTGATTGAGTTCGAAAATTAAAGAGATTCAATAAAAAAACCGACTAACGGGTAACTTCGTCAGTCGGTTTTTTTATTTATTATGCATTATGAATTATGCATTAAATTATTCCCATTCAATTGTGGCGGGTGGTTTTGAGCTGATGTCGTAAGCCACACGGTTAACACCTTTTACATTGCGTATAATGTCGTTGGAAACCTTTGCCAAAAATTCGTAGGGTAGGTGAGCCCAGTCGGCTGTCATGGCATCGGCACTTGTAACGGCGCGAAGTGCAACGGCTTGTTCGTAGGTGCGTTCATCGCCCATAACGCCTACCGACTTGATAGGCAGAAGGATAACGCCAGCCTGCCATACTTGGTCGTAGAGTGTTTCGCCGTTTTCGGTTTTCCATTCGCGCAGACCACGGATAAATATGTCGTCGGCATCTTGTAGAATGCGTACCTTTTCGGGTGTGATGTCGCCGAGGATTCTTACGCCAAGACCGGGACCAGGGAAGGGGTGACGTTTGATAAGGTGCTCAGGCATACCGAGTTGACGGCCTACTCTACGAACTTCGTCTTTGAAAAGCCATTTCAAAGGTTCGCAGAGTTGAAGTTTCATATCTTTTGGCAATCCGCCTACGTTGTGGTGGCTCTTGATGGTGCGGCCTGTGATATTGAGACTTTCGATACGGTCGGGATAGATTGTGCCCTGACCAAGCCATTTAGCGTCTTTAATTTTCTGAGCCTCAGCGTTAAACACGTCAACAAAGCCTTTGCCTATGATTTTGCGTTTCTTTTCGGGTTCTTCTACGCCGGCAAGCTCGTCGTAGAATTTCTTGGATGCGTCAACGCCTATAACATTGAGTCCGAGGCATTCATAGTCGCGGAGCACATCTTGAAACTCGTTTTTGCGCAATAGACCGTTGTTTACAAATATACAAGTGAGGTTTTTGCCGATAGCCTTGTTGAGCAATACGGCTGCCACCGACGAGTCAACGCCGCCCGAAAGTCCGAGCACTACTTTGTCGTTGCCCACCTGCTGTTTGAGTTCCTGAACTGTGGTTTCGATAAACGATGCGGGCGACCAGTCTTGCTTGCCTCCGCAAATATCTACTACAAAGTTCTTTAACAATAATGTTCCTTGCAAAGAGTGGAACACCTCGGGGTGGAACTGCACGCCCCAAATTTTCTCGTCGTTAGCCTGATATGCGGCAAATTTTACCTTTTCGGTAGATGCTATGCATCTGAAACCCTGAGGAATAGCAGTGATAGTGTCGCCGTGGCTCATCCATACTTGCGAATCTTTGTCAAATCCCTTGAAGAGCGGGTTGCCATCCTCAATGAAGTTGAGGTTGGCGCGACCGTATTCACGAGTGCCGGCGGGTTCTACTTTTCCTCCCAATGTGTGCGAAATATATTGCGCTCCGTAGCAAATGCCCAAGATGGGGAGTTTTCCTCTAAACTGCTCTAAATCAACTTTGAAGGCTTCGGGGTCGTAAACACTGTACGGCGATCCGGAGAGAATTACGCCGATGATTGACGGGTCGTCTTTTGGAAACTTGTTGTAAGGCACAATTTCGCAAAAGGTGTCCAATTCGCGCACACGGCGACCTATAAGTTGCGTGGTTTGCGAACCGAAATCAAGAATTATTATTTTTTGCTGCATATTGGTGTTTGTTTAATTAATTGTCATACAGTAAATTCCATACCATCTTCGGCGGCGGTGGAATTTTTGAAAACCTCTTGTGTTTCCACTTCCAAGAGCGATTTAATTTGGTCGTTGCCGTATCGGTGCGAGTAATGACCTATTATTAGCCTTTCCACTCCGGCGTTTTTGGCTATCTGCGCAGCCTGTGCTGTGGTGGTGTGAAAGGTGAGTTTTGCACGCTCAGCCAAAGTTTTGTCGTAAGTGGCCTCGTGATAAAGCACATTGCAACCCTTGACAGCCTCCTCCACAGATTTAAGAGCAAGAGTATCAGTGATAAATGCATACGACTTGGGTGCGGGAGGCTCAATGGTGAGTTCCGAGTTTGGAATGGTTTCTCCGTTTTCGAGATGAAGGTCGGAGCCTTCTTTTATTGCCACTATCTCGGCAATTGAAAGGTCATATTTGGTTATCATCTCGGGACGGATATTTTTTAAAGCAGGTTTTTCTTTGAAAATAAAGCCGCAAGTGGGTACTCGGTGCTTTACGGGAACGCTGTACACCTCGATAGCCTTGTCGTCGTAGATAAGTTGCACACTATCGTAAGTTAATGGTACAAAGATAGTTTTGAAACCAAGTTCGTTGAGTTTTATGGGCGAATATTCGCCTTCGAGCATTTTTTGAAGGTCGGGATGTGCGTGAATGTATAGGTCGTTGGCGCGTCCTAAAAGACCGTACGACGACAGCAATCCGAACAAACCATAAAAATGGTCGCCGTGAAGGTGTGATATAAAAATGTGCTTTATAGCCGCCGTGCGTATGCCGAAGCGGTTCATCTGAATCTGAGTAGATTCGGCGCAGTCCACAAGATAAGGGTGCGTATTGTGAATCACCACTTGCGCTGTGGCGTATCTGTGCTTCGACGGCAGTGCCGATCCGCATCCGAGTATTTTTACTTGAAACGACATTTGCAACTGTTTTTTTCGGGTGCAAATTTAGGGTAAAAATGTGAAATAATCAGAATAAATCTCTTTTTTTACTATAAAAAATGGTTATCTTTACACCGTAAAAATCACTAATTAATAATTGTATGAAAAAATTTCTATCACTTTTGGCGGTGTCGTTGACTACCGTTATGCCTATTGCAGCCCAAACGACTATTCAAGCTCTTGAAAAACAGGCTGTTGAAATTATTTCCAAAATGACTTTGGAGGAGAAAATTTCGCAAATGATGAATACTACGCCGGGTATCGAGCGTCTTGGCATCGAACCCTACGACTATTGGAACGAGGGTTTGCACGGCGTGGGACGCAACGGTAGGGCTACCGTTTTTCCTGAACCGATAGGTCTTGGTGCTACTTTCGACACCGAACTTATCAATCAAATTGGCGACGTAATTTCTACCGAAAGTCGCGCAAAATATATTGTGGCTCGCAAAAATAAGAATTACGCCCGTTATACAGGATTGACATTTTGGTCGCCTAATATCAATATTTTCCGCGACCCTCGTTGGGGTAGGGGAATGGAAACCTATGGCGAAGACCCATTTTTAACAGGTTCGCTCGGTACAGCATTTGTTAAAGGTATGCAAGGCAACGACCCTGTGTATCTGAAAGTTGCAGCCTGTGGTAAGCACTTTGCCGTGCATTCGGGACCCGAATCTACTCGCCACACTGCTAATATCGACCCTTCAAAACGCGACCTTTGGGAAACCTACCTCCCCGCATTCCGTATGCTTGTGCAAGATGCTAACGTAGAGATAATTATGGGCGCTTACAACCGTGTTTACGGCGAAAGTTGCTCCGGTAGCAAATACTTGCTTACCGATGTTTTGCGCAATCAATGGGGATTCAAGGGGCATATTGTTTCAGACTGTGATGCCGTTGACGATATTTACAAAGGACACGGCATTGTTAAAACCGCTGCCGAGGCTTCTGCTCTTGCTATTAAAAACGGTTTGAATATTGAGTGCGGACATTCTCTCTATGCTCTTAAAGAGGCTGTTGAGAAAAACCTTATTACCGAGGCAGAACTCGACAAAGCCCTCATTCCCTTGATGATGACCCGTTTAAAACTCGGAATTCTTCAAAAAGACGACAACTGCCCTTACAACAATTATTCTGAAAGCGATATTTGCTCACCTAAGCACACCGCCCTCTCTAAAAAGGCGGCTTTGGAGAGCATGGTTCTCTTAAAAAACAACGGAATTTTGCCTTTGAAAAAAGATATTCACACTCTCTTTGTAACAGGAGCAGGAGCAGCAGATGCTTTTTGGTTGATGGGTAACTATTTTGGAATTTCCGACCGTTATTGTACTTATTTGCAGGGAATTGTATCGAAAGTAAGTAGCGGAACGGCAGTAAACTACCGTCCCGGCGTTTTGGAAAACACTCCCACCAAAAACGAACTTAACTATGCAGTTGGTGAAGCAGCACGCACACAATACACTATAATTGTAATGGGCAACAACGGCAACCTCGAAGGCGAGGAGGGTGAATCTATCGACTCTGACACCAAAGGCGACCGCACTTCGCTTGCATTGCCCAAAAGCCAGATGGATTATCTACGCGAAATTTACCAACGTAAACAAGCCTTTGCCAAAATGCGTGGCGGTGCCAACAATAGCGAAAGCGGTATTATAGTAGTGCTTACTGGTGGAAGTCCCATCGACGTAAGAGAGATTTCTGAAATGGCAGATGCAGTAATTATGGCTTGGTATTCGGGTCAGGAAGGTGGCTATGCACTTGGCGATTTGATTTTTGGTGACGCTAATTTTTCAGGTCGTCTGCCCATCACATTCCCTGCCGATGGCGCTAAATTACCCGACTTTGAGGATTACTCTATGAAAAATCGCACTTATAAATATATGAGCGATAATATTTTCTACCCCTTTGGCTATGGATTGAGTTATGGCAATATTTCTTATTCGGAGCCTTCGGCAGTGAAAAACAAAGATAATAGCACAGCAATAAAGGTGAAAGTTTCAAATAGTTCGAATGTTACCACAGTAGAAACAGTGCAAGTATACGTGTCAGCTCCTGGCGCTGGACAAACTGCTCCTATTCAGCAACTTGCAGCATTTAAGCGTGTAGAGGTAAAGCCAAATTCGAGTGTTGATGTTTCTTTCACCATTCCTGTTGAGCGTCTTAAAACTGTGGAGGAAGACGGCAGCTTGAAACTTCGCAAAGGAACATACAAATTTACAATCGGCGGAGCAGCACCGTCGAAACGTACATCCCAACTTGGGGTGGGTATGGTAGAAAAAGAAGTTAAGTTTTAATAATATGCGCCGGAAGTTGTTGGAAAAACGGCTTCCGGTTTTTTTATGCGCAAACGAACAGCGTATAAAAAAAATTGATAGTTACTCTATAACCCTAAGTTCGATGGGGAAATTGATAGTATAGCGGAGATCTTCGCCGTTTTCTTGCGAAGATTCGTCACCGTCTTCGTAGTACCAGATGATTTTCAGAGTGTTAGGTTCTTTGATGTTTTTAAGTATCGACATCAGTTCTAGCACGCAGCGCAGTGTGGCTGAATTATAATACTCAAAATTAAACACAAGCTCTGTGTAACTCTTAGGATTAGCAGCGTATTCTTCAAGCCAGTTGAAAATTGGCGAGTAGAAAGTGTCGCTATCTTCCGGCATAGAGCGTCCTGTAATCATAAGTTTACCGTCGTCGGGGTCGAATACTACTCTCGGCGTTGTACTAGTGGCTTCTATATAAAGTTTCTGCATCTGCATGTATTTATTTTTGACTGCAAATATATATAAAAAATAAATTGATTATATCTTTTAATAAAAAAAAATGCATTTAGGCGTTGATTTTTCTTATACCGTATTTTGCGAGGCAAAGGTTCGGATTTTTTAGTTTTTTTCTTCGTTAAAAGAAATGACACCTTTATATATATATTATCACAACTAAACCTGGCACTCGATGGTGAGCAGTGACTTGTTGTCGTATGTGTCGGTTTGAACCAAAATGCCGTCTTTGCTTTCGCGTGCAATGTCGATGAGCCCAAGTCCCGAAGCTATTTCTAAGTTGTCGTGACCGTTGCGGAGTACCTGTTTGTAATATTCGTCGAGTTGTTCGCGATTTTTTGAGTTTAGAACATTGATATATGCTTTAAGACGCTCGGTACTGTTGGAATCTACATAGTTTGATGCCGTTACAGAATATTCCTGACCACATTTCCCGAACGAAAACAAACCTTCGTGACAACCGTTTTCAGAAGGAACGGCGTGCTTTGATATGTTTTGAATCATTTCTACCATAATGTGGTAGACTTTCCTCTGGGTTGTGAGTTCGGGATCGAGCACAGCAATATTGTTTTCTGCCATCAACAGTATTTGGTTTACGGTGGTGCGGTCAATGTCGCCCTTTACAGCTAAAAACTTGTGGTTCTGTTCCATAATGTTTTTTAGATGTTCGGCGCTGTCGATGCTGATTGGCTGTTGGGCGTTTGTGTCACCGCATTTGAGTTTTAGCTGGAAATAGAAGAACGAACGGTTTTTGTCAACCGGCACAAATTTGAATTCGAGTTTCTCCTTGGTTTTGCGAATCATCTCTACAAATCCCAATCCTGCTCCGCCCTCTTTCGACAACTGCTTGTTAGTGAGGGTTTCTACAAAAATCTGTTTGAGCTCGTCGGCAGTCATGGAGTTTACACGTTCGAGCTTCCCTTGGATGTTTTCTATTTTAGAGTTGTCGATATAGTTGCCCGAAGTGATGTAGTAGGTGTTTTCTCTGCGCCTTACAACAAATATTTCGCCCGACGTTTCGTCTTCGGTTCTGCCCGAAAGTCCGTACCGAAGTATGTTTTGAAAGCTTTCTATCATTAGAAACGACACTTTGTTTTTTTGACCCTCGGTGTCGGAGCTTTTGCCCATGTATCCTTTCCATAGTTCGGTGGCCATACCAAGTACAGAGTTGTCGAATCTGCCTAAGTATATGAAACTTAGATCATCATCTTTTAGCTCTTCGTATAAGGCCTGGTTGATAATTTTTCCCATATTGTAGTTTGTTAATGTCCTTTCTCAAAAAAATAGTAATTTCAGGCTATAAAAATAAAAAAACTATCTAAATTTGTACACTTAATAATGAGATTTTTTTTTAGAAAACGAACAATAATAATATATGTTAAGCAAAATATCAAAGATTTCAGCTTTAATAGCTTTGTTTTTGTGGTCTGTGCCCTCTTTTGCCACACACAATAGGGCTGGTGAAATTGTTTACAAGCATATCTCAGGCTATAAATACAAGCTGATAATCTATACTTATTGTTATACGCTAACCGATGCCGACCGCGACGAGCTTGAACTTGACTGCGGTGACGGATCTGGCAAAGAAGTGCTCCGACGCACCTCAAAAACCTTTTTGGACGACGGTTCACCTTTCAACAATAATACCAAGGAGATGCACACTCTTATTTGCAAGAATGTTTACGAGGGTGAGCATACTTTTTCGGGTCCTGGAGTCTACACTCTTTATATGGAAGACCCTAACCGAAACGAGGGCGTTGACAATATTCCAAACTCGGTAAACGTGGTGTTTTCGATTAAAACTACACTCTCAATTAGCACTGTTGTAGGCAACAACAGTTCGCCGGTGTTGCTTAATCCTCCGATGGACAAGGCTGCGCTCAACAAGGTTTTTGTGCATAATCCGGGAGCTTTTGACCCAGATGGCGACAGCCTTAGTTACAAAATTGCCCGCTGCCTTACCGAAAATGGAGTGGAGATTGTTGGATATACCTTTCCTCCAGTTACCGATACTATCTTTGTAGACCCATATTCTGGTGATTTTATTTGGGATCGTCCCTCAAGAATTGGTTCGTACAATGTGGCAATGGTGATAGAGGAGTGGCGCAACGGTGTGAAGATAGGTGAGGTGCTACGCGACATTCAGGTAGATGTGCTTGATACCGACAACCATACGCCCGAAATCGACAATGTGGCAAATTACTGTGTTATAGCAGATTCACTTTTGGAATTTAAAGTTACGGCTCATGACCCCGACCCTCAGGATCTTGTTGACCTTTCTGCCTCTGGAGGAGTTTTTGATTTGGAAATAAGTCCGGCTACGTTTGTGGTTTCGGGCAACCATACTAAGCTGCCGACTGGCTTTTTTTCTTGGCAGACTCACCGTAGCCATGTGCGCCGTTTGCCTTACGAAGTGCTTTTCCGTGCTGTTGACGATGATATTAAGGTGCCTCTTACTGCCTACCGTAAAAATAAGATTACAGTGGTGGCTCCGCCTCCTCAAATCACAAGTGCAATACCTACCAATAGCACCGTAAAAATAACTTGGAACAATGGTGGCAACGACAATGCTACTGGTTTCAAAATATATCGGAAGTCGCGTCCTGATGATAAAGACCCGGGCGTTTGCGAAACGGGCGTTCCCTCAGAGTGGGGTTATGAACTTATCAAAGTAATTGATAATCCATCCATTACATCTTTCTTAGACGATAACAACACTGTTGGGTTGGCTTCGGGATTTTGCTACTGCTACCGAGTTACAGCCACATTTGCCGATGGCGCCGAAAGTATCGTATCTGACCCGTCGTGCCAAGTGCTTAAGCGTGGAACTATAGCATTTACCAAAGCTACTGTGGAGTATACCGATGAAAAAACTGGTGCAATATTTCTTCAATGGACCTCGCCTGCCGACCTCGACCAAAGCATTGTAAAACCTCCATACGCATACCTTCTCTATCCCGCTCACGGTATTTTTGATGGTATTTATACCAATCCATACGAAATCAACGGTTTTAAAGATACTACATTTACCGAATCTAATATCGACACTTACAATAAGGGAAGTATCTATAAGATAGCCTTTACCAACCGCAACGAGTCTACCGGAGGATGGAATGCTATCGGTTCGGCTTCGATGGCTTCGTCGGTGTTTATTAAGCTCGAATGTTCAAACCGCGCCATCAAAATTACTCACGAGGCTGATGTGCCTTGGAAAAACGACACTTTTGTAATCTACCGCCGCGATCCCGGAAAAACAGATTTTGACTCAATAGGATATTCTACCGACGGCACATATCTTGACCAGAACCTTACCAACGATGTGGAGTATTTTTACAAAATGAAGACCATAGGTTATTATTCAGAAAAGGGTTTGCCCGACCATATTGAAAACTGGTCGCAGATAGCCTCGGGAATACCTATCGACTCTATTCCTCCGTGTGTAAAACTCAATATTACATCTAAGTGCGATGATGCTGTTAACCGTTTGGAATGGTATCCTGATACCGTTTGTGGGTTGGACGTGGAAAAATATCATGTTTACTATTCCGAAACCTTAGATGGGGAGTTGCAGCTGATAGCCGATACCGGGCCTACGGTGCTCACATACGAACACCGACCTACCCATGGAATGGCAGGTTGCTATGTGGTATCCGCCACCGACTACGCTGGAAACACTGGAAAACTTGACCAACGAACTTGTATCGACAACTGCGAGTATTACCGTTTGCCCAATGTTTTTACTCCCAATGCCGACGGCATCAACGACCTTTTCCATCCGTATCCATACCAATTTGTCGACCGCATTGATATGACCATCACCAACCGTTGGGGCAAGGTTGTGTATAAAACCGAAGATCCCGACATCAACTGGGATGGCATTGACCAGAGCTCCGGCACCCAATTGCCCGACGGGGTATATTTTTACCGTTGCACCGTGTACGAATACCGTCTTACAGGCTTGGAAGAGCGCGAATTGGAGGGATTTATAACCATAATCACCGAGAAAACTGAAAAAAAATGAGGAAACTAACTGCATATTTGTTCGTTGTGATGACATTGCTGCCCTTAGCCGCATTGTCGCAAGATACTGTTAATACCGCTCAATTGGCTTGTGCGGCTTTGAAAAAAGATTGTTTGGATTCAGCATTTGTGTTGGTTAATAGTGCGTTGTCTGAAAAAATCACTCCTCGGAGAATGCTTCTTAAAGGGGACATTGAGTTTCAACGAAATAACTATGCCGCCGCCGCACGTTGTTACCTTGCCGCTGATAAGATGCGGGCTGGTATTTCTGGCGTTAAAACAGCTGAGGCATACGCACTTGCTGGAATGATTGATTCTGCTTTTGTAGCTTTGAACGCTTATTGCACCACCGCCGACCGAATATCGTCGGCAAAAATATCCGCTAATTTGGCCTTTGAAACCCTTAAATCTGATTTACGGTGGCAAAATGTTGAAAATCAAAAAGATATAAATCCAGCATTGAAACAATTGGAAACTGCCGAACACCTTATAAATACTAATCGCAAAGGCAATGCATTCGAACTGATAAACAAAGTGATTAAGTCGCATCCATCGTATCACAAGGCATGGTATCTGCGAGCGCTTGCATACCAAGGCGACCACAACTACAAATCAGCACAATCTGACATTGAACATGCTATAAAACTACGTAGCAAAAATGCGCTATATATCAATACTTTGGCAGAAATTCTGTTTGCTCAGCAGAAATATTCCAAAGCTGTTGAAACATGGATCGAGGCTATAAAACTTGATGAAATGATGATAGAAAGCTACCTTGGCGTGGCAAAATCGCTTTTGCTAAACAAGGATTACGAAGGCGCTGAAAAATACGCCCGTCTCTATCTGCTTATGTTTAATGATAATGCCGAGGCAGTGTCAATATTGACGGAATCGCTTGCACAACAGGGCGATTGTATGACGGCGCTTAAAGTGTTGAATTCTGCTAAGAAAAAAGATGCGATGTTTTATCGTTCTCGTGGAATAATATATTTAAAATCAGAAACATATCAGTTTGCCATCGACGACTTTAACCGAGCCATCGACCTCGACCGCACTCTTTACGATATTTATATGCACCGAGGTCTTGCCTACTATATGCTTGGCAAGAAAGATGACGCCAAAAGAGATTGGAACACAGCAGTAAAGAACCGTGTGTACAAGGCAAACGACTATTTAGAAAAATACAGATAACATGGCAACCGGCATACGACGAAAATTTCGAAATCTCAAAGCCGCCTTTCTGAAAATCAGGCGAATGAAAATCAACCGAAACCTATTGGTTTATATGGTTTCGGTGGTTTTGGCTTCAATATTTTGGTTTCTCAACAAAACCGGCAGTTATATTACCACCTCAAAAGAGTTCAGGGTGGAATATTCTGGTATTCCTGGCGACAAGATACTCCTTCCAGGAGTCACCACATCATCGCTGAATGTTGGGGTGTCGGTAAAAGGGTCGTTGCTGCTTACTTCGGGTAATTTCCAAGATTTTTTACGTATTGACCTTTCAAAACTAACCTTGCGCAATGTTCCACATGCAGATTCTACTCTTAAGTATATTTCCGACGATGATATCCGCCAACAGATTGAGGCTCAGTTGCCTACGGATTTTAAGTTTTTGTCGGTTCAACCCGATACTATATTTTTGGATTTTGGTAGGTCGGTAACCAAAAAAGTGCCGGTGATACTTGATGCAGATATTTCATTTGATTCGCAATACCGCGCCGCTGATGGTATTATATTGCAGCCCGACAGTGTGGAAATTAGCACATCTGCCATTATTGCCGACTCTGTTACCTATGTTAAAACAGAGTATCTAGAACTACTTAACTTGCAAGAGCCTGTGCAGCGTCACGTGCAGTTTATCATTCCGAGCGAAGTTACTTGCCGCACACTTTACACCGATTTGAAAATCAACACCGAAAAATATACCGAGCAGACTCTTGTGCTACCCATACGCCAAATCAACACTCCAGATTCTATCCTTATGAGGGTTTTCCCACAGTCGGCAACCGTTAAATTCTTTGTGGGATGGTCTAACTATCAGCGCATTTCCAAGGATATGTTTTCGATAGCGGTTGACTATGCCGACCTTAATTCGCCTTTGAAATCAGATTTGCTTTCTATAAAACTTATCCGCTCTCCTGAAAAACTCGGCGTTACCGACATACGCATATCACCGTCGAGCGTGGAGTATCTTGTAGAACGTAATGTTAACATTAGCAGTGAGTTGCCATGAAAATTATAGGTCTAACAGGAGGAATAGGCAGTGGTAAGTCTACTGTAGCAACAGTTTTTGAGGTTTTTGGTGCAAAACTGTTTATTGCCGATACCGAAGCAAACGTAATCACTGCCACTCATCCAGTGGCTATAAAGCGTATTAGCGATGTTTTTGGTTCTGAAATATACCAACACGGCATTCTCGACCGTAAGGCATTGTCCGCTATTGTATTTGCCAACCCTGACAAACTCCAAACACTCAATTCCATTGTCCATCCACTTGTAAAAGAGGCGTTTGACCATTTTGTGCTTAAACATTCAGCCGCACCTTATATTATTATGGAAAGTGCGATATTGGTTCAGTGCGGATTTTATCGTTTTACCGATTTTAATGTGTTAGTTTCAGCTCCTGAAGATGTCCGTATCCAGAGGGTTATGCAGCGCAACGGAATTTCTGCCGAAGAGGTTCGCCGCCGCATATCAGCCCAATTGACCGACAATCAAACCTTAGAATACTGCAAATATAATATAGTAAACGATGGGAAAAGGTTGATAATACCTCAGATAGAGGCTATTTGGAATGGTAATTGTTAGCCATCTAAAAAAAATGTAATTTTTTTTTTCATTATTGATCTTAAATTTCATCTATTATTGCAACAATATAACGCGTAAGAGCGTTTGACTATTTGAAAAAATATAATAATCATTAACTGTAAAATACTTAAAAAAATGAAAAAACTCACATTATTTCTTGTAGCATCTGTAATGCTCTCTTCAACATTCCTTTCTGCATCTTGCGACGATGATGATCCCGTTATTGACGAACTCAAAAACACTGCTGATGAATGGGCTTCTCAAAATGCATTAGAATCTAATGATTCTTATTATCTCATTGAATACGATGAGACTTTGGTTTACAAAGACGAAAATTCATCTCAAGTTAATCCCAGCAACACTACTATCCCTGTCGATATCGACTACAAATCAGTTGATGCCAAAGCTCAGATTTTGAATGAAACCGACATTACAAAATTTGGTACTATTGCTGCAATGTCTCAATTAGATGTAAAAGCCGAAATCGATCCTTCAACACAAACACCCTTTACAGCTGCATTACTTTTGGCACGTATCAAGATGGGTCAGATTATTGCTATGGATGTTAACGGCAAAAAGATTGTTGCCAAAGCTGTTGAACTTGACCAGAGCAACAAGTCTGTTCATGTTAAAGGCTACGCATTGTTCCCCAAAGAGTAACCATTTATTTTATAACCAACTAAACACTGCAAAACCATGAAAAAGATTAGTTTATTACTTTCATTGGCATTGATGTTTTTCGCCACAACGTTTGTTGCTTGCGAAGATGATCCTCTCAATATCAATGATATTCAGAACAACGGCGACGAAAACGATAACTATCAGATGTATTCGTTTAACGAAACGCTGAACTATAATTCTACAAAGGCAAGTACAGGATCTGCTTTCTGTGCTTCAACTCGTCAAGCTGTTCCAGCAACAAGTTCCGATGCCGATTTTTGTGTAGGCACCCAGGGACAATATGGCACATTTGTTTGCTCGCCTAATGCAAGCCTTTTGGCTCAATGCTACGATGCCAACGGTATTACCTATAGTAACAACAAGTCTGCAAAGATTCAAAACCTTGGTAATGCCGATATTCAAGATTATTTTGATGTCAACACTCTTGATCAGATGACTGTATCTTCTGATTATCTTGGTGGCAAATCGAGCCTTGGTGTTGGAGTAAACCAACTTTCAAGCGGTCAGGTTATTGCTTTCCAAACATCAGATGGATGCAAGGGCGTTGCCAAGATGTCGTTCTCAAAAGTTACTAAAACTGTTTCTATCTCTGGCTACGTAGCTGTACCCAAGAACTCATCTCTTGCTAAATAATAGGAGACAATAAGGCTCACACATTAATAAGTAATGGCACAAATGGCGGGACTTATGTTCCGCCATTTTTTTTTATCCATTAACTTAACATATCATTAGCAATGTATTCACACTTTTGCGTTTATTTTGCACTCCAAAATAATTGCAGATAAAATGTGGATTCCATTGGTAATTGCGTCGGCGGTGGTGCTCGGACTGTACGACGTTTGCAAAAAAACTTCGCTTAAAGAGAATGCCGTGCTGGCGGTGATGGTGATTTCGTCGGGAATGTCGCTACTGATGTTCGCTCCGATATTGATTGATTCGGTGTGCGATTTCGGATGGTTTGCCGGCACTATGTTTGAGACTCCAAAAACTAATGCTCACAATCAGATGTACCTTATCTTAAAGGCGTTTATAGTGGAGAGTTCGTGGCTGTGCAACTTTTGGGCTATGAAACATTTGCCTATCTCTATTGTTGGACCTGTGCGCTCGTCGGCTCCTGCGTGGACACTGCTCGGTGCGGTGCTGATACTTGGCGAAAGACTCAACGCTTGGCAATGGTTGGGCGCGGCTATTATATTAACGTGTCTTTACCTTTACGCACGGTCGGGTAGGAAAGAGGGTATATCGTTCAGTCACAATAAGTTTGCATTCTTGCTTATAGCCGGAACATTGATTGGCGCGGCGTCGGCACTTTACGATAAATATCTCTTGCGCACCGTTGAGATGGATAGGATGGAGATGCAGGCGTGGTTCTCGTTTTATCAGTTTCTGATAGCCGCCATACTCGCCGCTGTGATTTGGTATCCACATCGCGACAAAACCGATAAGTTTAAATTCCGTATTTCGATACCGTTGGTTGGAGTGCTGCTCACAGTGGCAGATTTTCTATATTTTTACGGATTGAGCCATCCTGAGGCAATGATAGGCATAGTTTCGCTTATCCGCCGCAGCAACGTGGTGATTTCGTTCCTTGCCGGAGCAGTGCTTTTCCACGAAAAGAATATCCTGCAAAAAAGCCTGATACTCTGTGGAGTGCTGGCAGGCGTGGCGGTACTGTGTTTGGCGAAGTAAATTTTTTTTATTTTGCTAAAAAGATTTACTAAATTTGTACCCTCAAAACAAACACACAATGGAAAAGCAGTATTACAAAGTATTTACAGGTCAGGCTATTGACGTAAAAATGGTAAAAAATCACTTGGCACAGAACGGCATAAAGAGTTTTGCCGAAAACCGCAACGCTTCGGCGGGCGTGGAGTGGAACAAGCGCGATTTTGACCCGTTTATGGAACTCAAAGTTGAATCCACCGACTTAGAAAAGGCAGTGAAACTTGTGGATGAGTTTCTTAACACAAAAGCCGAATAATTAAAGCATTTATAGTTTTGACATTTAACAATAAAAGACTACATTTGCAACCGAATTACTAATCCTTTTGCGACAAAAGCATTTATTAAACTAAAAGAAAATGAGCAACATTGTAGCCATAGTAGGATGCCCAAACGTAGGCAAATCAACATTTTTCAACCGCCTTACACAATCTCGCGACGCCATTGTGCACGAAACCGCAGGCGTTACTCGCGACCGCCATTACGGTAAGAGCGATTGGAACGGTAAAGAATTTTCTGTTATCGATACAGGCGGATACGTCAACAATTCTGACGATATCTTTGAGAACGAAATACAAAAACAGGTGCATTTCGCTATTGAGGAGGCCGACGCCATTATTTTTATGGTGGATGCCAACTTGGGCGTTACTGCTGGCGACGAGGTAATTACCGACATTCTGCGCCGTGCCGACAAACCTGTGTTCCTTACTGTTAACAAAACCGACAATCCCTCGTTGATGATTGAGGCTCAGGCGTTTTACAGTCTTGGCCTTGGCGATATATACACTATTTCTTCGGCAAGCGGCAGCGGCACAGGCGATTTGTTAGACGCTGTGGTGGCTACTTTTACATCCGACAAGGTGGATGATGAGGCAGGAATACCAAAGATTGCCATTGTTGGTCGTCCTAATGTGGGCAAATCGTCGTTTATCAATGCGCTCACAGGCACCGAACGCAACATTGTTACCCCTATCGCAGGCACCACTCGCGACCCCATCAATACCCGTTACCAAAAATTCGGACACGACTTTATTCTTGTGGACACCGCCGGATTGCGCAAGAAATCAAAGGTTTCGGAAAATATCGAGTTCTACTCGGTGCTCCGCTCGGTACGTGCAATTGAGGAGGCCGATGTATGTATCCTTATGCTCGACGCCACACAGGGTCTTGAATCTCAGGATATGAATATTTTCCGCCTTATCAAGGAAAACAACAAGGGTCTTGTGGTGGTGGTAAACAAGTGGGACCTCGTGGACAAGAGCGACGACAACAGCACTAAAAAATACGAGGAGTACGTTAAAAAAGGTCTCGAACCTTTCGACGATATTCCAGTGATTTTTACCTCTACTGTTACCAAGCAGCGAGTGCTCAAAGCAATGGAGTCGGCGGTGAGAGTTTACGAAAACCGCACACGCAAGATTTCAACATCGCAACTCAATAAGTGCATTCAGCAATATGTGGAGGAGACTCCTCCTCCGTCGTGGAAGGGCAAGTTTATCAAGGTGAAATACGCCACACAGTTGCCCACATATTACCCCACGTTTGCGCTTTTCTGCAACCTTCCGCAGTATATACGCGACCCCTACAAGCGTTACATCGAAAACCGTTTGCGCAAGGATTTCGACTTCTGCGGTGTGCCTATCAAAGTTTTCTTCCGTAAAAAATAGAGTTATGAAGAAGTTAATTACAGTTGCCGCCATTGTTTCAGCATCTATGATATGGATGTCGTGCGAAAAGGTAGAATCTTACAGCGAGATTCCCGAGGTGGAGTTTACCAAGGTATACCTTGTCGACACTCTCGACAAACTTAAAAACGAAGTTAAGCATCAGTTGCTCTATTTCAATGTGATAGACGGCGACGGCAATCTCGGATTAAACAAAGGGGATACCACCGATAAGTTTTCGCCCGAAAGCGAATACTATCACAATCTTTTCCTCTCGGTAAGCGCTAAAAATCAGGACGGTGAATACGCTCCTCTTACCGAAATCAACGAAAATCTCAAATACCGTATTCCATACAACGAGCCCGTGGGTCAAAACAAATATCTCAAAGCCGAAATCAAGGTGGCAATAGATATTCCGCTTGCTTCGGTAAATTACGACACTATCCGTTACGAGTTTTTTGTTTACGACCGCGACCTCAATAAGAGCAACGTTACACAGAGTTGCGCCATTCCGCTCAATATTCACGGAACTGTTTTTGCCGATGGAAGCATCAAAAAAGTAAAAGAGAAAGAACAGAAATAAAACACAACATTAAATACAACAAAGATGAACAAAAGTCCTTTACAGATTGCACGTGCGGCATATCAGCCCAAAGTGCCGGCATCTATCCAAGGTGCTACTAAATTAGTAGAAGGCAAGGCAACCGAATCTGTTGCCGACCAAGCCGACATCAAAAAACTTTTCCCCAACACCTACGGTTTGCCTATCGTAACTTTCGAAAAGGCTCAACAGGCAATGTCTACCAAGGCTATCAACGTAGGCGTTATCCTTTCGGGCGGTCAGGCTCCCGGAGGTCACAATGTTATTTCGGGTATTTTCGACGGTATCAAGGCTATCAACAAGGATTCTAAACTTTACGGTTTCTTAGGCGGTCCTTCGGGATTGGTTGACCACAAATACATCGAACTCACCGAAGACATCATCAACGAATACCGCAACACCGGCGGTTTCGACATCATCGGCTCGGGACGTACCAAATTAGAGGAAGTTTCGCAGTTTGACAAAGGTCTTGAAATCTGCAAAAAACTCAATATCAACGCTATCGTTATCATCGGCGGCGATGACTCTAACACCAACGCTTGCGTGCTTGCAGAATACTATCTTGCAAAGAACACCGGCATTCAGGTTATCGGCTGTCCCAAAACTATCGACGGCGACCTCAAAAACGAGATGATTGAAACATCTTTTGGTTTCGACACCGCTACCAAAGTATATTCTGAGGTTATCGGCAACATCGAACGCGACGCCAACTCTGCTAAAAAATATTGGCACTTTATTAAACTTATGGGTCGTAGCGCAAGCCACGTTACTCTCGAATGTGCGCTCAAAACTCAGCCCAACATCACCCTTATCGGTGAGGAAGTTGAAGCCAAAAACCAAACTCTCGACGACGTGGTAACATACATTGCCAACGCTGTTAAGGCTCGTGCCGACAAAGGTTTGAACTTTGGTATCGTTCTCGTTCCCGAAGGCCTTATCGAGTTTATCCCCGCTATCAAGAAACTTATCGCTGAACTCAACGATATGCTTGCTGCTAATCAGGCAGAGTTCGATGCTATTCCTGCTGACTTGAAGATTGAATACGTTGTTAATCGTCTTTCTAAGGAAAATGCAGAACTATTCAAGAGCCTTCCTACTGCTGTTTCGCGCCAACTCGCACTCGAACGCGACCCCCACGGCAACGTACAAGTTTCGCTCATCGAAACCGAACAACTCCTTGCCGAAATGGTGGCTAAGAAACTCGCTGCTTGGAAGAAAGAAGGCAAATTCAACGGCAAATTCTCTACACAGCACCACTTCTTCGGTTACGAAGGACGTTGCGCTGCTCCTTCTAACTTCGATGCCGACTACTGCTACTCGCTTGGTCGTGTGGCTGCATTGCTCATCTCTTCGGGTAAAACTGGCTATATGTCGTCGGTACGCAACACCACCAAACCCGCTACCGAATGGCTCGCCGGCGGTATTCCTATCACAGCAATGATGAATATGGAAAAACGTAACGGCAAGATGAAACCCGTTATCCAAAAGGCACTTGTAAAACTCGACGGCGGTCCTTTCAAATTCTTCGCATCAAAACGCGACGAATGGGCTATCGAAACCGCATACGTTTATCCCGGTCCTATTCAGTACTTCGGTCCTGCCGAGGTAGCCGACATTACCACCGAGACAATTAAATTAGAGCATTAACACTGATTTAATGATATTTTAAAGGCGGATAGTCAATATGATTATCCGCCTTTTGTATTTTTGCGGCATTATGGAAAAACTTTGGAACAACAACTATGTCAAGGTAATGGTGGCAAATTTTACTATGTCGTTTGCCTTTTACCTGTTAACTCCGCTGTTGCCTATCTATTTGGCAGAAAACTTTGCCGCACCTAAGGACACTATCGGTCTCGTGCTCTCGGGGTATAGCATTACTGCATTGATTATTAGGCCGTTTAGCGGATATATGGTTGATAGTTTCAACCGCAAAAAAGTGCTTTTGTCGTGCCTGTTTTTCTATTTTATATTGTTCGGAGGATATTTGGCGGCAACAAGTCTTGCTGTGTTTGCCGTAATACGCACCATCCACGGCGGTCCTTTTGGGGCGGCAACGGTTGCCAACAGCACAGTGGCTATCGACGTGCTGCCATCGTCAAGACGTAACGAAGGTATTGGCTTTTACGGACTTAGCAATAATGTTGCCACCGCAATTGCACCCACTGTGGGCATAATGATTTACGAAGGCACTCACAATTTCAACATACTCTTTTTGCTTGCTCTTGCAATAGCGGCGGTTGGTCTTGTGGTCGATAGCCGTGTAAAAATCCCTGAAAAAGAGATAATTAGAAACAAGTCGAAACTCTCCTTAGACCGTTTCTTCTTGCTTAAAGGCGTGATACTTGCCATCAATATGCTTGGATTCGGATTCTGCTACGGCGTATTGAGCAATTATTTAGCCATTTACGGCAAAGAAACTCTCGGCATAACGGGCGGCACGGGCGTATATTTTATGCTGCTATCAATTGGACTGATACTTTCGCGAATGCAAGGCGCAAAGGCTCTGCGCGAGGGCAAGTTGACTCGCAACGCCGCCGAAGGCATAATTCTCTCTACCATTGGTTACACCATTTTTGTGGCTGGCGGCAGTATGTGGACGTATTACGGCTCGGCTATCCTAATTGGCTTGGGCAACGGACATATGTGGCCTGCGTTTCAAAATATGATGGTAAACCTTGCCCACAACAATCAGCGCGGCACTGCCAACAGTACCCTAATGACCTCGTGGGATTTGGGAGTGGGTCTTGGAATCCTCGCCGGCGGATTTGTGGCAGAGCATTTTGGCTATGCCTCAGCCTTTTGGACAGTGTCTGCCATCCACGTAGCCTCGGCAGTGATGTATTTTGTGCTAACACGGGGCAATTTTGAGAGGAATAAGTTGAGGTGAAAAAAGTTGGGTGAAAGGATTTTTTTTGTACATTTGCAGAGATAAAACAATTGAGTATTATGGCAAAAGAATTCAACACAGCGGTAACTTGCAACCCTCAACGACACTATATGGTTGATGTAACTTCCAAAATGAAAGTTTTTGAGAGGTTAATCAATTCGGGAAAGTATTTCACCATCACCTATGCCCGTCAGTTTGGCAAGTCCACATCGCTCAATTGGATTCTTCACAATATGTCGGACAATTATTTGGTGATACCTATAAGTTTTGAAAGTTCGGCATCCGAAGATTGGAATTCTACTGACAATTTTTGCAAGTATTTTTGCAAAAAAATTATTGAACCTCTTGGTAAAATATCTGATTACCAATCGTTTTGGATTGATGTTACAAATACAGAAAAACTCGATTATGATATATTAGCATCAAAAATCACCGAATTTTGCAAACATGTTTCCAAAAAGGTTGTTCTTACAATCGACGAGGTTGATAAAAGCCTTGATAATGAATTGTTTTTGAGATTTTTGGCAATGTTGCGCAATATGTATCTCGACCGGGAAAAATTCAACGACAACAATTACACTTTTTGGTCGGTGGTGCTTGCGGGAGTATACGATGTTAAAAGTATGAAGATCAAAATCCGTCCTGATGAGGAGCATAAATTCAATTCGCCGTGGAACGTTGCCGCCGAATATGAACTCGATATGACATTTAATCCTCAGGAAATAAGCACAATGCTTGCCGACTACGAAAACGACCATCATATTGGGTTCAACATTATGGAGATTTCGGAAGAAATTTACAAATATACCTCTGGCTATCCTGTTTTGGTAAGCCGTGTTTGCAAGTTGATTGACGAAAGTTTAAACCAAGAATGGACGAAAGAGGGCGTGCTGAAAGCGGTAAAGAAAATAACAAAAGACACAAATTCTACCATACTTCAAACCTTGACGCAAAATATTGAGAATTATCCCGATTTAAAAAGGCTTTTGAGAGCCATTTCGTTGGAAAATTTTCACATCAACTACTATGCTAAGAATTTCCCTATCGAATTAGGCAGAACGTTTGCATTCCTAAGACCAAACGAACACTCGCAGGCGCAAATTCACAACTTGATTTTTCAGCAAGTGCTTTATGATTATTTTATTGCTGAAAATCAAATTAATTCGTTGCAACAGCCTGCACCCTTTGGAGTGTTTGTTGACAAAAAAGGCGACTTGAATATGCCGATGATTATCAACCGTTTCAAAGATTTAGTATCTCAAAAGCACAGCAAAGAGGACAATTTTTTGGAACGCGAAGGCCGTTTTATGTTCATCTGTTTCTTAAAACCGATTATCAACGGCACAGGTTTTTATTATAGCGAACCCGAAAACGACGACTCATCGCGTATGGATTTGGTAGTTACCTACAACCGCAAAGAATATATTATAGAACTAAAAATATGGCACGGCACCGAATACGAAATTTCGGGACGTGAGCAACTTTCCGAATACCTCACTACCCGCAACCTCTCCGAAGGATACCTTGTAACATTCTCATTCTTAAAGAATAAAGTAGTCCAACCCAAACCCGAATGGATTGAATACGACGGAAAGAGGATTTATGAAGCGGTGGTGTGAAGGGAATGGGTAAATTCTGTTTGCGATTTAAAACAATTATTTTATCTTTGCAATGATTAAAACTTGCATACTATGACAGAGCGCAGATACCCCTCAGGAATACAGACATTTAAGGATATTATTGAAGGTGGATACTTCTATGTAGACAAAACCAAATATGTGTACGATTTGGCGCATTGGGCTAAGTATTATTTCCTTTTACGTCCGCGTAGATTTGGAAAGTCGGTGTTGGTGAGTACTTTAAAATCGTATTTTGAGGGGCAGAAAGACCTTTTTGCGGGGCTCGATATTGCAAAACTCGAAACCGAATGGACTCAATACCCTGTTATTCATTTGGATTTTTCGGGTGGTGATTTCAGTACCCTGAAAGTGATTAACGACACTATTAACAAGCGTTTATCAAAATATGAAATTATATATCACTGCGCCGGAAACGAATCTCTTTCTTATAATATTCGACTACAAAATATCATAGAAGCCGCCAAACAACAGAGTGGTAAAAATGTGGTGGTTTTGATCGACGAGTACGATGCTCCTATGTTAGAACATATTGATAATGAGGAACGTCAACGTGAAGTTCGTAGTATTATGCAAAATGTCTATTCTCCGTTGAAGCAATGTGATTCTGACCTTAGGTTTGTGTTTATCACCGGCGTTACTAAGTATTCCCAGATGTCGATATTTTCGAAACTCAACAACTTGACAACAATCAGTATGTTGCCAAGATTCGAGGCTATTTGCGGATTCACGAAAGATGAGATCCTTACTCAGATGCGTCCTGATGTTGAAAACTTTGCGGAGGCACTCGGCAAAACTTACGAAGAAACGCTTGATGCAATACAACAAAAATACGATGGCTATCATTTTACCAAAAAAATGACCGATTTGTACAATCCATTTAGCCTTGTTAATGCTTTTATGGCTGGACAGTTGAATGACTATTGGTTTAACTCCGGCACTCCTTCGTTTTTAGTGAAGATGATGTCGCAGTATAATATGAACATGTATAATTTTGAAAATCAGAATTATAATATCGCTGATTTTGATGTACCTGTTGAACGAATTAACGACCCTGTACCTGTTTTATATCAAAGCGGATATTTAACTATTAAGAATTATAATGCTGATTATGACGATTTTACGCTTGGATTCCCTAACGAGGAAGTAAGAACAGGTTTTGCTCGGTCTCTTTTAAAATATGCTTACGATTATGCTGCGCCCAACCAACTCGGAAGAGCCTACATTGATTTTCGTCGTTATGGCGATGTGGATAAATTTGTAAATGCATTGAAAATCTTTTTTGCTGGATTTCCATATTCGCTCAATAATATGAACGAAAAACATTATCACGCAATACTTTACACCGTTTTAACTTCTTTTGGCGCCGACATTACAGCCCAACCCGAAACTGCACTTGGTAAATGTGATTTGATTCTTAAAATGCCTCAGACTATTTATGTTATCGAATTGAAATATAAACATTCTGCCGAAACTGCACTTTACCAAATTGAGAAAAAGGACTATGCCACAGCGTACAAGGGCGATGGTCGCAAGGTTATTAAACTTGCTCTCAATTTTGATGAGGACCAACGGAATATTACCGATTACAAAATTGCGGAGTGTTAATGCTCCTTCACCAAAAGATACAATTGATCATGTATTTTTGTCCTCACATCGAGTTTGGAAATCAGGGTGCTGCGGCAGGGAAAGGTGCTGTTGCAGAGAAAAACTATCAGCAAACCGTTTTCTGGGTCGGCCCAAGTGAATGAGCCTGTAAAACCTGTGTGTCCGAAACTTAGGCGGCTTGCCATCTTGCTCGGAGTGCCGTTGATGGCTGTGTCGAGAGGGGTTTTGTCAAAAACTAATCCTCGGCGGTTGTCGGGAAATGCCTGCGTGGTAAACTTGTCGAGGGTTTCGGGACGGAGATATTGAACCTTGTTGTAACTTCCTTTGTTTAAGTACATTTGCATCAAAACTGCAAGGTCTTGTGCGCGTCCAAAAAGTCCCGCGTGAGCCGACACTCCGCCCATAAGAGCCGCGCCCTCGTCGTGCACGGTGCCCTGTACAATGGTCTTGCGCCAAATGGTGTCGTTTTCGGTGGGGGCTATGAGTTCTTTGGGGTAATAGCGCAACGGATTGAAACACAGTTTGATATCGAGCGGACGGTAAAACTCGTCGATGAGGAACTGTTCAAATTCTTTGTTGTAATACTCTTTTACGAGGGCAGGGTAGAGGTAGAATCCAAGGTCGGAATAGAGGTAATTGCCACGCTCGTTGAGGGGTTGATTGCAGATGGTTTGACGTATTTGATTTTGAGCGTTTTCCACGTTGAAATTAGGCGAGTTGAGCAGTTCGTACGAAATGGTTGCGAGTTGTCCTCGGAGGTTGAGCCACGGTTTAAAACCCGCCTGATGTGCAAGCGCGTCGCCGAGAGTAGCACCGTTAGAGTCGAGGTCGAAATATTCGTTGAGGGGTTTTTCAAGGTCAATCTTGCCGTCTTGATACATACGCATAAGGCAAGGCGCACCGGCTGCAATTTTGGTGATTGAGGCAAAATCGTAGAAAGTGTTCATACTCACAGGCGTAACGCTGTCGTAATCAATGTATCCGTAACATTTGTTGATGATGATATGACCGTTTTTGGCGGCAAAAAGTCGGCAACCTGGCATAGCACGCTGATGAATTGCATCGGTGATAATGCTGTCGATATTTCTCAGGTGCGGTTCGTCGGGCGAAACAAGGCGGTTTTCGAGCGTTGCCACAGGTTTGTTGCATCCCGCAATGGCGAGGATGATTAATAAGATTGAGGCTAAAAGTTTCATTATTTGGGAGTTATTATAGTCGGGAACTACAAATTGCAAGATTCCAATGCTGATATATCTACAAGGTTGGAACGGACTTCAAGAAGGATTTCGTCGGCAGAAACATCGGTGTCGAGCGATTTGATGTAGAGGGTGTCGCCGTTTTTGATGTTTTTGTTTTGATGACGTGTAAAAATGCCTGCGTGCGATTTTGTGAAAATGTCTCTCGGTTCTACTTCTACATTGACATTCAGCGTAATACCTGCGTAATCTATCCTCATAGCACGTATTTCGCCCACATTCAGCATTGCCCGAATGTATTTGTCGTGACGTTGGTCGGCATAAAAATCAGGGTGGCTTGTTACAAATCCTTTTACATCAGAATCATACGATGGAATGGCAGGCCGGTTGACCGAGATGTAGGTTTCTCCCCGCCTCAGCAAAAAGGCTGTATGCTGAATATTACCGTCTATAACCCACGCATTGCGCAAAACTCTTGCAACGCTTTCGGTGTTTGAAATTTCGCTCATCCAATTTTCCTTAATGTTGTTAAAAATAAGGACGGTGAGAAATCAACGTGGCTTGCAGCCATTTTTTCTCCGTTTTTCCTTACAAAATACGAAAACTCTTTTGCTCCAAGGCTTACGCAAGCACGTGATTGCTTAGATTGCAAACCTAATGTAGCATTTGAGTCAGGCGAAATCATCCAATTTTCCCAATCGGAATTGTCTGAAATTAGTAGGACATTTTTGATGTTTTTTAATACATTCTGAGAGATGGGTAACGCGCCTTCACCGTCCCAATCTTCTTCTAAACGGCTTAACTCTTCAACCGTTGCATAAGCCTTAGCCAAAGCCGGTTCTGTAACCTCTTTTACCAAGCGGCGGCCGACATTTTCCTTCACTTCCTTAGAAATCGGAATCGAATGAAGGTACATCATCACGTCGTAGTATGTCGGAGAATAGTTTGCTATGTTGCCTGTTAGTGCCATTGTCTTAATCCTTTTGGTTATGACTGCAAATATAAGATTTTTTTGCCAACGAATCAAATTTTTTTGCACAATTCCCAAAATCGTATTATCTTTGCTATATGATATTTTTACACAATCACTTATGTCACGAGCACGAAACAAGGACGATTTGATGAAGGCTGCCGAGGAAAACTATGGCAAACTTATGGATTTGATTGCTAATATGTCTGAAAACCAAATGAATACACCGTTTGACTTTTCGGGCGACGCAAGCAAGAAAGAGGCGCATTGGGGCAGGGATAAGAATGTCCGCGATGTGCTTGTGCACCTTTACGAGTGGCATCAGTTGATGATTAAGTTTGTGGAAAACAACACGGGACACGGCTCTGCACCGGTGATTTCGTTTCTGCCGCCCGACTATTCGTGGAAAACCTATGGCGCTATGAATGTTGAGATTTGGAAACGTCATCAAAACACTCCGCTTATCACCGCCAAGCAACTTCTGCAAGACAGCCACCAAAAGGTGATGTCTATGGCCGACAAGTTTACCAACGAGGAACTCTTCACCAAAAAGTATTTTCCGTGGACAGGCACCACAGACTTAGGTTCGTACTTCGTCAGCACCACCGCAAGCCACTACGATTGGGCTATCAAAAAGATAAAATTGCACTGCAAGAAGGTGGGATAAAGGGAAGGGCATTTTTGTGCACATTTCATTTTATCCAATATGTAAGGGATGTTGATTGTCAGGTTGAAAGTATACTTGATAAATGATGAATTGACGGTTTTTGCAACACCAAGTTACTGAGAAAAGTATCAACCAAGTAAACCCCTATATCTTCACCTGCAAATACACATTCAACTCCGTCTTGTTTCCGCCGTCGATTTGGTTATCGCCAGAACTTATTACGTTGCGGTCGAAGTAGCGCCATTGTGAAAGGCGGGTTTGGAGTTTTACGCGTTTGCCTATTTGCGTGCCGAGAACAAGATAGTAGCGGCAGCCTTCGTAATAATATGCAGGAACGGAGAAAAAGTACATCACGTCGTTTTCGTAGGCATACATTCGGGCGTTGTAGGGCGCAGAAAACAAGGCGTAACGGGCGGCAATGGTGAGCGGTATCTGTCGGGGTTTGAAGGTAACGTTCTGATAGATAAGGTATCCGCGGTCGTGGGTGTCGCCGTAGCGGTAGTCGCTCCATTGAATTACGTTGGCAATAGAGGTGTTGTCGGATGGCGAAAACTTGTTTTGCAGGCGGATGTATTGGTTTTTTGCGTAATCTTCCACGGGCGATGATTGCAGTTTGTCTTTGCATTTCCATTTTAGCGATACGGTGTAGCGTTTTGAGGCTTTGAAATCGGCCTGCGCTATCACATCTGTGCCCGAGGAAACTTTCGACGTAGGCCACGGCATCCGAAAAATGTCGGCGTATCCCGACAGCGCGAGTTTGCGTCCGAGGTAGATTTCTGCGCCAAGGTAAAGGCCTTCCTCGTTGTTAACCTTTGAGTTTTCGCCCAATGCGCTGGCGTTGAAGGCAAGATAGCGTTTAGAATAGTTGCGGTACATAGCCGTTACCTTGATGTGGGCGTTTGGACGCATCTCTATGGTGTTGATAGTGGCAGCGTTGCACTCCTTGTCCATAGCCGTTTCGCCGTAGATGCTCAATAGGGTAGTGGCATAGTGGTAAGATAGTGAGTAACAGTAGTTTTCGCGTTCGTTGCGGGTGCAGGCATAGCGGAGTTGCTCTTTGGGTTCAAACATCTTGTCGAATTTGTAGCCCACGGCGGCAAATCCAAGTTGAAACCGTTTGATGTGGGTGGTGGCTATGATTCCGCCGGTGTATTGCGTGTAGTTGTCTTTGGATACCAATTCGCGGTCGGTGCGGTGGTAGCCGGTGGTTTTTACGGTGGAAAACGACGATGAGTCGCCGCTGAGTGTTGCATCGTTTTTGTTGCGACTTGCAAAGGCTGTTACGCCGAAATTTTTGAACCTTATACTTGCCGCCGCGCCTCGGTAAAACCAATATTCGTTGGCAGAAGTGTATTCCCTCAGGCTTACTCCCGACGATGCCGAGCCGGTGGATGCTGTGCTTTTGCCTGCCGAAAAGCCGCCTCCGAGTATCAATCCTTGACCAAATTTTACGATATAGTCGCCGAGAATTATTTTTTCAATTTTGCCTATGTTTTGAATGCGGATAAATGCCGAATTGAAGTCAAATCCGTAACGCTTGTCGCCTATGCCGAACGGTTCGCCCGGGTCTTTTTCGGCTGTGAATCCGTAGGCGATGTAGTTTTTGTAACTGTATTTGTATTTGACACATACGGCAGAACGGTCGCCGTCGAACTTCTTGTTGCCGAGCGAGTCTTCGCGGTAGGCTTTCTGTTGCTCCAAAACTGTTTTGAGGGTGGAGGTGATGGTGTGGCGTCCGTCGGAGAGCATACGGTGGAGGCTCGGTTGCTTGGTTTCAGCGGGTTCGCCTGCCATTACAAAGCACGAGAGAAATCTTACGTCTTTTTGTGTAAGTTCTTGTATGCCACGTAGTTCGCCCAAAGAATAAAAACATCCGTATTTTTGACGGTAGTTGAGAATTGCCTCTATTTTAATGTCGGTGAGAAATGGCAGAGACTGCAACTCGCTCCAAGTGGCTGTGTTGAGGTCGAGTTTTGAGGCTGCAAGGTTTTCGAGATACTCGCTGCTTATTTGCGCAAGGGTGTAATGCTCCTCGTCGTCTTGCTGGGCGGCATCTTCCAGAATCTCGCTGATAACGTCAGAGAGGTTGATGTCGTCGTTCTGCGCCTGAGCCGAGAGCGTTATAAATGCGGCAATTATCAACAGCAATTTTTTCATAACGGTTTCATTATCACTTGTTATCGTCGATACACCAAAGTGCGGTTACCGATGGCATCCAACCTAAAATTTCTTGATGTCCAAAAGCCACCGCCACACGGCAGTTGCGCAGCGTATATCCTGCTCCGAATGTTATGGTCAGAGGCTTGTTGCTAACGCCGCACATCAGCGTGGTGTTTTTAACTATGGCATATTTAATGCCGATTTTTGTAATAAAACCGCTGCGGAGCGAATTTTTTTCTACTTCGGCGCAAATTTCTGAATCGTCGGAAAATGAGTACGATACGGCGGTGCGCACCGATACGGGGATTATTGAGTCGCAATTGTTGAACTGCGAGTTGGATACGTTTGCCGCCATTGCGCCAATCTTCAAATTGTTTATGGGACTGTAAATTACGCCCACTTCGCCGCTGAATGCGTTGTTACGTTCTTCGCTTTCGGATATGTGGAGGTTGTGCCAATTGATTTTTACACCTGCCGAAACGTTTTTGCCGAGTTTCATCGCGTAGCCCAAATCTGCCTTGGTCTGATTATAAAGATGGTAGCCGAAGTTGTTGACAGCCAACGAGAAAACGCCTTTGAGCGCAGGCAGTGCTAATCCGAGATTCTTTTGCGAAAGTTCTTTTAGAAAATATCTGTTGTGGTAACTTGCCATCACTCCGGTGGATGAATATGCCGTTCCTGCCACGTTGTAGTGCACGGCGTCGATACCGCAGAGAGTGGAAGCCGCTCCCGCCATAGCCTCGCCCGTGGCAGTGCCGCTAAACTCCTGCGCACGGGTTGCTGTGGCAATTATTATAAAAAGTATCGCTATTGTGAGCCTCCTCATTAGTCCCTTACCTTTTTGAGTACCAATACGGTACGGTTTACATTATAGATAGAGAGGATATAGTGTCCGTCTTTTTGCAGGGAGAAAAACTCGGTGTCGTCGTCGATACGGTTAAATCCGCCGTATTTTTCGTCGTCGCTGTTGAGGATGATTTTGTAAACGCCTTTTTCGGGAATGTAAAACTCGTAGTTGGGTATGCAGTTGGTAGGATGGAAGTTAAATACAAAAATCAATCCGCCCTTCTGTTCCACAATGGTGTGGTTGTAGGTGTCCATATTGAGTTGACGTCCGTAGAGGTCTTGTAATACTCCGTACTCTTTTACAAGTTGTATCATATCAGCGTCGAAATCGCTTAAATAGTGGTATTTCAAAAACTTACGCTCAATCAAACTCCATTGGCGGCGTGCGTGGTGATAACTCCAACCGTTACCCTCGCGCGGAAAATCTATCCATTCAGGGTGACCAAACTCATTACCCATAAAGTTCATATAAGCCTGTCCGCCGTTGACGATAGTAAACATACGAATCATCTTGTGGAGGGCAATTCCGCGGTCGATGATGAGGTTTTGGCGGTCTTTTGCCATATCAAAATACATATCCTTGTCCATCAGGCGGAAAGCGATTGTCTTATCGCCCACAAGTGCTTGGTCGTGGCTTTCGGCGTAGGCAATGGTTTTAACAAATGGCAGACGGTCGTTGAGCACGTTCCACATTTGGTAAATGTTCCATTGGTCGTCGCTCTGCTCTTTGAGAATTTTGATCCAAAAATCGGGAATACCCATACCGAGACGGTAGTCAAAACCAATTCCGCCATCTTTGATAGGAGCGCAAAGTCCGGGCATACCGCTCACGTCTTCGGCAATGCTGATCGATTCGGGATTAATCACCTTCATCAGCGTGTTGGCAAGTTGCAGATATGTAATTGCGTCAAACTCAACGCCATCGCGGAAATATTTCCATTGGTCAAACGAATCGATATTGCCGTGGTGGAAATACATCATTGAAGTAACGCCGTCGAAACGGAAACCGTCGAAATGGAATTCCTCCATCCAATAGCGTATGTTGCTGAGTAAGAATTGAATAACCTCGTTTTTGCCGTAGTTAAACAGTTTGCTGTCCCACTGCGGATGTTCGCCACGTCCGCCCGGATGAGTGTATTGATAATCGGTGCCGTCGAAACGGTTGATTCCCTCGGTAGTGTTCTTAACTGTGTGAGAATGAACAATATCCATTATCACTCTAAGACCCTTGTCGTGGGCGGTTTTAATCAAGTGTTTCAACTCTTCGGGAGTGCCAAAACGCGACGACGGGGCAAAAAAGTTGCTCACGTGGTAGCCAAACGAGCCGTAATATGGGTGCTCGGCGATAGCCATTATCTGCACAGTGTTGTAGCCCATTCGCTCGATATGCGGTAACACATTGTCTTCAAACTCTTTATACGTGCCCACGCCTTCTTTTTCCTGAGCCATACCGATGTGACATTCGTAAATCAGCAGCGGTTCGTTTTTAGGCGTAAACTTCTTGCGTCCCCACGAAAATTCCTTTTCAGGACGCCAAACCTGAGCGCAGAAAACCTTGGTAACGTCGTCTTGCACAGCGCGTGTGGTATATGCGGGCAGACGGTCGGTAACAGAATCGTCGGCGCCAATCACTATCACCTTATATAATGAGCCGTGAACAAAAGTCTTAGCGTATTTTTTATCGTCGAGGAAAATTTCCCAGATACCGTTCTCCTTCTTTACCAATGGGTTAGCGGTACGGTTCCACTTGTTGAAATCGCCAAAAATGTATAGTTGCTTAGCCTCGGGAGCCCATTCGCGATAAAACCAACCCTTTTTGTCGGCATCGTAGTTGAGACCGAGATATTTGTACTGACCGGCAAAATCCACGAGGGTAGGGTAGTACGATTCAAGTTCGTGGAGTTTATTGACGAAACGTTCGTGACGCTCAATAACATCCTGTTGCACAGGGTTTAGCCACGGGTCGTCGAGAATAGCCAAGTGGGGCAATGGAGTTTCAGTTTTTTTTGCCGCAGTTTGTTTGGCGGCGCATTTTGAGTTCGTTGTCTTTTTTGCCATAATATCGATTTTTAATAATGAGCGAAGTTAAGGAGTTTTGTTGATATCTCGAACAAAAAAGAAGGATTTTTTTTGAATTTTTCAGAAATAATACATAACTTTGCTACAAATAATAAAACTGTTGTACTTTGACACCACGGACGAGAGCGAGTTAAAGACTAAATTAGATTGTTGGATTTTTAGCATAAAGAATATGGGAAAGATAACAACAGCACCGAAGATGACGGCGACAAAGCCGTTCGACAAACTATACAGCCGTGCGGAGATTGCAAGTATGAATCCGCGCCAATATCGCGAGTACGAGGCAAGCCTCAAAGCCTACCGCGACGCATACTCCATTGCCCAAACCGAACGTAACGCCCGCAAACGTGAACGTTCCGAAGGCAGAGAAGAAGGACGTGCAGAAGGCATAGCCGAGGGTGCGCATCAAGAAAAAATCGCCACGGCACGCAAGATGAAAGCCGAGAATATGCCTCTCGACCTTATTGCCCGAATCACCAACCTTCCCATCTCCGAAATAGAAAACTTATAATTGATGATTATATTTTATGAAAATATTATAAATTTTTACAAGTTGGGGGTAAAATGCCCTTCTCGTAATCCATTTTATACTTGATAATTATTGTTCCCCTGTGAAATATCCTTCAGAGGATATTCCACAGGGAATTTTTATTTATAAATTTTAAATCTTTAAACATAATGACACAAAAACTCTTAACTCCGCCGCCGGTACTTGCGGCACAGCAACCAAAGCAAAAGTACAACAAACCCTCGTTCGAGGTTATCGACATTATTATTGAATCGCCCCTGCTCTCAGGCAGCAGCACACCTACGAGCAAGAAATCACCCATCAACCCACTCACCCCTGGTACAGATTGGTAAAAAGAAGGAGGAACACAAAATGAAAAAGAACCTTTTAAAAATACTGCCCCTTATGGCGGCAGTGCTGCTCGCCACATCGTGCAGCAAGGACGACGACAGCGTACAGACGCAAAATTTTGCGTCTCAATCACAAACTGGCATCCCTTTCTCAATCCGTGTCAGCACAGGTAACACGCTTTCAAAGATCGGCTATGCCCCAGATGCCGACCCAGACAAAGCTGGATATTACAACATCTCTTTCTCAAAACAGGATGAGAACAAGTTGGCGATGGTAATTTCATACTCCGGTGGGGAATAACTAACCACCCTCTATCTTGCCAACGCTGCCACTGGCGAGTTCACAGGCACCATCGAAACTGTACCTGCTGCTGATGCCAAACTTGTCGCTAGTATTACCACAAACGGGAAAGCTTTGCCTACCTCATCTGATGTGTCGCTCGAAGACCTCTTGTCGAAATGCGCCCACATTTTTAAATCCTCCACGTTTCACTATGGCGACGAAGAAATCACCCTTACCGACAGGGCAGTTTATTTGGCTATATCTATGTCGCCCTGCTGCGAGCACACCATCCATATCAACAACAAGGCTTACACCATCAAGGACGGCAGACTATGGGTGGCAATGTCTTCCTCAGGTGCGCTCGTATGCGATGAACTTGGTCTCAACAAGAGCCACATCAACGCGTTTGCCGGAGAGATACACGCTGTTGCCCGCCAGTATTTTTCGGTATCCCCCACAAAGAAGGTCTACTTCTCTAAAGGTAACTTGCAGTACAATGTCAATGACAAGTGTTGGCGTTTTGCTACGAACCAGTGGGATTATGTGGGAGGCAACAATTCGTATGCTGGAACAATTTCTGGTAGTACCAATGTAAATGCTGCTGGACCTTGGATTGACTTTTTTGGTTGGGGAATGTGGCTCGACCCTGCAACTTTGACGGGCAATAATGCAAAATACGCGGGCAGCATAGATCCTGTAATGACATTACAAAAAAGTAAGGCTTATTTATTTTATAAAGAAGGTGGCGATAGTATCGTTTACACTGGTAATTTGAACGATTTGGGTAGGTCAGCAATGGGTTCGGAATGGACTACACTCACCAGAGGTACGCACCAAGGACAACTCGGCGAGTGGGAATACCTACTCGGAATAGCCAACGATGGCAACACCGTCCGAAAAAATGCAGACAAATTGTGTCATTGGGCAATAGTGAAAAACGTACCTGGTCTTATTATCCTGCCCGATGGATACGATTATTCTGCAATTGATTGGAATAGCATAAATTGGTCTGAATTAGAGGAATCTGGTGCAGTCTTTCTTCCTGCTTCCGGAATGCGCTTCGGTAAGTCTGTGGACTACGTTGGCAAAAACGGCGCCTACTGGACACCTTGGATTTGGACGCCCAACACATCAGAATCTCAGGCCTTCTCTTCGAGCAGTTTGGGAGGTGGTGTCAGAAACCGATGCGATGGTCTTTCTGTCCGCCTCGTCCGTTCTTTGTAGAAATTTCTGACACAGACTAATAAACAATTTCACAAAACAGGCAACCATTTGAAACGATGACAGTTTTGAGTGGTTGCTTTTATTCTTTTATCCCTCCACTGCAAGTGCGGATTTTTTATAAATGAAATGATTTTTTTTTCATCCATTTGCAACCATACGCCGCGTTACCTTGTCTATATTTAAAATGGTGAAACAAAATTTGCACAAATTACAATTTATTGCAATATTTTACAAACCACGCCGTTTTACTAATATAGAACAAAAGGCGGCCTAATGAGCCCCGACAACTAAAAAATAAATTGCCTATGGAAAAAAATTACACACTATTACTTTCCATCGATAACAACAGGGTTTCGCTGATAAACCCGTCGGACTTGCTCCGCGAAGAGAAAAAAATAAATGATATGCTCGACAGCGTTCTTTATACACCGTCCGACGATTTGATGGATAATATTTTTCGCAAATGCAATATCGCCGTTTAAGGCGTAGATAACAGGTTAAGAACCATATTGTAACAATAATTTAAATGTTAATACTTGCCGCAGTTTCAAGATCGGAACTGCGGTTTTTTTATGCCCTAAACGAAAAAAAATTAAAAAAATAATTGCATTCTTCAAATTTCTATTTACATTAGCCGATTATTTTAAAAACACTTTTTTAATGGATTTTCTTGAAAATTTGGCGTCGCTGTTTGTTTACAACCCCGACGAACCATTGATATTCAGTAGCGGCTCGTTTTTGGTGCTGTTTTTGGCGTTTATTATCATCTACGCCGGAATCAAAGAGCGCAAAGTGCTGACATCAATTTTTGTGGTGGCGTTCAGCCTGTTTTTCTATTACAAGAGTAGCGGAATGCACGTTATCTTGTTGGTTGCCACTACTTTACTTACTTATTTTTTTGGAAATGTTATTGCGTCTTCCGAAAAAAGTAAAAAATTTTCGCAATTAGTCTATAATCGTAGTAGAGGATTGATGCGTTTTATATTGACAATGATAAACACGTTGTCTGGTCGCACAATATTGACTAATTCGGAATTACAACGAAAATTGTGTCTTGCCATAGGTTTACTTCCTGGTCTTGGCGCTTTGGCATATTTTAAGTATACCAACTTTTTTATCACTAACTTAAACCAAATAATTGAGGATAATTTTCCCATTCTCGATATTGCTTTGCCGGTGGGTATTTCGTTCTATACCTTTCAGAGTATCAGTTATTTGATCGACATCTACCGTCGCAAGATTGACCCCGCCGATAATATCCTCGACTTTGCGTTTTACCTTGTGTTTTTTCCGCAGTTGGTGGCAGGTCCTATCGTCAAGGCAAACCATTTTCTGCCGCAGTTGAAACAGGAGCGAAACATCACTTCCGAATCTGTGTATCAGGGTCTTTGGATGATTATTATCGGACTTGTAAAAAAAGGCGTAATTGCCGACTACATAGCACAATACAACGACCTTATATTTGCCGCTCCGCAAAACTACAACGGCTTTGAAAACCTTATGGCGGTGTTTGGCTATGCTTTGCAGATTTTCTGCGATTTCAGCGGATACAGCGATATGGCAATAGGTATTGGCCGCGTAATGGGCTACGACCTCGGTATCAACTTTAATTCACCTTACAAAAGTAAATCGGTGTCGGAGTTTTGGAAACGCTGGCACATTTCGCTTTCCACTTGGCTTCAAGAATACCTCTACATACCCTTGGGCGGAAACCGCACATTTTCTAAGTTTTCGCTGTTTTCTATTCCGGCAATTCTGCTTTTAACGGTGGCAATCGAAGATGGTACATCACAAAATCTTATTATTGCGCTTGTTATCAGTGCGTTGGGAATTACGGCTTATTACACAAGTCGCAACGTGTTTGTTTGCCTTACACTCTTGGCGGCAACGGTTATGAGCGTGCTTTGGTTCAACACCTGCATAGTGGCGGCTATTATGCTGATAGTTGGTATAGCGCTGTGGCTCATTGCGTTGGCAGTTCCTTCGGCAGTGCGACAGATTCAAACCGACATCAACCTTCTGCTCACAATGCTCATCGGCGGACTTTGGCACGGAGCATCGTGGAAGTTTGTATTTTGGGGAGGTGTTCACGGCGTGGCACTCGGCATCGACAAACTTATCAAAAAGGTTCTTCCGCAAAACCGTGTCACCAATACAGTTATGTGGTTCTTTACCTTTGCGTTAGTGGTGTTTTTGTGGATGTTTTTCCGCGCCAACGACATCACAATCGAGAACGTATTAGACGACGGCACTACCACCACCGAAACCATTGGTTCTTTTCAAGTTCCGTTCCTGATGCTTTCGCAGATATTTGGCAATTTTGATTTGGGTTATTTTGTTCATTTTTGGGATGCCCGCTACATTTGGGTGATAATGGTGGTGCTTGGATTTGCATTCCACGCAGTGCCAGAAAGCCTCTCTATAAAAACTCGCGATATTTTTGTAAAATCTCCGTTTATTCTTAAAATAATTATATTGCTGATAGTGTGTCAATTGGTGATACAGTTTAAAAACGAGACCGTCCAGCCGTTCATATATTTCGATTTTTAACGAAAATAAGGAACAATTTTTGCTATAATATTAGGGTGTATTAAACAATATGTCTGTTATAATTATAGTAAAAACTCGTATATGAGACCGAAACTGACCGAAAGTTACGTAGAAAAAACAGCCAACCTCGACCTTAATATGGTGTTTGTAAAAGGCGGCACATTCAATATGGGCGGCGACGACAACGAATCGCGCTCCAACGAACGCCCCATACACCGTGTTACTGTATCCGACTTTTTTATTGCGCAATATCCTGTAACACAGGCACAATGGAAAACAGTTATGGGTACTAATCCATCGTTTTTCAAAAAACGCCGCGATGCCTCAGCCAATCCCGTTGAAAGCGTTTCGTGGGAAGACTGCTATCTTTTTCTCGATAAACTCAACGAACTTACCGGCAAAAAATACCGTCTGCCATACGAGGCAGAATGGGAATATGCCGCACGTGGAGGCGAAAAAAACGGCAAGTCGAAATTTGCGGGCAGCAGGTATGTAAAAGATGTGGCATGGTTTGGCGAAGAAGAAGGCTCAACCCATCCTGTCGGTCTCAAAGAGCCCAACGAACTCAAAATCTACGATATGAGTGGCAACGTTTGGGAATGGTGTCATGATTTTTTTAGCGATTACGAAGCCGACATCCAAACCGATCCGCGAGGTCCTAAATACGGAATCCGCCATGTGTGCAGAGGAGGCTCGTGGGAAGACATCGCCGATTCGTGCCGTGTTTCTACCCGATACTCTTACCCCACGTCTTATCACAGCAAGACTCTCGGTCTCAGACTTGCCCATGATATTTTTTGATTTTTTATTTGCAGCATTCAGGCAACAAAACAGCCTAAAACAACGTCTTATAGTAAAAGGATAAAAATGTCCTTTCGGTTTTTTTGGTATACAAAAATGAAAATGAGACACACATTATATATTATAGTATTCCTTTTGTTTTGTTGCATCAGGGGTGAGGCGCAGCAAACTGTGCCATATACTCTTTCGGATTTTGATTCATGGCATATTACAAATTCCAGCGAATTTAATTCAGTATGGAAAAATGGGCATATCCCTTCTGCTACACCATACAGCAATATGCCTACTACTGGTACGTATTTCTACATCAACGACCATGACGTGAATTACAATGGTCTTGTTTCTTCTCATGAAGGACGTCTCTATTCGATATCAGAGACTTTTGACTTTTCAACTGTGGCAATGCCAGTTATCTCGTTTGAGCTCTATTATTATTTTGACGAATCTTTGGCTACTACCGACCCACCTATATTGTCTATCACTTATGGATCAGAAAGCTATACCAAGCGGACATTGAAATCTTGGATCAATAATTTAAGTGATGATTGGGAGTATGTGTCTATTTGCGACAAATCTATTGCATTCAAAAATAATGTGCAATTAAACATTGAAGTGGAATCATTTTCTGGTGCAGGGTATTATATTGCTATAAGAAATTTTACTATCAATGGATTTAAAATCAATGATATAGAGCAACATCCGGTTTCATGTTTCGGATACACTGATGGTAGCATTGATGTTTCGGTAGAAGGCGCCGGTCCTGATTATGCGTTTTCAAAAACAGGCAGAGGTGATGGCGCTGAATGGGAAACTGCTCCTACCAATACCAACAGCTATACATTTACAAACCTCACTAACACCGGCTATAGTATTGCTGTTAAAGATGTTAAAAGTGGTTGTGTGGTTGAGTCGACTAATCCTGTAGAAGTTCTATCTTCGCACGATATTATTGGATTTAACGCCTCTCCGCACGATGTTACTTGCTATAATGACGATAATGGTTCTATAACTGTTTTTCCACTTGGCAATACCAATGTCAACGATTTTGTCTATTCCAAAGATAACGGAGTATCTTTCCAGAGTTCCAACATATTTAGCGACCTTTCGAGCGGAGGGTATGACGTGTTGATAAAGACAAACGACGCCGCAGGCTGCAAGTCGCAAGCAAATCATATTGATATAGGAAATGATGCGATGCTTGAAATTAAGAATGTGGTGCCTACTCATATCGAAACTTGTTTTGGCGAAGAAATAGGCGAAATAAAAATAACAGCCGAGGCAAAAAGAAAACCTATTAAGTATTATGTGATATTAGACGGCGGACCTTCGTACCCAGTTAATAACTTGGGCGAATCTTATAATTTACCTGCTGGTAAATATCATATTTCTGTTAACGATGATGCAGGATGTAATGTAGATTATCCAAATTTAGTTGAAATAAAGCAACCTACAAAATTAGAATACAAAGGCGCTACCACTGTTGATGTACTTACCTGTTTCGGTGAACAAACGGGCTCCATTGAGTTTAATACTCCTGTTGGTGGAACTCCTGGTTATATGTATTCTATCGATGGTGTAAATTATGAACCAACCCCGTTGTTTACCGACCTTGTTGGTAATTATCCATACCGTCTTTCGGTAAAAGATTCAAAAAATTGCAAGACAGCGATACAAGAAGTTGTGCTTTCTCAACCCACCAAAGTGGTGATTTCTGATGTTAAATTCAAGAATGTTGCCTCATGTTATGGTGCTACCGATGGCACTATTGATATTGTGGCCTCAGGAGGTACAGGTGATCTTAAATATTCAATTGAGGCTAATCCTAATCCGTATCTTTCCAACTCACATTTTAATGTAGGTGAGGGTATCTATTATCCTAAGGTTGTTGACACAAAAGGTTGCACAGCAGAATGGCAGCAGATATCCATTTCGCAGCCTACTCCTGTGGAAATCAATTATATCACTGCACCAGATAATACTATCAAGTGTAACGGACAACCTACTGGCAAGATTCTGTTGCGTGCCAACGGAGGTGTCGAACCTTATTCTATTCTTGTGGATAATAACCAAGTGGCTGTTAATGTAGCCGCTTCCGCACTTCAAACAATCAATAATCGCTATGCAGGTACGTACTCCGTTCAGATAGAAGATAACAATGGTTGTAAGTCGCAAGTGTCGTCTGTAACTATTACACAACCATCACCAGTAGCCATTAGCGTGAAATCACAATCTGATGCCACTTGCAAAAACGCTCAAAATGCTTCAGTAGTTTTAGAAGGTTCTGGCGGTATTGAACCTTATACCTACGCTTACAAACGCAATTCTGTGGGTGGTTTCTCCACTTCTCCAAATGCCACACTCAATTTGTTTGCAGGAACATACGATTTAAAAATCAAAGACGCCAATCAGTGCGAATCGCTCGTAGAACAAGTAACTCTCGGCGAACCCGACCAACTTGAAGTTTTTGACACTCCTTACGATGTGGTATCATGCTTCAACGACAGAGATGGCAAAATAGAGGTGACTGTAACTGGCGGTACCGCTCCTTACAAGTTCGCTTTGGGTAGCGGTGATTATATCGTTGGCAATAGCAATACTTATACATTTACTAACCTTGGCAAGGGCCATTATGATATTAGAGTTGACGACAGTAATGGTTGTGGAGGAGATTATATACGAAGTATTTATGTAGGAGGCCCTAACCAGCTTACGATAGAAGATTTCCAATACGAATCCGTTAAGGGCTGTAATGGCGAAGCCAAAGGACAGATTAAATTTGCTGCTCAGGGTGGTTTCGGTAACCTTTATTTTAGTAAGGATGGTGTTAATTTTGTGTATGCAAGTACTGGTTCTATAGTGTTCAACAATTTGCCAGCGGGACATTACACACCCATGGTAAAAGATTCTCGACAATGCACTCAACCTGCACCCGAAGTGGATATTACTGAACCCGACAAGCTCATAATCGAAGATATTCAAGTTACCGATGCTATATGTTACAACGATTATAATGGTATTGCCAAGGTGACAGCTAAGGGCGGTCAACCTGTTCAGCATGATTTCCCTTACTTTTTTTATCTCGACGATCTTTCTGTAATCAACAACTATAACGGCGAGTTCAAAGATCTCCATGCGGGCGATTACACCTTTTATATAAAAGACGATTATGGCTGTACGGTCAATGGCTCTTTTACTATTAAACAGCCAGACCAAGTTGAGGTTACTAAGCTTGAAGTCTTTGACATTACAACCTGTCATGGCGACTTCACAGGTTCGGCTACTATAGCTGTGAAGGGTGGTACAGGCCAGTATACTTATAAAGCCGAGGGCTACAATTATGCTTCAGAAAACACCACCGGAGTATTTGCCAATATGCCAGCATCAGGGTACGAATTTTTAGTTACAGACTCTCACCAATGCTTTGTAGATACTGTTACAGAAATTACTCAGCCCACTAAAATTAGGTACGCAGCTAAGAAAACCCAAGATATCAACTGTCATGGCGACAATGACGCGGCTTTCCAAATCACAGCTTCTGGAGGTACTGCGCCGTATTGGTATACGTTAGACAATGGCAACTCTTATCCCTACACTGATGGCTCTATAATAACTTTCAACAATGTAGACCCCGGTATCTATACTGTAAAAGCTAAGGATTCAAAAGGATGTACCGATACTTATGTATACAAAATAGAAATAATTGATCCACCTCAGTTGACGGCCGACTACGAAAAGTATGACGTTATATGCAACACTGGCAACACAGGTAAAATATTGTCTTCGGCAGCAGGCGGTACAAAACCTTACAAGTTTTCTCTCGATGGAAATGTTTGGAAACCCAATGCCGGAGTGTTCTCAAATCTTACCGATAGTGTCTACTCTGTTATAGTTAAAGATGCCCACGATTGTCAGGTCAAACTCGAAGGCATAACCCTTACCCGTCCGCCAAACATCGCAGGTTTTACTCTTGATAAATATGAAGGTTGCTCACCACTGCAAGTAACTATGACTCAAGATAATGATGGCGGTCTTACAACTTATGTCATTTCTAACGGCACAAAACTCTACGACTGTACAGGTCCCACAAAATACACATTTACAAATACTTCTGGACATAACGAAACCTATACCATCAAGGCATCAATGATGCAGGCGGGAGGTGTAGGATGTACCGATACAGCATCGGTTCAGTTGACAGTTTTTTCTGAGCCTAATTCGGATGTACGCTTTGATTATACAAGCACTGAATATCCTCAAACTACTGCACAATTTGTTAATATGAGTCAAAATATCACCTCAGCCACTTGGGATTTTGGTGATGGCAAAACTTCAAACGTAATTAACGAAACTAGTCACACCTACGATTATTGTGGCAACTACAATATTATACTTATTCAAAGCAACGGTCAATGCTACGATACAGTTACAACTCCATTTGTGATAGAAGGACGCCCCGTGCATGCCCTAATGAAGGCTAATATCACTCAAGGATGCCAACCCATTACCGTACGTTTTACCAACGAGTCGTCGAATAGTGATTCGTGCGTATGGGATTTTGGCGACGGCACCACAAGCAAAGCTCCCAAGCCCACACATAAGTTTGAGGGCGCTGGCGACTATCTGGTATCGTTAACAGCATACGGCGACTGCGGTGCAGCATCCACTGCCACCAAAACCATACACGTGTTTCCAAAACCCACAGCAGGATTTGAACAAAACGCCGACACTCTCTACGAAGGTCAATATCTTGTTGTATCAAGCCTGTCGTCAGCAGAAGACTATTATCTATGGGACTTCGGCGATGGACAAAAGTCAGAAGACCGAAGTCCTATTCACCAATACGCATTTGGAGGAACGTTCCCTATATCGCTGATTGTCACCACGTCGAACTCTTGCTCCGACACGGCAGTGGTTAAAAACGCTGTAACTGTAATTGAAAACCCGATTGTGGTATTCCCTAACGCATTTACGCCCAACAATGATGGCATCAACGATATATTCAAGCCCGTACATGGCGACATTGCCAGTTACAAAATCGTTATCCTCAACAGACAAGGGCAGATAATGTATAACAGCACCGATATCGACGAGGGTTGGGACGGTACACGCAACGGACGTCCTTGTCCTACAGGTGTTTATGTATACAAGGCAAATTATGTTTTGCGTGATCACAGCTTCCACGAATTAAAAGGATACATAGTTTTATTGAAACTTCCTGTAAAAAAATAACAAAAACATATTGACAATTAAAAAATAATGCTTATCTTTAACATCGATTTTTACATCTTTAAATCGTGACAAAGGATTCTAACTAAATTTAATAATTTTACCTAAAAATGAACAACATCAAGAGAACAGCACTGCTGTTTACAGCCGCAATTATGACGGCGATTTTGAGTGGATCGTGTTCAGGTGGTGGTGAAAATTCGACCAATACCGACAACACCGACACAAACGATTCTATTAACACAACAGCCTACGACGAGGCAAAGTATATTTTTTACTCGCTTCCGTCACCGGTAGAAACAGCTTTAATACTTGAGCAACTCGGTATCAAGTACAACGATGAGTACCTTAGCCCTGCATCAAACGTTAGCCGTTACAACACTCAGACTGCTCAGGCACTCAATCTCGGTATCTACTCTGCCGACCTCAGTTTTTGCGCTCTTTACGAGCAAAACCAGGCCGCAATCGACTATCTTGCCGCTGTGAAAAAACTTTCTGAGCAGCTCGGCATTATAGGTTTCTTCAACGACAGCACCATACAGAAGATACAGGACAATATGAATAATAAAAACAAAATTGTATCCATAGTATCAGACTGTTACACACGTTCTACCCATTTCCTCGAAGATAATGAGCGCGACGAAATTGCCTCCACTGTTCTTGTTGGTGGATGGGTTGAAGGTTTGTACCTTTCACTTAAAATGCTCGAAACTCTTCCTTCGGAAGACAACAATATCGACGATATAGTGAAAAATCAGAAATTTACTCTTGACGATATGTTGGGTCTGCTGAAACTCTTCTCTAAAAACGAGGGCATCAAAAAACTATTCGACCAGATGCAGCAGCTCAAAACAATCTACGACAAAGTGGGCACTAACAAAGTAGACCGTAAGGTTTACAACCAGCTTACTGAGAAAATCACCGAAATTAGAAACGAGTATATCCAATAAAATAAACAACCTTAATATGAAAAAGTTTGCACTTATTTTTGCTTTATTGACATTGACGGCTTTACTTCCATCGCAGGGAAAAGCCCAATGCAAGGAATTTACCGAAAACGAAGTGTTGCCGTTGCTCGAAGATTATGTTATCAGCGGAAGGTACAGCGCCGTTAAGCTTTACGAAGGCGAGGAAATTCTTATATTCAAAACTCTGAGCAAGGGCATCTCTTACCGTTTTATTGTTAAGGGTGACAGCGAGTTGCCGCCTGATATCGAATATTCTATCGAAGACTGGGACGGCGAGAAAATCTACAACAACAAAAACGACGACCTCAAGAGCGTTTGGGATTACGATTGCGACAAAACTCAGAGAATTAAAATTTTTATCAAAGTTCCTGCTGTTTCAAAAGAAAACACTGAGCCAAAACGTGGCTGCGTTACTATTCTCAGCGGCATTAAGGCTTCGTAAAGCGTTGTCGGCGGTTTTTCAGTTTTAATTCCTCCGCGCAACTATATTGTTGTAATACATTTATTAATCTTAAAAGGACACAGAACTATGAAAAAAGTATTGTTAATGCTTGCCCTTTCGCTTTTTACGGCTTCGTTCACCATGGCGCAGTCGTCTACTAACAAAGGTAAAAAGCAAGGCACCACTCAAACCGACAACAGAAGCAACAACGGCGCTTCCGTTACTAACTCTGGAAACTCTTCGAAAAATTCCTCCAACGGACAACCTTCACAGTCTGCTACCAAACAAAAGACCAGCAAGGGCAAGAAGGTGGTGAAGAAGAAATATTAAGCCAAAACATTAAAGAGAGCGGCATAAATCCCCGCTCTCTTTTTTTTGTTAAAAAAATTTATAAAAGTATACGCAGAATTAAAATTAACTTTATATTTGCAAAACAGAACAATTAAATATTTAACCAAAATAATTATAATCATTTATGAGCGACAAAAAGCGCGTTTATCTGTTCGGCGACAAGAAAGCAGAAGGCCGTGCAGATATGAGAGAATTGCTTGGCGGTAAAGGCGCCAACCTTGCAGAAATGAACCTTATCGGCGTTCCCGTTCCTCCGGGATTCACTATCACAACCGAAGTTTGCACCGAATATTACGAAAAGGGCAAAGACCAGGTTGTTAGCCTTATCAAAGACGATGTAGAAAAAGCCGTAAAACACATCGAAAGTCTTACAAAAACCAAATTCGGTGACGCATCTAACCCATGCCTCGTTTCGGTACGCTCCGGCGCACGCGCCAGCATGCCTGGTATGATGGACACCATCCTCAACCTCGGTCTCAACGACACAGTAGCAGAGGGCATGGTTAAGAAAACCAATAATCCCCACTTCGTATACGACTCGTATCGCCGCTTCGTGCAGATGTATGGCGACGTGGTACTCGGCATGAAACCCGTCAACAAAGAAGATATTGACCCGTTTGAGGCCATCATAGAAGAAGTTAAAAAAATCCGTGGCGTAAAACTCGACAAAGACCTTTCGGTTGAAGAACTCAAAGACCTTGTAAAACGTTTTAAAACAGCCATCAAGCAACAGACTGGTAGCGACTTCCCCGATGATCCTATGGAGCAGCTCTGGGGTGCTATCTGCGCAGTTTTCCGCAGCTGGATGAACGAGCGCGCTATCCTTTACCGCAAAATGGAAGGTATTCCCGACGAATGGGGTACAGCCGTTTCGGTAATGGCAATGGTATTCGGCAACATGGGCGACACTTCTGCCACAGGCGTATGTTTCAGCCGCGACGCTGCCACTGGCGAAAACCTTTTCAACGGCGAGTATCTCGTTAACGCTCAGGGCGAAGACGTTGTGGCAGGTATCCGCACACCTCAGCAGATTACTATCGAAGGCTCTAAACGTTGGGCTCAGCTCCAAGGTATATCTGAGGAGGAGCGCAAATCTAAATACCCCTCTATGGAGGAGGCAATGCCCGAAATTTACAAAGAGCTTGACGAAATACAGACAAAACTCGAAAACCACTACCGCGATATGCAGGATATGGAGTTCACCGTTCAGGAAGGCAAACTCTGGTTCTTGCAAACTCGTAATGGCAAACGCACTGGTACTGCCATGGTTAAAATCGCAATGGACTTGGTTCGCGAGGGTCTTATCGACGAAAAAACAGCCATCATGCGTTGCGAGCCTCAGAAACTCGACGAACTTCTCCACCCAGTGTTCGACAAGGACGCTCTCAAAAAGGCGAAAGTTATCACACGTGGTTTGCCCGCAAGTCCCGGTGCTGCCTGTGGACAAATTGTATTCCACGCCGACGACGCTCAAGAATGGCGCAAGGACGGCAAGAAAGTGGTGATGGTTCGTATCGAAACCTCTCCCGAAGACCTCGCAGGTATGTCGGCAGCAGAAGGCATTCTTACGGCACGTGGCGGTATGACATCTCACGCCGCAGTTGTGGCTCGTGGTATGGGCAAATGCTGCGTTTCGGGTGCAGGCGCCATCAACGTTAACTACAAAAACAAAACCGTTGAAATCGAAGGCGTTACCTACAAAGAGGGCGACTTTATTTCGTTGAACGGTTCTACCGGTCAGGTTTACGCCGGACAGATTCCCACCAAGGCAGCCGAACTCAGCGGCGACTTCAAAGCCCTGATGGATCTCTGCGACAAATATACAGTGCTTCAGGTTCGCACCAACGCCGACACTCCCCACGATGCAAAAATTGCCCGTGAGTTTGGCGCAAAAGGTATCGGCTTAACCCGTACCGAGCACATGTTCTTTGAGGATCAGAAGATTGTGGCAATGCGCGAGATGATTCTTGCCGACACCGTTGAGGGTCGAGAAAAGGCTCTTGCCAAACTTCTTCCTTACCAGAAAGCCGACTTCAAAGGTATCCTCGAGGCTATGGACGGCTTGCCAGTTAACATCCGTCTGCTCGACCCGCCTTTGCACGAGTTTGTTCCTCACGATCTTAAAGGTCAGCAAACTATGGCCGACCAGATGGGCGTAAGCATCGACGACATCAAGAAACGTGTTAACTCGCTTGCTGAAAACAACCCGATGCTCGGACACCGTGGCTGCCGTCTCGGAATCACATTCCCCGAAATTACCGCTATGCAGACCCGCGCAATTCTTTCGGCTGCTTGCGAACTCAAGAAAGAGGGCAAGAATCCCAAACCCGAAATTATGGTTCCGCTTATCGGTATCCTTTACGAGTTCCGTCAACAGAAAGAAATCATCGAGAAAACTGCCAAGGAAGTATTTGCAGAATACGGCGTAACAATCGAGTTTGAAATCGGAACAATGATTGAGATACCTCGTGCTGCCCTTACCGCTGACCGTATCGCTACCGAGGCTCAGTACTTCTCGTTCGGTACCAACGACTTGACACAGATGACATTCGGATACAGCCGCGACGACATCGCTTCGTTCCTCCCAGCATACTTGGAGAAGAAGATTTTGAAGGTAGACCCGTTCCAGGTGCTCGACCAGCACGGTGTAGGTCAGCTTATCGAAATGGCTGTAGAAAAGGGTCGCAAGGTACGTCCCAACCTCCGCACCGGTATCTGTGGCGAACATGGTGGCGAACCCAACTCGGTTAAGTTCTGCGCCCGCGTGGGTATGAACTATGCAAGTTGCTCGCCGTTCCGCGTTCCCATTGCACGTCTTGCTGCTGCACAAGCCGCTGTGGAAGATTCTATGAAGTAGTAATGGGTTATTTTATATGAATTATTATTGCCTGGTGGGGTATCCCTGCCAGGCTTTTTTTATGTAAAAAAGCCGGATATCACTATCCGGCTCAGATGTCTGTTGTGAAAAATTATGGGTAAATTATGGAAAATGAATTCAATTGCTATATTACACACCTATCTTGTGAATTATTATTTGCAACTATCTGTATTTGTTGTATTTATATCATTTTTTACGGAGCGCTGTTAAAAAAGTTTTAAGAATATGCGAATATTTTTGCACTTTTTTGGGGTGGATATTGTTTATAATTTCTTAATAGAAAAATAAAAAGTGCTTATTTTTAAATATTTCTTAATCACATTTTTCAAATCAAGTATAACGGGCTATATATCTTTGCGCCCTGAATGGCAAGGACTTTTGCTGCCGTTCGGTTATTAGCGAACTTATTGATAAACATTTGATTAAAATTATAAAACAGTGGAAAAGATCTTCAGCCCAAAATTGTTTTCGGTATTGCGCAAAGGATATTCTAAAAAGATGTTTCAAACCGACTTGATGTCGGGCATAATAGTTGGCATAGTAGCCCTTCCGTTGGCTATTGCATTTGCAGTGGCATCGGGAGTCTCGCCAGAAAAGGGTCTTATAACCGCTATCGTTGCTGGATTTATTATCTCTTTTCTTGGAGGAAGCCGCGTACAAATCGGCGGTCCTACTGGTGCTTTTATTGTGGTGGTGGCTGGTATTGTTCATCAATATGGAATGTCTGGATTGTTGATTTCCACTGTATTAGCAGGTATTTTGCTTATTCTTTTTGGACTCCTTAAATTTGGTTCGGTTATCAAATTTATACCTCACCCATTGGTTGTGGGCTTTACTTCGGGTATTGCGTTGACTATTTTTACCACACAGATCAAAGATGCTTTTGGACTTTCGATTTCTGGCGATATTCCTGCCGATTTCATTGGTAAGTGGGGAGCATATATCGCCAATTTTAACACCGTAAATTGGACAGCATTGGCGATTACTTTTGTTACGATATTTACTTCGCTGTTTTTTAAGAAGATAACCGACAAAATTCCGGGTTCGTTTGTAGCTATTGTGCTCACAACTGTTTTGGTGGCAGTTTTCCATCTTCCAGTAAGCACAATTGAAACAGTTTTTGGTCAAATTCCTTCATCGTTTAGCGTTGAGTTTCCCGATATCGATTGGTCGCAGATTGGTAATTATATTCAGCCGGCTATTACTATTGCGGTTTTGGGTGCAATAGAGTCGCTACTGTCGGCTGTGGTTGCCGACGGTATGATTGGCGGTAATCACCGTTCAAATACCGAACTGATTGCCCAAGGTATAGCTAACATAGCATCTCCAATTTTTGGAGGTATACCTGCTACTGGCGCAATTGCACGTACTGCTACCAACGTTAAAAACGGCGGTCGCACTCCTGTAGCGGGTATTGTCCACGCTTTAACTTTGTTGTTGATAATGCTCTTCTTTGGGCAATACGCCAAACTTATTCCTATGTCGTGTCTCGCTGGCGTGCTCATTGTTGTGGCTTACAATATGAGTGAGTGGCGTTCGTTTGTGTCTATAACCAAAGGCTCTAAGTATGATACTGTTATATTAGTTGCAACGTTTTTGATAACCGTTTTGGTAGACCTTACAGTTGCAATTGAGGTGGGTATGGTGATGGCTTGCTTCCTCTTTATGCAGCGTATGTCAAAACAGTGTCAGGTGCTTACTGTTACCGAAGGTACCGACCCTTTGGAAAATTACTCGTTCTTGCCTCAGGGTATCGATGTGTACGAAATATCTGGTCCTTTCTTCTTTGGCGCAGCTAAAAAATATCGTGAAATTCTTCGTGGATTGGCGTCGGCTCACAAAGTTAAGGTTTTGGTGATTCGTATGCGCCACGTGCCTTTTATGGATAGCACCGGCATCAACAATTTTAGTGCGGTAATCGATGAGATTCACGCTGTAAATGTTACCATAGTGCTTTCTGGTGTCAACGAGAGTGTGCGTTCAGAACTTGAACGTTCGGGACTTGCCGACAAACTCGACAAACTTAATATCTGCTCAAACTTCGACATAGCTAAGGAACGCGCCAAAGAGGTGTTGCATGAGATTGAAGGGCGTTAATAATAAAATAAGTATAATAAGAATGTGAAATGTAAGGACAGTGCTTTTTTAGGCATTGTCCTTATTTTCTTTTTTGCTGATAAGTTTCTTTACGTGCTGCATCTGCTTTTCAAGTTTGTCTACTTCACGAGTGAGTTCGTCGGTAGATGATGACATGGCCTGGTTGTGAACCTCGTTTAGAGAGTCTACCACTATGCCAACTATCAAGTTTACAAGAATATAAGATGCAAAGAGGATAAACGTGCTGAAATATATCCACGCTAATGGGTTGGTTTCCATTACACCGAGCGTGATGTTCATCCAGTCGTCCATGGTCATCAGCTGCAAGAGTGTGAGAAATGTGCGGTGCAACGATGAAAAATGTTCGTCGCATTCGCCGTAAAGCTCCACGCCGGTGATTCCGTAAATATAATACAGTAGGATAAAAAACAAACTTGCCCACGAAATCTGCGGCAGCGAGTATAGCAGTGCTTGCAGCACACGTTTCATATTTGATATGCCCGAAGCCACACGCAATAGCCTGAGCTCTCGCAAAATACGTATTGCGCGTGCGCCCACAATGCCTTCTAATCCAGTAAAGAAGCTGAGCGACGATATAACAGTAACTATAAGGTCAAAAATGTTCCATCCTCGGTCTTCGCATGTGAAAAATTCCAACGGCTTTTTTCTGCAAAAAATTCTTATAACTATCTCAATTATAAAGATAATTATACTGATGTCGCAAAAATGGTTGAGCCATATTTCGGTAGGAGTGTTGTCTTCGGTGTAGGTCATTACGCCTGCGGCGATAGCGTTGAGTATGATAAGTATGGTGATGAACAGAGCGCCCGCCTTTTCGAGTTTTTCGCGGCGGTTGGATTTTTTGTTCAATGCATTTTTTGATTGCAGCGGAGCTGAGTTTTCGGCATCGTAGCCGTTTTTGTCGTATTGTTTGAGATTTGTGCCTTCGATAAAAAGGCAATGGTCGTCGATGATTTTTACAAATTGCCCTATCTCTTTTGAATAGGTGTTGAGCAGTTCGCCGTCTTCGCTGTATGTCTTGTAACCATCAGCGGTTTCGGTGATGAAAAAATTTGATCCACTAGCGAGTATTTTGCCTTCTGGTAGTGGTGGATGTGATATTATTTTGCCGTCTAAACTGTAAATTGTTAGCCGGTTGCTGTCTTCTTTGATGTATGCTATCGCCATTTCATTATTTATTTTGACTGCTAAGATACGATTTTTTTTTACATAATTGTTAATTATTCTAAATTTTTTGCTCAGTTAATAGAAAAACTATAATTTTGATTGTTGTAATTATTACAAAAATTATTTGATACTATGGACAACTTTGTATTACAAAACGGTGTCGAAATACCCTCCATTGGTCTCGGCACTTGGGAAAACAGAGATGAAAAATCCGTGATAGAAACTATTTCAGCGGCAATAGAAATCGGTTATCGCCATATCGACACTGCTTCTGTATATGCCAACGAAAAGTTTATTGGCAAGGCCCTCAAAAATGCAGGCGTGGATCGCCACAAACTTTTTATTACAAGTAAGGTTTGGAACACAGAGCGAGGATACGCCAAAACTATGCGTGCTTTTGAGCAGACTCTCAACGACTTGCAAACCGACTATCTCGACCTTTATCTTGTTCATTGGCCAGCTTCGCCTTCTAAATACGAAAACTGGGCTGAGCTCAATGCAGAAACATGGCATGCACTCGAAGACCTCTATAAAATGCAGAAAGTGAGGTCGATAGGCGTTAGCAATTTTTGGATTCACCATTTGGAGCCGTTGCTCAAAATTGCCAACATTATTCCTATGGTAAACCAGATAGAATATCACCCTGGATACCGTCAAAACTATGTTGTGGACTACTGCAAGGCGCACAATATGCTTGTGGAGGCGTGGAGTCCGCTTGGCAGGGGCAAGATGTTTTCTGTTCCCGAACTGGTGCAGATGGCTGCCAAATACGGAGTTACTGTGGCGCAATTGTGCGTTAAATGGTGCTTGCAAAACGGAGTGTTGCCGTTGCCCAAGAGCACTAAGCCTGCACGTTTGAAAGAAAATGCCGATGTTGACGGTTTTACTATTTCTGCCGCCGATATGCAGGTGATCAACAGCCTCCAGATGGAAAGCAGCTCGGGACAATTCCCCGATGAAATTGATTTTTAATAATTTATAACTATACAAGATGAAAAAAGTACTAATTATTTTTGCAGCGGTATTATCGCTGAGTATCTGTGCTTCTAAACAGTCGTATGCGCAGACAGTTTTTGACGTAGGCAATCTTGGTATGAACATTGGTTTCGGTATCAATGATGGTGATGAAAATATTTTTCAGCCTTCGTTTAATTTTGCACTTGATTATGGTTTCCTTGGCGGTATTATCAACGGCAAGGGCTCTATCAGTGGTGGTGGTTATTTTGGCATAGCCCACGGTTCTAAAACAGTTGGAGGTGTAAAGCTTAAACATGGTGCATGGCAAATAGGTACTCGTGGTGCTTTCCATTATCAATTTGTTCCTAATTTGGATACTTATGGATGTATTTCTGTTGGTTATCTTCATTGGAATCACGAATGGGACGACAACCACAACAATTATTCAGGTCATGAGTTCAAAGTATTCCCCACAGCTGGTGTTCGCTATATGTTTGGCACTTGCGGTGTGTACAGCGAGCTTTCGCCTTGGAACGATGTTGCCCTTGTTAAATTAGGTGTGACATTTATTTTCTAAACAGAAATAATCAAAATTATTGTAGAGACGTGCCTCGGCGCGTCTCTTTTTTTTATGTTTTTTAAAAAAATATTCCTGCCGAAACCCTCAGCAAACAATCTTTGTCAAACCATTCTGTGCCAACATCCAACACATAATTGATACGGCGAAGAAATCCTGTTTCTATACCTAATGCTGTGGAAAATGTGGCGCTACCATTCTTATTCCCCGACACATCGGCATTGTAGCCTCCGTTGACGAATACTGCCGGCATTATGTTTTTTTTGCCCAAGGGACGTATCCTGAGGCTTGCCTCTATGGGAATGAATGTGTTGTCGGCTAAGACTACACCTGTTTGCGTGCCTACCGAAAAATGATTTTCTAAGTTGTAATAAAATGTTGCACGGATAAAAGGATTGTAATCTTCTGATTTGATATTGATTCCTGCTGCTGCTTTGGTGGTAAACCATCCGTCGTCGCTTTGTGCCGAGCAATTAATTGTAAGAAAAATCGCTAAAAATGCAGTAAATGTTGCTGTTTTCATAAAATCTCTAATATTTTTGCAAAGAAATAAAAAATCTGTTTATGCATATAACAATTTCAGAAGAATTTACAAAAGTATTTCCCGAATTTGCGGGTTGTGCGCTTACTGCCACTGTAAAAAACTCAGAGTCCGATGAAGACCTTTGGAAAGAGATTGCCACACTTTCAGATAGTTACAGTCAGGTTTTGACCGAGGAAACCATCAAGCAAATGCCTCCGATACACGCTACACGCGAGGCTTACAAAAAATTTGGCAAGGCCCCAAGCCGCTACCGTCCCGCTGCCGAGGCTCTGATACGTAGAATTGTAAAGGGGGAGGAGTTATATAAAATTAACACTCTTGCCGACCTTGTAAACCTTGCCAGCATCTACACTGGATACAGCATTGGCGGATTTGATTTAGATAAAATTCAAGGCGACCTTGTGCTTGGCATAGGACGTGCCGGTGAACCATACGAAGGTATTGGCCGTGGTATGTTAAATATTGAAAATCTGCCAGTTTACCGTGATAATATCGGCGGAGTTGGAACTCCTACAAGCGATAATGAACGCACTAAAATTACTCTTGAAACCACAAATTTTCTTTTGCTTGTAAATGGTTACGATGGTAGTCGCGAGGGTGTAATGCAATGCGCCGAATACACACAGGAACTAATAAAAAAATATTGCAACGCAGAGCATTGCAATATTTCCCATTACTAAATTATTATAAAAAAGGATTTTACTTAACAACCGTTCCTGTAAGTTTTAGCTCATAAACATCGTAAGGTGCGTCTAACGACATGAAAACTGTGATAGATTTTTGGAACAATCCCAATTCTTTGGCATCGAAAACGGTTGAAATAGAGCCTTTTTGACCAGGGAGAATGGGTTTTTGGTCGTAGGTGAGTTTTGTACAACCGCACGAAGCTTCTGCCTTGTTTATCAAGATGGGCTTATCGCCTGTATTCTCAAAAGTGTATTCCACTTTTTGGGGATTGCCTTGCTTTATGTTTCCAAAATCGTATTCGGTTTTGTCCCATTTGATTGTAGCGGCCTTGTTTGTGGATAGCTGTGCATTAGATTGGTTGCCACTGTTGAGTAGCAAATCGTTCCACTGTGCCGATGCGCTGTTAGCCATAAAGAGTCCAAGCGCCAATATTGATGTTAAAAGAATTTTTTTCATTTTTCAGTAGTTTTATGGTTTATGTATCTATAAGACGTATCCAACATACTGTTTGTTGTACCGATATTTTTAAAAAATGTTAATAGGGTATTATGACGTTTGCGTGTCTAATTAATAAATGTAAAAAATAAAAAATAAAAAAAACACGATAAGTTAAAAACTTGTTTTTATCTTTGCAAGAAGATAAAAATATAATCATGTTAGGGTATGATAAAAAAATTAATGTCTAATCTTCACGCTCCCAAATGGGTGGTATTTTCAATCGATGTATTGATAATATGCGTGTCTATCTTGGCGGGCTATATGCTCCGATTTAATTTTTCTTTCGGAGAATCTATCCATCAGAATTTGTTTTATGCTTTTGCGCTTATAGTTCCTATTCGCATTATAAGTTTCGTTATATCAAAAACATACGCCGGTCTTGTGCGTTACACTTCCACCAACGACGCTATCCGCATCTGCGTAACTATTATTATTGGTTCGGTGGTGGCCGCTTGCTTTAATTTCCTTTTTGTTGAAACTAACCTTACCACCAAGTATATCCCCTTGTCGGTGCTTTTGATCGATTGTGTGTTGGCAGTGGCATTTATGTCTATTTCAAGGTTTGTGGTTAAGGCACTCTATTTCGACTATCGTTCGCATCAGAGCTCGTGCAAAAATGTGGTTATCTATGGCGCTAACGAGTTTGCCCTCACCACTAAACGCACTCTCGACCGCGATGCTGGTACTAATTACCACGTGGTGGCTTTCCTCGACCAAAGTCACAACTCGGTGGGCAAAAGTATCGACGGTATCAAAGTATTTCCTTTGGATAAACTCGAAGATCTTATTTATACTCAGGGCGTTACAATGCTTATTCTTTCTGAGCAACTGCCCAACACCAAACAAAAACAGTCAATCATTGATATCTGTCTTTCTAAAAATGTGAAAGTGCTTTCTACACCGAAAGTTAGCAACTGGATCAATGGTGAATTGAGTTTCAAGCAGATACGTCAAATTAAGATTGAAGACCTTCTGGAACGCGACCCCATCAAACTCGACGAGATGGAAATCCGCAAAGACCTCGTTAACAAGACTATCCTCGTTACAGGTGCCGCAGGAAGTATCGGTAGCGAAATTGTCCGTCAGGTGGCAAAATTCAATCCTAAGACAATTGTAATTTTCGATCAAGCAGAATCGCCTCTTTACGACCTTGAACTCGAACTCCAAGAAAAACTCAACTTCTTTAATTTTGAGATAGTTATCGGTAGCGTTACCGACCGTACTCGTCTTACAGCCGTGTTTGAAAAGTTCCATCCTTCGGTAATTTACCACGCAGCAGCCTACAAACACGTGCCTATGATGGAAAACAACCCCTCACAGGCTATTCAAAACAATGTTTTCGGCACAAAACTCTTAGCCGATTTTGCAGTAAAATATAAGGTGAACAAATTTGTGATGATTTCTACCGACAAGGCTGTAAATCCCACAAACGTAATGGGTTGCAGCAAGCGTATCTGCGAAATCTACACACAATCGCTCAACAGTTGTTTCCCCACCAAATTTATTACCACACGCTTTGGCAACGTTCTCGGCAGCAACGGTTCAGTTATTCCGAGATTCAAAGCCCAGATTGAAAAGGGCGGACCCGTTACAGTTACCGACCCGAAAATCACACGTTTCTTTATGACAATTCCCGAGGCTTGTCAGTTGGTATTGCAGGCAGGCACTTTGGGCAATGGCGGTGAGATTTTCGTGTTTGATATGGGCAAGTCGGTTAAAATCATCGATTTGGCTAAAAAAATGATTAAACTTTCGGGATTAACTCTCGGCAAGGATATTCAAATTTCGTTTACGGGTCTTCGTCCGGGCGAAAAACTCTACGAAGAGGTGCTCAACGACAAGGAGACCACACTTCCCACATCACACTCGCAAATTATGGTTGCCAAGGTTCGCGAATACGACTTTGCACAGGTTTCGGAACAAATCAACCAACTTATCGGACTTGTAAAATGCGGCGACAACTTCAAGATTGTGGGTATGATGAAACGTATTGTTCCTGAGTTTAAGAGCGAAAATTCTGTTTACGAAGTGCTCGACAACAACCGCGAACAAGATTGCAATACTGCCGAAATATCACAGAACAACAAGGAGTTACCCAAAAATCAAAACCACAAAACCAACCAAGTTTTCCTCAACAACTCAACGGTGGTTTCCATCGGCAAGAAATTTTCGCTGATGAGGTAGTTTTTGACTCCAAAATATTATCAGATTATTTTGCGCTGAATTACAAAAATGTGTAATTTAGCGCAAATTATTTTTAAATAAATCTGATATGAAAAGCAAATTATTATTTTTGTCCGCAGCCACAGCCATGATGATGGCATCGTGTGCAGGTGGCGACAACAATGGCGGCAATGCCAACGGCACTGCAACATCCGCCAAATCACCCAAGTACATTTTTTATTTTATCGGCGACGGAATGTCAACACCTCAAATCAATATGGCTGAAAAAGCCGTTAGCGAGGAGGGATTCTTGGAGTTTTTCAACCAAAAAACCGCCGGAAAATACAATCTTCAACCCGGAAAACTCAACGTTAGGCAGTTTACCGCAGCGGGACTTGCCAATACACACGCTCAAAACCGCTTTATCACTTGTTCGGCTGCCGCTGCCACAGCACTCGCCACGGGCAACAAAACCGATATCAACCGCGTTTCGGTAACGCCTGACGCATCAGCACCTTACCGCACAATTGCCGAGATGGCTCACGACAAGGGAATGAAAGTGGGCATTATTACAAGCGTAAGTATCGACCACGCAACGCCTTCGTGCTTTTATGCTCACTGTGCCGACCGCAACGAATACGCGCGTATCGACAGTTTCCTCTTGAAAACCAATTTTGAGTATTTCGGCGGAGGCTTTGTTCGTTGGAACACCAAGCAGCATAAGGGTTTGTACGATTATTTAGACCAAATAAACGCTGCCGGATATAAGTTTGTGAACTCTCGCAAAGATTTCGACGCTTTGAAGGCGGGCGACAGCAAGGTGATTGCCACCATTGAGCGCACATCGTCAGACACCGCAAGTCTGCCCGACGACGCTTCGCTGCCTTACAATATGGACCTCTGCATTCAAAAGTCCGAAAACGACCAAATTGTGCTTTCTGAGTTCCTTTCTAAGGCTGTGGAATTGCTCTACAACGACGACAAAGGCTTCTTTATAATGACCGAAGGTGGCAAAATCGACTGGACCGACCACGCCAACGACGCTGTAAGCAATGTTTACGAAACTATCGGTCTTGACCGTGCTCTCGGCGTTGCCCTCGACTTTTACGCTAAGCATCCCGACGAAACCTTGATTGTGCTCACCGGCGATCACGAATGTGGCGGCTTGACCCTCGGTTTTGCAGGCACAGGCTACGAATCGGCTTTTAACTATATGAAAAATCAGCAAATTACGGCTTACTCGTTTTCCGATTCGGTGAGAGCATATATGAAAAACAAGGCTTCGTTTGATTTTATCTTGAAAAAAATCGACGAGTATTTTGCTCTCGGCAACGAGGAAAAAGGTTTGAAACTTTCTGATTATGAGATTGATCGCCTTAAAAAAGCCTACAACGTTCACAAAGATTTTGTTAAGAACAACAAAATAATGATTCCGATAGAGGAATACAAACTCTACTACGGTTCGTATGAGCCTATCACTGTTACAGTTACACATATTCTTGACAACAAATCGGGTGTAGATTGGGCAAGTTTTGCGCACACTGCGTTGCCTGTTCCCGTGTTTGCAATCGGTGTGGGTGCCGACAATTTCAACGGCTACTACGACAACACAGATATTCCTAAAAAAATAATGCAATTGGCTGATTTAAAATAACATTTTATCATCGAATTATATTTGTTTAATTTGGAGAATTATAATTTAACTTGTTAAATTATAATGTATTAGTTAAATAAATGATTTGTTTAATTAGTTTAATTCGTTGATAAAAAATAATAATATGTTGACGAAAGAAAACAAACGCCGAAACCTTGTGTTTATCGCTGTAATTAGTGCGGTAACATTGGTTTTGGCGTTTTTGCCTACGGGTTTCGACAATCCGTCGCTTGTAGAAAACACGCTTTACGAAAAAGCCGAGGTGCTCAGCACCGACGATGCCGCCCTCACCACCATTTCTGTGGTAACGCTCGGTAACCAAAAACTGCGTATCAAAGTTCTTTCGGGCAAATTCGACGGGCAAGAATACGATGCCGACAATATTCTCAACGGTCAAAAAAATATCGACAAGATTTTTAAACCCGGCGACCGCGTGCTTGCCGTCATCAACACCGACCCCACAGGCGAAAAAGTTATCGGTATCCGCGCCTCGGAGTATTACCGCAGCGGCATCGAGATTTTTCTTGTGGCTGTGTTTGTGGTGGCGCTTTTGGCGTTTGCCGGAATTACAGGTGTAAAGGCAATTATTTCGTTTATATTCACAGCGTTAGCCTTTTGGAAAATCCTTTTGCCGATGTATCTCAACGGAGTAAGTCCAATTCCGGCGGCATTGCTGATGGCATTTTTGTCGTCGGCGGTGATAATTTTTCTTGTGGTAGGTATCGACCGTAAAGGAGTTACGGCTGTTTTAGGTGCAACATCGGGCATAGCGTTTATGGCTGTGGTTTCGTTTGTTTCGGGACATTGGTTTAAGATTCCCGGCACGGTGCAAGATTACAGCGAAGCATTGATTTACAGCGGGTTTAACCTCAATTTGTCGGAGATTTTTCTCTCGGCAGTGTTTATTTCGGCGGCGGGAGCGTTGATGGACGTTGCCACCGACATTGCCGCCTCTATCGACGAAATTCATTCTCGCCGTCCCGACCTTCCGCGACGCGAACTTATGATTTCGGGATTTAAAATTGCCCGTCCTGTAATTGGCTCAGCCACAACCACTTTGCTCTTTGCCTATTCTGGCGGATTTATGTTTGCATTTATGGCATTTATGGCGAAAGGCGTGCCCTTTGTGTCGATTTTCAATTCAAATTTCATCTCTGCCGAAATCCTCCACACTATGGTCGGCAGCCTTGGTTTGGTTCTCGCCGCACCACTTACGGCGATAATTGGGGCATTTATTTACGGTAGAGGTAAATAATGTTTTTTAGTAACAACGAATTAACCTAATAAAACGAACTGGTTTTATTAATTTATTGATTTTTAATTTATTAGTTTGCTAAATGAATTAGTTTAATTCGTTTTATTCGTTGTTTGAAAATAATATTTGTTATTAACAAAAAAAATCCTTAACTTAGTAAGCAAATTAATATTATAAATTTTTATACTATTATGACAAAAGACGAACTGAAAAAACTTATGATGGATAGAAAAAACGCCTCGCTCTTATTAGACGACAAGGAGATTGACAAGGCGTTTAAGTTTTGCGAAGGCTACAAAGACTTTATGTCGAAGGCCAAAACCGAACGCGAAATTAATATTTTCGCTATTGAAGCCGCTAAGAAAAAGGGTTTCAAAGAGTTCCATTTTGGCGACAAGGTGAAAGCCGGCGACAAAATCTATTTCGACAACCGTGGCAAGGCTGTAATTCTTGCCGTTATCGGAACAGAAGATATTGCAAAAGGCACTAATATCACCGCCGCCCATATCGATTCGCCCCGTTTAGACCTTAAAGAAAATCCGCTTTACGAACAGGAGGAACTCGCTCTCTTTAAAACCCATTACTATGGTGGTATAAAAAAATATCAGTGGACAACCGTTCCATTGTCGCTTCACGGCGTAATTATCAAGGCTAACGGTGAAAAAATTACCGTTAACATCGGTGAAGACGACGGCGACCCTGTTTTTGTGGTTACCGACCTTTTGCCTCACTTGGCTCAAAATCAGATGAAACGTCCCGCTCCCGAAATTATTAAGGGCGAGGAACTTAATATTCTTATCGGCGCAAATTGCATCAAGGGCGAAGACCTCAGCAACCGCGTAAAAGCCAATGTGTTAGATATTTTGAACAAAAAATACGGCATTGTAGAATCCGACCTTCTCAACGCCGAACTCGAAGCCGTGCCTACTTACAAGCCCAAAGACGTTGGCTTTGACCGCAGTATGGTGGGCGCTTACGGACACGACGACAAGGTGTGTGCTTATCCCGAGTTGATGGCTATTCTCGACATCAAAAAACCGAAAAAAACCGCTATTGCAGTGCTCACCGACAAGGAAGAAACCGGCAGCGACGGCAACACTGGCTTAAATTCTTCTTACCTTAAATATTTTATCGAAGACCTCGCCGCCACTCTCGGAGCCAATCCGCGTCAGGTTTTCAGCAATTCTAAATGCCTGAGCGCCGACGTTAACTCGGCTTTCGACCCCACTTTCCCCGATGTTTTTGAAAAAGCAAACTCGTCGTTTATCAATTACGGAGTGGTTGTAACCAAGTTTACAGGTTCGCGCGGCAAGTCGGGTACGAGCGATGCCAATGCCGAATTTGTGGCTGAGATTCACCACCTTTTCGACAAGGAGAAAGTTATTTGGCAAAACGGCGAACTTGGTCGCGTAGACCTTGGCGGCGGCGGCACAGTTGCTCTCTATATGGCAAACCTCAATATCGACACCATCGATGTTGGCGTGCCTGTGCTTTCGATGCACGCGCCGTTTGAAATCGTCTCTAAATTAGATACTTATATGGCATACAAAGCGTTCTATGTCTTCCAAAAGTAAATATAGCGACGCCGCAGTCCTCAGATGTCCGTCGTGCGGGGCCAACATTGTCTATTCGCCTATCACAGGGCGGTGGACGTGCTCCTCGTGCGGCGGAACATTTACCGAGGATGATTTCAAAAACGTTGCAGATGAGAATGTTGCGACTGAGAAAAATACGGCTGAGGTTGAGCCCACCGTCACCGAATCCGCTCAACCCGAATTAGATGTTTTTAGATGTCAAAGTTGTGGTGCAGAACTTGTTACCGACTCCAACACCGTCGCCACATTTTGCGCTTATTGCGGTAGCGCCGACATTATCAAAGAGCGTTTAGAGGGCGAATACCGTCCCGATTTTGTTTTGCCCTTTACCATCAGCAAAGATGAGGCATTAAACTGTTACACAGAGCATTGCAAAGAAGCGAGTTTTGTGCCCGGAGTGTTTTTCGACCATAAAAATGTGAAGATTCAAGGCATTTATGTTCCGTTTTGCCTTTACAGCGGACGTTGCGAAGGCACTGTAACGGGTAAATACGAAACCACATCGCCTACAAACAGCAATATGTTAGATATTCACAGTTATGTGCGCAGCGGACGAATGGATTTTGCACGTATTCCTGCCGATGTAAGCAAAAAAATGGACGATGCTCTGATGGATTCTATCGAACCGTTTGACTTTGAGCAACTTAAAGACTTTAATTACGCCTATCTTTCGGGATTTCTTGCCGAAAAATACGATGTGGAGCGTGAAGGTAGTGCTCAGTTGCAACGTGTGTCTTCACGTATGCAATCTTCGCTCAACAGAAAACTAACCAAAGGTTCCACCACAACAACGGAAATGAAAAGCGAATTTCCTACCATCGAATATGTTTTGATGCCGGTGTGGATGCTTAGTGTTGAGTATAAAGGCACAGAATATCATTTTGCAATCAACGGTCAATCAGGCACTACCGAAGGATTTTTGCCTTGCGAGCCAAGCAAAAAATGGCTGTGGTTTTTGATTCTTACAATTTCAATCTCGGCAGTGATAATTGTGCCACTTTATTTCTTTATTGTTTGGTTGTTTAATAATGCTTGATGTATGGAAGAAGATACAAAAAAAACGCTTGTTGGCTGTGGCATTTTCCTCGTGTTTTTGGGATTATTAACTTGGGGAATAATTTGGCTTATAGGTTATATAGATTCATTGCCAAACGAAAGCAGCAATCCTGCAATTTCTGCCGTTAATGTTGCTCCCGATACACTTGATTATCAAGGCGGTTGGGAAAAATATGTGGTAGCACGCCGCAATTCATCAGATTATCATATTTCTAAGAAATTTATCACCGATTCGTTGACAAATTCTAAGATTTCCGCCGCAATGAGTACCCCGTATGTGGATTCGTCGTTAAAAGTGTACGATGCGGCCGGATTGTTGGGCGTTTCGGAGTATGAAATGGTGCAACGCCGTGTTAAACAGTTTATAAATTCTACGGGTTTGGATATGGCAATTGTTACCACCGATTTTAACCCCAAAAAAGCCGGAAACGGTAATCAACCTTGGGAAGAATTTGCCATAGATTTTTATGAATACAACGATTTTGGTACTGGCGCAACCACAAAATATGGTTACAACGGCGTTGTAATGGCAATAGATATGCAATACCGTGCTGTAAGCGTTTTTGATTTTGGAGAATTGTATTACACCTATAAAGTGGCGCGATATAACTACAATACCTTTTTAGACCATATTGAGCCTAATGTTAAAGCCGGACGTTATGTGGATGCTGTTCTTGTTTTTGTCGACGATTACGAAAAAGAATACTATGCCTCTGTTGAAGCCTATAAACATAAAGATGAAAACGATGCAAAAACTCTCAAATGGATTCTTTGGATTGTTTTTGGCAGTGTGGTTGGTTTAGTAATGCTTTGTGTAGGATTGCCAATAGCATTGTTGAAAAATGCTTCACCGCAAACAAAATCTCGTAATGATGCCGATGATTATATTGTAGAAAACTCATTTGCTGTAACATACGAAGATGATAAGGTTATAGGTTCAAAAGCCAAGCCCCGCGAATCGCATAGTAGTTATCACTCTGGACGTAGTTCGGGAAGTCATCGCACAAGTTCGGGGCGTCACGCAGGTGGTGGCAGCCGAAGATTCTAAGTATTTTTGTATCACTTTTTAATGTAAACAACAATGAATTTAAACAATATATCAATCAATCCCGAAGAACGCCGAAAAATGGCTATGGACTATTTTCTTCAAGGATACAATTGTAGTCAGTCGGTGCTTTTAACATTCAGCGACGTTATCGAAGCCGACCCTAAAATGCTGAAAATAATTACATCAGGTTTTGGTGGTGGAATGGGTCGTTTACGTGAGGTTTGCGGAGCGTTTTCGGCAATGGTGATGATGGCAGGTTTTATCTCGCCTGCCGACGACCCAACTATCAAAGAATCACGCACTAATAACTATGCCTTGGTTCAATCTTTTGCCGAAAAATTCAAGTTGGAAAATGGCGGCAGCGTGGTTTGCCGCGAACTCCTCGGATTATCCAAAACTCCCGTTCAAGAATCGCCTGTGCCCTCTGACCGCACCGCCGAATATTACAAAAAACGTCCCTGCCCAGAGATTATTGGCAATGCGGCTAAGGTGGTGGCGGAGAGTTTATTGGAAAAATAGTACAAAAGTACTATTGCGGAGTGTGTATTTTGTTAGTTTATTTACGGCGATAATAAAAAACACGTTTAACTAATTTTAATTACCTACTATGAAATATACGTTTAAATCATTAGCCGCAGTATTATTAGTAACTGCATTTGCCCTTAACTCTTGCGATGAAGATGTTACAGAGGTTCAACCAAAACAGAATGAAACAATCTTAACTGAAGGTTTAGCAAAAAATCCGTTGGTTATTGATGGGAAAAAAATGGAATGGAATTTTTCTCTCCAACCGCGAAAACTGACGAAAGGTATGTTAGTTGATGAAATTGATTGGTATTCATACGTACTTGAGGCCTTACGTTTGGAATATGGAGATGATTATAAATTGGTGGATACACTTAGATTTTCGTATAAGAATCAAAATTATGAGATAAAACTATTACGAGTAGATAGAAAATCCGAACCCGGTAAATATTTTTATGTAATGATTGACAATCTTGCTGTAAAATTAGATACTGCTTGTTGGGCTTATGGTGACGATGAGCGCAATGTAAGCAAATATGGAAGGCTATATACATGGAATGCTGCAAATGCTCTTGCCAATGAAATTTCAATGCGATTGCCTGTTTATGAAGCCAATAATCCTACACAAAAAAAATTTGGAGGTAGATTACAAATGCCGGTAAAGGCAAGATTATTGTCTCGTCAAGATATTTGTGATATAATTGAGAGTAATGCTATTGGTCAATATCCAGAAAACGGTTATACTCTCGATGACCATTATGAACAATCTTTGGAAAAACTTGCTAATGGAATTACGTTATTTTATTATGACGTTTTTGTTGGTGGATTAGAAGGTCCTGGTGGTGATGGAATAGATTATTCCCGTGCTGAGCACACTCTTGGTGGATTTAGGAATACAGAACAGCAACCAGAATGGGCTTGGCTTGATTGGGTGAACGGCTGGTATACAAGACTGAACGATGAAGCTATGATTTGGACATCTCAAGGATATTTATACGGAGAAAACTATTTTGATCCATTTCATTATCCTTTATCTATCTCAAGAAAAATTAATGAGTCAATATATGACTATTCTGCTTACATTAATTGTTTATGTTGGGATCAGTATGGGTTTTCTGTTCGCTATGTTTTTGAGCCTCTTTATAAATAGACTTTTTACTATGGTTGCAAAAATACGATTAAAGACTGCAATTTTAATAGCAGTCTTTTTGTGTTTTACAAAAAGCAATGCACAGGAGTATAACAACTGGTTGCTTAGTGGTGGTGCTGTGTTATCTTTCGACACGTCTCCTGCCACGTTAATCTGTAATGATAAAGACAATCATTCCAATGCATACAACAATTATACAGTTTCACTATCAGATGATAATGGAGATCTGATTCTTTACGGTTTTTTAGAGTCTGATGAGAATACAAATCAATCTACCTATGTAATCAAAAGTGCAGATGCCAGAAGTCTAATTACAATACCCAGTCCGAATCCGAGAAATGTTATCGGTTGCAAATTGCCACTCGGCGGATACTATATTGCTGGTGTATTCACAAATACAAACGACCCCTTCTATTCAGCTTTATATATATATAAATTTGACAATAACGGGAATTTGGATAGGGAATACATTTATGATGAAGGGCACTATTGTTTTTTTATTGATTTTGTTCGCATTGATGACTTTATTGCACTTATCGCTTACCGCAATAATCAAATTGAAACCTACAAACTATCTGCTAATGGTTGTTTTCTTTGGAATACTTCAGAAATAAAATTAGATAAGTTTATCGCCATTGGACCCACTTTATTTGACGTAGAACATTCATCCGACAATACCCAAATAATTGCTACTGCTTTTGACGTTGTCTTTGTTCTCAATTTTAACGAATATAATGGCGAAGTAACTCTTTATCGTAGGTTTGAAAGCAACAAATTTAGAACAATGTCGTTTTCTCCAACCAATAGATACTTTTTGATTGTTGATGACGTAAAATTAAAGGGGTTCAGATATGATAAAGATTTTGATTTTGTTCTTGACAATCCTGACATAATATACGATTTACCTAAGAATGATAATAATGTAGTTTGCAATCATTGTTGGGAAATGGCAGTAGGGGTTGATGGTAAAATATACTTACATCACCAAAATTATGATTATATTTTGGTCCTTGATGGCATAGAATCCGGTAGCATTACTGAAGAAATTATTCAATCTGAGTGTTTAAATCTTACATTTTTTCCACGAATTCCAAGGATATCAGATTGTAAAGCATCTGCACATTTCGACAATGTCTCTGTTTGTTATGGTGAACCTCTTAATGTAATGCTTTCGGGTACTGCTCCGTTTGAAGTTTTTTATACCTTGAACGGTGAGGCAAAAAGTTTTAAAACCGACAACATGGAATATCAGATGCCTAATATTTCGGGTAAGTATATAATAACAAAAATAAAAGATAATAAATGTGAAACATTGAAGCATTATAACAATACAGCCATTATTGCCCCAAATTTTAAAACAGTGAAAATAATGGAGAAAAATTAATGGAAATAATAAATGATTGTTATTTTTGCCAAAAACTAAAACTAACACTATCAAAAACAATATAATATGAGTAATCAAGATTTGCAATCAAAAATATCCGAGTTTTTTACAAAGCATAATACAATGCATATAGTTGAGGAACCGGATTATTCCAATTTTAACAACGTAATTGATACTGCAAAGGCTGTGGCAAGGGCTACTCAACACGGTGTGTATCTGTTTGATTATTATAAACGCGATGTGGTTTATGCTTCGCAAAATATGCTCTCGTGGTGTGGCATTACTAAGTCTGAGTTTAAAAAGTGTGGTTTTGAGGTGTATCTAAAATGTATTCCCGAAGAAGATTTAAAAATGTTGTTTGTAATTAACAATGCCGCATTTGAGTTCTTTAATAAAAATATATCTATTAAAAATTTAAACTATTCACTTTCGTACGATTTTCGTGCATGCGATTTTATGTTGCATCAGCATTATACTCCCGTGTTGGCAAAAAACGATAAAATTTGGTTGGCTATGTGCATTGTAACAGTGTCATCAACAAAAAAATCGGGCAATATAATTATGGAAACAGAACACGGTAATTATGAGTATTCATTAAAAAAAGGTCAATGGATACCGCTGCCTATAGTAAAATTATCTTATAAAGAAAAACTTATTATCCGTTATTCTTCACAGGGTTATTCTATGAAAGAAATTGCAGAGAAAACCAATTCGAGTGAATTTACCATAAAAAATCAAAAGCAAAAACTATTTAATAAATTGAAAGTAAATAGTATTTGTGAGGCAGTTCAATATTGTGTAACAAACGGTTTGTTGTAAAATAATCAAATAGTAATTATGGTTAGATTTTTATTCACATTGATTATTTCAATAGGCATATCTTTAATTTCTTTTTCTATGTCTTTTGCTTTATCAAATGACCCCCCATCAATTCCCTTGCCCGATGTTTGCACCTCACAAACCAAAACTTACAGCGTAGACAATCCCGAACAAGGTATAGTATATTATTGGGAAGTTGTAGGCGGAGAACTTAGTGCAACAACAGGCAGCGAAGTATCGGTAAAATGGGCTGATACCGAAGGAAACGGCACATTAAGCGTTTATAGTAAGCATATAGAATCAGGATGTGTGTCCGATAAAATTGTATACTCTGTAAAACGTAAAAAATCCCCTACGGTTGAATTCGACAACGCCTCAGTTTGTTACGGAGAGCCGCTCAAAGTTATTCTTTCGGGCTCTGCTCCGTTTGAAGTTTTTTATACCTTGAACAATGAATCTAAAAGTTTTAAAACCGATGTTGCCGAGGTTCAGATGCCTAATGTTTCGGGAAATTACCAACTTATAAAGGTTACAGATGATAGTGCATGCGAGTTTTCTCCGATTCAAAATAATACCGCGGTTATTGTTCCTGAATTAAAAAAACTGATTATACAAGTGGTAAAATAATTTTTTTTCTATTTTTACCCCGAAAAAAAAACTAAAACCTCAATCATCATGAAACACACCTTTTTATTATCATCATTATTATTCCTCTCTGCCTGCGGTGGTAGAGTGTCGGAAAATGTTAAAATTCAGTCTAATAGAGACAACATTATCGACGTTAAGGATAAGGTTAAAATTATCGATTTTAAAGATGTTTTTATTGGAAGACGTGCAAATGCTCATATTGTTGATAACTATTTGGTTATCACCGATTACACTTCTCATGAAAATATGCTTCATCTATTCGATAGCGAAACTTTTGAATATGTGGTTTCTACTGCACACTACGGTCAAGGTCCCGGTGAATTTGTATCTATCGGTCCCGTTATCGACAACCATCGAGGCGAGTTTTATGTAGCCGATTTTGGTAAATATGAAATTATGTCATATAATATTGATAGCCTTGTAAAAATTCCTGATTATAAGCCATATACAAAGTTTATGATGTCAGGAAAAGCCTTTCCTGCCGATTATTATTATGTTAATGATACTCTTTGTTATTGCGAGGTTATTATACCAACAAGTGCATCTACTTTTCGTCAGTGTTCGGGAACTTGGAATATGAGCAACGGTAATTTAACACAATTTGCCGATAGTATTTCTACTAATAATCAACGTTTTAGTGTAGCAGTTGATATTTCTGACAGTATTTTTGTAGAGTGTCATATCCAATTAGATTTATTGCGTTTTTTTAATTTCACAGGCGAATTACAATATTCAATTCAAGGACCAAATTATGGCAGTAGTATTAATGATAATTTCCATTCGGCCATTTTTACAAAAGACTATCTTTTAGCGCTTTATACCGGCGATGAATGGAATAAAAGAGCCCAACCTAAGACACTCCAAATCTTTAAGAAAAACGGTGATTATGTTGCTACCTTGGATTTGGGGGTTCAATCATTCCGTTTTTGTTATGACGACCGCCACAATCGCCTTATTTTCTGTTTAATAAACGAAATCGACCAATTTGCTTATTTAGATTTAGACGATGTTAAACTATAATAAGTATTCAAAAAAAATACCGCTCCATTCCGGGGCGGTATTTTTATATAGATTATTGTAATTTAATCAATTACATAGCCTGAGCCACAGCAACGGCAACTGCAACAGTAGCGCCTACCATGGGGTTGTTGCCCATGCCGAGGAATCCCATCATTTCTACGTGTGCGGGAACTGATGAAGAACCTGCAAACTGAGCATCTGAGTGCATACGACCCATAGTGTCGGTCATACCGTAAGAAGCGGGACCTGCTGCCATATTGTCGGGGTGAAGTGTACGACCTGTACCACCGCCCGATGCTACTGAGAAGTATTTCTTGCCCTGTTCAACACATTCTTTCTTGTATGTGCCGGCAACGGGGTGCTGAAAACGGGTGGGGTTGGTAGAGTTTCCTGTGATAGAAACGTCAACGCCCTCTTTGTGCATAATGGCAACGCCTTCGCGAACGTCGTCGGCACCGTAGCAGCGAACGCCACCGCGAACACCGTCAGAGTATTTGGTTTCGTTGATGATTTTTACTTCGCCGGTGTAGTAGTCGAATTCAGTTTGAACGTATGTGAAACCGTTGATACGCGAAATAATTTTAGCGGCATCTTTTCCAAGACCGTTGAGGATTACGCGCAAGGGTTTTTTACGAACTTTGTTTGCCATTTCGGCGATTTTGATAGCACCTTCGGCAGCAGCGTAAGATTCGTGACCAGCGAGGAAAGCGAAACAAGCGGTTTCTTCGCGGAGCAGACGTGCTGCAAGGTTGCCGTGTCCGAGACCTACTTTGCGGTCGTCGGCAACAGAGCCGGGAATACAGAATGCCTGCAAGCCTTCGCCGATAGCCTCAGCAGCGTCGGCAGCGGTTTTAACGCCTTTTTTGATGGCGATAGCAGCGCCTACAACGTAAGCCCATTTTGCATTCTCGAAACAGATTTTCTGAGTGTCTTCGCACATTTTGTAGGGGTCGAGACCTTTGGCAGTGCAGATAGCCTTTGCTTCGTCGATATCTTTGATACCGTATTTATTGAGAGCGGCGTTGATCTGGTTGATGCGGCGCTCGTAACTTTCAAATAATGCCATAGTGTTTATTATTCTTTACGTGGATCAATATATTTAACTGCGTCTTTGAAACGGCCGTATGTGCCTTTTGCCTTTTCGATAGCCTCAGGACCTGTTGCGCCGCCTTTGAGAGCGTCCATAAGTTTGCCTAGGTTTACAAATTCGTAACCGATAACTTCGTTGTTGGCATCGAGAGCCATCTTGGTGCAGTAGCCTTCGGTCATTTCAAGGTAGCGGCTGCCTTTTGCTTTTGTGCCGTACATTGTACCCACTTGGCTGCGGAGGTTTTTGCCGAGGTCTTCGAGCGATCCGCCAACGGGAAGTCCGCCTTCTGAGAAAGCCGACTGTGTACGTCCGTAAACAATCTGCAAGAAAAGTTCGCGCATTGCGGTGTTGATAGCGTCGCATACGAGGTCGGTGTTGAGGGCTTCCAAAAGGGTCTTGCCAGGAAGAATTTCAGATGCCATAGCGGCTGAGTGGGTCATACCAGAGCAACCGAGAGTTTCAACGAGTGCTTCCTCGATAATGCCCTCTTTTACGTTGAGGGTGAGTTTGCAGCATCCCTGTTGGGGTGCGCACCAACCGATACCGTGTGTAAGGCCCGAAATGTCCTTAATCTCTTTTGCATGCACCCATTTGCCTTCCTCAGGTATGGGAGCATTGGCGTGATTTGCGCCTTTTGCAACACAGCACATGTGCTGCACTTCGTTTGTGTAAATCATAAAACTATCTATTTGTTTGTTTGTTTGTTTTGTTATCGCTATAATATAATTCGCTGCAAATTTATAAAAATAATCAATCCACCGAATGTTTTTTCGGGATTTTTTTTGAATGACTACTAAGTGGCAAAAAAATAGACCGCCAATGGATGACGGTCTAAAAAATTAAGTAAAACTAAGTAATTAGTTTATAATGATTTACAATTTAAATCCAGTGAGTTTTTCAAATTTGTACTGAGCCGAATCGCCGAGTTCTTCTTCAATTCTTATCAGTTGGTTGTATTTTGCCATACGGTCGGTACGCGACATTGAGCCGGTTTTGATTTGTCCCGAGTTGGTGGCAACGGCGATGTCGGCAATGGTAACGTCTTCGGTTTCGCCCGAACGGTGCGATGTAACTGTTGTATATCCGTGACGATGAGCAAGTTCGATGGCTTCTAAGGTTTCGGTAAGCGAGCCAATCTGGTTTACTTTTATAAGGATAGAGTTTGCCACTTTGCTTGTGATACCTTTTCTAAGGAACTGAGTATTAGTAACAAAGAGGTCGTCGCCCACGAGTTGAACTTTGTCGCCGAGTTGTGCGGTAAGTTTTGCCCAGCCTTCCCAATCGTTTTCGTCGAGACCGTCTTCGATAGAGTAGATGGGGTATTTTTCGCAAAGGTCTTTGAGGAATGCAATCTGTCCGTCAACGTCTAATTCCTTGCCGTTGGGGTCTTTCTTTGCACCGTTTTTGAGTTCTTTGTAGTTGTAGAAGAATTTTCCGTCTTTTTGAGTAGCAAATTCGCTTGCGGCGCAGTCCATAGCAATGCGCACTTGTTCGCCGGGTTTGTAACCTGCTTTCTCAATGGCTTTTACGATAATGCCGAGAGCGTCTTCGATACCGTTGAGAGCCGGAGCAAAACCTCCTTCGTCGCCCACAGCGGTAGAAAGTCCGCGTTCTTTCAAAAGTTTGGCAAGATTGTGGAACACCTCTGCGCCCATTCTAACTGCCTCTTTGATGCTTTTTGCGCCAACAGGACCAATCATAAACTCTTGGAATGCGATAGGTGCGTCGGAGTGGGCTCCGCCGTTGATAATGTTCATCATAGGCAGCGGGAGGGTGTACGAATTGCAACCGCCGATGTATCGGTAGAGGGGAATGTTCAAGGCGTTGGCTGCCGCTTTGGCTGCTGCTAACGATACGCCGAGAATAGCGTTTGCACCAAGTTTCGACTTGGTTTTGGTGCCGTCTAAGGCAATCATTTTGTAGTCTAACGCTCTTTGGTCAAACACACAGTCGCCTACCAACGCGGGTGCAATAATGGTGTTGACGTTTTCTACGGCTTTTAAAACGCCTTTGCCAAGATAACGGCCTTTGTTTTCTTTGTCTCGGAGTTCGAGTGCTTCGTTTTCGCCGGTAGATGCGCCCGACGGTACTGCTGCACGGCCCATTACGCCGTTTTCTAATGTTACATCAACCTCTACTGTGGGGTTGCCTCTTGAATCGAGGATTTCTCTTGCGTGAATTTTTGAAATTTTCATAATAAAAATGAAATAATTATTTTGTATAAATATTTAATATATAGTGTATTATGATTTCACTTTAAAAAATTCTTCAAACAAGGCTACGGTTTTTTCTATTCCGTCGGTGATTTCGCTTAACAGAATGTACTCGTCGGCTGTGTGCGAGCGGTTGCTGTCGCCAGGACCCATTTTGAGGCTTGCGTATGGCATAACGGCGCGGTCGGATGTGGTGGGCGAACCAAACAACTTGAATCCACGTTTTGCTGCCAACTGTATAAACGGGTGATTTTCATCTATATGCGACGATTTCAACTTAAACGAACGGGGCTTTACCTCGGTGTCTTTGTTGGGAATTTCGCGACGGATAATGTCTAAAACCTCTTGGTGAGTGTATTTTTCGGTGATGCGCACGTCTACCATAAACGAACATTCCGAAGGAATAACGTTGTGCAAAGTGCCTGCGTTAACGCCTGTTACTGTGCATTTTACATCGCCAAGCCACGGAGATGTTTTTTCAAATTTGTAGTTTTTAAACCACGCGATGTCGTCCATAGCCTTGTAGATGGCGTTGATGCCTGTGTTGCGTGCGGCGTGTCCCGTTTTGCCGTGAGCCAGACAGTCGAGAACCAATATACCTTTCTCTGCCACAGATATTTCCATACAGGTAGGTTCGCCCACAACGGCAAATTCAATAGGCGGAAGTTTGTCTAATATACTTTGCACACCATTGTCGCCTGAATTTTCTTCTTCGGCAGTAATGGCAACTATCAGATTATAAGGTAATTGCTCATTATTGTAAAAGTATAAAAACGTGGTAATGAGGTTGATAGCCGGACCACCGGCATCGTTTGAGCCGAGACCATAGAGAATGCCGTTTTCTACATCGGGCGAAAACGGGTCGCGAGTGTAAGTTTTGGCAGGTAACACCGTGTCGTGGTGCGAGTTAAAGAGGATAGTGGGCTTTTTTTCGTCGAAATTTTTGCTCACAGCCCATACATTATTAAGGTGTCGGTAAACGTCCGCCACGCCGTGATTCTTTAAGTAATTGAATATCAGTTCGGCAGTCTTATCCTCACTGCGCGAAACCGACGGCGTGCGTATTAGATTTTTTAAAAGTTCGATACCCTCGTCGGTCAGGGATTTTAACAGATTTGATTGTTGCATAAAGTTTAATTTTTTATCAATGCAAAAATACGAATAACCCACGGCATTGGCAAATATAATTTGTAGGGATATTTTGCCTCCGCCACAGTGCCGCCGATACCTATTTTTGGGGATAGGAGAGAAGGGGGGATGTAAAATAGTGCGTTTTGCGGAGCGAAAATATGTAAAATAGTGCGTTTATGAGAGAGAAAAAATGTAAAATAGTGCGTTTTGGGAAGTCAATTTTTGTAAAATAGTGCGTTTTGATTAGTGAAAATATTGGTTAACAGCGCACTACGCTGCAATGCCTTCTTCAAATAGATATTCAGGAGCAATGTCGATTGAGCCGTTGAGCCAAGTTACAGTCCATCCGTCGAGAGCAAAGTTCTCGAAAACAGATTTGTCGCGGAGCGGTTCAAATAGTTTGCACCGCTCAATCAGCGGAGTGCAGTCAAAAGTTTTAACGCTCCCCTCGTTAAAAGTGAGTTCTAATGTGCAGGGAGCGATTGTTTTTGCAGATGTTACCCAAATGGTAAGATTTGTTTCAGGCATACGCAAATGGTTTTAATGATTCTGCAAATGTACCTTTTTATTTTGACAATGGCAAATTTTTTATTCATAAATATGAGAAAAAATGGAAATCACAATTTGTGATATCCATTTTTAGGTGGCTTAATGATTGTTTTTGAGGTCGCAAAATGCGACCTCAAAAGATATTCTTATCAATGATAATTTGCTGAATACGAAGTACTAATTTTTTATTTAGTATCAAAACAGTGTCGTTCCCCATTTTTTTACGTGGTTCATTTGGCAAATATAAGATAATGTGATGGGCAAAAGAAGATTGTAAGTTGCCGTGTGTATTAAAAAAAATACTGATATACTCTTGGGAATAAACAAATTGTTTTATATATTTGCAAAAAAAGAAATAATGAGTTTTAGAATAGATAAAATTAAGATGTTAGATAAACAAGGATGTGAAGTTGAATTAAATTTTGCAACCAATTCTAACTTGAATCTTATAATTGGATTAAATGGTTCTGGTAAATCTTATTTACTTGATCTTATATATTCTTCTTTTTTATTACGGGATAGTGGCTCTATTAATTTAGATATGGTTAATAATGGAGTAGAGATATACTTTTCAAGAGATGAGCATAAACTGGTTATTAATTCTGATACTTGGGATAGAGATGATGGATATTTGACTATTATTTGTGATAATATACAGTATTATTATGGTGAGCAACATAAAGAATATAGGGACGGAGAGATTGTGAATTGTGAAAATGAAGAATTTGCGTATATTGATGATTTGAACAAGTATCTTCCATCTAATATTTTGGTTTTTAATAATTCAAAAGATGAGAATGCATGGTCTAGAAATAATAATTCTAATATAATTCTCTTTAATGCTGAATTGGTATCCATTTCTCTATTGTCTTTGTTTTATGCAAGTACTTTGGGTAGCAATGATATTGTAAATGATTATATTCAATCAATTATCCATGATGAATCTTTATCGTTAAAAGAGATTTTTATAGATATTCAAGTTGATCCATCTTTGTCTAATAAATGGTTTGAATCGGAGTTTAAGATAAAGGAATGGAATAATGTAAAAGGGTTTTATAAGCAATCTTTAACGGATTATTTTTCTTTACATAAAGATTTAAATCGAAGCATAAAAGATTTCTTTTGGTTTCATTATCAAAATGTTTTTAGAGATCGGTTCTCTTGGACAGTATCAGAAAATGTTATTTCATCCTTATCTGATGGACTAAAAAACTACGCTTTGTTGTTATGTATGGCTATTGTGGCTGACGAAAATTCGATTATTCTGTTGGATGAGCCTGATGCGAGCATTGATTATACAAAAAAAATGAAACTCATCAACATACTAAAAAAATGTCCCGGACAAATTTTTTTGACTTCTCATAATCCTGTATTAGTTAGTAATGTAGATCCAAATGCAATTATTATGTTGGATGGTGGGCATCTAAGTAAAAATGTAAATGTTGCAAGGGCATTGTCAGAATATGGGGACTATAATATGTTGGATGCTTTGGGAATTCAAGGAATGCCATATTTAGTTGTTGTTGAGGGTCCATCCGATGATAAAATTATTCGTAAGGCTATTGACTTCTTGGATTATACTCAGAGTTTTAATGACGTATTTTTCTTATCTGCCGGAGGTTCTGGTAATACGGAACATTTTTATAATAATACATTAACTCGATTCCCTAAAAACAATATTAAAAAAGTTTTGTTTATTTTTGACAGAGATAAAGCGGGATATAGTGGAGGAGACGTAATCGAACGGTTAAAAAAATCATATAAAAAAGATCCCTCACAATTTAATAATGACAATATAACACCTGATATGTTAGATTATTATTTATATACAGAACAAGGGAAAAATGACAATTATTATAAATACAAACCACATAATCCTAATAAAACAAAGGATGCATATTTGTATTTTTTTTATTTGGAGAATTATATTAAGGAGGAGAATTATTTTTATGAAGGTAGGAATGTCGTAATTGTTGACAAAATGACTGGTAAACAATTGAAATTCAACGAACTGATGATGTTTTGTCCAAGTGAAAGTGAATCTAAAAGATGGAAAAAGAGTAATAATAATTCTTGGTGGTCAAAAGTATTGCATTGGTTTCAGTTTAGGGTTTCTAATAAAGATATTATTTCTTCTATTGAGTATGGTGATAATAAAGGGAATATTACATATCAAGAGTTGGATAATATAGTCAAACATATAAAAGATGATGTCTTAAATGGCAATCACGAAGATATTGGTTATTTTGAAAACTTTAAATATTTATTAGACGATATTTTACGAAAGTTAGGTATAATACAAGAATAGAGAGGAAGATAAGCACTACTCCATAAATGTTGACTATTTATATTGCATACCTTTATTAAGGTAAATATTAATGAATTATAAAGTGGTCGCAATTTGCGACCACTTTTTTTGCTAATTGATGGGCAAATTCCCTTTTGATTACGCTATCAAACCTTCTTCACCAATTTCGGAGAATGATTCGTTTTCAAAAACAATCGCCAAACCGTGATCCATATCAAATTTGAAATTGCACATTATGGCTACGGTTCGTTTTTCATTTTTATTGCGAACAACAAATAAGGCTTTGGGGATAACATACTTGAATATGTTATCTACCGAACTAATTTGTCCATTGCTATGCTTTATACAATATTGTTCAACATTAGATTTGCAAGAATCAATTATAGAAGCGTTAGCAACAAAAGTCTTCAAGGCATTTTGTTGTTGTGTTGTAACTTCTTCGCCTTCAAAAACATCAAATACGATGTCCAAATCAAATTGGCGATTCCAAATAGTTAAAGTCTGTTTATTCATCGAAACCTCCGTTATTAAATTGTTTAATTTTTGCATTATATTCACCAACTCCGCCTGAGTGGGTAAAAAATTCATGTAAATCAGATCTAACAAAATCACATGTCTTCAAGTCGTTTCGTTCGTGAACTGTTAATGTGTGACCGTCATGTTTTGTTGTGTCTTTCGACCAATCCCATACATCACGAGTTGTCCAATCTGTTTTACCGTCTTTTATTTCAGCATTGAACTTATCGGCAAGTGCTGAATATGCTTGTTCAAAGTTTCCTCCTTTACCATATCTGTCGTTGGTCATATTACTTATTTCTACCGATTCTTCTGCAACAGATGAAAAATCAGCACAAGCGTCTTTATATTCTAATCCGTTAAGATCTTTTGCTTTAAGGGAATCATTAATTTCTTTATTATCAGGTGTATCATTTGGTACAAACACTGATTCTCCTCGTTCACCTTCCCAAGTACCTTTCTCGGAATCTTTTGGAGTATGCCCCCATCGGTCATCATAATCAGAATACATAGAGTCGTCTTTGCGCTCTGTCTCCCTAGAATAATCTTGTTCCTTACTTGTGTCAAGTTTGGAGTTTTCGGAACTATTGTCAATTTCAGTAGGTCGCGAAAAGTCTAATGGACCGGAAGTGTCTAATCGCATATTAGAGACTTCCGGCTTGGAAGAGCCAATTTCGTTTAACGAATTTTTGGCAATATCAGTCAATCCTTCTATGTTCATATCACTATTATTTTGTTTGTGGATGAATTAGTTCGTTTAACAATTGTCGTTTGTTAAGTTCAAATATTATAAAATTTTGCAAAAGACATTGCAAAATGTTGTTTCGTAACAGTAGATCGTTTTCCAGATTACATTCACGAAGAACATTTTCTATTTGTTCTTGTAAATCATTGCGCCAAATAGAAGCATTGTCAGGATTTTTTAAGGCTGAATCTTTTAATGTTTTGGAAAACTCAGGGAATAAAGAAGATACTATGAACGAAAGTTTGTCGTAGTTAGGCTTCTTATCAGAGGATTCAAGATATTGAATGATTGCCACATATAGAGAACCGCTGAATTTGTATTCTTGTTTTGCTTTGTTTGCTATTTCCTTTATTTTTTCGGAATCATTTGCACATTGACACAAATATTTAGTAAATGTAATACGGTCTTTCAATGTTGCTTCCGCCTTTTCGGATTGAGCGGGTGTATATTTAAATGGTGTATTATTATCTGTGTAATGTGAAACCTTACACAAAACGCTTTCTATCCACTCGTTTTGATAGATTGCCGCAACTCCAAGCGGAAGTTTGGCAAGTTCCTCAATCTGACGGTCGTTTAAGTTGGCGGCTTTGCCAACAAGTTCGCGGTCGCCAAGGTCGGGCAGACGGTGAATGATTTTGGTGTTGGTATTGCGTATTACTGCCATATCGAGCAATGCTGGGGCTTGGTCGGCAATGATAAACCCTTCGCCGTATGTGCGCATTTCAGCAATGGCATTAGTGAGCATTTCAACCGATTTGCCAACCAAATTGCCTGATTCTTGCAGTTGTGTTGTGTCGGTACGTTTAAGAAGATTATGGGCTTCTTCCAAAACGGTGATATGTTTAAGATTTGCATTTGTCGCACCTTTGGTTATGCGGTATTCTTGTAATTTAAGAACAAGCATACCCATAATAAGAGATTTTGTCTCCGAAGAACCCACACGGCTTAAATCTACGATGACATTTTCGTCAAATAGTTTTTCATTTCCAAGTTCATCAGTTGTAAAAATCAAACCATTGATACCGTTAGTGAGGGATTTTAATCGCGTGATAAGAGAACCTTTGTATGCTCCTTTGTTTTCAGCATCGTATTCTGACGAATCGATAATCGTGCGAATATTTCGTGTAACATCAGTAAATGTAGGATACAGATTATCTCCGTATTTGTTGGTAGATTCGGTTAAATTCCAACCGCAGTCTTCGTATGATTTTTCAACTGCTTCTTTTAATACTGCGGGCATAGCGGCATACATTGGCCAACAAACATTGAAAATCTCCACAAGACGGTCAAGATGTTCCAAAACGTGAATCTCTGACGGAAAACTAAAAGGATTGATTCTCAATAAATCAGATAGTTTTTGGTTTGTGCCGTATACATGGACATCATTATTATTTCCTAAAACGTCTTTGTACTCTCCTTTTGCTGGTTCAATAACGAGGAATTTTTTATCCTCTTCGCTGCATTTGTCAAGTATTTGCAAAATAGTGTTTGTTTTTCCGCTACCTGTTGAACCTGCAACAAATGTATGCGATGCGAGAGAATTAATTGATAAATTAACATTGGCGGTTTCTTCGTGGTGCATATGGAAGATTTTGCCGATTTTGATAGTATTATCATCCGATTTAGAATCGAAAGTTGATATGTTTCTACCAAATTCTGCACATTCAATAACCGGCAAACCTGATATTGATTTTCTTGGAAAGTTTAATGAATAAGCAAGTTCTTTGCCTGAAAGCCCAGTTGTGGCGGTTACTACTGTGGGATATACCAAGAAATCAGGATATTGTTCGATTATTTTTTCATCGAGGCCAAAAATAGGGTGTCTTAATTGTTGCAGATAAGAGCATATTTCTTTTGCGGCTTTTGATTCTGAATTATCGTTTGCCAAATTACCTCTCCAAAAATTGATGGCAGATTGACTCATATAGGATTCTTCTCCTTGTGTAAGGGCAAGATATGAATGTGCAACATTATTTGTAATGGTTTCATCTTTACTGATGACATAGGCACCAAAATCCCAAAATCCTAATGCAGAACTTGTGTCCAATCGTTTCATTTGCATTTCGAGTTTTTCTAATGCATGCTTAATGTTGTAGTTGGTAAACGACTGAGTGATTCCTTCACTTTTTCCGACTGTGGCAGTTACATTAGAAGCCCTTGCAAAATTTGCTCCGAAGTTTGCTCCTAAACTTAAATTCTTGGTAGCACCGAGTGTACTTGCTATCCCTTTTGTCAATGCTTGACCTAAACTTTTAGTTAGTGCGTGTGATACAGTTTTTGCTGTACTATTACCGACTGAATTTAAAATAGAAGTTCCTATTGAGTTAGAAATATTGCTGCCAGTTGTATTGGCGGTTGAACTATGCCAACTGTGATTATTATTTGCATTAGTGTCAATACCGATTCCAAAAGGTCTAAATCCACCACTAACTCCTTTTCCCTCACTATTACTGCTACCTTTGGTATTAGTATGGCTGATTTGAGAGCCTTCTGTATGTTGTGTGTTACTGCCTTCTGAATGTTGTGAATTTTGTCCTATTGTATCAGAAGTTCCATTGGTATCAGATGTGTTTGATGATTCTGTCGTAGAATTATTTAGTGTATTAAATTGGCTTGTACCATTTTGAAGACCTGCACTTGCACCAACATTGACACCAAAGGTCGCCATTGAATTGGTAGATGATGTATCAGTAAATGTAAAATTTGTTTGCCAACCTGCATAAGGTGCAAGTCCTGAATAAATTTCAGAAAGATGAAGTTTGCGTTCTTCGATGTCTCGAATTGGGGTGGCAAGAAGGATAATGGTATAATCAGATACGCCATTATTAGTCGGAACAATACCATCTAATAGTTTTTCAATAGTCTGACAGACAAATTTTTCCGATTTTTCAGTTGGAATATTTGTGATACTTGCAACGGAACATTTTTCAAGGTTAAGATTATCTAAACAAGGTAATGATTTGTTCTCGCTTGGTATTATGATGTTACCATATTCGGCACCCGGAAAGTTTCCTTTGATTGCGTTTGTTATTCTCTCTGTAAACTCTTTAACATCGGCTGAATTTATTGAATTTTTTAAATTGGTTACAGATAAATAAACATCAGTTTTGAATGCATCTCTATGGAAAATTAATCCTATATTACATTCTTCGTTGGATAAAACTTCGTATACGTTTATCAACTTTTCGAGACTATTTTCTTCCGGATCAACTACCCATTTGGTGATATTAACATAACGGATGTTAGATGTTGTCTTAAAATTTGTAATATCAGACTTTTCGTGTTCGATTGGGGCATATAGTTGCGAAATTTGAGGCAGATAGGCATTGAATATTTCTGTTCCTGCCGATGCTAACAATCTGTTTGTAAGTTTGATGGCTTCAAAATCGTTAGGATCTGGCTTTTCTGATAAATATTCATCTTTTTGTTGTTGTATCTTTTCTAATTGCTCAGGGCTTAATGAAGATAATTTTGCTATTTTATCAGCCGCTTTTTCTGCGGCTTTCCCTGCCTTTTTTATTATGAATGATTTGATTCCCATATAATTGTCTCCTATTTATTTGAAAAATTAATCATTTCTTCAATTTCGTTTTTGTATTGATTTAGTTGAACTCTATTGTTTTCTAATTCTTGTTTTCGGTTTTCTAACTCGGATTTTTCATTATTAAGTTCTATTAACGATGGATTATTCTCTAAAATAACACTATCCTGAGTAATCATATTGAGGAGATTGTTTGCCCAAGAATTAAAAGTATTAATATGGTTTTCTTTTGATTCTTCGAACCATTTTACTATTGTTTGTCGCATTTTTGTATTAAAATCTAGTTCTACTTTTGAGACATCAATGCGTTCATTACCACTAAAAAAACGCACAACCCAATTCCGTTTATATTTGTAGTATTGATTATCATCAAATTTTGGCATTTTGTTTTTAATTTGTTGATATTCAGCAATTTTACCACATAAACGATCTTTGTCATTTTGTGTCAGGGCATCGGAGTCCGTTATAATTTTAGATAGTTCTTGTCTCAATATGTCGGAATAATTGTCTGAATAATTTTTTAGATGATTGAATAATAAACTATTTTCACTTGTTGCTTTTTTATAAAACTCTTCTGAGAATACTTCAATTGATTTATTGTAAGAAGCAATTGCTGCTTCTTTTTGTTTTTGATCTAACGTATCGTCTTTTGAAAGGTATGTTTTTATGTCTTCCCAAACTTTCTTTAACCCTTTCCCTTTGTCCCATATTTCAGATATATTGACATCTTCCCACGCTTTATCCACGTTTGTTTTTAATTCCGAAATGCGAAGTTCGTTTGATTTTGATTTAAAAATGTTTTCTTCTCTTTCAGCGAGTTCTTTTGTTGTAAAATAGATTTTATTATTGATATCTACAATTTCCTTTTTGGTTTTTTCGTTCCAATCCAAACCGTAATCCATTCTTTTCCTAAAAACAGCCTTTTGCAAGTTATCAATGAGTTCTTTTTTCTTCTTTGCTAATAGGGATTTGAATTCTTCGGTTTTTATCTCTATTTCTGTTGTTGCCTTTTCTATTTTCTTGTTAGTTTTAGTGATTATCTCATTTATTAACTCGTATGATTTAGTACATTTATTGTATGTGGAATACCGAGAAGCATACGTGTCAATGGCTTTTTCTATACTATACAATCCACTATTTAAATATACAGGGTCTATGTCATCGTTAACATCTTGTTTTAATTGAATAGGAAGTATATTGAATTTGTATAGACGTTTTGTAAAATGTGGGTCTGAGTTATCAAAATCTCTAACGTTTCTCGCATAAACTTCTGAGGCGTATTTATCTACAAAAGAACCTCCATTTTTATAACCGAGCCCGAACCATGAGGAAACAAAAAAGATACCTTGCAACCCAACATTAGCAATTTCTCGTGGAACTGTTTGGTTTAAAGTTTTGTTTTCGGCATCAACGTTCCATTCTGTCTCTTTTAGATCATTAATGCTGTCTGCTTTGTTAATAGCAAGAATAGTAAATCGTTGATCTATGTTTGTGAAAGAACGTAATTCATTAATTAGGTTTTTGTTATCAGTGGTAGATAATCCTGAATAATCACTAATGTATATAATGAGTCCGTTGGTCATAGTTTTCATTAAATCCTGAACCAACTTTAAATCTTCATCATTATTGTCAAAATTAGAACCGGGTGTATCGAAGATAATGTACTTATTGTCAGTGCTTTGTAGAACTTTTGAATTAAAAGGAACTATAAGTTCTATCAATTGATTGATATAAGATTCTTGATTTGTTTCATTGTATAGATTCAAATATTCTAATAGAGTATTTGTTTTTTGTGTTAAACTTGGGTTAATTAACTTTGTTTGTATTTCATTTTTGAACTCTTTGGGTAACTTACCTTCTATTATGATATCTTTATTAATGGTAATTTCCACAGGGTTTTCTTGATAACGAAACTTAACAGTTATTGAGTTAGATTGTTCTGATTGTGCTATCTTATAGATTTTTGCTGTACAGCGGTCTTTGTCTTGTGGAAGATATTCTGCACCTAAAAGTGCATTAATGAATGTTGATTTACCCATATTAGTATTGCCAATTATGCAAATGGGTATTGTATCATTTGATACATCTCTATATTGACTTATTACTTGTTTGATTTCTGTATCATCAATTTCGACACTATTATTAATTATTGGTTCTATTTTCTTGAAAATATCTTTAATCTCTTTTATGACAGTGTATCCATTTTCAAGAAATTTTACTCCTTGATGGAGATTAATAGTATTAAATCTATCAAATGATAGTTTTTGTACTTGCTTTAATTCATCAAATTCTTCATCTGGTCCATCGAAGATGATTTTAAGATTATCTCCATATTCGGCTTTAATTTGATGTAAAATGTCTTTTGCTTTAAAAGGTAAAAAGCAATTTTTAAATTCGTTATTCCTCAGTTTACTATTTGCACTGTCATCCTCTACGGCAATGTACTCTTGTGTTGTTTCATCAAGTAGGTAATAACTGATGTTTTTCTTATATGGGTTGCTTTCTATTTTTATCGTAATCATAATACAGTTCTTTAATAATTCTCTATCTACGCAAATATACGGCGACCGATTCAAAAAGTCAAGCCATCAGAGTTTTTTTTTGAAAAAAAATATTACAGTCTACTCGTTGTCTTTAATAAATTTGATGTTTTTCTGTTGGATGGTGGTGAGAGAGTGTTCTACGATTGAAGCATCGTCGTATAATGGTTTGTACCACGAGTATTGCGAAAAGAATGTTTGAAGGTCTTTTGACTTGAATCGGTAGAAAAATCTTGCGTAGAAGTAGTTTCGTAGTATGCGTCTTTCTTTTTTGGAGAGGTTGGCGATGTCGCTGTAAGTGAGTGCGCGTTCAGATGCCACCCTCCAAAGCCGCTCGTAATTATCCTCGCAAACGTATTGCTCGTCAGCCTCTTCGGTATTGTCGAGTTGTTCTGTCGGTTCGGTGTACGTGGTTTGTTTTTGGGTTACTCTGTGAAACGTGATAAATCCGCCCTCATCGTATAATTTTAAGATTCGTTCGTTGAGTTCTATTATAGTGCTACCCTCTTCATTGTCGCTTCCTGAAAATGCGCTTCTAACGAGGCTTTCTACGTCAACGTCAATTGCAAAAATGTTTTTATCGGTTTTCAATGTGCTCATATCAGGGTAGAAGTTCAGAGTACCGAATGAGATATTCCAATCGCCTACTACTTGTGCCGCCATTTCTACAACTGATGCTTGCATGCCTATAAGCATTACAAATGTTCCACCCGAAGATTCTTGTCGGTTGAAGGTGATGCGGGCGGTGACGGTGGTAGTTACGCCGTCGTTGTATTCTGATTCTGTTCTTTCCCAAGTGCCTTCGATTTGTTTTGATTGTGTACTACTGCATGCAACTAATTGAAGCATACATATTAAGGCGATGATTGTTTTGATTGTTTTTTGCATGTCTTTGTGTTTTTTAGTGGTTAATATATAAGTTTATCAACAGCAAAGATAGGGCTCTGAGATAATCAAAACAAATAAAATTGTATAATTTTTAAGTGTAAATATAATGACGAAATATAATAAGGGCTTTGGGTCAAAAAAAACGCCTAAATTTGCAAAAATACTGTGCAGGAGTATGCGTGAGTATATTGTTAAAAAATGTTAAAAGGATAACAAATCACCACCTTTTTACTTACGGTGAAATAATTTTTCTAAGTTATTGATTTTCTGCAAAATTAAAAAACTTTCTGCACAAATCCAAACATAAAATCGGCTTTTTTTTGCACAAATCCAAACATAAAAACGCCAAAATTTTGCACAAATCCAAACATTAATCACCCAAAATTTTGCACAAATCCAAACATCGCGCCGCTACATTTGGGTGATGTCTTGGATTATCAGGCCGGCGAGGGTGAAGCCAAAGATGGCGGTGATGTGGGCTACTGTGCCGTTGATTTGGGCTTTTGACGAACACCATTCGTGGTTGATGAGGTCGGGGTTGCCAGCGGCGATTATGGCTTTGGGACACATACACGCATTTGTGCCGCAGGTGGAGGCGGTGCCTTTGTTGCAGAGCAGTTCGGGCGAGTAGACGCAGAGAAATTTCTTTTTGGGGAAGGTTTTGTTGCGTTTCATCCTATTGCGGACGGCACGCGCCAAGGGGCAGCCTTGCACTTTCCAAAATTCTGCCACCTCTACTTTTGTGGGGTCCATTTTTAGCGCGGCGCCCATTGCCGAAAATAGTTTGCCGTTACATTCCGACGCTCTAAGTATCAGACTTACTTTGTGTTCAAGACTGTCGATGGCATCGATGATATAGTCGTAGGTTTCGAGTTGAAACATCGGGTCGTTTTCGGCAGAATATATCTCCTGAACGGCGTTGATTTGAGCGTCGGGATTGATTTCTAACAGCCTCTCTTTCAGTACGTCCACTTTTACAAGACCCACGGTTTTGGTGGTGGCTTGCAACTGACGGTTTACGTTGGTGATGCACACGCGGTCGCTGTCGACGATGGTGAGGTGGCGTATTCCGCTGCGTATCAGGCTTTCGGCGCACCAACTGCCCACTCCGCCTACTCCAAATATTATCACACGTTTGGATTGTATGGCGTCCATTGCGTCGTTGCCCAAAAGGAGTGCCTGACGGTTGAATATTGCTTTCTCTTTGCCCATTTTGCGTTTTTTTAGGGCGCAAAAATACAAAAATTTTGTATGAATTAACGCCTTATGCCAAAAATGCTGCTATTTTTGCAACTCTGCGCACGTTTTGATAAAGTCCATAAACAAGGGGTGGGGGTGGAGCACGGTCGACGAGTATTCGGGGTGAAACTGCGTGCCAATGTACCACGGATGCGATGGAATCTCCACAATCTCTACCAAGCCCGAACCGGGATTTGTGCCCACGCATTTCATTCCGGCGGCTTCAAAATCGGCTAAGTACTTGTTGTTAAACTCGTAACGGTGGCGGTGGCGTTCTTTGATAAGTTCTTTTTTGCCGTAAGCGTTGTAAGTGCGGGTGTCGGGCTTGATTTGGCAATCGTAAGCGCCCAGACGCATTGTGCCGCCGAGGTTGGTGATGTTTTTCTGCTCCTCCATAATATCGATAACGTTGTGGGGAGTGGAGGGGTTCATTTCAATGCTGTCGGCATCGGTGTAGCCAAGCACGTTGCGGGCAAACTCTATCACCATCATCTGCATTCCAAGGCAGATTCCAAAGGCGGGGAGATTGTGCTCTCGGGCATATTCTGCCGCAATTATCTTGCCCTCGATGCCGCGTTGACCAAATCCGGGACATATCACAATGCCTGCCATTCCTTTGAGCGTGTCGGCAATATTTTTACGTGTAATATTCTCACTATTAACGAATAACGTCTTTACCTTGCGGTCGTTGTACACTCCGGCGTGGGCAAGACTTTCGAGAATGCTCTTGTATGCGTCTTGAAGGTCGTATTTACCTACAAGTCCGATAGTTATGGTTTTAGTTGCGTTTTTGCGGCGTTCCAAATAGTCGCGCCACGGACCAAGTGCGGGACGTTCGCCCGGGGTAATGCCCATTTTGGTTAAAATCACCTCGTCGAAACCCTGATTTTGCATATTTACAGGCACTTCGTAAATGCTCGGAAGGTCTTGACTTTGTATAACTGCGGCGGTGTCAACGTTGCAAAAATGAGCCACTTTTGAACGAAGTTCGTCGCTGAGGGGGTGTTCGGTGCGCAAAACAAGCACTTCGGGCTGAATACCAAGACCTTGCAACTGTTTTACGCTTGTTTGTGTGGGTTTGGTTTTGAGTTCGCCTGCCGCTGCAAGATATGGCACAAGCGTAAGGTGCACGTTTAGAGAGTTTTGCGGACCAAGTTCCCAACGCAGTTGACGTATTGCTTCGAGAAAAGGCTGACTTTCTATGTCGCCGATGGTGCCGCCAATTTCGGTGATGACAAAGTCGAAATGCTCTTTTGAGGCGTTGAGGCGTATTCGATGCTTGATTTCGTCGGTGATATGCGGCACCACTTGGATAGTTTTGCCGAGATAGTCGCCGTGACGCTCTTTTTCGATGACGCTCAGGTAGATACGTCCTGTGGTAACGCTGTTGTTGCGGGTGGTTTCGATACCTGTAAAACGCTCGTAATGACCAAGATCGAGGTCGGTTTCCATACCGTCGGCTGTTACGTAACATTCGCCGTGTTCGTAAGGGTTAAGCGTACCCGGGTCGATATTGATATACGGGTCGAATTTTTGGATAGTGATTTTGTAGCCCCTTGCTTGGAGCAATTTGCCGAGCGATGCGGAAATTATTCCCTTGCCCAACGACGATGTAACGCCGCCTGTAATAAATATGTACTTAGTGTCCATCTTGCATTGTTTTGTTTGCAAAATTGGCTAAAAAACCGTTTCGTTTTTACGTAATTTTAGATTTAATAGAATGCTATAACTTGTGGAAATGTGGCAAAAAAAATGAGATTTCCACAGATTATGATTTGTAGATTTCAGTCGGATACTGCCCTGTAAAGCACGCGGCGCACATATCGGTGCGGTTGCCGGCTTTGAAAAGGGCTTCTTTGGAGAGGAAATGGAGCGAGTCGGCACCGATAAATTCACGCATTTGCTCAACGGTGTAGTGCGAGCCGAGGAGTTCTTCGTAGGTGCCGGTGTCCACGCCGTAGTAACAGGGAAAGGCATATTTGGGACTTGCTATGCAGAGGTGAACCTCCTTTGCGCCGGCGTCGCGAAGTAGCGATACAATTTGTTTGGATGTGGTGCCGCGCACAATGCTGTCGTCGATGAGCACAAGACTTTTGCCGGCTACAACGCTTCGTACTGGCGAAAGTTTCATCTTTACGCCTCGGCTGCGGAGTTCTTGCGTGGGCTGTATAAATGTGCGGGCAACGTATTTGCTTTTTACCAAACCCATTTCGTAAGGTATGCCGCTGGCTTCGGAGTAACCTATTGCTGCACTGAGACTTGAATCGGGTACGCCTACCACAATATCTGCCTTTACTTTACATTCTTCGTAGAGCAAACGACCCGAATTGTGGCGGAATGTGTGCACGTTGCAACCCTCGATGTCGCTGTCGGGACGGGCAAAATAGATAAACTCCATTATGCACATTTTGTGGTGTTTATCGTCGGAATAATGGCTGCTGCGTAGTCCGTGATGGTCGATGGAGAGGATTTCGCCGGGTTCGATGTCGCGGATAAATTCTGCGCCCACAGCGTCGAACGCGCAGGTTTCGCTTGCCACCATATAGCCGTTGCCGAGCCGGGCAAGCGAGAGGGGATGAAAACCAAATTTATCGCGGCAAACGTAAAGGCGGTTGGTGGTCATAATCACCATTGAAAAAGCACCTTGAAGCATGCTGAGAGCCTCGTTGATGTTGTAAATACGGTGTTCTTCGGTGCGGTCTTTTTTGATTAGATGCGCAAAAAGTTCGCTGTCGGAAGTGGTTTGAAAAAGGCTTCCGCGATTTTCTAACATCATGCGCAACTCTTTGGAATTGATTATGTTACCATTGTGCACAAGGGCAAAATCGCCGGTGTGATGACGAAATGTTAGGGGCTGCACGTTTTCGATTCCGCCCACGTCGGTGGTGGGGTAGCGCACGTGACCAATGGCAATTGAACCTGTAAGGTCGGCGATGTTTTGCTTGTTGAACACCTCGCCAACAAGTCCTATACCCTTGTGGGTGAGCATTTTGCCATTGTCGAAAGTTGTAATACCGCAGCCCTGTTGACCACGGTGTTGAAGGCTGTGAAGGGCGTAATAGGCAAAGTCGGCGGCATTTTCCACGCCGTAGAACCCGCATACGCCACATTCGTGGTGGATTTCGTCTTCCATATTATGTTGTTTTTTTAATTTGCTTCTTTGCAACAAAAGTATCAATTAAAAAACGGCTATGAAATACGAAAAAGACTGAATTTGATGCGGAATTTGGTTGCTTACATTATATTCCCTTCCCAAAGATCCTTGAAGAAAGTATTGATATTCATTATCTCTATTCCTGAATCTGTTTTTCTGTCAAAGGGGTCGAGCGAAACTATGATGAGGCGGGCGGTAGGAAAATCGTCGTGAAACGCTTTGAGACCTTTTAAATGGCGATTTTCGATGTTATCCGACGATTTTATTTCAATGGCAACCTCTGCATCGCCCAAGACCACATCTACCTCCTGACCTGTATATGCGTGCCAATAACTTATTCGCAAATCCTTGTGTGTATATCCGTTGTAAGCGATAATTTCCTGAATTACAAGATGTTCAAAAGCGTGCCCGTATTCAGGACTTCCGTGTTGAAGGTTTTGTCGGCGTAGCAAATGGTTGGTTATACCAATGTCGAAATAATAAAACCTACTTGCTTGTACAATTTTCCTTTTCTGCGACTTGGTGTAAGCCGGTATCATATAGCCTATTAAGGTGTCGGTAAGTATGTTGAAATACTCTTTCGCCGTGTTTGCGCTAACTCCGCAGTCAGAGGCTATGTTTTGATAATTAACCATTTCGCCATCGGTCATTGCCGCAATTTCGAGAAATTTGGTAAAACTTGCAAGGTTGCGCACCAACGCTTCTGCCTTGATTTCTTCTTTGAGATACACGTCAACGTATGCTTGCAAGAGTCGTTTGGGATTCGACGATGTGTAAAACTTTGGCAGCATACCATAGTTGATGGCTTTGTTGATGTCAAAATCATCTATTTCCTGACTTACAAGGGGATAAAGATTGCAAGGCAGAGCCCTTCCGCCAAGTGTGTTGATGCCGCTGCGTTTGAGTTTACGTGCGCTCGATCCACATAGTATGAACCTTATTCCGCAGTTTGAAATCAACCAATGTATCTCGTTGAGTAGCAATGGCAACTGTTGTATTTCGTCGATAATGACGGTAGTGCCGGCAGGTTTGTTTTCGAGTTGCTGTCTGAGCCGTTCAGGATTTTTTTGCAGACGGGTGAATATTTCAGATTTGAGCAAGTCGATAAAAATTGCATCGGGAAATCTTGCGCGAATTAGTGTCGTTTTTCCTGTCTGCCGCGCTCCAAATAGGAACAGACTCTCTTCCGGCTCGTCTTCGATTTTGTATATTCTCTTAAACATAGGCGTAATGTTTGTAACTGTCTGCAAATATACAAACTTTTTTTTGAAAATCCGCAACTCTATTGCGGATTTTTTATGAAATTCCGCAGTGGTGCTGCGGATTTTTAATGATTATTAAATTAATAATCAAGGATTTAAATGTTTATTTTAGCAAAATTTTTTATAATGAATTTATGTATTATTTTTTGTGTGCCCCTTGTATAAAAACACAAAATTTCGGCAATATCAATTTTTATTGCCGAAATTTTGAAATATTTAAGGGTTAGACTATGAATGCCTGATGTGACTAATATTCATTCCACGGCTTTATCTTCAAGTTTTCTACGCCGATTTGGCAGACGGAGTAGATGTAGGCACTTGCAAGGCGGGCGTTGGTGATGAGCGGAATGTTGAAGTCGATGGCGGTGCGACGGATCTTGTGTCCGTTTTCAAGTTCCCTTGCAGTATTGTTTTTGGGAATGTTGATCACAAGGTCAATCTTATGATTTGACAGATAGTCGATTACGTTGGGCGATTTGCCAGTGTCGGGCCAATGCAGCACTTCGGATTCGATACCGTTGGCGGCAAGAAAATCGGCTGTTCCGCCAGTGGCGTAAAGTTTGTAACCCTTGGCTTTGAGCATCCGAGATGCGTCCAAAAGATCTACCTTTGATTTCGCTGAGCCTGAGGATATTAATACGCCCTTGTTTTTATCGGGAATGCGGTGACCAACCGAGAGCATACTTTTGAGGAGCGCGGCGTGATAGTTGTCGCCAATGCAGGCCACCTCGCCGGTAGATGCCATATCCACACCCAAAACAGGGTCGGCTTTGAGCAAGCGGGCAAACGAGAATTGCGACGACTTAACGCCCACATAATCAATATCTGCGAAGGTTTTGCCGTAGGGTTCAACTTCTTTGCCGAGCATTATTTCGGTTGCCATGCCTATGAAGTTGAATTTTGTGATTTTCGACACAAACGGGAAACTGCGCGAAGCCCTTAAATTACACTCAATTACACGCAACGAATTGTCCTTGGCAAGAAACTGAATGTTAAACGGTCCGGAGATGTTCAACGTTTGTGCTATCTGTTTGGAAATCTTTTTGATACGGCGTATTGTCTCGTAATAGAGTTTCTGCGCGGGAAAAACCACAGTGGCGTCGCCAGAGTGAACGCCTGCGTATTCGATATGTTCGCTAATGGCGTAACATTTAATTACTCCGCGCTGCGCAACTGCGTCTATTTCAACCTCTTTGGCACGTTGAAGAAATTCCGTTACCACTACGGGGTGTTCCTGACTTACCACGGCGGCGTTTTTGAGAGCGTTTTCAAGTTCGTCGCGACTTTCTACCACGCGCATTGCAGCACCCGAAAGCACATACGAGGGACGAATCAAAACTGGCAGTCCCACTTCGTCAACAAAACTGTAAATATCCTTTATATCAGTAAGTTCCTTCCAGCGCGGTTGGTCAATTCCAAGACTGTCGCACATTTCGGAAAACTTTTGACGGTCTTCGGCCATATCGATAGATTTCGCGGGAGTTCCGAGAATGTTAACGCCTTGTTTATCAAGCAATAATGCAAGGTTGTTGGGAATTTGTCCGCCGGTGGAAACTATTACGCCTTTGGGCTGTTCCATCTCGTAAATATCAAGCACGCGTTCGAGGGTGAGTTCGTCGAAAAACAGCCGGTCGCAAATGTCGTAGTCGGTGCTGACGGTTTCGGGGTTGTAATTTATCATAATGGCGCGGTAACCCATCTCCTGAATTTTCTTAACCGCAGCCACGCCGCACCAGTCGAATTCTACCGACGAACCAATGCGGTAAGCACCTGAACCAAGCACAATTACAGATTTTCCGTCGTGATTAAAATCTACATCGTTTTCGGTGCCGTTGTATGTAATATAAAGGTAATTGGTTTGTGCAGGATATTCGCCGGCAAGTGTATCTATTTGTTTTACAACGGGTTTGATACCAAGTTTTTGACGATATTTGCGCACTTCCAATGCCTTTTTGTGAGGGTCGATATTGTCTTTGATAACGATTTTGCCAATTTGATAATCGGAATATCCCATTTGCTTGGCTTCCAGCAACAAAGCCTGCGGAATTTGTTCCAAACTGGCGCATTTGGCAAGTTCGAGTTTAAGAAGGTGAATGTTTTCGAGGCGGGCAAGAAACCATTTGTCAATTTTGGTCATATCGTGCAGACGGTCAACGGTATAGCCTCGGTCGAAAGCAATTTCAATGGCAGCCAAACGTTTGTCGGTGGGGTTGTTGAGTTCAAAATCGAGGTCGGGAATGGTGATGGTGTTGCCCGTAAAGCCGTGCATGCCTTGTCCCACCATGCGGAGACCCTTCTGAATGGCCTCTTCAAAGGTGCGTCCAATCGACATTACCTCGCCAACCGATTTCATCGATGAGCCAATCAACTTGCTAACTCCCTCAAATTTACCAAGATCCCAACGAGGAATTTTGCAGACAACGTAATCGAGAGCGGGTTCAAAGCAAGCCTTGGTAACTTTGGTAACGGCGTTTGGAATCTCGTCGAGACCATATCCTAAGCCCAATTTGGCTGCCACGGCTGCCAACGGATAACCTGTGGCTTTGGAGGCAAGTGCCGACGAACGACTCAATCGGGCGTTTACCTCAATTACGCGATAATCGTCGCTTTCGGGGTCGAGAGCATACTGTACGTTGCATTCGCCCACAATGCCCACGTTTCTTACAATCTTGATGGCAATGCTTCGGAGAAGATGATATTCGTGGTCGCTGAGGGTTTGCGAGGGAGCCACCACAACACTTTCGCCGGTATGTATTCCAAGGGGGTCGAAATTCTCCATGTTGCAGACTGTGATGCAGTTATCGTAACGGTCGCGCACCACTTCGTACTCAATTTCTTTCCAACCTTTGAGCGATTTTTCGATTAGAATTTGGGGCGAATACGAAAACGCAGATTCGGCAAGGCGACGGAGTTCGTCATCGTTGGCACAGAAACCAGAACCGAGACCGCCGAGAGTGTAAGCCGCACGCACAATCACAGGGTAACCAATTTCGCGAACCACCTTTAATGCCTCGTCTATGTTGTTAACAGCCACGCTTTTAGCCGTTTTAACGCCGATTTTGTGCATCATTTCGGCAAATAGTTCGCGGTCTTCGGTGTTGATAATGGCTTCAACGGGTGTGCCGAGAACTTTAATATTATATTTTTTTAGAATACCCATTTTGTGCAAAGCCACGCCGCAGTTGAGTGCAGTTTGACCTCCAAACGCCAAAAGAATGGCATCGGGTTTTTCTTTAATAATTACCTTTTCAACAAATTCGGGAGTAACGGGCAGATAATAAATCACGTCGGCAATGCCTTCTGAGGTCTGCACCGTGGCAATATTCGGGTTGATGAGGATTGTGAATTTTCCCTCCTCGCGCAAAGCCTTCAAAGCCTGAGAGCCTGAATAATCAAACTCGCCCGATTCGCCAATTTTTAATGCGCCCGAGCCAAGTACTAATATTTTTTTACAATCTTCCATAATTCTATTATCTGTTTTTGTATTTTACCATATTGTTGAAAAATTCGGCAAAAAGCGATTCGGTATCCACTGGTCCGCTCGAAGCCTCAGGGTGAAACTGTGTTGAGAAAAACGGTTTCTCTTTGTGACGGATGCCCTCGTTGGTGCCGTCGTTGAGGTTGATAAACATTGTTTCCCAATCGCTTGGAATTGTCTTATCGTCAATGGCATAGCCGTGATTTTGACTTGTAATAAAACAGCGGTGAGTGCCCGGAATCAGCACCGGTTGATTGTGGCTGCGGTGACCATATTTTAGTTTGTAAGTGGTGGCTCCGGCAGCAAGTGCAAGCAACTGATTTCCAAGACATATACCCATAATCGGACGGTCTTCTTTTAGAGCCTTTTTGATGTGTTCCACGGTTTCGGTGCATTTGGCAGGGTCGCCGGGACCATTTGAAATAAACAATCCGTCGTAATCTTCGTTAATAAAATCATAGTTCCACGGCACGCGCTTGATGGTAACATCGTGTTTCAAAAGGCAGCGGAGAATATTGTTTTTCATTCCGCAGTCTACCATCAAAACTTTGTATTTGCCTGAGCCGTAGGTGGTTATATCTTTTGTTGAGACCATTGCCACAAGATTGTCTTGATTGGGGTCGTAAAATGGAATATCCTCATTATCAAATATTATCTTGCCCGACATTGAGCCGTATTCGCGTAGTTTTTTGGTGAGAGCGCGAGTGTCGATGCCGCAAATACCGGGCACTTGCCACTCTTTGAGCCAATCGCCGAGACTTTTTTTCGAGTCCCAATGGCTGTAACGCTCCGAATAGTTAGAAATAACAAGAGCCGAACATTGAATCTTGTCCGACTCGTAAAAGTTTGATACACCGTTAGTTTTTTCATCGCCCGGCACACCGTAATTACCAATCATAGGGTAGGTGGGAATAAGAATCTGCCCCTTGTAACTTGGGTCGGTGAGGCTTTCGGGATAGCCCGTCATAGCGGTGTAGAACACCAATTCGCCCGCTACCGATTTTTCGTAGCCAAACGACAGCCCCTCGTATTCGCTGCCGTCGGCAAGTTTCAAAATTGCTTTTTTCATTGCCATGTAATTATTTTCAACGCCGCAAAATTACAGATAAAAACCGACGGCGAGAATACGAGAAAAACTGAATTTTTGATTTGGGATTTGAGAAAAATGGATTACCTTTGCAGAGACAATAAAGGCAAAAGTTATGGCAAAAGAATTTAACACATCGGTAACTTGCAATCCAAAACGTCACTATATGGTGGACGTTACGGCAAAGATGAAGGTTTTTGAAGGCTTGATAGACGACGGTAAATATTTTACAATCACTCGTGCACGACAGTTTGGAAAATCCACCTCGCTTAATTGGATTTACAATAATTTGAGTGATAGGTATTTAGTGATACCTGCAAGTTTTGAAAAATACTCAGAAGATAGTTGGAATGACGATGATTCTTTTTGTAAATATTTTTGTACCAAGATTATAGATGCTTGTGTTCGAGAAAACGACAAAAGTGTTATAAGTTTTTGGCAGGATGCAAAAAATACACAAAAGTTTGATTTTGACCAATTATCTCAAAAAATTACCGATTTTTGCCAGAAATGCGGTAGAAAAGTGGTGCTTACCATCGACGAAGTAGACAAGGCAAGCAACCACGAGGTTTTTGTAAGATTTCTTGGAATGTTGCGCAATCTGTATCTCGACCGCGAAAAATTTAGCGATGAAACCCTCACATTTTGGTCGGTAATACTTGCGGGTGTTTACGATGTCAAGAATTTGAAACTTAAAATACGTCCCGAAGAGGAGCATCAATTCAATTCGCCGTGGAATGTTGCCTCCGATTACAAACTCGATATGACATTTAATCCTCAGGAAATAAGCACGATGCTTGCCGATTATGAAAATGATTATCATTTTGGATTCAACATAAAAGAAATTTCTGAGGAGATTTATAAATATACGTCGGGCTATCCAGTTTTGGTGAGTGCGGTTTGCAAGGCAATCGACGAACAATTAGACAAGGATTGGACTTTGGACGGTGTTTTGAAAGGTGTAAAAACTGTGTTGAGAGACGAAAATTTCACACTTTTGAAGTACATCAAAAGGAATATGGAACAATATCCCGAACTAAAAACGTTTCTCAGAGCGGTTACATTAGACCGAATTTACATCAATTATTACGCGTTGAATACCCCGGTTGATTTGGCGAGAATGTTTGCCTACATACGTCCTGACAAAAATTCGAGGGCGCAGATTCACAATCTGATTTTTCAACAGGTTTTGTATGAATATTTCATTGCCGAAAATACGCTCAGTCAGTTGAATAGCAATACAGGTGTCTTCGTAGATAAAAACGGCGACCTTAATATGCCATTGATTATCAATCGTTTTAAAGATTTGATGTCGAAGAAACAGAACAAAGAGGAGTTTCTTGAACGTGAGGGACGCTTTATGTTCATCTGTTTTCTTAAACCGATTATCAACGGCACAGGCTTTTATTATTCCGAGCCCGAAAACGACGACGGCAGCCGTATGGATTTGGTAATCACCTACAATCGCAAAGAGTACGTTATAGAACTAAAAATATGGCACGGCACCGAATACGAAATCTCTGGCAGAGACCAACTTTCGGAATACCTTACCTCCCGCAACCTATCCGAAGGCTACCTTGTAACCTTCTCATTCCTCAAAAACAAAGTGGTTCAAGAAAAACCCGAATGGATTGAGTATGAGGGGAAAAGGATATATGAGGCGGTGATATAGATTTTTTTTATCCCGGAAACAAAAAAATGGCAACGATGAGTATGCAACTTATAGGTTGCATATTTTTACCAAAAGTTGCAACTTATAAGTGACATATTTTTGCCAAAAGTTGCAACTTATAATTTTTGCTTGTGTATAATTAATTGATAATCAAGTGTGATTATGAATTAGTATTCAAAATCAAACAACTGAATACGATGGTTCAAAAATCAGCGTGATTCCTGTTTGAATTTTTTTGATTGAGAATGAGTGATTGTTATATATTGTTTTTTAGACACTTGCAACTTTTTTTGATAAAACTGAGAGGAATAATTGCCTGTTTTTTGACAAAACCGAGAGGAATAATTGCCCTTTTTTTGACAAAACCGAGAGGAATAATTGCTTTTTTGTGTTGTATGTGTCTTTTCTTTTTTTACCTTTGCGGTATTAAAAACCGAAACCATTTGCAACAATGAACAGTGAAAAATATACAAACGATGATGTCTACGATTTTTTGAGCGAGGAACTAAAATATCACTCAGATATTAAGCATTATACAAGTAAACAACTGAAAAAGCACGAAGGAGATGCCGAGTTTTGGAATACATTATCGGACTCGTTGGATTGTTTTCGTGTTTGTGAGGTTTGTCAAAAACCTATGATAGTAGGTTACTGTGTAGATGGTTCGTGTTTTTGTTCGGACGAATGTCTGCATCAAGTAATGACAGACGTGGCATTTAAAGAAGCCTGCGAAGGAGACGAAGGTGATTCTTTCTATACTGTATGGTATGAAGATTCAATAACTTTTCAGAAACATAAAGGAGAATGAAAACAGCGAAGCCATTCATAAAGTGGGCAGGCGGCAAATCGCAGTTGTTAAGCGAAATCCGTTCTAAGTACCCTGCAACGATAGAGAAATATTGCGAGCCGTTTGTAGGCGGCGGCGCGGTGTTGTTCGATGTTTTGTCGAATTTTACCCCAAAAGAGGTACTAATCAACGATATAAACGCCGAACTAATAAACACGTACCGTCAGATTAAGACCAATTGTGAGTCATTAATTTCGCAACTTGCTGATTTACAAGATAAATACAAATTTCTTTCTGACGAACAGCGCAAAGCGTTGTTTTTTGAGAAACGCGAAAGATTTAATTCTTTGAAAATCAATGGCAATGCAGATGAAAATCTTGAAAAGGCTGCGTTGTTTATCTTTATAAACAAGACTTGCTTTAATGGCTTGTATCGTGTAAACTCCAAAGGACTGTTTAACGTTCCGTTCAATAACGCGAAGAATCCTTTGATGTGTGATGAGGTAAATTTGCGGGCTTGTTCGGAGGTTTTGCAGAATGTAGAAATGACGGTTGGAGATTATTCTCTGTGCGAGAGTTATATCGATGCTAACACTTTTGTTTACATTGACCCACCGTATCGTCCTTTGACGCAGACTGCGGCGTTTACATCGTACAGCGAGAGTGATTTTTCCGATATTCAACAGGTCGAGTTAGAAATGTTTGTAGAAAGAATTTCTCGCAAGGGTGCGCGAGTTGTTGCAAGCAACTCCGACCCGAAAAATGTTAATATAGAGGACAATTTTTTCGACGATCTCTATTCAAAGTTCAAAATAGAGAGGATTTTTGCAAGCCGTGCCATCAATTCAAAAGGCAACGGTCGTGGCAAAATTTCGGAATTGTTAGTGGCAAATTTTTAGTATTTAACTATGGCAAGTAATAATTCGTGGCAAAAAATATTTGACGATTATAAGATTTTGGAACACGATTTTTCAAAATCTTATTATTTACTAAGTGCTGAACAGATAAAACGCTCGTGCCAAGATTTCAAAGCCACAAGCGAAAAAGAAGTTCGTGTTCTGTGTAAACAAGACACTCGTCAATCACGTCCCACAGTTTTCCAAGACAATGGTCTTTTTATTTTACCAATAAAAAACGGGCAATATGCCATCTGTAAGGGTGAAGGATATGTGGATATTCCGGATATAACTACTCCTGTGCAAGTTTATAACAGTAAACTTGACTTTGAATTAACAAGTTCGAAGGTTGGTGATTCTGAAATGCAGTATTTGGATTTTGCGTATGCTAATTCCTTGATTAGAACTTTTATGAATGATACGTCATTGGTTTTAACAATTCGAGGAAGAAAATATACTCCAAAATTCACTTTCAAAACAGGTTCAATAGAGTTGGAAGTAAATAGTGTGCAAACAGAAGTAGATGCAGGATATGAGGGTAGAGATTTTATTGTTTTAGTTGAGGCCAAAAACTCATCTGCAACAGATACGATAATTAGACAGTTATATTATCCTTTCAGACAATGGCAGGAAAATACGCATAAAAAAGTCTATACACTGTTTTTTGAACGTCGTTTCATAGATAATGAAACTCTGTTTTATATTTGGCAGTATGAATTTACTGACGAGTATGATTATAACAGCATAAGTTTGGTAAAATCAGGACGTTACAAAATTGTGTAAATAATGAAGTACTCAGTTCCATTGTTCACCCTTCACCGCGCCGACTGCATCGATATTATTCCGCAACTGCCTGATAATTCCATCAATGCCGTCTTTGCTGACCCTCCTTATTTCCTCTCAAACGGAGGAATAAGCGTTCAGAGCGGCAAACAGGTTTGCGTTGACAAAGGCGATTGGGACAAGGGCGGAACTCCTGAGCATATTTACAATTTCAACCGGAAATGGTTGGAACTTTGTCGTCCGAAATTAAAAGACAACGGAACAATTTGGATTTCAGGTACATATCATAATATTTTTGTAGTTCAACGTTGTTTGCAGGAACTTGGTTACAAAATCCTAAATATCATAACGTGGCAGAAAACCGACCCACCGCCAAACCTTTCGTGTAGGTATTTCAACTTTTCGACCGAGTTGATAATTTGGGCGCGTAAATCCGAAAAAGTGCCTCACAAATTCAACTATGACGTAATGAAAAAACTAAATGGCGACAAGCAAATGACTGATGTTTGGCGTTTGCCTGCCGTCGGTAAATGGGAAAAAACTTGTGGTAAACACCCAACGCAAAAGCCTTTGCGTTTGCTTTATCGTATTATTTTGGCATCTACCGACGAAGGAGGAACCATATTAGACCCTTTTGCCGGAAGTAGCACTACGGGCATTGCTGCAAATCTTTTGGGCAGAAATTATATCGGAATCGAAAAAGAAAAGGAGTTTTACGATTTAAGTATTGCTCGCCGCAATGAGTTGGAAAACAACGAAAAACGTCAAAAACTTTTAGATAACATTCGCAAAACAGAAAACAGTGCAACCGTTCTCGTTAATCACGCCCGAAAAGAATTGCGCGAGTTGATGATAGAGAAAGGGCTTTGCTATCTCCGCGCCGGAGATTCAAAAGGTTCACTGCAAGTTACGCCCGGTTTTGAGCGAATGAAATATGTTTTACTTCATACCAACGGTGAAAACTATCAATTGTTTAAATTGAAAAAAGAAGGCACGTTTCAGATTTGGACAAAAGAAAACCTCGAAAAATACGGTTTCTCGCCTGAACATTCGCCGTATTATATTGTGCTTCATTTTGATAACAAACCACTTGATTTGTCATATACTCCAAATCTGAAACAGCGTCAAAATACTTATAAGGCAAAACTTTATCCGCTGACGGATTTTGTATAATCCCCTACAAACTCCTCTCTATCCTCTCAATTGCCTCCTTGGTATTCTCTCTTGTTCCAAATGCTGTGATGCGGATGTAGCCTTCGCCAGAGGGTCCGAAACCAGCACCGGGGGTTACTACTACTTGGGCACGATGGAGAAGATGGTCGAAAAATTTCCACGAATCGTGCTCGGGGGTGCGAACCCAAATGTAGGGTGCGTTTTCGCCGCCGAATACCTCTAAGCCGGATTTCGATAGACTGTCGCGAATGATTTGGGCGTTGGTGAGATAATATTGAATGGTGGCGCGGGTTTGACTGTAACCTTCTGCCGAAAATACTGCCTCGGCACCTCGCTGCGAAATGTACGATGCACCGTTGAATTTTGAACATTGACGACGATTCCAAACGGGATTGAGGGCTACGCGTTTGCCACTTTCGGATTGTATCTTCAACTCGTTGGGTATCACGGTGTAACCGCAACGTATGCCGGTGAATCCTGCCGTTTTTGAAAAACTGCGAAATTCTATGGCACATTCTTTTGATCCGTCGATTTCGTATATAGAGTGAGGAATGGCGGGGTCGGTGATAAATGCCTCGTATGCAGAATCATAAAGAATGAGAGTGTCGTTTTTGAGGGCGTAGTCTACCCATTGTTTTAGTCCTTGGCGGGTGATGACTGCGCCGGTGGGGTTGTTGGGGAAACAGAGGTACATCACGTCGATTTTTTCTGACGGAATGTCGCCTGTGAAACCGTTTTCGGCGGTGCAGGGGATGTATTTTATGGTTCGTCCTGCCATACTGTTGGTGTCTACGTAGACGGGGTATACGGGGTCGGTTACGCCGATTATGTTGTTGACGGATAGAATGTCGCCGATATTGCCAAGGTCGCTTTTTGCGCCATCGGAAATGAAAATCTCGTCAACCGTCAGAGAAATTCCACGTTTGGCATAGTCATTTTCTATGATTTTTGAGCGGAGAAAATCATAACCTTGTTCTGGTCCGTAGCCGTGAAAATTTTGGGTTGTGGTGCAGTCGTCTACTGCCTTTTTCATTGCTTGGGTAACGGCTGAGGCAAGAGGTTGGGTAACGTCGCCTATGCCGAGACTAATTATTTTTGCGGCGGGATTCGCCTCTTTATATGCCGCTACACGTTTTGCTATTTCAGCAAATAAATAACGGTGCTGTATTTTGGTAAAATTATCGTTTATGTATGCCATTTCTATATATGTTTTTTTTAACAACGAATTAAACTAATTAAACAAATAGTTTTTTTTAAAAAAGAAATTAAATTACAACAAGTTGTATTTTAATTTACGAATTAAACAAATACATATTGATTATCATTAATTTGTATTCGTATACCGCTTGCGGTTTTTGTTTTTATTTTGTTTTTTTTACTGTTTCGTTTATTTCGTTTTATTCGTTGTTAATAATTAATTATGCATTATGAATTATGCATTGATTGTAACCTCTCCTTCAAAAACAGTATTAGCCGTGCCGGACATTTTTACTTGTTTTGTGTAGGTGCTGTACGTTATTGTGAGACTTCCGCCGTCCATTTGCACAAGGCATTTTTCGGGGTCGGTTAAACCTGCCATTGCGCAGGCTACTGCCGATGCGCAAGCACCTGTGCCACAGGCTTGTGTAATGCCGCTGCCGCGTTCCCATACTCGCATACGAATATGGTTGCGGTTGATAACTTGCACAAACTCAACGTTGATGCCGCCGGGAAACTTTGGATTGGTTTCTAACGATGCGCCTATGTTGGCAATGTCGATGGTTTCGGCATTGTTGACAAACAGCACAAGATGCGGATTGCCCATATCGATGGCTGTGGCTGTAAATCGTTGACCAAAAGCCTCTACCGAGCCGCGATCGATGGTGCCGTCGGGAAGTTGTAATAGTTTGCCTTCGCCCATATCCACGTCAACGGTGTCTACCTGGTTTGAGTCGTCGATATGAAGGTTGAGGGTCTTGATGCCCGAAAGAGTTTCAAGTTTGATAACCTTTTTGTCGGTTAAACCTTTGTCGTAGAGATATTTGCCAATGCAGCGCGAAGCATTTCCGCACATTTTGGCTTCTGAACCGTCGGCGTTGAAAATTCTCATGCTGAAATCGCCGACCGAAGAATTGCCGATTAACACAATGCCATCGCCGCCGATACCTTTGTGGCGGTCGCTGAGCGTTACCGACAACCCGTTCGGATTGGGCAAATGCCTTTCCCTTACATCAATGTAGATGTAATCGTTGCCCAATCCGTGCATCTTGGTAAAGTGTATTGTGTCTGACATTTCTACTTGGTTTTTAAGTATTTATCTACCTGTTCGGCGGTTTTGCGACCGGAGGCAATGGCGCGTACCACAAGACTTGCACCCGATTGTGCGTCGCCGGCAAGAAATACGTTTTCGGCAAACTGCGGATGTTCGGGTTTAAGGAATCCCATTGCAAGGAGAACCATCTCACATTCAATAAGTTCCTTCTTGCCGGTGGTTTGCATTGTGGGGCGTCCGCCTTCGGCTGCGGGAATCCATTCAACTTCCTCTACTTCAACGCCTTTGAGGTTGCCATCGTTGTCGCCAATGAATTTGTTTGACGTTAAGCACCAACGACGTGTGCAGCCTTCTTCGTGGCTTGTGGTGGTTTTGAGGATAACGGGCCAATTGGGCCAAGGTGTTGCAGGATTGTGTCCCTCAGGCGGTTTTGGCATAATTTCAATTTGAGTTACGCTTTTAGCACCCTGACGATGACATGTACCGATACAATCTGAGCCGGTGTCGCCGCCGCCAATTACAAGCACTCGTTTGCCTTTGGCGTTTACAAGTTCCTCTTTTTTAAAGGTTTTGCCTGCAAGTATTTGGTTTTGCTGAGTTAGCATTTGAAGGGCAAAATATATTCCTTTGAGTTCGCGTCCTTCGATTTTGAGGTCGCGGGCTGTGGGAGTGCCTGTTGCAATTACGTATGCGTCAAAACCTTGCGGAAGTTTTTGCGGGTCGATGGTTTCGCCAAATTTAAAATCAATACCCTCTTGACGCATAAGGTTGGTGCGGCGTGTTACCACGTATTTGTCTAATTTAAAGTTTGGTATGCCGTAGCGAACAAGTCCGCCTGCATCTTCCATTTTGTCGAAAATTGTTACCTTGTAGCCGCGTTTATTTAACTGAACGGCAGTGCTTAAACCGGCAGGACCTGCGCCTATAACTGCAACCGATTTGCCATTGCGTTCGTAGGTTTTGGGCTGAATATAACCCTCGGCAAAAGCCTTTTCGATAATAGAGCACTCGTTTTCGCGAATGGTAACGGGCGCATCGATGCAGTGGTTGAGCACGCAACTTTTTTCGCAAAGGGCGGGACAGATACGACCTGTAAATTCAGGAAAGTCGTTGGTTTCTGATAAGATACGATATGCCAATTGCCATTTTCCTTTGTAAACGGCGTCTTGCCATTCGGGTTGTTTGTTGCCAAGGGGACATGCCCAATGGCAGAACGGAACGCCGCAGTCCATACATCTTGATGCCTGCAAAATTCGGCTTCCTTCGTTTAGTACTTGCTCCACTTCGCTAAAATCAGATATGCGCTCGTGAATGGGGCGATGTCCCGATTCTTGACGTGGAACTGTTAAAAACGCTTTTGGATTTCCCATTGTTCTGTCCTCCTGTTATTCTTGTTGAACATTTTTCATTTTCTTTTGAATTTCGCGCAAAGCATCTTCGTGCAAAACGCGTTTGTATTCGATAGGCGTTACTTGGATAAACTCTTCGATATAAGTGTCCCAATCGTCTAACATTCGCTTAGCCAAGGGCGAATTTGTGTGGCGGTAGTGGCTTTCGATAAGTGAGCGAAGTTCGTTGCGGCGGGCTTTTTCTTCAATAAGGCTGAGTTCAATCATATCCATATTGCAGTAGTAGTCGAAGTTGTGGTTTTTGTCCCATACGTAGGCAAGACCGCCACTCATACCGGCTGCAAAGTTGCGTCCTGTGGTGCCGAGAACTACCACGCGACCGCCTGTCATATATTCGCAGCAATGGTCGCCTGTGCCCTCTACCACGGCTGTGGCACCTGAGTTGCGCACTGCAAAACGTTCGCCTACACGTCCGTTGATGTAAATTTCGCCTGATGTAGCGCCGTAAAGTATTGTGTTGCCGGCAATTATGTTTTCCTCAGGGGCAAATGTGGCGTTGTGTGCAGGGTAAATGCTTATTGAGCCGCCCGAAAGCCCTTTGCCTACATAGTCGTTGGCCTCGCCTTCGAGTTTGAAACTTACGCCCGGAGCAAGGAATGCACCGAAACTTTGTCCTGCCGAACCACGGAACTGAATGTTTACCGTATCCTGAGGCAATCCGGCTGCACCGTATTTCTTAGCAATTGAGCCTGAGAGCATTGCGCCCACAGCACGGTCGGTGTTGATAATGTTGTAATAGAGGCTTACCGGTTTTTTGGTTTCTATTGCGTTGGTTGCGCCTGTAATTATCTTGTTGTCAAGCACTTCGGGTAATGTATGAACATTGTCCTGTGTTTTGTGCAATGCTGCATTGCCGCTGATGCGAGTAAGCATTTTGGCAAAATCGAGATTGCGAGTTTTGTCGGTAAATTTGGTTTGGTCAATTTCGATGAGATCGGTGCGTCCGATAATGTCGTCGAACTTGCGGAAGCCCATTTCTGCCAAATATTCACGTACTTCCTGAGCCAAAAATGTGTAGTAATTAACCAAATATTCGCTGCGACCAAGGAAACGTTCGCGCAATTTTGGGTCTTGGGTTGCCACGCCCACGGGACAAGCGTTGGTATGACATTTACGCATTAATACACAGCCAAGTACAATCAATTGAGCCGTTCCAAATCCGAACTCACCTGCACCAAGAAGTCCCATTGCTATAATGTCGCGACCGGTTTTCAGTTGTCCGTCGGTTTGAACCTCTACTTGCGAACGTAAGTTGTTGAGTACCAATGTTTGCTGAGTTTCCGCCAAACCAATTTCGGGCGAAATACCTGCGTAACGTATTGATGATGCGGGAGATGCACCTGTTCCGCCTTCTGCACCAGAAATTACAATCAAATCGGCTTTTGCTTTTGCCACACCTGCGGCAATGGTTCCTACGCCTGTTTCGGCCACAAGTTTAACGCTGATTTTGGCTTTGGGGTTAACATTGCGAAGGTCGTAAATCAACTGTGCAAGGTCTTCGATAGAGTAAATATCGTGGTGAGGCGGTGGCGAAATCAACGAAATGCCGGGGATAGAGTTACGAGTTTTGGCAATTACCTCGTTTACCTTAAATCCGGGCAACTGTCCACCCTCACCTGGTTTTGCGCCCTGAGCCACTTTAATTTGAATTTCAGAGGCGTTTACAAGATATTCAGCCGTTACGCCAAAACGTCCGCTTGCCACCTGTTTAATGGCACTACTGAGCGAAACTCCGTCTTTGTTGGTGTAGAAACGGGCATTGTCTTCGCCGCCTTCACCTGTATTGCTACGACTGTGTAATTTGTTGAGTGCAAGAGCAATAGCCTCGTGAGCCTCTTTGCTGATTGCACCAAACGACATAGCCGCGCCAATAAAACGCTTAACAATGTTGTCGACCGGCTCAACCTCGTCGATAGAAATGGGATTGCTCTTAAACTTGAAATAATCGCGCAAGAAAAGAGGCTCGGGCTTATTGTCAATGATAGAAGTAAATTCTTTGAATTTTTTGTAACTGCCTGTGCGTGTTGACAATTGAAGTGCTGCAATGGCTTCGGGAGTCCAAGCGTGACGGATTCCGTCTTTGCGATACGAGAATTGTCCAACGTAGGGCAGGAGGGTGTCGCTGTCGATTTTGGCAGTGAAACCGTTGTCGTGCATTTTAATAGAGTCGGTGGTGATGCGGTCTAAACCGATTCCGCCAACGCTGCATTTTTTGGTTCCAAAATAGGTTTGCAAAAAGTCGCTTCCAAGGCCGATAGATTCAAAAATCTTGGCACCGCGGAACGAACGTATTGTGCTGATACCCATTTTGCTCATTATCTTCAAAAGACCCTTGTCGATAGCCTTGATGTAGTTGTGTTCGGCGGTGGCATAGTCGAGTTGGAGTTCGTCATTTTTAACAAGGTCGTCGATAACGGCAAACGCCATGTAGGGGTTGATTGCGCTTGCACCAAAACCGAGCAAAAGTGCTGCGTGCATTACCTCGCGGATTTCGCCAGATTCTACAATCAACGCTGTTTGAACACGTTTTTTGATAGAAACAAGGTAATGGTGAATGGCGCTAACAGCCAACAAAGAAGGAATGGCGGCGTGGTCTTTGTCGATGCCACGGTCGGTAAGAATAATATAGTTAATGCCCTTGTTTACAGATTCTTCGGCGGTTTTGCAAAGGTTGTCGATAGCCTCGCGCATACCTTGTGCGCCTTTTTTGATTTCAAACAAGATGGGCAATTTTTCGGTATTGAATCCTTTGTAACGAATGTTGCAGAGGGTTTCTAATTCGGTGTTGGTAAGCACTGGCTGAGGCAAACGAACCATTTTGCAGTTGCTTGGATCGGGGTTTAGAATATTGGTGCTTACTGCGCCGATGTATTCGGTGAGCGACATTACAAGTTCCTCGCGAATGGGGTCGATAGGCGGGTTGGTAACCTGTGCAAACTGTTGACGGAAATAGTTGAACAACAATTGCGGACGGTCAGACAGTGCTGCAAGTTGAGTGTCGTTGCCCATAGAAGCGAGCGGCTCTTGCGCATTGGCACACATTGGGGTAATGGTGCGTTCCACATCTTCGCGGGTAAAATCAAAACAGCGGAGTTTGAGTTGATAATCGTCAACCGTGTTGGCTGCGTGACGACCCGAATGAAGTTTTGCAAGTTCGATTCTATTATCTTGAAGCCAACCTGTGTAATCTTTTTCGTCGGCGAGTTTTTGTTTGATTTCGTCGTTAGAATATATTGTACCGGTTTCGGAGTCGATAACAACGATTTTGCCCGGCTGCAAACGACCGTTAGCCTTAATTTTGTCGGCGTCGATATGCAGGCATCCAACCTCCGACGAAAGAATCAACCTTCCCTCGGTGGTGAGCACATAACGTGCGGGGCGAAGTCCGTTGCGGTCTAACATTCCACCGGCGTAACGTCCATCGGTAAAAATCAGAGCGGCAGGACCATCCCACGGCTCCATCAATATAGAATGATATTCGTAGAAAGCCTTGATTTTGTTGCTGATAGGGTTCTTTTCGTTAAACGATTCGGGCACCATCATTGCCATAGCGTGAGGCAACGACATACCTGAACGAACAAAAAATTCCAAAACATTGTCGAATGCAGCACTATCGCTCATATCGGCTTGAATAATAGGCGAAAAGTTTTCTAAACCGCCGAGTTTTTCGGACGATAGAACGCTTTCGCGGGCTTCCATCCATTTGCGGTTGCCACGGATGGTGTTGATTTCGCCGTTGTGGGCAAGCATACGGAAGGGCTGTGCCAACGGCCATGTGGGGAAGGTATTGGTGCTAAAACGAGAGTGTACCAACGCCAATCCGCTTGTAAAATTGGGGTTAGAAAGGTCGGCATAATATTGACGCAATTGCATCGACGACAACATTCCTTTATAGATAATTGTGCGAGTAGAAAGCGACACAATGTAGAAATCCTTGTCTTGAATACGTTTTTCGATACGTTTGCGGAGAAGGTAAAGACGGGTCTCAAATTTGGCTGTATCATCTTCGCCTGTGATAAAAATCTGAACAATACGGGGTTCGGCGGCACGCGCCTCCTCACCGAGCACATCTGAATTAACGGGCACTTCGCGCACCTTCAAAAGGTTGAGTCCCTCGTTTTCGGTTTCTTCGATAATGGCGGCTAAATATTTGTCGCCGAGTGCTTTATCTTTGGGCAGGAACACCATTCCCGCGCCATATTTAAGTTTTTCGGGCACGGGAATGCCCTGTAATAGGATAAATTCGTGCGGAATTTGCACGAGAATACCGGCACCGTCGCCGGTTTTGTTGTCGGCAGCCTCAGCACCGCGGTGTTTGAGGTTTTCGAGCACGGTAAGTGCGTCAGCCACAAGTTGGTGGGTTTTGTTACCCTTCAAGTCAACGAGCAAACCGATACCGCAAGCATCGTGTTCGTTGTCTTTTGAGTATAGTCCTATGTCTTTCATTCCTTTCAAAATTATGACGTTTGTTCCATTATTATTTTGACACTGCAAAAGTATTTTGGGGGCATATTTTATGCAATACCGATTGTTCGTAATGGGTTATAAAAAAATGTACGTGAATATACGCAGAAAGAATAAGGGTTTTTTGTAGGGGGGATAAGAGAAATACGGATGGGGTTGGCAATGACAAATGATGTAGAGACGCCATAATATGACGTCTCTACGGGGTGGAATAATTATGGCGAATTCACCACAATTAAATGTAATTCGGAATAGAATAGGTTATACCACAATAAATCAACTAATTTGCCTCTCAAATCTTGATGAGATTTTGCTTTTTGTGTAGATATTCCTGATAATATTTGCTAATCGTTCAAATATCCAGCAATGTTACACCTTCAATAAATCCTTTACCGAAAAAATCTTACACCGCCACACCAGTGCGCATCACGTCATCATACAACGGACACCAACTATCCTCCGCCATTAAAACAGGCTCTATAAGGAAACTTACATCACGAACATCGCGCCACAATTTCAACGAAATATCGTGTTTGTCTTTTCCTCCATACGTTGGCACAATGACCGCAACATCAATATCGCTATCGGGATTGGCATAACCCTTCGAGTACGAGCCAAACATTAGCACCTTGGGTTCTTGTTCAAACCTCGGTCTAATAACTTGCTTGTACCGACGAACTAACGACAATGCCTCGTCTTTTGTTAAAGTTGTTCTTTTATCCATTGTTGCAGTTTTTTTGTTTCGTCAATAATGTTGCGACAAAATTGTTCTGAAAGCGTCTGCGAAAGTTTTTGTCTATCCTCAGGATAACGAGATTCAATGTTGTAATCTGTTATCTTGTCGAGAAAATCGTGCTGTTCGTCGCTCATCAAACCATACAGTCCGCATCCATCAGCCAATCGCATGTGGTTGTGCGTGTACGGTGGTTCATTCGCTTGCGTACTACACCAATACGCCTTCAATGTTTTTTCAATCGCTTGATGACACATAAAGGCTACATAAAGCCATCGTTTGGTTTTATACATCGCCTCTGCGGTTTCAAGGTCATAATCGGCTATGTCAATCCAATATGCTACTTTGTCTGTCGCCATATTTTAATTATTTAACGTTCCAAAAATAAAAAGTACTTTTGAAACAACAAAAAAAATTACATCTTCAATAAATCCTTTACCGAAAAAATTTTGCTTATAGCCTCAAAAGAGAAGTATTGGTCGTCCATAATCATCCATTCCTCACGTTGTTTGCGTGAAAGACTTTTGATGTCGGGAAACATCGAAACAGGGACAATGATTTCTCGTCCGTCGGTAAGAAACGCCGCCATCGCTCCGCGTTTGACGTTAAAATCAAGTTTCTTGATACCCAAATTTGTATCTTTATATCTGCACATTTTTTCAATCTAAAAGCGTCTGTTCTATTCTTCTTTTGCAATATATTATTAATCAAATATTTGACATTTTTTCAAGGGACTTTTCGAGGCAAAATAACATTTTTTCAAGGGACTTTGTAAATTTTACCGAACATTTTTCTAATTGAGCGAAGTGATTTTTCCCCCATTTTTTATAATTGATTTTTTCCCTAAAATAGTCAAAAAATGGCTATCCCCAAAATTTTTTTGCCTAAAATATGTCGTATCCCCGAAATTTTTTACCCCAATTTATGTCGTATCCCCGAAATTTGGCAATGCCAATTGATGTAGAGACGCCATAATATGACGTCTCTACCATGATGGTGGGGATAATATTAAATGAAAATTATTGATAATAAATGTGTTATAAAATGATTGCAAAATAGTTGATTAAAAAATTACTAAAAACGAAATATGTTTTTATATTTGTAGGTCGTTTTTTTTTTATTAATATTTGTGTTATGGCAAAGAGAACACCAATAGAACAGCAAGAGGTTGATTGTCAGTTGAAAGCACTGTTGAAACTGATTCTCAAAAAGACCGGTATTTCGTACAATGACATGATACGCAGTGCCGAACAGGATTTTATTACCGCCAACCTCGAATATGTCAGCGATGAAGAAAAAAAACAGTTTGATAAGTTAATCTTTGCAAATAATGACAAGGAAGCCGCAAGTTTTGCGTTTGTACGTTGATACAAACGTTTTGGTTACCAACAACGTAAAAGATTTTTCTAACTTTACAGATATCTATAAAATATTGCCTCAACCGTATTTGGTGAATAAGTATTTGAAGTAGGGTTTGCCAAAATCCGAAAGACTATAAGAACTCCCGTATCCATATTAATCAATCGTTTTGGGAATTGAGATTAAAAAAAATGGAATTAAAAAAAACAATTCTTCTCCTCCATCCGTAAATATCTACAAAAATGTGCATTATGGAATTTGTATTTTCGATATTGATGGCTGCAATGGGCGTGTCAATGCTGATTTACGCCGGATTTGCTTATTTGGAGGGCGACCCGATAATTATGTTTCAAGGCGTGTATAGTTTCCCAAAAGACAAAGAGGCAAGAAAAGAATATGTCCGCAAAAAGTTTGTGAAAATTATCGCATTGATTGCGGTTTCGTTTTTGGCAAGCGCACTTGTGGGACTCTCTCAGATTTATTGGCTCGCCGTGGCGGTTTTTGTTTTGGGAATCGTCTTTACCATTAAACAAGGCAAAAAGATAATGGGCGAAGGAACATCGGTAAATAGTGTAAAAATGCCAAGTGTGCAAGTGCCTACAAATTATTATGCATACTACGATGGCGTTCCTCTAATCAAGAAACTTGACGATACTATTGCTCAACGATTTTCGCAATACAGTGTCCGACATAATGTTTCGCCAATAGAAATTGGTGGCGCAGGTAAGTTTATGAATTATTCCGTAGGCGTTTATCTCAATGGTGCGCCGAAACTTTTTATAATGATAGTTGGCAAAAATACCTGCAAACTTCGCCTTTACCGTTGGTCGAAAGAACAGGCTGACAAAGTCGGTATTCCGATGATCAACTTTGTTGAGCATTTCCCCAACCGCCTCGAATATGTGGCTGAAAGGATTGGTAGGTATTTGTGATTATACAATGCCAAACCATCAAATCATTTCTACGTAAATAATTGCAAAAAAGAGCATTATGCAATTTGTTTTCACTCCACCATCGCCAAAATTCCCTGTTCCAAAATCTCCTCAAAACTATGCCTTTCCAAAATCTCAGAATATCGTTCATAAAACTCTGCGTCAAGGCAAGAATATACTAAATTGCTTTCAATCAAATTGTTAATATCAGCATTTGAAATCTTGAAATCTTTTTTCAACCTCACAATTAAATCATCAATTTGAGATATTCCAACGGTTGTGGGACGGATTTGATAGTTATGTTTTTGAGATGGTTGGGCGTTGTCTGCATTATAGCAAAGGCGTAATCGTTTTCTTCAATCACCTTCGGAAGTTTTAAATCTGACTTTTTGAATGGCGTTTTTGCCCAATCTATCGGATGAAAACGCAACGCTTTGCTGCCTGAATTTTCGCCTAAAAGTTGGTCTTTGGTTAGGTCGGAGAGGGTTTTAAGTCGTTCAATCAAGCCTACAAACTACCTGTTAATTTCTTGCCACTTTTTTCCATAATAATCTTTCATTGACTGTGCCGAAATCACTGTGTCGCACTTTTCGTAACGGTCTTTGTTGCCTCGTGCCGAAATCCACGGTTGTTCATGATGTGAAAGGTTTTCTAACTGAACGCCCGAAAATTTGGCGTAGTTTTCCATTATGAAATCAAAAAACTCTTCGTCGTCTGGCGTGTTGAGTTTAACGTTAACATTCTTTCTGTCAGAAAGTTCTATTTCGGAATAAAGTGTTTTTTGCGGATTGAAACGGTTGAAAATCTCACGGTTAACAGGACCGTGAACCCACGCCTCAAATTCGCCGTTGAAAAATGGTTGTCCGTTGATGCCATACGACCACGCCTGAACATAGTATAACAACTTTTGCAACTTTAAATTGATTAAAGAAGCATTCTCGTCATCACACTTTATCTTGGTGATTATTAAATCGGCTATGTCGTTTACAGCATACATAATCTCTATGTTTTGAGCGCAAATTAAATAATTATTTTAATTTATTTTATTTGATAAATCTTCTTATTCTCTAATCACTTAAATATCAAATTATTCATGGTGCTGTAATCTCAAAAAATGTCCATCATCTAAGTATTTGTTAAATTTATCTTTTGCGTACTCAACCTGTTGTCCATCAGAGTTTTTCTTGCAGCCGTTAAACCAAATGCTATGTTTGCCTGCATTTTTCCCGTTTTGGTTAGTTACACATTCTTGTAAAAATTCTTCGGAAGACATAATCCATGTTTTTTGTAATCTTTCCGAATAAAAAATAAAGAAATAGTTTTGTCTTGGTTCGTGTTCAAGCGCGGCAAATAAAGCCGCATCCCCCGTTTTAACATCGTTGGAACGGGCTTTTATCTGTACTTCAATATATTGACCATTCTTTTGGCGGACAACACAGTCTATGCCGTCGTCATCAACCAACGGGACAAAACAATCCAAACCTTCTTTGAGCATTAAACCAATTATATAATACTCAATTCTTTTTCCGAAACTCGCTTTATGTCTGAAAGAAGAGTCCATATTATTCAATCGTTTTTGTAATTGAAAATTAATTATTCTGATACCTTGACCGAGAAGTTCTATTTTTACGCACTCACCTCAATTATCCTTTCCCCAAAAAATGTCGACAATAGAGAAATTGTTCTCAGTGTAAAGTTGTGCTGACCGCTGAGCCATTTGGTGATTTCGCTCGGGCGTTTGCCGAGTTTACGGGCAAATTCAAGTTTGGTGAGGTGGTGCTTTTTCATCAGGAAGTCGATACGGTTTGAAATATCCATCTCGAAATCAATTTCTTGTTTGACTTCGGGCGGTACTTGCGAAACCATTTGATTGAATACTGTGTTAATTGTTTTCATAGGTCAAAGGTTTTATCGGTTTTGATTGTGTTTTCGGTTATGGCAATGGTCTTGTTTTTGACACCTTCTTTAATCAGTTTGTCAAATTTTTGAAGTGTTAGCACATAGCCGCTAAGTTCGCTGTCCTGTTCATAGGTCTTGGATTTTTTAACACCGCCATTTCCCAAAATCAGTATTTTGTCAGAAAGTCGCAGACAATACAGACGCAATTTGGATGTTACAACCGGCAATGCAACTACATTGTCGCTCATTTTGCCTTCCGGTCTGAAAAATCTTTCCAAAGCACCAAAATCTGCAATCTTGTTCAAAAAGCCAACAATTCGCATTAAGTCGGGGTTGAAATCCACCTCGTCTTTAAACTTGTTGTAAAACTTCTCAAACTCAGTTTCATTGTCCGACAAAAACTGAATTGTGTATAAAGTACATTCCTTGGCTTGGTTTACCAACACTAATTCTGCATTGCTCATAATGTTTCTGTTTAATATTACAACGCAAAGATAGAATAAATATTTTATTTATAAGTGAAATGACGCTTTATTTTTTCTTATATTTATCTGTTTTTTTCAAAACCGCTTGATTGTTAATTATTTGACATTTTTTCAAGGGACTTTTCGTGGTAAACTTACACTTTTTCAAGGGACTTTGTAAATTTTACCGAACATTTTTCTAATTGAGCAAAGTGATTTTTCCCCCATTTTTTATAATTGATTTTTTCCCTAAAATAGTCAAAAAAGTGCTATCCCCATTTTTATTTAGCCTAAAATATGTCGTATCCCCAAAATTTTTTACCCCAATTTATGTCGTCTTCCCAAAATAATCTACCTTTGCCCCGCACAAAAAAATACAAAACATGTTAAATAAGACGTTCCCCAAAAAGATATTTTTCTGCGTTTATTCGCCCGAATTGCTTAGCAACAAAGGGGAGAATTCTACCGAGAAAGATGCAGGGATGTTTAAAAAAGCCCAAATCAATGGCACTGTGGCACATATTACGGCTATTTTTGGATTTACTATTGCGGGGTTGGTTGTGCAGGATATTTATAAAAATAGAGACGCCATAATATGACGTCTCTACGGTGTCTAATAATCACATGTTTAATTGATAAACAGCAATTCACGGTATTTGGGAAGAGGCCACATGTCGTTGTCGACTACCTCTTCAAGTTTGTCGATGGGTTTGCGGATGGCAAAGAGCGATTCGGCTATTTTGTAATATGCCATGGCTTTTTCGTATTCGTCGGTGATCTTGTTGGCTACCTTGCGGGCTTCAATCATGGCGTAAACCTTGTCGTGAATGTCGGTTACACGCTCAGAGATTTTTTCTACAAGTTCGATTTCTACTTTTGCCATTTGCTGATATTTGTTGGGGAAAAGTTCTTTGATTTTGGCAATGTTGTCCAAAAGTTTGGTTTGATATGCAAGCGCGGCGGGAATAATGTTGTTGATTGCCATTAAGCCCATTACGCGTGCCTCAATCTGAACTTTCTTAGAGTAGATTTCCCAACGTACCTCGTTGCGGGCTTCGAGTTCTTTTTCGGTGTAAACGCCCATACGGGTAAACATCTCGATGTTCTGTTTTTCGGTGAAAGCCTTAAACATCTGGGGAACGCAAGTTTCAACGTCCAAACCACGTTTTTTAGCCTCTTTCTGCCATTCGTCGGAATATCCGTTGCCGTCGAAGCAAATTACATTGATAATCTTCTTGATAATGGGTTTGAGAGTGTCCATTATGGCAATGTTCATAGATTTTCCGGCAGCCATTTCTTTGTCGACAGCGGCTTTAAATTCGGTAAGTTGGTCGGCAACGGCGGCGTTGAGGGTGGTCATTGCGTTGGCACAGTTGGCGCTTGAACCTACGGCGCGGAACTCAAATCTGTTGCCGGTGAATGCAAACGGTGATGTACGGTTGCGGTCGGTGTTGTCGATAAAGATTTCGGGAATCTCAACCAAGCCAACCGATTTGCCCTTTTTGCCGGCGATTTCGATGGGGGTATCCGACGGAACTTCAAGAAGTTTGTGCAATACGTCGGTCATAGTTTTGCCAAGGAATGCCGAAACAATAGCCGGAGGTGCTTCGTTGGCGCCAAGACGGTGTGCGTTGGTGGCAGATGCGATTGAGGCTTTGAGCAATGCGTTGTATTTCTGAACGGCTGCCAAAACGTTTACAAAGAATGTTACAAACTGCAAGTTGCCTTTTGAATCTTTGCCGGGAGCGAGTAGGAGAGTGCCTGTGTCGGTACCCAACGACCAGTTGTTGTGTTTGCCCGAACCGTTGATACCGTCGAAGGGTTTTTCGTGCATCAACACTACAAATCCGTGTTTACGAGCAACGGCGTTCATAGTGTTCATTATCAATTGGTTCTGGTCGTTGCTGAGGTTGGTTTCGCCAAAAATGGGCGCAAGTTCAAACTGGTTGGGGGCAACCTCGTTGTGACGGGTTTTCAAAGGAATACCGAGTTTGTAACCTGCAATTTCGATGTCACGCATAAAAGCCATCACACGCGAAGGAATTGCGCCAAAATAGTGGTCGTCTAACTGTTGGTTCTTAGACGAAGCGTGACCCATAAGAGTGCGTCCGGTGAGCATAAGGTCGGGACGTGCGGCGTAAAGGTCTTCGTCTACAAGAAAATACTCCTGTTCCCAACCCAAGTAAGAGTATACCTTTTTAACCTTGGGGTCGAACATTTTGCAGATAGGCAGAGCGGCGTCGTTAACCGCTTTGAGAGCCTTTTTGAGGGGGGTCTTATAGTCGAGAGCCTCACCTGTGTATGCTATAAATACTGTGGGAATACAGAGGGTGTCGTCCTGAATAAAAACGGGTGAAGTGGGGTCCCAAGCCGTGTAGCCGCGAGCCTCAAAAGTGGCACGAATACCGCCGCTTGGAAACGACGAAGCGTCAGGCTCTTGCTGAGCAAGCGATTTGCCGTCGAAAGTTTCAATCATGCCGCCCTTGTTGTCGTAATCCATAAAGGAGTCGTGCTTTTCGGCAGTTCCTTCGGTAAGGGGCTGAAACCAGTGAGTAATGTGGGTTACACCGTGAGCCAGAGCCCAAGTTTTCATACCGGCAGCCACGTGATCGGCGGTTTCGCGGTCGAGGGGTTTTCCGTTGTCGATGCAGTCGATAAGCGCATTGTAAGTCTTGATATCGAGATACTTATGCATTTTTTCGCGGTTGAACACCAACTCGCCGAAATATTCCGACGGACGTGCGTCGGGAGTGTCCACTGCAACGGCTTTCTTTTTGAAAGCGTCCTGTACTACGTCAAATCTAAGTTTGCTCATAATGTAATTATTTTATGTGTTGTTTATATTCGTTATTTTTAACAATGCAAAGGTATTGTAGGGGTGTTTTATATGCAATACCGATTGTTCGTAATGGAAAGAAAAAAAATGTACGAGATTTTGTTATGTGAGGTACGAGTTTTTGTTAGAGGGGATAAGGGAAATACGGAAGGGGGAGGGGGTATATTGATTTTTTTGATATATTTGCAATATCGTAGAGACGTCATTTTATGGCGTCTGTACAAATGCGTAATGGTACACCGCGTAGAGACGCCATATTATGACGTCTCTACAACAACCAATCGAACCAACAACCAAACGAAAACGAATAAATATGACCGACGATAAATTCAAAAATAAATACCGTATACAATCTGCACGTGCAGCGTGGCACGATTACAGTGGCGGAACGTATTTCGTGACAATATGCACCAAAAATCGTGAACATTATTTCGGTGAAATTGTTTATGACCAAAAACAAGAGGCAAAAATGGATTTTTCGGAAATGGGTGATTTTACAGAAAAATGTATTGCCAAAATGGAAACGTTGCATAATGATATTGATGTTCCCCTGTGGGTTGTAATGCCAAATCATATTCATTTGTTGGTGATTGTAAAACGTGATGTTGAATTGGGGCAAAATGGACAAAACGCCAAATCCGGTCAATACGCCCAATCCGTAGAGACGCCATATTATGACGTCTCTACAACAAATGACGTTTCCACCAATGACGACCCCACCAATGCAAAAAAAATCCAAATGAAAAATATTGCAAATCAATGTGGTAGGTTGTCGCATATTATATCACGATTTAAAACTGCCGTAACAAAATATGCCCGTGAAAAAGGAATTTATTTTCAATGGCAATCACGTTTTCACGACCATATTGTCCGTGATTGGGACGAATTGAATCGTATTTCTGATTATATCGAACATAACCCTGATCGATGGGCGCAAGATATTTTTAATACAACCATTGATTCGCCATAATCGTAGAGACGTCATATTATGGCGTCTCTACAATAATATGGTATTTGCAAACATCCTATCAATACGCATTTTCGTGTACCCCTTTTACTGCCCTGCCGCTGGGGTCGTTGAGGTTTTTGAATGAGGGGTCCCATGCCAAGGCTTCGGCGGTAGAACATGCCACACTCGGTACGCTCGGTACGCTCATTGCCGCAGAATCGCTTGGGAAAAGTTCTGAGAAAATTGAACGGTAATAATATTCCTCCTTGTTCATGGGAGTGTTGATGGGGAAACGTTCGGCTGCGTGAGCCATCTGTTCGTCGGTAACTGCCTTTGAAGTCATATCTTTGAGACTATCGATCCAACTGTAACCCACGCCGTCGGAAAACTGTTCTTTCTGTCGCCAAGCAATGCTTTCGGGCAACATATCCGAAAATGCAAGACGTACCACGCGTTTTTCTATCTCCTTGCCGGGACACATTTTGGCTTCGGGATTCAGGCGCATTGCCACGTCTAAAAATTCTTTGTCTAAAAACGGAACGCGCCCCTCGACACCCCATGCCGCAAGCGACTTGTTTGCCCTCAGACAGTCGTAGAGGTAAAGTTTGCCGAGTTTGCGCACCGTCTCGTCATGAAAACTCTTTGCATCGGGTGCTTTGTGAAAATAGAGGTAACCGCCAAAAATTTCGTCGGCACCCTCGCCGCTGAGCACCATCTTGATGCCCATAGATTTTATTACCCTTGCCAAAAGATACATTGGTGTACTTGCGCGGACAGTGGTAACGTCGTATGTTTCAATGTGATAGATTACGTCGCGAATAGCATCCAAACCTTCCTGCACGGTGTAGTTAACCTCGTGGTGCACAGTGCCGAGATGATCTGCCATAACGCGAGCCTTAGCCAAGTCGGGCGAACCTTTGATGCCCACTGCAAACGAGTGCAGACGCGGCCACCAAGCATGTTCCTGATCGTCGGTTTCAACGCGTTTGGCTGAATACTTGTTGGCAACGGCCGAAATTACCGAACTGTCTAATCCGCCCGAAAGCAACACTCCGTAAGGCACATCGCTCATAAGTTGACGTTTAACAGCGGCTTTGAGAGCATCGCCAAGTTCTGTTACGTCGGCTTTGTTGTTTTTTACTGCCTCGTAGTTGAACCAATCGCGGTGCCACCAACGGCGCATTTTGCCCTCCTTGCTGTAATAATAGTATCCGGGGAGGAAAGGTTCGTATTTTTCGCAAAAACCCTCCAAAGCCTTCAACTCGCTTGCTACATAGACAGTTCCGTCGTAATCGTAGCCTATATAAAGAGGAATAATTCCGATATGGTCGCGAGCGATAAGGAAAGTGTCGTTTTCCTCGTCGTAAAGGCAGAAAGCAAAAATACCGTTGAGGTCTTCGATAAAATTGATACCCTTTTCTCTGTAAAGGGCAAGAATCACCTCGCAGTCAGATCCGGTTTGAAACTCGTATTTGCCTTTGAGACGTTCGCGTATCTGTTGATGGTTGTAAATTTCGCCGTTGACAGCCAGTGCCACCTTTTTGTCTTTGGTGTAAAGCGGCTGACCGCCCGAAAGCGGGTCCACGATAGCGAGCCTTTCGTGAGCCAGCACACAACGTTTGCTACTATATACTCCGCTCCAATCCGGACCGCGGTGTCTAATTTTCGACGACATCAGCAACGCCTTTTCGCGCATCTTTGCCGACATTCCGTCGCATATATTCAGTATTGCTACAAATCCGCACATAATAATAATGTTTAGTTATTTTTATACCGCAAAGTTATGGCTGAGCCACATTGTATGCAATACCGATTGTTCTTAATCGGATGAAAGTTTTTTTACGAGATACCTTTACGAAGTGTAAGAGAAATTGGTATGGCAAGTAAGGGAAATACGGATGGTGGAGGAAAAAAATTAAAAAAAAATCCATATTCTTGTTGCGTATATCAAAATTATTTTTATCTTTACACAAAAATTAATAACTAAACATTATGGAAAATATATTTGATAAAGAAACAATTTTAGTAAATCAAAAATTTACTATTGTCAACAACGAGTATCAGATTTTAGACGAAGGCGGTTCTGAAATCGGTTTTGTAAAAGAACAATCTTCTGCGTTGGAAACTATTTTGAAACTTTTTATGTCGCAAAAGATGTTGCCGTGGAAAATGAATATTCTTGATTCTCAGAAAAATGTACTTGTAACCATCTCCAAAGGTCTTACATTTTTCTTGTCAAAAATATCTGTAACCAACTCGGCGGGAACCGAAATAGCCACTATCAAACAAAAATTTGCCTTGAAACCTAAGTTTGAAGTTTGCGACACCACTGGTGCTGTTGTAGCCAGTGTTGAGGGCAATTTTGTGGCTTGGGATTTTAAAGTAACAGATGCCCAAGGCAATCAAATCGGATCTATCAACAAGCAGTTCGGAGGTTTGGCAAAAGAAATTTTTACCGATTCCGACAAGTACGTGGTGAAAATCAGCAAATCGCTGTCCGACCCCAATTTGCGCTCGGCAGTAATTTCGGCTGCGTGCATAATCGACAAGGTTCTCAAAGAGCGAAATTAGTATTTAATTATCACTAAATCAATAATTTAATTAAAAATAATACCCCGTATACAATGAGGAAATGTGTCTTTTTTATCACATTTCCTCACCATATACGGGTGTTTTTTGTGGTAAAAACGAGATTTACTTGCAAATCATCGTGCCTTTGTGTTCGGCTTCAAAAAAGCCTTCCACATCGTTTGAGTTGCCAATAATTACTTTGTTGACACCTTTATTTATAGTGTTGAAAGCGTTTTCGAGTTTGGGAATCATGCCGTCGGAAAAAATGCCCTGCGCCGAAAGTTTGGGGTAATTTTCGGAGTTTAGGAGCGGAATCACGCTGTTGTCGTCGTTGGCGTCCATAAGCACGCCTTTTTTCTCAAAACAGAAAAAGAGGTTGGCCTTCACCTTTTGGGCAAGTCCCGCCGCGAGAGTAGACGCCACAGTGTCGGCATTGATGTTGAGCAATTGGGCGTTGCGGTCGGCGGCAATGGTGGCTATTACGGGGGTGTAACCATTGCTAATAAGGTCGATAAGCAATTGAGCATTAACGCCTTCGGGAGTAATGTCGCCGGCAAAACCGTAGTCGATATCCTTTACGGGACGTTTAACAGCGTCTAACAGCACACCGTCAACGCCCGAAATGCCCACCGAGCAGCGGTTGAGCGAATTGAGTTTTGCGGTGATGGTCTTGTTGATAAGACCCGTGTAAACCATTGTTACCACGCGGAGAGTGTCGGCGTCGGTAATGCGTCGGCCATTCACCATTTTGGGTTCGATGCCCATACTTGTAAGCACTTGATTGGCAACCTTTCCGCCGCCGTGTACAAGCACAATGTTCTTTTTGATTTTGGCAAGACGAGCGAGAAATTCGTTGCGTGCGTTTTCGTCGTCGATAACCTTGCCGCCTATTTTTACGATGTTGATTTCTTCCATTTTTGCTATGTTTTTGGGCGCAAAGGTAGTAAATTATTAATGAAAGGGTGGAAGGAATAAAAAAATCCGCCATATTTTGTTTGTATTTCTCCTAACAATCTATTATTTTTGCACAAAATAACAATTTATGGGACGATTTATTCAAGACACACAAGCCGGTATCAGAGAAGGTGAAACTCATATACCTGCAACTTCCTTGCTTCACCAAGGAAGAGAACGATTGTAAGACAGATTTTGAACGTTGGATTTATATATTTAAGAATATGGAAATTTTGGAGCGCATACCGTGGGCGGCGAAAAACTCGATTTTCGCAAAACTTGGCGAGATTGCCGAAGTGGCAAATCTCTCTAAACTGCAACGCCGTAAATACGACCACGACTTGAAAGTATACCGCGACAGCGTGAATATTTTAAAATATGCGCAAGAGGAAGGGTTCTCTATGGGTGAGGAAAAAGGACGATCAGAGGCTATGCTTGAAACCGCCCGCAACGCTAAGGCTTTAAACTTACCCATTGAGACCATTGTGCAACTCACAGGTCTCACTCCCGAAGAAATTGAAAACTTATAATTTATAATAATATATTATAATAATATTATAAATTTTTATACGGGGGGGGTAAAACGCCCTTATCGTAATTTATTTTACACTTGATAATTATCGTTCCCCAGTGGAATGCCATTGAAGGATATTCCACAGGAGAGTTTTATTCACAAAAATAAAAATATCCAAATATGAAAAAACTTATCTTTTATTCATTGTTATCATTATCATTGTTTGCCGTGCCTTCGTGTGGCAGCGATAAGGAAGACGAACCAATAATCGCTGTTACAGGTTTGAACCTCGACTATACATCTATAACGATTGAGGAAGGAGATACATTTACCCTTACAGCCACGGTACTTCCAGACAATGCCACCGACAAGACCGTGTTGTGGACAACAGGTGATGCCTCAGTAGCAACGGTGAGCGATGGCATTGTTTCTGCCTTAAAAGGAGGTGTGTCCTGGATTACAGCCAAAGCAGGTGATAAGATTGCCCGTTGCAAGGTGACAGTTAAGCCTCTAAATTTGTATGTCGCCAAGGCTTTTTCTGTGTCAGAAACCAAGCAAGTATTTTTTTCCTCCGGCAATTTGCAGTATCATTGCAAAAACAAGAAATGGCTATTTGCTTCATTGCAATATGACTGCAAAGGTTATGACAATGAAAACATCTCTGATGGTTATGACGGCTATATCGATCTATTCGGCTGGGGTACAGGCAACAATCCTACTCTTGTAAGTGAGAACGCCGACGATTATGCCACCTTTATTGATTGGGGCTCCAAGATAGATGGTGGAAACGTATGGCGGACTCTCTCATCAGACGAATGGACATATATCATTCGAATACGTGCAGATGCGTCTGCAAAATGTTTTATGGCAGAAGTTGCAGGTGTTGAGGGGTTGGTTTTGCTTCCCGACGATTGGGAGTTCCCCAAGGGTCTTTCGTTTAATCATCAATATTTAGCAGATGATTGGCAGAAGATGGAATCAGCAGGTGCTGTGTTTCTCCCTGCTGCTGGTCGCCGCGTTGGTACGTGGTACTCCGGCGGGAGCTTTTGGAGCAGATACTGGTCGTCGTCGGCTAACGACACCCACACAGACCGTGCGCTCAGCCTGAACTTTGACGATATGAGAGTGTACGGCAGTGCACGACCCAACGGTCATTCTGTCCGCCTTGTCCGTGCGGCGCAGTAATTAGTATTATTTGACTCCAAAAAAATTTTCCAATCCCCACTCATCATTGCAGATGTGCGGGGATTTTTTTTGATTTTCCCCCTCATTTCTTAAATAAAGTTTAAGTTTTTGTTCTTATCCGTTGTAATCCAAAAATTATTTCTACTTTTATAACTCGAAATTTTTGGGGATTTTTTAGGAATCCCGTTGAGTAGGTTTGAATTATTATTTGGAAAATGAAAGTCTTTAAAAATCACGGCACTATTGGCATTCTCACCGGCGGCGGCGACGTTCCGGGTCTAAATCCTGCCATTCGCCGTATCGTGGGTAGCGCTATTGCCCAAAACTACAAAGTACTTGGTATCAAACGCGGATGGGCGGGTCTCGTGGAAATGGTTAGAAGCCGAAATGTGGACAACCGCGACTGTTTTGAAGAGTTTTCGCAGTCGGTGCTCAACGCCACAAGTATGCACGTGGAGACATTTCTGCACTCTTCGCGCACCAAACCATCGGAACTTAAAGCCGACGATGTGCCTGAGCATCTCAAAGACCTTTACAACGAGCCTACCAACGACCTCACCCCCGAGGTTATCAAAAATATCGAATATCTCGGTATCGACTGCCTTGTGGTAATTGGCGGCGATGATACTTTAAAATATGCCTTACGCCTTCACAACGAGGGAGTTAAGATTGTGGGTATACCCAAAACAATGGACGGCGACGTGCCCGGCACCGACTATTGTCTCGGATTCAGCACCTGCATCACCCGCACCATCGACCTTATCAACACTCTGAGCGTTTCGGCAGGTAGCCACGAGAGATTTTTGGTGATAGAAGTTTTTGGACGTTACGCTGGATTTACAGCAATGCTTCCTGCCGTGGTGGGAGTGGCAAACCGCTGTGTGATACCCGAATACAAATTCAGCGTAAATCAATTGGCAGAACTCCTTGTTGAAGACCGCGCCAAAAGTCCCGACCATTTTTCTACCGTGGTGGTTTCCGAAGGTGCCAAGTTCAACGGATTTGAGCCTCAGCCCGACGCCACAGGACATCTCACACACGGCTGCGGCGAGGAACTCGCTTATCGTCTGCGCAAAGCCTCAGCCAAATACAACGGCGGCAAACGTATCGACACCATTTTCCAAAATCTCGGTTATTTGGTGCGCACAGGATGTCCCGACTTTTCTGACTCTATCGTTCCCATCGGTTTTGCCAACGTGGCTATGGAGTCGATTCTCAACAAGAATTTCGGTGTAATGACAGCCCTGCGCAGCGGAAAATACACCACCTCGCCGCTCGAAGTGGTGGCATCGGAAACCAAGGTTGTTGATGTGGAAAAATTCTACGACACCGAACTCCTCTGCCCAAAGAAGGCTGAGTTTAGCGGACGTCAGATGATGTGGATGACAAGTTTATAGAATAATAATTTTTTCAATAATGAATATAGAACAAAATCTACAAGAAATTGTAATTAAGGCAGTTGCCGATATTTATAACAAAGAAGCCGCACCCGCGATGGTGCAGGTTCAAAAAACAAAAAAAGAGTTTGAGGGCGACCTTACTGTGGTGGTTTTTCCGCTGTTGAAACTTTCGGGCAAGAAACCCGAGGACACCGCTAACGAAATTGGCGAATACTTGGTAAAAAATTGGGATCACGCCCGCAAATTTAATGTGGTAAAAGGCTTTTTAAATATCTCTCTAAAACAGGATACTATCACAAAACTTTTGCTCCATATTAATTCGGTAGAAGATTTTGGAATAACGCCCATTACCGACAAATCTCCTAAAATTTTATTAGAATTTTCGTCGCCCAACACCAACAAACCGCTCCACCTCGGACACCTTCGTAACAACTTCCTTGGTGATTCCATCTCGCGCATTCTCAAAGCCGGTGGCAACAATGTGGTAAAGGTAAACCTTGTAAACGACCGTGGCATACATATTTGCAAATCGATGCTTGCTTGGCAAAAATGGGGCAACGGCGAAACTCCCGAATCGTCGGGTATGAAGGGCGACCACCTTATAGGAAAATATTACGTGCTTTTTGACCAACATTACAAAGACGAAATCAAACAACTTATGGCTGAGGGTCTTACCGAGGACGATGCCAAACAAAAAGCACCTTCTATTATAGAGGCTCACCAAATGCTTCAAAAGTGGGAAGCCGGCGACCCCGACACTGTGGCTCTTTGGAAACAGATGAACAATTGGGTTTACGATGGTTTTGACGTAACGTACAAACTTATGGGCATTTCGTTCGACAAAATTTACCACGAATCGGAGACCTATCTCGAAGGTAAACAATACGTTGTGGACGCTCTCAACAAAGGAATCTGCCAAAAAGACGAAACCGGCGCCACATATATCGACCTCACAGCCGACGGTCTCGACAAAAAGATTCTTCTCCGCAGCGACGGCACCACAGTTTATATGACCCAAGACCTTGGCACAGCCGCTCTCCGCTATCGTCAGTACCATTTCGACCAACATATCTATGTGGTTGGCAACGAGCAGGATTACCATTTCAAAGTGCTCAAACTCGTTCTCAAAAAGATGGGCTTTGAGTGGAGCGACGCTATCAAGCATTTCTCTTACGGTATGGTAGAATTGCCCAACGGCAAGATGAAAAGTCGCGAAGGCACAGTGGTTGACGCCGATGACCTTATTGCCGAGATGACCGAAACCGCACGCAAGACCTCTGAGGAACTTGGCAAACTTAACGAAATGACCCCTGAGCAGCAAGACGTTACAGTCTCCACAATTGCAATGGCTGCTCTCAAATACTTTATATTAAAAGTAGACCCCAAAAAGACCATACTTTTCAACCCTGCCGAAAGTATCGACTTCAACGGCAATACAGGTCCGTTTGTGCTCTACACCTACGCACGTATCCACTCTATTTTCCGCAAGTTAGAAGAAAAATCTGTTGCCCGCGTAACTCTCAATCCCGATTACGAAGGATTCAACGCCGCCGAAGCCGAATTGGTAAAACGCATCGCCGATTTCCCCAACGTAGTAGCCGAAGCTTGCAACCTATGTTCGCCCGCACAGATTGCCAACTATGTGTACGAACTCAGCAAACAATACAACCAATTCTACCACGATTGCAAAATAGTTTCGGAAGAAAACGCCCAAGCCCGCGAATTCCGCATCATCCTCAGCGACAATACAGGAAAAGTTATCGCTAAATGCTTGAATATGTTGGGAATTAACGTTTTGGAACGGATGTAACCATCGCAATCAAAATAGAATAAAATTTAGAAAGTGTCGAATCCGCCCGTGATGTCATCACCACGGGCGATTTTGTACCTGATAGGCAACCTGCAATTTCGCTTCCGCCGAGTTTGGTGGCAGATTTGTAAAACGCGTTGCCCGCCTCGATATTTGGAAACAGCAGACAATCTGCATCGCCCTTGATAGGTCCGTTAATGCCCTTAATATTAGCGGTTTCGGGGTCGATGGCAATATCAATGCTCATAGGTCCGTCGGCAATGCAATTTAATTGTCCGCGGTCCGACATTTTTGAGATGATAGCCGCATCCACACCTGCATCAATAGCCGGCGAAATCAACTCGGTAGCAGCAATAATCGAAATCTTGGGTTTAGCAATGCCCAAAACATTAGCCATAGATTCTAATGCGTTGAGTATCACCAATTTTTGTTTTAAGTCGGGATTTGGAATTATAGCCGAATCGCCAAAAATCACAAGTTTTTGCAAACGGCTGTTTTGCAATACGGTAACGTGCGTTATCTGTGGCGAGTTAGACAGAAGACCATTGTGACGGTTGAGAATTGCTTTGAGATATTTTTCCGAACTGATAAGCCCCTTCATAAGCATATCGGCATTACCCGTAGAGACGATTTTAACAGCCTCCACCACAGCGGTTTCGTCGTTGGCAATATCTAATATATCGTAATCTGTAAAATCGTGAGCAAATTGTTCAACGGCAGATTTAATTTTACTTTGGTTACCAACAAAAATAGGTTTTACAAGTCCCTCTTTTTGAGCCATTTGCACAGCCAAAATAGTGTGCGCATCGTATGGACACGCCACCGAAAGTTTCATTCCCCTCTTTTGCTGCGCCAACGGCAGAAGTTGTTCTAATTTAGCTATCATCTGTTAAAAAAAATTACTCTGTAAAGATACTAACTTTATTTATATGAATGACATTTTTTGAAATGTAAAATCAAAAAAAATGTATTTTCGTTTATTTTTGAAGGTTTTCTCTTTTTTTTTGAAAATAAATTAAATGAACAAGATACAATTGTATGTTTTTTGCTTATATTTGGGAAGAAATTAACAACAAATTCATTAACTTATAAAATTTTAGTATTATGTTGAATTGGATTATTTGGATTCTCTTAGGAATTCTTGCCGGATTTGTAGCCGGAAAATTATTCAGTGGCAAAGGTCACGGTTTGATTGTAAACCTTATTCTCGGTATCTGCGGTAGCCTTTTGGGCGGATGGCTATTCAGCCTTCTTGGCGGACACGTAAACGACGCATTCAGCCTTAAAGCGTTTCTTGTAGCGGTAGGCGGTGCGGTAATTATCTTGTTTATATTCAAGCTATTACGTGGTAAGTAACCAAAACTTACAAAATTATTTCAACGGGCATCGTTAGTTGGTGCCCGCTTTTTTGAGGCAATGTTATATAAATAATTATAGAGAAATGAGATTAACGAAGCGATTATTGATTTTGTCTGTTCTGTTGTTTGCAGTGCAGGCTAGTATGGCTCAGTACAGGATTTACGGTGGGCACAAAACCAAGAGATTTTCATTCAATTTTGACACTACGGTGCTTCATCGTGCCATCTATGCCGTAAAACTCACCGACAAAGCCGAATCTCCATATTCGGTTGACAATCCTCAGGCGTTTCTCTCGCAGAAAGCGTTAGACCGTCGTGCTAAATACAAAATTCCTATTACGGAACAAGATATTCCTGTAAATCAGGCTTATATCGACAAGCTTACAGAAATGGGCTTTATTGTCAGGGGCAAATCAAAATGGCTCAATTGCGTTTGGGTAGAATGTCCCGAAGAAAAGTTGGAGGAGCTCAAATCCCTCTCGTTTGTGGATTACAACTATCAGTGGCGTCAGAAAACCGAAAAACCTACAGCCAAAGAGGTGAAGATGAAACGTCCAAAACTTCCCAAAGAAGCACTTGATAACACTATGACACTCAAATATGGCCGTTCTGACAACCAGACTCAGATGCTTAATGTACAGTCGCTACACAACCTCGGCTTTACTGGCAAGAACGTTACCGTTGCATTTTTAGATGCCGGATTTACCAAAGCTGACCAAATGTCGGTTTTTGAGCCTATGTTTAATGAAAACAGAGTGTTATATCTGTACGACTTTGTTGAGGACGATCAAGTTGTTTACGACAAGGGAAACCACGGAATGAATGTCCTGTCTTGTGTTGCAGCCAACCAACCTGAAAAAATGATTGGTACTGCCCCTGATGTCAGTGTGGTTTTGTTCCGTACCGAGGACGAGGACACCGAATACATCATTGAGGAGTTTAACTGGATGGAGGCAGCCGAAATTGCCGACAGTTTGGGTGTGGACATGATTCATAGTTCACTTGGCTATCACGAGTTTGACGATCCGTCCACTTCATATGCCTGGAACGAGTGCAACGGCGACATCTGTATTTCTACCATGGCTGCCGACTTTGCCGCTTCCAAAGGTATCTATGTTAACGTTAGCGCTGGCAACGAGGGCGATGAACCTTGGAAACACATTACCGCTCCTGCCGATGCCGACAGTTGTATGGCAATAGGGGCAGTTGACAACAAAGGCAAAATTGCGTTTTTTAGTTCGCTTGGTCCTTCGTACGACGGCAGAATCAAGCCTGACGTTTGTGCCAAAGGTTATCAAACCACTGTGAATGGTATTTCAGGACATCCCACATCATCAAGCGGAACCTCTTTTTCTGGTCCTATTATGGCAGGTTGCGCCGCATGTTTGATGCAGGCTCATCCAAACGCTCATCCTGTGGATATCATGAATGCAATCCGTCTTGCTGGATCTAACTACAAAGTTCCTGATGCTACATATGGCTATGGTATTCCTGATATGGGAATCGCTCACCAGATTCTTGTAAAAATGGGATTATAAACAATTAATTATTATTAACTTTTAATACACATTATGATGAAAAAACTTTTATTTCTGTTTTCAATGGCTGCAATGGTGTTGGCATCGTGCGGCGCATTAGAAAAAAAGTCCGGTCCAATTTACGGTTTCGATGTTATAAAAACTGCCGCTTTCAAAGAAGTTGATACAGCCAAAGTGCCTATGGTAACGGGTGTCAAGATTCAAGGTAAGTATGTAACTATTACACAAGACGGACAGGACTACGACTATATGATAATGCCAGGCGATAGTTTCGAAGGCGTTTTGTTCGACACCAAGGAGTATTATTCCTGGATTTTCTACCTTGTGCAAGACAAGACGTCTTGCCCATATTATAAAAAAATGAGAGTGAGCAAGTATATGTCGGAATTCTTGCCCGCAGATCCAATCATGTTTGACTATATTTGGATTTATAACAACGACGACGATATATTCCCTTATGAGATTAAGGGTAAATTCGACCTTCCGCGCCAAATACTCAAAGATTATGACCAGACATCCCTACCCGAACTCAATTTCTCTGCTGTTGAGTATATTGAGGAAGAAGATTCCGACCCGACCGCAGTTCCAGACTTTTTGAAAAACGCTAAGAGTTTTGTGGTAAAAGGCACTCAGGTGAATATTTCTGATGGAACAAACACCACCACTCTTGATATTTTTCCTTGCTCTGACCTAGAAACTTTTAGTAACACCAATTACTTTTGGGAGTTTTACACTAAACCTGTGAACGGTGGCCCGGTAATTAATTTTGTAATGGCTAAACGGACTAAGGATGACAACTATGTCATTTTGGCGACCGATGCCTTCACTCAGGCACCGTTGGGAATGTTTTTGGTTCGTGACAGTGACTTTAAGAACCCAGATAAACTCAAACGCAAAATTTGCGTTTGCTATCCCTACGATGACGACTACAATGAGTGGTTGAAGAATAAAGACCAATAAACTTGTGTTTTTTTTACATCAGTAATATTAGAGGCGCAAAACTTTGCGTCTCTTTTTTTGCAATTTTCAAGTAAGTATTTACCTTTGCAACGCCAAAAATGTAAATATAATTAGCAATGTCAGATAATACACGCAAAAGCAAATTAGACCTTTCGTCGGAATCTTTTCCGTTCATGGGCAAAATTCAAATCAATGAGGCAGGTTTCGCCTTTGTACAATTCAATGGAGTGGGCATCTATATCGCTCCTAAGTTGTTGAAAAACCAAACCATCAACAACGGTGATATGATTCAAGGCGAGTTTGTGGCTTCGTTTGACAAGAAGAAAAAACAGGACGGATACACCGCTGTGGAGATTCACAAGACTGAATAATATTAAAATAAAAAGAGCGGACAATAAATCCGCTCTTTTTGTTACAAATTAATTTATTAACTATTTTACCGTTATCTTTGTTTTCCATTTGATATCCTCGTTGGCGCTTGAGGTGGCAATCCATACTTCAAACTCGCCTTTTTCGAGAATCTCTTTGTCGTCTAAACCGTAGAATTTGAGGCTTGAGAGCGGAACAGTGATTTCAACATTCTGTTGTTCGCCTTTTTGCAAGTATACTTTTTTAAACCCTTTTAACTCTTTTATCGGGCGGGTGATGCTGCCCACAAGGTCGCGAACGTAGAGTTGCGCTACCTCAGCACCTTCGTAGTTGCCTGTGTTCTTTATTGTAAACGACACCTTTATTTCATCGTTTTCGCCAGAAAATTCAGTTTTGTTAACCGAAAAATCCGAAAAAGCAAATTCAGTGTAGCTTAATCCGTAGCCAAATGGATAGAGCGGACCAAAGCCAGTGTCGAGCATATACGATGTGCAGCCAAGCGAAGTTTGTCCAGCCTCAGCAGGTATATCGTCCAAAAGAATTTCGTTTCCCGACGCGGGGCGGCCAGTGTTGTTTTGATTGTAGTAAACAGGTATTTGACCTGCGTTTTTGGGAAAACTTGCAGGTAATTTTCCCGAAGGCGTTACTTTGCCTGCTACAAGGTTTACAAGTGCGTTGCCGCCCATGGTGCCGGGGTGGAACATATACAGAATTGCGTCAGTGTTTTTAATATCGTCGGTGATAGTGAGCGGACGACCTGCCATAATCACAGCTACAACAGGTTTGCCGGTTTTCTTGAGAGTTTCTAATAGTTCAGACTGTGCGCCTTGCAAATTGAGGTTGCTAAGGCAGTGAGCCTCGCCGCTGAGTATTGATTCTTCGCCGCCTACAAATATAATGGCGTCGGCAGATTTGGCAGCGCGGGTCACTTCGGCAAATTTTGAGGTGTTGCTATCGCGCGAATAGGTGAGTCCTGCAACGTATGTAACATCATATCCGGCTTCTTTAAAGGCTGCTAACGGTGTAATAGTGTGCGATTTTTCACCGTCGAAAACCCAAGTGCCGAGCTGATCGTGAGGAGCATCTGCCATAGGTCCGCAGAGTAGAATCTTCTTAACGTTTTTCAAAGGCAGAGCGCCATTGTTTTTTAGCATAACAGCCGATTGTTCTGCAGCGTGAAGTGCGGCTTCAAGATGTTCTGGAGCATATTTTACATCCTGTGAAACAGTAGGATAGGGGTTTTGGAATAGTCCGAGACGGTATTTGATGCGGACAACGTTTTTGCAAGCCTCAGTAATTTTGCTTTCGGATACTTTGCCTTCCGAAACAAGAGTTTCGAGATAATCTTTGTAGGCGTTTGCCACCATATCCATATCCAAACCAGCGTTTATTGCTTTTTCTGCGGCATCTTTCATGTCGGCAGCAAAACCATGATTAATCATTTCGCCCACCGAAAACCAGTCGGAAACCACAAAACCGTCGAATTTCCATTCGTTGCGGAGAATATCGGTGAGAATCAGTTTGTTGCCAGTAGAAGGCACACCGTCGTTATCGTTAAACGAACTCATATAAGTGGCGCATCCAGCCTGAGCAGCAGCACGGAAAGGTGGAAGGTAAACATTGCGCAAAAGACGCATAGGAATAAATGTTGAGTTGTAGTCGCGTCCTGCGGTGGCAGCTCCGTAGCCTACAAAGTGCTTAGCACAAGCTGCAATCGAAGTTTCCTTGCTGAGGTCATCTCCCTGATAGCCTTTAACTGCTGCTGCACCCATTACTGAAGTAAGATAAGCGTCCTCGCCATAGCCCTCGGCAATACGTCCCCAACGAGGGTCGCGGGCAATATCGAGCATAGGGGCAAAAGTCCATCTGATACCATCTGATGCGGCTTCAATTGCTGAAATCTCGCTTCCTTGCCGCACGAGTTCTGGGTCGAAACTTGCAGCTTGACCCAGCGGAATAGGGAAAATTGTCTTGTACCCGTGTATAACGTCGCGCGAAATCAGCACGGGAATGTGAGGGGGATTGTCTACAGCGGCTTTTTGTATACGGTGCAGATTGTCGAGGTTGGTTTCGTTGAGAATACTGCCCATCATACCTTCTGCAGCGAGTTTTTCCATCTCTTCAACTCCAACTGCGGTAACTTGGTTGAGCTGTCCGATTTTGTGTTTTAGCGAAAGACTATTTACTACGCTGTCTACAAAACGGTCTTCGGCGTTTCCATTGTTAACAGTGCCGCCGCCACCGCAAGCCGAAAGAGCAAGCAATGCTATCGGCGCAAGTTTAATAATGTCTTTGATCATAACTGTTTTTTTTAGGGGTTGTACATCACATAAATTTCTATGCAAACTTACGCAAAAAGGAGATTTTTTGTAACGTTTAATATTATTTTAAACTACTGCAAAAGGGACAAATCACTACTTCAATTCTACTGCTGAGAGCCTCGGTTTGCAGTAGTAGAAATGTCGCTGAAAAATACTTTGAAAAATGGTTTGCCGTATGTTTGCAGTAGTTTTTCTAATGGGTTGCAGTAGTTTAGAAAGCGCAATAATTTGGACATTCGCGTATACCGATTGTAGATTTGCACATCGCAATTGAGCGACGGACTTTGGCAAAAAACAGCAAACAATTTTTATCAACAATTTAATACTTATTAATATGAAAAGATTGCTAACATTTATTACGATTATGTGCTTCGCGGTAATGTCCGCATGGGCGCAGAACGGCAGGGTAACCGTTCATGGTAAGGTTGTTTCAAAAACCGACGGCGAACCTCTGCTTGGCGTTACAATTGCCGAAAAGGGTACTACTAATGGTACAATCAGCGACCTCGACGGCAACTATTCTATCTCGTGCACCGAAGGTGCCACTATCGTAGCCTCGTATGTTGGTTACACTACTCAAGAAATAGCCGTTAAAGGTGGCGAACAAAACATTGTGCTTGAAGAAGACAATATCGGTCTTGAAGAAATTGTGGTTATCGGTTACGGCGTTCAGAAAAAGAGCGTGGTAACAGCCGCCATTTCGGGTATCAATGCCGACGACATTGCAGGCACCACCAACCGAGTAGACAATGCTCTTAGAGGTGCAGCTTCGGGCGTTACTGTTACTGCTACATCTGGTCAGCCGGGTGCAAGTTCTCAGGTAAGAATCAGAGGCGTTGGCACTATCAACAATTCCGATCCACTTTATATAGTAGACGGAATGCCAATCGACGGTGGTATTGATTATCTTGCTCCCAGCGATATTCAATCTATCGAGGTGCTCAAAGACGCTGCTTCGGGTGCTGTATACGGTGCTCGTGCTGCCAACGGCGTTATCATTGTTACTACTAAAAAAGGTAAAACTGGCAAACCGGTAGTTTCTTACGATTTTAGTTACGGTTTCCAAAACACCACCAAAACCCGCGACGTACTCAACGCCGTAGAATACGCTACCATTTGGAACGAATATCAATACAATTCGGGATTCAACCCAATTTTTGATGTTGAGGAAATTAAAGCAAAAGGTATCGACACCGACTGGCAGCGTCGTCTTTGGAACTACAATGCGCCTGTTCAAAGCCATCAGCTGAGTGTTGCAGGTGCAAACGAAAGAGTTAACTACTATTTCTCTGCAGGATACTATAATCAAGAAGGTATAATCGGCGGCGACTTCGACCGTTCTAACTACGAAAGATTCAATTTCCGCTCCAACAACATTTTTACACTTGTTGACGCTAAAGACCGCAACTGGCTCAGCAACGTAAATGTAGGTATCAATATCGCCTACACTCATATTAATTCTAAAGGTATCGAAACCAACTCAGAATTTGGCTCTCCCCTTGGTTCTGCTCTTATGAATCCTCCTCTAATGCCTGTATATTCTGAAAATCCCGAAGCCGACCGTGCCGCTCACGCAGGTGATCCTTGGCTTATTACCGACAAAAACGGATACTTATATTCTATAGTAGACCATTTTCAAGGAGAAAAACTCCAAGAACTCAAAAACCCGATGGCATTCTTATCTTTGCCCGATCCGGGAAGCTGGAGCGATAAGTTTGTAAGCAATTTCTACGCCGAGGTTACTCTTTGGGATAATCTTAAGTTTAAATCTTCTTACGGCACAGATATGGGTTTCTGGGGCAACCGCAGTGCTACAATTCCTCACTATATGAATACTATGGAAAAACCGTCGGTTTCGAGCGCACAAATGAGCTGGAACAAAGGTTTTACCTGGCAGCTTGAAAACACATTGAGCTACGACAAAACTATCAGCGGACACACATTCCAAATATTACTCGGTCAGTCGGCTAAGAAAAACAAAGGTGCATATCTTGGTGCATACTCTAAATACTTGGTTGCCATCGACTACGATCGCCTTTATCCCGATTTCACCACTGGTAACTCTGCCAACGCCGACGAGCGCAACGGCTGGGGTGCCGACAATGCCGACCACACTCTTGCATCGCTTTTTGCCCGTGTAAGCTACGACTATAAGAGCCGCTATATGTTTCAGGCTACTGTACGCCGCGACGGATCGTCAAACTTTGGTCCCGACAATCACTACGCCACATTTCCCTCGTTCTCGGTAGGTTGGAATATCACTCGCGAATCATTCCTCGAAAACCGTCCCCGCTGGTGGAACAACACAAAGCTCCGTTACTCTTGGGGTAAAAACGGTAACGAAAACATTGGTGCATTTGCCTATATGGTAAATACTTCTACTGGTCATATCAACAACTATTTCTTCGGTCCTGAGGAAAGTGCTATCTCTACTGGTGCAAAAGCATCTGGTATTCCTAACCCTGCAATCCATTGGGAAGAGAATATTCAGCACGATGCCGGTATCGATATGGACTTTTTCAACTCGGCTCTTTCGTTGAGTGTTGATTGGTACAAGAAAACCACCGACGGAATGTTGCAGACTCAGCCCATCGTAACCTACGTAGGCGAGGCAAAACCCATCGGCAACATTGGTAAAATGGAAAACACTGGCTGGGAGTTCGACTTGTCGTACCGCTGGAACATCAATGATATCAAATTCCGTTTTGCTGCCAACGCTTCTTATCTTAAAAACAAACTCGTAGACTACGGTACCGAAAGCGGCGAAAACGATGTAGAAAGTATGTCTGCCGCAGGATTCGGTGTAATAGCTCACTGCAAAAACGGCGAACCTTATCCTTACTTCTATGGTTATCAAACCGCAGGAGTATTCCAAAATATGGCTGAAGTTGAGGCTTCTGGCTTGAAATACGGTAACGAAGAATCAAGCGCAGCTCCCAAACCCGGTGACTTGATTTTTGTTGACCAAAACGGTGACGGATTTATCAACGATGCCGACAATACTAAAATTGGTAAAGGAATGCCCGATTGGACATACGGATTCTCGCTTAATGTTGATTACAAAGGTTTCGATTTTGTAGCACAATTCCAAGGCGTGCTTGGCGCAGATGTTTACGACGCTACCCGCCGCAACGACATCAAATATGTTAACCTCCCAGCTTATATCAAAGACCGCTGGACAGGTGAAGGCACTTCAAACACTGTTCCTATCTTCGACGAAACTGCTTACAACAAACACTCTTCTGATTTCTTTGTAAAAGACGGTTCTTACCTCCGTTTAAGAAACATCGAACTCGGATACACTCTTCCTCAGCAGCTTACATCCAAGGCATTTATCTCAAAAGCAAGAGTATTTGTATCGTGTCAAAACCTCTTTACCGCCACCAAATACGAAGGCTTCGATCCTGAAATCGGACAAAGCACCACTGCTATAGGTATCGACAAAGGTATCTATCCTCAAGCAAGAACTTTGACCTTTGGTGTTAATGTAAATTTTTAATGCATAATGCATAATTCATAATGCATAATATGTAATTTTTAATTCGTAATTAAAATTTGAAATACTATGAAAAACAATATAAAACTTTCAGCAATGGCATTGGCGCTCGCTACAATTGGCTTGAGTGCATGCTCGGAGGATTTCTTAGATGTAGAAAACCCCACACAGTTGACTTTGGAAGAGTATTTTTCCGATCCTGAAAAAATGGAGTCGAGCATTACCGCTGCTTACGCTCCATTGCACTGGTTCGACTACAACGCTCACAAAGACTGCTCTTATGCCGACCCGGTTTTAATCGCCGACATTATGTCAGACCAGGTATTCGTAGGTGGTAGCAACTCTACCGACCAACCTGCCCTCCAAAAAATTGGCAACTGGTCGGCCGATGCCAACAACACCCCTGTTAGCCTTTGGGACGACTGCTATTCTGGCGTAAAACGCTGCAACGACTGTCTCCATTATCTCGAAGGCTTCAACGGTAGCAACAAAAATAAGTTGATTGCCGAAATTTACACCTTGAGAGCTTATTACTACAATATTCTCTGGAAATTCTGGGGTAACATACCTTATTATGAAGGTAACGAAGAGTTTCCTTCACCTTCGATAGACAACGGTTACTCGGCAAAACAACTTTCTCCGTCGGAATCTTACGCTCAGATAATCAAATACCTTGAACTCGCTATCAACGAACCCACATTCCCCTCTACTCAAAAAGCAGGTGAGGAAGGTCACGCTACCAAGGCTTTAGCCAAAATGCTCTATTCCGACTTTGTACTTTATCAAAAAGACAAAGACCGCTACAGCACAGCTCTCGGCTATATGGACGATGTAATTGCTGAATATCCTTTGGAAAAAGATTTTGCAAAAATCTTTACCGAAGCTGGCGAATGGTGTAGCGAAAGTATCTTTGAAATCAACTACGCCAAAATAGGTGGCCGCGACTGGACTAACAACGACCGTGTGGCTGGAGGTACAGTATTACCCGCTTTTGTTGGTCCTGCCGAGGCTGTTGAAGGTAAATGCAGTTCAGGTTGGGGATTTACTCCTATCAAAGAATCTGTCTGGGATCTTTTTGCCAATGGCGACCAGCGCAGAGACGCTTCGATAATCGATGCCCGCGGCATAGCAACTTCGGGACGTTATCAGTGCACCTACCTCTACAATGCAAAATACGCACCTCGTGCCGAAAATCTTGCTTCCTCGGGCGACCCCAACCTTTCGTATGGCAACAACCGCAGAGTGTATCGCGTGGCAGAGGCTTACATTAATGCTGCCGAACTTTCGGCTAAACTTGGCAACGGCAAGGCAGAAGGTTATTTAACCACTCTTAGAGAAGCTCGTGGAGGTTCGTACACAGGAAGTTCTATTGCCGACATTGTAGAAGAAGCTGCAAGAGAGTTTGTTGGCGAAGGCAAACGTTTCTTCATCGTACTTAGAAACGATGGCGAAAACGGAGTGAGCGCACAAAACCTCTTTGTAGGTGCTGCCAACGACAATTCGGGCAAATATAACTACACTGCCGAGCAGATGGCTCAAAATGGCAAATTCGCAGAATACAACAAGTATCTGCCTATTCCTCAAGAGGATCTTTCAGCCGACCAGAACCTCAAACAGAATCCTGGTTATTAAAAATGTTGGTTTTGTTTCTTCCTTTTCTTTTTCCGTTAAAACGAAAAGGATTTTATTCAATAATCATTAAATAGGATAATATTATGAAAGCGATAATAAAGTATTTAGCAATAGCAGCCTCAGCGGTTGTATTGTACGGTTGTCAAGACGACCACAACGACATCAATCCTGCTGCCCGTCCTTCGGCTTCGGATATCAACGTTGATTTACAAATGCTCGATTCTAATAAAGTTATTTTCAGCATAGCAAATCCTGAGTGCAACCCCATTTGGTTTTTTGAAGATGGAAGCCAAAGCACTGTTAATGGATTTATCAAACAATTCCCTATTGCCGGAGAATACTCCGTGGAGGTAAAAATGTACAATAATAATGGTGTTTGCGATGGCAGCATCGTTAAAACCCTTTCGTTTGATCAATCTTTTCTTGATTTTGGCGAACGTAAAAAATTTGATGGTAACAATCTCTGGGACAATAATGTTGAAATCACTAAATATTATGCCACCACAAGCAGCTGGCAAGATATTACCGAACAGCTCTCTATTTCACAAAACAATGAGATGTTTAGCGTAAAAGCTCCTGTGGCTAATGAGGCTACATGGCAAACTCAGGTTCACCTCCACAGCAATTTGAGCTCTTCCGCTGCTAAAAACTACATTTTCCGCGCCACAATGGTGGCAACTTCTAAGCACGACAACATTACTATTAAGCTTACCGACGACACCGACGACCAAAACTTCATTTTTGCTAACGAAGGCAAGTATAAACTCAAAGCAAACAAGCCTGAAACATTTGAAGTGATTGCCAAAGGTGTTGATGCCGGCAAATTAAATCTTGTATTCGACTTTGGCGGTCAGCCCGAAAAATTCGATGTTTACATTTACGACATTGTTTTGGCAGAATACGATGGCGAAGTGCCTGAAGACAAACCCGCACCCGAACCAGTATTTGAGGAAAACGCCGAGGGCAGCATAGTTGCCGACGTGGCTAAAACATGGGAAACTGCCACATATCACGGCGATGCCGGTTGGGTTCCCATGAGCGACTGGACTGTAACTCGCGACGGCAACAACTACAAAATCCATTACGACAACGCTACCGACGCACAGTGGAAAGCTCAGTTCCGCCTTGTTAGCCAATACCTCACCGAAGCTGGTCAGAAATACGACTTGCGCATTAAGGTAAAATCTAACAAAGACATTTCTCAGGCTACATTCAAACTCTTGTCGATCGACGAAAAGAATGTAAACTTTACAGGCGATGGTATCCGCAAAGATATTGATGCAGATGTAGTTACCGAGTTTGTTGTAAATGGAGTTTCGGCAGAAAACGCAATGGAAATCACCACAAGAATGAACAACGATGGCTCTGCACCTGAAAAACTCGACAACGGCGAAGACCAGAAAGGTGGTCTTACAATCTTGTTCGACTTTGGTGGCAACCCTGAAAAATGCGATATCGAAATCTTTGATATTGCCATTCAAAAGTCGAAATAAACAGCATTTTTTGAATTGAGAATAGTGTATATTATTTGAGTTAGAATTTGGGTGATGGCTTTGAGTCCACATTAAAACTTACAAGCCTCACCCTTTTTTACTCAATTAAACAAACAAAAAATCATGAAAACGATGAATTTAACAATATTACTTTGTTCGCTGCTTGCTGTGTTTGGCTGCAGCAGCAACGACGATGACTCACCCACACCCGAAAAGAAAGTGAATATCTCTATTTCGCCCGAAAATGCTAAAATAGGCTTTGAAGGCGGAGTATTAGAATTGACCGTTAACGCCGACGGAGACTGGAGCGTTTCGTCAAAATCAGATTTCTGCACTATCGACCGCAAAGGCGGAATCAAGGGCGAAACTGTAATTAAGGTTACTATTACTAAAAACTCCTCTGACGAAAACCGCACTGCTGTACTCACTTTTCTCGGTGGCAAAACTTATTTTGATTACAACATTGAGCAGGGATACGATGAGGCAAGTTTCAATAGTGGCGACATTACAGCTCCCGAAGGTTACAAGCTTGTATGGCACGACGAATTTGACGAAGCATCTCTCTCATCTGATTGGACTTACGAAGTGCAAAATTCAGGCTGGGTAAACAACGAGCTACAAAACTATCGCAAAGGCGAAATCGATGGCAAAAACACTGTTGAAACCAACAACGGAATCCTTAATATCAACTGTTTTAAGGGTAACGACGGAAAAGTGTACAGCGGAAGAATTTACGCTCACGTAAATGAAGGCTGGAAATACGGATATATCGAAGCAAGAATACAACTGCCCAAAGGTAAAGGCACATGGCCGGCATTTTGGATGATGCCCGTAAACGTAGATTGGGCAAACGAAGGATGGCCCAAATGCGGAGAAATTGACATAATGGAAGAAGTAGGCGCTAATCCCAACTACGTTTCATCAAGTTTGCACGCCGAAGGTCATGTGCATACCCTCGGCAATCAAGTTACTCACGAAATGCTTTGCTCTGGTGCTGAAGACGGTTTCCACACTTACGCTATTGAGTGGACAAAAGAAAAAATCACCACTTACGTAGACGGCAAACTGCAGCTCAGCTACAAATCAGACGGTACAGTTAAAAACTACCCTTACGACAAGCCTTACTACATAATTTTAAATCTCGCTTGGGGTGGCGATTGGGGCGGATACAAGGGTATCAACGAAGGCGATTTGCCCACAACAATGAAAGTTGATTACGTAAGAGTGTTCCAACAAAAATAGACTACTATATTTCACAATGCGCCTTTTACTTAAATCCAATAATCTTTTTTTAGGTTTTATCGTTTTTTTATTAAAATTTTTTATTGTAAGCAGTTTATTAATACGGGCGCAAAAAGAGTATAATCTTAAGCGCCCTTTTTTATTTGCCTGTTTCTATTTGTTGCAGATAGTCAATGATATCGGTATCGATTCCAATTTTCTTTTTAAATCGGTATTTGATACTCTCCACACCTCGCACGCTCATATTAAACATTTGGGCTATCTCTTTGGTACTAAATCCCATACGAATATAAGCGCAGAGCATATAGTCGTTTCTGGAAAGTCCGGGATGAACGGTTTTGAGTTTTTTGATAAAATTGTTATGCAAGAGGTCGAACTGTTCTTCAAAACGGTCTATAAGGTTGTCGTTTTGGATGTTGCCGTCAATTTTGTTAACAAGTCCCGATAGTTTGGCTTTTAGCAGCGGCGTCATGTTAGCCTCCTTAAACAATTCGGTAATGTCGTTTTTTATAGCCCCGAGAATTTCGTTTTTGCCTGCCAAAAGCAGAGCCATATCCGATAGTTCGTTGGTTTTGTGCTCGAGGTCGTTTTGAAGCTGCTGTTGAGCCATCTGACGTTCAAGTTGTTGAATATCTTCTTGCGCCTTGTCGATGATTTGCTGTTTTTGCTTTGATACGTTGTGTTTGAATACTTTAAAGGCAGCAAAAGCCAATGAAATTAACAGCAGCGCATACACCACGTATGCCCATATTGCGCGATACCATGGAGCAAGCACCACAAACTTAAAACTGTCCTCACCCAAAAGGCTACCATTCGGCTCATATTTGCGCACCTCAAACAAATATTCGCCTTCCATTAGCGAGGTAAACTCTTTGATATATGTGGTGGCAAGCTGGCTAAAATCTTTACCTTTTAAGCGGTATTGATATAGAGCTGTACGGTTATGGTCGGCATAATTAAACTTGATATTTGCCTTATTATAAGGAATTTCGGGAATATTTTTAAGACCTGCAAAATTGTTGTTCCACAATGGTGTGCCATCGGTAAGATACACACTATTAATAATAGAATTGTGGTTGGTATCGAGATAGCTGAAGTTGTCCATACAAACAATTGCAAACCCGTTGTAATTAGGCACAAGCAGCAGCGAATCGTTAACAAAAAAAGGTGCGTTTGCCTTTACCGACGGATAAATAAAGTCGGCATCAAAAAAGAGGTCGTGGATGTGCGTACCGCTTTTGAGATTAATATAGTTTTGTGACATTCCTGCAGCCGAGCTTCCAAAATGCGATACTGTGGCAAAGCCCTCGTTGGCATCAAGTCCGCATATCGAATCGGGTTTTGTAAAAATATCGTTTTCAGCATCATACACAGTAGTGCCTGCCGACGACACTGCGTATAATTTTCCATCGGTAAAGAATAGGTGAAAATATTTGTCGGCGGGCACTCCGTCGGATATGTGGTAACTTTTATCTACAATTATCTGGTTGTCGGTATGGTTGTAAGTGCACCGTACACACGAATCGGCATTGTCGCTATGAATCCAAACATATTTGCCATCATATTCCATATTCGAGAACGAGCCTGCAATATCTTGATATTCAAATATATATTCACTGCCGCGTTTTTTTATAATGTATAGTTCGGAATAAGTTCCGGCTAATGCCACTGTGTCGGAAATCTGCAACATTCCCCAAAAACCTTTTATTCCGCTAACACTGTGCGCCTTGCCATCGCTGAGCGAAAACAATCCCTTGTCGTGAAGGCAAAAAAACGTGCCAAATGCCTTGTAAAACTTCCACGCCTGACCCGTAAGTCCGTCAACAGTATGCAATTGCGCGTTTTGCAAAGGTAACGTGGCGTAAAAAACTCCACGATTGGTGGCAAGATAGAGTGTGTTGCCGTCGATAATTGCGTCATAGCCAGCGCCTTCTAATCCATTGGGCGAAAATTTTTTCAGTTCAGAATGTAAGAGAATTTCGTCAACAGAATTGTCGAGACCAGCCCATAGAGTTTTGCCATTTTGATAGGCAAGCGAAATAACTGTGTTGTTTTCAAGACCTTGTGCCTCGCTAATAATTTCTACATTGCGTGAGGCTTTGTTGATAACGGCAATTCCCCCTTTGATAGTGCCCACGGCAAGTTCGTAGTCGTTGTCTGCCATGCAAAAAACACCTGACGTTTTAAGAAATTCATCTGCCTTGGTTTCAAACGGTTCGCATTTGTTGCCATCAAAAAAATACAGTCCGTCGTTTTCCGTAACAGCCAATATTCCACCATTGTAGGCTGCAAAACCGTGCAGTGCCATTTGGGATAATTTTTCGGTGTTGGTCATCACCTTTAACGCATTGCCATGCAGATACTTAATGCCTTGTGCCGATATATATAGAATACCGTCTACCACCGACGAACAGTCGATATGGGCATGAGGATTAAAAACCTCTAATGCCGAGCCGTTGTATTTCAACACAATATTGTCGGAAACAAAAAATATATTTTGGTCTATTCCGTAAATGTGCCACACATTGCCCATTGTGTTTTTTACATTTACATCAAGCATATCGCTGAGGCTGGTGTAATTAAGACCTCCGCTATTCGACACGTCAAAATAGCCGCACTCGTTGATGCCGCCCGCATAGATTCTTGCGCTTTTGGGCGGAGCATATACGCTACGGACTTCGGTTTTGAAAGGCTGCGGAGTAAACACACCGTTGTGGCAGGCAAGAATTTTTTCGCCATTAGCAAAAAAAACAAAATTATTGTCGGTGGCGTGCACATTCCAAGTTTGACCAGCAATGCCCATATTGCGCCCATAATGACGGATAAAGCTGTGTATCTGAGCGTTAGAAAATAGCGGGCACAGCAATATCAGCATTATCACAACGGAGTTTATGTATTTTTGGCTTCGCATACATTGAAATGTTAGGATACAAATATATTAATTATTTTAATATATTCCTTTGTTTGCCGCCCAATAATCTTGAAAAAAGTGCAGTTATGGTTTCAACATTTTTTTCTTTACCGCATCTTTGCATAGGTAAATGTATGTGGTGTTGAGTTTGATGTAATCTTCCGACATATACCAAATGCCTTTGTAGCCGTATTGCCTTCCCCACGAATTTTTTACCATATAGTATTTTTTGCCGTCAGAGCCTTTGACAATGCCGTAGATGAGCATTACGTGGTCGTAGGTAAATGTCCAATTGTCCCATTGCTGTTGTCGGAGTTCCTGCGAAACCACTATATTCGGCGGAAGTTTAGCGATACCGTTGTTGTTAAAATCAGTCTTTGTAAAATATTTTCCATCGCGATTCTCAAATACCCCCGTCACATCGCCGCCCCAAGCCACGCAGTAGCCTTTCATAATAGCTGTTTCCAAAATTGTCATCAGACGATCGATGGGCAGGTTGAAACTTGGTTTTAGTCGCCATTTGTGTAATGCCTCAATGACAAAATCTTCATAAAACGGATGGTGAGTAAAACTCGTCAGGCTTATATAATTGTTCCAATCTATGCCGAGGCTTGCGGCAAAAGTTTTGGGCGTGTATGTTTTGCCATCGTATGTGAAAGATTCGGGACATTTGCCTATGTATCTGTCGATTACCTTTTGCACAGCAATATGCCATCCAGGTACGGTGCGCACATAATATGCAAGCCCCGTGGTGTCGGCTGGATAACTATGGTTAGTGCCTGTGCCATAATATCTTACAAGTGGTCGCAATTCCTTCATAAATTCCTCGAAATTTGCCAACGAATCGCCTACCAAACTTCCCGGTGCAGGCATTGCGTTTTCGGGACAGATGCCGTATTTTTTTATCACCTCAAACACATCGTCAGCCGAGCCGCCCTCGCATATTTGGCTGAATCCGTGCATTCTAACGTGGTGCGTGGCGCAGTCCATATAGTCTTTGTTTGCCACAAACATTTCGCAAAGGTCGTAAGTTTTGCCAGAGGTTCTGAGAATTTCGCTTTCCACAAATCCAAGAGTAGCATAATCCCAACAAGTTCCGCTTTGGTGTTGGTCTTTTACTGAGGTGATGGGGTTTTGCTTTATAACTGAGAAATTCTGTGCTGACGATAATAGCGGAAACAATAATGTCAGCGATAATAGTGTGATGGATAATAAGATACGTTGCATATTTATATTATGTTAGAATGAATCGTGTTTATAATCACCTATATATTAGTTAACTTGCTCCACAACCGCTTCCACAGCCACTACCGCAACTGCTTCCACAACTGCTTCCGCAACTACTATCACCTCCTGAATCACCACCGTCGCCATCATAATAATTGCCGTCACCATACTCATCGTCTTTATTGTGTGAATGATTTAGGTAATAGTTGGCTGTGTGAGTTGTGTATGACCAATCGCCATAGCCATATTTGTGGGATTTGGATCTGTACGATCTACCGTTTTTAGATTTTTTCTTTCTTCTAAAAAAAGCCTTAATATTTGACAGGTTTAACAATATTAATATGAGTGCTATTGGTCCTAACGTTAAAAGTAATGCCATACAACTGAATATTAATGTGTTAACGAAGGATTGTCTGACTAGTTAGAAGATTCTTGATTGCTATCTTTGTCAGGATTAAATTGAGGCGGCGTTTCGGGTTGGAGGAATTGTGGCGGTGTGCTTTTCTTTTTGGTGTAAACTTTGCCGTTGTCGCTGTCCATCACTTTTCGGAAAATAAATATTATTATGTAGCAAATTACTAATATGAGAATGATTACTCCTAACATTTTTTTTCAGTTTTTTGAGGTTGATGAAAATAATTGCGCAGTACTTTGCATACCGCGCAATTATTAATTGTTGTATTATTATTTTGTAACCTTGTCGAATGCCTCCACAAACCTGTCGATTTCTTTTTCGGTGATGCAGAGCGGCGGAATGAGGCGGATGGTATTGACTCCGCCAGAAAATCCCGTGAAGATGTGCTCGTCGAACAACAGGCGTTTGCGGATTTCGGAAGCATCGGCAAAAGTTTCAATACCAACCATCAATCCACGTCCGCGAAGGTCTTTGATAGCCTTGTGGCCTTTGAGTTTGCCCATCAGGTATGCGCCCATCTTGGCGGCATTGTCCACGTAATTGTACTTAGCCATCACGTCGGCGGTGGCAATTGCTGCGGCGCATCCGAGGTGGTTGCCTCCAAATGTGGTACCCAACATTCCGAATTTTGCAGGTATATTGGGGTCAATCATTACTGCGCCCACGGGGAAACCGTTTGCGATGCCCTTTGCCATTGTTATGATGTCGGCCTTGACGCCCGAATATTGGTGCGAGAAGAATTTGCCCGAACGTCCGTAGCCGCACTGAATTTCGTCGATGATGAGCATAGTGCCGTTTTGCGTGCAGAGTTCGCGGAGTTGCTTCAAAAATTCGTCAGAAGCAATCTGCACACCGCCCACACCTTGGATGCCTTCTACGATAACTGCCGCTACATCGCTGTCAATCACTTTCTTAACCGATTCGATGTCGTTGAGGTTAGCCCAAAGCACCTTGTCGGTTTTGTTGATTGGAGCCTGAATAGCGGGGTTGTCGGTCACAGCCACAGCAAGCGATGTTCTGCCAAAAAATGCGCCGTGAAAACTGATAACCTTGCTCCTGTTGGTGTAGAACGAGGCAAGTTTCAATGCGTTTTCGTTGGCCTCTGCACCCGAATTAACGAGGAAGAGTTTGTAATCGCTGTATCCGCTGAGTTTCTGCAACTTAACAGCCAATTCCTCTTGCAGCGGAATGTGCACCGAATTGGAATAGAATCCGATTTTGCTTAACTGTGCCGTAATGGCCTTTACATAATCTTCCTGACAGTGACCGATGCTGATAACACCGTGTCCGCCGTAGAGGTCGAGATATTTTTTGCCCTCAGAGTCAGTGAGTTCCAATCCCTTGGCACTCTCTATCGTTATTGGAAATAACTTAAAAACTTCAAATGTGTTCACTTTCTTTAAATGTTTATACTCGCCGCAACAACAGGTTGCGACAGGGCAAAGGTAAGTATTTTTTTTAGAATGTCATATATATTTTAGTATTTACAAAAGTCCCGTCATATACAGCGGAAGGAACAAAATGCCGTTTTCTTCTTTCAAGTCAGCGGTATGCACTACGCAAGGCGAGGTGATGTAACTGTTGTATTTCTCGATACATTTTTTTAGCGAGGAAAGTGTGTAACGTTGAGAGGATTTAACTTCAAGAGGTACAATATTGTGACGGCTTGTTACCTTGTTTTTGCGGATTAGAAAGTCAATCTCCATACGGTCGTCCTTGTTGTCGATGGAAGGATTTGAATAGAAGTATAGTTTGTGCCCCGACGTTTTAAGCATTTGTGCGACAATGTTTTCAATAATCATTCCGCTGTTGAATTCAAGTTTGTCGCGGAGAATCTTTTGGTAAATATCAGCGGCAACTATTCCGTTTTCGTCAAAGGCGTGGCTAATGAGCAACCCTGTGTCCGACATATAGCATTTAAGGGTAACGCGGTCGGTTTTCATCCCCAAACCAATGGAGGGCTCGGTGGTGTTGTAACAAATATTTACTATTTTGGCATCCGAAAGCCAAAAAAACGAACTCTCGTAGTCCCTGAGCCTTGCGTCTTTTTTTATGTCGGAAAGACGGAAACGTTTTTCGTGACGTTGCAGTTGTGAAGGAATCTCGTCGAAAAGGCTTATTACCTTGTCGGCGTACACTCCCGCATATTGTGCCGCGCTGTTGCGGTAAAGTTGAAGTATCTGACGCTTCACCCGGTCGGTTTCCTGAAAATCCTTTGTGGCTATATATTTTCCTACTGCTTGCGGCATTCCGCCTACGATCATATATTGGCGGAAATAGTCCATAGCCTTGCGGTGCATAGATTCCCCCAAAGGCATTTTTTTGTTGAAACGGTCACGGATAAAGTCCATCAGCATTTCGTTGCCCGACGCCCAAAGAAACTCTTCAAAATCCATTGGAAACATCTCTAACGTTTCTTCTTCGGAAGGTAGCATTATTCCGGCAACACTCTGTTTGATAGATACTAATGAACCTGTTTCGATATAGTCGTATCTGCCGTCGGCTACCAAGTACTTGATAGCCGCTCTCGCTCTCGGGCAAAACTGAACTTCGTCGAAGATTATCAGCGACTGCCTTTCATAAAGGGTTACGCCCGTGTAATTGGTCAGGTACATAAACAAGGTGTCCAAATCGCCAAGATAATTGTCGAACAACTGTCGGATGTCATCGTTAGCGATGTTGAAATCAATCAGGATAAACGACTTGTATTCGTTGCGGGCAAACTGTTCCACAATAAAACTTTTACCTACTCGTCGTGCTCCTTCGATTAGTAGTGCTGTTTCGCCATTTCTATTTTGTTTCCAATCAAGTAGTTGTGTATAAATCTTCCTTTTCATTTCACGTTTTTGAGATTATTAAACGGTAAATTTTACACATTTTCGAGATTATTAAATGGCAAATTTTACACATTTTCGAGATTATCAGTTTGCAAATGTAAGATTTTTTTCGATTCAAACTCACAAAAACTGCAAATTATTAATTTCATCCTCAATTGCTCCAATGACCCAATGCCTTGGCATATAAATATATGTACAAATATGTCATAAGAGCGCCAAAGCACGAGGCCAACAATAGCATATTGTATCCGTCGTCTTGTTGCAAAAAGAAGGCAAGAGCCAACGGCACCACCAACAACACAATTGCTCCGGCAAATGGCCATTCTTTAAATGTGGTTATCAGTCCAAACAGCCACACTATCGCGCATAATATGGATGAGATATAAAAAAGTATGTCGTAATGGCAGTAATAAGTAAAAATGCCTGTTGCCGGTGTTGCCCAGGCTAATATAAACAAAAGAATGAATAGTAGTTTTCTCATAATTGTTTCTTTTTTAGTAGATTGGTGGCTGACAAAGGATTGTCATTATGTAGAATGCCAAAACATAGAGTGTTTTGTGTTGATAGTGAATAACCAAGGTAGCAGGGGTACTAATTGTACCCCTGCCCTTGATTTAAAGACTATCTAAAATCCCGAAGGTTTCAACCTCAATCCTGCTTTTTCATCTAATCCGAACATAATGTTCATGTTTTCAGTGGCTTGTCCTACTGCGCCTTTGATGAGGTTGTCGATGACGCTTTGAACAAGGAGTTGGTCGCCTTCTTTCTTGATGGAAACAATGCATTTGTTGGTGTTGACCACTTGTTTGAGATACAGGTTGCCATCGTAGAAATGCGTGAAGGGCTCGTTTTCGTAGCATTTGCGGTAGATTTCCTTAACCTCGTCTTCGGTTTTGTCGCATGTAAACCAAACACTTGCAATGATTCCACGGGCAAAGTCGCCACGGTAGGGAATAAAGTGAATGGGACGCTGCAATGTCGGGTTCAAGAGGTCTTTGGTTTGGTTGATTTCTGCCAAATGCTGATGAGTGAAGGCCTTATAAACCGAAAAATTGTCGGTGCGCCACGAAAAATGACTTGTGGCGGTGAGTTTTTGACCTGCGCCGGTGCTGCCCGTTACTGCCGACACCTGAATGTCGCTCTTGATGATGTCCGCTTTGAGTGCCGGCACAAGCGCCAACTGAATGGCTGTGGCAAAACATCCCGGATTTGCCAACTTATTGCAAGTCTTGATTTTATCGCGGTTGATTTCGGGCAATCCGTATACAAATCCTGTGTTGCCCACGCGAAACTCGTTGGTCATATCGATGATTTTTACGTCCGAGGGAAAATTGTATTCCGCAAGGAGTTTGCCCGTTTCGCCGTGAGCCGTGCAGAAGAATACCACGTCGGCTTTTTCGGTGGGTTGCTCGGCAAATTTGAGGTCGGTGTCGCCAAAAAGGTCGGCGTGAACATCGTAAACAGGTTTTCCAAAATTGCTTCTACTTACTGCCCAAACTATTTGTACATCAGGGTGATAAGTTAAAATTCTGAGAAGTTCGCCGCCGGTATATCCTGCCGCGCCTATTATGCCTACTTTTATCATTTGATATATTTTTTTGTGGTTTAACAACGAATTAAACTAATTAAACAAATAATTCTTTTGTAAATAAATAACAAATATAATCTTTGATTAAATTTGTTACGAATTAAACTAATACACACTAAATATATTCGTTACATTCGTAACAAGGAAGTTTTTTTATAAAACTATCTTGTATTATTTTTATTAAAGGTATTCGTGTTTTTTGTTTAATTTGTTGTTAAATACTATAATTAATTATGTTATTTTGCTGTTGGTAATTCGGTGTTGGGAGCGGAGATTTGCGGTTCTTCGGTTTCGCCGTTGATAGTGATAATCACTTGGTAAGCCTTTTCGCCGGTTTGGCTTTCGGTGAGCGGACAGAGAAGTGTGGTGAGGGTCTTTACTGCCTCGGTGTTGGCCAAGCGGATCATCTTGGCGGTGTCGCAAGTTGCCAAAGCGTGTTTTTCAGCATCTTGAAGAACCTCTTTCATATCGTTTTTGTTTTCCCAATTGATAAGGTTCTTTTTCTCGTTGATGATTTGGAGACTGTCTGACGGGATGCTGAGCGACTGCAATGCGGCTGAGGGAAGGTCGATTCTTACCACGTTGGTGTCCACTTTGATGGCGGCTTTCGAGAGGTCAACGGCAAAGGCTATCGTGGCTGAGTATTTGATTGTGAAACTCTTGGTCGACATTTTGTCGAACCATCCGAATCCTGTGCCGTAGTTTTCTTCGCGGGTGATTTGTCCGGTCAACTGATATTTTGCTGAGGTTAATTCGCTGCAAGTCATAAGTTTCTCTTTGAGAACCTCTTCGTTGATTACCACTTCTTCCTTAAAGAATTTTCCGATTTGCGACAGGTAGTAGCAAACGCCGCAGCCGATGATGATACCGAGTATCAAGCCAAATAAAAATTTTTTCATAGTAAATTTAGAGTTTAAAGTTTAACGTTTTTGCAAATATACAACTATTTTCGATAGACGAGATGTTTTTTTGATTATTTTTTTTAGAGGGGAAATTTGCAAACTATCGTCTTCCTACTTCGCCAACGATAACAATCAGAGGGGTTTGGTAATTTTGCGAAAGGTTGTTAAGTGTGGTAATGTATTGTTTTTCAGTTGGTTTAGAAACGTTTTCTACAAGCATAACGGGCGTGTCGGTGGCTAATCCTTTGTTTATTAGCACATTTCGTATTTCGTTGAGATTGCTTGATGCCATATAATATACTAAGGTGGAGGCATTTGGCATTTCTATCTTTTTTGAATGTCCGTTGATAAATGCCACGCTCGACGATATTTTTCTTTGTGTAAGAGGTATCCTGAGTGCGGCGGCGGCAGCAAAAGCGGCTGATATTCCGGGCGTTACACCTACATTGATAAAACATCTCTGCAAATATTCAATTTCTTCGCCTGCGTGGGCAAAGAGCATCGGGTCGCCGCCTTTGAGCCTTACCACATTTTTGCCCTCGCGTGCCGATTTTAAAAGCATATAGTTAATTGCCTGTTGCTCAAAACTATGCTTGCCACTGCGCTTGCCCACATACACTTTTTCGGTTTCAATGGTTTCGAGATATTCCTTGTTGGTTAAATCATCGTAAAAAATAATGTCGGCATTTTTGATTAACCGTTCGGCTTTGATAGTGAGCAGTTCGGGGTCGCCGGGACCGAATCCTACCAAATCTACTCTTCCTGATTTGGTGAGAATATTGTTGTCGTCAGCAAATAATTGCTTCAAATCCTCACGGTTACGCTTGACAACAACAGCCCAAAAGCCTTGCAACGGATTGGTTTCGGATGGTTGAAAAATGTTTTCAAAATCGTGATATAGGGCAATTACCTCAAAATCCGAATGTAAAGGATATGGCAAGTCTTGCGCCGGAGATATTGCTAAATCGGCTTGATTATCTGTTAGTTGGTGTAAATATGTATCCGAAAACGCAATGCTAAAACTTACACCATTAATATTGTTGGTAATGGCTTTTAGTTGCAAAGGTTTTAGATTGCTAACTAATTTGCAAGATACCATTTTCTATTTCCTCTTTTATTTTGTTTCTTACTCTGATACTGCGTTTTACGTCTTTGGCATCGGACGAAACCGCCACCGAAATAGAGCCTGACGTAAAAATGGCAGGCGATGTAAAATCGCACAAAAAAGGCGAATCGCAAACACTTGTAAGTATTCCTCTTTTTTGTGCTAATAGTTTGATTTTGTGGTTTAAACGTCGGTCTTGGGTGCATACATACAGCAGAGTTACACCGTTGAGGTCGTCTTCTTGAAACTCTTTTTCAATTGTTTTGAAATTTAGAGCCTTAATTTCATTAGAAATTTTTTTGGCAATAACTGTTGCCTTAGATGTAAATCTGCTGAGTATCTGTGCTTTGTGAGTAGCCACTCTGCCGCCGCCAACAATCAGAATATTTGCCGACGATATTCGTATGTTGATAGGTAAGAAATCCATTTTCAGTGTTTTTTGATTAATACACGCCAATAAGAGCCAAGATTCTCGGTTTCAAGCACTTCGTGACCTTCAAGACGTACCGAGCCCGGTACGTTTTTGATAGGTTGACCATCGTCGAGGAGTATTTCCAAGAGTCCGCCCTGAGGAATAGTTGCAAGCACCACTTTGGTTTTAACAAAGTTCATCGGACAAGCCACACCTCTAAAATCGCGTTTTACAACATCATTGTTTCCAGCCACTTGCTGAGTTTTAGCGGGTTCTTCTTTCTTAATGTTATCAATATTTTTGAATTGCAACGAATCGTCCATTGATTCGTAAAGTTTGTTGACAGTTGAAACCAACGAATCTATTAAATCTTTGTATTCTAAAAGGGTGGATTTTTGTTTGGCTTTTTCGATAATCGGGAGATATTTTTGAGACACCAAACCGGCTTTAATAAACAGATTTTCAAAGTTTTCGTAAACTTCCTTGTCGGTTCTCGGGTCGGCACCGCGCGTAACCAAAAGCATTCTTGATGCCGAAAATACAATTTCGTTGAGCAATTTTTCTTTGTTGGTTTCGCTATTCAGATATTCTTTTTGTTTGTCCTTAATTGTCTGTTGGTCAAGTTCTATGATATCAAACAAGCCGGCAGAACATTCTGCCTGCGACGACCTTGAAAGTGAGAACAACGCTTTTGCACCCCAATCAAAATAGTAGTTTTTATCATCCTCAAATTCAGGAACTTCGGCAAAACTTGACAAGATTTCTTTTACAGTTTTAGCACCGTTTTTTATTACAAAATCGTTGTAATCTTTGAAATTTGCTTTTTGCGAAATGTATTTCGCAAAAAACTTTTCAACAAATTCGGGAATATCTTTTGCTGACAGAAACCCTTGGTTTTCAGCCAATTCTTTGTTTCCCGAAGTTCTCAGCCAAATATTGTATGCGGGATAGGGATAGTCGCCTTTGCGACCAATGCGTCCGCTGAAACCGAGATCCGACCACGCACTTTGAGCGCACGAGTTGGGGCAGCCGTTTATATTGATTTTTATTGCCGGTATTTCATCAAGTTTTAGTTTGCTGTTTTTCAAGCGTTTGGCAATTGCTTTTTCTAAACCTTTGGGCAAGCATATACCCAAACGGCAAGTGTCGGCACCTGTGCAAGATACTATATTATTGATAGTTACAGGCAAATCAAGTTCAAACCCAAGATTTTTGAAAAATTCATATATATTGCCCAAATACTCTTCTTTGATATTCCTTATCTGAATGTTTTGGCGTGGGGTAAAGCGGATAACATCTTGTCCAAAATTATCTAAAAAATCTGCTATTTTTTCAAAAGTATTGTTGCTAATATTGCCGTTTACCACAGGAATTATCACCGAAAAAAGGTTTGATTCTACGTTGGTTTGTTTTTTAGCGTAACGGTTTTTCCAAATTTTAAACTCTTTGCTGGTATTATTAATCGGCTCAAAATCAGGAGTTTTGTACGAAATGTTTAAGACTGCGGGTTCAAAATCCAAAGATTTGTCGTCTTTGAGTTGGTTAAACTCTTCGTAAAAAAGTTTAAGAGTATCTTCTTCGCCGTTTTTGTAAAAAATATAGCGTATACGTGCTTTGTAGCGGTTTTTTCGGTTTCCATTGAGGTTGAAAAAGTTTTTTGCAGCCTTAGCCGCTCTAAACAAGTCTTTTTCGTTTAAAAAATCAAATGCCACCCAACCTTTGTGCGGATTAGAAGCCACGCTGCCACCCAATAAAACTTTGAATCCTCGTTGGTTGTTTTGAATTTTTGGTATAAAACCCAAATCTGCAACTAACGCAAAATCAGCGTCTTGTTCGTTGATATCGAATGCAATTTTTAATTTTCTGGGCATCGACCACGAATCTTTTTCGGCAATGAGTCGCGAAGTAAGTTCTACGGCGTAAGGGTACACGTCGAACACTTCTGTGCTGCTAATTCCGCTTTTTTCGTTCACAAGCATATTTCTGATAGTGTTTCCGCCTCCGCCTTGGGTCGAAAGTTCAGCATCTTTGAGAGTGTTTAAACTTGGGGTGATGTCGTCGAGCGCAACATCGTGAATTTGAATCTCTTGACGAGTGGTGATGTGTATATGCGAAGCATTGATGTTTTGAGCCACTTTTGATGCCTCTCTTAGTTGCTGAGGAGTAATCAAACCACCTACACAGCGCACTCTGAGCATATATCTGCCGTCTTGACGTTGCTCGTACACGCCCATAGGCACGCGGTTGGCTTTGAGTTGCGCACCGCTGATTTCTCCCTTCTTGAATTTTTCGATAAGTTGCTGATTATAATTGATATCAGCCTGCAAAGTTTGCGATAATCTATACATCTTTCGTTTAATTAATGGTTCGGGTGCAAAGATATGGAATGTAGTAATATATTCTATAATTAAGCACAAAATATAGATAATATTTCTATTTTTCGTTTCTAAGTAGAATAAACATCTTTTTAAACGACGCAATTATCTTGGATTTAGAAATGTTTTATAAAGTGATACCAAACCGCCATTCCCCCGAAAAAGTGTAAATTTTCTTCAACATTCCCCCGAAAAAGTGTAATTTTTTTCGATTATTCCCCCGAAAAAGTGTATTTATTTTTGATTATTCCCCCGAAAAAGTGTAAATTTGCAATTAGAATATTCAATGTAATCGCTATGAAAAGGTTTATATACAACAACTTAGTAAAATGGAAGAATAAAACTGACCGCAAGCCGCTTATTTTGTTGGGCGCAAGGCAAGTGGGCAAGACTTATATTATTAAGAATTTTGGCAAAAAGGAGTTTAAAAACTTTGTTTACGTCAATTGCCATCAAAACGAGTTCACCAACAATCTGTTTCATAATTTAATGGTAGAACGGATAGTTACTGAGATAGAAAGGTTTTACGATGTTAAGATTGTATGCGGCGAAACTCTATTGGTATTTGACGAAATTCAGGAAGCGCACAACGGAATTGCCTCGTTGAAGTATTTTTGTGAGGATATGCCCAACCTTCACGTTGTAGCCGCCGGTTCGCTCTTGGGAATTTCGCTTCGCAGCGATGAATCGTACCCTGTGGGCAAGGTGGAGACTCTAAAAATGTATCCGATGAGTTTTTCGGAATTTCTTATGGCGAAAGGTCGGCAAGGACTTGTGGATGTGCTTGACGAATTGGCGTGGGATTCAATGAAATCTATGAACGAAGAATATACTGAGTTGCTCCGTCAGTATTATTTTACAGGCGGAATGCCCGAAGTGGTAAAAACTTACATTGCCACTGGCGACACCTCTGCCACGCGAAAAGTTCAGCAAGATATTCTTGACGCATACCAACGTGATTTTGCCAAGCATACCAAATCGCAGGCCGAAAATATCCGCCGTATTTGGAACAATATTCCCGCTCAATTGGCGCGTGAAAACAAGAAATTTATATTTGGTGCGGTAACCAAAGGGGCGAGGGCTTCCACTTATGAGGAGGCAATTCAATGGCTTGTGGATGCCGGCTTGGTTTACAAAGTGGACCGTGTGCGCGATCCCTCTATGCCGCTGAAATTTTATGCCGATTCGTCCGCTTTTAAACTTTTTGTGCTCGACTGCGGACTTCTGGCGTGTATGAGTGAGGCTAATCCTAATGCTATGTTGCTGGGTAGTAACGCTTTTATTGAGTTTAAAGGCTCTTTTACTGAAAATTATGTGCTTCAACAATTGAAGGCTTCGGGCTACCAATCTGTGTTTTATTATTCAAAAGAAAAATCAACAATGGAGATAGATTTCTTGTACCAAACCTTAGAACGCATTGTCCCCGTTGAAGTTAAAGCCGAAGAAAACGTTAAAAGCAAATCGCTCTCCTCCTTTGTAAACTACGAATTTCAGGAGAGGAATTTTAAGGCAGTTAGGTTTTCGATGCGTCCATACATCGACCAAGATTGGATGGAGAACGTGCCACTGTATGCAGTGGAGAGTTTTGGACGGAGGAGATGAATTCTAAATAGTGTTTTATCCCCCCGACAGAAATAATCAATCTTATATAAACATCGTCATATACGCCGGAAGCAATGTTGTTTGACCATCGCGCTTGAAGTCTTTGGTATAAATCAGATACCTTTTGTCCACTATGTGCGAAAACTTTTCACAAAAGGCGTCGAGCGATTTGTGAGAGTTGTAGCCAGAGGATTTCACTTCAATGGGGTAAAGTTTGGCTCCCCGTGAAAGCAAAAAGTCGATTTCGTAGTTGTGTGTGTCATCCTTAGCCCAAGTGTAATAAAAAAGTTTGTTGCCCGTGGCGGTGAGCGTCTGGGCAATCATATTTTCGTAAATGTAGCCAAGGTTGGTGTTGAGTTTGTCGTTCAAAAGTTTCTGATATATAATGTTGTCGGTATGGTCTTTGTCCCAAAAGGCAAGCGTTACAAATAGTCCCGTATCGGCGCAGAAAATTTTGTATTTTGTAATGTCTTTGGTTAGCGACATACCAACATTTGGGTCATTGGAATGGTACGAAAAAAGTGTCGTCTTGCTGTCTTCGAGGTTTTTGAGCAATTCTGTCAACTTGTTTTCGTCCACATCGCCGAGCACAGCATACGGTTTGTAGCGGTTGTTGTTTTGGCTCAATTGCGATGGAATTTCCATAAACAGCGTCTCTAATCGTCCTGACGAGTCTAATTTTTGAAAATCGTCCTGATAAATTTTTATGATTCCGCGCTTAGCAAGGTCAACCATACTGAAATTGTTGGTTTCGAGATATGTGTTGACAGCCTGAGGCATTCCGCCAATGAGCATATAAAGCCTGAAATCGCGCATTTTTTCGCGGTGCGCCATATTGAGCGGCAACTTTTGGTCGTAAAAAGTCCGTAGCAATGGAACGGTTGCTGTATCGTCCAACGCCCACCTAAATTCCTCATAATCCATTGGATACAGCGTTATGCGCTCCTCCTCGCTTGGAATGGTTATGTCTTTGGTATTCTTTTTAATGCTTATGAGCGAACCTGTTTCGATATAGTCGTACCTTCCGTCTTTAACAAGGTATTTTATAGCCTGACGTGCCTTAGGGCAGTTTTGCACCTCGTCGAAAATGATAACCGATTTCCGCTCTTGTAACACAACATTGTAGATTGATTGTAGTTGCAAGAAAATGAAATCTTTGTTCATTAGGTTGTTGAACAGGGCTTTAACCTCGTCGGTTGCCTCAATGAAATCTATCAAAATGTATGATTCATACTCGTTTTTGGCAAATTGTTCCACAAGTGTTGATTTGCCCACGCGCCTTGCACCTTCAATCAGCATCGCTGTTTTGCCGTTTTGAATGTGTTTCCATTCAAGAAGTCTGTCGTATAGTTTGCGTTTGAATATCCGTTCCATAATCATTATTTTGATGTTGTAACGGATGCAAAAATAGTGCTTTTATTACATTTACCAAAATGTTTTTGCCAAAAATATCCAAAAATACCAAAATGTTTTTGCCCAAAACCTCCAAAAATACCGAAATGTTTTTACCCAAAACCTCCAAAAATACCAAAATGTTTATCATTGTGGCTTTGAAAAATATCCCTATCTTTGCATCAAAAAACGAATCGTTATGCCTCGTCCTTCATTTGACCAAATAGCCTCGTATGATGAGTTTGCAAAATACTATTGGTATCGCGATGAACTGATTAAGATTTGTAAATCGCTTAATATCAATGCGTCAGGTACTAAAATGGAACTGATGGAATATATCAGGCTCTATTTTTCGGGGGTTATGGTTGAGCCTAAAAAATCATTGCCTAAGCCTAAACCTACCGCCACAAATCTTACGCTCAAAACTTCGCTGATTGAGTGCGGTTTTACATTCGGTCCACGGTTTCGCGAGTTTTTTGAGACTGTTACGGGCGTTAAGCCTTTTAAATTTAATGTGGATATGGTGGCAACGGTAAAGAAGGTGAAAGCCGAGAATGATGTTTCGTTTACCCTTGGCGACTTGCTTGATGTGTTGCACGGCAAAAAAGTTTATGCTCAATACGACAAATCAATGTTGCAGTGGAACCGTTTTGTAAAGGATTTTTGCGCCGACCCTGCCACATCTCGTTTCCCCGACAAAATCAAAACTGCCTCAATCCTCTGGGCGCAAGTGCGCAACTCCACCCGCGAAAAGGTTTACACCACGGAATTATTGACCGAGTTTGGAGAGTTGATAAAATAAAAAATGCGGAGCCTATTATAAATAATAGAATCCGCACTTTTTATAATTATGCATTATGCATTATGAATTATGCATTGACTAGTATTTCTCATTGTTTACAGCGTACCAAATCTTAGACTGAACGCCTACAACCTTGGTGAAGCCTGCGATGTCATCGGCGGTGAAGGCTTTGTTGTCTTCGCCGTAAACACCGAATTTTGAGGTCATTAGGTCGTGTTCGCTCTCAATACCGTTGATAAAGAATGTGTAGGGACGGAGGGCTACAAACACTTTGCCGCTAACTTTTTGCTGTGTGCTTTCGAGGAATTTTTCCATATCGCGCATTTCGGGTTCAAGGAGCATACCTTCGTGCAGACGGTTGCCGTACCATTGCGAAATATTGTCTTTCCAATAAATCTGCCATTTGGTAAGTGTGTGTTTTTCAAGGGCGTGGTGAGCCTTGATGATTACCATAGGAGCGGCTGCCTCAAAACCTACGCGACCTTTGATACCGATGATGGTGTCGCCGATGTGCATATCGCGACCAATTGCGTATGCTCCGGCAAGTTTTTCTACCTCGCGGATGGCGTCTACCTTGTTGTCGAATTTTTTGCCGTTAACGCAGCAGAGTTCGCCCTTGCAGAATTCGAGAGTAATAACAGATTCTTCTGATTTTGTGCAGTGAGTGGGGTAGGCCTCTTCGGGCAATGGCTGAGCCGAGTTGAGGGTTTCGCGACCGCCGATAGATGTGCCCCAAAGACCTTTGTTGATAGAGTATTTAGCCTTGTCGAAGTTCATTTTGATGCCTTTTTCTTTGAGGAAGGCTATTTCGTCGGCACGTTGGATGTTGGTTTCGCGAACAAGAGCCTGCACTTTGATTTCGGGACAGAGAATGTCGAAAACCATCTCAAAACGTACTTGGTCGTTGCCTGCGCCGGTGCATCCGTGGGCAATCTTGTCGAACTTGTTGGCTTTGGCGTAGTTGGCCACGGTGATGGCTTGGATAATGCGCTCGCTCGAAACAGACATCGGGTAGGTGTTGTTTTTGAGCATATTGCCAAAAATCATATATTTAACGGTCTTGTCGTAATACTCTTTCGACACGTCGATGCAGTCAAAATGTTTTGCGCCGCCTTGGAAAGCGCGGTCTTTTGCCGAGGCGATTTCTTCGTCGGAGAATGCGCCCGAGTTAATCATAAGGGCTGTAACTTCCTCGCCCTGAGAAGATAGCAACGTTGTAACCCAAGTGGTGTCCAATCCGCCGCTGTATGCTACTAATGTCTTCATTATATTATTGTTGTTAGTTATAAATTTTTATTATGAATTATGCATTGAATTATGCATTATTAAAACTCCACAAACACGTTGCTTTTTTGGAAACTTGCGTGTTCTGCCAACTTGTTCATATCCTTAGGACCGGTTTCTTTTTCCCATTCGGGGTCGTAGAGCATACCGGTGCAGAGGCAGTTTTTGCGGTTCTTAGAGGTTAATATTCCGAAGTTTACGCAACTTTGGCAGCCTTTCCAAAATTCGTCGTCGTCGGTGAGTTCCGAAAACGGTACGGGATGGTAGCCGAGTTCGTTGTTGATTTTCATAACTTGCAGACCTGTTGTAAGTCCGAAGATTTTGGCGGTGGGGAATTTTTTGCGGCTGAGATCAAAAGCCTTGAATTTGATAGCCTTTGCCACGCCTCGTCCTCTGAACGCCGGATTTACAATCAATCCCGAGTTGGCAACGAACTTTTCGTGACCCCAACTCTCTATGTAACAGAAACCTACCCACAGACCGGTTTTTGTTAATGCAATAATTCCTTTACCCTCTTTCATCTTGTTAGAGACGTATTCGGGCGAGCGTTTTGCGATACCTGTGCCACGGGCTTTTGCCGAACTTGCCATTTCGTCTACTATCTCTTGCGAGTATTTGCTGTCCGACTCAACGGCGGTTCTTACTATGATTTCGTCTTGGTCTGTCATTTTTTTGTCAAATTATTGAGTTTTAACGTTTTGTTTGTTTGATAACTGTCAATATTTTTTATATAATAGGCTGCAAAGTAATGGCTTTTAAAATAAATATGCAAATATTGAATAGTGAATTTATTATTAAATTTTTAAATGCTTGTATAATAGTGCTTTATGTAAATCTGTTTTAAGTATACCACTTACAATGTATGCAAAAACGCTGCATAAATATTCAGTATTGCGCGTTTTTTTGCATAATGATAACACGCCATATAATTATATAAAGTGTGCTCGCAAAAAATGATTACTTTTGCAAAATTTTTAACGAGATGAATATCCTATCTTTAAAATTGTTTTGGGAGTTTTTTAAAATTGGTGCGTTTACCTTTGGCGGCGGCTACGCTATGATTGCTCTGGTAAAAAATGCCTTGGTAGAGCGTCACCGTTGGATGACCGACGACGAGTTTACGGAGTGCATCACCCTTGCGCAGTCGCTGCCCGGAGTTTTTGCCATTAATATGGCGCTCTACACTGGGTTTAAAATTGCCAAAAAAACGGGAGCGGGGTTTGCTATGCTCGGCGCCGCGCTGCCCTCGATGATTATCATTGTGGTGATAGCCGCGTTTATACAAAACATCAACGGCTACAAGGTAGTGAACGACGTGTTTGCTGGCATCCGTCCGTGCGTTATAGCACTTATCCTTGTTCCGGGATTGAATTTGCTCAAAAAAGCAAAACTCACCAAATCAACATTTTGGATACCTATACTTACCTGCCTTTTGATATGCCTTTTGGGCGTTTCGCCAATGTACCTGATAATTGCGGCAATAGTGGGCGGAGTAATTTGGGCGCGCGCAACAATTGGCAAAACAGCCTCGCAACCATCTAAAAAAGAGGAGGAAACGAAATGATTTACTTGCAACTTTTTTGGGTATTTTTTAAGATAGGGCTCTTCGGCTTTGGCGGAGGCTATTCTATGGTGTCGATGATAAGGATGGAGGTGGTCGACGACTATCAATGGATGTCGGGCGGCGAGTATGCCGACCTTTTGGCGCTTTCGCAAATGACCCCGGGACCAATTTCTATCAACACCGCCACATTTGTAGGCTACACTCAGGGCGGAATTTTGGGTTCGGTGATAGCCACATTTTCTCTCTGTTTGCCCTCAATAGTGCTTATGGCAATGGTGGTTTCGCTGTTTTTTAAGCATAAAGAATCGCCCTACGTAAAAAAGCCGATGCAGGTGATGAACCCTGTGGTGGCTGGACTCATTATATCAGCCGCCCTGATGATGTGCAACAGCGACAGTTTTTCGTCGTACATTAGCGTAATAATCTTTGTTGCCACCGTTGTGGCGCACTATTTTTTCAAAGTAAATCCGATATTGCTGATAGTAGCCGCCGGAGTGGTGGGATGGCTTTGCGGGTGAAAAATTTGGAATTTTGGATTTCTTATTTTACTTTTACGCCGGAAAGTAAAATAACGCGATTTCTTATTTTACTTTTACGCCGGAAAGTAAAATAACGGATTTTTTATTTTACTTTTTGAACATAACGGATAAAATAGAAATGATATGGATATTGCGAATTTTTTACCGGGACATTACGAAGAAAACTGCGGATACAAATACTTTGTGCCCGAAAAGGTTAACACCGAATGGAGTTGTACTCTACCTGAGATAAACACACTTTTAGAAAAGGCGGCTATCAAACTTGGCGAGTTGAATTCTTTTTCGCGGCTTGTGCCTAATATCGACCTGTTTATACAGATGCACGTGGCAAAAGAGGCTGTGATTTCGAGCCGCATAGAGGGAACACGCACCCAAATCGACGAGGCTCTTATGCCTGTGGAGGAAATTGCCGAAGAACGCCGCAACGATTGGAAAGAGGTAAACAATTATATATCAGCCCTTAATGCAGCCATATTGCAGTTAGAAACGTTACCAATTTCAAGCAGATTGATTCGTAACACACACCACATATTATTAGAAGGTGTAAGGGGAAATTATAAAATGCCCGGAGAATTTCGCACAAGTCAGAATTGGATTGGCGGAGCAAGTCTTGCCGATGCACGGTATATTCCGCCTCACCACTCTTTGCTCAACGACCTTATGGGCGATTTAGAAAACTTTATTAACAGCGATGGCGGAATCCCCGACCTCATTAAAATTGCTATAATTCATTATCAGTTTGAGACAATCCATCCATTCCTTGATGGCAACGGACGTATCGGACGTTTGTTGATAACGCTCTATCTTGTAAGTAAAGGTATTTTGCAAAAACCGTTATTGTATCTTTCTGAGTTTTTTGAACAGCACAAAAGTCTTTATTATCAGAATCTTGCCGATGTAAAACAGCAAGGCGCAATGGCTCAATGGATAAAGTTTTTTCTTGTTGGCGTTCAACAGACTGCAACTGTGGCAGTGGAAACGCTGTCGAAGGTGTTAAAATTCAAGGACGAAACCGAAAATCTCATCCGCAGTAATTTTGGCCGTCGCTCATCTTCGGCTATAACATTGTTTCACAGTTTGTTGCAAAATCCCACTGTAAGCATAGAGCAAGTTATCAACATCTGTGACGTAAGTTACAAATCTGCCAACGATTTGGTAAAAGACTTTGTTCAATTCAACATCCTCACCGAAACCACCGGCAAAAACCGCAACAGATTTTTTAGGATGGAAAGGTATTTGGAGGTGTTTAGTGAGAGGTAGGGGGGAACCTTGTTTTTTTGTATGATAAGTAGTGATTTATCTTATTTTCAATTTGTATTATCATAAAATTTGATTATCTTTGCGTAAGATACTTTAACAAAGGATATGGCTGATACTGAAACTTACGGAACATATAATACACCCCTAACAACCATAAAGCATTCCGCGATGGCTTCATGGTCAGGTTTCGTGTATCAGGGTTTGTGTGCATTACAACATTCTCTTTCATTGTTGCGTGAGGATTGGGATAATGCAATAACAAAACAACTTAGTTTGGAAGCATACGAAGATTTTGCGATACTCAACAACAACGGAAAAATCGAGAGCCTTCATCAATGTAAATGCATTCAATCACCTAAAAATTATACAGACGAATGTCAAAAAATGATAGACAAACATGATTATTGGAAGAATGAAGAAAGGATGTTAGCAAATTCTTCTGTGCCACTTTGGTTTCATTCCAATATGACTAACACATATGCTTGTGGTGTAAAAGCGTATCCTTTTTCTCCAACGCAGACTACATGTTCTCCTGTTCATATTTATACTTTGATACAAAATGGAATTAAAGAATTAAGTGTTATAGGGTCAAGTGAAATAAAAACGAATAAACTTATTGTTCTGATTTCAAAAAGGGTGTCGTGCATCCATGAGCAATGTATTAATAACCCTAATAATTCATTTAATTTTGCAGTTCAGAATCCTATCCCATTTACCGACATCGCGACAATTATCCAAGATCCTTCTTTATATTTTGATTTAAAAGAACGTATAGAAACATGCAGATTCTATTTAATGCTTACTTTAAAAAACAGATTATTAACCAAACGGGATGCCGATGAAACAAAGATAAATAAATTAATTTTTGACATAGGAACGAAAACAAATGAAGAGTTAAGGAGAATAATATATCGCTTGTTTCCCGATATGAATGTTTTATCAAGTGATGCAAATATTTTTGAATTGTTTTCCACTTCTCGTGGAAATAATTTGTTTAACGTGCTTAATTGTGTAGAGGAACCAATCGAATCAGATGACTTCAATTGGAAAAAAGATAATAATAAAATATTTCTAACCCCTTCAACACTTGGTATGGATGTTGATCCAGAAGAACATTGTCTTTCCATTGTCAATAATTCTTTTAATGCAGAATTATTGAGAGATTATCGATGGATAGTCGGATATATAGACCATAAAGTTGAAGACATCATAGAAGCGTCTCATTTATTTACTCAAATAGATGCCAATAATGCATATATTACCCAACCTCAAAAAGTTGGATTGTTGGACATAAACTCAAAAAATCATGGAAACTATTAATGATATTATTTTAAATGAGTTTAGAGTCTGCAACTATGCAAAGGTTGCAGACATTGATGGTCGTCCATTTATGTCTGCAACCGACGGGATTGATTATTGGCTTATCAGTTCCAAAGTTGATGACGTAGTTAATCAAAGACAACTTTTTAAGAATGTAATAGAACAAACATCTGAATGCAAATGCGTTGAAAAAAATTTGTCTTTGTTATTACTTGTAAATATTGAAGGTCAAAACAACATTGACACAGAGGTCGTTCAGATAGAAAATGACAAGTTCTACTTTAAAAAGTACGTTCTTAAATATAATCAAGAATCAGTAAACGGACTAATAGAAATGATGACGCAAAAACATGTACAAACGATTAGTCCATTATTACTTGATGATAGTAATTTTGAACAATTGAGAAGTTCGGATGATACACTTTCTGCAATATCATTATTGTATAGTATTGCACATAAACTTACCTTTATTCCAATTCCTTCGTCGTCAAAACCGAGAGAGGATACGAAATTAAATCTTGATTCTTCTGAATTGCAAAATTTATTAGATTGGGTAAAAAACTCCCCGTCGACAGATACTGACATAGATACATATTTAAATAACTTAATTGCAGAAAATGAAGAAGTTTAGGATCCAACATATAAGAGCACACAATTTTAAAGGCTTCTCTACTCTTGATGTAGAGTTGTCGGGCACATCTGTTATATTGGGAGGATTGAACGGATATGGTAAGACAACCATATTTGATGCTCTTGAATTGCTGTTTACTGGAAAAATAGAACGGTTCGTACAATACGATGCAAATTTTATCAATCATAATTGTGCAAGAAGTCAGGACCATAAACCATTGGTATTTGATATGACAGATCCTATTATTTCAGTTGGTGCAACTATTGTGATTGATGAAGATGTTGTACAACTTAAAAGAGAGGCAAAAGTAGTTGATTTAGAGAATCCATTAAAATTTGAACCATTTGGTACTTTACAAATATTCGATACTGAGAATGAATGCTTTGCCACGATTACTGACAACCAGAGAGAGGCTTTGGGAATCAATGATTTAGCGCGAGATTATTGTGCTTTAAATTATCTCAGTCAAGAAGAGGCCACGTCTTTTCTCAAATGCAAGGATAAAGATAGAAGTGATATGGTTCAAGATTTATTAGATACAACCTTGTTTGATTCGCCTATGGATAAAATAATAACAATCAACAAAAAAATTGATCAATTAATCAAAACACGGGAAAATGAACAAAAACAGTTGAATGATGATATCAAACAATTAAAACAATCCTCATCAATTTCTGAAAATATAACTCATTATATTTCATTGTCAAATAATCAATCACCATGGGATATCGAGAATCCTCAATTAAATGATGATGATTTTGAATCTTGGGTTAAAGAAAACGGTATTATTGACAATTTAAAGTATTATATCGCTCACGAAACAGATTTTAAACAATACAATCGAAATAATGCTATCGCAGATTTGAAAAAAGATGGCGTTTTAAATGATGTAGTGTTTTATTTGCAGAATAAAGAGAAGGAATCATTAATTACGTCATATAATCTTTTACAAACAACACTATTTGAACCGATTAATAATCTTTCATCTACATCTATTTCAACTTTAAATATTGATATTCAGACTTTTCCTTCTGATGTCGTTTCTATCGAAACCAGTCAGCAGATGACGGAGAAGATAAAACAATATATAAATATGTTGCAGTCTTCCAACAATATTCAACGGATGGTTCAAGACTTGTTAGAAACAAGAAAAGTATTAGCAACTAAGTTACAAGAGTCTAATTCAACTCTTGCTCTGGCTAAATGTCCTTTATGTGGTACAGAGTTTAGTAGTACTGACAAGTTAGGTGAAACTATACAACAATATGAAATAGAACTGAATGAAAACTTTGCATCCTTGAATAAAGGTCTTGGTGAGCAGTTCACTCAACTAAAAAGTGCATTGTTAGATAAAATTGTAGAACCTATACAGAATTTTTTTGCTTTACATTATGTTTCTGAACAAATCGCTAATAAATTCAAAGCATTGGATTTGACATCTATTGCAACAAGATTGCGAAATCTTGATAAATTGGGTGTAGTTATTGACATATCCAAACCTGAATCTGATTGCGTTGCTGAAATTGTTGCTAAAATTACATCTATGGTAAATGTTATTGATGATAATGTGAATTTCTCGTTATTAAACCAAATGTTTAATAGTTATGTTAATAAAGATATTGATAAAGAGAATTTTACCATAGAAAATCTTGAAAAGAAAAGGTCTTATTTGATTTCTCAATGGAATAAGACACGTAGCACGTTATTATCAAAAAAAGAACAAGATTTACAACATGTTTCTAATAGTATAGACAAATTTAAAGAACGAAAAAAGTCTTTAAAAAGGTTATTTGATAGCATTAAACAGCAGAAAAATCAATATGTTACAAAGATTATTTCTGATATTCAGATTTTGTTTTATATTTATTCAGGTAGAATACTGCAAGATAACTATTTTGGCAGAGGACTGTTTATAAAACCGGATTTTGATCGTAACAGAATTTTGTTTGTTTCGGGAAAATATCAAAACAACGACGTTGACGCATTGTACCATATGAGTAGCGGACAACTTGTAGCCGTTGCAGTTTCATTTATGCTTGCTTTGAACCGTCTGTATAGCACAAATAATTTACTTGCGATTGACGACCCAATTCAAACAATAGATGATATAAACTTTTGGGGACTTATGGAGACCCTGCGTCATGAATTTAAAGATCATTTTATGCTGTTATCTACACATGAATCCAATTACGAGCAATTATTGGACTATAAGTTCCACAAAATTGGCATACAATCCGAATTGATAAATACCGCCGATTTGCATAAGAGTAATTAGGATTGTCGAATTGCTACTTTATTTGTTTTACGATACCAATTGAATTAACATCCAAAAGTATCTAACTCCTTTCGATTTTCTTTAAAACAATATTTTACTACAAAAAATCGTAGTAAATTTGCCAAAAACACAATTTATGAGTAAAGCATCAAATACACCCCCAATCACCGATATGAAACAGCGTATGAGCGATATTATGCTTTCGGTGTCTTGGCGCGAAATCGCACGTATTTATTTCGACAATTCCGTTTCGTGGTTTTATCACAAGTTGGATGGTATTGATGGAAATGGCGGCAACGGCGGTTTTACTCCGCAAGAGGCTCAGCAACTAAAATCCGCTCTCTGCGACCTTGCCGATAGGATACGTTGCTGCGCGGATAAGATTTAACCAAAAACTCCGCCAAAAAAGTGTATCGCTAATACAAAAAGTGCGACTAAAAAGTGTAACGCTTTGTCAATCCTTTACCCTAACTAATTCAGGTTCATAATCTTCACCGTTTTTATACAAAAATCTGTCGTGGGGATTGTAGATGATTTCGCCGGTGATGGTGCGCAAAATGCCGTGGCGTAACGTAAAGTGCTGATTTTTACGCGAAAGTTTGATTTTTATCGGTTCCGACTTCCAATAATCGTAAAATAGGGCGGGAGAGATGCTTTCTACCGAGGCGGGAATGTAAATTTTGTGTTCGTACACATCCCAATCAACCATCAGCGGCACAAAAGGGTGACATTCTTCGTCGCGTTCGCAACAGCATAGGTCGTCATCGTCGTTGGTAAAGTTGTACAAAATCCAACTTTGCGACGAAATTTTCTTTACTCCGTCGGGAATAATTACACCTTCCGAAGTACTGATGCCGGATCTTTCTAACAAAATTAATTCACCTTGCGAGGTTACAAGGCAGTTTTCAATCCTTTTGAAAAATGGGCTTTGGGGCGAAACGTCAAACTTGACGATATAACTATGGTCGCGGAAAAATCCTGAGTCAATGTAACATACCGATTCTGGAATAGTTAGTTTGCCTCCATCGCCGAACTTATCGTAATAAAAAGCCTTGCTAAAAAGGCTGTCGATGCCGTTTGGAATGTTTATATCGGGGTATTGTCCGCAAAACAACAGTTTAGTGCCGCCACCCGAAACAAACATATTGTTGCTATACCACATATTTTTATTGTCGGGGTGAATTATTATCTTAACTTTCTTATCTACAATTAGATCTACGACTGAATTGATACTTATTTGCTTAAAACTACTCGGAAGATTGAGAGTATCGTGTGCGTAATAGTTAGAAATCCAATGAAGATATTGGTCGTCGATGATAGATTCCACGCCTTCGGGAACGGTTAAGTGATTTCGATTTGTGGTGTTAAACTTTATCAATGATTTTCCATTGGCAGATAGTAAGTTACCATCTTTGGTGGAATACATCTTATTACCCTTTGCGCAGATATAACTTTTTGCCTTGGGTGTTTCGTCCGAAATCAACGAAGAAGGAATCTCCAATACCTCGGTTTTGTCATTATAAATAGAATAATAGTTAAAATTTTTGCTAAACTTTACACCTTCGGGGATAGAAACTTTTTTGTTCTCCCAACTGATAGCCAATAATGTATCGCCGTTTTTCGATAGCAAACAATTGTTCTTTGCCTGAAAATATTTGTTTTCGGGCGAAATAATCAGAGTTTCATAATAGTGATTAAAATCCTTCACTTGCGCTAACGTGGATGGCAAAATTAGTTGTTTGCAAGTTCCGGGCATAAGGTAGGGACAGTAGATTTCCACGCCTTCGGGAATAATGATGTCGTCGCCCGTTAAACCGCCTCTGAGCAGACGTTTGCCATCTTTTGAAAGAATGCAATTGTTTTTTACCATCAATGCATCCGATTGTACAATAACAGTGTCGCCAAAGATTTTGTCAATGTTTTTCAGCGACTTTGGCAATAACAGCGTATCGGGGCTGGGGTACGAATAATTGTGATACCCATATGCCGATAAATCAATTTCTTCCACACCTTCGGGAACGATAATATTATAATTATTGTGCTTGGTATGTTTTTTGCCAAAAATGCGCAGAGTTTTGCCGTCTTTGGTAACAAGGCAGTTGTTAATAGATTGATAAACAGAATTTTCGGGAGCCACTATTGAACTAACTATATTGAACGGAAGGTGTGCTATCTTTTTTACGCTGCCCGGAATGTATAATTGGTAGTGATCATAAAAAAATAAAACAAAATCTACAACCTCCACTCCGTCAGGCACTTTTATTGTATCGCCATAAAAATCGTAGAAATATGAACTTGGTATGTCAGTGGTGTATAATCGTTTGCCATCTTCCGACAGTAAGCAATTGTCTTTCAGTATAAAACGTTTTGAATTGAAATCAGGAATTTCTTCCAAAACTATGCTGTCGATATTATCATACTTGTATTGATACCAGTTTTTCATCAACGCCAATGCCGAATCAGCCGAGATTATCTGCCCCGACAAAAACAGTGGAAATAGTGATAATAATATAATAAGTGTAGGTTTCATAATCGTTTCGGTTTAATAATTGCTCAAAGATACAAAAAATCTGTATTTGAGTATTGCGAAAAGCCAAACAATAGTCAGTTTTTGCTTACTACGTAATCTACTTACTAAAATCTGTAATTATATTCTACATAAATCATTCCTTTTAGAAAAATACTCCAAATTTTAGATTTTTCATAGATAATATCCGTTGATGCCATATTTTTGCATCGTAAATCATAAAAATATTAGTGCAATGAAGATAGGATATTACAAACATTGGAGCGAAAATCTCGGCAGAGAGGTTGAGTACAAGACTTTCGGCGATGCCGGTAGGGGTGTGTTGGTGTTCCCTTCGCAAGACCAACGTTTCTACGAATGGGAAGACAACGGTATGGTGGCCACTCTCGCTCCAATGATTGAGTCAGGCGATTTCCATCTGATTTGCTGCGACAGTATCGACGCTGAAACTTGGAGTCTATCTGATGGCAACCAAAACGACCGTATCCAACTGCACGAACGTTGGTTTCATTACATCACCGACGAACTTATTCCCGAAGTCTGTAATAACCAGAAACTTATTGCAACGGGTTGCAGCATGGGCGGCTATCATGCCGGCAATGTATTTTTTCGTCGTCCTGAACTTTTCGACGGAATTGTGTCGCTCAGCGGACTGTTTCACGCCGATTATTTCTTCCCAAATTTCGATAACTCACTCATTTACCGCAATTCGCCAATCCACTATCTTGGCAATGCCGGCGATTACAACCTAACTGTTCGTCAGTTGAAAAACAAAAATATGATATTTTGCTGTGGACAAGGCCGTTACGAAGAAATTACCTCAGAATCTACCGTTCGTCTTGGAAACATTCTCAACCGTCTTGGCGTTAATGCGTGGATAGATTTGTGGGGCAACGACGTTAGCCACGATTTTTATTGGTGGCGATGTCAGGCCAAGTATTTTTTTGAAAAAATAGCCGCCGGAAACATCAGCAAGGCAGCATAATAATGAGAAAATGAATAAAAAACTATAACGATGAACTTTATTTTTATTTCGCCACATTTCCCGCACACATATTGGGAATTTTGCGACCGCTTGAAACAAAACGGCGTTACTACACTCGGCATTGCCGATGCGCCTTACGATTCGCTAAGCAACGAGGTAAAAAACTCTCTTACAGAGTATTACAAGGTTAACAATCTTGAAAACTACGATGAGGTTTACCGCGCTGTGGCGTTTTTTGCCTACAAATACGGTCGCATAGATTGGATTGAATCTAACAACGAATATTGGCTTGGTCAAGACGCCCGTTTGCGCACCGATTTTCACGTTACCACAGGTTTGATGACCGACGGAATTGCCTCCATTAAAGAGAAATCCGCTATGAAAAAAATCTATCAAAACGGCGGAATACCCACAGCATGGCAGTTTAAGGCATCCGAAGGCATTATCAAGGCGCGAGAATTTGCCGATATAGTAAAGTATCCTTTAATAGCCAAACCCGATGTGGGCGTGGGTGCAGGAGGTACGTTTAAAATTCATTCCGATGTGGAACTCGAAAACTTTTTCTTCACCGTTTCCAATACGCAAAACTATGTTATTGAGGAGTTTATCACCGGCGACATCTGTTCTTACGATGCCATAATCAACTCTAAGGGAGAGCCGCTTTTTGAGTCGATGACCGTGTGGCCGCCGTCGATTATGGACATAGTTAACAAACAGTTAGACCTTGCTTATTACGTTGACAAAACCATTCCCGAATCGCTCCGCAACATTGGACGACGCACCGTGGAAGCCTTTGGTGTAAAAAGCCGTTTTGTGCACCTTGAATATTTCCGTTTAGACTCCGACCGTGGGGTGCTTGGCTCAAAGGGTGATTTTGTGGCTTTGGAGGTAAATATGCGTCCCGCAGGTGGTTACACGCCCGATATGATTAATTATGCACATTCTACCGACGTTTACAAAATTTGGGCAGATATGGTTTGTTACGACAAATCGCAAATTGCGTCATCAAATCAGCACAACGTTGGCAATGCGCTTTCGTTGCCGTGGAAAAACGAATATTATTGTGCATTTGCCTCACGCAGAGATATTTATAAATACGTTCATTCCAACGATGAGGTAAAAAATCGTTACCACAATCAGTTGGTAATGTGCGAACGTATGCCCGAAATTCTCTCCGGCGCAATGGGCAACCAAATGTTTACCGTTAAACTCAACACTTACGACGAAGTGGAAGAATTTATAAGGTTTGTGCACGAAAAGGTTGCCGCGTAAATGTTTTTTTATTACTTTTGTCAAAAATACATCCGAAATGAAAACTGAATACCACAAAAATTATAGCCACAACCTTGGCCGCGATATGGAATATAAAGTGTATGGCGATGGCGGCAAAACTGCACTTGTTTTTCCGTCGCAAAATGGCAGATTCTTTGATTATGAGAACTTTGGAATGGTTGACACCCTTGCTCCGCTTATCGACAGCGGCAGATTGCGACTCGTTTGTTGCGACAGTATCGACCCCGAAACTTGGAGCAGCCAAAGTTGGGACAACCGTTGGCGTATTGAGCAGCACGAGCGTTGGTACAACTATATTTGCAACGAACTTGTGCCCGAAATTGACAGCGCAGGAAGCCTTATCTCCACTGGATGCTCAATGGGCGGATTCCATTCGGCAAATTTCTTTTTCCGTCGTCCAGATATTTTTGACACGCTGATAGCGCAAAGCGGACTTTACCACGCAAGTTACTTTTTTGGCTCTTACACCGACGAACTTGTATATTCAAATTCGCCCGAAGACTACCTTACTTGGATGCCCCGCGACCATTATTATTGGAACGAATATCGTCACCGCCGCATCATAATTTGCTGTGGTCAAGGCAATTGGGAAGAAGACCTTCTCGCCTCCACCCGCCGTCTCGATACCATTCTCAAAGACCACGGAGTGCCCGCTTGGTTTGATTATTGGGGCTTCGACGTTGCCCACGATTGGTGTTGGTGGCGCCCACAAATAAAATATTTTATGGAAAAGGTGGTGTAACCAAATTTTTTTGCTACCTTTACACCGTAAAAAACATAAAACCATGGACACTGCAATTAAAGAAAAGACCCTTCCTCCATCGGTTTTGGAGTGTTGGAACAAGGTAAAGGATTGGGATAATGCAACCAAATTTGAGTTTGGGTTGATGATATTGAATAGTCTTAACCCTCAGTACGTTGCGCCTAAACAGGATGAAGATGCCAAATTAGTAGAGGAATACGAGAAAAATCTCCACCCATACACTATGGACGAAATCAACGCTATGCTCGATGAGGCAGAAGCCGAATTTGCAGCGGGGAAAGGTATTCCCGGAGAGGATGTTGACCGCGAAATGGAAGAAGAACTTAGACGCGAAGAAGCGGAAGAGGCTGCAAGGTCGTATTATTATAAAGTGATTAACGAACCCCTATCAGCAATAGCATGAAAATTATTTGGCGTCAAAATGCAAAAGATGGGTATAAACAAATTGCCAATTATATCAAGTTGAAATTTGGTATCAAAGCAAAGCGCAAATTTGTTACAGAAGTTACCGAATACGAAAAATTGTTGTGTCAACATCCTAATATGGCTTCAATCGACCCTCTTTTTGAAACTCGCGCCAGAACATACCGCAGTGTTTTAATCAACAATCTCAGCAAAATGGTTTATTATCTTGAAGATGATATAATCTATATTTCCGCATTTTGGGATTGTAGAAGCAACCCTATTACACAGGCTCAGCAAGTAAAAGATTGATTATTAAACAAAAAAGGCAGTCTGAAAATCTCAGACTGCCTTTTTCGTACCCGGGACAGGAGTCGAACCTGCAAACCTCGCGGCACTAGAACCTGAAACTAGCGCGTCTACCAATTTCGCCACCCGGGCAAATTTTTTTTCAAATTTTGCGTTGCAAAGTTAGATTCTTTTTTTATATTTGGAAAAAATTTAGGGCAAAAAAAATGAATAATTTTTTATTCGTTAAATATCAAGGTCTTAGTAGTGGCGAAAAAAGTGTGCTCGCTACAATTTCGGTGCTTCCGTCGTCGTGGTATAGTGTAAAAGATTTGTTTCACTATCTCGACATACACAACGGCAGCGACGAAGGAGTGAAGTTTTTCGACAATCTGCACACGCTTGCCCGCAAAGGTTGGCTCAATTTTACCAAAGGCTGTTACAAAATTTCTGATTCGGCTAATAGTTTTTTAACATCGCTAAAAATCAACGAACAGCATTATCTCCGCACGCTTATCGAAAAAGTTTCGGGATATTTTGCCAAGCCCAAAATCGAGGAACGTCGCAAAGAATACGAGCATATTGCAGCCAACATCCTCGAAAAAATCAAGTCGCCATCAAAGAAACTTGCCCTTCTTGCAAAAAATTTTTCAAAATATTGCCTCAACCTCAAACAGAAATGTTTAGCGTTGAAATACAGCGATATGGCTGTTGATATTCAAAAACAAGTGGACGTTTACGATGAGGATCTTTGCAGTATTTTTGCCGAAAAAGCCGCTGTGCTAAACTCTGCCGGCAAATACGGAGAGGCAATAGAAACTGGTCTTAAATGCTTGGATTTCTGCGTTATGCACAAACGACCAAACAAAACCAAAACATACGCCTTAGAACTCTGTTACGGTGTAATGTCGTCGGCATTTGAGCGTTTAAACGATTACAAAAAATCACTTCTCTATGCTCTCAAAGCCATCGAAACAGGTCGTCGCAACCGCAATTTTGGTGTTTACGAGCAAGCCATGAGCCTTTACAACGCGGCAGTGTCGTACTACAAAGACGGCGAATTTGCCCGTGCCCGATTCTATATAATAAAGGCATACGCCGAATATTGCAACGAAAACGGCGGTCATCGTCCCGGCTGGTTTTCAAAATGGAATATACGGCGCATACGTTACTGCGTGAGATATAGAATCAACTATCTGATTTCGAGATTGTTGGGATAATTATTCCGCCGTCAACCTATTATTCTTCATCCTCTCCACATATTGTTGAATTATTGCCTTCATCTGAGTCTCCATAAAGGGCACTTGTGGAAAGTCGTCTTTGTGGTCAATGAGGTTGTTTTGGAGGGTTTGGTCGTGGCGATAGTCGAATATTCCAAACAATTTGTCGGCTTTATATTGAATCATCAGAGTGTCAAGATAATACTGCGATGTGCCGTTGAGATCGTTGAAAACATAGTTGACATAGCCTGCCGAATCGCTTTTGAAAATATCTTTTCCAAAAGAGAAAAACGGCTTATTGTAGTTGAGAAGGCTTAACAATGAGGGAGTTATGTCCATTTGCTGCATCAGACGGGTGGAATCCATCTTGGCAGGCAACGAACCGTCGGGCGTGAAGAAGAAAATCGGAATCAGAAATCTTCCACATTCGCCTTGATACTCGTCTAAACATGCGGGACCCGTGTGGTCGGCGGTGAAAACAAAAATCGTGTTTTTGTACCAATCGTAATCCTTGATGCGTTCAAAATATCTGCGCAGCGAATAATCGGCATATTCTACCGCCTTGTGCATCGGGATTAAACCCTCTTTGAAGCGTTCGGAGTATTGCTCGGGTACTTTGTAGGGGTTGTGGCTCGATGCTGAAAAAATCGTCAAGAAAAACGGTTTTCCCTCGTTGGCAATGCGGTTGCAATTGTCGGCAAAGTATTGAAAATAAGGTTCATCCCAAATAGCCCAAGTGCCGTCGAAATCGTCATCGTTGTTGTATTCGGTCATACCGTAGTAATCTTGAAAACCTATGGCATTAGAAAAGCCCTTGAAACCGAGTGTGGTGTTAGGTGCTCCGTGGAAAAATGCGGTGTAATAGCCTTCGTTTTTGAGCATTTCGGGCAAACCTTGAAGAGTGTTGTTGGCGTAAAAATAATAGCAATAAGGCTCTTTGTAACGCGGTACCCCTGCCAAAACGCCGGGCATACAGTCAACCGAGCGAATACCGTTGGCAAACGAATATTCAAAAGCGTAACTTTGCAAAATAAGCGAATCCAAAAACGGCGTATATCCCTTAAAATTAGGAATATCCTTATTAAATAAACCTGTGTATTCGCGGCTGAAACTCTCCATAAGTATCAGCACAATATTGCGTTTGTTGATTACATTGTTGCTGTCGGGAACAATTTTGGGCATAAAAAGGCTGTCTAACTCCTCGCTTGCATAAAAGTTGGGATTTTTGTAACCGCTTTTGTGTATGGTGGTTATGAGGGTAAACGGCGTATTTAGCACAATTGCCGTGTGCGACGGTTTTTTGCAATAAATATCTGCCACGTCCATACGGATAGGGTGCATTTTAAGACCGAAACCTCCGCGAGCACCGCAAACGCCAAGATAAATGGCAAGGCACATTAATAGAAAGTTGGTGATATAGAATGCCTTACCGCTAAGGAAAAAGTGAGTTGTTTCGCCTTTTTTGATAGGATTGAAATATAGCAGACAGAGTGCCACAACAGATGCAATGCCAAATATCCAAACCTGCCAATATTCTGTAATAGAGTGCATTAAGATTGTTCCGATATTGGTTTCGTTGCCAAATTCCGAAAAGAATGTGGAAGTGGTGCGTCTGCCGCCAAACTCATAATAAACTACATCGGCAACGTTGGCAAGTATAAACGGAATGTTTACAGCAAGAAAAACGATTTTTACAATCTTTTGGTAGCCAGCCGTGCCGCGTTTTTTTATAGGAAGCATATGCAACAGTATGCAAATCAAGTTGATATAGCAAAGTGCGCTGAGGTCGAAACGTGTTCCGCCCATACACATTGTGAAAAGTTCATCTGAATCAACATCGGCAAAAGCACTTTTGTACATCAAGTAAAAAAATATACGTGCTGCCATGTACAACACCATAGCAATCAGCATATTAACCGCCATAATAACGGCGGGCTGCTGTTTAAAGTTTCTCACAAATTCGCGCATACTAAAAATCAAAATAATCGTCGTCTTCTTCCTCTACTTTCTTCTCTAAAATGCCCGCTGCGAGGTTGTCGCCGGCTTGAATAATGGTGCAGAGTGGGCAAATTTCGCGCGATGTGTTAAGGTTTTTGCGCAGTTCGGTACTTTGAAAAGGCAAATCCCATGCGGTCATGTGCCAACGGATAGCCATAATTTCGTAATCGCTCATAGCAAGTCCGCAGCGAAGTAGCATTATCACTGATTTTTCGCCGTGTCCGAGAGGGAAATTGCTGTAATCTAAGTTGTAGCCGGTATAATATTCGGGTTTGCCGTCTTTGCCTTTGCGGCGGCGTGTGGCTTTTTTGTAAATATCTGATTTGCAAACATCGTGAAGTAATGCTGCAATTATTATGCTATCGTCGGGACACTCTTCTTTCAATTCGGGACGAAATTCTGCCATCATATCACGCACTTTGAGCGAACAATAATAAACGTTGAGAGAGTGTTCAAGAAGTCCTCCGTCGTCGTTTAAATGGTGGCGAGCCGATGCCGGTGCTTCAAAAAAACCAATTGTATCAAGTTCTTCAATCACCTCGTCGATGCCCTCGCGTTCGGTAGATTTTAGTAGGTTTATAAATTCTGTACGTTTTAAATCGTTTTTCATCTATTTTATTGTTTTAATATGTTCATGTCGATAAGGTCTTGACGGGTAATCGACGGTGGCATTTCGCCTTTAATCATTTTGAGCACAACCAATTTGCCACAGTGCAAAGCATCACATTGTGTGTCAAATTGGTGAAACCCTTCTATTACAGGGATATGGCGCTGCACTATTAGTTTTTTGTCATCAACATACACTGCATAACCCCAGCCGCTGTCTACTTGTATAGTTTCTACTCGGAATTTTAAGTCGGTATTATGGGTGGTATCCCACGATGTGCAATTTTCGGTAGGCGTAGAGTTGATACACGATATTGTTGAGAGTATCAATGGGGCAACAATCATTATCAGAACACTTTTAAACCTCATAATCTAGAAAATTTTGCTCAGCAAGTAAGAGCGGTTGGTGGTCCACTGCGAAATTGGGATAACGAAACTTGTGCTGATGTAGAACATTGTGTTAGGTTGAGCTGTGTTTGGCGTTATCGTTTGTTTGTTGTTCGCCTGCCCGATGGATACAGTATAATCTTTGTTGAGGAAGCTTTGTGGCATAATAGAAAAACGCATATTAAACAGCTTGTAGTTGAAACCTACGAAGATAGGGGTGGAGAATGCGTTATATGAGTCCTTGTCTTGTTTGTGTTTAACCTTTTCTGTGTTGCCTTTGAGTTTTTGTATAGTGGTGAGCCCTATGTTTAGATTGAACTGACCGCCAACATAGAAGTATCCCTGATTGTTGTAAATCTGGTGTCCGAATTTTAACAAAACAGGGAAGCAGACACTAGTAATTCGGTTGGTTTCTTTAAGTTCCACGGCTTTGTCGGCAGAAGAGTAACGGGCAGATGCAGCAAGCGAAGAAAAGTTGGCACCGAATACCAATCCCATTTTGTCGTTGTTGAAATCGTGGTGAAACTGCAATCCGATAGTGTATCCGGGAGTGTATTCCACATTTTTGATAGGATATACAGGAATGCTGCCCTGGTCGGTTTTTACCACAAGGTTTTGTAATGTGTCGGGGGCTCCGGCAAAATTGTGGTGCATGCCGATCTCGAGTGCAAAATAGTTGAATTCCCATCGCACTTGGGCTTGGGCTGCGGAGCAGACACTTGTTAATATTGCAATTATAAGTGCTAATTTTTTCATGTTAGATTAGTTAAGGTCTGTATTCCCAAAGGAAGTTTTCGTATTTAGAGTCTGAGTTTTCGCCGGTGTAACTGTAACCTCCGCCTAAGTAGCAACGGTCGTTACCCGAAATGCCGAAACTGTGCGATACATTTTTATAGGGGAATGATTCGCATCTCAGCCAATCGTTGTTTGCTTGGTCGTAGCGGTAGAAATCAGAGTAGAGTCTGTCGTTGTTTTCGCCAGTGCCATAGTATCCGTATCCTGCCACAGCCATTGATGCGCCAAAAGCACGGGCGTCGCCAGGGAACGCCTGTTTCTTTTCCCACATAAAATAATAAGGTGCGTCGTCTTTTTGCGTGCCCTCTTTTAATATGCAATGGATGAGGTCGGTGTGATATTTGCCGTCGTTATCTTTTCCGCCAACAATATAAGCGTTGTCGCCTATGATAAACGAGGATGCGCCAGTGAGTTCGCCGTAAGCAAATGGCTGTGTCATTGTGTAGAAATATCCGCGTTTTAGATTTGGCATATTGTTGTTGTCACGTTCCATGATAAATACGTAGAAATCGTTGTGACAAGCTCCGCTGGCGTTTTCTCCTAATCCAAGGAAGCCTAGCTCTCCGAGTGCGAACGAAACAGAGCCTGTGCGTTCGTTGCCTGTAAAAGGTGGGCCTTGACGGTCTTTATAGTTGCTGCGGACTTCTTCCCAGCGGTCTTTCTTGGTGAGGTCTAATACGTAGAAGTCTTTTTCGTAGCTTGTTTTTCCCTCGGGGTCGGAACAGCCGAGACCCACATATAGGCAGAGAACAGGCACGTTTTGAATGTAGTCGGTGTAGTTGAGCACAAATGCCGACACTCCCCAGCGCGCTCTGCCCTTGAACGGTGGCAATGAAACTATCTTTTTGCTTTTTGAGCTAAACATATATACGTCGCTAAAGCATTGTCCTGCGTTGCGTCCCAAGCCGAAGTAAGTGATAGTGTCACCGTCCACCACTGTGGAAACAGAAAAGCCGTCGGCGCGCACATTGTCGGAGAGCCGAGATTTAGGCTCGCTGCATGCAAACCATTCGTCGTGTGGCTGCGAAGTGGTAAACTTGGTGATGTTAGGATTGTAACCAATAGTGCCGCTTTTGGTTATGATAAATGAGCGGATATAGTATTCGGTTTCGAAGTTTAGCCCGCTTAGTGATGATTCAAAATCGGTACTTTGTTGGCTGTTGTAGTCGAAAAAAGTGCAATTACTTGAATCGCTGTTAATTACAGGAATGTTGCTATTGGCAGACCAACAATGTCCGTATTTGACAATTTCATCAGGGTCGGTGTATTCAAAATAACCATTTACGGTGGCACCACGGTCGTAAACAGATTTTACGGTGTCGCTAAAGCCCGCACTTTCGAGTATAGACCCCGCAGGCGTGATGAAAGCATTTTTGAAGAACACCCTATATTGAGAATAAAGGTTGTCGTCGGCGGTACAAGCGCACATTAGCATTGCAGAGGCCGAAAAAAGCGTTAATAGAGTTTTCATTACGTTATTTCAGGTGTGAAAATTTTCGCCAAAAATATAGTTTTTTTGTGAAATATAAAAAAAAACGGCGCAAAAACTTTTATTCTTGCGCCGAAATTCGCTCTCCAACGTGGACTTGAACCACGGACCCTCTGATTAACAGTCAGATGCTCTAACCAACTGAGCTATTGGAGAATTATCCAAATACTTTAATAATCTATGACAATAACATCTATTTGCTCTCCAACGTGGACTTGAACCACGGACCCTCTGATTAACAGTCAGATGCTCTAACCAACTGAGCTATTGGAGAATTATTATCTTTAATATCTATGTCAAATTTCGTTTCTCAATTGCGGTGCAAAGGTAGGGTATATTTCCTAATAAAAAAATTTTTTTACAAAAAAAATCCAATTTTTTTTTATCACACTCTGTATCCGTCTATTAAAATATCAATCATTGGGGTTAATGAGCCGCACTATTTGTAGAGATATTCGCCAAGATGCTCTTTCTATAATCTGACAACTGATGAACTATTCTACTTTAACCGACGGATTAAAGTGTTGCACCAAACGGACTGGCAATCCAATGGAAGCAGAGAAAGAGCCGTCTAATAGAATTGAATTATCATAAATATCAAAAGAGAATACATATCTTGTATTGTTGTTGGTGTCAAATGATAACGATTGATAAGCGCCGACCGAATTATAAAACATTGATCCACGCATTTCGCCAGTTTCGGGAAGAAAAACCGCTCCATGAGATTCCAAAACAGCCCATTCTTCTTTGGTATATTGGTTTGGAATATCTTTATAATATTTAATAGAATAATTACCATCAAATGGCGGCTTACCTTCATCAGCCGTCCAATCATCGGGTAAAAATATCCATCCATAAACGCCATCCACAAAGGCGCCACCACTTTTTTGAATAGCATCGGGTCGTTGAGATGTCAGATAATCCCACTCGTCTTTGGATAGAATAGTCCATTCTGCACCATAAGCGCAAATGCCACTCAAAAAACCATCGGTATCTACAGGAGCATTGTAGTTATCATCGTTGGTTGTCTGATCTGGTTTGCCACCTTCTAAAAACGCTCCCCATTTAAAGATATCAGTCCAATTATCTTCACCTTTCCAATTAGCATAATCTTCACCCACATTCATTGTTTTTGTAAAGCAACTGTTATATTGAGGAGATGCCAAACGCCAAGTGCCGTCCATTGGCCGGTATTGCAAGTTGCCTTTACTAAAAAAAACGTATTTGTTGTCGCCCACCGAAAACAATCCGTGAACACATCCTTCGGGCACGGTGAAACCTATACTATAAAACAGCTTGTCTTTGACATCGAAACAATGCTCCAAAGCTAACATTTCGCTTTCGATAGCAGTACCAAACGGCACAGCATAAAAACAATTGCCGCTAACAACCTCGGAGTAAAACGCCAAACCATATTTCATCGTCAATTTAGTGTTTAATAGATTGATATTCAAAAAAATAGTGCTTTGAACAAGGCTGATAGAAATAGCGTTGGTATTGTAAGTGAAGTTTTCGCAAGCCCAATAACTATATTTTTCCAAACCTTCGGCAAGTGATGACACTTTTTTAACGTCGATAAACGGTTTGCCGTTGTTGTATTTAGTTTCATTCTTGAGTGCGGCGGTGAATTTGGTGGAGCCAGGAATCAATTCTACGCCTTTTTTTACCTTTAATTCGCCCGAAAACTGAGCGGATGTTTTACCAGCTTTGCCTTTGGCTGACAAAATCAACGGTTCGTAAAGCACCTGTGAATTAGATATTTCTACTTCATCGCCATCTTCAAAGGTTTGTTTCAATTCTACTCCGTCAACACTGCCCTTCATCGGTGTAATACCTATGGTGATTGAAAAAGGAACAGTTTTGTATTTATCTTCCGCCTCTTCAATGGGTTTGTTGTTGTCTGGAGCGGTGTCGTCCTTTTTACAAGATGTGGCTGCAAAAAACAAGACCAACAATAGGATTAATAGTTTGCTATACGATGTCATAATAAATTATGCGCTCTAACGTGAATTATTCTACTTTAACTTTTATATTTGCACTTGGAGCTTGGACCAATCGAACAGGATGACCAAAATTATTAGGCCAAAATAAGTCGTAACAAATACAATCATTCTCTAATAAGTAAAACTGAATTACATTCCCTTGCCCACTATTAACATTAAAAGAACGCGACTGATAGTTAGTAGACGAAAGTATCCAAGATCCAAACAATTGCCCAATATAAGGTAAGAACACAGCACCTGCCAACTCCATTTTTTCCCACTCTTCTTTGGTGTACGTGTTTGGCACGTTTTCCTTAGACGCAATTTTATAATCAGTCACAAGATCATTCACACCATCAGGTGTAATCCACTCATCAGGCAATAATACAAATCCTTGAATACTATCAACTATTGCACCACCTCTTTTTTGCTTAGCATCTGGGCGTTGTTCCAAAATATAATTCCATTCATCACAGTTGAGTACTGTCCACATAGAGCCATAAGCGCATGGAGCGTTTAAATTGCCTGTAGCATCCAGAGGTAATGTGTATTCAATATCATCATCATTTAATGTTGCCAAATATGGTTTACCTCCTTCTATCCACGCGCCCCACCAAAATAGGTCGGTCCACTTGTCTTCGCCTTGCCAATCTTCATAATTTTCTCCCACTTCATCAACATTTTCGAAACACTTGTGATACTGCTGAGGTGCCAAACGCCACTTGCCGTCAAGGGGACGATATTGCAAAGAGCCTTTACTGAAATATACATATTTGTCAGCTCCAACAGAAAACAATCCAGGAAGACATTCTTCTGGTGTGATAGCAGAAATTTTATAGAACCTTTGGTCCTTGTCGTCTAAACATTTTTCAAAATTAAAATCAGCCACTTCGATGGTGTAGCCAAAGGGAACGGCAAAATATTGGTTGAGATCCACTAACTTGTTGTTATAAGCGTTACCTTTTTTGAATGTAACTTGAACTCTTGGCATATAAAAATCAACAAACACCGTGCTCTGCGTAAGGTTGATGGTGGCAGATTTGCCTTTGAATGTGAAATCGTTGCACGACCAATAGCTGTATTTGTTGATGCCGTCGGCAAGCGAGGTGAGTTTAATTACATTTGCAAATGGTTTTCCATCATTGTATTTGTCACCGTTTTTGAGAACGGCAGTGAGTTGTATGCCTGATTCGAGGTCAACGTCTTTTTTTATCTTCATTTCGCCGGTGAAAGTGGCGGACGATTTGCCGGCAGAGCTACCAGCGGAGATGGTAAACGGTTCGTAAAGTACATCAGGATTGGAGATTTCGATAACATCGCCAGCGGCAAATGCGTTTTTTAATTTCACTCCTTCAATGCTGCCTTGCATAGGTGTGATGTCTATGGTAAAGGAGTAGGCAGAAGTTTGGTAATCTTTTTCATCCTCAATGGTAGGTTCGTCTGGTTTCGGGTCGTCGTTTTGTTTGCACGATGATGACACAAGCATCACCGCCAAAAAGTAAATTAGAATTTTTAAAATGTTTTTCATTTTGTGTATCGTTTATTGATTTTCAGTACTAATATCGAGCTTATGAAGATCGTCGGTGTGATAGATAAATAGTTTCCCACGGGAAAGGTCTAAAAAGCCGTTATACCCGCTGTCGTAGCTATCCTGACGGAGTACATACACATTGTAACCATTTTTTTTGTCGGATGCCACGTGTAAAGGCAAAACATCACAACCTGTATAGTCTACGGAGATAGAATCAATAAGTTTCCCGTTTTCGTTGTTAATTATGAATATGGAGCCGTATCCTTTGTTTCGTTCCTGATCGGAGAAGAAAGTGCCTGTGGTGATAAGCATGCCGTCAACCACTGAATAATTGCCATACATCTGGAAAGCCGTAATGGGGGTGGAAAATACTATGCTGCCATTGATATCAACCTTATACACAAGCCATTGCACGTTGTAATCTGATAATTCTTCAGAATCGGTGATTTGTCCCCTAGTGGTAATGTAAAGAAAACCGTCGATATATGTGATGTCAACAATAATATTTCCGACAGAGCCACTGGCAAGGAACGTACCGTCGGTTTTGTATATGCAGAAGTCGCCAGAAATAATGTCGGCAAGCACTATCTTGTCGTCAAAAGAGAATGCATAATCAGTATAAAAATCCTGCTCTAAAAAATAGGTAAGGTTGTTTTCGAGAATCTTCATCACAAGGCTTTCTGCACCAATAGTTTCAATAAATTCGTGCTGGAAGATAGCAATATCGCCATTGGAAAACAAAGTAGAAGGCACATTGTCAATCATATTTTGGGATAACAGAATGCATTGGTTGTTGAATTTATATAATTTGTAACTAGCATCATAATCGTCGTTGTGAGTAAACGAAACAACAAGTATTTCGCCTGCTGAATTAACAAAAAGACGTTCGATATAAAAACCGATTGGGTACGGCTCAGACATGATGTAACTACCGTCAGGATTAACAATTGCTATACAGAAATATGATTCATCAGAGTTGTTTATAACAGGGACAACCGCAGAACCATTGGAGAGTGGTAACATCATTGACACGTCGTAAACTTTCAGCCCCACTTTTTTAATCGGTTCTAGCTGGGGGGCGGGAGTAACTATGGTTTCGTTGCATGCCGTGAAAATGAAAAATGTGGCGAGTGCTATTATATAAAGTGTATGTTTCATAATGCAAAAAGTTTAATAGCCGTATCTGTATTTAGCTATGGTGTTGAAATGTAGGTTAAGCTTAACTCCTCCTCTTACGTAGAACTCCAATAGGTGGAATATGTCGGGAACATATAGGTTTTGAAACAGGAGTTCGGAGTTGCGGTATTTTTTAGCTGGGTCGTTGTAAGATAGAATGTCGTACGACACACCACCGTCGGCGAAATAAGTAAGACGGCGGTGGTTGATATTAATTTTCAAACCGCCAATCACCGACATATTAGTGCGGTTTTTGGTGTTGGTATCGGATTTTTTGGAAGGAATGTCAGAATAAAAGCTACCCTTGGCTTCATTGAAGGCGTTGTATTTGGAGTTGATGATATATTTAAGCTGTGCGCCTCCGTAGATTGACGGCACAAATTTTTCGTGCCGCTTGTATAGTCCAAGTTCTACGCCTACAGGCACAGTTATTAGCTTGGCGTTTTCGTTGTAATGAAATACCACATCCTTGACAAACTCCTTGGTACGCTTAATGGTGTATGTGTTGTAAGTGGGGGCAACGAATATCGAAACAAACTTGATTGGACGGTATTCAAATCCAATTTGCACCGATGAAGATCTCATCCAGTATTCAGGATAGCCAGGAATGGTGTCTACAATGCTTCGGATAGTGTCTTTGTACACATTGAAGGTGCCTACGCCCATAGAAACCCAAATAGCCAAAAGTGGCATTGTGTAATAGTTTTCAAGCACCTCGCGAAACGGCAGAGGGTCGCTGTTGGTTGGCGTGTAAAAGGGGTCTTTCTTTAAAAATAGCCTTGCTGCGCTGTCGGCTTGGCGGTGGAATGCCAACTCTTTAAAAGCCGCAATGTTGTATTTGAGGCGGATGAGGTTTTGTGATTTAGAGAGATGGTCGTAATGGCACATTTCGCGTGCGAGCAGAAGCACCTTGCCGTATTTGCCTTTTGTGTAGAGAGACTGCAGGTTGTTGAGCTGTTCGGCTACAGTGTCGATGTTCTCATAGGTAAGGTGCGATGTGGAGTCGTCGGCACGGGCGTCGTCGGAAGATGCGTTTGGAAATAGGCGCAACACCGACAGAGTGTCGTTTTGAGCATTGGCGGCAGTAATAAAAAACTGTGCCAATATCACTATTATCAATATCTTAGCCGAATATCTGTTCATTGTTTTTAGTATTTATTTAATGCAATAACCGCCAATAAGAATGTCGTCCATCTGATTGTTGCCTTGTCGCCATCTGTCAAACTCTTCTCTAAGAATCGATGCCTGTTCGGAGGCTTTTTTGGTCTTTGCGTTGATATCGCATAGCAACATGCGTAGCCTTCGTGGTGTAAACTTGTGGTTTTCGAGGTTCAACTGGTCGGTAAATCCGTCGGTAAAGAGATAGATATAGTCGCCAGTGGTGATGTCAACATCGCGGTTTTCAAAAGGAATCTTACGGGGATATTCGCCGATGGGGTTGTGCACAGGCTTGTATTCGGTAAGTTGAGTGCCGCGCATGTGGTACATTCCGTTGTTGGCTCCTGCAAACTGCATCTTGTTGGTGGTGAGGTTGAGAATGCAAATGCCCATGTCAATACCGTCTTTTTGTACCAGATGTTGGTCGTCGTCGTGTTTTAGTGTGGTGATCACCTTGTTGCGGAGCTGCTCAAGAATAATTGCAGGTGTAGTTTCGGAAGTGAAGTCCACACATATGTCGTTTAAGAATGCCACACCGAGCATACTTAGAAAGCCGCCCGGAACGCCGTGTCCGGTGCAGTCGCCAATGGTAAAAATCACGTTGTCGCTGATGCGTTTCATCCAATAGAAATCGCCTGAAACAATGTCGCGTGGTCGCCACAATAGGAAAGTGTCGAGAAACGACTCGTTGAGAATTTCTTCTGGCGGAAGCGACGCAATCTGTATCTGCTTGGCATATCGTATCGACGAGGTGATTGAGCGGTGCTGCAATTCAATTTCCTCTTTGAGGTGCTGTATATTCTGACGGTCTTTCTCTATGGTTAGGCTCATGTTCCACAATTGACGGTTGCGTTCGGCGAGTTCTGACTGCTGCGCTTCGAGTTTTGTTTGTTCGGCGGCAATGCGCTCCATGTGTGAAATGCCGAAGGAGCCGGAAGTGTGTTCTGGCAACTTATTTGAAGTGGATTTGGCTTTGAGATCGTTGTAAAGCGCGGTGAGTCGACGGTTTTCGCTCTCCGCCTTGCTGAGCAGTGAGGTGTATTTGCTGTCTAAACGGCGTGTGGCTTTGAGTAGGTAACGTTTGTTGCGTATGTTGGTAACCACATAAGCCGCCACTGCTATCACCACTATCACTACCAGTATTATATTTAACAAACTAAAATCCATATCCTTAATTAATTAATGTCATCTTTCAGAAAATTCACTACCCATAATCAAGTTCCATTCGGTGTCGGAGAGCGAAGTCAAATTCATAGACGAAAGTGCTTTTGAATATGTTTCGGGATTTGGGTCCCAAAAACGTAGAATGTTGTCGTCGGTGAGAGCGAAAAGAACCCCTTTGCTATTGAAACCCATACACTTGACCTTGCTGTTGCCAAGACTATGCTCCTCTATTACAAGTGGTTTTTGTTTAAGGTCATTGGTGTTGATAAGCGAAATACGCTTGTCGGCCGAGGATATGGCGAGTATGCCCGACGATGGGTCGTAGAGTAGGTTTTCGAGTTTTGAATGTCCCGCCACCATATTGCTAACGGTAGAGTCGTCGGTAAGGTCTACAAACTGCATACTTCCATCGCTGAAGCATACGGCAAGAAGGTTTTTGTCGGTGATGGCAGCCATCTTGTAGGCGTGCAAAGGCGGATTGACGGCAATTAAGGTTTTAACACTACCGTCGGAGGGATTCCACTTGGCAAGGCTTCCGTTGTGAAAAAGTACGTATATCTTATTGTCGTTGTGATAGTAAACATCAGTGATATTGTTGTCGAACACCGTTTCTGCCAACGGATTGCCGCCGCCTATGGGCATTGTCATCACCTTGCCGTTGACGTAGCCGATGGCAAATTTGCTACCGTCGGGCGATGCCGAAGCTGACGATATATATTCGCCTGTCTGCGGTAGCGGTGTGCGTCGTTTTGTAGCGACATCGAGAAGGTACGACTTGCGGTCTTTGGCAGAATAGGCTATCAGAGATGGATTTATAAACGATGCCGATTCCACTGGAATGCGGTAGCCAATTTCGCGAGGACCATTGCTGATATTTTCGGCCTTGCCGCTGCTGGTGATTTTGTAACGTCCAATTTCGCCAGATACGGAGAATGTGATGATATGTCCCGCCTTGTCAACGGCAAATGCTTTGAACGGACCGCCAGGAATGTTGAGGGGTTTGATAATGTTGTTCTGCTCCATGGCAAAGAGCATAGCATCGTAAAGGTCGGCGTTGATATAAGTGTTTCCGCCTTTGATGTTCATATCGCAGGCTGTTTTGGCGAGACGTAGGTTGAGGGTCTTGTCTTCGTACTGATTTTTTGCCTTCATCGCCAGCGTATTGCAAAGAGCTACATAATAAAGGTGTGCGGCATTGTCGTTAGCTTCTTTTGTAAGGTCCATTTGGTGGAGGGCGTTACGGCGTTCCCGTTCAGCGGTATCACGTTGGTTTTCAGCAAGAAGAAAGTTGTATTCGGCATTCAGACGCTCTTGCTCGGCTCTCTGTTGGGCTTCTTCGGCAAGGCGGCGTGCGCGGTCTGACTCTAATTTTGCAGCCCTTGCACGTTGGTACATCAATTGCACCGAGTCGCGCTGCTGTTCGGCTACCAAATTAGCCTGCTCTGCAAGTAGCTGCTGTATTTTTGCTATTCGTTCTTGGTCTTCGGCCTTATGTTGTTGTTCTTCGGCACGTTGAGCGTTTTCCTCGGCACGCAAAGTCTGCTCATCGGCTTTTTTCTTTTCCGACATAGCCCACCACGAGAACCCTGCAAGACATAGTATGAACGCCACAAGAGCACAGATGGCAATTACCACTTTTTTGCGGTGCGACTTCTCTTTTGCCACTATGGCGCTGTGGCTCTCCTCCATAAAGAGGTCGAGTGTTTCCATTCGGCTAGTGGCAGAGTTAAGTTTGTCGGATTCGGGGCGTGACGAGGTGTCGTGTTTTAGAATCCAATATTTGTTTGGTTTGCATCGGTCGTACCATTGGCGAAACACGGTGTAGTTGCCCGATGGCAAAAGAAACTCAGGATTGCGTCCGCTGTCGAGCCAACGCTGTACTTGTGCGTTAAACTCGTTGTAGTCGTTGAGGTTGGCGAGTTCCTCCTTGTCCCATTTGGCAAGACGACGCCAATTTCGAATCAGAGCCTCGTGGGTTACGTCGAGCACGGTGTCGCCGCTGAGATATTGGGTTTCGAGGTTGCCCCGCACACAGAAGGGGCGGAGTAGCGGGTTGTCTTCGTCGCGGAATATGTTTAAAACGCCGCAAACCGTTGCTTCTGTGATGTTTGGTTTGTTGATGATGCCAGTAATTTCGTGAATTGTACAGCGGTTGCGCACAAGACGGTTGTTGTCGATTTTGGTGAGGCTCTTAAATGCAGTTTCGATTATCTGTTTTGCCTCTTCGTCGGTGATGTTCTTGTCGGCCCAATCGGCGTTTTTCAAAAAATAGTTGTAAGCCGATTCGTAGAGCGTTCCTGCGTGGGCATTGAGCACATTGTCGAGGTTGGGCTTGGCAAAATACTTGCGCACATAATCGGGACGGGTGGCTAACCAAGCGTTGAACACTGCCTGCTCTCGTTCGGAAAGCACATCCTTAGAAATGCCTGCTATTCTGGCAAGATGAATAAGGTCTAACTCGATCCTACCGTAGTCGGCGGTTTTCCAAAGCATGTTAAGAGCGTGCTGCAGCACAGGCAACTGGTCGAAACCTGTGGTAAGATTGTTGATCAAAACTTCGGTAAGCCGCGACGACACGCTTCCGCCTGCGAGTATGGCTGGTTGCTCTATCACCTGACGGATTTCATCGCGTTTCAACTGCGGCACAAAAAACTGGCTGTAAGCTATAAACTCAGGTAGATGTTTAAACACAGTGCACTGGCTGATGAAGTCAGAACGCATTGTAAATATCACATACACAGGTAGTTTCTCGGCAACTGACAATCTAACTGTTTCTAACAGAAGGTTGATGGCAGTGTAACTCTCGTCGCTGGGTTTGCCGTCGTTGAAGTTTTCGGAATTGGTGAAAATTTCCTCAAACTGATCGGCGATAATAAGCAGGTTTTTGCCCTTGTTAACAGCGTCGGGTGTGTCGGTGACGTAATAGCCAGAGTTTTTGTAAATTTCTATCAAAGAGGAGAATCCGAGGGTTAGTTCTTCGGCGCAATGGTTGTAGTTGATGCCAAATTCTGCCGACACAGCTTTTGACATCGCCTCCAAAGGATTGCGATGTGGCTTGAAGTCAACAATCAACCAACTGTTGTACTGCGATTTAAAGAATCCAGCACGTATGTATGGTATCACACCAGCATACACCATCGACGACTTGCCATCACCCGAGGCACCAGTGATAAATGCCATCTTATTGATTTCCAATAATTTCACAATTTGCTGAATGTGCAAATCTCGCCCTTTGAAGAAGATGCTCTCTTCTTCGGTAAATGGTCGTAGACCTGGATATGGGCAGATGTTTGACATTATTGGCTATTGCTTTGGCTTGGTTTCTACTGTTTTGTCGAAAAATATTTTTATGTCTAATGGGATCAGGCTTTTCTCGCGTACCGAATGGGCAATTATTCCGTTAAAGGCACGAAGATCCTCCTCTTTGGCGTGGTCGCTGTTGGCCACCACAAACCATGGAGCCGGACTGCTGCTGCCTCCAGTATCTTTCCACACCTGACGGGCAAACGAAAGAGCCCAATCACCGGCGTAGTTGTAATAAATAACACCTATTTTGCAGCCCTGCAACTGATTGCGGATATACTGAGTGTAGTCGGTATAGTTGGTCATAGTAATGCTCAACTTTGCCACCGACTGAATATCAGAGAGCATATTGTAGATATCTATGGCGGTATCTTTGTCTAAGTCGTTGTAAATAAAGAAAATATCTTTTTCTTGTACCTCGTCGGCGGCATCCTTGCGCATATTCATAATGCCACGGAGCTCTTCCACAAACACTATTGGAGAATGGGTAGACGAGTAGATGGTGTTTTCTACCACATCGCGGCGTATGTTGTTGATATACTCGTTGACAAACCCCGACGGATTCCATACAAACATTTTGAAATGGTCGGAACGGAGATGCTTGGCGGCATTATATTGCAACAATGCCGAACGTTTGGTTTCATTGCTTTCAGCCAGAATGTGCACAGAGCAGTCGGCATTTTGGATTGCATCGTCGCCCAGCAAAGAGTCTACCACCTCCAACCCTGCACGGCTGAGCACACGGCAAAGTTTTTGGCGCACAGCCTCCTCCTGAGGCGACGTGTCGGCCACAAAAACACGAATATTATTAGTAAATAGTGTTATAGGCATAAGATATTACTTCTTTAAATCCGCTGCAAATATATATCTTTTTTACAAAAAACATTCCGTTTTTTAGAAACAATTGGTCATTTGCTCCGCCCATAACCTAAGTATATTACTTTCAATTCCACTGTGGTTCGATTAAAAATTTGCTGTCCGATAAAAAAAAGATAGACATGATACCATTTGTTTATGGTGTTGTAGAGGTCTTTTTAACTGTAAATTTCATTAAAATTGTTTTTAAAAGTAAAATATAACGTATATTTGCAACATTAATCATAAAAAAACACAACCATGCAACGACTTATCATTTCAATAAACCTTCTGCTACTACTGACGCAAGTATACATTGCCACGGCGCAAATCCAGCCCGACGAAATAAAAACTAATGAACCCTTCCACGTGGAATTGGATGAGCAAGACAGCGTTACACTCCATCAAGACCAACCATCCGCCGAGGTATTAAATTCCAAAGGAGAATCCTTCTTTGATAAAAAAGACTATACAAACGCCATACCCTATTTCAGAAAAGCCGCTGAACAAGGACACGCAAGAGCACAATACAATCTGGGATATTGTTATGATGAAGGCTCTGGAGTGCCACAAAACTATTCGGAGGCTGTTAAATGGTACAAAAAAGCCGCTGAACAAGGACACGCAAGAGCACAATGCAATCTGGGATATTGTTATGATGAAGGCTCTGGAGTGCCACAAAACTATTCAGAAGCTGTAAAATGGTACAGAAAAGCCGCTGAACAAGGAAACGCAACTGCACAATGCAATCTGGGATATTGTTATGAACAAGGCTCTGGAGTGACCCAAGACTATTCAGAGGCTGTCAAATGGTACAAAAAAGCCGCTGAACAAGGATACGCAAGAGCACAATACAATCTGGGAGTTTGTTATTATGAAGGCTCAGGAGTGCCCCAAGACTATTCAGAGGCTGTCAAATGGTACAAAAAAGCCGCTGAACAAGGACACGCAAGAGCACAATACAATCTGGGAGTTTGTTATTATAAAGGCTCTGGAGTGCCACAAAACTATTCGGAGGCTGTTAAATGGTACAGAAAAGCCGTTGAACAAGGATACGCAAGAGCACAATGCTATCTGGGATATTGTTATGAACAAGGCTCAGGAGTGCCCAAAAACTATTCGGAGGCTGTAAAATGGTACAGGAAAGCCGCTGAACAAGGAGACGCAACTGCACAATACAATCTGGGACTTTGTTATTATGAAGGCTCAGGAGTGCCCCAAAACTATTCAGAAGCTGTAAAATGGTACAGGAAAGCCGCTGAACAAGGAGACGCAGATGCACAATGCAATCTGGGAGTTTGTTATTATAAAGGCTCAGGAGTGCCCAAAAACTATTCGGAGGCTGTAAAATGGTACAGAAAAGCCGCTGAACAAGGAAAGGCAACTGCACAATGCAATCTGGGATATTGTTATGAACAAGGCTCAGGAATGCCCCAAAACTATTCAGAAGCTGTAAAATGGTACAGAAAAGCCGCTGAACAAGGAAACGCAACTGCACAATACAATCTGGGACTTTGTTATTATAAAGGCTCTGGAGTGCCCCAAGACTATTCGGAGGCTGTTAAATGGTACAAAAAAGCCGCTGAACAAGGAGACGTAGATGCACAAAGAGAATTGAATCAATTAAATGGAGAATAATAATAATAGTGTTGGCTAACAACGACTTTTTCAATGCACCAAACATATTTCGTTCAAAATTTGTATAACAATAATCCGCCAAACTCAACAAAAATTTTCGAGTTTGGCGGATTATCAGTGTTAGTGTAAATCGCGTTTATACAGCGGCGCAGAGGCGGCTGTGCTCTTCGCACTGCTCGTAGATGTCAAAAGGGTCGTGGCGGTCGAGAACTACTTTGCCTTTGCGGAGCGAGGCTTGAACGTCGATGAGGCGCTGGTTGCTGCTGCCGCGGAAAAGGAGGTCGGGGTCGTGGAGTTCTTGCACAAATTCGCCGTCAACAAGCACGTCGAGGTATTTGAGAAGGTTGCTCATCTTTTCGTCCCTGAGAATCTGCTCGTAGGTGAAGCCGGTGTAGCACCAAATGGTCTTGTTGGTCTTCTCCTTAATCATCTTGGCAAGTTCGGCAAACGCTGTGGGCTGGTAAAACGGGTCGCCGCCAGAGAAGGTTACGTTCGACATTTCGTTGCGGTAAACCTTCATAAAAAGGTCTTCCACGTCAACGGGCTTTCCGTTCATAATGTTCCACGTTTGTGGGTTTTGACAGTTGCGACACTTGTGGTTGCAGCCTGAGCAGTATATTGAGGTTCTGAATCCGGGTCCGTCAGAGGTGGTGTACTCAATGACGTCCATTACCATTATTTTCATTTTCTGTCTCCTTGTTTAAAAAAATGTTCCTTTTTAAAGTGAGTGAGTTGTGCGGTCGTTGAGTTCCGAAAGTTTAGCGCGGTTCCAACGGTCGGTTGTGCCAACGAGATAGCCTGTGATGCGTTGCAACTTGTCGATGTTTTCGCTACCGCATTTGGGGCATTTGGTCATCTCCTTGTCGGCGTTTTCGTATCCGCAGTCCATACAGCGGTTGCGGTTGTGGTTGATCGAGCCGTAACCCATATTGTACTTGTCCATCATATCCACCACGCTTGCCACCACATCGGGATTGTGGGTAGCGTCGCCGTCGATTTCTACGTAGAAAATGTGACCTGCGCGTTCGAGGTCGTGATAAGGAGCCTCAATTTTTGCTTTTTCGATAGCGGTGCATTTGAAGTATACCGGCACGTGGCTCGAATTGGTGTAATATTCGCGGTCGGTAACTCCGGGTATTATGCCGAACTCTTTTTTGTCGCGACGGGTGAACGATCCGCTGAGACCTTCGGCGGGAGTGGCAAGCACTGCGTAGCCGTGGCTGTATTGTTCGCTAAAATCGTTGCATTTGTCGCGCATAAAGGTAACAATCTTTAATCCAAGTTGCTGAGCCTCTTCGCTTTCGCCGTGGTGTTTGCCGATTAACGCCTTTAAACATTCTGCCAATCCGATAAAACCTACGCCCAATGTACCTTGATTGATAACGCTTTCGATAGTGTCGTTGGGTTTGAGTTTTTCGCTGCCAATCCACAAGCGGCTCATCAACAGCGGGAACTGTTTTGCAAGGGCTGTTTTCTGGAAATTGAAACGCTCGTGCAACTGTTTGGCTGCTATTGCCAATGTAGCATCAAGTTTTTCAAAGAATTTAGCAATACGCTCTTCTTTGTTTTCAATCGACATGCACTCAATTGCAAGGCGTACGATGTTTACCGAAGTGAACGAAAGGTTGCCACGACCGATTGAAGTTTTTTTGCCAAAACGGTTTTCAAAAACTCTTGTGCGGCAGCCCATTGTTGCTACCTCGTATTCGTAACGCTTGGGGTCGTCGGCTTTCCACTTGTCGCATTGGTTGTAAGTGGCGTCGAGGTTGAGATAATTTGGGAAGAATCTCTTTGCTGTAACCTTGCAAGCCATCTGGTAAAGGTCGTAGTTGCGGTCGCCGGGCAGATAGTTTACGCCGCGTTTCTTTTTCCAAATCTGAATCGGGAAAATAGCGGTGCTGCCGTTGCCCACGCCTTCGTATGTGCTAACGAGCATTTCGCGGATAATGCAGCGTCCCTCGGCAGAAGTGTCGGTGCCGTAGTTTACCGAACTGAAAACCACTTGGTTGCCGCCGCGCGAGTGGATCGTGTTCATATTGTGGATGAATGCCTCCATCGATTGGTGAACGCGGTTGACTGTGCGGTTGATGGCGTGCTGCTTGATGCGGTCGATGCCTTTGAGGTCGCCAAGTTCTTTGCTTATATAGTCGTCGATTTCAATGTTGTAGAGGTTGCTGTAATCCTCGCCGTAGAGGTTTTCGAGCACTTTTACCTCTTCTATATATGAAGAACGAACGTAGGGCGCAAGATAGAAGTCGAAAGCGGGAATAGCCTGACCACCGTGCATCTCGTTTTGAACAGTCTCCATCGAAATGCAGCCGAGGATCGAAGCTGTTTCGATACGTTTTGCGGGACGCGATTCGCCGTGACCTGCGCTGAATCCGTATTCAAGAATTTTGTCTAACGGATGCTGCACACAAGTTAAACTTTTTGTGGGATAATAATCCTTATCGTGAATATGGATATAACCTTTTTTGACTGCATTTTTAACGTCTTCGGAAAGTAGATAATCGTCGACAAACGGCTTTGTGCTTTCGCTTGCAAACTTCATCATCATACCGGCTGGGGTGTCGGCGTTCATATTTGCGTTTTCGCGGGTGATGTCGTTGCTTTTGGCCTCGATGATTTCGGTAAAGATGTTGTGAGTCTTGGCTTTACGGGCAACGTTGCGTTTGTCGCGGTACGAAATGTAAGCGCGTGCAACTTCCTTGCGCGAACTCTTCATAAGTTCGTTTTCCACTGCGTCTTGAATCTCTTCCACTGTCATCTGACTTTTGCCGTTGAGGGCGATGTGGTCGGTGATGCGGTTGATGAGTTTGATGTCCTCACCAAGCTCGGTCTGCATCATAGCCTTACGGATGGCGGCAGCAATTTTTTCTTCGTTGAAGCCGACAACGCGGCCGTCGCGTTTTACTACGGTCTGTATCATACTTTTCTCTTGGTGTTTTAGGGGTTGGTAGCTTAATGTTGTTAATTCCATATTTCCTTGAATTTTGTTTAGTACCCTTTAAATCGGGTAAAGTTTCTTTTGAGTGTGTTCTATTATATTAATGTGTTTTTGTTTGTCTGTTTGTATGTTTGTTTTATCGTGTATTGCAAAGTTATATTAAAAATATCTTTTTGTGGCTTTTATATTTCAACAACTTATTAACACCCTAAATATTATTGTAGTCTTTGTAATAATTTGTATATTAGCATTTTGCAAAGGTGGTGATTTTTTTTAGCGTATTTTTTGTTAATTTGTTAACATTGAATTTTGGTGCGAATGCCCCAAAAAAACGCAGATTTTAACACTCGGTTAATATTGTCTACATTTTTCACGGTATAAGTTAATTTTTCTTTGTATAGATATTAAATTGTAATGTTAATTTTACTCCGTGTTGTAAGTCGTATGAAGGCTGTAAATTTTTCGTCCTTCAAAAAATACATTCTGTCCTTCGGTTTCTGCACTTCGTCCTTCAAAACGTGCATTTCGTCATTTTGGGGCATTTTGACATTTGGTGGAACTAATTATCCGCCGTATATTTGCAGTGTCAAAAGCAAACAAATTTGGCAGACTTTAAATAGTCGATGTTCTTTTAAAATTTTTTCTTTTTTTATTCAAACAAGGTTATTTATTTTTTTACGCGTTTGAGGATAGATTTTGAAGACACTTCTCTAAATCTCAAAGATTATCTTCGCCAACGGCATTTATTCTCATAACTAATAGAATCTTACCTCAAACGCGTTTTTTATTTGAAAATCCGCTTCAAAAAAATACTAATCTCACTATCAATTATCTATAAAGGGTCCTACAAAACTATAAGGTTTGTGGGACTTTTTTTTTACTACCTTTGCACCAGATTAAAATTTTAGCAATTATGATAATGACTCCTCGTCAGATGTTTTTTAGCCACGTGGCTCAAACATCGTTCACACCTTTAAATATAGAGGTGGTAAAAGCCAAGGGCGTGTATCTCTACGGTCCCAACGGCGAAAAGTATATCGACACCGTTTCGGGTATATCCGTGGCAAATGTGGGGCACTGCCATCCCAAAGTGGTGGAGGCCGTTAAAGAGCAGGCTGAGAAATATATGCACCTGATGGTCTACGGTGAATATATCGAGTACCCGCAGGTGATGTTGGCTAAAAAAATGACCGACCTTCTGCCATCGTCGCTCAATCAGGTCTACTTTGTCAACAGTGGCGGCGAGGCCACCGACGGGGCTATAAAACTTGCCAAACGTTATACTCATCGTCCTGAGGTTGTGGCATTTAAGAAAGCTTATCACGGTTCTACCATCGGCGCAACGAGCGTTTGGGGCGACGAATATTTTAAATCGGCTTACCGTCCGCTTATGCCAGGCGTTAAGATTCTGCGTTTCAACAACTTCGACGACCTTGCGCAGATTACCGAAAACACCGCCTGCGTTATCACAGAGGCTATTCAAAGCGAGGGCGGACTCAATATTCCCGAAAACGGATGGCTTGCTGCATTGCGTGAGCGTTGCACAGCCACCGGCACACTTTTAATAATAGACGAAGTGCAGATGGGGTGGGGGCGCACCGGCAAATGGTTCGGCTTTGAAAATTTCGGCATTGTGCCCGACGTGGTAACATTTGCCAAAGGTCTCGGCGGAGGTATGCCCATTGGCGCATTTGTGGCAGATAAAAAGATGATGGAGGTTTTTTGCGACAATCCAATCCTCGGGCACATCACCACATTCGGCGGACATCCCGTATGCACCGCCGCTGCCCTTGCTAATATTAATGTAATTGAGAATGAGCATCTTGTAGAAACAGCCACAGAAAAGGGCGACTATTTTGCATCGCTGATCGAAAAGCATCCACGGGTAATCCGCACTTGGGGACTCGGACTTTTCCGTGGAATAGAGGTAGACCATTCAATAGATATGTCTAACTTTTGGCACAAGACTATTGCCAACGGCATAGTTTCCGACACATTCATTTTCCGAGATCACGCATTCCGTTTTACCCCACCTCTCACCATCATCAAAGAGGAAATCGAAGAAGCTGTAGACGGATTGATGAAGACATTGGATGAACCCTTGTAGAAAATTTCTTTTGCCATTATCCTTATTTATCCATATTTTTGCCGTGCAAAAAATGTATCTTTATGAACAATAATATCGACAAAATGTCGCCTTTTATGGTGATGGAGGTGCTTGAACGCGCACAAGAACTGCAACATCAGGGAGTTAGCGTTATTCATTTGGAGGTGGGCGAACCCGATTTCAACGTGCCTAACTGCGTGGAAAAGGCTGTGGCTTCGGCTATGGTTAGGGGACTTACACATTACACTCATTCGCTTGGAACTCTCCGTTTGCGCGAGGCTATCGCAGGACTTTACGCACGCGAATACGGCACTGATTTTGACGCTGATAATGTGGTGGTTACGTCAGGTTCGTCGCCCGCAATACTTATGGTGCTGCAACTGCTCTGCAACCCTGGCGACGAGGTGATTATCTTTAACCCTGGCTATTCGTGTTACCGCAATTTTATACTTGCCGCCAACGCCGTGCCTGTGGAGGTGAAGCTCAATCCCGACGATGGTTTTAAAATCAATATCAACGATATCAAGGCAAAAATCACTTCAAAAACCCGTGCAATTTTTGTAACATCGCCATCGAATCCGCTTGGCTACGTTATCGACAGCGAAACCCTCAAAGCCATCGCAAATCTCGGTATTACAGTGATTTCCGACGAAATTTACCACGGACTTGTATACAAAAACAAGGCTCATTCTATTTTAGAATACTCGCAAGAAGCATTTGTAATCAACGGATTTTCAAAACGTTATGCAATGACAGGATTGCGCCTTGGCTACATTGTGGCACCTTTAAAATATATGCGCAAGTTGCAAATTATGCAGCAAAACTTGTTTATCTGCGCCCCGTCGGTATCGCAAGAGGCAGGTGTTGAAGCCATTCTCCATGCTGGCAAAGATGTTGAAAATATGCGCAATATCTACAACCAACGACGCGAATTTATGGTTTCTGCCATCCGCAAAATTGGTCTTGGAATTGCCGCCGAACCCGAAGGTGCATTCTACGTGTTTGCCGACGCCCGCAAGTATACCAACGATTCGTACCGTTTTGCCTTTGATATTTTGGAGAATGCCCACGTAGGTGTAACTCCGGGCACCGACTTTGGCTCTCAGGGTCAGGGATTTATAAGGTTTTCGTATGCCAACAGTCTCGAAAACATTGAGGAAGGATTAAAACGTATCGACAATTATCTTAAAAGTTTGAATAAATAGTTATGTATAAACAACTTACAATAATATCACTATTATTGGCGACATTATTTGCCGCTTGTGCGCCCAAAGACAATTGGGTAGAGGTAAAATCCAATGATTCAACTATTTCGCTGATGCTTCCGCCCGACATGCACACCATCAAGGGATTGAACCAATATGCCATCATGCAGTACGGTAATCTCGACAACAGCATTTCGGTGATGGTGATAGCCGATACCATTTCTGTATACAACAATTTGATTGATAATTATTTGGCAGAAAATCCCGACTCGGTTCAATTTGCCGCAGCCAAGGGTTTCGACGGATATTGTTCGATGGTAATCTCCAATTTAAAGGCCGCATCGCAAAAATTCTCCGTATCAGAAAACATCGACACCGTTATCAACACTATGGAGGTGCGGTCGTTGGCATACAACGCCAAATACGAAACCGATAAATCGTACATCCGTCTTGCTCTATACGAAGGCAAAACTTCTTATTATCAAGTATTTGCAATGATTTCCGCCTCCAAATCAGAGGAATATGACAAAGTGATGAAACGGATAGTGGAGTCGATGAAAGAGCAATAAAAAAAACGCCTGCGAAATCACTTCGCCGACGTTTTTTGCGATAAAAAAATCAAACAAACAATCAAAATCGTGAAAGGCTTATACCTTTTTTTGTACGGTGCAAAGGTAGAGCCTTAGTTGCTTTGCTGCAATACCTTTTTTTAGTGATTTATTTCTGAAAAGAATCATTATTTATAGTTATTGCACTTTTTTTTTCGCAATAGGCACAAAAATTGCAATTAAAACAACCGAAAACAAATAAAGTTATGTATATTTGCAATTTGAAACCTATATGCAGCTCATTTGTAATGTTGTAAGTTAAATGAAGAGATTTTTAGCGTTATTATTAATATTAGTAGCAATAACTCAGACAGTTACAGCACGAACGCTCGACGAGATACGCCGAAGTGGAGTAATCCGCGTGGCGTTTACCCAGAGTGGTTTGGAGACTGTCAACTACAACTTTGCAAAAGAATTCGCTCGGTTTCTAAATGTTGATTTAGAGATTGTTACCATATCTTGGAACGAAATTTTCTCGCACAACGGCGTTATTCCACCCGACTATCAAACCAACGATTCAATTAGTTACACCCCCGACGCACTCAAACGTGCCGACTTTATCTGCGGAACAACATACATTTATGCTTGGCGCGAAAAATTCTTCGACTTTGCTGGTGTGATGGATGTGTCCGACTTGTTGATCGTTAGTAAACGTAAAACAAAAAAATCTCTCTTTACCAATTTTATGTTGCCCGAAACTTATCACAAATCGGGTAAAAAGCTTAACGTGAAGAGTTACAAAGATTTGAAAGGTTTGCGCATAGCATTTCTCGAAAATTCATCTTACGCTACCAACATTGCCAAAATCAACGACTTGATAGGCGGTGGAATATCATTTGTAAGCACCAAGAGCGAGGAAGAATCGCAGCTTTTGGCTCGTCAGGGCAAGGTTGACGGATTTATTACAGTATCTTATCTTGGTTTGCAGTTTGTTAATGATAATCAGCAGTTTAAACTTGCATTCCCTATTGCCAAGCCCGATGATGTGGGTTGGGCTGTAGAAAAAGGCAACCGTTCGCTCCGCACCGCTATCGACGACTTTTTTGCCATGATTCGTGGCAGTGGCGTTTTGGACAAGATGTTTACATCTAAATTTGGTGTCAACTATCAATCTTACAACGAGATTATTAATTCATATTCTGAATCTACCGAGGGAATGTCAAATTATCGCGACCTCGACGAGATTATGGAATCTGGCAAGTTGATAGTTGGTCTCCGCGACCGTGAAATGGTGTATCACTCAAACGGTATCAAGCAGTTCAACCATTCGCTTGCAGGAGATTTTGCCAAATATCTCGGCCTTGACCTCGAAATTAGAATTATCCCCAACCTCTCCGATTACTTTACCGATAGCAACGACGAAATTGTCCGCGACAGCAGTTACACCCCAGAATGGTTCAACACTATTGACGTGGCTTGCGACCTTCTTGCCCCTATCGATTGGCGTTTGAAAAAAATTGATATTGTTGACGTTTTGCCTACTGCCAATGTGGTGGTGGCTAGTAAAAATCTCGACATCAAGAATATCAACGACCTTCATAAATACCGAGGTGTTACGTCAAAAGGTTCTGTATACGAAGAGGCATTGATCGACAACGACATAACCAATTATTATTACAAAGAGGCTAACGAATTTTTTAGCGAGATAATGAGTGGTCGTGCCGATTACTGTATCGTTAACTTCGACATTTACAGCCTTCCTAAATATCCGCAGCTTGAGTCGAAATTTGTGCTTGGCGAAATCAGTTCAGTAGGTTGGGGTATTAAGAAAAACCAACCCAAACTTCGCCAAAAAATTCTGGAGTTCCTTGTTTACACAAGTTCCACGGGCGTTTTGGATCAAGCGTTTATGGATCAGGCCGGAATACCTTACAAGGCTGCACAAAACCACCTTGTGGCTATGTATCAAACATATCAGACAGGCTATTTCCCATTTGTATTCTACGGAACCGACCAAGGGTTGCCGCAGGAAGACATTATGTGCATTTTCCAAGATCATGATGGATTTATGTGGTTTGGTACTCAGTCGGGAGCTGTAAAATACAACGGCCGTCAGATGACAAACTATACCAGTGCACCCGACAGGCTCAGTAGCAATGTTGTGTTCGACATTGCCCAAGATAGCAAGAACAACATCTATTTTGCAACTCTCAAGGGTGTTACATGCCTCCATCCTGATGGCACCTTTACGCAAATGCTTTCGGATATGGCGTTTAAGCACATCTACATCGATAAAAAAGACACTAAATATTTCTTCGGCGACAAACGACTTTGTACTCTCGACGCCGATGACAAAACGCAGCAGTTGAACAAGCGTTTCCCCACTCTGCCCGATTGCATACACTCTGTGGCGCAGAACAATTCGGGGCACAACACTTTCCTTGCCTCGCCCGATGGCCTTTTTATGATTGTGGAAAATGAGATTAGGATGCTAACCGATAAAAAATGCTACTGTGTGTTTGTAGATGAGGACGGAATTATTTGGCTCTCTACAACAGAGGGCATTTATACTGGCAATTTGTCGCAGTTTACACGCGGTGATCTCGAATCGCTCAAAATCAATCAGAAAGTTGGCATTCCTGAAAGCTGCCGCATTCACACCATCAAGCAAAATCGAGATGGTTCGGTATTCTTGGTGTCAAACTTTGAGGCGTTCCAGATATTCTCGCTGATGCAGAGTGCCATCAAGTATGACCAAAGCATTGGTTTGAAAGATCTTAAACTGCTATCGTATTACGAAGACCAAGAGGATAACTATTGGTTCGGTTTTTCGGGCGGTATTCAGAAACTTACCAATCGTTCGCTCCGCAATCTCTATCCCGAAAACTTGGATTGCTATCTTAACAATTTTGAGGAAGATCACCTCGGACGTATTTGGATGGCATTTAATAATAAGGTGTACTATTTCCAGCACCAATTGGTAGATTTTTCAGATAATATCGACGGACATGTGGTGCCTTACGTGGTTAAGGTGCTCAATTCCGAAGAAATATTTATTGCCGATAGCTACGGATGGTATCTCTTTGACTGTAACACTTTGAAACTCAAACGGAAATTTACTTTTAAAAATCGTATTCACAACCTTACCAATGTGTTTGTAACTCAAAACGGCGAAATATTCCTTTTGACGGGTATCGATGGCGTGGTTTATCATATTCAAGATTTTGACTCCAACCCTGTGCCTATCAGAAGCGTGTCTACTTCGCTTGTGTCGCAAATGATTCAGTATAAGACACTTGTGCTTGGAGGTAATAATACGGGCATCGTTAAATTCGATGGCAACGGATTTGAACTCCTTAAATCTACTCCGTCGTCGGTGCTTTCTCTTGCAATTTTGGGCGACAACCTGCTTGTGGGTATGGAAGAAGGTTTGGGAATATATTCGTCCGATGGCGAATTCAAGATGATAGATATTCCTACGCTGCCATCTAACGCCATCAATTCTATATTGCCAGCACGCGACAAGGATTATCTTTGGCTTGGAACCAACAAAGGGTTCTGCTATTATAATATTCCCGACAACCGTGTAGATTTTTCAGTGTATGCCAACGACGGATTGCCCGGAAGCGAAATCGTTACCAATGGTTTGTTGATAAATAAAAAAGGTGTGCTCTATGTGGCTACATTCCATGGCGTTTCGTCGTTCGATTTGAAAAAAGGCAGCAACGAAAAATTTGTGCCGCAGTGCCGTTTAGAGAATATTCTGCTCAATGGTATGCCATTTGACCGTACCCGCACAGTGTTTAGTCACGACGAAAACAACTTCCAGTTTGAACTTGCCGGTCTATCGTTTAAAGACGAGGCGTCGTTGGTATACGAGTTCTATATGAAAGGTCTCGACAACGACTATGTGGCTTCTCTGGGCAAGGAACACCGCGCCAATTATCAAAACCTACCTCCCGGCAAATACGATTTTGTGTACCGCGCCAAAGGCAAAGACGGTATTTGGTGTTATTCTAATTCTTATAGTTTTGAAATCAAGCGTCCGTTCTACCGTAAGTGGTGGTTTATGCTGCTTTTGGTGTTAACAGTTTCGGCAGTGGTATATTTTATCATCAAACTCCGTGAGGCTCAGCTCCGTATGCGCAACCAGCATTTGGAGCGTATGGTAACCGAGCGTACCTCCGAAATACGCAAGCAGAAAGACGCTATTGAACAGAAAAACGCCGAACTTGAAACTCAGCGTGAGGAAATTCTCCAGCAGCGCGATGCCATCGAGGAGAAAAATCTTGCTCTCGAACAGCAGAAAAACGAGATTCTGTCGCAGCGCGACGAGCTTGAAGTGCAGAAGAATATCGCTACTCAGCAGCGCGACGAGATTGCCCATCACCAAAAGGAGATTATGGACAGTATCTACTACGCAAAACGTATTCAAACTGCCCTTCTGCCTATTTCTGCCAACATTGCCAAGGTGCTGCCCGAACACTTTATTTTGTTCAAACCTCGTGATATTGTCAGCGGCGATTTCTATTACTTTAAGCACCTCAACCATTACGCTGTAATTGTGGCAGCCGACTGTACGGGACACGGCGTTCCGGGTGCGTTTATGAGTATGCTCGGCTCGGCTTACCTCAACGAGATTATTGTAAAATATCAAGACGAACTCAATTCTGGTCATATTCTCGACCTCTTGCGTACATATATTATCGAATCGTTGCACCAAACAGGTCGTTTCGACGAGGCAAAAGACGGTATGGACATCGCTCTCTGTGTGCTTGATTTGGATACGCTCAAACTGCAATTCTCCGGCGCATTTAACCCGATGTTCCTTGTGCGCGACGGCGAAATCGAAGAGTACCGCGCCGACCGTATGCCAATTGGTATTCACGATTATGTTGACATTGGATTCACCACCTACGATATTGATATGCAGCGTGATGACATTGTTTACATATTCTCCGACGGCTACGCATCGCAGTTTGGCGGCAAAACGGGCAAGAAATTTATGTCGAGCCGATTCAAGAAACTCCTTCAAGAAATTTCGCCAAATCCCATGGCTGAGCAGCGCGAAATCCTCGATGAAAAAATCGAAACTTGGATGGGCGGAGTTTACAGCCAGGTTGACGATATTTTGGTTATTGGATTTAAGATTTCATAAAATTAACCAATAACATAACCTACGAATGGTTATGAAAAGAACGCCTAATCCAAATGCTTTTTTATAAAATTCATTACTCTGTCGGTGTAATGCTGTATCTCGGTTGAATCCATAGTTTCAAAACCGTGTTCCAGTCCGGGATAAATGTAAATATCTGTTGTATTTGGCAACGCATCGTGAAGCCATACCGACTGACGGTAATTAACCACTTTGTCGTGGTCGCCATGAGATATAAGAATAGGTACGTGGCATAGCTTGTCGGTGTGGTGAAGCGGCGAGAAAGCTTTGGTGAGCACTTCAAATTTCTTTAAATCGCGATACCTCATGTGAAAAAATATAGTGCAGGCAAGACGTCGCAAAAAATCTGGCACTTTTGACCACATTTCTGTTATGTCGGTGGGACCAAAATCGTCGATGATGCATTTTATGTGTTGATTTTCTCGTTCCTGTACAAAGCTCATCATTGCCACGTGTGCACCAGCTGACGAGCCCCATAGACCTATGTGCGCAGTGTCTATTTTTAGGTAATGCGAATTTTCAATACAATAATGCATTGCGTCGCGGCAGTCGTAGATGCAGTTTTCGAGAGTATTGGCGTGACGGGCAATCAGACTGTAATCCAACGAAATCACTTCTATATGGTTGTCGAGCATAGTTTTTATAACATCATAGCGGTAAAAATCTTGTACTTTACGCTTTGTGCCACAAATCCATGAGCCTCCGTGAATGTAGAGTATAGTTTTGTGTGCCGAAAGTGTGTCTTCGGGTCGGTATACATCCATGCGGATGTTTCTATCTTCGATGGTTTTATATACAAGTTCTGTAGGATATATTGGATTTGATGGTGTTCGGTAGCCATTTTGCCAAGATGTATATAATGTTACGATGCCATAAACAAGAACAGCTGCCCAAACGACCGCTGCCAATAACATCAGCGTTCTTTTTATTTTTTTCATTACAAAAATGTTCTATTAATAACCGCTGGCAAAAATAGAAATTTTATTTGTAATAAAAACATCATTTTTATCTCTTCTCTTGTATCCGAAAAATCATTTTTTTATCTGATATGCCTATTTCGTGTATTGTAAATGAAGAAACGCCTTTCCTTACTTCTGGAACATTGTCGACAATCTTTATCATTGTTAGAGAATCTACCGCAAATGTCTTTATGTTATAATTATTTACAGTAGAATCGTTTTTTATAATTGTTATTTGGCGGAACCCTTCGCTGCCTTCGCCGATGAGGGCGGAAAATACTTTTTTGTGGATATTGATGGTGTAACATTCTGATTCTATGGTGTTTTCAATTTCGCCACCCGAATACGACGGGTCGATGTGCATAAACGGTGCTTTCATCAATAGGTCTTGCAGTTGCTGTCCAAACATAAACGAGCCGAGGAGCAAAAATATCGAAAGTATTGCCCAAAATTTTGCTATAAAGTTTTTCATAGTTGTAACGATTTAAAAGATTAATTTAAAGATAGTTTCAAGTCCGCCTCTTGCGCACGAACCCAAGAATATTACCATAAACGAGTAGGCAAGGTAAAGAAAAATAACACGAGCCGTGCTTGCACTCACCTTTGCCGAAGTACCTTTGATTCTGTAATTTAGAGCCTCCGACGGACAGTTGTCGATACATCTTGCACATTTGGCGCAGGTAATCGATGGCTTATGGTCTTTGTTCATTGCCATCAACTGACATTTTGATATACATTTATTGCATTTTATACATTTTTCTTTGTCTAATGAAATTTCAAAAATGTTGATTTTGTTAAACAGCGACATTAATGCTCCCATTGGGCAGAATGTAGCGCACTGAATCCTTTTTTTGGTGAGTATCGGCAGCACTATAACCAATGCTACAAACATTGTGTAAAAGATAATGTTTTTTATAAGTGTTACGCCGTCAACGATTTTTTCGCCCTCGGTAACAGCCTTAAATGGACAGAGCCAATTGCAATATTGCGGCACAAGACTTTCGGCACTCCACAATGCCATAAGTATCAGCATTGCAAAACTGAAATATTTAAACGAGGAGTTGATTTTTTTGATAATAGGGCGTTTGCCAATGCGCGAAGTCATATCGTCCCAACCGCCGTAAAAACAGCCCCACGAACAGAATGCGCGTCCCATAAGCACTGCGGCTGCTATCACTATCACCAACATCGATGCGATGGAGGCAAACCCTTCGTTGAGATTGCCCGAAAAGATGATTGTTTGCTTAATTGCCGCCGGAATTATCACCATTGTGGTAACGATGTGGCAAAAAGGAATGTCGCAATTGTAGATGGTGTTGGTGTCGTAATTGATTGAACCTCTGATTTCTATGAGGTTTGCCATAAACCCGACTACAAACAACAGCGCCGACGCACCAAAAGCAATAGCGCGATACTTGTCGGTTTTGCCCTTGTAGAGCATCAAGAAGAATATCAGCGTAAAAAACGCCGTAGACACTGCCCACGCAAGTGCATCGGCGGTTGATTCAAAGGCAATGTTGCCCTGTGTAGAAAAGATAAAGATTATCAAAAACATAGGCAGTGTTGCCAAAATGCTGCGGGGTATTTTTCCCGTGGTTTTGTATCTGTTTTCCATATTTTTATGATATTAAAAGTTTTATTGCGTTATAAAAATATACTATACACATGATGATGGCGGCGTAACGTCCTATGTGCTTGAACGCCACGTTTTTGCGGCTTAATCCCACCAAAGGAACTGGCAGAAAATAGGGGAGAGTGCCAACGAAAAACATTGAAAACAATGCAACTGTGCGCCAAAACGACTGTTCACCAGCCGTTTGCACCACCATCGACACAAATGGCGGACACAATGCCACCGAGGTTACAAAGCCCATAATCAGCGGCAGAACATATTCGTGTTTTTTTGCAAATGTGCGCAAAGCCTTGTGTTTTAATGGGTTGAAGCATCGGCTCGAAAGTTTCCCCAAGGCAAAAAGAAGCATTATTACACCGAGTATCAACTGTGTAATTATCATAACTTTACGGTCGGAAACAATGCCGTAAACCGCTGCCGAAAGTATCGAACTTAGCACCGCCGCAAAAAGGTACGCCAACCATCGTCCCGAAAGAAAAATGGTAACAAACTTAGCCGACTGCGCCACCGACGAACTTTGTCCGAGGAGAATCGGAACCATTCCCGGAAGGCAAATCGAAATGCAGGCAATCCCGCTACTTAAACCTAATAATAATGCTGATAAATAGTCCATCGTGTTTCGTTTTTTTTGCAAATTAACGATGGAAAATTTCATTATGCAATACCGTGGGACACTCTACACCCCTCTGTGGGATAGAATTTAGGGGTTGGGACGAATGGTTAGGTTTTTGGGACGAAATGCAGGGAGAAAAAAGATGTGAAATAATTTGGTGGGATAAAAAAAAGTGTTTATTTTTGCAAAGTCAATATAAGAGGATTTCGCAGAAAGGATGACAACCTTTATGGCTTATGCCGTTTCGAGCCTCAAAACATACAAGCCGGCTTTTTTAGTCGGCTTTGTTTTTTTGTGGTACACTTATACAATATTGCACTAAATCTTGGTTTGAACGTTGCAGCCCTATCGTTAGTTTAATATCTTTATATTTCATAATCAATAATTTCTCAAACTGTTTTTGATTTTTTGTGTTTTTCTTGGTTGCTTTTTCGGCAGACGGAAGAGGTGCGGCATTTGCCAATATATCGCTCAATTGCATAACGGCAAGTGTTGATTCATAGTTTCTTGATGCTTTTTCGTAGGTCTCGTTTATGGATAAGAATTTTACAAGGATGTACTGTTTAAGATGGACATTAAAATCTTTTTTTCGGGATTTTCAGAAATCCATTTTGCATAAAAATCCTTTATTATTTTTTCACGTGTTTTGATGTCTTCCTTAGTATGTCCTGTCGGAATGTTTTCCATAGTGATGGAGTTTTTGTTTGCGCAAAAATATGAATATTAATAGTGCTAACCCTCAAAATATTGCAGCACCGCCGAAATGTAGGTTCTTGAAACCGGTACTTCTGTGGGGTGGTTTTTGATTTTTAGGCGGTAACCGTTGGATGCCGAACCTTCAATACCCTCAACGTTGGTCATATTTACCAAAAATGCTCTGTGACAGCGCATTATGTAGCCAAATGGTTTTAGTTGGTTTTCCAAAGTGGTGAGGGTGGAACGGATAACGGTAGTGCCGCTTTCGGTGGTAATTTTGCAGTAATTTTTGTCAGATTCGATATATAGCAGAGCCTCAGGGTCAATGTCGGTGGAAGATGGTTTTGCCTGAGGTTCGGGCTTTTTGATGATTGGAGCGGCGGGAGCGTTGCTCTTTTGCGATAGTTTTTGGTTGATTTTGTTAATGCGTTCGAGTTCGCGGCGCAGACGGGCATTGTCGAAGGCAAAGTAAACACCCAACAACAGCACCGAAATTATGATTGTCTGCCAAATAGCCGACCATAAAAGCGGCAAAGTAGGTGAGGTCGGATTCAAAACCTTGAAATACAAAAAGTTGCCCACCATAATCATCAGCACCGACAGCATAAATGCAGCAATGTTTTTGCCGTTTGAGAATCTACCTTCCTCAATATCGGTTTTGTAGATACGGTGCATAATGGCAGTGGGCAGCATCGAACCTAAATATGTAATAATCGGAAAACCAAGTAGATAGATGTATTTGCTTGTTGGACCATCGCTAATGCCAAACGGTTGCAGCACAGCCAAAATAAGGTACACCGCCACGCCCAAAGCAATAGCCACAATGTGGTAGTTGCTGTTGACCGTATGTGCCGGAGTGGCGAGGTAGGTTTTTATATTTGAGATGAGGGACATATTTTTATCGTTTTTTTCAATGCGCAAAAGTAGTAATAAAAGGGGAAAACGAAGAAACTTGCAATTTTTTTCTCTAATTTTTATCTACTCATAAAATTTTTGGCAAATAGAAAAGCATTTCTTATTTTTGCGTATCGTATAATTATCTAAAATTAATTCATAACCTTTAAATCGATATAAAAATGAATAAACCAATTAAACCTTACAAAAAGTCAATAGGGGGGGGGTAAAAGTAATATTATCTTTACTCTTTTACTCACCATCCTTTTCCTAATGCCTACTCTTGGCGCAATAGCACAAACAAACGAGCCCTACGTTGTGCTCAAAGACGGCACCGCCACATTTTATTACAACAGCAGCAAATCTACAGGGGCGTTGCCACTACAATCGGACTGGGACGATTCTAATTGGCCCAACGATACCCGTAATTCTGTTACCAAAGTGGTATTTGATGCTTCGTTCAAAGATTGCAAACCTACAAGTTGCGCTTATTGGTTTTATCAGTTTAAAAATCTTATAGAAATATCAGGGATTAAGGAGAATCTTAATACTGCGAATGTTACGAATATGGGATATATGTTCCATGGTTGCAGCAGCCTTACCACCCTTGATTTAAGCAACTTTAATACTGCGAATGTTACGAATATGGGATATATGTTCAGAGGTTGCAGCAGCCTTACCACCCTTGATGTAAGCAACTTTAATACTGCGAATGTTAAGAATATGAGTAGTATGTTCTCCTGGTGCACCAGCCTTACCACCATTGATGTAAGCAACTTTAATACTGCGAATGTTACGACTATGGTTGATATGTTCTTCTGTTGCAGCAGCCTTAATGCTATTTTTGTAGGTGATGATTGGTCTACTGCATCTGTTACCGAATCGTCATGTATGTTTTTCAACTGCACCAAACTATTTGGCGGCAAGGGTACAAGATGCACAGGCGCAGACTCTCATATTGATGCCACTTATGCTAAGATTGACGGTGGAGAATCTGATCCTGGATATTTAACAAAATCAGGCGAACCTATTTTCAAAGGGATTATCTCAATCGAAATATCCACTATGCCGAAGACTGATTATAAAGTGGGAGAGGACTTTGAAATTGCAGACGGAACACTTACTCTAACTTATAATAACGGAGAAACGGAAAACATCAATCTATCTAATGCCAAAATTACTGGTTTCGATAAGACCAAAATCGGCGAGCAGACATTGAAAGTTGAATATCAAGGTGTTGAAACTACATTGACAACCCCTGTATCCTTTATTCCCGACACTCAAACTGATGTAATAGTTTGGTCATTCAACTCCACCATCTACCTCGAAACTCTCCCCGACACCAAATACACAATAATCGACTTAAACGGCAGAACCATAAAATCTGCCACCACAAAATCATCTCACGAAGAAATATCTATCACCAAATCAGGTGTTTATATAGTTTTAGTCAATGGCGAATCTTATAAGGTTTCGATAAACTAATTAACTATCAGGCTTTTTAAAACTCATACCAGTTATAAAAAAATAATCGGTATGAGTTTTTTTTTCAAAAATAAGTAGTATATTTGCAATAGTTATTCATTTTAAATAATCGAGTATGTTGACAACACAATTGAATCCCGCTCAAATAAATGTGCTAAACTTGATGTCATATATTGATACCGAGCAAGAACAGAAGGAGTTGCAGAATATACTACTTATGTTTTACCGAAAAAAAACCGATAAATTGTTGCTTCAATTTCAAAAGGAGAACAATATTACTCAAAGTACTTTAGACGATTGGTCTAATCAACACGTAAGAACTCCGTATAAATGAAGATAGTTCTTGATACCAATTGCCTAATCAGTGTTATTATGCCCGGATCGTACAATAATGATATTTGGGAGGCATTTCGTGCGGGTAAATATACTTTATGTGTTTCTAATGAAATACTTTTTGAGTATCACGAAATTTTGGCTATGCGGTATAATAATCTTATCGCCAACACTGTATTGAAAGAATTGATAGAAACTCCTAATATTAAGCGTATCAACCCTACTTATCGTTTTAACCTTATTACAACCGACCCTGATGATAATAAGTTTGTGGATTGTGCAATAATAGCAGGTGCCACATATATAGTAAGCAACGACCGTCATTTTAGGGAATTAGATAAATATGATTTCCCAAAAGTTGACTTACGTACCTTATCAGAATTCCTTAGTATTGTAAGAGGGCTAAACTAATAATGCCTAAAACTTTTATCTAATATTGTCAGCGACACTCCCGCGGTGAGCATCAATGCAAAGGTGTGTTTTTTCTTTGAGGTTTTGGATACGTTGAGAATGCCTTTTTCGAGACTTATTTCGCTGGTGATTACCACGTTGCCAACGCCAATTTCGCCTCCTCCTGCGGCAAGAAATCCTGCATCAGCGGTGTGATAGTAGTTTTTGGCGTCAATCGATTTAACAGGTTTGCCATTGTGCGATAGCGAGCGACTTGCTGCATAGCCGATAAATATGCCTCCACCTACATAAAACGGCGTTAAGGGAATGTAATACCGTCCTTGAGGCTTAACTTCAAAATAGTTGATTTCGCCACGTGCCTCAATATTGTCGATTTTTACTTTGGTTTCGCCCTTGGATGTGTACGACACAAAAAGGTATGCGCGAATATGCTCGTCGAGAACATTGTGGATAGAGCGTGCATTGCCTACTGTGTCGATAGGAATCAGCAATGTCTGTCCTATAAACGGCGTGTAGCCAATTCCAACTTGTGCGTTGAAACCCGGCTTTATGCTGTGCAAAAATCTCAGCGAACTCACCGACATGCCTGCGCCTATCTCCACAAAAGTTCCTGCTTTTTGTTGAGCGTTTGCGCATAGTGCGGTCATGCAGAGCCAAAAGGCAATGGCTGTTATAATCCTGTTTTTTGGCATATTTTAATTACTTCTACGGCTTGTTTTACATCGTGAACACGCAAAATGTCGGCACCTTTGGCTAAGGCTATGGTGTTGATTACCGAAGTGCCATTGAGCGAGTTTTCGGGGTCGGTTTCTAATAGTTTAAAAATCATCGACTTGCGCGAAACTCCTACCAAAACGGGCAGATTGAAAATCTTTAAATCGTCCATACGGTTGAGCAGTTCGTAATTCTGATCGAGAGTTTTGCCAAAACCGAATCCTGGGTCTAAGATTATATCCTTGACACCTGCCTGACGTAGCGCGTCAACTTTGGTATATAAAAACTTGATAACATCTTCCACAATATCAGTGCATTGTGCAGTTTGATGTTTTTCGAGCGGATTGCCAATTGAGTGCATAAGCACGTAGGCGGCGCGGGTTTCGGCAACTGTGCGGAACAAATCAGGGTCGAAATATCCGCCTGATATATCGTTGATTATGCCCACGCCAAACTCCTCTGCCGACATTCGTGCCACGCTGCTGCGGAATGTATCCACCGAAATCACAACATCGGGAAAATTTGTCCTAATTGCGCTCAGAGCGGTGCGTATGCGTTCAAGTTCTTCTTGCTCTGATACTTGTACGCAGCCAGGACGAGTGCTGAATGCGCCCACATCAATAATTTCTGCGCCTTCGTCAATCATTTTTTCGGCTTGTGCGGCTATGGCATCGGGCGTGTTGCACCGGCTTGCTCCGTAAAACGAGTCGGCGGTGTTGTTGATAATGCCCATGACTTTGGGTGCCGATAGGTCTAATAATCTGCCGTTGCAGTTGATAGTTGTCTGCTTTTGTATCGTGTTCATTATTAAGTGTGTACTACTCAGCGGTGTATACTTCGGAGATATCGCTTACCCTTTTGCCGTTTTTGTATGCAACCACAAAAACGCCTGTTGTTACGCCTTTGGCAATGATTTCTTTGCGAGCTTTGTCGGCCTCTTCGTATGTATTGAAAAATCCTACGGAGTATCTGTAAATACCGTCAACGAGTTCGTTGTTGAGACCTTCGGTGGAGGGGTAGATTTTGCGTAGGTATTCGATGGTGAGAGGTTTGTCGTCGGCGGCAATCTGCACTTTGTAGATAATTTTGTCGGCAGGCTTGGGTGGCTCTTGAACAATTACGGGCTGAGGTTTGGGTTCTTCTTTTTTGTCGTACCAACCGAGAATGTCGGCGTATGCCTGCACGTAGTTGTCGAGAGCGTCGTTAAACGATTTGTCTGCCTCTTCTTTCACTTTCATAATTTGTAGCGGTGTAATCTTTTTACCAGTGGGAACGCGTTTTAAGCGGTCTTCGGCGTTGGCAAAATATGTTTCAGCCTCCGAAATATGCGATTCTGCCGATGAACGTTTGTTGGCGGGGCAGGTCTCCATAAGGTTTTCGAGGTTTTGCGAATACACTGCATAAAATTCTCTATCGGCTTGTGCGTATTGAGCGTAAGCCGAGTTTTTCTGTGTAGCCACAGCATCGTCGATGGCGTCGGCTTGTTTGTTGAGTTTTTTCGCCTTGCCTTTCTTGAGTTTTGCAGCCTGCGCTTTTAGTTTGTCTGATTGGTTTTGTTTGGTAACCGCTTGCTGCATAAGGTTGTCGCCTTTGGCTTTGATGGCTTCGGCGTTTTCATATCGTGTAAGTTCGTCGCTACTGAGCTGTTTTTTAATTTCCTCAGTGGGATTAATGTTCTCCTGTGCCGTAGCCGCCATAAAAAGGCAAGCCATCACGGCGGTTGTAATAATCTTTTTCATTGTTGCGTGTTTTTGGTTTTAATTACCTACTGCAATAACGGTGCAATTATACGTTTTTTTTTGAAAAAATAAAAGCCACCGTGCAAAAAAACTTGTACAGTGACCTGTGTGTTGTGTTTTGAAGCGGCTATAATTCTATTTCTTGTTTCTTGCCGTCGTATTTAACTGTAATTTCTTTGCCTTTGGCGTTTGCTGGTGACACTGCCACTACTGTGAATGTCCTTTGTTTCAACATACCGGGAAAATCGCCTTCGCGGTCGGATATGGTGAGTATCTGTGCCGATTCGTTGTATGAAAACTTGATTTTTGCGAAACGTCCTGCCTCGTAGCCGTAGTTAGTGCCTTCGTCTTCGTAGAGGGTGAATCCACCGTCAGAGCCCGCATAAACGTATATACGGATATTGTCGGCAGGTTTTTGGCGCGTATACTCAATGGATGGTCCAAACGGAATGATTGAGCCGCTGCGTACAAACAGCGGAATACGATTGTAAGGAGCGGCAACTATCTTGCTTTCACCGCCTTGCGACACCACTGTACCATTGTAGAAATCGTACCATATTTCGCCTTTGGGAAAATAAACTTCACGTTCACGCTCTTTATATTTGTAAACTGGATTTACCATAATTGAGGGTCCGAACATAAACTGATAAGCGATGTTGAGCACGTTTTTGTCGGTGCCAAAATCCATTACGAGTGGACGCATTATTGTATAGTCGTTGAAATGCACCTTGGCTGCCAGCGAGTAAATGTAAGGCATTAACTGGTAACGCAAATCAAGATAATACTTTATTGATTTGTAAGTTTCGGAGTTTTCTGGTGCGATGTTCCATGGTTCGCGGAAGGGTAACTGACCGTGGCTACGATACATTGGAGCAAATGCGCCTACCTGATGCCAACGCACGTTGAGTTCGCGCCATTCTTTTAAATCTTCGGTTTCTTTTTTTGTTTTGTTATAAGTGTTTTGAGCGGCCTCAAAACGTTTTTCAACCGAAAAACCGCCAATGTCCTGACTCCAATACGGGATGCCTGAAATTGAAAAGTTGAGTCCTGCGGTAATTTGCGCTTTTAAATCTTCCCAACGAGTACCGATGTCGCCGCTCCAAGTGGCTGTGGAGTATCGTTGTTCGCCCAAAAATCCCGAACGGGTGAGAAGAAATACGCGGTTGTTGTTTGGCGAAAAGTTTGCTTCGTTGTCGAATCCGTTTTGATTCCAATAGGAGGCCTCTTGCAGTGCCATAGCGTCTTTTTTGTCTATTCCTTTTTTCTCGATAGCAGTTTCGTAGCCACGCTGACCGTCGTAGATTGCCTCGGCATTTACGATAGAGTAGGCGTTGAAATATTCGTCCGACGAGCCAAGTTCTGTTGGCCCGCAGAGTAGTTTGCGGTATTCCATCGGAGTGCAGTCGCGGATGTTTGGTTCAGAAGCGTCCATCCACCATGCGTCCATGCCGATAGAGCCGAGTTTGTCGTAGAGTTGACGCCAAAATATCTTGCGAGCCTCGGGCGAATATGCATCGTAAAATGCGTAGGTAAAACCTTTGTAATCGTTGAGTGGGTCGGCAAGCCAGTCGCGCAGAGAATCTTTGAGCGACTGCTGATATATAAATCCTTTGTTGTTTAGCTCTTTGAAATGCTCAACGTTTGGGTAGAATTTTGGCCAGCACGAAATCATAATTTTGGCGTTCATGGCGTGAATGTCGTCAATCATTTTTTGAGGGTTGGAAAAACGCGCGGGGTCAAAATCGTAGCTTCCCCATTGGTTTATTACCCAATAGTTCCAGTCCATAACAATGTTGTCGATAGGTAGGTGGCGTTTGCGGAAACCTTTGAGAGCGTCCACAATCTCGTCTTGGGTTTTGTAACGTTCGCGGCTCTGCCAATATCCCAAAAGCCATTCGGGAGCGATCTGTGCTTTGCCTGTGATGGTGCGGTAACCTGAAATCACTTCGTCGGTGTTGCTGCCTGCAATAAAGTAGTAATCGAGTTGCTGGTTCATTTCGCTCCAAAACGACAGCTGGTTTTGTTCTTTCGGGTCAACGGGTTTCAAGGCGCGGAGTCCGCAGTATGCCTCGCCGCCGTCGGGAGTCCATTCTATGCGTATCTGATATTTTTTGCCTTTTTCCATAACTGCCGAAAACTTGCGTGCGTTAGGGTTCCATGCCGTGCGCCAAATTTTGTTGTCTACGCCGAGCATGTCGTTGTTGTATACACATTTGCCGTTGATACTGATTGTTTGATAACCTGAATAGTAGTGAAGAAAACGATATTCGCCTGATTCTTTGGGTTGTAATTCACCTTCGATAACAACGGTAGCCTTGTCGAGCCCTTTTGGCAAAAGTCGGCCGACAGTCTTGAAATCTTCGTAACATAATGAATCTTCGCGTTTTACAATAGGGTCTTGCCCCTCGATGTGGTATGTGCCGGTGAGCGCGCCTTCGATGCCATCTTTGTCGTAAAGGGTAAAAAGGTCTTTGAGTACGGCGTATGGATTAGGATTGCCAAAGCGCATAAAGGAGTAAGAGTCGAACATAACGCCGTAGTTTCTTGATGATACCACAAACGGCACCGATACTTTGGTGTTGTATTGGAAAAGTTCCTCGTTTTTGCCTTTGTAGTTCCAATCGTCGGCTTGATGCTGTCCAAGACCGTAGAAAGCCTCGTCGTCGGGACTATCGAACACTTGGCGGTAGCTCCATCCGTTGTAGGTTTCGGGTTTTCCATTGGCGTGAACCTGCGTAACCTGATATGGCTCAAAAGTGCGTCCGTTGTCGGCTTCCGAAAGTATTACATTACCATCCAAGTGGGTAAAGATAACTTTTCCCGATGATGTGATTAATTTGGCTATTAAATAGTTAGTAGAAATTTTTACAGTGTCGCCGTTTTGTTCGGTTTTAAACTCTGGAATGTTTTTTATGTTTACCACGGCAAGTGACTGAGGGTCTTTAAAAGTAGCGTCCTTGGTGGCCGACACGCGGATAATTTTGTCGCCCACCACTTGCAGACGCACTTTTTGTCCTGTGCTTTTAACGTTAACTTCCACTCCGTTAGTGGTGGTGATGTATGACGAATTGTTTTCTTCGCAAGCTGTAAATAGCAATGTTAGTGCTAATGTACTGATTATCTTTGTTTTCATAAGTTAGATGTATGTATAGTGCAAAGATATGAAGGATTATGGATAATATGGACTCTGTTTAGCAAAAAAAAACGCCATACTTAGGCATGGCGTTGATTAGTAGGGTTGGCTAAATTTATCTGAGTATAAGTACGAGGGCTGTGATTACTGCTACGATGGCTAATATCAGTAGTGCAATCTTGCCTGCACTGTATGGACGTTCGCCAGAAACTTTGCCACTCTGACCGTTGATCATAAAGCGGTATGCTTTGCCGTTGTAGCGGTAGGTGCTCATCCAAACAGGCAAAAGAATATGCTTATAGGTGATGTCGTTGTATTGGATATTTTTAGTGGTGATTTCCTGATGGTCGCCACCGATGTCTTTTTTGATAGTTTTATCGATGGTGCTTTGCATTTTTTGCTGTGCGTCTTGGAAACCAGCCTTGATATCCACGCTATATGTTTCTGTTTTGAATCCAGTAAGGAATTTTTCGTCGTAAGGCACAAGGTCTTTGAGATTCCATGGTTCAAGATTGTCTAAATATCTGTAAGGCAGAGTTTTGCTGCCTACAACGAAAATGTCGTCAAATGAGTTTCTAACCCTTCCTTGAGCTCTGTACCAATTGGTTTTGGTAACGTTGCGTGTTTTAGTCTGACCTTGACTGTCGGTGTATGTTTCTTCCACGGTGTAATCTTCGCCGCGGCGTCCAGTGTAATCGGTGATGGTGTTGGCATCGTATGTCCAGTAAGGAAGGTAAATGCCAGAAATCCGTTGTTCGTCGGCAAATTTTTTGAGAGCCGAGGGCGCGAACCAAAGGCTATTGATCCATTTTTTAAATTCTTCGTGGCTGTTGCGTTGCTGCACAACAAATGGAAGTATTGCTTTTGGTTTGATCATTTTTGAGGTGGATTTTTGGTCAATAGCCATAGGGCTACCGCAGAAATCGCACTGAGCCGACACGATATTGTTGTCGAATGTGGTGGTGGCACCGCAACAATTGCATTTTACGGTGTGCACTTCCTCTATTTGGTCGTCGGAAAGGTTTTCGAGCGCTGTTAAATAGTCGTTTTCTTTGATGGCTTCGGCACGTGCCGATTCGTCGATAACTATTTCGTTGACCGCTCCACAGAATTCGCACTTAAGACTGAGCGAACCAGGGGCGAAAGTAAGTTTGGCGCCGCAGTCTTTACACGAAATTGTATTCTGGTTTGTGTCGGATAATTGGGGTGGTTGAGGTTCTAATTCCATAATTGTGATGTGTGTTTAGTAAAAATGGAAAAACAGGTCTTGATATTATTCAAGACCCGTTTTAAAGATAAAGCTCTTATTTAATTGTTAGACAGCAGGAGGAGGAGGAGGAGGGGGAACTGCACCGAACAATTGCGACAATTCTGCCACAGTGTTTGCTGCTGCCCATGTAGCCATACCTTGTTTCCAAACCTGAGTGTTTTGTGTGAATTGACCCTGAGCGGCCATCTGCTGCAATGTTTGGATTGGGAATGGTCCCTGCTGCTGTCCGTTGATAGCCACGTAGTATTGCGACATCATCGGGGGCGGGGGAGGAGCTGCTGGCTGTCCGTAGCCTTGTTGACCGTACGGGTTTTGCTGGTGCATCATCTGCTGGTTCATCATCTGCTGATTCTGCATCATGTTGTTCATCATCATCATGCCCATCATGCCTTCCATTCCGCCGCCTGCGCCGGGGTTGGTTGCGGCAGCCTTCATAGCGTCTGCCATGCTCATCTGCTGATATTTGTTCATATCGCCGAGCATGTTCATGCCGGTGCCTTCGTCGAGTTTCTTCTGGAGCTCTTCGGGAAGAGTGATGCTCGAGATGAGGAACTTGGTGAATGTCAAACCGTAGTCAGATTCTTGGTTGATGCGCTGCTCTACCGCCTTTGACATTTCGCTCTGAGCGGCTGCAAAGTCGAGAAGCGATTTGCCACTTTCGCCTATAGTAGATACAAAATTGGTGACGATAATGCTGCGGAGTTCTTCGGCAATGTCTTGTGTCTTGTATTCGCCGTTTGTGCCCGAGAGTTTCTGTATTAGTTTGGCTGCGTCGGTTACCTGCATAGAGTAAGTGCCGAAGGCTCTGATTGTTACACGACCAAAATCTTGGTCTCTTACATAGAAGTTGGCAGGTGTTCCCCATTTTTGAGCGGTAAATACTTTGGTGTTTACAAAGTAAATTTCGCACTTGAATGGAGAGTCGAAACCGTATTTCCAACTTTTGAGTTTGGTAAGTACGGGCATGTTGTTGGTAGTAAGCTCGTAACGTCCCGGTTGAAAAATGTCGCCAATTTCGCCTTCGTTGACGAATACTGCTACCTGCGATTCTCTTACGGTGAGCTGTGCGCCGTTTTTGATAGCACCGTCGTTGCGGCGGTCGAAACGGTGGACGATAGTGTCCTGCGAGTTGTCGAGCCATTCAACAACGTCGATAAGCTCGCCTTTGATTAGTTCTTTTGCTTTGTCGAATAATCCCATGTCTATTGTCTTTTAGATTTATGTTAATTATTATAGGATGCCGTTTGAACGGCTTCGGTTTTTTTCGTTTATTTTGTTGTTAAAGATAAGAAAAATTGAAATACCGTGTCAAGTTTTTTGATGAAAAAAAACATTTTTTTTTTATTTTTTTTGCTATATTTTGATTCTTAGTGTGTTACGTATATTTGCTTTCTCTTGCTTTTCATTATTTGATTTTTTATCCTACAATTTAATCAAAGTGTATTTATATTTTTATTAGATTTGCTTAAAATTTTAGCGTATGAACGAAAAGCACGGTTTTGCATATCTTTTTAGGAATTTCTTTTGGGACATGGTGCTGATGATTGTCCTGATTGTGAATTTCTTGTGGATTTTTTTCGACTGGTTGTTTTCTATGTCTTGGTTCCAGTCGTTTTTTATGGAGTATACGCCATCGTTTTATAGTTTTTATCTGCCTATAAATCAAAATTTCGACTTTTACGACCTTTTTTTCGTAGCGATTTATGTAGCCGACCTGTTTGTGGGGTGGATGATTTCGGTGTTTAAAAAGAAAAAGCATATGTTAGACTATCCCATATCGCACTGGTACGATATTCTGGGTTGCATACCTTCGGGTTCGTTGCTTTTTTTCAGGTTGCTGAGGGTGTTCTCTATATTTATAAGGTTAGACAAGATGCGCATTCTCGACCTCCAGCGTATCTATTTTGTAAAGAAGATAATCAAAATAGCCAACATTATCATAGAAGAGGTGTCCGACAGGGTGGTGCTTAATGTTCTGCGTGGTGTGCGCAACGATTTTCAGGAGGGCAGACCTATTTCCAAGGCTATTATGAGCGAAGTGGTGGAGCCTCAGAAAGATAAGGTTATTGATTTGTTTTTTACCAAGTTTGCCGATGTATCTACCAACACTTACAACGAGTATAAAGATGATTTGAAGGTTTATATACAGCAGAAGGCGAAAGATGCCGTTAAAAACAACCGCGAGCTTGCTAAGCTTACTGCTATGCCGGTGATTGGCACATCGATACGTGGAGTTATAGAAAAGTCGGTAGCCACCACAGCATACGAAACCATTAGCGGAGTTATTGAAGACATTGTTTCGCAACAAGGTGCCGATGTGTTGAAAAATATCACTTCCAAGATTGCCGACATGGTGTTTAAGGATATGGAAGACCAACTTGGCGAAATTGTAAAGAATGTGGTGGTTTCGTCGCTCGACCTTATTGAAAAAGAGACAAATGTGAAACAGTGGCGCATCGATGAGATTAACGACGATATCTACCGTTTGAAATCTAAAAACAATCCTCAGCGATACGAGGAGGATATAAACAAATTAATTGAAAAACGAAATGCTTTGATTATAAGTAGATTCAGAGATTTGGACACAGATTCGTAAAAAAAAATACAAAAAAATTTTTTTATTGATAATTATGTGCTTATCTTTGCACCGCAAATGAGAACAACGGCCCTATCTTCTAACGGTTAGGAAATCAGATTCTCAATCTGGGAATTGGAGTTCGATTCTCCATGGGGCTACTGAGATTTTTTTATTGGTTAGTAATTAAAAAAGCCGGTTTTTAACCGGCTTTTTTAATTTATCAGTGTTCGCTGTTAGATTTTGCTTTTGAGAATATTGAGTACGGTGTCTACTCTTTCGCCTTGTTTTTTGATTTCGGCAATCAACAAACGGTTCTGCAGCAGCAGTTCGTCAATTGGATGGAGAATGTTAACATCGCTTTCTTTTGCTTTTTTCTCAACTGCGGGAGCTGTTTTTTCTTTGATCTCTTTTTTAGGAGCTGGCTTGGCTTCTTCTTTTGCGGGGGCTTCTTCTTTCGCTTTTGGTTTGCGTCCGGGTTTGCCTTTTGCTTTTTTGTCTTTTTTTGCCTGTTTAGCGGGAGCTTTTGTCTTAATATCTTCTACGGGCTCTTCGGTGGTGTCGGGCAGTGCGTTTACTGCTTCGAGCATATTTTGAGAGTTGTTTGCATCTGCAGTAGAAGCGGGGTCGTTGAGAAGCCATTCGCCGTCGATAGTGTCGTCGATAAGCTTAAGTTTTTCTATAAAGTTTGCAGGAACTTTGTTTCTGTTGTTGGCTATGGTAGAGAGGTATGAACTATTGTAGCCCATTTTTTTAGCGAGGTCGCTCTGGCTGCTAACAAGACCTTTTTCTCTGAGTTTTGCAATCAAAACTTTGAATCTTCCTTGATATGTCTCTTCTGATTTTAGCAAAGGAGTTTCTTGGTTGTCTTTAAAGAGATTTCCCTTGCCGGTCATTATAAATTTGATGTTTACGTTTTTGAAAACTTTCTTTATTTCGTTAGCTTTTTTTTGTTTGAAAGTTTCTTTGATGGTGCTGACATAGCCCACAGACCATCCCACTGTGCGTTCAAATTTGGCCACCGACAGATTTAGCTGTCGAATAAGATAGATTACTCTATCTTTGATAGTTTGTAATTCCATATTATATAATGTTTAAACGAAAACATATACAAGAATCAGATTCTTGTTGTTATGTTGTTCTGAGTTGTTAATAAATTTTTGACTTAAAAGATATAACGACTACAAAGATACGGATTATTTATTCTAAAACAAAATAATTATGAAAAAAAAATTGATTATTTCTGATAAAAATATCCGTTTTTTTTGCGGATTGCAAAATAATGCCTATTATTGCAATGTTAAATACAGCATTAAAATGGATACAGATCAGCAGTTCGATGCGGTGATAGATAGGTGCCGCAAGTTGTTTGAAAAAAAGGCTTCCGACTATGGAACGGCTTGGCGCATAATGCGTCCCGAATCGGTTACCGACCAAATTTTTATAAAGGCTAACCGAATACGCGAAATTGAAATTACCAAAACCGCTTTGGTAGACGAGGGCGTGGAGTCGGAATTTGTAGGAATGATAAATTATGCTATTATGGGGCTTATCCAGTTAGAAAAGGGTTTTGCCTCCACTGCAGATTTTTCAGCTGATGAGGCTGTGAAGTATTACAATATCTATGCAGCCAAAGCCAAAGAACTTATGATGCGAAAAAATCACGATTATGGCGAGGCATGGCGCACTATGCGGGTCTCGAGCATTACCGACCTGATTCTTATGAAGCTGTATCGTATCAAGCAAATTGAAGACCACAACGGAAAGACTACTGTTTCGGAGGGTATTGATGCTGGATATTACGATATTATAAACTATTCGGTGTTTAACCTTATAAAATTGAATGAAGAAAAAATAAATATAAATCAATAAGTTAAAACAATATGAAAGTATTAATTCTATTAGTGAGGGTCTTGGTGGGTCTGGTATTTATTCTATCAGGTTTCCTCAAAGCAATGGATCCTTATGGCACTTGCTACAAGATTCACGACTATTTGTTGGCTCTAGGATTTAATAATTTAGACTCTCTTACTCTTCCAATGTCATTTATTTTGAATGCTTTGGAATTTACAATCGGTATAATGTTGGTTTTTAATCTAAAAGCTCGACTGGGTATTTGGCTTGCTTTTGTTTTGGAACTGATATTCACACCGTTGACTTTGTGGCTGGCTATGACAAATGCCGTTAGCGATTGCGGATGCTTCGGCGACTGCCTGCCTCTCGACAATTGGGCTACTTTTGGTAAAAACGTTGTTTTGGTGGTACTAATACTGTTTCTTGTGATTTATCGCAAACGTATCGACAATCCGCTTTCCGACAATGTGGAACTTGCCATCTCTATTGCCACCTACGTATTGGTTTTGCTGTTCCAACTTTACTCTATACACCATCTGCCTATTATCGATTGCCGCCCCTACAAAGTGGGCACATATATTCCTGATAAGATGGTAGTTCCTGCCGACGCTCCTCGTTTTGAAAGCAAGTCATTGTTTGTAATGGAAAACAAGCTTACTGGCGAAACTAAGAAGTTTACCTATGAAGAGTATCCAAGCGACACTCTGGTTTGGAAATATCTTTCTACAGAAACCACAATTCTTCAAGATGCAACGCTTCCGCCGATTCACGATTTTAATATGATTTCGCCTGAAGATTCAGTAGCACAAGACTATGTGCCGGTGCTTATGCAGTATGAAAAACCTGTTTTGTTAGTAATAATGCACAAACTGGAAAAAGCCGACGAGGACGGTCTTGCAATGCTCAAAGATTTGGAAGAATACGCTCAACGCAAGGAATATTTGATTGGTGCATTAACATCGAGCAATTTGGATGTTATTACCGCTGTTAAGAACGATTACAATATTTCAATTAAGTTTTTCAACACCGATGATATTACATTGAAAACCATTGTTAGAGCTAATCCCGGTATCGTATTGCTAAAACAAGGCACGATTCTTGGCAAATGGAATTATAGAGATTTTAAATTTGAATAGATTTGGGCTTCTTTAATTTCGGCTTTGTCGATCTTGTTGATATTCTGATTACTGCCTATATTCTATATTTCGTATATCAGAAGTTTAAGGGCAGTACGGCAATGAATATCATAGTTGGCGTGATTATCATCTACATTATTTGGATGGTGGTACGAGCGCTCGACATGAGCCTTATTTCCGCAATTATGAACAATGTGGCGAGCGTGGGACTTTTTGCTCTTGTGGTGGTTTTTCACCCCCAGATCAGGAAGTTCCTGCTCGATTTGGGCAACAAGTCGTCGTTGTCGAATTTATTGTCGATAGAGCGCATTTTTCATAAGGTGATAAAGCAGCCAGCCGACCAGCTCAATATTTCCGACATTGTAAAGGCGTGCGACAGTTTTGCAAAACGCAAGGTGGGTGCTCTCATTGTGCTTCCCTCACATTCCGACCTGTCTTCTATTATTGAAACTGGCGAACGGCTCGACTGCAATGTCAGCGCAAGAATTTTAGACGCTATTTTCTTTAAAAACGCACCTCTGCACGACGGTGCGGTGATAATTGTAAAGGGTAGGATAGTGGCAGCCAAATGCGTGCTGCCAGTATCTGCCAATATGGAGCTGCCTAAGAAAATCGGTCTCCGCCACCGTAGCGGCATTGGTATGAGCGAAGTGTCCGACAGCCTTGTGATTATTGTGTCGGAAGAGCGCGGTGAAATTTCGTATTCAGAATACGGCGGCATTGTGGTGGATATTACTCCCGAGCAGCTGAGCGACAAGCTTAAAGAGCGTTTCGCCGTTAACGATGCAGATATTAGTATGGTTGGCAATGGTCACCTCATTAACATGTGGAGCTTTTTGAAGAAAGAATCCGTGTGATTTTTCTCTTTGTTCTATGCGAATGGAATAGTGAAGCAGAAAACCGAGCCAGACGGGGAGTTGTCTTCCACCCAGATTGTTCCGCCGTTTTTTTCCACGAGGTCGCGGCAGAGTATGAGTCCAAGTCCTGTGCCTTTTTCGTTTTGGGTTCCGGCTGTGGTGCTGGGCGAGTCGATTTTAAACAGCGTTTGTTTTTGCTGTTGGGTAATACCCACACCGTTGTCGGCCACAGATATGATGGCAAAGTTTTCATCAGCGCTGTATTCGTCGGCCGAAATCTTGATAGTGCCGCCTTGAAACGAAAATTTGATGGCGTTGGTGATAAGGTTTCGTACCACAGCTTGAACGGCTCTCAGGTCGGCAAATACTTCGGTGAAATTGCCCGTTTCGCATTCAAATTTGATATCTTTGCGGGCAGCGAGAGTGTTGAATATTTCGATGTTTTGCTTGATAATGTCTTCAATGTCGATAATCTCTTTTTTAACTTCGGCTTTAACAAATTGGCTTTTTGCCCATGCCAAGAGGTTTTCGAGAATGGCGTAGGTGTTGGTGCTGTTGTCGGAAATGATGGCGGCGTATTGCCCTATAAGCTCCATCGACGGAGTGGCGTTGTTGAGTTCGGAGTTTAGCACTGTGCTGATGTTTTTAAGGTTGCCCACACAGTTGCGTATGTCGTGGCTTATGAGCGAAAACATCTGGTCGCGCAGGGCAACTTTTTCAGATAGGTTGCGGCTAGTGTTTTCAAGGTGGCTGAGTTTCTCTTTAAGGGTTGTGATGTCCTCTTTGAATGTTACATAGTGTGAAATATGGCCGTCTTTGCTGAACAAAGGCGACACCGACACAAGCTCCCAGTATTTTTCACCGTTTTTGGCAGTTCCCTGCCATTCGCCTTGCCAGGTGCCACCGTTTTTGACGGTGTTCCAGAGGGCGGTTTGGTTTGGGATAAGCTCCGATTCTATTTTCCTTGCCTTGTGTCCGGTGAGTTCTTGCAGAGTGTAGCCTGTTTTGCGGCATACAGCGCTGTTGGCGTGCTCGATAACGCCGTTGATGTCGGTGATGATTACCGAAGTAGACACGGCTTCGAGTATTTGCAGATAAATGTTTTTGTCGGAGTTGAGTTCTTCGCGTTTGAGCTTCACGGTTTTGATTTCGCCCATAAAGCACGTTCCAAACCATGCGTCTTGCTTTTGCATAGCAATGTTGACGTGAATAAGGCTTTGCTCAGCGCCTATTAGCTGGGCAGCGAAACTTACAGGTTCGCCGTAATCTACCTCAGCCGCGTATTTTTTCAACTCCATATACGATTCGGTAGATAGGTAGCACATTATAGGCGAGTTGTCGAGCGGCACGGGGTCTATTTTTAGTAGTTTTTGAAAATTGCCGCTAACATATACGAACCTTAGGTTTTGGTCTAATACAAAAAAGATGTCGTTCGACAGCGAAACCAGCCTGTCGAACAGAGCAGGTTGCATGGCGGGCTGGGCGGGTTCGATATCGGGTCTGTTGCGGATTTGATTGTTTTGGTTGCTTGTTCGCGCATTGGCACGAGCACGTATAAACAATACCGCAAACACGATACTAAGCGCTGTTAGTCCGCCGGTGCAAATATGCCAAAAAGTGAGTTCCGTAGTATTAACCTGTTAGTTAAATTGAAACATAAATTTTAAATTCCCAAGGTCTGAGAATGAAATGCTCTCGCGATTCGAGGCTTCCCGGAGCGTTGGCAAAGTAGTTTTCAAAGTTGCCAGACATCACTTCGCTTTCGGCAATAAAGTCTACTTGGTCGGGACTGAGGTTGAAAAACGACACCACTTTGCTGCTGCCTTTTACACGTGCGAATGCAAACACTCTGCAGTTGTCGGTGGTCATTATTTTAGTGAAGCTGCCACCGAATGAGCCGTTCCAAAGGGCAGGAGTTTGTTTTTTAAGATAGTTGAGTCTACGGTAGAAACTTTCGAGCGGGTAATCTTTCCAGTCGATTTCGATTTTTTCGAAAAGCGGTATCGACTGGTTGAAAGCTGCCTCCTGACCACTGTAAATCAACGGCATTCCGGGAATGCAGTAGGTGAGCGCCGCAAAGGTTTTGGCACCGTCGCCGAAACGGTCGTATTCTGTTCCGTTCCATGCGCTTTCGTCGTGATTTGAGGTGAAGGTCATTCTATATGCTTCGGTTTCAAAATTGCACAGCTCGTAATTGCGGTAGTGGTCGAAATCGTAAACGTTTTTTTCTTTTCTGTAGATGGCTTTCATAAGGTTGTGCATCTCCCAGCAGTAGCTCATGTCGAATGCCTCGTGTATTTTTGGGTCTTCCCACTCTGCAAGCCAGAAAAGGGGTTTTAACTTGTCTAACTGACGGCGGGCTTCTACCCAGAAATGGTTGGGAACAAGGCCTGCCATATCGCAGCGGAATCCGTCGATGTCGAATTTAGTAACCCAAAAACTCATGGCGTCGATCATGGCGTTAACGGTTTCGTTGTTAGAATAGTCGAGGTGAGCCACGTCGGTCCAGTCGTCGTTGGGTGCGAGTATGTTTCCTTGGTCGTCGCGGTGGTAGCGGTAAGGAGCCTGGGTTATCCACGGATTGTCCCAAGCGGTGTGGTTGGCAACCCAGTCGAGAATCACATGCATGCCTAATTTGTGGATTTCTTTCACTGTTTTGTCAAAGTCGTCAAAGGTGCCAAAGTCTGGGTTGACAGCCTTGTAATCTTTGATACTGTAAGCGCTTCCGAGCGAACCTTTGCGGTTTTTTTCGCCAATAGGGAAAATAGGCATGAGCCAAATAATATCAACGCCCATCTCTTTGAGACGTTTTAGATGGTGCTGCAATCCAATAAAGTTGCCACCCTTGGTAAACTGGCGTATGTTTACCTCGTAGATATTGGAATTCTTAGTCCATTCAGGTGTCTTAAATGCCATAATAGTTAGGTTTAAAAAAATGAAAATATAAATAATTGTAGTCTAATAAGCTTCGTTGCGTCCCGAAATTCTGAGCATCTCTTTAAGTTGGGCGTTGAGCCCTGCTGCTGCTAAGAGTTGTTCGGTGCTGATGTGGCATCTGTAACGCCAATAGTGGTTTTCTTCGGCGGGCACGTTGATGCGCTCGTCGGTGGGGTCTTGGTATCGGAGGTTTTCGTCGATGCCGAGAATGTCTTGTATCGGGAAAACAGCCCACATTGATGGCGAACAGAGATGAGTCATTAAAATATCTTTTACTAACCAAGCCTCGCAGTAGAACGGAGCTTGTCCGCTTTTGCCGAGTCCGTAGTTGTAGAAACGCTGCGAACGGTTGTGGTCTTCTTCCCACCATCCTCGCAAGGGCAGAGTGTCGTGACTCGATGTGGTGGCCACCGACATGTAGGGGTAGTTGGCGGGACGGCCAAATTCTGCGGCTGTTTCTTTGGGCATACGCTGGATTTCGAGGCTGAGAATGTTGAGCTTTTTCATCACTTCGGGTACGCAAGCAGGAATCATTCCTAAGTCTTCGCCGCAGACTAACATTTCGGTTGACTGCGTGAGCCCCGGAAGTTTGATTTCGGCTTGCTGCTTCCACAGCGCCTCGTTCCTGTTGTAGAAATAATCGTTGTAGATATCGGCAACCGCCTGTTTGGTCTGCGTGTCCAAATCTTTGTAAGAGTATGTTTTGAACAGCGAGTGTCGTGGGTGGTAGGCTCCTGGGTGCTTGGTGTCGGCAAAAAACAGCACATCACTCAATAGGTAGATGAGTCCGTGCTTGATTTTTTGAAACATAAGCATGTCTTCGGTAGTGGGCACACCCATTTCGGCGAAAGCCTGATTGATTTTTGACTGTGTGTCGAATTCAGGCTTGAAGTGATATTCGTCGCGGTCGCCTTCCTTTTGTAAAAATGCGTGCTTAACATATCCCGCTTGGTCGTTGAAGATAAGGTTGAGCATGTATTCGCGGATGTAAGGACGGCAGAATCGGTCGTAATCAAAGTGTATTCCTCTGTCGGAAAACTCTTTGGCTTCTACTGGCACGGCAGGGTCAAACACACCCATAAGCCCGCGTGTTTGGGTTCGCGGTATCGACCATATTCTGAAAAAGCCGAGTATGTGGTCGATACGGTAAGCGTCGAAATACTGCGCCATGTTTTTCAAGCGGTCTTTCCACCAACGGAAACCGTCTTTTGCCATCTCTTCCCAGTTGTATGTGGGGAATTTCCAGTTTTGACCATCGTCAGAGAAATCGTCTGGCGGTGCACCTGCTTGTTGGTCGAGATGGTATAGGTGGGGATTTACCCATGCGTCAACGCTGAAACGGTCTATTCCTATAGGAATGTCGCCTTTGAGCACAATACCGTTTTTGCGGGCGTACTGTGCCACTTTGCTCAGCTGCAAATGCAGATGGTATTGTATAAAAAAGTGTATTGCTATGTCGTCGTAGTCGGGATTGTCTTCTTGGCAAAGCTCGTCGATTTTTGCTTGGTTGTAAACAGCCAGTTTGCCCCATCGCGAATAGTCGGGTGTGCCGTAGAGGTCGCGCAGATATGAAAAAACTGCGTATGGTTTTAGCCACGAGCTGTTTTTTGCAAAAAATTCTTTGTAAGCTGGCTCTGTGAGAAATGCCCGTTTGTTTTCGTCGTAAATCATTTTGAAGAAACGCGACTTGGCATTCATAACAGTTTCATAATCAATCTTATGAAGACTGTTGAGCTCTTGGCGGCGTTCTTCGTAAATTTCTTCGGAAAGTTCGCTGGGCATAGCCCCCATATCCTTGATTCTCAAATATATGGGATGTAGGGCAAACACCGACACGCAAGAATATGGATACGAGTCGGTATAGGTGTGAGTTTTTACTGTGTCGTTAACAGGAAGTATCTGTATCATTTTTAGCCCTATAGCCTTTGCCCAGTCGATGAGTTTTATGAGGTCGGCAAATTCGCCAACGCCAAAACCTTCGTTGCTGCGGAGCGAGAAAACTGGGATGGCCACACCGGCGCCTTTCCAGGGATAACGTGGGAATTTGAAATCCTCGTCGTTTAATATATAAAAGGTGTCGTTTTGTGCAGATGTAGGTTGAAAATATCTTGTTACATACTCTTCGAGTTCTACCTTGTTGGTTTTTTTGTCGCAGATGCAGTATTTGTATTCGGAGTATTGCTTGGGACGTTCGAGCTCAAACTCTGCCGACCAGAGTGGAAACTCGCTGTCGCTCATCGGAAATGTAACGCAGTCTTCGGGATTTGGAGCGATAAACTTAACAGCTAAATAGTGATTTTGGTTGATTCTCACCACCGGGATTGTAACTCTCACCGGAATTTTTTTCTCGTTGCAAGATTTGATTTCGTGCACAGGCTGACGGTTGTTGCGATAAAACACCACGTCTTTAAATGCCGACGACAGCATCGCGTTTTGCACGGTATCGGTAGGTTTCCAAAAGTCGTGGACAAAAATGTTGTCGACCTTGATCCGCGGTGGTGTGAATTTTCGGATTCCGAATTCATACAGAGTAGACGAAGCGTTGTTGTCTTTCATCAGATACTTGTATTCAAATTCTGTCAAAGATTCGCTGGCGTCGAAAGTGAGTTCCCAGTCGCCGTTGTTTTTTGGAGTCATAAGCGATTTACCTTTGCCCGGAATGCCTTCCAAAAGTATCTGTTGTCCGTAGTCGGTGCGGTAGTTTATTCTGAATGTGATTTTCATGTTCGATACGCTTTTGCCGTGTGGCTATTCGTCTTGATAGTTTGAATTTTGGCGTTTTTCAATTGCCTTTTTTGCCTCTTCGAGGATAAAGTTGTATGTGTATTTGTCGAGGATGAACTTAGCGGCCTCCATGAAAACAATTGGTATTGAATTTTCTTGTTTCTGCTTAAGTTCGCGTTCCTGCTTTGCTTGCTGTTTGTGCTCGGCATTGCGTTGCGACACTTCCAAACGGTGTTGCTCTCTGCGCTGTTGGGCTTCGAGACGTAGTCGCTCGTTTTCTTGGCGGTTAAAGTCTTTGATTTTGGCGCGAATTTGACGTACCATTTCGTTGAGCATTTCCACTAATCCGCAGTATTCGCTTGTTTTTTTTGCTGCATCGGGATGGTCGGTTGTAAGTGCCGTGCGGCATTTGTTGAGTTCGTCGAGCCAATTTTTAAGAATTTCAATGTCGGTCTGCGCCGAGATATCGTCTAACGATATTTCTAAATTGTCGTATGTCATTATTGTTGTAAACTTTTACTTCAAAATGGTAATAAGATTGCTTGGGTAATAAAACGATTGCAAAGGAAACAAATTTGCAGCAAAATACCACAATTACAGCGTTTATCAGAGTGTTTTTTTTGTGTAAAGTTTGTGTTAATATACATTTGGGATACTGAGGAGGGCAAAAAAATTTTTTTTATTTCACCAAACAATTATTACATTTGCACCCTGAATTGCCGTTTAAAAAATGCAATTCTGCTTAATTACAGACTGTTATAATGAGAAATTATACATTTATAAAGCTATTGGCAGTGCTTATGGTTTCCGTTACATTGTACTCATGCACCGGATACAACAAACTGCTCAAGAGTAGCGACTACGACCTTAAATACGAAAAAGGTTTTGAGTATTACAACAAACAAAAATACAGCAAGGCTCTGCAGATATTTGAGCAGATAACCTCCGTATACCGTGGTCTTGAAAAAGGCGAGAAACTTATGTTTTATTATGCCATGACCAATTTCAAGGTTAAGGATTACTATTCTGCTGGATATTATTTCCGCAAATTTGCTTCCACCTATCCTCACAGCGAGTACAACGAGGAGGCTATGTTTATGAGCGCTTTCTGCTATTATCTCGATTCGCCCAAGCCGTCGCTCGACCAAGAGAGCACCGATATGGCTATTGCCGAGTTTGAGCTGTTTATTTCAAAATATCCCAACACTACCCGCAAAGATTCTTGCAATATGCTTTTAGACAAGCTGAGGCACAAGCTGCAAGTAAAATCTTACGACAATGCATACCTTTATTACAAGCTTGGATATTATAAAGCCGCAAACGTGGCTCTCAAAAATAGTATCAACGACTATCCCGACAGCCCTTTCAAAGAGGAAATACTATACTATTCGGCTAAGTCGATGTATCTCTATGCCGATATGAGCGTCATTGAGAAAAAACATGAGCGCTTTCGCGAAGCTCAGCGCGACCTTAATGAATATGCCAAGGTATTTCCCGAAGGAAAGTTTATCAGAGACGTAAACAAAATGTCGGCAAACACTCAGGAACAATTAAATACATTACCGGTAATAAATTAACATACAATGGATTATAAGAAAAACAACGCGCCCACATCGATTGTAACACGCGACTGTGGCGTACTTGAAAGCAAAACAGGAAACCTTTACGAAACCGTGGTTGTGGCATCTAAACGTGCCGACCAAATTGGCGTTGACCTCAAAACCGAACTCAACAAAAAGCTCGAAGAGTTCGCTTCCTACACCGACAACCTTGAAGAAATTTTTGAAAACCGTGAGCAGATCGAAATCTCAAAATTCTATGAGCGCCTGCCCAAACCCACTCTCCTTGCCCTCCAAGAAATATTGGAAGACAAAATCAACTTCCGCATTCCCACCGAGGAAGAGATAGCCCAAGCTCGCGAAATCGCTGCTATCAAAGAGATGGAAGAGGAAAACGCTAACAAAGCTGTGATTATCACTGACACGATTCCGGAAAAAACGTTCGACGACATCATTGCAGAGTCTAACGACTATGGAATAAGCACCGATGACGACGACGACGACCTTGAGGACGAAGATGATGAGGCTCCTGTTGAAAAGAAAGCTTCAAAAAAATCTTCTAAAGCTAAGGCAGACGAAGATTAAAACATATTCAACTTACTGCTAACATGTTGGACGGGAAAAAAATACTTGTCGGCATCACCGGCGGCATATCGGCGTATAAAACAGCATCGCTGATCAGGCTTTTGGTTAAGGCCGGCGCAGAAGTTAAGGCTGTGATGAGCAGTGCGGCAAAGGAGTTTGTTTCGCCGCTCACAATTGCCACTTTGACCAAAAATCCCGTCTATACTGATTTTTTTAATCCCGAAAATGGCGAGTGGCATAGCCATGTGAAACTCGGTATTTGGGCTGATTTGTATGTAATAGCCCCTGCCACTGCCAATACTATTGCCAAAATGGCACACGGCATTGCCGACAACCTACTGCTTACAACAGTTCTTTCGGCACGTTGCAAGGTGATGGTAGCTCCTGCTATGGACGTTGATATGTTCCAAAACCCTATTACAAGGCAGAATATTGATATTCTACGCAGTAGAGGAGTGGTGGTTGCCGAAGCGGCCGAGGGTGAATTGGCTAGCGGTCTTACGGGCAAGGGGCGTATGGCTGAACCTGACGACATTTTTGCACAAATTGAACAACAGTTGGCTGTGGTTCAGGATTTTAGTGGCAAAAACATTCTCATTACCGCAGGACCAACCCGCGAAAAAATCGACCCTGTAAGATTCGTTTCTAACTATTCTACGGGCAAGATGGGATACGCCATAGCCGAATGTTTGGCATCGCGTGGAGCTCAGGTGGTGTTGGTGTCGGGGCCTGTTGGTTTAAAGCCTGTAAATAAGAATATTAGGCTTATACAGGTAGAATCAGCAGCCCAAATGTACAAGGCTTGTGTCGAAGAGTTTCCTCATTGCCACGCTGCTATTATGTCGGCGGCGGTGGCAGACTACACCCCTAAGGCTGCCGCTCCCGAAAAAATCAAGAAAAACGGTGAAAAGGAGTTTACTCTCACCCTTGTGCCAACACCTGATATTGCCGCTGAGCTTGGCAAAACCAAGGGCGCAAACCAAGTGTTGGTGGGATTTGCTCTTGAAACCGAAAACGAGGCTCTTAACGCTCAGAAAAAACTGGAGTCGAAAAATTTTGACTTTATTGTACTCAACTCGCTCAACGATAAAGGGGCTGGATTCGGCTACGACACCAATAGGGTTACCATTGTGCATCGCAACGGAAAAACCTGTCCTTTTGAGCTGAAACCAAAAACCGAGGTGGCGAACGACATCGCCAACGAATTGCTCCAACTGCTAAAATAACCGCTTATGAAACAGACGGCCGCATTATTGCTGATTGTATTGTTCACTATTCCGGCACTTTGGGCGCAGGAACTTAACTGCCGTGTAAATGTTAATTACACTGCCCTGTCAACTACTCCTACGCCAGTATTCCAGTCGCTGCAAAAAGATATTACAGCTTTTCTTAACGAACGCCACTGGACCAATCATCACTATGAATCCAACGAACGAATCGACTGCAACGTGCTTATCAACATTACTGAGTTCAATGGCGTTGACCGTTTTGTCGGCACTATTCAGATCAACCTCAGCCGTCCCGTTTTTATGACTTCGTATAATAGTCCTTTGTTTACTTTCAAGGAGGGCGACGGCAAGTTCTCGTTCACCTATCTCGAAGGCGAAAACCTTCAGTTTATCGAAAACACCGTTACCAGCAACCTTACACAGGTGCTTGCTTTCTATGCCTATATAATCTTAGGGTACGACTACGACACTTTTTCGCCCCTTGGTGGCAGCGAATATTTCAAAAAAGCACTCCGTGTGGCGCTAACTGCTCAGGGTAGCGGATACGAAGGATGGAGCTCTGCCGACACCAAACAAAATTCACGCTACAATCTTGTGGATGCTCTTTTGGACAAGCGTTTTGAAAATCTTCGCTTGGGAGAATATTACTACCATCGTCAGGGACTTGATGTAATGCCCACCGACCCTGCCGGTGGCCGTCGCAAAATGCTCGACGCTTTGAAATCTATTCAACGCTCTGAACGTGCTAAGCCTAATTCGCTCATTGTATCGCTATTTTTCACTGCCAAGAGCGACGAGATTGTTAACGTGTTTTCTGAATCGCCCACCACCGAAAAAAACGAAGTGATGGAGATACTCAAAGAACTTGACGTAACCAATATGACCAAATATCAAAAAATTACAAGCAGTAATTAATAATTTTTTATATTTGCAGAAGAAAAAAATAGATTTAAATGCTTTTACGTCTAAAAATATCAAACTACGCGCTGATTTCAGAATCTGAAATCAGTTTCGACAGCGGGCTTACTGTTATCACTGGCGAAACTGGTGCAGGAAAGTCAATACTGATGGGTGCGCTGTCGGTAGTGCTCGGAGCCCGTGCCGACTCGTCGGTGATTAAGCAGGGCGAGAAAAAAACTGTGGTGGAAGCCGAATTTGACATAAAGAATTACAATCTAAAAGAGTTTTTCGACCAAAACGACCTCGACTACGACGACACTGTACTGATACGTCGCGAAGTGTTAGACTCTGGCAAGTCGCGGGCGTTTATCAACGATACCCCTGTTAATATCAACACTCTCAAAGATTTAGGCCTATTATTGACCGATATTCATTCGCAACATCAAACTTTGCTGATTTCAAATCCAGAGTTTCAAATGAGCATTGTTGACGCATTTGCTGCCAACAAAAATTTCTTGGATTCATATAAAATCCTATATCAGCAATACCGACAGAAAACTGCGCAACTTGAAAACCTTGAAAAAGAGGCTGAATCATCGCGCAAAGAAGCTGAATATCTGCATTTTCGTTTCGATGAATTGGATAAGGCTAACCTTCAACCCGAAGAACAGCAGCAACTTGAAGACGAACTTGAAATACTTACTCACAACGAAGACATCAAGAACGCAATTTCACAGTCTTCAAACTTGATAATCAGCGCCGAAGATGGCACTGTGATACAAAAACTTAAAGAGGCGCAAAATGCTCTCTCTCATATATCTTCGTATTTTCCAAAAGCCGCCGAACTTAATTCACGTATAGAATCTACCTATATCGAACTCAACGATATAGGTCGCGAACTCCAAAGTTTGGACGACAACACAGAATTTTCGCCCGAACGAATTGAAACTATTAATCAGCGGCTCACATTATTATACAACCTCCAAAAAAAGAACGGCGTAAAATCCGTAGAAGAACTTATAGCTATACGCGACGACTTTAAACAAAAACTCAACCTTATCGACAATAGCGATGAGATTATTTCAGAACTTAAAGACGAAATCAAAGAACTGGAATGTCAACTCTCGTTAGCTGCTGATGATCTTTCTGAGAAACGTCGCAATGCAGCGCAAGGTCTTTCAAAAGAGGTGATTTCGTTGCTTGCTTCTGTGGGTATACCTGACGCACAATTTGACGTACAATTTTTAACCTGTGCCGAATTTCTTGCAAATGGTAACGATTTTATCAAGTTTATGTTCTCTGCCAACAAGAATGTGGCTATGCAAGATCTCTCGAAAACTGCTTCGGGAGGCGAACTATCACGTTTGATGTTGTGCCTCAAATACATACTCTCGAAATCGGTGAAACTCCCCACCATCATTTTCGACGAGATAGATACTGGAATCTCCGGCGACATAGCAGGCAAAACAGGCGCTATGTTTAAACGCATAGCCGAATTTATGCAGGTGATATGTATCACGCATCTGCCGCAGGTGGCAGCCAAGGGCGACCATCATTTCAAGGTGTACAAACACGAAGAAAACGGTATGGTGCGCAGCGACATAAGGCCTCTGTCGCCACAAGAACGCGTAGATGAGATTGCAGCTATGCTAAGCGGCGAAACTGTTACCAAAGCGGCTCTAAAAAATGCTGAGGAACTTTTAAAAACGGCTAAATAACAGAACATTATGTCAGAATTAAATATAAAAAACAAAAAAGCCTCGTTTCAATACGAGATTCTTGAAAAATATGTGGCAGGCATTCAGTTGCTTGGTACCGAAATCAAGTCGATACGCGACGGTAAGGCGGCTCTTACCGACTCTTACTGCTCGTTTACAGCTCACGAACTTTATGTGAAGATGTATATCGGTGAGTATTCGCACGGTGGATATGTAAACCACGACCCACGCCGCGAACGCAAACTGCTGCTGCAGCGCAAGGAACTCAATAAACTTGAAAAAAAAGTTGAGAACACGGGACTTACAATTGTCCCCCTAAAAATGTTCCTCAACAAAGATGGCAAGGCAAAACTTGAGATAGCCCTTTGCCGAGGCAAAAAGATGGCCGACAAGCGTGAGGATATGAAAGCACGCGACAACGCCCGCGAACTATCCAGAATCAAGAAAATAAAAGGATAAAAAAAAGCACGGCATTAAGCCGTGCTTTTTTTCTGCAAATATATGAAAGTTTATTCTTCGCGAACGCATTGCGGATTCAATATTCTCCAGCTCTGGTCTTCGGGATTTTCTATCAGTTTTTCAAGATAGTGGTATTTGATGCCGAACTTGTTTTTGATAGTGGTTATCTGGTTGAGAATCTTGGTGCGCTCCTCGTCGGAGGGTTTTTCGCCCTTTTCTGCGGTGATAATCACGTTTTTAGAAGTGTTGTCGTACTGAACAAATTCAAACACTTTGGTCTTGTAACCGTTGAGATTGAGCAGCAACGCTCTTATGCCATCGGTAATGATTTCGGCTTCGCGTTCGAGCATAATGCCGTATTTAAGAATGGGCTCAAGCACGTTGCTTTCGGTGATTTTCATCTGGCTGCGAATTTGCTTGTGGCAGCACGGCGATACAATTATAAGTTTCGCTTCTGATTTGATACCCATATAAATGGCGTCATCGGTGGCGGTATCGCAAGCGTGGAGCGCGATAAGTATGTCCACATTGTCGGCCTTGAAATCGTTGATATTGCTCTGGACGAATTTCAATCCGCTGAATTGTGATTTCTGCGCTAAGTTGTTGCCGAATTTTACAAGGTTTTCCTGAGTTTCGATACCTTGCATCATCACGTTCATCTCCCTAACGTTGGTAAGATAGTCGTAAGTGGCGAAAGTGAGATAGCCTTTGCCGCTTCCGTTGTCGATGATATTGAGAGGTTTGCAGTCTTTATAGCAATCGTAGAACGAGTCGATAATTTCAACGAATTTCTCTACCTGTTTGTATTTTGCGCTCATGCTTGGCACAAGTTCACCCTTGTTGTCGGTGATACCCAGCGATTTGAGATAAACGCTGTTTTTGGTGTCGATGCGGCGTTGCTTAGTGTTGTCGTGTTCGCCATCGGCTGCTTGTGTAAATGTGGGTTTCTTGGCATACAACTTTGGCACGCGCTTATTGTTGTATTTAAGCTCGATGTCCTCTTTTGTGGTAAAAAGGTTGATGTCGAGAAAGTTGCTGCCGATAATGGCTTGAAGCTGTGTAATGGCTTCTTCCACCGAGAAGTTTTTGGTGACGTCGTTTCTGTTGTACTTGTAAACAAATTGGAGATGAGGCTGACCGTCGAGTTCAACGTACCTTACCACTATTTTGTTCATTTCTTGGTTTTCAAGTACTCTCTTAGCTAAGATGAGTTTGACGAATGTCTTTTTGTATACGGACGAACTTACTTTGTCTGTAAATTCTTTTACTACGTTGTCCATGGTTTGTCTGTGTTGTCTTTTTTAAATTAGGTTTTATAAATATGTCATTAATCTATTACGCAAAAATCAAGCCGTAGTTTCTTTTTTTTATCATTTTATTTGTCTTCCCACACAAATTCTGCTCTGAACATGGGTTTTTTGTCGTGATTTTGCATCTCTATTAAAGTGATGTTGCCTTCTTGTTTTGAAACGAGGGTTACTTCCTGATTGTATAGTACTTCGCTCATGTAGTTTACGTCGGCGGCCACGAGTTTTTTTGTGTCGTGGATTTCGATTCCCGCCAAATCCATTGCCATTTCGATGTATCGCATACTATAAAGGTGTCGGTTGATATCTATGTCGGAATATCTGACAGTGTGCTTGTATACAGCGTCGGGATTGTCGATGGCAAATCTCAGGTGTTTGTATTTTTCTACTTGGGCGTCGCTTGAAACAATTTCGTGTATCTGAGGTAGCACATCGGTAATAAAAGTTGGACGACGGGTGCTGCGGTTGATGATAAGCCATTCTGTTGATACGCCAGCAATGGTTTCGCCGTTTTGCTCCACAATAAAATCGCGCTTGCAAGCAAGGCGTGACAGCTCTGTAATTTTGGTAGTTATCTTGATATTGCTGTTGATTTTCGGAAGCCGTTTTATGTCGAAATGAATTCCGGTAACCACCCATGTGAGGTTCTGCTGGTTGAGAATGTCGATGCTTGTTTTTAAATCAATGGCGTGCATTCCGGCAGTGTCGAGGATAAAATTGCCAAGCGAGGCAAGGCTTATTTCTCCGTTTATGTCTGTGTCTTTGTGAGTTACACGGTATTCGTTGCTATATGTCTGTTTCATTTGTGATTTGTTAATTATGGTACAAATATAGTAATAATTTGTAAAATGCGATATTTTAAATAATTTTGCCCGCTCAATTTTTTTTGGGCTGATTTTTGTTAGAAAAAAACTTTGACAATATAATTGAATAAAAATTGTAAAATTGAGAACTTGTTTTAAACATATCGGCATGAGGATAGTTGTCTTGTTGGCTTTAATGACAATTCCTTTTGTGGAATGTGCCTATGCCAAGATTGACCCAGAAATTGTTAAGCTTGAAAAACAACTCTCCAAGGTTAAGAATAATAGCGAGAAGGTTAAATTGCAGATAAACATAGCCCGCAGGTATCTACTCACCAGAAACGCCAAGTGCGACGAGTATTGTCGTGCGGCTATCAAGCTTGCTGAGCGAAACAAACTTGACATCTTGAAAGCTGACGCTTTAAGCGTGCAGGGCGACTATTTTTATCGGATAAAAAAATATTCGAAAGCCGCTTCGTCGTTCCTCGCAGAATATACCTTGCGCAAAAACCACAAACAAATAAGGTTGCGAGCCAATGCAGCCTACAATCTGGGTTTGTGTTATTCCAAATTATCGTATCCAGCAGGAGGCTACAAAAAGAGTAAGAAGTATTTAGAAGAAGCATTGTCGCTTGCTAAGAGATTGAAGGATAAAAATTTTGAAGAAAGCATAGCGGAGCAACTCTACTTAATGGCTTACAATTTTGGCAAATACAAAGACGCCACAGAGTATATCAAAAACAATCTGCAAGGTGCCAACGCCGATTTGCGTCACGATATCAAGGAATTGCAAGATAGCGTTATAGAACTAGACTCTACTATTGTGGTAAAGGATTCTCTTATATCCGTGATGCTTGAAGAAAACGCAAAACTCGACACCACTATCGAGAGAAACCGTCAGGAGCTCACCAATCTCACCAAAAACCAGCTAATCAGTTTGATTGAGTTAGACCGCAAGGAAGAAGAGATATATCACAAGCAGAGCGAAATCGAACGCCGAAATCTTACGATTGCTATTATTATAACGGTGTCGGTGTCGCTGTTGCTGATATTGCTGTTGCTTTGGCGTCGCTATGCCGAAAAGAAAAAACTTAACTCGGCTCTCACCGAGCGCAACAAGTTAATTGCCGAACAAAATGTGGAGATCAACTCCAACCTTAAGATTATCAACCAGAAAAATCGCGACATCACCGACAGCCTCAACTATGCTGGCAAAATTCAGAAGTCGTTGCTGCGAAACTTCGCAAACTATTCGAGCCTTATGTCGGGATACTTTATATTGTATCTGCCCAAGGATATAGTAAGCGGCGACTTTTATTGGGGTCATCAGGTGGGCTCAAAGTTTGTGTTTACTGTGGGCGATTGTACTGGCCACAGTGTCCCTGGTGCATTTATGAGTATGCTTGGAATCTCGTTGCTAAACCAGATAGTGGGTCAGCAGCATATTATCAAGGCATCGGAAATATTGGAACAGATGCGAATTTCGGTGAAGCTCAACCTAGGGCAGAGCGGCGACAACGAGGAGGAGGCTAAAGACGGAATGGACATGGCAATGTGCGTATGGGATATGGAGCAAGGCACAATTAATTATTCCGGAGCTTACAACCCTATGTTTTGGGTTAGGGCAGGACAGCTCTCTATTTTGAATCCCGAAAAATGTCCTGTGGGCATACACGCCAAGGAGCTCGATTTTACCGACCAGTATATCGAAGTTAAGAAAGGCGACCGTATCTATCTCTTTTCCGACGGATACGCTGACCAGTTTGGCGGACCTAAATTCGAGAAGTTTAAATTAGCCAGATTTAAGAAACTACTTGCCGACACAAGCCACTTGCCGGTGCTTCGACAATATGATAAATTGGAGTCTGCATTTAAGGACTGGAAGCAAGATATGGTGCAAATTGACGATGTTTGCGTATTAGGTTTGGAAATTTAGAAAAAAAATGCTTTTGGCTATTGATTTTTTGCTAAACTAAATTTATATTTGCATTGTGAAATTTTTGTAATTCATTAAGAAAACATAAATTTGCAAAAATAATTATAGGTGAACCTTAGAAAGCGATAAATAAATATAATAGGACATGGAAAACATTCATATTTCAGGGTCGCACGACGGCTATTTTGTTCCGACTGTGGATTTCAACTATCAGAATGGCGTATGCGAAATTTCCGGAGAATCGTTTCTTGAAGAGACGAACGTATTTTATGCGCCCTTAATCAATTGGATTAGGGAATATACGCAAACCGGTCTTCCGCTCACATTCAACTGCAAGTTGACATATTTCAACACGAGCTCCACAAAAAGCCTGCTCGATATATTTAAGATTATAAAGAAATATGACTCCGATGGCGGAAAGGTAACAGTTAACTGGTATTACGACAACGAAGATCTTGACCTCGAAGAGGCTATTCAAGATTATATTTCTGATACCGGTCTGAAAATTAATATGAAGACATTCTAAGTCAGTGTGGCTGATTTGATTTTGCACGGTGGTGGGCGTGGCGTAGCCGTACCTATTGTCGTGTATATAGTTCGTTAATGACTTACAAATTTGTTTATGCAGTCTAAGTATGCCTCTACTGTCGCCACCACCACATCGGTGTTGGCGCTGAATCCGTAGTATAGCCGTCCATCGTTTTCCACTTGTATATGTACCTTGCAGATGTCGTCGCTGCCTTTGTTGATGCTTTGTATGGTTAGTTCCTTCATCTGCATTTGACGATTTGATAGTATTTTCTTTATTGCGTTGATAGAAGCATCTACAGGTCCGTTGCCTGTGGCGCAAGCTTCAAATTTTTCCCCTGCTATATTTAGTCCTATACTTGCCACGGGTTTTATGCCGAAACCCGATGTAAATTGCAAAAACTCTAATTTTATATGATGGTTGTGCTTACGGTCGATGCCGGCAAGTATCATCAGGTCGTCGTTGTTGATCTCTTTCTTTTTGTCGGCAAGTTGCAAAAACTTCTGATAGATGTTGTCTAACTGCTCGTTTTCGTACTTGATACCGAGCGACGAAAAACGGTGCTTCAAAGCAGCCCTTCCGCTTCGTGCAGTCAGCACAATTGAGTTGTCGTCGATGCCTACATCATTGGGGTCGATAATTTCGTAGGTGCTCTTGTTTTTGAGCATTCCGTCTTGATGTATGCCCGACGAATGTGCAAACGCATTACGCCCTACGATAGCCTTGTTGGGCTGTACAGGCATATTCATCAAGCTTGAAACCATACGGCTTGTAGGGTAAATTTTCTGCGTGTTGATGTTGGTTTGCAGGTTGAGGTAGGGATGGCATTTGAGTATCATTGCAATCTCTTCCAAGGCTGTGTTTCCCGCCCTTTCGCCAATGCCGTTGATAGTTACCTCCACCTGACGAACACCATTAATGATAGCCTCCATGGTGTTGGCTGTTGCCATTCCAAGGTCGTCGTGGCAGTGGCACGATACCACCACTTTGTCGATACCTTTCACGTTTTCAAATAGATATTTTATTTTGTCGCCAAATTGCTGAGGAAGGCAGTATCCGTTGGTGTCGGGAATGTTTACCACTGTGGCACCCGCTTTGATAGCAGCCTCAATTACACGGGCAAGATATTCGTTGTCGGTGCGTCCGGCATCTTCGGCGTAAAATTCCACATCTTCTACAAAGGTTTTAGCATATTTTACCGCACGGACAGCCGTTTCGAGAATTTCCTCGCGATTAGAATTAAATTTATACTTTATATGATTGTCGGATGTGCCAATGCCGGTATGTATTCGCTTGTGTTTGGCGTATTTAAGAGCTTCGGCAGCTATGTTAATATCTTTTTCGACGGCACGTGTAAGTGCGCAAATTATAGGCCAAGTAACTGATTTTGAAATCTCTACCACCGAATTGAAATCACCGGGGCTTGACACAGGAAAGCCCGCTTCGATAATATCCACGCCAAGCTGTTCAAGTTGCTGAGCCACTTGGATTTTTTCTACTGTGTTGAGTTGGCAACCCGGCACTTGTTCACCGTCGCGGAGGGTTGTGTCAAGTATGTATATTTTATTGTTGTCCATAATTTTGCTGTTATTATGGCTGCAAAGTTACGGCATTTTTTTGAAAAATCAAAACCCCACTTGTATCTGCAACTGCACCATATCGTAGTCGGGTTGGAGGTTGGGAATTATGGTTGGAGGACCTTGTGGGTTGGGGATTATGGTGGGTTCGCCTGCCGAAAGGTTTTCTAATATGCCTCGGGTGTATTACCTCGCATATGAAAGTTTTTTAATTATTGTATCTTTGCCATCGAAACTTAAACTAATTTAAAATGCAAACCGAAAGAATCATCCTCCGTCCTTGGCAGGAATCAGACGCCGAGGCTTTATACAAATATGCAAGCAATCCCGAAGTGGGACCCCGCGCAGGTTGGCCTCCGCACAAAAGCGTTGAGGACAGTCTCGATATCCTCCACAAATTTTTGATCAGCGAGCGCAATTGGGCTGTGGTGCTCAAAGAGACCGGCGAACCGATTGGCTGTGCAGGCTACCTCACCGCCGGAAATTCCAACCTGAAATTGGCTGACGACGAGTGCGAAGTCGGCTATTGGATTGGTCAGCCGTATTGGAATCAAGGCATCTGCACCGAGGCTATGAAACTTGTGGTTGATTACTGTGTCAACGTCAAAGGTTTCAAGACTTTATGGGGCGGTTACTTCCCCGAAAATCCCGCCTCGGGCCGTGTGATGGAAAAAATCGGCTTCATCCCCACCGGCGAAGAAATCACCTGTGATACGCTTGCAATTGGCGTGGAAAAACGTGCAATAGTGATGAAGTTGACACCAAAAACCACCGCCAAATCACTTGTAGTCATCGACTTACAAAACGACATCACCAAGCATTACAAAGATATAATCGACAATGTCAATGCCGCAATAGATTGGGCGCAGAATCAGGGAATGTACATTGTGTATATCCAACATCACAACACTACACCCCTCGTGCGCACGTTCAAAGCCGGAAGTAAAGGCGCGGAACTTGTTCCCGAAATGAAGATTGTTTCCAATAATATTTTCATCAAGACCAAGGGTAACGCCCTCACGAGCAAAGAATTCGCCGACTTTATCGCCGCCAACCACCTCAACGAGTTTTACATTGCCGGAGCCGACGCCACCGCCTGCGTAAAAGCCACCTGCTACAATATGCGCAAAGCCAACTACACCGTCCACGTAATCTCCGACTGCATAACCACTTACGCCCTCAACAAACTCCCCGAAATGATAGATTATTACAAAAGCAAAGGCTGCGAGGTGAAGACGTTGAAGGAGTATCAGGGGGAGTGATAATTATACCTAATCGGGTATAAAGTAGTATTGAATAGGTATAATTATATCAGATAGGGTATAAATTGTTTAAAAAATTATTTTTTTAGCGAATTTATACCCGATATAATATAAAATGTCTTATATTTGCAGTTGAAACATTTATAAAAAGAGATGAAAGAACTCAGTCAACTGTCGCAATATGTAAAATCGATGCGCAAGCGATACAACCTCACGCAAGAAGATTTGTCGATGAAATCGGGTGTGGGACTGCGGTTTGTGCGCGATTTGGAGCAAGGCAAAAAGACCCTCCGTATGGACAAAGTAAACCAACTTTTGCGGCTGTTCAACACCGAATTAGGCGTGGTGCAGATGGAAAGAGAAATAATTGACGAAGAATGAGAAAGGGAAATGTATATTTTCGCGACAAGGTTGCCGGAGAGATAATCGAAGATGATAACGGCTACACATTCAGATACTTAAATGAGTATTTGAATCAATCTGATGCGGAACCCATAAGTCTGACATTTCCTCTCCGTGAGACTCCTTTTGTGTCTAAAACCTTATTCCCTTTTTTCGACGGATTAATTCCCGAAGGATGGCTGCTCAATATCGCCGTAAACAATTGGAAAATAAACGCAAACGACAGATTTTCGCTGTTGCTTACTTGCTGCAAAGACTGTATCGGCGCTGTGGGCGTTGAGGCTACAACTAATTAATAATAAATGAATTATGGCAAAATGTCTGTATTGTTACCAAGAAACCGACGGAGAAGATTTTCATCCCAAATGTGCTAAAAAAATATTTGGCACAACCAAAATTCCGATATTGCCATATACTCGGCAAAACATTGGCGACCTTGCCACAGAAATCATCAAGAGCCGGACCACAGTTACGGGTGTGCAGGCAAAACTCTCTATGGAACTGTCGAAAGGCGGAAAAAATCTGCCCGACAGATTCACAATTGTAGGGCTGTGGGGCGGATATATTTTAAAACCAAAATCCGACAAATATCCCTTTCTCCCCGAAAACGAAGACCTCACAATGCACCTTGCCGAAATTGCAAAAATAGAAACCGTACCGCATTGTCTCATAAGGTTTTCCGATGGAGAATTGTCATATCTCACCCGCAGAATCGACCGCGACCTGTCGGGCAAAAAATATCTAATGGAGGATGCTTGTCAATTGTCGGGTCGAATGTCGTCTGACAAATACAAATCGTCGTACGAAAACATTGCAAAACTGATAAAAAAATATTCGTCAGTGCCTCTGCTTGATGTTACCAAATTTTGGGAGATAGTGGTTTTCTCTTGGATAACAGGCAACTCTGATATGCACTTAAAGAATTTTTCGCTAATTAGTTTTGAACCAAACATTTATAACCTTTCGGCAGCGTACGACCTCCTCAACGTTCATCTTGTAATCAACGACAATGAAGAACTTGCCCTCACACTCGACGGCAAAAAGAGCAACATCAAGCGTCAAAATTTTGTTAACGCAATGACTAACACCGGATTAGATTCCAAAACTATCGACAACATATTCAATAAATTTGTCAAAATAGCACCCAAATGGACCGCCTTTATCCAAAATAGTTTTCTACCCGACTCTATGAAACAGGCTTATATTCAAACAATTGAGGATAATCTAAAAATCTTTTCCCATCCCACCCTCTAAATCCACCATTTTCCTTATCTTTGCCAAAAACAAACAATACTAACACATTCCAATTATGACCAAAAAAGAAATTTTTGAACTGATTAATTCTCACCCTGTTATGTATGTGGCTACCAACGATAACGGACAGCCGAGGGTGAGGGGGATTCTGATGTTTAAGGCGGATGAAAATGGTATCGTGTTCCATACCGGCGTTACCAAGGATTTTTACCGTCAACTTGTGGCCGACCCGCGTACCGAGGTTTGCTTTGCTTGCGGCAAGTATCAGGTGAGAGTGGAGGGTCGTTTCGACCTCGTGGAGGATATGGCTCTCAAAGAGGAGATTGTTAACCATCCTTCGCGTAAGTTCCTCAAACCGTGGCGCGAACAGCAGGGCGACGAGGCGTTTTTCTCCTTCCTCAAAGTGTTCCGTATGCAGCACGGCAAGGCGCACGTTTGGTGTATGGAAGACAACTTTAAACCAAAGGAGTACATCACCCTCTAACCGACTAAAAACTGCTTTTTTGCATTTAAATAAATGTAAAATTACATTTTTATCATAATTCTATTCCCTTGTGCATTGCTACTTTTGCGGCGCACAAGGGAATTTTTAATTGGTGATGTAGAATAGATGGTTAGATTGCTAATGATATTTTCTATTAATATTTAATATTTAGAAAAATCTTCTGAATATTAATAAATACTTGGAAGAACATTTTGTTACCAATATCTTTGCCTTGTGAAAAAAATTAAAAAGAAAAAGAAATGAATAGAAAAACAGTAGAAAACGCAACAGAACTAATAGGAGGCACACCGCTGCTCAGGCTCAACAGAATTGCCAAGGCAGAAAAACTTAAAGGTTCGGTGCTTGCCAAACTCGAAAGTTTTAACCCCGCACGTAGCGTAAAAGACCGCGTGGCGCTATCTCTGATTCAAGAGGCGGAAAAACGGGGACTCGTTGATAAAAACACCGTTATTATTGAACCCACAAGCGGCAACACGGGAATTGGTCTTGCAATGGTTTGTGCTGTAAGAGGTTACAAACTTATTCTTACTATGCCCGACTCAATGACCGTGGAGCGAAGAAACATTCTCCGCGGGCTCGGAGCCGAACTTGTGCTAACTCCCGCCTACGAGGGTATGCCCGGATCGATACGCAAGGCTAACGAATTGGCTCAACAATACGGCAAAGCCTTTATCCCTCAGCAGTTTGAAAATCCTGCCAACCCCGAAGCGCACCGCCGCACCACTGCCAAGGAAATTATCGACGATACCGACGGCAAGGTTGACATTTTGGTGGCAGGCGTGGGCACAGGCGGCACTATCACCGGCACTGGCGAGGAGTTAAAAAAATATAACCCCGAAATCAAAGTGGTGGCAGTAGAACCGTATTCAAGCGCAGTGCTTTCGGGGCAAAAACCCGGTCCTCACCGCCTGCAAGGAATTGGCGCGGGATTTATCCCTAAAATCCTCAATACCAAGGTGTACGACGAGATATTCAGGGTAAAAGACAAAGACGCATTCCAATGGGCAAGAAATATGGCTCAGCAAGAGGGTATTTTGGTTGGAATCAGTTCAGGAGCAGCACTTTACGCCGCTGTTGAAATAGCCAAACGCCCCGAAAACAAAGGTAAAAACATTGTAGTGATTCTGCCCGACACTGGCGACAGATATTTATCTACAACATTATATGCAAAAGATCCTAAAACAGTATAACAAATATGGCACAAATTACAGTTAACGGCAACAATCAGGAGGTAACACTTCCCCTGACATTAGACCAACTTATTACGCTCAACCAAGTGGCTAATCCCGAAATGGTTAGCGTGCAAATCAACGACAACTTTATTGAACGCGAAAAATTTGGCTCAACCCAAATTTACGACGGCGATATAATTGATTTTCTTTATTTTATGGGAGGAGGAAGATAATTATGTTCGATTTTACCGAAGAAGAGTTAAACCGCTATTCGCGCCATATTCTGCTCAAAGATGTGGGCGTGGAAGGTCAGGAAAAAATCAAAAACGCCAAAGTTTTGGTTGTAGGCGCGGGCGGATTGGGTTCGCCGGTGATTCTCTACCTTGCTGCGGCTGGCATAGGCACAATAGGCATTATCGACGGCGACGTGGTGGATATCAGCAACTTGCAGCGTCAGGTAATACACACCACTGCCGACATCAACCGCTACAAAGCCGAATCGGCAAAGGAGAAAGCCGAAAAAATTAATCCTCACGTAAAGGTGGTTATTTATAAGGATTTCTTACGTGCCGAAAACGCACTTGATATTATAAAAGATTATGACTTTGTGGTAGACGGCACAGATAATTTTCCTGTAAAATTTCTTATCAACGACGCCTGTGTAATGGCAGGAAAACCATTCAGCCACGGCGGAATCCTCAGGTTCGACGGGCAGACTTTTACCCACAAGCCGGGATGCGCCTGCTACCGCTGCATCTTCAATGCTCCGCCGCCAAAAGACTTAGTACCAACGTGTTCGCAAGCCGGAGTGCTTGGTGCAATTGCCGGAATGTTGGGCACAATTCAAGCCGCCGAAGTGCTTAAATACTTTACTGGCGCGGGCGAACTGCTCACCGACAAACTGCTGACTTTCAACGCTAAAACTATGGATTTTAGAAAAATCAACGTCCATCGTCGCGACAATTGCCCTATTTGCGGCAAAAAACCCACTATCACCGAACTTATCGACTACGAACAAGCGGCTTGCGACCTCACAAATCATTAATACAATGGAAGATACACCAAAGAAAAAACTTTCGCTCATAGCATTTTCGGGCGAATTCGACAAACTTACCGCTGTATTCACACTTGCCACAGGAGCGGCTGCCGTGGGATACGAGGTAAACATATTTTTCACCTTTTGGGGATTGGATGCCATTAAGCAAAAACGTGGCAGAAGTTTCGTAGGCGGAAGTTTCCTCACCAAAATTTTCGGTTTTATGATGGGCGGTTTAAAAGCCACTCCCACAAGCCGTTTCAACTTTTGGGGAATAGGTCCGAGAATTTTCCGTTCGCTTATGCGCAAAAACAATGTGGCAACCCTTGAAGAACTTGTGGAGGCGGCTACTGCGCTCGGTGTCAACCTCTACGCCTGCGAAATGGCTATGCACGTGCTCGGGCTCAAACAGTCGGACTTTATTCACGAGGTTAAGGACACTCTCGGCGTGGCTTCTTTCCTCGAAATCTCCGAAGGCGGAAGAACGATGTTTATTTAATGCATAATTCATAATGCATAATTCATAATTATCAATTCATAATTCGTAATTCATAATTCGTAATTAAAAAAATGGCAACACACACATTAGATATAACCAAAGAACACTGCCCGATGACGTTTGTAAAAACCAAACTGAAACTTGCGCAGATAGCCGAGGGCGACATTCTTGAAGTGCTCCTTACCGAAGGCGAACCGCTCAACAATGTGCCAAAATCTGCCAAAGAGCAGGGCTACAATGTTTTGAGCGTTGAACACGTGGACGGCAATATTCACAAAGTAACTATAAAAAAATGATAACAATTACCCCCGAGGCATATAATTCGGTATTGGCTCAGGCACAGGGCGATGTTCCCAACGAATCGTGCGGTTATCTTTTAGGTACTGATAAAGAAACTGTTACCGAAAACTACCCGATGACCAACATCGACCATTCGCCCGAACATTTCAGTTTCGACCCCAAAGAGCAGTTTGCGGCAATCAAATACGCCCGCAGCAAAGGTCTTGTGGTTGTGGGCAATTGGCACAGTCATCCCGCCACACCGTCGCGACCCTCGGAAGAGGACATCCGCCTTGCTTTCGACCCAAACATACTCTACTTTATACTCTCGTTGGCAGGCGAAAAACCTGTGTTTAACGCATTCAAAATTGCCGACGGAAAAGTAATAGAAAAAACAGAATTATATCACTAATTAAATCTTATAAAAAAATGGCAGACAGCAACATTCAGCGCAGTATCACCACTGCTACCGCAAGAAAACTTGCAGACACAACCAAAACCCCGCCGCAGATGGGGTCGATTACCCCGAGGATACTTTTAAAACTCCTTCCGTGGGTGCAGGTGCAGAGCGGCACATACCGCGTTAACCGCACAAAAGTAGAACTTAAAAAGGCAGAACGTATTGAAATTCAATACTTCGACGGCGTTCCAAGTTTCACGGCCAAAAACCTCCGTGCAATTCCGCTATTCGCCAACATCGACGCCGAAATTGTTTCCGACCTTGCCCGCAACTTTGTTCCCGTTGATGTTAAGCGTGGCAAAAACCTTATAAATCAGGGCAAAGACAAGCAGAAATTTTTTATCGTGGCAAAAGGTCAGGCAGAAGTTATTTCCACTGGTACTCACGGCGAGGAACTCCGCATCGCACTCCTCGGTTCGGGTGAGTATTTTGGCGAAGCCGACCTTCTAAGTGCTGCTGATTCAACAGTTTCGGTTAGGGCTGTTACCGACTCGGTTTTCCTTCAATTGGAAACTCCCGTTTTGGAAAAACTCATCAAAGAGAAACCAAATTTCCGCGAACAGTTTAACAATGCCGTTGACGACCATCTCCGCCTAAAAGCCACCGTCAACGACCACGGCGAAAAACATATCGACCTCGTTAGCGGTCACGAAGAGGACAACATTATTCCCGAAACCTACATCGACTACGAGGAGAACCCAACCGAATATTCGCTCAACACTTTGCAGACCGTGGTTCGCGTTCACACACGTGTAAGCGACCTCTACAATCTGCCTTACAACCAATTAGAAGAGCAACTCCGCCTTTCGATCGAAAGCATCAAGGAGCGTCAGGAATGGGAACTCATCAACAACAAGAAGTTCGGACTTCTTGCTCAGGCGGCTCCCGGCTACAAAATCAGCACACGTTACGGCGCACCCACTCCCGACGACCTCGACGAACTGCTCGCGCTCGTTTGGAAAGAGCCCGCATTCTTTATCGCCAACCCCCGCGCCATTGCAGCATTTGAGCGTGAGTGCACTTGGAGAGGCGTTCCCCCTGTGGCTATCGACCTCTTTGGCACTAAGGTTATCACTTGGCGTGGCGTTCCGATTATCCCCTCCGACAAGGTGGAAATCAAAGGTCAGTACCTCACCAACCGCGGCGTAGGCACCACCGAAATTATCCTTGTGCGCACCGGCGAAAAAGAACAAGGCGTTGTGGGTCTTCATCAGTCGGGCATTCCGGGCGAAATTGCTCCTTCGCTTTCGGCTCGTTTGATGGGCTTAGACCAATACGGCGTGGCAAGTTACCTGCTCACAAAATACTTCTCGCTCGCAAGCCTCACCGACGACGCTATCGCAGTTTTGGAAAACGTTGAGGTGGGATACTACCACGATTATCAACACAGAAACCAAATTGAAAAATAATGAACGGTATTGACTTGAATGCTTTTCAATTCGGAGGACTTTCGGCCGACGACAGGGCTTTGTTCGACGGGGTGATTTCAAAATATTTCCCCGAAGACCGAGCCTCTAAGCCGTCGGCTACAAAGCCGCCCGAACGCAGAAAATGCCTTTTGAAAGACGACGGGTTTGGTATCGGAATTCCTGAAACTCAGTTGGTTAAAAACCTCCATTACGACGAGGTGGATACTCTCAACTCTGAGGAAATCCGCAAGCAATTCCCGATTCTTAATCAAAAGGTAAACGGGCACGACCTCATTTGGTTCGACAACGGTGCCACCACGCAAAAGCCTCTGCGCGTAATCGACGGATTGAGCGAGTTTTACAAAACCGACTACTCTAATATCCACCGTGGAGCGCACACCCTTGCCGCCCGTAGCACCGATAAATACGAGGAGGCTCGCCAAAAGGTAGCCGACTTTATCAACGCCCCCAACGCAGAAAACATTGTGTTTGTGCGCGGTACAACCGAAGGTATCAATCTCATTGCCAAAACTTTTTCGGAGAAATACCTCCTTCCGGGCGACAACGTGATCGTTTCTACCCTCGACCACCACGCCAACATTGTGCCTTGGCAGCAAGAGTGTTTTAAGCACAATGCCGAACTACGTGCAATTCCTATCGACAAGAATGGCGACCTCAATCTCACTGAGTTTGAACGCCTTATCTCTCCCAAAACCAAGTTTATATCCGTTGGTCACGTCAACAATACTTTCGGCACTATCAACGATGTAAAGTCTATAATCGACCTTGCCCACTCGCACAACATTCCCGTGCTGTTAGACGGTGCGCAGTCGGTGGCTCACACCAAGATAGACGTGCAGGAATTAGACGCTGATTTCTTTGTTTTTTCGGGACACAAGATTTACGGACCATCGGGCATAGGCGCGGTATACGGCAAAAAAGAGTGGCTCGAAAAACTTCCACCGTGGCAAGGCGGAGGCAATATGATTAAGGATGTTACCATCGAAAAAACCGAGTTTAACGTTCCTCCGGCGCGTTTTGAAGCAGGCACGCCAAACATTGCCGACGCTGTGGGTTTGGGCTATGCCTTAGACTTTGTAAAAAGCGTGGGCATACACAACATCGAACATCACGAGCACGACCTCACCGAATACGCCCGCACGCAAATAGCAAGGATTCCGGGCATTACGCTCATTGGAAATCCCAAAAACCGTGTAAGCGTGGTTTCTCTCGATGTCGCCGGCATTCCCGCTCCCGAAGTGGGACAGATGCTCGACAAGGAGGGAATAGCCGTTCGTGCCGGACACCACTGCGCACAACCCGCTCTCAGGGCGTTGGGCTATGAAATGAGTGTTCGTCCCACCTTTGCAGTTTACAACACCCGCGACGAAATAGACGCACTTGTAACCGCCTTGGACAAGATTTCGCGCGGAGCAAGGTAGCAAATATGTTTATTCTTTTAAAACGAGTTTTATCCACATCTTCTGGTAATTATATCTACAAAACCCATTCGGGTTAGATATAATTACCATATTTTTTATTCTGTTTGGAAATAATTTACTTCTGCCGCAATTTTGCACCGGTAAATAAATTAAACAAAACAGAAGAAAATGAATAAAGAACTTTCAAATAATCATCCTTGCTTTGGACCAAATGCCAACAACCTCGGACGCATTCACCTGCCGGTAAGTCCTGCGTGCAATATCGGTTGCCGATTCTGCCACAGGGTATTAAACGACACCGAAAACCGTCCGGGCGTTACGGCTAAGGTCATCACTCCCGAACAGAGCATCGACGTACTCAAAAAAGCATTGAAACTCTGCCCTCAAATACGTGTAGCGGGCATTGCAGGTCCGGGCGACACTCTTGCTACAAATGCAGCATTAGAGACATTCCGCCTTGTGGGGAAAGAGTTTCCGCAGTTGCTTAAATGTATGAGTACCAATGGATTGCTCCTCAACGAAAAAGCCGACGAAGTGATTGACGCAAAGATAGATTCGCTCACCGTAACAGTCAACGCCGTTGACCCCGAAATTGAGGCACAACTCAATAAATTTGTAATCTACCACGGCAAAAAATACGACGCTCTCGAAGGTGCAAAAATCTTGATTGCCAATCAGTTGGAAGGTATACGCAAAGTGGCAGCAAGCGGAATTACAGTAAAGGTAAACACCGTTCTTGTGCCGCGTATCAATGGCAATCACATTGGCAAAATCGCAGAAACCGTTTCAAAACTTGGAGCAACGATTTACAACATTATTCCGCTAATTCCAACTTTTGAACTCAAAGACGAAAAAGCACCGTACTGTTTTCAGATAGAACAAGCACGCAAAGATGCCGAAAAATTCATTGGAGTTTTCCGTCATTGCAACCGTTGCCGCGCCGACGCTGTGGGCGTACCCGGAAAGTCAGAATTTTCAAAAGAAGTTTACAACCAAGTTTTTGCCGCAAATGACACATTCTCCCACGCATAACAAGACTATTTTCAGGGTTGCAGTGGCATCTACCGACGGCTATACCGTTGATACTCACTTTGGTAGAGCGTGCGATTTCTACATTTATCAATATTTGGTAGATGAATGGATTTTTGTGGAAAAACGCACCGTCAACCCCGTTTGTCAAGATGGTCAACATTCCGTAGCGGCAATGCAGAAAAACGTGACACAATTCAAAGATTGTCAATACATTGTGGCATCCAAAATCGGCACGGGCGCAATGTCCACAATCCAATCACAAGGCATTGTAGCAATGGCACTTCCGATGGACATCAACGACGCTTTGGAGAAGGTTTTCACCTATCACGAGATACAGAATTTGTTTGAATAATTTCAACAAAAACTGCAAAACTCCATTTTATTTGCTGCATTATTCCACCGCCAATTATTTCTCCAAAAACAAACTAATCCCGAATTTTGCCCCATAAAAAGTTTTGAAAAATGACACATCTCAACGAATTAGAAGCGGAATCAATTTATATCCTGCGCGAAGTGGCTGCGCAGTTTCAACGTCCGGCAATTTTGTTTTCGGGCGGAAAGGATTCCATTGTGGTAACATACTTGGCTTACAAGGCGTTCTATCCTGCCAAATTGCCGTTTCCGTTGGTGCATATCGACACGGGACACAATTTTCAAGAGACTCTCGACTATCGCGACGAACTTGTAAAACGTCTCAATGCCGAACTCATTGTAGGCTCGGTTCAAAAGAGCATCGACACCGGTCGCGTAAAGGAAGAAACAGGTTACAACGCATCGCGCAACGCCCTGCAAACCACCACTTTGCTCGATACTATTGAGGAATACAAATTTGACGCCTGCATAGGCGGAGCACGCCGCGACGAGGAGAAAGCCCGCGCCAAGGAACGTATTTTTTCGCACCGCGACGAATTTGGACAGTGGAACCCCAAAAATCAACGTCCCGAACTTTGGAACATCCTCAACGGCAAGAAAAATATGGGCGAACATTTCCGCGTGTTCCCCATCTCAAATTGGACCGAAATGGATGTTTGGCAGTATATTTACCGCGAAAACATTCCGCTGCCGAGCCTCTATTACACCCACACCCGCAAATGCTTTTTCCGTGATGGACAGTGGCTTGCCGCCGAACCGTGCATCAAACGCCGTCCCGAAGAAGAGGTGGTAGAAAAGCAAGTCCGCTGCCGCACCATTGGCGACATAACTTGCACAGGCTTAACGCTTTCCACCGCTCATTCTGTTGAGGACATCATTGCCGAAACAGCCGCAACCCGCGTAACAGAGCGCGGCGGACGTGCTGACGACAAACGCAGCGAAACGGCAATGGAAGACCGCAAAATAAATGGGTATTTTTAATGCATAATGCACAATGCATAATGCATAATTGAAAAACTCTACAAAACGCAACACTTTTTGTTATGTTTTGTAGAGATTTTTTATTTGATTTGAGATTTTCCTTTCTCAGTAGTAAAATATTTTTGTGTCGGATTTTTTGGCGTCTCAGGTACTGTCATCTGCAAATAACCATACGAAACCAAATCTTTGATATATGATTTTAAATTTTTGGTTTGATATGTTATGTCCAATTGCTCCAATATTTCGCGAGCATTTTTCGGTTCAACACACAATGCCAAAACACATCTTTGTTTGTCAGACAAAGTAACAGGGTTGGTATCAGGGTTAGTAACAGGGTTGGTAACAGTGTCAGTAACAGTGTCAGTAACAGTGTCAGTAACAGTGTCAGGGTTAGTGTCAGGGTTAGTGTCAGGGTCTGCGTATGTTATTGAAAATGAGAAATGCTGTCCGTTTTCTATTATAATTTGATAATCTTTATAATAGATAGGAGCATATTTCAAAATGTTTCGAGTGCCTGAGCCCAAATCTTCCACCCAATCAAACTCTCGGAAAACCTTAACTATAAGCGGATTTTTGGTGTAATTACCTAATTCTTTGATATTTACAGTTCCCTCGTTCATTGTTGGAACAAGTCGCGTTACATTTTTGGTAACAACCCTGTCTTTGAAAATCTCTACAAAATGTAACACTTTCTGTTATGTTTTGTAGAGATTTTTTATTAATCTTATTCCTTGCCTAACCTTTCGCACATCGGCAAGAGTTTTTCTATCGCCGATACTATGCGACGTTGCTCCGCAAGCGGGGGAAGAGGAATGCAAATTCTTGAATAATGAGCATATCCAAAATTAGGTTGCATTCCTGACAATTGTCCTAATAATTGATTTTTAAAGAAATCTGATTGAACAATATAGTATAAGAATAGATTGTCAGCCAAATCTTTAAAAAATCTCAATCTCAATGTACTTGTATTCATCATTATGGTATCGTCGAGATTGTAGATTGCAACCTTGCCCCAACTACCACCTGAACAAGAACAAACAATATCACCTTTATTAACGGTTAAATGTAAATATTTTTCCTTATATTCTGCCGTGTCAACAAATAGTTGTTTTAATTGCAAATCAACTTTTCCGTTCAAAATGTTTGTTACACACAATAACTGTGTGCCACAATTTCTATACTGCCATTTCCTTATGCCTGCACCTTCTTGAATCACAGATACATCTGAAAGTTGAACCCACTTCCACGAAGATGGAATATTAAATGGATACTCATCTTGTTCATAATAAGGTTTTGTAGTCGCCTTTTTATAAACAAGTTTCTTTTCTACCAAATCCTTCTTGGCTTCCGTTAAAGCATCTAATAATGCATCTGCGTTGCCGTCGGCGGCGCACTGCGGCACAAGACGGCCTTGAACGGCTTCTTGCAAGATGGCTTTTTTGGCAGTTTGACCTATCGTACTGTTTAAGGCGTTGATTACCAATTCCTTTTTGCCGTATTCGTCTATCAATGGCAATAGTTTTTCAATGGCAGAAACTATGCGGCGTTGCTCCGCGAGTGGGGGAAGTGGCAACATATAATTTCTAATTGTTTCTGTTCCCAATTCTATTTGATTTGTACTACCCGAACAGCGTTCTTCAAGACCTATTTGAATGAACGGTGAAATCAAATAATAATACAAATACTTACCCTCAATTTGTTTGTTTCCTCGCACTACTGTAATATGAGAATCCGCAACAAATTTAGGATAAACAGAAAAAACATATTCTTCAATATATCCTGTTCTACCAACAGTTCCGCCACCTGTCGAATTAATGATTGTATCACCGATTTGAAGATATTGTTCTTCCGAATATCGTTCAATTGTCTGTTTGTCAGCGAACAAACATTTTTCAGTATATATTTTGTCCCATTGGTTGCATTTTTGAGCCATTATCGGCAAAATTTTATCGTCTCCGTATTTTGGAGATTTACCACGATGTAAATAATCGCACACTTCCCCCAATCTTACCCACACCCAACTCTCGGGAATGTCGAATGGGATTTCGTCGTCGGCGATGGGCGGAAGGGGTTTTGAGGATTTGGATTTTGCGGACTTCTGTTTTTCGGCGCGGATGGCGTCTAAGAGTGTGCGGGCGTTGCCGTCGGCGGCGCACTGAGGCACAAGACGGCCTTGCACAGCCTCTTGCAGAAGGGCGTTTTTGAGGTCTTTTGCGGTCATTGTTTTCATAGTGTTTCGTTAATAAGTTGTTGTAAAGTTTTTTTGTCAGGCAGCACGGTCTGATACTTGCTTGCAAAAATCTGTGTGTTGTCTTCGGGCAGAGTAATCTCCACAAGGGCGTCATCTTTCTTTTTGCACAAAACAATGCCTATTGTTTTATTTTCGTGTGCAAGTTTTACAAAACGGTCGTAAAAGTTAACGTACATCTGCATTTGTCCGAGGTCTTGGTGAGTGATTTCACCGATTTTCAAGTCTATCAAAACAAAGCACTGCAAAAGACGGTTGTAAAACACCAAATCTATATAAAAATGCTTTTCCGAGAGTGTAATGCGCACTTGTCGCCCCACAAATGTATAGCCCTTACCAAGTTCCAAAAGGAAAGTTTCAAGGCGGCTGATAATTTGAGTTTCGAGGTCGGATTCTGAATACACGTTTTTCTCGTCCAATCCCAAAAATTCAAGCACGTATGGATCTTTTACAATATCTTCGGGCGTTTGTACAGTGATACCGCTTTCTGAAAGTGTTTTTACTTTTTCTTTGTCGCGGCTAAGAGAAAGCCTTTCGTAGAGCGATGAATCAAACTGCCGTTTCAACTCGCGCAGACTCCAATTTGAATTTTTTGATTCAATTTCATAAAACTTGCGTTCGTCTTTGTTGTCGATACCCATCAGGAAAAGGTAGTGCGACCAACTGAGGCTGAATTCCGCAGACAGTGTCTGCGAAATTGATTTGCCCGGCACTTCTGAACATACAGGATAAGAGATGTAGAATTTTCGCATCTGCTCGATGTTTCTTTCCGAAAAACCTTTGCCATAACGCTGCGTCAGGTCTTTTGAAAGGCGGGACATCAATCCCGAACCGTATTCGGCACGTTCTTTTCCGTTTTGTTCGTATTCCACAATGTATCTGCCAATTTGCCAATATGTTTGCACAAGCGTATTGTTTACCGCCGTAGCAACACTTTTACGCGCATATTCGAGCAATTTGCCAACGCTTTCTACGAGGGCGTTGTATGTTGTGGTGGCTATACCGTTGTTCTTGTTCATAATAGTTCTCCGTTTTGAGCCTGTTGGTGCAATGCTGTAATCTGAGCCAAAAGGTTGTCGATGTCGGCATTGAGCGCAGAGCGTTTTTCTTCGTAGTTGGCGATAGTTTCTTGAAGGCTGAGTATCACTTCTTCTTCGTGCGGATAGCCGCAGAGGTCGAGGTTGTAGCCGCCGTCGATGAGTTCCTGTGTAGAATAGCATTTTGCCTTTGGGTTGCCGTCGGCGTCGGTGATTTCGGTGCGGTGGTTCCACCATTGGATACAGTCGTCAAAATGTTTCAACTCCATCGGCTTTGTCTTGCTAAAATGCTTGCGGTCGTTTGGAATGTCCACACGGTAAAACCACGTTTTGCCTTCCGGCTCGGTGTTGTTGAAAAACAAAATATTGGTGGTAATGCTTGTGTATGGTGCAAAAACGCTCTGCGGCATACGTACCACGGTGTGGAGGTCAAACTCGGTGAGGAGCGATTTTTTGATGTTGTTTTTTGTGTTGTCGTTGCCAAAAAGAAAACCGTCGGGGATGATTACCGCCGCGCGTCCGTTTTTTTTGAGGCGGTGGAGTATCAGAGCAAGAAACAGGTCTGCCGTTTCGCTCGATTTAAAGTCGGGCGGGAAAAAGTCTTTTACGTCGTCTTTTTCGCTGCCTCCGTATGGAGGATTCATCAATATAACATCAAAAGCGTCGTTTTGCGTGTAGTCAAGGAGTTTTTTGCTGTTGAGCGAATTGCCGTGCCTGATGTCGGGGCTGTCTAAGTCGTGCAAAAGCATATTGGTGACGCACAGCATATATGGAAACTGCTTTTTTTCAACGGCGTGAACCGAGGTGTAAATTTGGTCAATTTCTTTGGCAGAGAGGCTTTCTTTTGACTTCTTTACGGCTTCGAGCTGTTTAATCCAACTTGTGAGGAATCCGCCCGTACCGCAGGCAAAATCTGCCATTGATTCGCCAATCTGCGGCTTTATCATCTTTGCCATAAAGTCGGTAACGGCACGTGGCGTGTAAAATTCGCCCGCGCTGCCCGCGCTTTGCAGTTCTTTGAGAATGGTTTCGTAGATTTCGCCAAAAGCGTGTGTTTCTTCGTAAGTGTCAAAATTGAGTTCGTTGATGATATTAACAATCTGACGCATAAGCACGCCGTCTTTCATATAGTTGTTGGCGTCCTCAAATGTGGCTTGCACAATTTTTTGCCTAATCGGGGTGTCGGGTGTTACCGTTATGCCCTCGATGGTTTCTATGATGTTGCCCTCGCCGTCGGTGATAGTGGCGTTTTTGCCTTTGAGGACAACAAACAGCACGTTGTTGACAAAATTGAGCAATTCGTTGCCTGTGAGGTCAATATTATTGCCCCAATTGCGCCAACGCAGTTTTTCGGGGATTATGGATTTGTATTTTGGGTCGTCGAATTCCCAATCGAATTCTTTTGCGTCGTAAACTTTCAAGAAAAGCATCCACGCAATTTGTTCAATGCGTTGAGCGTCGCCGTTGATGCCGGCGTCGTTGCGCATAATGTCGCGGATACGTTTTACAAAACTTGTCAAGTTGCTCATTTTTGTTATGCTGCTTTATATAGTTCTTTTGTAATTAGTTGCAGAGCCTCGCGGTATTGGATGTTGCCACCAAAAAACGAAGCAATGCGGCTTGGTTTTCCGTATTTGGTGAAAGGTGTTTGTTTCAAAATTTCGGTTGATTCGATGTCGTAGATACCGAGTTCGGCGTATTTGTCTAACAAAGCGTCGATTATCTCGCGTGCAGCGGCAGAATATTTGCCAAAGACGTCGCGTTTTTTTACGTTGTTGGCTCTTTCGCGGCGGGTGAGCGGCTTTTGGTTGAATGCGATGTGGCATATAAAATCAAAATCGTCCACGTCGTCCATATTCTGACCTTTTTTCACGAGGTCGATGTCGATGCCCTTTTCTTTGAGCATATCGCGGATAACCTCTTTTTTCTGTTCGGCGTTCCACTTGCGGATAAAGTTTTCGAGGGTTTGATACGTGCCGAGAATGCTCTCCTTGGTGTAGTCTTCGATAGATTCTTGACGAAGGAGTTTGCCGTCGGTATCATAGATAGAAACAAGGCGTTGAAGCACGTTTACCCTTACGCTGCCTTCGCCCACAATCTGCACAATGCGCCTATTGTCGGTGCCGGCGGGTTCATCGGTGCTGCCGTCGCCGGTGATGTTGATTTCGCCGGAGTCGGTTTGGGTGTCGTCATCGTCGTCGTCCTCACCAAAACCCTCGTCCTGCACAATCTCGCCATCCCATTCGGGGTCGGCAAAAAGTCGGCTTACACGGCGGAAATCCATTATTGTAAAATGCGTTTTGCCTTCGTTGTATCTCAGTCGTGTACCGCGTCCAATTATCTGCTTAAACTCTGTCATTGAGTTTATCAACTCGTCTAAAACAATGAGTTTCACCATCTTGCAGTCGCTGCCTGTGGAGAGTAGTTTTGATGTTGTGGCAATAACGGGATATTTTGCGCTTACGGAGATAAAATAATCGAGTTTTGATTTTCCGTAATTGTCGCTGCCCGTGATTCGCACCACATACTGCTCTTTTATGTTGCCGAGTTTGTCGCGCTGCACCATATTAGGATTGAGGTTGTTGATGGCAATTCTCATTCTTTCGGCGGCATCTTCGGTGGGGCAAAAGACGATGGTCTTAGACATCGGGTCGGTTTCTTTGAGGTATTTTGTAATTTCGGAAGCCACCTCGTTGATGCGGTCTTGGATAACGATGTTGTAGTCGTAGTCGGCGAGGTTGTAGATACGGTCTTCGATTTCGTCGCCGTTGATGTCGCGCTGTCCCTTTTTGGGTCGCCACTCGTCGTCGATGTTGGTATGCACGTTGATTACCTTAAACGGCGCAAGAAAACCGTCCTCGATGCCTTGTTTGAGGCTGTAACGGAACACCGGCTCGCCAAAATAATCAATGTTAGACACATAGCGGGTTTCGCGCGGGGTTGCGGTCATACCTATCTGAAAAGCACTGCTGAAATAATCAAGTATTTTTCTCCAACGCGAATCAGCCTTAGCCGAGCCGCGATGACATTCGTCCACAATCACAAGGTCAAAAAAATCAGGGTCGAAATATTCCCTGTATCTTGCAATTTCGTTGTCGATTTCTTCATCGGTTTCGACGTCATCGTCAGAATGGCGTTTTGCGCCGTCAAGTTGTTGATAAAGAGCAAAATAAACCTTGAAAGCCGAAATAGTGGATTTGTCGATTTTTTGGAAATTGATTTTGTGAATCACATTTTTCAACGGTTGAAAATCTCCGCTAATCGACTGATCTACAAGATTGTTTCTATCGGCAAGGTAAAGCACCTTTTTCACCACGCCAGCCTCCAAAAGTCGCCATACAATCTGAAAAGCGGTGTAAGTTTTGCCCGTGCCGGTAGCCATTGCAATGAGGATGCGTTTTTGATTCTTGGCAATGGCTTCGAGAGTGCGGTTTACGGCATTGCGCTGATAATAACGCGGCGGATAAAAATCAGCACCTGAATAAAACGGAGTGTTCATAAGTTTTTCTTCCACAGCCGGCAAAGTGCCTCTCCAACGCGCCATAAGTTGCTCTGCCGAAGGGAAATCCGCAAGCGCAATCTCTTTTTCTAAGCCTGTAATGAAATCGTGTTCAAAAAAACTTTTGCCATTTGAAGTATATACGAAAGGCACATTGAGCAACGTGCCATAGTCGATAGCCTGCTGCAAACCAAACGATGAAGAATGGTTGCAGTCCTTGGCCTCCACGATAGCGATAGGCGTACCCTTGTTGATCCACAGGATATAGTCGCACCGTTTGCCCTTGTCGCGGCTTGGGATGTTGCCCTTGATGCGCACCTTGCCGTCGGTAAAGTTGTTGTCGGACGAAAAAGCGATTTCGAGGTTGTCGTTACGCTTTTTCACCGCCTTCCAAATCTCAGTTTCCATAGTAATCTTTTTAGGATTCCATTTGGATTCGAGAGCGGTGGTGATATACAAGTGCTTGACATCCTCCTCCGACATTTCGCTATGGTCAAAAATCTCACTCATAACAAACCGGTTTTTGTTGTTGGTGCAAAGATAGGGAAAATATTTGAGTTTTGGATAAGTTTTCTCTAATAATGTTTACATCTCCATCGCCGCCAATTTTTCCTCAATTTCCTGAATCGTCGGGATTGTGCCTTCCACCTTTTCGGGATAGAATTTTTCCAAGTCAAACTCCGAAATGCTAATAGGCTGACTACTTGATTCAAGGGCATATTGAGCCTGAACGCGGTCTTTCTCCTTGCAAATCAGAAGCCCGATTGTGGGATTGTCGCGCCCCTCACGGCGAAGAAGATGATTGCAGGCCACAACATAACCGCCTAACTGTCCCGTGTCGGAAAACTCAAACCTGCCTATTTTCACCTCGATAACCACATAGCACGAAAGGTTGAGATTATAAAACAACAAATCGATAAAATTCTCACGTTCACCAACTTGAATACGGTATTCTTTGCCGACGTATGCGAAACCTGTCCCCAACTCAATCAAAAAATTGGTAATATTGTTGAGCAACGAATCTTTCAACAAACGCTCATTGTATCTGCCTGTTATACCCGTAAACGCAAAATTGTAAGGGTCTTTGGTAAGTTCCTGAGCGAGGTCGCTCGTCTCGTCGGGCAGAGTGCGCTTAAAATTTGTCAGTGCCTTACCTTGACGCTCATAAAGGTCAGTACTGATAAAATTCAACAACACATCACGGCTCCATCCGTTTTCAACAGTCTGACGAACAAAGAATAAGGCTTTGTCGGGACAATTTTGAAATTTGTCTATTAGTATCATATGATGTCCCCACGGAACGGAAAACAAATCGTGTCTAATTTTTTCCACAACTTGTTCCGTGAATTTTTCAGCAACTTGCTGAAAAATTTCAACACTCTCATTTTCAGAACGTTCTGTATCGTGTGCAGATTTCTCCACAACTTGTGGAGAAATTTGAGGCATAGATTTCTCAGCAAGTTGCAGAGAATTTTCTGTGTACCTATGATACAACAGATAGAAGTTCTTCATATAATGGAGATTCGTCGGTGAAAAACACGTTGCATCGGGATTTTCGGCTTTGAGGTCGCGGCTGAGACATTTCATAAATCCACTGCCGTACTTGTTTTCGGCATTGCGCATTACAATGTCCCTGCCGAGGTCCCAATAGAAACGCAGCATTTCTTCATTAACCTTGATTGCCGCTTTAATCTGACTGCGACGGTATCGTGTGCCAAG